>CAVTSP010000020.1:0-49806 GCA_963737375.1 uncultured Actinomycetota bacterium
CCAACAGCATGAACGTCCGCTCCCCTTGGCCCGCCTTGGTCGTCAGCACCAGCGGGTAATACCCATCCCGCACCGACTCCTCCACCTTGACCGTCACCGTCGACGTCCCAGACCCGTCGTCACCGAACTTTCCCTCCACCGACTCCACGGAAATCCCTGCTTCAGAAGACCTTCCGCTGATCTCGTAGTCGCTCGGCCCGTCGACCATCCGCTGCACGTTGACCGTCACATCCGTCGACGTCCCGGCATCCACCGCCACCAAGGCCGGCGACACGTTGACCGTCAACGCCAGACTCCCCGCACCAAACGACGGCGGCGCCGAATCAGACAGCGGTCCCCCACGACTTGTTCGGCTTCGACGCAAGCGAGAACTGCAGCTCACCGCCACCCGCAAGCATCGACTCCGGCAGATACGTCTTGTCGGTCGACCGCCCGTCGACATGCAGCCCGTTGATGTACTGCAGCCGGTGATGCCCGGACGCCCCGGGTGCGGAGATCCGAATGAATTTGTCTGCGGGCAAGGCGATTTCGACCTTGTCGAACAACGGCGCGTTCACCGTCAGCGTCGACGTCCCGGGGATGCTCGGATACAGACCCAAGAGCCGACCAGACGTACCAGGCCGACATCGCGCCCAGGTCGTCATTGCCCGGCTCGCCGTCAGGTGTCGGACTGAACAGCGTGCCGCGAATCCGGTCGACCAATTCCTGTGTCTTCCAAGGCTGCCCGATGTAGTTGTACAGCCACGGCACCGAGAAGTTCGGTTCGTTGCCGGCCCACAGATACGGCTCCACCGGGCCGACATTCAGCTGCTCAGTGAACTTGTCGAGCCGCTTGGACACCGCGTCGCGCCCACCCAAGGCGGTCACCAGGCCGGCCACATTTTGCGGCACGTACCAGACGTATTGTTCGGCGTTGCCCTCGTCGAACCCGATCTGGCTGAAGCAGCCCTTACCGGGCGGAAACACCGCAGGCCCCTGGGGGAAGAAGCCCAAAGCATTGCGCGGCGAGATGGAGTGCGTCGTGGGGTTGAACAGGTTCTGCCAGTACTGCGCCCGGTCCTGAAATTCGCGAGCGCTATCGGAATCGCCTAATGCCGAGGCGAATTGGGAGATGGCGAAGTCGTCGACCGACCACTCCAGCGAAATCGATGCCGCCGGGAAGGAACCGTGGCAGTTAGGAGACGGCAACGGCAGGTACCCGCGTTGCCGATACGTCCCGATCTGTGGCCGCTCGACGTAACCGTGCCGGCCCACACCGCCTTCCTTCGCGGCGTCGAGCATGAAGTGCAGCGCCCGATCGACGTCAAAGTCCTTGGCGCCGAACGCATAGAAGTTCGCGATCAGCGGCACCACGCTGTCGCCGGTCATCTCCGCGGTCGCGGTGTTGGCCAGCGCCCAGCGCGGGAACGACCCGCTCTGCTCGGCGTCGTTGACCAACGACTGCGCCATGTCGCTGGCCTCCCGCGGGAAGATCATGGCCTGCAGCGCGGCCACCCCGCGATAGGTGTCCCAGTCGGAGTAGTTGGCGTACTGGGTGTGCCCGGCCGCCACCGTGTGAATCTCGCCGTCGAACCCGATGTAGCGGCCGTCGACGTCGTTGAATGTGTTGGGGTTCAACAACGAATGGTAGAGCGCACTGTAGAACGTGAGAATGTCGTCCTCGGTGTAGCCGGCAACCCTGATCCGCGACAACGCGTCATTCCACTGCTTGGACGCGGCCGTGCGCGCATCGTCAAAGTCCAGCGCGGCCTCGTCGAGGTTCTTGCGCGCGCCGGCGACATCGACGTAGGACAACGCGGTTCGCACCTCGAGATCCGAGCCGGCCGGGAACTCGACGTATCCCCCGGTGGATCCCTGGTAACTCGAATAGGCGCTGCGGCCGTCGGGAAATACCGAGAAGCCGTCCCAGGTGCCGAACGACGTGAACGGCTTGTTGAACTTCATCGCGAAGTACACCGTGTAGACGTTGTCCTTGCCGCAGAACCCGCCGCTGGTCGCCTGTCCGGTGATCGTGGTGTTGTCGTCTTCGATCCGGATCTTCGCCGCCGATGTGCCGCCCAGCGACCCGCCGGGGCGCACGAAGAACCGCGCCGCCCGATCGTTCGGATAGTGGAAGCGGCCCAGGCCGGTGCGGTTGGTGGCGGTGAGTTCGGCCGTCACGCCCGCGGACGGCAGCCGCACCGTGTAGTAGCCGGGCACGCCGCGCTCGTTTTTGTCGTGGGCGATTTCCTCCGACGCGTTCCACGGCTCGGAGCCGACCGGGCTCGTCGTGGGCAGCATCGAGATGTCACCGAACGCGGGGCACCCCACCGAGGCGTGCGTCATGCTGAACCCGCTCGCACGCCCGTTGGAGTGGCTGTAGCCCGCGTAGTTGCCGACGGTGTCCGGCGAGTACTGCACCATCCCGAACGGCACCGACGGGCCCGGGAAATTGTTGATCTCCCCCACCGTCTTGCCGCCGTTACCCGTGCCGATCAGGGTGTCGACGTGCTCGACCGGATTCGCCACCATCGGCGGCGGCTCATACGACGTCGGCGTGGCGCTGACCAGCATCGCGCTGACCAGCACAGCCGCTGCGATGAACGCCACGGCACCCCGACGTGACCGCATAACCGGATTCTGCTCCTTCCTGTTCGTTTCGTGCGGGAGGCAGACCGGTGGGGCGGTCCCACCAAACAGTGCAAAATTCACGTTATGCCGGAACCGAACACAACGACGCGGGCGTGGATGCCCGCGGCCGATTACAAGCAGGCAGCCGGCGGAAGGGCCTGAGCGGTGTTGACGGTTTCCGACATCGATCGTTGGAATGCCGCTTCGGTACGCGAAGTGTTCCACGCTGCCAACGCACGCGGCGAGGCCACATTAGAGGCTTCACGTCAATTGAGTTCGTTAGCAGTATTCGACAGCTGGGAAGGTGCCGCTGCGAAGGCGAGGCAGCACACCAATGCCTCGATCCGGCAAGACCTCGACGCTCACGGTCATGAGTCGTTGGCGGTCGCGACAGCAGCGGGCAAAGCCGCCGACGACATCGAGCGCGTGCAGTCCGAATTGCGGACTTTGCGCCACGATGCCAGTGAATTGCACATGACAATCGACGGGCTGACCAACAAGGTGATCCCGGCACCGGGCTGTCTGCCAACTGAGGCTGTTATCGCCGAAATACAGTTGCAGGCAAGATTAGACAAAATCCTCGCCGAAGCGAACGCCGTCGACGCCGAGCTGGCCACCGCGATCGACATGGCCGAGGGCAATGTGCCGATCGCAGAAAAACCACAGACCCCGGCCGACAGGCCGAACGCCGGCTCCGACGTGCCACCCGAACTCACCCAGCTCCAACGGTCTAACAACCAAGCCGTGGTAGCCGCCGTCGCAAAAGCTAAAGCCGCGCAAAAAGCGCTGAAAGATGCGCAATCGGCCGCCGCCGTTGCCACCTATACCCACGGACCCGGAAGCCAGGAAGCCGACGACGCAAACGCCCTCGTGTCGGCTCGGCGAACTGAATTGGCGGACGCGCTAGCGAAAGTCGACCAGATCCCCGACTACAACGGCATTGATCCGAGGGCGATGACCACCGCGGAGGGAGGAATTGCATTCTCCTACAACGCAAACGGCCAGAAAGTTCAAGTTAGCGGCACGCTGAAGAACGGCACCGGCGAACTGTTCGACCAGGGCCGCCTGGGCTACTACACCTACAAAGATGGCAAACTGGTCGGCACCAGATTCCTGGACCCCGGTCAGGTCCAGGCCGTCGAAGAGCCGCTGCTCAGCGCCACCACGGCGGGCGTACCAATGTTCAAAGGTCTCAAGGGCGGGTGGCTCGGCCTGCGCGCTCTGCTGGCCACCCAGGGCGGCGACGCAGCCGCGGGTGCGGCCGCCGATGAAGGCTTATCCCACGCGACAGCGTTGGCCAGCGAGCGGGCCTCCACAGCGGTTAACAAGCTGGGCCTCGAACACGGCTCGGAGCTGCCCAAGCTACCCGGTTCTTCGTCCGTTGATCACCCTGTGACGCCGGCACTCGATGGCCTCGATCACCACCTGCCGATCGGACCGGCACCACCGCAATCCGTTGGCGACATACACAATTGGCTACCCGAGATCAACCATGGCCAGGGGATGGATATCACCGATCCCGCTCGGGGGGTGAACTGCGGGGAATGCGCTGCAGCAGTTGAGCAAAGGCTGTCTGGCGCGGCTCCACACGCAACTGCCGGATTTGGAACGCTGACGATCCCGGAGATGGAAGCCGCAACTGGCCTGCAGCAGGTTTCGGGTACCCCTGCCGAGATCGAGCAATATCTCATTGGCCAGGGACCCGGTGCGCACACCGTCGTCGGTGTCGACCGAGCAGGCGGAGTTGCCGGACACTGGTTCAACGCTTACTACGATGGCAAGAACGTCTACGCCATCGATGGACAAACCGGGCAGATCCTTGGATGGCCGCCCAACATGGACGCGCCTGGCTATCCGGTGACGAACTGGGATTACGGGGTAACTAAATGAGAAAAGACCAAATCGCCCTCGCCGCGCAACTTCTCAACATGGACCCGGCGCTCGCCGAAAGCCGGGCCTACGAGGCGCGGGACGGAATTATCAGAGTTTCCAGCGATATTCGCGGTCTGGGATCAGTGCTCGTAGGCCCTGATCTGTCGGCGATGTTTTTCCCGTCTTCCGTATTTCCGGAGGAGGCACTCGAAATTTGGGACACAGGCAAAAGGACACCGAAAGAATCCTTTGACGTCCTGCACGTTGGCCGAGACGGAACGCGTAGGCCGCCCAGTCGGGGCTAGGGACGACCCTCTACTGGACACTGTCTAGCGGCAGTGGGGGCTGATGATCGGGCAAAGGTGGCCACGTCGAGACGCGACTTCGGCCGGCAATAGCGCGCGGCATCCGATGGCGTGACAGGATCCCCCCATGCGCTCAACCGTCAAACGGGTCGGCGTGCTGCTTGCCGCGCTGATGATGATCACGTCGTGCGGCGACAACGACCAGCCTGCCGAACCGGTGAAAACATCTGCGGCGCCGGGCTTGTCGCAGTCCGAGGCCACCGACATCGGGACCGAGGCGTATGCGTACGCCTATCCGCTGGTCACGATGGAGTACACCCGACGCGAATTCACCAATGTGCCCGCCGGCGAGGACACCAAAGCCCCGATGGGCCAGTTCGCCCGCCAGCGCACTTACCCGAACGCCGCATTCCGCGCCGCGACCGCGCCGAACACCGACACCCTGCACACCCAGGCCTGGTTCGACGTGTCGAAAGAGCCGTGGATCGTCACCGTCCCGGACATGGGCGACCGCTACTTCCTGCTGCCGATGATGGACGCCTGGACCAACGTCTTCGCCTCGCCGGGCACCCGCAACGGCGGCGGCAAGGCGAAGACCTTCGCGATCACCGGCCCCGACTGGCACGGCAGCTTGCCGCCGGACGTGCTGGAGTACAAGTCGCCGACGGCCTTGGTGTGGCTGCTGGGACGCATCTACTGCTCGGGCACCCCGGAGGACTACGACGCGGTGCACAAGCTGCAGGATCAGATCACCGCGACGCCGCTGTCGTCGTTCGGCAAGCAATTCCTGCCGCCGCTGCCACCACTGACCGCGTCTGTCGACATGGTGACGTCGGTGCGCCGACAGGTGAACGGCCTTGGCGCACCGGAGTTTTTCAAGCTGTTCGCCCGCCTGCTCAAGACCAACCCGCCGACTGAAGCCGACGCGCCGATGGTGGCCAAGCTCGCCCGGATCGGCATCGTCCCCGGGCAGGACTTCGACCCGGCCAAGCTGCCGGCCGCCGCCAACACCGGCCTGGCGATGGCGCCAAAACTGGGTCAGGACAACATCAGTGGCTGGCGCGAAGACGGCGTCGTCGCCGGCGATTTCGTCTCCAAGAACGGCTGGGCCTACACCATCAAGGCGGGCAACTACGGGACCAACTACCGGCAGCGGGCGTTCGTCACCGAGGTCGGCGTCGGCGCCAACCTGCCCGAGGACGCCGTCTACCCCACCTCGGACGCGACGGACGTCAAGCAGAAGTACAGCGGCGCAACGAAATACCTGATGCACTTCGACAAGGGACAGCTACCGCCGGCGAAGGGCTTCTGGTCGCTGACCATGTACAACGGCGACTACTACTTCGTCGACAACCCGCTCAACCGCTACAGCCTGAGCCCGCGCGACAAGCTGATGCCCAATCCCGACGGCTCGACCGACATCTACATTCAGGCCGAATCGCCCGGCCCGGACAAGGAATCCAACTGGCTGCCCGCGCCGAAGGACCGGTTCAGCCTGATGCTGCGGCTGTACTGGCCCAACGACAAGAAGCCGTCGATTCTGGACGGGACGTGGCACATCCCGCCGGTGAAGCCCGTCCCCTAAACGTGTGAGCCTTAAGCCCTTTGGGCGAAGACGAATTCGTTGCCGGGCACCATGTCCTTGACTTCCGGTGCGGCGCTGCGGCCGAAGTCGGCCATCAGCTCGGCGGCCGGCGTGACGGTCACCTTCCAGCCGTGACGGCCGAACCAGTCGCCGACCGGTTCACGCTCCTCGAAGTACCACAGCTCGTCGGTCCGGGGAATGTCGCGGTCCGGGTCCGTCTTGGCCATCAGGTCGCGCACCCGCTCCATCCGCTCGCGGCGCTTGGCGCGGATCTCCTCGTCGAGGAACGTCGGCCCCAACGCCTCCACCGCGACCCGGCTACCAGGGGCGGCCAGTTCGTTGATGCGCTCGAACAGCAGATCCTGCGCCGCGGCCGGCAGATACGGCATCAGCCCTTCGGCTGACCACACACTCGGCTGCGACGGGTCAAAACCGGCCTCCTGCAACGCCTTCGGCCAGTCGTGGCGGAGATCCACCGCGACCTCGACGCGGTTGGCGGCCGGCTGCGCGCCGTGCTCGGTCAGCGTCCTGAGCTTGAAGTCCAGCACCCGGTCCTGGTCCAGCTCGTAGACCGTCACGCCGTCCGGCCACGGCAACCGCCACGACCGCGCGTCCAGGCCTGCCGCCAGGATCACGGCCTGCTTGATGCCCGAGTTGGTGGCGGTTTGAAAGAACGAGTCGAAAAACTTGGTCCGCGAAGCCATGTAGCCGACCATCGCCTGCATCTGCAGCGGCAACTCGGGCTCGGCTTCGACGATCTCCGCCGGCAGCTCCTGGCCCGTGTGCCAGTTCCATACCCCGTCGCCGGCGGCGTCGAGGAACACCCGCGCGAACGGGTCCTGAATCAGCGGGTTGTCGCTCTCGGTTTCGGCTGCGCGCGCCGACGCCACGCCCAGCGCCGTAGCCCCCACGCTCTCGGTGATTTCCCAGGTGTCATTGTCAGTTCTCGCCATGACTCGAAACTACATAGACAGCCTTGGTGTCGGCTGTACGTCGTCTGAGTGATATCGCCTGTGGTCACGTTTCCAAACACCACCACATGGTCGGACTCTGGTGCGCGGGTGACGGCTGTGACTCGGCACGGCCTCTAAGCAGCTACATAGGCCCGGCAATCCGGCTAAAGGCAGAGGTCACCGGTTATGTTGTCGGCGGAACGCGGACAGAGGCAGGCCGGAGGTGTGGGGACCATGCAGGTCGATGGTCGCGAAGTCAGGGTTTCCGGCAGCTTGCTGCAGCCCCTGACCCGCCGCACCAACGACATCCTGCGGGTCGCGCTGTCGGGGGCGCTGCTGGCGATCGTGATCACCAGTTCGCTGGTCACCCGCACGCGCTGGGACGGGCTGGAAATGTCCATCTCGCGCCTCATCGGCGTGCTGACGTTGACGCAGTCCGACGTGGTCTACCTGGTGTACGGCCTCGCGGTGCTGGCACTGCCGTTCATGATCCTGTTCGGCCTGATTCTCGCCCGGCAGTGGCGGCTGCTGATCCCCTACGCGGCGGCCGCGTTGATCGCTGTTCTCGGGCTGTCGATCACCGGGACAGGCATCGCGGCCCCGCAGTGGCACTTCGACCTCAACGACCGGCTGCGCACCGTCTTATCGCAATTCCTCGACGACCCGCGCTGGATCGGCATGCTGGCCGCCGTTCTGACGGTGTCCGGCCCGTGGCTGCCGGCGCGTTGGCGGCACTGGTGGTGGGGGCTGCTACTGGCGTTCATCCCGATCCACCTGTTCGTCAGCGCCATCGTGCCGGCCCGTTCGCTGCTGGGTCTGGCGGTCGGCTGGTTCGTCGGCGCGCTGGTGATCCTGGTTAGCGGCACCCCCGCCTTGGAGGTGCCGCTGCACGACGCGGTGCGCGCGATGGGCAAACGCGGGTTCGTGGTCACCGGGCTCAGAGTGGTCCGCCCCGCCGGATCGGGGCCGCTCATTCTTGCGGCCGTCACCGAGGAGCCCGAAGAGAACGCCGTGGTCGAGATGTACGGACCGCACCAACGCAGCGGCGGCGCCCTGCGGCAGGTGTGGCGAATCTTGCGGCTGCGGGAGAACGAGACCGCCCCCCTGCAAGCCTCGATGCGACGAGCCGTCGAGCATCGCGCCTTGATGGCCATCGCGATCGGCGATCTGGGCATCGCCAATACCGAGACGATCGCCGTCGGCACCCTGGACCGTGGTTGGACGTTGTTCGCGCACAAGCGCATTCGTGGGGAGCCACTGAAGCGGTGCCATGCGTCGACGCCGGTGGCCGAAGTGTGGGAATCCCTGCACAAGTTGCAGGAGCATCAGATCTCGCACGGCGATCTCCGCGACAACGAAATCACGGTCAGCCATGGCGCGGTGTTCTTCGGCGGCTTCGGCAGCGCGGAATACGGCGCCACCGACAACCAGCTGCAGGCCGACATCGCCCAGCTGTTGGTGACGACGGCGGCGCTCTACGGCGCGGACGAGGCCGTCGCCGCGGCGATCGAGGTGCTCGGGCGCGACGCCGTGTTGACCGCCTCGCGCCGGCTCACCAAAACCGCTGTGCCGAAACACATCCGCAACTCGGTCGTCGACGCCAAAGCCGTCATCTCCCGAAGTCGTGCGGCGGTCATGCGCCAGACAGATACCGAGAAGATCAAGCCCGAATCAGTCACCCGGTTCAGCCGCAGCCAGCTTGTCCAGTTGGTGTTGCTCGGCGCACTGGTCTACGTCGCCTACCCGTTCATCAGCACGGTGCCGACGTTCTTCAACGCGCTGTCCCACGCCAACTGGTGGTGGGCGGTGCTGGGCCTGGCCATTTCGGCGTCGACGTACGTCGGCGCCGCTGCCGCGTTGTGGGCCAGCGCCGACGAGTCGGTGAACTTCTGGCGGCTGGCGATCGCACAGGTGGCCAACACTTTTGCCGCGACCACCACGCCGGCCGGTGTCGGCGGGCTCGCGCTGAGCACCCGGATCCTGCAGAAGAGCGGGCTCAGCACGACGCGCGCCACCACCGCCGTCGCCTTGCAGCAGTCGATGCAGGTGATCATGCACATCGTGTTGCTGATCTTCTTCAGCACCGCCGCGGGCGCGGGAACCGACCTGTCCCACTTCGTTCCGAATTCGACGGTGTTGTACCTGATTGCCGGTGCGGCGCTGGGCATTGTCGGTGTCGTCTTACTGGTGCCCAACCTGCGACGCTGGCTGTCGACGTCGGTGACTCCCAAGCTCAAGGAGATCATCACCGACATCATCGAGGTGGCGCGCGAACCCAAGCGGATGGGGTTGATCGTCTTGGGTTGCACCGGAACGACTCTCGGCGCGGCGCTGGCGTTGTTCTCCAGCATCGAGGCGTTCGGCGGCCACACGACGTTCGTCACCGTCACCGTGGTCACCATGGTCGGCGGCACTTTGGCCTCCGCGGCGCCCACTCCCGGCGGCGTCGGCGCCGTCGAAGCGGCCCTGATCGGTGGGCTGGCCGCATTCGGCGTACCCGCGGCCGTCAGCGTCCCGTCGGTGCTGCTGTATAGGGTCCTGACCTGCTGGTTACCGGTGTTCATCGGCTGGCCGGTGATGCAGTGGCTGACCCGTAATGACATGGTCTAGCGACTGGTGTCGTTGCTCACACCGCGACGTCGATAGCAGGAAACCCTGTTCGTGAGTTACTCTGGTCTCAACGTTGGCTTTACGACATGCCAGCACGTCGTGGACTGCTCCGACATTCCCACTCAAGCTTTCTCGCGGCGATCGATTTTGCCCACCGGCAATCTCGCCACCTAGTGCTAACCGTCTCATGACGTCGTGGCACGCCCCGATGCCTGAAAGGCACCACACCACAATGAATTCCCCTTCCTTTGCCGAACTCGGCGTGCCCGCGCGGTTGGTCACCAACCTCTCTGCGCAAGGCATCACCGAGCCCTTCCCCATCCAGGTGAAAACCCTGCCCGAAACGATGGCCGGCCGCGACGTGCTCGGCCGCGGTAAGACCGGCAGCGGTAAGACGCTGGCCTTCTCCATTCCGCTGGTCACCCGCCTCGAGTCGACCAAGCGTCGGCCGTCCACTCCGACCGGCTTGGTGCTCGCACCGACTCGTGAGCTGGCAACCCAGATCTCGGCAACGCTCGAGCCGCTGGCCGCCAGCTACGGCCTCAAAGTCACCACGATCTTCGGTGGCGTATCGCAGTCCCGCCAGGTATCCGCGCTGCGGGGCGGCGTCGACATCGTCGTCGCATGCCCGGGCCGGCTGGAAGACCTGATGCGCCAACGGCTGATCAGCCTGGACGAAGTCCAGATCACGGTGCTCGACGAGGCCGACCACATGGCCGACCTCGGCTTCTTGCCGGGCGTCACCCGCATCCTGACCGCGACACCGTCGAACGGTCAGCGCATGCTGTTCTCCGCCACCCTGGACAACGGCGTCGACAAGCTGGTCAAGCGATTCCTGCGCAACCACGTCTTGCATTCCGTCGACGAGATCAACGCGCCGAGCCCGGAGATGACCCACCACGTCTTCCACGTCGCCAGCGCCGGCGCCAAGACCGAACTGGTGCACCGCCTGGCGTCTGGCACCGGTCGGCGAATCCTGTTCATGCGCACCAAGCATCAGGCCCGCAAGCTCGCCCGTCAGCTCACCGACGCCGGCGTGCCCTCAGTTGACCTGCACGGCAACCTCTCTCAGCCTGCCCGCGACCGCAACCTGGCCGCCTTCAGTTCTGGGGAAGCCCGCGTACTGGTCGCTACCGACATCGCCGCCCGCGGCGTACACGTCGACGACGTGCAGTTGGTCGTCCACGTCGACCCGCCCGCCGAACACAAGGCCTACCTGCACCGCTCCGGGCGCACTGCCCGCGCGGGAAGCTCCGGTGACGTCGTCACGGTCGTGCTGCCCGAACAGCGCCGCGACACCAACGAGCTGCTGCGCCGGGCCGGTATCGCCGTCCGCCCGCAACAGGTCACCGCAGCGTCCGAGCCGGTCACCGAGCTGGTCGGCGAAATCGCGGCCTACCAGGCCCCGAAGCCGGTGCAAGCCCAACCTGCCCAGCAGCGTTCATCTCAGCCCCGACGCCGCCCGAACCGCGGCGGCGAGCGCGCCAAGGCGGCCCACAGCGGCCAGCGCGCGGGTGGACACGGACGTCGCAGCAGCGCCGGCGCGGGAGCGTCACGCCGCTCGTCCTACTAGGACCTGTTTCGATTGTTTCAATCGGATGGGGCGGCTGGTAGCCTGGAGTCATGTCCACTGCCGTCGCCTCGCACAGGTCGTCGAACGGGCTCGCACTGAGCCCGGTTTCGCCGAGGTCCTCGACGCCATCCTCGGGGCGCCGACCACGCCGCAAGGCACGTTGGAGCGGGTCGCTGCCCACAGCCTGAACGACGAACGCCGTAGCGCGTTGGTACGCGAATTCGTCGAGGGCGCACTGGCAACACCGAAGGTGCAGCAGCGACTGGCCCTGCACTCACCGCAGGCCGTGCATCGGCTTCGCAGCCGGGGCAAGCTGCTCGGCTCAGCTGTCGGCAACCAAACCTACTTTCCTGCTTGGCAATTCGACGCCGACCGGATACGGACCGATCTGCCGCGGATCCTCGAGCTGCTCAGCGAGTTCACCACCGACCCGCTGGCCGCCGACCGGATCATGCGGCTGACTCACGACGACCTCGGTGGCTCGTCGATCGCCGAGGCGCTGCGCCGTCCGAAGACCGCCGACGCCGCGTGGCGGATGCTCGCCAGCATCGGTGCCTGACCTTCCCGCCGGCTACCGCACGCCGCTGCCCGACGCCCGACCGGTCGGCCTGCGACGACGCCGTGTCGACGCCGGAACCGAACTGTGGCGGGTCGAGGCCTTAGACCCTTCCGAGTGGACGTGGACCGGCTTCCCGACCGCCCGCTATCGCTTCGATCCGGAGTCCGGCGCATTCCGAACCCGTTATGCGGCAAGCGCTCTCGTCGGCGCCTTCCGCGAGCGGTACCGCCCGACCGGGCTGATGATTCCCGCCGACCACGCCGACCACCGGTTGGTGCGACTGGTCGCTGCCCGACACCTGCGAGTCTTCGACCTGCGCACTGAGGCCAATCTCGACGTCCTGGGCATCGATGACCAGATCAGCACCGGCCAGCACGAGGACGTGTGGTCGACCTGCCACCGGCTGGCCGACGCCGTGCGGCGCTGGTGGCCGGAGCTGGACGCTGTGCTCTACCGCCCGCGCACCACGCCGGAGACGTCGATCAACTACGCGTTCTTCGCCCTCGAGCCGTTCACCGTCGAGTCGTGGCCGCTGGCCGAGCGCACCGACGTGCTCACCGAGCTGGTCTTGCGGCACGGCTTCACCGTCGGCTGGGAGCTACCGTGACGTACATGAACCCGATTACCACGTCGCATCCACCCAAGGCATTCCTGCGGCTGGTGGTCAACCCGATTCTGGCGCGGCTGCTGCGCACTCCGTTCGCCGGTGCGGCGCGCCACCAGTTCATGGTGGTCGACTTCAGCGGCCGCAAAAGCGGACGCGCGTATTCGCTTGTGCTGAGTGCACATCTGATCGACGGCATGCTCTACGCCCTGACCGGCGCGACGTGGAAGGCCAACTTCCGCGACGGCGCCGGAGCGCAGGTGTTGCACGACGGGAAGACGACGGCGATGCACGGCGAGCTGATTACCGATACGGCGCGCGTCGCGGATCTGTATGCGCGTTGCGCCGAGCTTTACGGCGTCAAACGCGCGGAGCGGGTGATGGGGGTCGGGTTCCGCGACCATCAGCTGCCGACGCGCGATCAGTTCGCTGAGGCTGTCGAGGAACTGGGGCTGAGGGCGATTCGGTTCACTCCTGAACCATGAGGTGACCATGTGCCGATCGACTCGCGCTGTTCCTCACGTGGCAGATGCGCCCGCGCGCGGCGTACGTCCGCGTGATCACCGGCTTTTCGCCACCGCCCGCCGCTGATTGCACGGCCTCGGAGACCACCTCGACGCGGTCGGCCGGCACCAACGCGATCACGCAGCCGCCGAACCCCCCGCCGGTCATCCGGGCGCCCAGGGCGCCGGCTTCCACCGCGGTGTCGGCGATCAGATCGATGTGCGGGGTGGTGATCGCGAAGTCGTCGCGCATCGACGCATGCGACGCGGTGAAGATCCGGCCGGCCTCAACGAAGTCCGAATCGCCTAACGCCACAACGAAATCCAGCACCCGCTCGTTCTCGGTCAGTACGTGCCGGGCGCGACGGGCGTCGACGGGATCGGTGACGTGAGCGAGAGCAGAGATGTCCCGCACTTCCCGTAGCGAGACCACTCCCACATCGGCCGCCGCCCGCTCGCACGACAAACGCCGCGCCGCATACTCCCCATCGACATGACCGTGACGCTCGCGCGAGTCGATCAGCAGCAGTTCGACACCCGACGACGCCGGGTCGAAGGCGACCGGCAAGACGGTCAGATCCCGAAAGTCGATCAGCAGCGCGGTCGCCGCCGAGCCGAACAACGAGGAAATTTGATCGAGCAAACCCGTTGGCGCACCGACGTACTCGTTCTCGGCGCGCTGGGCCAGCCGGGCCTGATCCATGCGGTCGAGATGGGGACACAAGGCGCCCAGCACGGCGCATTCCAGCGCCGCCGACGACGACAGACCCGAGCCCATCGGAACGTCGCTGGAAATCGACATCGTCCCGCCCGGCACGGCATGCCCGGCATACCGCAATGCCCACACCACGCCGGCGACGTAGGCCGCCCACCCGGCCACTTCACCGGGCTTGGTGGTCAACGGAATTCGCACCGAGCCGTCGGCAAGGTCGCTGGAGACGATCAGCTCGGAAGCATCGGACGGTTCGTAAACGACAGCAGTGCGCTGCGGCAGCGCGATCGGCAGCGACCAGCCGAGGTTGTAGTCGGTATGCTCGCCGATCAGGTTGATCCGCCCGGGCGCCGAATAGCGAAGAGTCACGCGAGGTCCCGCAGGCGCTGGGCGACGGCCTCGGGCACCACGTCGGTGATGAACGCGTCCATCGCCGATTCGGACGCCGCCAAGTATTTCAGCGCGCTGGCGCTGCGCCGGATGGACATCAGCTCGACGTGGAAGTAGCCCTCCCGCAGTCCGGGGGTGTCGGAGTATTGATGCAACGCCGAAATATAGGGCAGCGGGCCGGAATACATCCGGTCGAAGCGCCGCAATACGTCGAGATAGACTGGAAGCGAATCCGTCGAGTTCGGCATCGGTGAGATCAAGCAGGTTGTGCACGAACCGGTTCGGATAGATGTGCACCTCCACCGGCCAGCGCGCGGCGAATGGCACGAACGCGGTGAACAAATCGGTGCGCGCCACGATCCGGCTTCCGTCGGCGATCTCCGAAGCCAGTAAGTCGGCAAACAGGTTGCCGCCCTTGTGCTGAGCAGCCTGCTCCATCATGGCCGCGGTCCGCGGCGTCACAAAGGAATAGCCGTAGATCTGGCCGTGCGGATGCGCCAGCGTGACGCCGATCTCCTCGCCCCGGTTCTCGAAGCAGAACACCTGCTGCACTCCCGGTACGGCGAGCAACGCCGAGGTCCGGTCCCGCCACGCGTCGACAACCAACCGGGCATGCGGCAGGGGCAGTTCAGCGAACGAGCCGGCGTGGTTGCTGGAGAAACAGATCACCTCGCATCGTCCGACGCCGGGCACAGGCACGAAACCGTCCGGCACCACAGCCGAGGCCCCTGAGCCGGACAACGAAGGGAAGCGGTTTTCGAACACCACCACGTCGTAGTCGGGCGCGGGCACCTCACTGGTCAACCCGGTCGGGCCCGGGCACAGCGGGCACTGGTCTGCGGGCGGCTTGTAGGTGCGGTCCTGCCGGCGCGCGGCGATGATCACCCACTGCCCGGTGGCCTGGTCGAACCGCAATTGCGACTGGCCCGGTTCGAACGGCGGTAACGGCCGGCGGTCCGCGACAAACGACGGGGTACTCCCGGGCAGTGAGAAGAACAACAGCTCGCGGCCATCGGCCAGCGTCGTTCGCGTGCTCATCGGGTCCCATCTTGGTCGCTGTGCCAGAGTCGTGTGCAAGAGACACGCGAGAGAGGCTGGCCACGGGTGTTCGGTGACGCAACCGCGCGGTACCAGCGGGCGCGTAACTGGGCGATCGGATCCGACCCCGGGCTGCTGCGACTGCGGATGGCCGTCCGCACGACCGGCGCGCTGGGCACCTCGCTGTTGGTCCTGTTCCTGTTGACCAAGGCCACCGGGCAGCCGCTGACGGTGGCGCTGCTCGGGGCGGTGGTCACGATGATCGCGGCGCGTTCGGTGAACGAGCCGGATCCGCGTCAACAACGCATCACCCTGGCCCTGTTGCCGCTGCCCACCGCGCTGGCCATCACCGCGGCCGCGCTGGTGTCGCCGCATCCGGTGGTCGGCGACATCCTGTTCGTCGTGGTGGTGTTCATCGCGGCCTACGTGCGCCGCTTCGGCCCACGCGGCACGGCGCTGGGCATGGTCACCTTCATGTCGTACTTCTTCTCGCTGTACCTACAGGCGAAGTTCGCCGAGCTGCCCTGGCTGATCGGCTCCACCATCGTAGGCACGCTCTGCAGCTACTTATGGAGTGCCTTCATCTTGCCCGACCGGCCGGAAAGCGTTCTGCGCGAAAGTATTCGATCGCTGCGGGCGCGGATGGCGATCGTCGTCGACACCACCGCCGACATCGTGCGAATCGGCAACCCCGACGAGCGGCGGCAGCGCCGACTGCGAATCCGGACCCGCCGGCTCAACGAGACCGCGTTGACGGTCCAGGCGCAGATCGAAGACCGAGTCGATCCGAGTGCGCTGTGGCCGGGGGTCAGCGGCGAGGACCTCGCGCTGTGGTTGTTCGACGCCGAACTGACCGTCGAACGCCTCGCGATCGCGGGCACCCGCGCGGCCTTGGCCGACCTGCCCGCCGCCACCCGGGCCGAATTGGCCGACACCGTCGCCCTGCTGGCGCGCGCGATCCGGACACCACACACCGACGCCCTCCGGCAGACCGCGCACATCGCTCAGCAGCAGCTCCAACGGAATCCAGACGACGTGCCGGTGCGGCGCCTCGCGTTGGCCGTCGTCGACACCGCCAAAGCCACCGCCGAAGTCCGGAAACGCATCGAGGGGGTGGCGACCGAAACGACGCAACTCGAAGGCCCGCCGCTGCTCGAGACGCCGCGGACGGCCGGGCATGCTGCCGACGACCCGACAGGCCATTCAGGTGGCCGTCGCCGGCGCGCTGGCCATCGTCGTCGGTGAGATCGTCTCGCCGTCGCACTGGTATTGGGCGGCGATCGCCGCGTTCGTGATTTTCGCCGGCACCAACTCGTGGGCCGAAACCCTCGACAAGGGCTGGCAGCGGTTACTGGGCACGGTGCTCGGCGTGCCTATGGGCGTATTGGTCGCCACGCTGGTGTCCGGCAACAAGATCGCCTCGTTGGCGATGATCTTCGTATGTCTTTTCTGCGCCTTCTATTTCATGAAGGTCACCTATAGCCTGATGACCTTTTGGATCAGCACCATGCTGGCGTTGATGTATGGACTGCTCGGCGAATTCACCTACGGGCTCTTGCTGTTGCGGATCGAGGAGACGGCGGTCGGTGCGGTCATCGGGATCGCGGCCGCCGTGCTGGTGTTGCCGATCAACACGAGTGCGAAAATCCGCGGCGACGCTCACACGTTTTTCCTGACGCTGGCCGATCTCATCGAGGCGTCGGTCGCCAGCCTGCTGGGTACTCCCGCACCCGCGAGGTTGACGGAGACGGCTCGTCAACTCGGCCGCGACTTGGCCCGATTCCGGATCACCGCCAAGCCGATGAGCGCCGGGGTCGCCGGGCTGGCGGGCCGCCGGACGATGCGGCACACCCAAAGGATGATCACCGCGTGCGACCGCTATGCACGAATGCTGGCTCGCTGCAGCGAGTTACACATCGAGACGTCCCCGGAGCTGGCCGACGCGACCAGATCGGCCGCCGACCAGATCCGCCGCAACATCGACATGCTGATCACCTCGCTGGAGTTCAACCAAGCTGCGACGTTCTTTCCTTCCACCGATTACATCGACGCCGCGGAGACTCTCGCCCGCCAGCATGTCGACCAGCCGCTCGCGCCGGATCACCGGCGGCTGATGAACGCCGTGCATGCGCTGCGCCAGCTCGACCGCGTCGTCATCAACGCCGCCACCGATCTCGGCGCCGAGAATGGCGTGCTGTCGTCCGTCTAGGCCTGCCGCACAAGGAAATCCAGCACCGCGTCGGCGAACAGATCGTTGCGATCGCCGGCCACCATGTGCCCCGCGCCTTGCACATCGACGAACTCGACGGAAGGGAAGCGGGCCAGGAATTCGTCGGCGCGGTCCCGGCCGACCAGATCACTGACCTGACCCCGCACCAGCAGCATGGGTACCCCGTCCCCGAGAATCCTCTCCACGGCCTCATTGAGGCGGTCGAGGTCGGACACCTCGTTGGGCGGAAACGACGCCGTATCGCCGATGAACTTCGGATCCCAGTGCCAATACCAGCGGTCGCCACGACGACGCAGGTTGGTGCGCAAGCCATTCAGGTCAGCGGGCCGGGGCCGATGCGGGTTGTATTCGGCGATCATGTCGGCGACTTCGTCGAGCGAGGAGAAGCCCGTTTGCATCCGGTCGGCCATGAAAGTGTGAATCCGGTCGGCGCCGGACTGGTCCATGTTCGGCACGATGTCGACCAGGACCACCGCCCGCGCGATGCCGGGCGAAATCTCCCCTGCCAGAAGCATTGCGGTGAGGCCGCCCAGTGAGGCACCGACGAGCACCGGTTTCGGGGGTAGGTGGCGCAGCACTTCTGCGACGTCGCCGGCGAAGCTGACCAGCCGATAGTCGCCCCCTTCCGACCAGTCCGACTCACCATGACCGCGGGAGTCGACCGTAACCGCCTGCCAACCGCGTTCGGCCACCGCAGCGGCCGCCTTGCCCCACGAGCGGCGGGTCTGCCCGCCACCGTGCAGGAACACCACCGCCGGCGTATCGGGGTCACCGAGTCGGTCGGCGACGATGCGGGTGCCGCCGACGCCGGTCGTGGTGAACGTTTCAGGCGCGAGCGTCACGGTTAGCCTCTTTCCTTCAGCTGTTGCCCCAAAGCCCTTACCTCGCCGCGAAGTTCGTCGATGTGGGCGACGGTCGCCGCCTGATGCATCGCGTCTTCTTCGGCGACGCGCTGGATGATCCAGGACGCCAGAGCAGCTGTGACGACGCCGACCAGACTGATACCACCAATCATCAACAGGACGGCGATAACTCGACCGGCGTCGGTGATCGGATAGACGTCTCCATAGCCGACCGTGGTCACCGTGGTGATCGACCACCAGATCGCCTTCCCGAACGAGTCGATCTTGGTGCCGGGCAGGTATCGCTCTTTGTCGAAGACGGCCAGCGCTGACGTGTAGATCAACAGCAGGACACCCGACGCGGTGTAGACGACGATGCGACCGCGGAAGGCATCTCCCACTGCCTTCTGCAGCACCTCGATCAGAACCAGCATGCGCAACAAGCGAAGTGGCCGAAGCAGCGGCAGCGTGATGATCGCGAAGTCGAGCAGGTGCCGCCAAAACCAGTGCCACCGGTCGGCGGCAAGGCCCAGTCGGACAAAGTAGTCCAGGAAGAACACGCCCCAGATGACCCAGTTGATTGCCCAGACAATCTGCGCTTCGTGTCCGTGCGGTTCGACGAGCACCTGCCTGGAAAACAGGACCAAAAATACGACGGCGGCGGCCGCCAGCGGCCACTCGGTGTATCGCTCCAACCGCTGCAGCCTGGTTTCGCTGTCCATGCCGCGAAGTATCGCCGGTGCGCTGAGCGCTCGTTAGCAGATCTAGGAAATCAGCTCGTCCAGTGGGTTGGACCGCTCCAGCATGCCCTGGACCGTGCAGTCGCGGCGTCCGAGTTACCGGACGCCCAAAAACGGGCGCTGGTTTCAGTGGCTGATCGCGAAAGTCATTGCGGCGGTGCAGAACAACGAATCTCCTTTGCGCTGAGCAGTAACTGTTTCCGAACTGTGATGTCGGCGATAGTCGTGTTGCTGCCGTCAAATACGGCATTTACCCCTAGGATCACTGATCAGTCGACGAACTCGTTGACTTGGCACACCACTTCAAACGGGGTGCAAGCCGGGGGTGGCACCGCTGCCGAATTATTGGATACCGGGCGGTAAGGCAGGTAGCCTCATTTCCGGTTGACACTCCAGCCTCACGGAAACGTCACGGTGGCGATCTGATTTTGTCCCCGCCGAGAAGCGCTCTAGCGCCGATGTAGCCGCCACGTCAGGTTCTGCTATCGGCGCTGGAGGTCCCCGTTTGGGTACCGATTCAATTATTTCTGGCGCCGTCGCGCCGGAGCCAGGGGATGAGTCGTGAGCCGATTTACCCAAACCATGTTCGACAACGCCCAGAGCAGTCTCAAGGGCATGAACACCGGGGAGCCTGACGCCCCGGTCCGCCACACCTGGGGTCAGGTGCACGAGCGCAGCCGCCGCGTCGCGGGCGCTCTTTCCGCCGCCGGTGTGGGCCACGGCGATGCGGTCGCGGTGCTGGCGGGTGCGCCCGTCGAGATCGCCCCCACCGCGCAGGGCATCTGGATGCGCGGCGCCAGCGTCACGATGCTGCATCAGCCCACCCCGCGCACCGACCTGCAACGCTGGGCCGAGGAGACGACGGCCGTCATCAACATGATCGACGCCAAAGCCGTCGTGGTCTCCGATCCGTTCATGGCCGCGGCACCGCTGCTGTCCCAGCTCGGCATGCAGGTCCTGACAGCCGAACAATTACTCGACGGCCGGCCGATCAACCCGATTGACACCGACGACGACGACGTTGCGCTGCTGCAACTGACGTCGGGATCCACTGGGTCTCCGAAGGCCGTCCGGATCAGCCATCGCAACGTCGTCTCCAATGCCGAGGCGATGTTCGTCGGCGCCGACGTCGACGTCGAATCCGACGTCATCGTGAGCTGGCTGCCGTGCTTTCACGACATGGGCATGACGGGCTACCTGACGGTCCCGATGTACTTCGGCGTCGAGCTGGTCAAGGTCACGCCGATGGACTTCCTCCGCGACACCCTGCTGTGGGCACGGCTCATCGAAAATACCAGGGCACCATGACGGCGGCGCCCAACTTCGCGTACACGATGTTCGCCAAACGCCTGCGCAGGCAGGCTCAGCCCGGTCAATTCGACCTGTCCTCGCTGCGGTGGGCGCTGTCCGGCGCGGAACAAGTGGACCCGGCCGACGTCGAAGATCTGTGCGAAGCGGCCGCGCCGTTCGGGTTGCGTCCCGAAGCCGTGGTGCCCGCCTACGGTATGGCCGAGACAACAGTGGCCGTGTCGTTCACGGAGTGCGGCCGCGGGTTGACCGTTGACGAAGTCGACGCCGACCTGCTGGCCATGCTGCACCGGGCGGTCCCGGCGACCAGGGGTAAAACCCGGCGACTGGCCTCCCTCGGTCGCCCACTGAAGGGGCTGGAGGTCCAGATCATCGCCCAGGATGGCGCTGTGCAGCCTTCGCGCAGTGTCGGCATCATCCAGGTGCGTGGTGAACCGGTGACGATGGGATACACGACGACTGCCGGTTTCGTATCCGCGCAAAATCACGAAGGTTGGTACGACACCGGCGATTTGGGCTATCTCACCGAGACCGGCAACGTGGTGGTGTGCGGGCGGGTCAAAGACGTGATCATCATGGCCGGGCGCAACATCTACCCGACGGACATCGAGCGTGCCGCCGCGCGCGTCCACGGGGTCCGGCCCGGCTGTGCGGTGGCGGTGCGCCTGAAGGCCGGCCACCCACGGGAGACGTTCGCGGTCGCGGTCGAAGCCAATGGCTGGGAAGACCCGGACGAGGTGCGCCGCGTCGAGCGTCAGGTTGCCCACGAGGTCATTGCCGAGGTCGATGTCCGGCCTCGCAATGTCGTCGTGCTCGAGCCGGGAACGATCCCCAAGACGCCGTCCGGAAAGCTGCGACGCGCCCACGCGCTTGCCTTGGTGACCTAAAGTTATCTACTGCCGATGAGTGACTTTGACGCCCAGCCCGGTCGCCATCCACCTGCGCCGACCGAATTGTCCACCTCCCAAAGGGAAGCGGACGAGGGAGACCTGCGTGTCGGGCTGCGCAGCCTGTCCGAGATGGTGGCCGGTGCCCGCGACTTGTTCGAATTGCTGGGCACAAGTCGCCGGGTTCGCCGCCGATGCCATTCCCGGCGTGGACGGCGCCGGGGTTGCGTTGATCCACCCGGGCAAAGGTAGCTCGACGCTGCAGACCACCTCTGCCACAGCGGAATTCATCCACCGGATCGATGCCGTCCAATACGACGAGTTGCACGAGGGGCCGTGCATCACGTGTGTGGAGACGCGGCGACCCACCGTCAGCGGATCGCTCGGCGCCGACGGCCGTTGGCCGCGCTTCGGCGGCCGGGTTGCGCGGATGGGCGTGCACTCCGCGTTGTCGCTGCCGCTGATCGTCGGCGAACACGTGGTCGGCGCGATCAACTGCTTCGCCAAGAGTCAGGACGCCTTCGGCGAGCACGCCGTGCAGCTGGGATCGCAGTTCGCCGCGCCGGCGGCTGTGTCGATCTACAACGCCGACCTGCTGTCCGGGGCTCGAGCACGCGCGGAAAAGCTGGAGGAGGCGCTCGATCACCGTGCGGTGATCGATCAGGCGGTGGGCATCATCCGCAGCCGGTCGGGTGTCAGCGCCGAGCAGGCATTCACCCGGCTGGTCCAGATGAGTCAGAACGGCAACATCAAGCTGCGCGATGTGGCGGCACGACTGGTCGAGGACGCCGTGCGCCGCGCGCAAGCGCGGCGGAATCAGCCGTGAGCCAGTTCAGTCATCTTCTGCAGTAGCGCGGGCCGGGCGCCGGGATCGGACATCAACTGCCGAGACACGTCGGTCAGGTGTTCGCCGGTGGGTACGCGCATACCTGCGTAGCAGCGAAAATGCTTCGTCGACCGAGATATCGAGGCGTTCGCGCAGGAAGCCCTTGGCCTGCTCGACGACGATGCGGTTGGTCAGCGCCGAACGCAGCTGCGGTATCACCGTCGCAGGTGTGGGCGGGTGTTCCTGCAGTATCGCCACGCACGCGATATGCGCCAGTGTCTGGCCCACCAGCAGATCGGACTCGCTGAGTCGGCCTGCGTGGTTGCCGAAGAGGCCGAGGGAGCCCAAGACAATGCCCGCGGCCCGCATGGGCACCGCGTGCACCGAGACGATGCCTGCCCCGAGCGCGGCGGGGACGAACTGCGGCCACCGCGGGGATTCGGTGCGCAGATCCGCCATCGAGACCGGTTGGCCGGTGGCATAGCACTCCACGCAGGGACCTTCGTCGACATACAACTGAAGTAGCTCCAGCTCGCGGGTCTGGGTGGATGTCGCGGCCAGCAGCCGCAGCTGACCGAGCGGGTCGGCGAGCAGGAACGCCGCCGCCCCGACATCCAGCAGGTCTGCGCAGCGCTCGGTGAGCTCGGTCAGCAGGTCGACCACGTCGAAGTCGTCGAGCAAGCTGTCGACGAGCGATACCACCGCGTCGAGTACGCGAGCTTCGCGAGGAGTATCGGTCATGTTGCCCTCCTTGTCGGATTAGTCGGCATCAAGACGCAGCCTCCGATCCAGAATGTCGCGCGCGACGTCGGTGGCGCTGCGGTTGGTCGCGTAGGCATGAGCGCGCAGGCGCACCAACGCCTCGGCGGGTTCGACCTCGAGTTGAGCGACGAGCATGCCGGTGGCCTGGCTGACCTCCGTGCGGCTCAGTGCGTTGAAGTCGGCCCACGAACTGCTGTTCGGGTCGTTGACCGCGGCCTGTAGATCGGTGTCCATCAGGTCGAGCAGCGGCGCGCCTGCCAACTCGGCGGCGACGACTGCGCCCGCCAGCTCGTCGCTGTGCAACTCGCCGGGTTGAATCCGGAAAAGGTCAAGGGCGCCAACGAATTCGCCGGCCAGCACGACCGGAATGGCGAAGACGCCTCGAATCTTGTAGTCGAGCAGCGCAGGGCGGTACAGCGGCCACTGAACATTGCTGGGCTTGGCGAGGTCGTCGATGAGGATGGGACCGTGCGTCGCGACGGAGTCCAGGCACGGTCCCTCGCCGATGGTGAACTGCAGTTCGTCATACGCCCGTGCTGCTGCGCCGCTGGAACCGAACGTTCCGCTGGCGACCCCGGAGAAGACCAGCGAAAGGGCCGCCGCGTCAATGTCGAACAACATCACGCAGGCCTCACACAGCGAATCCGCTGCGGCCAGGCCGCGCCGGCCGTCGACGGCCGCGCGAAGCTGTTCGTCGATCGCCATCTTCAGCCGATCGATACCAGTTGGTCGATCGAGTCGATGGGCAGATCGCCATTCACGATGGCCGTCACCACCAACTTGTGCAGGAATATCGCGCCGCGGTGATTGTCCAGGAACGCGATGTCGGCGGCGTCGCGCCCCGTCGCAATACGCACCAGCGTCTGCCTCGGCGCCAGCAGGGTTCCGTCGACGACCCGCCACTGCCCGCCGACGAAAGCCTCGGCGACAGCATGGAAATCCATCGGATACAGGCCGGGCGCGTAGACCGACACCGCGCGGGCCGGTACCTTGACGGCTCGCAGCAGTGCCACCACCAGGTGCGCGAAGTCGCGGCACACCCCGGCACCGGAGAGCAGTGTCTCCACCGCCCCGTCGATCGGATCGCTCGATCCCGGAACGTAATTCAGTCGAGTGCCCACCCACAGCGACACTCTCTCCAGCAGAGTCGTCGAGTCGACATAGCTACCGAATTCCCTTCCGGCAAAACCGTAGAGCTTGTCGGCCTCGGCATACCGGCTTGGGCGCAGATACATCGACAGGTCGGCTTCGGTCACCGGCGCCGGGTCGGTCCGGCCGATGATCGTCGCGGCATAGTCGACGGTCAGGTAACCCACTGGAACCTCTAGTTTGTGGATGCGGTTGCCGTGGGTTCCGCTGATCTCCAAGGGTTGGACGGTCTTACCGTCCAAAACGAACGACAATCGTTCTGTCACTTTGGTATTCGGGTGCGGAGCGATCGCGATCTGGAATTCCAGCGTCGTCGGGTCGGTGATCTCGACTTCGAGCTCAGCGGCGACCTCCCGTTCCATCAGCGATTCCTTGTCCTCGAAAGTGACTCCGCGCAGGATCCCCGCTGGCCGAGAGCGTTCCCCTGCCGACACTACACGCGCGGTGTAACCTCGAGGTTGTTGGCGATTTTTCGCATACAACCGGTTGAGATTGTGTCGTCGCCGATGTGAATGATCTGGTCGATTCGCGGCCAAGACAGGAGCGTCGCATGACGCTACGAGACGTCCGAAGCGCACCAGATTCCACGCACACCGGACCACAGACGCACTCCCCGCCTGCGCTTGAAGCCCAAGGCACCCAGTACCGGCCACGTCGATGGCGCATGGTGGCCGCACAGCGATGATCTTTCGGTGGAACTACCAGATTTGTTGGCGGTGCTGTCGGTAAGACTCGGCCCGATCGATCGCGTCACCTACAACTTCGCGGACTGGGCCGCAGCGCCGAGCCACATTCCCGACGGGCAGTGATACGGTCCGACTCAGCGGCTTCTACCAGCAACAGAAGGCAACACCGTCGAAGTCATCGGCGTCCAATCGCAGCCAAGCTCGTCCTACTGGTGGTACCGAGTCGCACCGAATCAGAACATGCGCACGACATCATGATGTCGGCAGCGACGCCGAACGACGCCTCGACGGTCGACTGCTTACTGCACAACTAGCCGCGGGCCTGCCCACGCTTGTTCGCGTGTGCGGTCATCTCGGTAACGACCGAGCGGCCTTGTCCGCGAGGCGACTGGCGCGCAGCCGCCACCAAAGTGCCCAGTGCGTCGACGATTCCGGTCGCGATCTCCTCGACCGCCGGCACATTGTCGGGGCACACGCACACGCTGAGATGCATCTCCCCGCCGTGGTTGGTCGGCGTAATCGTCAACCCACAACCCTCTACCAGCGGCGTCACCGTATGCATACCGACGACCTCGGCGCCGGCACAGTAGGTGGGCAACGGCTGCGCCGGCACCGAATAGACACTGCCGTGCGAGAGCGGCGTCAGCCGTCGCCGCACATCCAGGCTTGCGAAGATTCGCCTGCCGGCGTCCATCACAGTCGACGGGATCAACGACGCGATAGCTCGCACATCGACTGTCGACACGTCTCTTTCGTCGTCGTATGACTGTGCGGTACTCATCCGCTCGGTGGCGGTGTGCAGGTTGGTCAGCACTTCGACCGGATCGTCGAGTTGCACCGGGACGCGAATCTGGCCGACCGCGCCCGACTGGGTGAGCGGCATCCACATCACCAACGGATCGTCGGGCACGGTGCCGTGGCGTACCAGCCACGCTCGCAGCGACAGGGTGCAAGCGGCCAGCAATACATTGGTGACGTCGCCGCCGAACGCGGTGCTGACCGTCTCCAGGTCGGCGTGCCACACCGAGGCGAATGCGACGGCCCGCCGTTCGGTCAGGGGCGCGGTGAAAGCGTTGGGCGCGGGCGGTCCATGCATCGACTCCGCGGCCGGCGCCGAATCATCTTCGCCGCCAACGTATATTCCGCCCAGCTGGCCCCACACCGAGCGCAGCAGGCCGGTGACGGTTTCGGCGACCAGGAACAGCCCCTTGAACTGGAATTCGAGAATCTCGGTGATCACCTCGGCCGCGAGTTCACCCACCGCGGGTCTGACCGGACCCGGTTGCTTCGGCTGATCGTCGCCGCCACCGTGTCGCGGATCGGAGTGCAACAGTCGCGACCAGATGTCGGCTGCGTCGACGCCCCGCTCATTCAGGACCGGCGAGAGTCGCAGCACCAACGCCCACCGACCGCCCGACAGGCCGTCGATACTCCAGGCCTCCCAGAGCATTTCGCGGCGAAGAATGGGTGGTGCGATCAAGTCCACGATCAGTGCGGCGAGTTCGCGGTGGCCGCCGGGCGCCCGAACCGTCGCGCGGTGAATTTGCGAAGACGGGTCATACCGGTCGATCTCAGCCCAAAACGGCGGGCCTACTCCGAGCGGCCTGTCCACCAACCTGCTGCGGAAATGCGTGAGTTGCGGCAGCGACGAGGCGACTAACTGCTGTAGCCGCTCGTGGCTGATGCGCTCAGTTGGCTCGATGACGACGAACGACACGGTGGGCGCGTCGGTCGTCGACTTCTCCAGGAGAAGTCGTAACGCGCCGACTGCCGCTGACTGGACAGTCGTCAATATGTTTGCGGGCAAAACCACCCAACCTAGCCGACGGCAATACCAAAACGGGCTCGCTTGGCACGTCGTCAAGACCGGGCCAACACTACGCTCGTCCGGGCTAGATAAACACCCGCTGCTTTACAGGAACGAGTTCTCCGCGGTGAGCCCGCGCTCCGGGAAAGCTCCCATGGCGAAGGTCTCGGCGTTGCCCAGTCCGGTGCCGCCGCCGACCGGATCGTCGATGCGCACCAACAAATCTCGCAACTGGTGTAGTTCACGAGCGTTTTCCGGCTTGTCGCAATCGGTGACGTGGCTGCCCTCGACCTTGAGGTCGCCGACCCACTGGCCGTACACCCAGTCGTTCCATCCGTAGTAGCCGGCAGTGCCGAGGTGAAAGCCGCCGGGCCCGGCGGCGGTGATCGTCAGTGGCCGCTTGGACCCGTCGGTGTCGATCAGGGTGATGGTTCCGTGGGTGAATCGCCGGTTGCCGTCTTCGAAGTACATGTCCTGCTCGACCGACGGAAAGCGGTGCGAGGTACCGTCGGGATTCTGTTGTTCGGCCTGACAACGGATTTCGGTGAACCCGTCGCCGCGCTCCTCCTGATACATGACGAACAGCGAGTAGGCCGATCCGTCCGGGCGGGTCAGCGTCATCGGCAGCCAGGTCATGAACATCTGTTTGATCTTGCGACTCCCCCGCGGCAGTCCGGGTATCGGCTTGCCGATCCCGGGCCGCAGACCCCAGGAGTGGTCACGGATCGAAATCCATTGGTCGTCCGTGATTTCCGTGCGCTCGCCTTCGACCTCGACCCAGCCGGACGCCACCCCGATCTGGTGGTATCGCAGGATGTTGTGGCTCACCCGGTAACCGTCCGGGCTGCGGTCGGGCCAGGGGTCTTCCAGCGCCGCATCGAAGCGTCCGCGCAGCACGACGTCGAAGGCGATCGGCTCGTGCTCGTTCGGGTCCAAGCTCACCCGGATGGCCCGCAGCGGCTCGACCACCTGGTAGTGGATCGGGCCCACCTCGGTGTCGGCCGGCGCCGACGACAACCGCCGGCCCGCACGCACGGTCCACTGTTCGGTGCCGCGGCACACGCCGGCTGCGCCGTCGAAGACGCCGCGGTTGGTGTACTTCCCGATTCCGAGGACCACCTGCAGCGAATTGTCGCGGGCATGGGCGATGGTCCAGATCTTCTCCGTCCAGGACGGATCCGACTGGCTGACCGTGGCGAATGTGTCAACGATCTGGTGGGCGAGCAATTCATCCTCGGGCACCAGGGCGCCGTAATTCGTTGACAGCAAATCGTTTACCTTCCCAGTGGATAAAAGGTGGTCATGTCGCGGCCCTCGGCATATTCCCGCATCCAGGTGTCGGCCCACTCCGGGAGGGGCTGGTCGGCCGGGTCGTGATGCGGCGCCTGCGACAACAGCAGCCGCCACACCATGGCCAGCAGTTGTCGGGTGGGCACATCGCTGAACAGCGTAGGCGGACCACTGCGGCGGGCACGTCGGCGCCTGCCGCCCGGTCCGCGGAAGGTGAACTCGCCGTAGAGCAGCGAGATCGACAGCAGCTCCTGCGCCGAGGCGCCGCGATCCTCGAACGGGACGACCTCGTCGAAAACCTTTGCTATCGCTTCGGATACCGCGCCGACATGGCTGAAGGTGTCGCGGATGTGCTTGGTCCGGTACCACGGGTCGGGACAGATGTGCCGGTAGAGCATCAGGCCGGAGCTGCGGTGTTCGATCTCCTCGACGAAATGCCACATCATCAGCGAGGCGACCCGCTGATCCCCTGCACCGAACAACGAATCACGGTTGTCCAGAATCACTTTGAACAGCGGAGTGAACGTCGCCTCCAGGTTGGCGATATAGGCAACGTGGAACTCGATCGGTTGTTCCTCGAGCAATTGGTCGTAGGCGCGGCAGGCGTCCTCGTAACACCGCTCGAGTTCGGGATACCGCTGCACCAGTGCCAGCATGTGTTTCCGGTGCGCGGATGCGTGCTGCGCCTCTTGCCGCAAAAACGCCTCGGCCTCGGCGGCGACGGCTGGATCCTCGTTCAGCTGGTCCGCCGCCCTGCGGACCACGTTGACGATGTAGCGCTCGAACGGCACCGCGATGAACGTGAACGCGTTGCAGAACAGACTGAAATTCGGGTTGTCGGGCTGCCACATGAATGGCACGCTCGCATCGAACTCCCACGGGATCTTGCGGACCACGAGGTTGGTCACCGTCGCTACCTTCCCATCGATCAGGGCCAGCGGTAGGCTCAGTGTGACATTTGACCCCCTAGATGTAAAGGACGCGATGGTGGCTTCCGCGCCTGCCGGGGACGCCGAGCAATCGACGCGCCGACGGATTCTTGCCGCCACATTCGTCGTGCTCGCACGTGATGGCCGCCGACGCCTGCAGCTGTCCGACGTGGCCGCCCAGGCCAAGGTGTCGCGCCCCACGCTGTACCGCTACTTCGGGTCGAAGGAGGGACTGCTCGAGGCGTTCGGCCTTTATGAGCAGGACAATTTCGACGCCGGCGTTGCCACCGCGATCGCGGGATTGAGCGGGGCCGACCGGCTCGACGCCGCGTTGCGGTTCATCGTCGACTTTCAAAGCAGCTACTCGCTGGGCTCACTGGCCCAGACCGAACCCGAACATGTTCTGCAGCAGATGAAACGTGTGCTGCCGATCATGCGCGACCGCATCGCACGGATCATCGGCGGCGACCAGGCCCACGTAGCCGCATCGGCTGTGGTGCGAATTGCCGTGTGCCACTACGTGATCAGCGATGAGACTCCGGACGGTTTCCTCGCCGAGCTGCGGCACGCCGCGGGGCTGAGCCGCGCAGCCTTAGACGCTTAGCCAGTCGCCGATTTTCGCCGCAATCAGTTCCGGCTTTTCCAGATGCAGGAAGTGACCGACGCCGTTGACGATCTCGGTGGCAGACCCGGCGGCCGGAAAGTGTTGGCTCAGGTCGCCGAGCAGGTCGGCACCGATCGCCCCGTCATCGGCGCCGTGCAGGTACAGCGTCGGCACCGGCGGGAGCTGCATGGTGGCCAGCGTCTCGGCTTCGGCATTCGGGTCGGCGAATAGCGGATTGAACGAAGCCCGATACGGCGCAATGACATTCGCGATGTTGGCCGCGGTCACGTGTCGCCGTAATTCGGCGATGTCGTCGGCGGCGTCATAGCCCGGCGACCAATCCGACCATAGCGACTCCCAGAACCCGGCGCCAGAGCGACCTCGGCCATCCCGACCTGCTGGATGAAGTAGATGTAGAAGGACCGCTTGAGCTGGGCGTGGGTGAACAACCCCGCGCCGAGCGCGGCCACCGGTGGAACGGCAAGCGCCACAAAGCGACTGAACGCGCCCGGTTCGGACGCGACGACACCGTATCCGGCTTGCGCTCCCCAGTCGTGACCGATGAGGACCGCGCGGTCATCCCCGCCGTAACGGTGGCGGGTTTCGAGCAGATGGCGCACATAGGTTCCGACGCTGATCGGCTGGTCGGTCGGCGCGTCATAGCCGGGCAGCCACGGAGCCACCACTCGATAGCCGCGCCCAGCCAGATCAGGTCCGAGGTGACGCCAGGTGAACGGGGTATCCGGGAAGCCGTGAGCGAGCACCGCCAGCGGCAACGAGGTGTCCTCGATCGCTCCAAACGTGAGCGTCTGCGGCGAAGTCACCCCGCGAGCGTATTACAGCGCCGCGCTGCGATGTAAAGGGTCCGTTTATTTACATCTGACCCGGCATATGTAAATCTGGGTGGCATGGCGGGAATCGCGCTCGTTCAACGCGACCTAGCGGACACCAGAGCCCGGCTCGAGACGTGGTTCAGCCACCGATTCGACGCTGATGCCGCGGTGTCCGAGCTCAAGACGGCGAACCGCGCCGCCGGCTGGTCCAGCGAAAGCTTGGTGTTCTCCGCCGACGTCGCCGGCCGCACCAGCGAGTACGTGCTGCGGATCCCGCCCACCGGCGGCGGCATCTACCCCGAGTACGACCTGGCCGCGCAGACCCGCACCCAGGAGTTCCTGCATGAGCACGGCATCGCGACGCCGTCGCCGATCCTGTACGAGCCCGACGAGTCGTGGATCGACTCCAAGTTTCTGGTGATGCCGCGCATCGTCGGGCACACCCCGTCGGACACCACCTATGCGACGCGCGGCTGGCTGCACGACGCCGGACCGCAGGTGCAGCGTCGCGCGCACGACTCGTTTCTGGAGACGCTGGCCGCGTTGCAGCGCGTCCCGGTCGATGAGGCGACGTGGCTCCATCGGCCCACGGGCACAGGCGTTTCCGCGGAGCTGGCCTGGTGGCAGGAATATGCGGCGTGGGGCACCGACAATCAGATCCCGGACGTCATGAGCGAAGCGTTCGATTGGCTGCATCGCCATCAGCCAGAAGAGACCGGCGACGTGGCGGTCTGCTGGAACGACGCCCGACTGTCCAACGCCATCTTCGACGACACCGGGCAGATCGTCGGCGTGCTGGACTGGGAGCAGGCGTGCTTGTGTCCGGCCGAGACGGATTTCGCGTGGTGGCTGGCCACCCGTCGACAAATGTTGGAAGTCAACGGCATTGACGCCGATCCGGAGTTGCCCGGGTTCGACAGCCGCGAGCAGGTGATCCGCCACTTCGAGGAGATGATCGGGCGCGAGCTGGTTGCGCTGGACTGGTACGAGATTTTCGCGATGGCGCGGATGGGCTGTTGCATCATGCGCACCCAGGCGCTGCTGCGCAGCATCGGCCAGGGCGACCACTTCCTCACCCGGGCGCCGATCCTGCCGGCGTGGACCATCTCGGCCGTGCGGGCCTGAGACCTACAGCCAGGGCGGCACAATCCACTCGCCGTAGGGTGCGACGGCGAGGCGATCGAGAATGCCGGACTCGTCGAACGCGACGCCGACTTCGCCGACTCCCTCGCTGAAGTGGGCCCACCCCTCGACGTGCGCCGGGATGACGAGCCGGGCGCCCAGCACTTCGGCGGCCGCGGCGGCCCGCTGGCCCGTCATGGTCAGCGGACGCCCGCGCTCCTTGGCCGGAACCCTGGCCGCGCCGGCGAAGATCACCGCCACATCGACGGTGCCGACCCGCTCGGCGATGTCGCGGACCGTGGCGATCGACGCGTTGTCGCCGCTGAGGTAGACGGTGGGCAGACCGGCGCCTGAGAGCACGAAACCCGTCACCTCGCAGTTGACGTGACCGTCGGCGTCGCGCTGACCGTCAGCCGGGCCGTGCACGGCCGGAACCGCTTGCACAGTAATCGGATTGGCACCTGGCAGCTCGAAGCTTTCGAACGGCTTGAGCCCGACCGCGGGCGGGCCGAGCCGGGACGCGGCGCCCGGGTTGGTGAGGATCAGCGGCGCCGCGAGCGCCACTCTTCGGCCTTCGTCGTCGAAGTTGTCCGGGTGATTGTCGTGGCTGACCAGCACCGCATCGAGCGGCCCGAGCGCGTCGGCGGTTATCGCCGGCCCGACGATCTTCTTCAGGTAGTCGTGTGGGCCGGGCTCGTCGAACGTCGGGTCGATCAGGAATCGTCGACCCCCGAGGTCGACGACGGTCGTCGGGCCGCCAAGAACGCTGAATGCGACGTCACGCCGCCGGGCGTCTACGCGAGTGCTCACGACATGGACTGTAGATGCACTATGGGTGGGTGGACATCTATGACGTCATGCGGACGACGTTCGCAGCGCGCGAGTACACCGACGACCCCCTGCCCGACGACGTGCTGGAGCGGATTCTCGACAACGCGCGCTTTTCGCCCAGCGGGGGCAACCGCCAGGGCGCGCGGGTGATCGTGATCCGCGACCGCGCGACCCGGGAAGCGCTCGCCGAGCTGTCGATGACCGGTGCCCGACGGTATACGGCTCAGCTGGCCAACGGCGAAAGCCCGTGGAATCCACTGCATGAGCCGGGGCCGACGGCCGAAGAAATCGCGGCTACCGACGTGCCGGCCCAATTCACCGCTCCGCTTGTCAACGCCGCTGTGCTGCTTGCGGTCTGCGTCAACCTGGAGGTTGTCGCCGCGATGGACCAGAACCTCGACCGCATCGGGGTGATCAGCGGCGGGTCGGTCTATCCGCTGATTTGGAACATTCTGCTGGCCGCCCGCAACGAGGGCTTTGGCGGCACCATCTCGACGATGGCGGTCGCCGAGGAGCCGCGAGTTCGGGAGTTGCTGGGCTTCCCAGAGACATACGCCCTCGCGGCCCTCCTGCCGCTGGGCAAGCCGACCAAGCAGCTGACCAAACTCCGCCGCGCCAGCGTCGCCGAATTGGCCACCCGGGAGCGGTTCGACGGCAAGCCGTTCGAGGGTTAGTCGGCGGTCACCGCATCGCCGGGCTGCCGCTCGCCGAGCAGCTCGTCCTGCCCGACCTCGGGAAGCGACGAATCGTGGCCATTGCCACCGCGTTTGACCGGCTTCTTCTTCGACGCCTTCGACGGCGACTCAGCTTCGATGTGGTGACCGTTGGACGGCAAACCCGCTGCGGCACCGACCATTTCGATGGCCTTCTCGGTGTACACCCGGTAGCCGAAGTTCGGCTCGTAGCCGTGAATCTCCTTGGTGTCCAGGTCGCGCATGAACTGCAGGATCTCGCGGCTGACCACCTGGCCGGGCACCAGCACCGGGAAGCCCGGGGGGTAGGGCGTCACGTACGTTGCGGACACCACATCGATTCCGGCATCCAGCTTCTCGTCGATCTGGTCGCCCATCAGGTATTCGCAGTTGGTGTCGTCGTACGACAGGTAGAACGCACGACGGACATCGCCCTCTGGCGTCGGCTCGGCGCCGCTGTGATCCCGGAACGCCGGGTGGAATCCGCTGAAATTGCACAGCGGCACTGGGCGGTCGGTAAGCCCCCACACCGCCTGCTCGAAGTGTTCGCGTTCACCCAGGCTCATCTCGGAGATCGACTGATCGAGCTCGGTGGCGATGCTGACCAACACCTCGACCAGGAACGCGACCGAGCTGCGCGTGGTGCCGATGTTCGTCATGAACAACACACTGTTGCGCGAGGTCTTGTTGATCTGAATGCCGTAGCGATCCATCAGCTGTTCGCGCTTGAACGTGTCGCCGTCGTAACCGGTACGCCCGATCGACAACGTGATTCGCGATGGGTCGAGCACGAACTCGTCTTCGCGCCAGGCCGCCATCATGTTGCGCAGACCGGAACGCAGCGGTTGGTCGATAGCCGTCGGGCGGAACTGGTCCGGGATGAGATGCGACGTGCCAAGGCAATTCATGTACTTGCTCAGCAACGGATGGTTGTCGATCGCATCGCGCAGTTGCATGGCGTTCTCGATTTGCCGCTGCACCAACTCGGCGCCCTCCAGGGCCACCTGACGACGACCCAAGTCCAGCGAGGCCAAGATCTGATAGTTGGGCGAGGTCGAGGTGTGCGCCATGTACGCCTCGTGGAACGGCACCGCGACCTTCTGGTCGAAGTCCTGATCGTAGACGTGAATCATCGATCCTTGCCGCAGCGCGGTCAGCGTCTTGTGCGTCGACTGCGAGGCGTACACCCGCACCCGCGCCCGAGCCGGGTCGGGCATCAGGCGACGGTTCAAAAGGTCGTCGTCGCTGGGCTTTTCGGCGTTCTGGTCGGCCAGATACTTCTCGAACTGGGCCTTGTATTCCGGGCTCTGCAGCCGTTCGCGCACCGCCGCAGCCGACGCCATCGCGGTGCGGGTGCGATACACCGGGTGGAACCGGGCGAAGGCGAACCAGGCCTCGTCCCACAGGAACACCAGGTCGGGCTTGATCGCGAGGCACTCCTCCATGACCCGCTCGACGTCGTAGACGATCCCGTCGAAGGTGCAGTTCGTCAGCGACATCATCTTGACGCGGTCGAGCTTGCCGGCACGCTTGAGCGCCAACAGCTTTGACTTGATCTCGCGCAGCGGCACCGCGCCGTACATCGAGTAGTCGTTCAGCGGATAGGCCTCGAGATAAACGACATTCGCGCCGGCCATCATCATCCCGTAGTGGTGTGACTGGTGGCAGTTACGGTCGAGCAGCACGATGTCGCCGGGGGCCACCACCGCCTGGGTGATGATCTTGTTGGCGGTCGACGTTCCGTTGGTGACGAAGTAGGTGTGCCGTGAGCCATAGGCTTTCGACGCGAGCTGTTGGGACTCACGAAGCGGCCCGGTCGGCTCCAGCAGCGAGTCCAGACCACCACACGTCGCCGACGTTTCGGCCATGAAGACTTCCAGGCCGTAGAAGCCGACCATGTCTTTGATCCAGTGCGAGTTGACGATCGACTTGCCCTGCGAGATCGGCAACGCGTGGAAGACACCGGTGGGCCGGTGGCTGTACTGCTTGAGCGCGCTGAAGAACGGTGTGCGGTAACGCGCGGCCACGCCGTGCAGGATCGACAGGTGCAGCTCGAGCATGCCCTCTCGGGCGTGGAACACCCGGCGGAAGTACTGGCCCAGTCGGCCGGCGATGTCCTCCACGTCGATCTCGGTCATCAAATACAGGTCGAGTTCGGGACGCAGCTTGCTCAGTGATGTCGCCAGAATCTGGGCCCGCTCTTCGGGCGAATAGTGGTCGGCCAATTCATGTGACACCCCGTCATCGACGAACTCCGACAGCGATGACAGGTCGCGGGTCGACTGGTGCGAGAAGCGCCGCCGGATCACCACCGCCTGCAGGTTCACGTTGAGCCGCGCGGCGATCAGCGCCTCGTCACCGCTGGCCACCACGACGAGTTCGTAGACGAATTCGTCGTCCGGGCGACGCCACTTGCGGACCTCGTTGCGCAGCGCACGTTCCTGGGCGTCGGTCATCTTCTCGACGACGAGCACCTCGAAGTACGGGCGCTCGCGCTCTGCCTCGGTCTGACCTTCGAGTTGCCGCGGGTCGGACGGGAACATGTCCAGTTCGTCGGCGCCGGCATTCTCGACATCGCCGGTGCGGTACGACTCCTGGGTCAGCGCCCGGTTGATCTGCGCAACCACCTGGCAGAACTTGTCGTAGCTGCCAGCGGTGAAAAGCCTTTGCACGCGGGCGAATTGCAGCGAGCCCGGGTAAGCCCAGTAGGGCTCCAGTGTGCTCAACCGGCCCAGCAGTTCCTGGCAGGACGCCAGACACTTCTCTTTCAGCTTTCCTGCGGTGTCCGGGCGCGTCAGCCGATCGGCGGCTTCCTCCAACCGGCACCACGAGTCGCTGCGGACCTGCCACAGGCTGTTGTAAGCACGTAAGTGTTCTGTCATGGCGGCCTACCCCTATGTATCGAGCCCGGTACGTCGAGTCAAGGTTCGCAGACGCAGCCCGCCCCGCGATGGCCAATAAACAAACAGTGGGCGTCCGTCGCGTGATGGTGATGGCCGGCCCGGATATGGTTTCTGGCATCCGGCTGGACCGCACGCACGTCAAGGAGGGTCAGTGGGTCATCCACCGCTCAACATGTCTAGCTAGCCACAGGAGTCGACAGTGGAATTGTGGGAACTCGTTGCCCGCGAACATATTCGCGACACGCTTAGCGCGGTACATCCCCGCCGACGGGGCTGACGTGAAGCCGATCGTCCGCCACAATGTCGCCAACCTGCTCTTCAACGAGGTGTGTGAGGACCACGCCCGGGTGTCGAGTTATTTCACCGTGGTGACGCACATCGGCCTCGACCACCTCGGGCGCTACCGCGACACCGTGGTCCCCGACGGCGACACCTGGCGGATCAAACATCGCAAGGTGTCCACCGATTGGGCCGCTCGGAATTCGACCATGGCGCGCGATATTTAAGTGCATCATCGCCGTCGTGGAGACTGCGGCACAGCAGAGCTGTCAGACGTCGTGAATGCCGATCAGACCATCCTGGATGGCTCGGGCGAACAACGCCGCCTTCGACGGGGCGGGGCGGTCAATCTCGCTGTAGCGCCGCCGAATCCGTTGTAGGTGGGTCCTGACGGTGCTCGGCGCGATGTGGAGTTTTTTGCTGACCGAGTCCTTGTTGTCGGTGAGCAACCATTCGATGAGGACGCGCCTCTCCTGCGCGGTGAGTTCCGGGCGCCCAAATTGCTGTGCCCATTGCTCGGCCGCCGCGGCGAGCGGTCCACGAGATTCCGTGCCGAGTTGAGCCGCCGTGATTGCCTCGATGAGGTGTTGCGGCGATTCAGACTTCACGATGTAGTTGGCCGCGCCGGCGTCGAGACAACTCAGGATGATTTCGGCGGACGCGATGCGCGAGTACACCACCACTCGATGATTGAGTTTGCATAGCTGTTGCAGGCCGGCGTAATCGGGCCGTAGCTCGCCATGCTCGGGGTCGTAGATGATCACTTCCGTTGCGGTCGAGTTCCGCTGATGCTGCGAGAGGAACTCAGGAACGGAGCGGTAGGCGTGAACGGCGCCGGTTAGGACGGACGCCTCGGCGACCCAGCTCCGGACACCAGTGTGAACAACCGGCTGGTCGTCGATCACGACCAGCGGGACGATACGAGTCATCCGACCCCTTGGCTATCTCTTCCGGTATTTGCTACATAACTGGTACGCCGTGTACCGGATGTGAGGTTAGCGGGACAACCCGTACCATGTAAAGCATGAGTTCTGGCGCGCCGCCGGAAAAGGCCGCATCCCAGGCAGTGGACGGACGCACGGCCCGTTGGTCGGGTCAGCGGGACAAGCGGCGGGCCGAGTTCGTCGAGGCCGCCCTCGAGGCGATCGTCCAGTACGGCCCGCAGGCATCGATCGAACAGGTTGCCGACCACGTCGGGGTGACTCGCACAAAGCTCTACCGGTACTTCGACAGCGCGGCCGACCTGCACCACAGCGTCGCCCGCCGAGTCAGCGACATGCTCACCGCCAAGCAAACCCTGGTCTGGAATGGACCGGTGAGCCCGATGCAGGTGGTCAGAAGCACCGTGTCGATGCATGTGCGGTGGCGCATGGAGCACCCGAACTTGTACGAGTACTTGAGCCGCCATCCGCTCAGCGACGACGCCGACGGCGTCTCCGCAATCAACGACGTGAACAACACCGTCGCCGCAAATCTCGGCGAAGTGATCGCGTCGTTCTATCGCACCCTCGGGCTAGACGAGCGGCCAGCCCTGCCCCTGAGCATCGGGGCTGTCGGGTTCGTCGAGTCCGCGGTGACCCACTGGCTCAAAGACCCGGCCGCACTGCCCCGGCGGGAATTCACCACACAACTCGCCGAGTGGATGTGGTCGTTGCTGAACTCCGCGCTGCTCAAAGGCGGGATCAACATCGACCCGCACGTACCCATTGCTCCGCCGAACCCCGTTGCTCCGCTGAGACCGGTGGTTCCGTCCCCGGTGGCATAGCTGGCCGCGATCCCGACGCTGAAAGTTGTTGTCAGCGCCGGGAATCGCCTTCGACCGCGGTGGCAGATCCAGGATTCGAACCTGGGTAGGCGTTAGCCGACGGATTTACAGTCCGCTCCCATTGGCCGCTCGGGCAATCTGCCGTGTATTACGGGTAGCTAGCCTACAACGAAGATGTACTGAGATAACAAACGGCCAACGCCGATGGAAGGAGACGTATCCGATGGCGGATTCATCGTTCGACGTCGTGAGCAAACTCGACCGCCAAGAGGTCGACAACGCTCTCAACCAAGCTGCAAAGGAACTCGGCACCCGGTTCGACTTCCGCGGCACCGACACCAAGATCGCCTGGAAGGGTGACGAAGCGATCGAGTTGACCAGCTCCACCGAAGAGCGGGTCAAAGCCGCCCTCGACGTTTTCAAGGAGAAGCTGATCCGGCGCGACATCAGCCTGAAGGCGTTCGACGCCGGCGAGCCGCAGTCCTCCGGCAAGACCTACAAGGTCACCGGCACCTTGAAAGAGGGCATCACCAGCGAAAACGCGAAAAAGATCACCAAGCTGATCCGCGACGACGGCTCCAAGAGCGTCAAGACCCAGATTCAGGGCGAAGAGGTGCGGGTGAGCAGTAAGCCGCGACGACCTGCAGACCGTTCAGTCACTGCTCAAGGGCGCCGACCTGGAGGTCGCTCTGCAGTTCGTGAACTACCGGTAACGTGATCGCTGCCACATCGCCGCCGGAGAAGCGAGGTTCGTGATGAGCGTGACAGACGTTGACGTCGTCATTATCGGCGCGGGCATCTCGGGCCTGGGTGCGGCGTATCGCATTGCCGAGCGCAATCCGGGGACCAGTTACGTCATCCTGGAGCGCCGCGAACAGATTCGGCGGCACCTGGGACCTGTTCCGCTATCCCGGAGTGCGCTCGGACAGAGGCATCTTCACCTTGTGCTTTCCGTGGGAGCCGTGGACGGAAAAGGAACGGGTTGCCGACGGGTCCGACATCCGCGAGTACCTGAAGGCCACCGCGCACAAGTACGGCATCGACGAGCACATCGCATTCAACTCCCACGTCCGCTCGGCAGACTGGGATTCCTCCACCGACACCTGGACCGTCACCGCCGAGCAGAACGGCGCCGAGAAAAACTCTCCGCGGCCGCTTCGTGTTCTTCGGGTCCGGCTACTACAACTACGACGAGGGCTACACCCCCGACTTCCCGGGCTTCAACGACTTCGACGGCACCATCGTTCATCCGCAGCACTGGCCCGAGGATCTGGACTATAGGGGCAAGAAGATCGTGGTCATCGGAAGCGGCGCGACCGCGATGTCGCTGATCCCGTCGCTGGCCGAGAAGGCCGCCAAGGTGACCATGCTGCAACGCTCACCCACCTATCTGTTCTCGGCGGCCAAGAGCAGCGGGCCGACGAATTTTGTGCGAAAGGTTCTGCCGCGCAGAATTTCTCATTCGTATGCTCGACAGAGCAACGCGTTGATGGAAGGCGTGATCTGGTTCTTGGCCCGCATGACGCCGGGCTTTGTAAAGTGGTCGATCCGCCAGATCGCGGTGCATTACCTGCCCGATGGCTACGACGTCGACACGCATTTCAAGCCGCACTACAACCCGTGGGTCAACGCCTGTGCCTGATTCCGACGCCGACCTGTACGTCGCGATCGGCGAAGGTCGCGCCGAAGTGGTGACCGATCACATCGATCGCATTTCCGATTCCACCGGAATCGCTTTGAAGTCGGGCAAGCACCTGGACGCCGACGTGATCGTCACCGCCACCGGTCTGCAATTGCAGGCGCTGGGCGGGGTGGCGGTGTCGATGGACGGCGCCGAGGTCAAGCCGCAGGACCGGTTCGTCTACAAGGCTCACATGCTGGAGGAAGTACCCAACCTGTTCTGGTGCGTCGGCTACACCAACGCGTCGTGGACGCTGCGCGCCGACATGACCGCCCGCGCGACGGCAAAGTTGTTACACCACATGGCCTCTCACGGTTACACCCACGCCTACCCGCATTTGGACGGCGAGCCGATGCCGGAAAAGTCCGCCTGGGACATCCAGGCGGGCTACGTGCTGCGCGCACCGCACGCGCTGCCGAAGTCGGGGATAAAGCGGCCATGGAACGTCCGGCAGACAAACTACGCCGACGCCATCGACTACCGGTTCGACCGGATCGCCGAAGCTGAGCGTCTGCGGCGAAGTCACCCCGCGAGCGTATTACAGCGACGCGCCGGCGATGTAAAGGGTCCGTTCATTTACATCTGACCCGGCGTATGTAAATCTGGGTGGCATGGCGGGAATCGCGCTCGTTCAACGCGACCTAGCGGACACCAGAGCCCGGCTCGAGACGTGGTTCAGCCACCGATTCGACGCTGATGCCGCGGTGTCCGAGCTCAAGGCGGCGAACCGTGCGGCCGGCTGGTCCAGCGAAAGCTTGGTGTTCTCCGCCGACGTCGCCGGCCGCACCAGCGAGTACGTGCTGCGGATCCCGCCCACCGGCGGCGGCATCTACCCCGAGTACGACCTGGCCGCGCAGACCCGCACCCAGGAGTTCCTGCATGAGCACGGCATCGCGACGCCGTCGCCGATCCTGTACGAGCCCGACGAGTCGTGGATCGACTCCAAGTTTCTGGTGATGCCGCGCATCGTCGGGCACACCCCGTCGGACACCACCTATGCGACGCGCGGCTGGCTGCACGACGCCGGACCGCAGGTGCAGCGTCGCGCGCACGACTCGTTTCTGGAGACGCTGGCCGCGTTGCAGCGCGTCCCGGTCGATGAGGCGACGTGGCTCCATCGGCCCACGGGCACAGGCGTTTCCGCGGAGCTGGCCTGGTGGCAGGAATATGCGGCGTGGGGCACCGACAATCAGATCCCGGACGTCATGACCGAAGCGTTCGATTGGCTGCATCGCCATCAGCCCGAAGAGACCGGCGACGTGGCGGTCTGCTGGAACGACGCCCGACTGTCCAACGCCATCTTCGACGACACCGGGCAGATCGTCGGCGTGCTGGACTGGGAGCAGGCGTGCTTGTGTCCGGCCGAGACGGATTTCGCGTGGTGGCTGGCCACCCGTCGACAAATGTTGGAAGTCAACGGCATTGACGCCGATCCGGAGTTGCCCGGGTTCGACAGCCGCGAGCAGGTGATCCGCCACTTCGAGGAGATGATCGGGCGCGAGCTGGTTGCGCTGCACTGGTACGAGATTTTCGCGATGGCGCGGATGGGCTGTTGCATCATGCGCACCCAGGCGATGTTGCGCAGCATCGGCCAGGGCGACCACTTCCTCACCCGGGCGCCGATCCTGCCGGCGTGGACCATCTCGGCCGTGCGGGCCTGAGACCTACAGCCAGGGCGGCACAATCCATTCGCCGTAAGGTGCGACGGCGAGGCGATCGAGAATGCCGGACTCGTCGAACGCGACGCCGACTTCGCCGACTCCCTCGCTGAAGTGGGCCCACCCCTCGACGTGCGCCGGGATGACGAGTCGGGCGCCCAGCACTTCGGCGGCCGCGGCGGCCCGCTGGCCCGTCATGGTCAGCGGACGCCCGCGCTGCTTGGCCGGAACCCTGGCCGCGCCGGCGAAGATCACCGCCACATCGACGGTGCCGACCCGCTCGGCGATGTCGCGGACCGTGGCGATCGACGCGTTGTCGCCGCTGAGGTAGACGGTGGGCAGACCGGCGCCTGAGAGCACGAAACCCGTCACCTCGCAGTTGACGTGACCGTCGGCGTCGCGCTGACCGTCAGCCGGGCCGTGCACGGCCGGAACCGCTTGCACAGTAATCGGATTGGCACCTGACAGCTCGAAGCTTTCGAATGGCTTGAGCCCGACCGCGGGCGGGCCGAGCCGCGACGCGGCGCCCGGGTTGGTGAGGATCAGCGGCGCCGCGAGCGCCACTCTTCGGCCTTCGTCGTCGAAGTTGTCCGGGTGATTGTCGTGGCTGACCAGCACCGCATCGAGCGGCCCGAGCGCGTCGGCGGTTATCGCCGGCCCGACGATCTTCTTCAGGTAGTCGTGTGGGCCGGGCTCGTCGAACGTCGGATCGATCAGGAATCGTCGACCCCCGAGGTCGACGACGGTCGTCGGGCCGCCAAGAACGCTGAATGCGACGTCACGTCGCCGGGCGTCTACGCGAGTGCTCACGACATGGACTGTAGATGCACTATGGGTGGGTGGACATCTATGACGTCATGCGGACGACGTTTGCAGCGCGCGAGTACACCGACAACCCCCTGCCCGACGACGTGCTGGAGCGAATTCTCGACAATGCGCGCTTTTCGCCCAGCGGGGGCAACCGCCAGGGCGCGCGGGTGATCGTGATCCGCGACCGCGCGACCCGGGAAGCGCTCGCCGAGTTGTCGATGACCGGAGCCCGACGGTATACGGCTCAGCTGGCCAACGGCGAAAGTCCCTGGAATCCACTGCATGAGCCGGGGCCGACGGCCGAAGAAATCGCGGCTACCGACGTGCCGGCCCAATTCACCGCTCCGCTTGTCAACGCCGCTGTGCTGCTTGCGGTCTGCGTCAACCTGGAGGTTGTCGCCGCGATGGACCAAAACCTCGACCGCATCGGGGTAATCAGCGGCGGGTCGGTCTATCCGCTGATTTGGAATATTCTGCTGGCCGCCCGCAACGAGGGCTTTGGCGGCACCATCTCGACGATGGCGGTCGCCGAGGAGCCGCGAGTTCGGGAGTTGCTGGGCTTCCCAGAGACATACGCCCTCGCGGCGCTCCTGCCACTAGGCAAGCCGACCAAGCAGCTGACCAAACTCCGCCGCGCCAGCGTCGCCGAATTGGCCACCCGGGAGCGGTTCGACGGCACGCCGTTCGAGGGTTAGTCGGCGGTCACCGCATCGCCGGGCTGCCGCTCGCCGAGCAGCTCGTCCTGCCCGACCTCGGGAAGCGACGAATCGTGGCCATTGCCACCGCGTTTGACCGGCTTCTTCTTCGACGCCTTCGACGGCGACTCAGCTTCGACGTGGTGACCGTTGGACGGCAAACCCGCTGCGGCACCGACCATTTCGATGGCCTTCTCGGTGTACACCCGGTAACCGAAGTTCGGCTCGTAGCCGTGAATCTCCTTGGTGTCCAGGTCGCGCATGAACTGCAGGATCTCGCGGCTGACCACCTGGCCGGGCACCAGCACCGGGAAGCCCGGGGGGTAGGGCGTCACGTACGTTGCGGACACCACATCGATTCCGGCATCCAGCTTCTCGTCGATCTGGTCGCCCATCAGGTATTCGCAGTTGGTGTCGTCGTACGACAGGTAGAACGCACGACGGACATCGCCCTCCGGCGTCGGCTCGGCGCCGCTGTGATCCCGGAACGCCGGGTGGAATCCGCTGAAATTGCACAGCGGCACTGGGCGGTCGGTAAGCCCCCACACCGCCTGCTCGAAGTGTTCGCGTTCACCCAGGCTCATCTCGGAGATCGACTGATCGAGCTCGGTGGCGATGCTGACCAACACCTCGACCAGGAACGCGACCGAGCTGCGGGTGGTGCCGATGTTCGTCATGAACAACACACTGTTGCGTGAGGTCTTGTTGATCTGAATGCCGTAGCGATCCATCAGCTGTTCGCGCTTGAACGTGTCGCCGTCGTAACCGGTACGCCCGATCGACAACGTGATTCGCGATGGGTCGAGCACGAACTCGTCTTCGCGCCAGGCCGCCATCATGTTGCGCAGACCGGAACGCAGCGGTTGGTCGATAGCCGTCGGGCGGAACTGGTCCGGGATGAGATGCGACGTGCCAAGGCAATTCATGTACTTGCTCAGCAACGGGTGGTTGTCGATCGCATCGCGTAGTTGCATGGCGTTCTCGATTTGCCGCTGCACCAACTCGGCGCCCTCCAGGGCCACCTGACGGCGACCCAAGTCCAGCGAGGCCAGGATCTGATAGTTGGGCGAGGTCGAGGTGTGCGCCATGTACGCCTCGTGGAACGGCACCGCGACCTTCTGGTCGAAGTCCTGATCGTAGACATGAATCATCGATCCTTGCCGCAGCGCGGTCAGCGTCTTATGCGTCGACTGCGAGGCGTACACCCGCACCCGCGCCCGCGCCGGGTCGGGCATCAGGCGACGGTTCACAAGGTCGTCGTCGCTGGGCTTTTCAGCGTTCAGGTCGGCCAGGTACTTTTCGAACTGGGCCTTGTATTCCGGGCTCTGCAGCCGTTCGCGCACCGCCGCAGCCGACGCCATCGCGGTGCGGGTGCGATACACCGGGTGGAACCGGGCGAAGGCGAACCAGGCCTCGTCCCACAGGAACACCAGGTCGGGCTTGATCGCAAGGCACTCCTCCATCACCCGCTCGACGTCGTAGACGATCCCGTCGAAGGTGCAGTTCGTCAGCGACATCATCTTGACGCGGTCGAGCTTGCCGGCACGCTTGAGCGCCAACAGCTTTGACTTGATCTCGCGCAGCGGCACCGCGCCGTACATCGAGTAGTCGTTCAGCGGGTAGGCCTCGAGATAAACGACATTCGCGCCGGCCATCATCATCCCGTAGTGGTGTGACTGGTGGCAGTTACGGTCGAGTAGCACGATGTCGCCGGGGGCCACCACCGCCTGGGTGATGATCTTGTTGGCGGTCGACGTTCCGTTGGTGACGAAGTAGGTGTGCCGTGAGCCATAGGCTTTCGACGCGAGCTGTTGGGACTCACGAAGCGGCCCGGTCGGCTCCAGCAACGAGTCCAGACCACCACACGTCGCCGACGTTTCGGCCATGAAGACTTCCAGGCCGTAGAAGCCGACCATGTCTTTGATCCAGTGCGAATTCACAATCGACTTGCCCTGCGAGATCGGCAACGCGTGGAAGACACCGGTGGGCCGGTGGCTGTACTGCTTGAGCGCGCTGAAGAACGGTGTGCGGTAACGCGCGGCGACGCCGTGCAGGATCGACAGGTGCAGCTCGAGCATGCCCTCTCGGGCGTGGAACACCCGGCGGAAGTACTGGCCCAGTCGGCCGGCGATGTCCTCCACGTCGATCTCGGTCATCAAGTACAGGTCGAGTTCGGGACGCAGCTTGCTCAGTGATGTCGCCAGAATCTGGGCCCGCTCCTCGGGCGAATAATGGTCGGCCAATTCATGTGACACCCCGTCATCGACGAACTCCGACAGCGATGACAGGTCGCGGGTCGACTGGTGCGAGAAGCGCCGGCGGATCACCACCGCCTGCAGGTTCACGTTGAGCCGCGCCGCGATCAGCGCCTCGTCACCGCTGGCCACCACGACGAGTTCGTAGACGAATTCGTCGTCCGGGCGACGCCACTTGCGGACCTCGTTGCGCAGCGCACGTTCCTGGGCGTCGGTCATCTTCTCGACGACGAGCACCTCGAAGTACGGGCGCTCGCGCTCTGCCTCGGTCTGACCTTCGAGTTGCCGCGGGTCGGACGGGAACATGTCCAGTTCGTCGGCGCCGGCGTTCTCGACATCGCCGGTGCGGTACGACTCCTGGGTCAGCGCCCGGTTGATCTGCGCAACCACTTGGCAGAACTTGTCGTAGCTGCCAGCGGTGAAAAGCCTTTGCACGCGTGCGAATTGCAGCGAGCCCGGGTAAGCCCAGTAGGGCTCCAGTGTGCTCAACCGGCCCAGCAGTTCCTGGCAGGACGCCAGGCACTTCTCTTTCAGCTTTCCTGCGGTGTCCGGGCGCGTCAGCCGATCGGCGGCTTCCTCCAACCGGCACCACGAGTCGCTGCGGACCTGCCACAGGCTGTTGTAAGCACGTAAGTGTTCTGTCATGGCGGCCTACCCCTAGGTATCGAGCCCGGTACGTCGAGTCAAGGTTCGCAGACGCAGCCCGCCCCGCGATGGCCAATAAACAAACAGTGGGCGTCCGTCCCGTGATGGTGATGGCCGGCCCGGATATGGTTTCTGGCATCCGGCTGGACCGCACGCACGTCAAGGAGGGTCAGTGGGTCATCCACCGCTCAACATGTCTAGCTAGCCACAGGAGTCGACAGTGGAATTGTGGGAACTCGTTGCCCGCGAACATATTCGCGACACGCTTGCGCGGTACCGCCGACGGGGCTGACGTGAAGCCGATCGTCCGCCACAATGTCGCCAACCTGCTCTTCAACGAGGTGTGTGAGGACCACGCCCGGGTGTCGAGTTATTTCACCGTGGTGACGCACATCGGCCTCGACCACCTCGGGCGCTACCGCGACACCGTGGTCCCCGACGGCGACACCTGGCGGATCAAACATCGCAAGGTGTCCACCGATTGGGCCGCTCGGAATTCGACCATGGCGCGCGATATTTAAGCGCATCATCGCCGTCGTGGAGACTGCGGCACAGCAGAGCTGTCAGACGTCGTGAATGCCGATCAGACCATCCTGGATGGCCCGGGCGAACAACGCCGCCTTCGACGGGGCGGGGCGGTCAATCTCGCTGTAGCGCCGCCGAATCCGTTGTAGGTGGGTCCTCACGGTGCTCGGCGCGATGTGGAGTTTTTTGCTGACCGAGTCCTTGTTGTCGGTGAGCAACCATTCGATGAGGACGCGCCTCTCCTGCGCGGTGAGTTCCGGGCGCCCAAATTGCCGGGCCCATTGCTCGGCCGCCGCGGCGAGCGGTCCACGAGATTCCGTGCCGAGTTGAGCCGCCGTGATTGCCTCGATGAGGTGTTGCGGCGATTCAGACTTCACGATGTAGTTGGCCGCGCCGGCGTCGAGACAACTCAGGATGATTTCGGCGGACGCGATGCGCGAGTACACCACCACTCGATGATTGAGTTTGCACAGCTGTTGCAGGCCGGCGTAATCGGGCCGTAGCTCGCCATGCTCGGGGTCGTAGATGATCACTTCCGTAGCGGTCGAGTTCCGCTGATGCTGCGAGAGGAACTCAGGAACGGAGCGGTAGGCGTGAACGGCGCCGGTTAGGACGGACGCCTCGGCGACCCAGCTCCGGACACCAGTGTGAACAACCGGCTGGTCGTCGATCACGACCAGCGGGACGATACGAGTCATCCGACCCCTTGGCTATCTCTTCCGGTATTTGCTACATAACTGGTACGCCGTGTACCGGATGTGAGGTTAGCGGGACAACCCGTACCATGTAAAGCATGAGTTCTGGCGCGCCGCCGGAAAAGGCCGCATCCCAGGCAGTGGACGGACGCACGGCCCGTTGGTCGGGTCAGCGGGACAAGCGACGGGCCGAGTTCGTCGAGGCCGCCCTCGAGGCGATCGTCCAGTACGGCCCGCAGGCATCGATCGAACAGGTTGCCGACCACGTCGGGGTGACGCGCACAAAGCTCTACCGGTACTTCGACAGCGCGGCCGACCTGCACCACAGCGTCGCCCGCCGAGTCAGCGACATGCTCACCGCCAAGCAAACCCTGGTCTGGAATGGACCGGTGAGCCCGATGCAGGTGGTCAGAAGCACCGTGTCGATGCATGTGCGGTGGCGCATGGAGCACCCGAACTTGTACGAGTACTTGAGCCGCCATCCGCTCAGCGACGACGCCGACGGCGTCTCCGCAATCAACGACGTGAACAACACCGTCGCCGCAAATCTCGGCGAAGTGATCGCGTCGTTCTATCGCACACTCGGGCTAGACGAGCGGCCAGCCCTGCCCCTGAGCATCGGGGCTGTCGGGTTCGTCGAGTCCGCGGTGACCCACTGGCTCAAAGACCCGGCCGCACTGCCCCGGCGGGAATTCACCACACAACTCGCCGAGTGGATGTGGTCGTTGCTGAACTCCGCGCTGCTCAAAGGCGGGATCAACATCGACCCGCACGTACCCATTGCTCCGCCGAACCCCGTTGCTCCGCTGGAACCGGTAGTTCCGTCCCCGGTGGCATAGCTGGCCGCGATCCCGACGCTGAAAGTTGTTGTCAGCGCCGGGAATCGCCTTCGACCGCGGTGGCAGATCCAGGATTCGAACCTGGGTAGGCGTTAGCCGACGGATTTACAGTCCGCTCCCATTGGCCGCTCGGGCAATCTGCCGTGTATTACGGGTAGCTAGCCTACAACGAAGATGTACTGAGATAACAAACGGCCAACGCCGATGGAAGGAGACGTATCCGATGGCGGATTCATCGTTCGACGTCGTGAGCAAGCTCGACCGCCAAGAGGTCGACAACGCGCTCAACCAAGCTGCAAAGGAACTCGGCACCCGGTTCGACTTCCGCGGCACCGACACCAAGATCGCCTGGAAGGGTGACGAGGCGATCGAGTTGACCAGCTCCACCGAGGAGCGGGTCAAGGCCGCCCTCGACGTGTTCAAGGAGAAGCTGATCCGGCGCGACATCAGCCTGAAGGCGTTCGACGCCGGCGAGCCGCAGTCCTCCGGCAAGACCTACAAGGTCACCGGCACCTTGAAAGAGGGCATCACCAGCGAAAACGCGAAGAAGATCACTAAGCTGATCCGCGACGACGGCCCCAAGAGCGTCAAGACCCAGATTCAGGGCGAAGAGGTCCGGGTGAGCAGCAAGAGCCGCGACGACCTGCAGACCGTTCAGTCGCTGCTCAAGGGCGCCGACCTGGAGGTCGCTCTGCAGTTCGTGAACTACCGGTAACGTGATCGCTGCCACATCGCCGCCGGAGAAGCGAGGTTCGTGATGAGCGTGACAGACGTTGACGTCGTCATTATCGGCGCGGGCATCTCGGGCCTGGGTGCGGCGTATCGCATCACCGAGCGCAATCCGGGGACCAGTTACGTCATCCTGGAGCGCCGCGAACAACTCGGCGGCACCTGGGACCTGTTCCGCTATCCCGGAGTGCGCTCGGACAGCAGCATCTTCACCTTGTGCTTTCCGTGGGAGCCGTGGACCGAAAAGGAACGGGTTGCCGACGGGTCCGACATCCGCGGGTACCTGAAGGACACCGCGCACAAGTACGGCATCGACGAGCACATCGTGTTCAACTCCCACGTCCGCTCGGCCGACTGGGATTCCTCCACCGACACCTGGACCGTCACCGCCGAGCAGAACGGCGCCGAGAAGACCTACCGCGGCCGCTTCGTGTTCTTCGGGTCCGGCTACTACAACTACGACGAGGGCTACACCCCCGACTTCCCGGGCTTCAACGAGTTCGACGGCACCGTCGTTCATCCGCAGCACTGGCCCGAGGATCTCGACTATCGGGGCAAGAAGATCGTGGTCATCGGAAGCGGCGCGACCGCGATGTCGCTGATCCCGTCGCTGGCCGAGAAGGCGGCCAAGGTGACCATGCTGCAGCGCTCACCCACCTACCTGTTCTCGGCGGCCAGGAGCAGCGGGCCGACGAAATTCGTGCGAAAGATTCTGCCGCGCAGAATTTCTCATTCGTATGCTCTACAGAGCAATGCCTTGCTGGAAGGCGTGATCTGGTTTTTGGCCCGCATGACGCCGGGCTTTGTGAAGTGGTGGATCCGCCAGATCGCGGTGCATTACCTGCCCAAGGGCTACGACGTCGACACGCATTTCAAGCCGCGCTACAACCCGTGGGATCCGCGGCTGCGCCTGCTTCCCGACGCCGACCTGTACGTCGCGATCGGCGAAGGTCGCGCCGAGTGGTGACCCATCATATCGACCACTTCGATTCCACCGGAATCGCTTTGAAGTCCGGCAAGTACCTGGATGCCGACGTGACCGCCACCGCCACCGGCCTGCATTGGAAGCACTGGGCGGGGTGGCGGTGTCGATGGACGGCGCCGAGGTCAAGCCGCAGGACCGGTTCGTCGACAAGGCTCAGATGTGGAGGAAGTACCTGCAACTGGCTCTGGTGTGCTCGGCGACACGAAAACGCGCTTGTGGGTCTCGCCGCGCGCCGACATGACCGCCCGCGCGACGGCAAAGTTGTTGACACCACATGGCCTCTCACGGTTACACCCACGCCTACCCGCATTTGGCCGGCGAACCGATGCCGGAAAAGTCCGCCGTGGGACATCCAGGCCGGCTACGTGCTGCGCGCACCGCACGCGCTGCCGAAGTCGGGGATCAAGCGGCCGTGGAACGTCCGGCAGAACTACTACGCCGACGCCATCGACTACCGGTTCGACCGGATCACCGAGGCGATGGTGTTCGG
>CAVTSP010000021.1:0-224563 GCA_963737375.1 uncultured Actinomycetota bacterium
TCGCTGGCGCAAGAGGTCGCGCCGTTCGGCGTGCACGTCACATTGATCGAGCCGGCCGGTTTCTCCACCGACTGGTCCGGGTCGTCGTCGCGGACCGCCGAGGCGCTGCCGGCCTACGCCGACTTGCACGCCGAGAACGCGCGGGTACGCAAGACCCGCTGGGCCGCGCCGGGTGATCCGAAAGCGTCGGCGGCAGCGGTACTCAAGGTCGTCGATGCGGACGAGCCGCCGCTGCGGGTGTTCTTCGGTGACGCGCCGTTGGGGTTGGCGAAGGCCGACTACGAGCAGCGGCTGCGCACCTGGGAGGAATGGCAGCCCGTCGCCGAGTTGGCGCAGGGCTAAGCAGGGCTGAGCAGGGCTACAAGGTCACTGCCCCTGCGCGTGTTGGTGGCGCATACGCGCCCGGGCAACGGGCGACAGGACGGCCTCGTAGTGGCCGAGTAACTCGTCGCAGATCGCGGGCCAGCTGCGTTCGAGGATGCTGCGGCGGGCGGCCACCGAGTAGCGCTGCCGGTCTTCCAGAAGGTGCGCGACCGCATTGGGTAGTTGCGCCTCGAATTCCTTGACTCCCAACAGCAGTCCGGTGCGCCACGGGGTCACCAGGTCGCGCGGTCCGCCGGCGTCGGGAGCGATCACCGGCAACCCGGACGCGAGCGCCTCCTGCACGACTTGGCAGAACGTCTCGTGCTCACCGGCGTGGACGAAGACGTCCATGCTGGCGTAAGCCTTGGCCAGCGCCTCGCCGTACAGCGCGCCGGTGAAAACGGCTGTCGGCATTGCCGATTGGAGCTTGGCGCGGTCCACCCCATCACCGACGATGACGACCTGCACGTCGCCGGCGGCAGCCAGCGAGGTGAGCCGCTCGACGTGCTTCTCCGGCGCGAGCCGACCGACGAAGCCGACGACCGGCTTGCCGTCCGGCGACCAGTGCTGCCGCAACGCCTCGTCGCGGGCCGACGGCGCGTAACCGATCATGTCGACGCCACGTGCCCATTTGTGAACACGCGGAATACCATGAGCGACAAGAGATTCCACGGTCGCAGTGGACGGAGCCAACGTCCGGTCGGCGAGTCGGTGCAGGTGCCGGAACCAGGCCCAGGCTGCTTTTTCGGTGATACCGATGCCATAGCTGGCCGCGAACCCGGGCACGTCGGTCTGGTAGACCGCAACCGTCGGCACGCCGAGGCGTCGGGCCGCCTTGACCCCGCCCCAGCCGAGCAGGGCAGGCGATGCCAGATGCACGACGTCGGGCTCGAATCCGCGCAGCACGCGCAGAATTCGCGGCAGCGGCAGGCCCAACGGCAGGGTGGTGACCTTGGGGAACATCCACGACGGAACCCGATGCACCCGGATACCGTCATAGAGACGATCCGCGGGTTCCTCGCCGTGCGGAGTGTCGGGCGCGATGACCAGCGCTTCATGGCCGGTGCGCCGCAGGTGCTCGAGTGTCCGGACGACGGAGTTGCTCACGCCGTTGACGTGCGGGAGAAAAGATTCCGCGACAATCGCTACTCGCACACCATCACGGTGACAGCGTCGCCTGTCGATATGGTTACCGACTGGCGTACTCGACACGAACTCTGACCCAAAGGGGAGTCTGACCATGCGTTTTTACCTGGGCGGGCTCTGTCTCGGCGTATTGGCCACGATGCTGGGATTGGTGATGTTCACCACCAGCAACGCGCACGCCGACGTGCCACGAACCTTCGATGCCAACGGCGTGCTGGTCGGGTCGTGGATCGCCCCGGTGCAGTTGGAGGTCTTCTGTGAACCGCAATGCCCGCACTGCGCGGAGTTCGAAGGGGCCGACGGCGACCGGTTGGCCGCCGCGCTGGCCAGCGGCCGGTTGGCCATCACGTATCGGTGGCTGACGTTCCTGGACGGGAGGCATCACAACGACGTGTCCGCCCGCCTGGTCAACGCGCTGTTCCTGGCGGCAGACCCGGCGACGTCGCCGACGGCGTATCAGGCTTTCGTGCAAGACCTTTACCGCCACCAGAGTTCCGAGGGCCCCACTGGCGATGCCGTCGTGAGGATGGCCCGCGAAAGTGGACTGCCCGACGCAGTGGCCGACCGGATCGCGGCCGGCGAAAACGTGGTGGATACCGCCGCGGTCAACGTCGCGAACAAAGCCCGCCTCGTCGAGGAGAACCCGGCCAACCCGGGCACCCCGACGATCTACAACCTGAACGCCAGAAGCGTTGTCGACACTCAAGATCCGGGCTGGCTGGACGCGCTGACCAGCTGACGGTCCAACCGCTTGTCCATCCACGCCAGACCGGTCAGCGCGGCCGCCGCAATCAGCCACGCGACGACCGCGATGGAGCCGGCCGGGATGATCGCCAGCTTGGCGGTACGGTGTTGCACCCGAACCAAATTGGGGTTCAGCTTGTCGTACTCGACGTAAATTCGCATCCCCGTGGCCAATTGGGACGGATACAGCACCCCGAGCTCAGGGCGGTAGGTGACCCGGTCCGGCGTGACGAACTCGATGGTCGAGCGGCGCGGACCCGCGTCGAGCACCTCGGCCTCGGCTACACCCATATCGTGTTGAATCGCAATGTCATTGCGTACCGCGCCGGCCACCAGCAACAGCGACTGAAGCGTAGCCAGGGTGACGAGGATCAGCACACCGATGCGCGCAAGCCGCACCGCGCGGTGCCCTGGAGTGTTCGGGAATTCGCCACTACGACCGTGAATGAGTATGCGCCACCAGGCTTTCAGCGCCGCAAGGGCGCTGGCCAGTCGATTCACAGAGCAGCCCTGATCGCGGCGTGCAGTCCCCGCAGCGACGATCGGTCCGCCTTGACCTCCAGCACCCGCATCCCGCCGGCCGGCTCGTCGAGCGCGGACCCCAGGTCGTCGAGCTCGATCTGCCGGCTCTCGATGTGGTAAGCGCGGCACAATGCGCCGACGTCGACGTCGTGCGGGGTGCCGAAGATCCGGGCGGAGACGTCGGAGAACCGCGGGTCGCCCTGCTCGAGCAGTTCGAAGATGCCGCCGCCGTTGTCGTTGGACACCACGATGGTCAGGTCCGCGGGAACCGGCTCGGTCGGCCCGATCAGCAGGCCGGAGCTGTCGTGAACGAAGGTCAGGTCGCCGATCAGCGCGACCGTCCGTCCTCCGGTCGGGTCATGCCCGAGCGCCGCCCCGATCGCGGTCGACACCGTGCCGTCGATGCCGGCGACCCCGCGATTGGAACGCACTAGATTTCGCCACGATGCGGCGTGGCCCCTAACCCGACCAGTGCGACGTCGCGCACCGGGTTGGACGCCCCGAGCACCAGCTGGTCGCCGGGGCGCAGCGCATCGGTCACCGCGGCGGCCACGTGCAGGCCCGTCGTCAACGGGTGCGCCGCGAGCTGTTCGCGTACCGCGGCGAAGGCCTGGCCGTTGAGCTCAGCGCAGCGGGTCAGCCATTCGGGGCTCGGCGTGCCGGTGGTGACGGCTCGGGTCCCGGTGGCCTGCGAGTTACCCGAGACGTCGGGCCAGCGCGGGCCGGTGGTCAGCGCGTACACCGGCACCGACGAGTCGGCCAGCAGCGCCGACACCGGCCGGTGCAGGGTGGGCCGGCCCAGCATGATCACCTGCTGCGGGCGCAGCTGCGGCAGCGCCAACGGATGCAGTGGATTGGCGGCCGGGGGCGCGGTGGGTTCGGCGACCGTCGGCAACGCGGCCAGCTCAGGCCGTACACCGGCCCCATGACCGGCAATGACGACGGTATTCAGGCTGAGGTCGATGTCCAGCGGTTGATCGAAGCTGACCACCGGGGTGTAGGTCCACGGCCTGCCGTCGGGCCGACCCGGCGGGATGGGTCCAAGCTCCAGGTCGGGCACCAGCGGCTCACGCAGCGGGATGTCGAAATGCACCGGGCCGGCGTTGGCGCTGCGCGCGCCGGTCGCGGCCACTACTACGCGGCAGGTGGCCGATCGCCAGGTCGCGTTGAGTGCTTCCATCCGGTCCGGAGCGTCTTCGGCCAACCCGAGGCTGATGGTGGCGCGGACCTGGGTGCCGAAATAGCCGAGCTGTTCCATGGTCTGGTTGGCGCCGGTGCCGAGCATTTCGTAGGGCCGGTTGGCCGACAGCACGATCAGCGGCACCCGCGCGTAGTTGGCCTCCACCACGGCCGGACCGAGGTTGGCCACCGCGGTGCCGGACGTCATCGCGACGCAGACCGGTGTGCCCGCGGCGATCGCCAGCCCGACGGCCAAAAATCCGGCGGTCCGCTCGTCGATGCGGACGTGCAGCCGCAACCGGCCGGCCCGGTCGGCGTCCTGCAGCGCAAACGCCAGCGGAGCGTTGCGCGAGCCCGGGCACAGCACGACATCGCGGACACCGCCGCGGATCAGTTCGTCGACCACGACGCGGGCCTGCGCCGTCGAGGGATTCACGAGTTCAAGCCTACGTGCAGGCGCGACAGCGTCGTTGTGTGCCGACTGTGCAGCTTCTATTCGCGAAACCCGACGTATTGACCGATACAACCTGCACACTCGGCGCGGGCTCAGTAACCCATGCTGGCGAAGAACTTCAGCGCCGCGGCGTTGACCACCTCGGGCCGCTCCAGGAAGCCCAGATGCCCGGTGTCGGCGATCAGCTGATACCGGGCGCCGGGAATGGCATCGGCGACCTCTTTGCCCAGGTGCGGCGGCGTCACCACGTCGTCGGCGAAACCGAGCACCAGCGTCGGCGTGGTGATCCCCCGGTAGGAGGGCAGGTGGTTGACCTGCGGCGAGACCCAGCCTTGTCGGATGATTCCCGGCGTGATCTTGATCGGCCAGATGGTGAACATACTGATCCACTCGGCGACGGCCTCGTCGTTGTTGAGTGTCTTCGGCGAAAAGCTCTCCAGCAGGCGAATTTTGGCGTCGTATGCGGTCGGGATCTGCACGCCGGAGGCGGCCAGCTCGTCTTCGGCGGCACGGAAGAACTCACGCGCCTTGTCCAGCCGTCCGCGGGTGGCCATCAGCACCGTCTGGGTCACCAGCTCGGGCCGCGTCAGCATCAGCTCCTGGGCGATGAAGGAACCCATCGACACCGCCACGATGCGTACCGGGCCGATGCCGAGCGACTCGATCAGCGCCGCGGTGTCGGCGACCATGGTTTCGGTCGTAAACCCGTCGGCGCTCGCTGTCGCGCCGACCCCGCGGTTGTCGAAGGTGATGACGCGATAACCAGCGTTCAGAAATGCCGGAACCTGATTCAGATGCCAGGTGCGTCCCAGTCCACCGCGTCCGGCGATGAAGAGGACGGGTTCCCCCGTCCCGTTGTCGTCGTAAGCCAGGTTGATCACGACGACGAACCTACGCGACTTCGGACATTGGCAGTATTTGGCAGTCCGCTGCGTCGAGCTGGCAGCGGGTTCGGATCTTGACTGTCCACATGACACAACTGGCGCTCAAGCAGGCAACCATCGAATACCAGGAATACGGTCCGCAGGATTCGGCGCATCCGCCGGTGGTGTTCGTCCACGGCGTCCTGGTGGACGGCCAACTGTGGCGTGAGGTCGCCGAGAAGCTGGGCCGTCTCGGCTACCGCTGCATCGTGCCGACCTTGCCGCTGGGCTCACACACGGTCCCGGTCAACGACGCCAGCGTGCTGTCTCTGCACGGCGTGGCCGAACTCGTCAACGACGCGATCGCCGCGCTTGACCTGTCCGAGGTGACACTGGTCGGCAGCGACACCGGCGGCGGGATCTGCCAGCTTGTGGTCGACGCCCATCCAGAGCGGATCGGCCGACTGGTGTTGACCAACTGCGACGCCTTCGAGCAATGCCCGCCGTTCCCCTTCGGCACGGTGTTCGGCGTGCTTCGCGGTCCCGTCTCGATCAAGGCGATGTTCGCGACGATGCGGCTGGCGACATTGCGTAACTCGCCGCTCGGCTTCGGCCTGCTGGTCACCCGGCCGGATAGCCGGGTGACGGCTGACTGGATTGCGCCCTGCCTGAACGACAGTCGCATCTGCCGCGACCTGGCCGCGCTGTTGCGTCAGATCGCGATCACCGACCTCACCGACGTGGCGACCCGCCTGAACCGGTTCGACAAGCCGGTCACGCTGGTCTGGGGTCAGGGCGACCGGGTGTTCACGCCGAAGCTGGGCAGGCGGCTGGCCGCGGCGTTCGGCAACGCCAAGCTGATCGAGGTGCCGGGTGCGCGGACCTTCGTCTCGATCGACGAACCCGGCGCCGTGATCGACGCAATAGCCGGTTAGCGGCGGGCTTTGCCCCGGGCGGCCGTCAGCGCGCGATCCCACAACAGCTGGGTGCCGGCTTTGAGCGCTGCCGGTATCGCGATATCCCGAGCCAGCGACGCGGTGGCGGTCGCTTTGGTTTTCGCCGATGCCTTGGACATGTGGCCGGAATCGAACGGCGGCTCCGGGTCGTATTCGATGCCCAACTGGATGGCCTTCGCGCGCTCTTCGCCACCGATCTGGCCGGCCAGCCACAACGCCAGGTCGATGCCGGCCGACACCCCGGCGCTGCTGACGATATTCCCGTCGTGCACCACCCGCTCGTCGCCGACGGCGTTGACGCCCAACGTTTTCAGCAAGGCGAGGATACTCCAGTGCGAAGTCGCCCGTTTGCCGTCGAGCAAGCCGGCGGCGGCCAGGATGAGCGAACCCGAGCAGACCGATGTCGTCCAGGTCGCGGTCTGGTGTGCGGTGCGTACCCAGTCCAGCAGCTTGTCGTCGCGGCTGTGTTCGACGGTGGTCATCCCGCCCGGCACCAAAATCACGTCGCGGCGAAGGGGTTTCGGCGAACGAGTGGGTGGCTCCGATGACCAGGACCCCGGAGTCGGCCGTGATCGGGCCGGGCTCGTGCCAGACGAAGCGGACCTCGGCGTCGGGTAACCGGTGCAGCACCTCGTAGGGGCCGATGAAGTCCAGCGCGGTGAAACCTGGATAGACGACGATCGCGATCTGGGTCATACGAATGTCTTTCTGTATTGGTCGGGAGAGATGCCAACGCGCCGAACGAAGTTGCGGCGCATGGTTTCCGCGGTGCCGAAGCCGCAGCGTGCGGCAATGGCGACCACGGTGTCGTCGGTCTGCTCGAGTTGGCGACGGGCCGCCTCGGTGCGGACCCGCTCGACGTAGGCGCCGGGCGCTTCGCCGACTTCGTCGGTGAACACCCGGGTGAAATGCCGGGGGCTCATGGCGGCGAGTCGGGCCAGCTCGTCGATGGTGTGCGCGCCACCGGGCTCGGACTCGACGGCGTCCTGGACGGCACGGATCGGCTCGCGTTTGGCGCGGGTCACCCAGACCGGTGCCGCGAACTGCGTCTGCCCACCGGGTCGGCGCAGGTGCATCACCAGATGGCGGGCCACCGTCTGCGCCACCTCGGTTCCGTGGTCCTCTTCGACCAGCGCCAGCGCCAAGTCGATGCCCGCGCACACGCCGGCGGCCGTCCACACCGTCGGCGAGCTGCGCACGAAGATCGGATCGGGATCGACATCGATCGCCGGGAATTCGCGCGCCAACTCATCGGCGTGCGCCCAGTGCGTGGTCGCCCGGCAACCGTCGAGCAGGCCTGCTTGCGCCGCCAGAAAGGCTCCGGTGCACACGGTGACGACGCGGCGGGCCAGCGGCGCCGCGGCGACGATCCAATCGATCAGCCGCGGGTCACGCTTGTCGGGACGGGTGCCCTGACCGCCCGGCAACACCAGGGTGTCAACGCGTTTCGGCGGGTCGGGCAGGGTGGCGGTGCCGAAGGTCAGCCCGGTCCCGGTGGCCACCGGCTGTCCGTCGAGGGATGCCAGCACCGGCTCATAGCCCTCTTTGCCGTGGGCGGCCAGTGCCTTCGACGCCCCGGCAAACACATCGAACGGTCCGACCAGATCCAGCGCTTGCACGCCCGGGAAGCCGACGATCAGGACTTTTCGTGTCATAGGGCCAGTGTTGGCGATCAGACCCCATGTCGTCTACGCCATGCACCCCACAAATCAGGACATCCGCGGATAGCAGGCCCTGACCCGGTCGATCCACCACTGTCGCCGCTCGGCGGACGCGGCCAGTGCCTGCAGCCGGGCCGGGTCGGGGGCGACCGGTCCGACCGGCAGGTAGCCGTCGACCGGCTCGACGGGGTCGGTGATGTCCTCGACGAACAGCCGGCCGGTGCCGAGTCCGCAGGCATGGTTCAGGTTCGGCAGCGCAGCGGCGGCGGATAGTCCGACGGCGATGCCGACCGCCGAGTCCAGCGCACTGGAGACCACGACGGGAATGTCGATCTGCGCGGCGATCGCGAGCAGCGCCGAAATACCGCCCAGCGGAGCAACTTTCAACACGGCGATGTCGGCCGCGCCGGCGCGGACCACGGCCAGCGGGTCGCCGGCCTTGCGGATGCTCTCGTCGGCGGCGACCGGCACGTCGATCAGGCGTCGCAACTGCGAGAGCTCCTCGACCGTGGCGCACGGCTGCTCGAGGTACTCCAGCGGGCCGAGGGCGGTAGCTGCTTCCATGGCCTGCGCGACGGTCCAGGCGCCGTTGGCGTCGACCCGTACCGTGGGCACCAGCGCCCGGACCGCGTCGACCCGGGCGACGTCGTCGTCGAGGGTCTGCCCGGGCTCGGCGACCTTCACCTTTGCCGTGCGTGCGCCGGGGAAGCGGGCCAAGATCTCGGGTACCTGCGCGGCGGGGACCGCCGGGACGGTGGCGTTGACATCGACACGGTTGCGCAGCGGCGCCGGGGGCGTCCGGTAGGCCGAGTCGAGCGCGGCGGCCAGCCAGTGCGCGGCCTCGGCGTCGCCGTATTCGAGGAACGCGCCGAATTCACCCCATCCGGCCGGCCCGTCGATCAGCGCCAACTCGCGGGTGGTGATGCCGCGGAAGCGCACCCGCATCGGCAGCGAGACGACGTGCAAGCGGTCGAGAACGTCTGGCAGCGCTGGGGTCACGACGCGTAGACCTGGCGGCCGGCCAGGAAGGTCGCGCGCACGTGCAGGTCGGCGATCTCCTCCGGCGGCACCGTGCGCGGATCAGCCGACAACACCACCAGGTCGGCATACTTGCCGACCTCCAGCGAGCCGGTGATGTCGTCGCTGAACAGCTGCCAGGCCGCGTCGATCGTCTGCGCCCGGATCGCCTGCTCGACGGTCAGCCGCTCCTCGGGACCGAGCACCCGCCCACTGGGCGCTGTGCGCGTGACCGCGACACTGATGTTGCGCAGCGGCTCCTCGGGCGTCACCGGCGGGTCGTTGTGCAGCGAGATGCGCATACCGGTGGCCACTGCGGAACCTGCTGGCATCCAACGGGATCCACGCTCCTCGCCGAACAGGCCGTCGACGATGACGTCGCCCCAGTAGTGGATCTGGTCGACGAAGATGCTGCAGGTGACGCCGAGGTCGTGGGCGCGTTGCAGCTGCTCGGGCCGGATCGCGCCGACGTGTTCGAGGCGCAGCCGGTGGTCGTCACGCGGGTTACGTTGCAGCGCTTGCTCATACACGTCGAGGATGGTGTCCACGCCGGCGTCGCCCTGCACGTGACAGGCCATCGGCCAGCCCAGCGGGTAATAGGCATCGACGATCTCGGTGAGCTGTTCGGCGGTGTAGTTGGCGTGGCCGCACGAGCCCGGCGTCACGCCGATGGTGCGGGTGGCCGCGGTGTCGAGGTAGGGGAACGACAGCGCGATGTTGCCGATCCACGGCGAGCCGTCCACCCAGATCTTGATGCCGACCTGCCGCAGCATGTCGTCGCCGTCGCCGGGCGTTGCGTCGGTCTTCATCTGCGGATTGGAGATTTCGTAGGTCCTCAGCCGTACTGGCAGCTTGCCGCGCAACACCTCGAGCATCGGCCGCAGCGACGGGTCGAAGGCCATTTCCGAGCAGGTGGTCAGGCCGGCCTGGTTGAGCCGGGCGCACTCGGCCAGCAGCATCGCCGGGTAGTCACTCGGCGCGATAGCGCCGTTGAGCAGCGGAAACACCGCACCCGTTTCTTCGGCGGTGCCGTCGAGCTCGCCGTTGGCGTCACGGCCGTACTTGGCGCCCTTGGGGTCGGCGGTGTCGCGGGTGAGCCCCGCACGCTGGGCAGCGCGCGAATTGAAGTAGGCCTTGTGCCCGGAGTTGTGGATGATCACCAGCGGATCGTCGGGTGCGACCTCGTCCAGCCAGCTCAGCGTCGGCTCCGGCAGGCCGTCCTGCAGCAGCGGATCCCAGCCGTTGAGGTAGGCGCCATCCTGGCCGCGGCGGGCCACCTCGCGGCGAACCGCGTCGACCACCTCGCCGGCGTCGCGCAGGGTGACCGGCCGGATGTCGACCAGCCGATCGGACAGCGCGATCGCCTCCATCAGCGGATGACCGTGCGCCTCAATGAAACCCGGCATCACGCAGCCGTCGCCGAGGTCGATGGTCTGGGTGTCGGGGCCGATGAACTCGCCCACGTCGGCCCGGCTACCGACCGCGACGATCCGGCCGCCGGCGATGGCCAGCGCCTCGGCGGTGGGCCTGGCGTCATCGACGGTCAGGACAGTTCCGGTGATGACGACATCTGCGGCGGCCATGGCCAGGAATACTAGTGATAACAGGGGGTGGCAGACACAAATTGCAACACGTTCTAGTCTGGCTCCTATGAGTGACGACCTGTTGCGTAATCCGACCCACAACGGCCACCTGCTCGTCGGCGCACTCAAGCGCCACAAGAACCGGCCGGTGCTGTTCCTCGGCGACACCACCCTCACCGGCGGTCAGCTGGCCGAGCGGATCAGCCAATACATCCAGGCATTCGACGCTCTGGGCGCCGGCACCGGCGTCACCGTCGGCCTGCTCGCGCTCAATCGCCCCGAGGTGCTGATGATCCTCGGCGCCAGCCAGACTCAGGGCTACCGGCGCACCGCGCTGCACCCGCTGGGCTCACTGGACGACCACGCCTACGTGCTCTCCGACGCCGGCGCCACCGCGCTGATCATCGACCCCAACCCGATGTTCATCGAGCGCGCACTGGGCCTGCTGGACAAGGTCGACTCGCTGAAGCAGATCCTGACCATCGGCCCGGTTCCCGACTCCCTGAAAGGATTGGGAGATCGAGCGGTCGACCTGAATGCCGAGGCCGCGAAGTACTCGCCGCAGCCGATCACCGTCGCCGACCTGCCGCCCGGCCACGTCGGCGGGCTGACCTACACCGGCGGGACGACGGGCAAGCCCAAGGGCGTCATCGGTACCACCGGGAACATCGCCACGATGACGGCGATCCAGCTCGCCGAATGGGAATGGCCGGAGCACCCGCGGTTCCTGATGTGCACGCCGCTGTCGCACGCCGGCGCCGCGTTCTTCACCCCGACCGTGGTCAAGGGCGGCGAGATGGTGGTGCTGAGCAAGTTCGACCCGGCTGAGGTGCTGAAAGTCATTGAAGAGCAGAAGATTACGGCGACGATGCTGGTCCCGTCGATGCTCTACGCGTTGATGGACCACCCGGATTCCAAAACCCGCGACCTGTCGTCGCTGGAAACGGTGTACTACGGCGCCTCGGCGATCAACCCGGTACGCCTGGCCGAGGCGATCAAACGGTTCGGCCCGATCTTCGCCCAGTACTACGGACAGTCCGAGGCGCCGATGGTAATCACCTACCTGGCCAAGGGCGACCACGACGAAAAGCGGCTGACGTCCTGCGGACGCCCGACCCTGTTCTCGCGGGTAGCGCTGCTCGGCGACGACGGCAAGCCCGTCCCGCAGGGCGAACCGGGTGAAATCTGTGTCGCCGGACCACTTTTGGCCGGCGGCTACTGGCATCTGCCCGAAGCGACCGCCGACACCTTTAAAGACGGCTGGTTGCATACCGGCGACATGGCCCGCGAGGACGAGGACGGTTTCTACTTCATCGTCGACCGGGTCAAGGACATGATCGTCACCGGCGGCTTCAACGTGTTCCCCCGCGAAGTGGAAGACGTCATCGCCGAGCATCCGTCGGTCGCGCAGGTCTGCGTGGTCGGCACACCCGACGACAAGTGGGGCGAGGCCGTCACTGCCGTGGTGGTGCTGCGCGAGGACGCGGCTCGCGACGACGCCGCGGTCGAGAAGATGACCGCCGAAGTCCAGTCGGCGGTCAAGGACCGCAAGGGTTCGGTGCAGTCACCCAAGCGCGTGGTGATCGTCGACGCGCTGCCGTTGACCGGGCTGGGCAAGCCGGACAAGAAGGCCGTGCGCGCGCGGTTCTGGGAAGGCGCCGGCCGGGCCGTCGGCTAGTTTCTGCGCGAGCGCCCGGCTAGCTGGGCTTTCGCGGCCGAGCGCCCGGCAGGCCGGGCTTTCGGCAGCCGCCGCGGCTCAGAGCCCGACACCGCCGACCTTGTTGACGCGGATGTGGGTCACGAACCCCGGCGGCGCATCCTTCGGCGGAAACACGTTGGGGTCCAACAGTTCCCCCGACAGGCTCACCAGTAACTCGGGAGCGCCGCCCTCTTCGATGTAGGCGCTTCCCTCAATCGAAAGGTATGGCCTCAGCTGCCTGTTCACGTCGCCGGGGAATGCGATTGTCACGGCGACGCGAGGGTCGCGCCGGATATTGCGGACCTTCTTGTGTTCACCGAGATGCGCGGTGACTAACTCGTCGCCGTCGGGACCGGACCGCAACGCCACCCAGACCAGCGATACCTGTGGGCTGCCGTCGGGGTTGATCGTCACCAGAGTCGCGTCGGCGCCGTTGCCGATGAGTTCACGCGCCGCATCGTTGATTGTCATGCCTGGATCTAACACCGCGGGCGCACATTGATTCCCTTAACGAGCTGACGCGCCGGCCACCAACAGGTCGAGTAAGCGGCCGGTCTGCTCGGGCGATCCGCTGGCCAAGAAGATGCCGATCAGGCTGGACACCACATCGTCGGCCTGTACGTCGGAGCGCAGGGTGCCGTCGTCGGCGCCGGCCCGCAGCAGCAGGTCGACAGCGCCGGCGATGGCGGCGCGAGTGTCATTGGGCTGCATGGCGCCGGAGTCGAACATCGCGTGCAGCGATTCGGCCATGCCGCGCTTGGCGGCCACGAAGCTCGCGTAGCGATCCATCCAACGACGCAACGCCGTCTTGGGCGGATGCCGCTTGAGCAATGTCGCAGCGGTCTCGGCCACCTCGGCGAGCTCAGTCCGGAAGACCGCCTCGACGAGCGCCTCACGGTTGGGGAAATGGCGGTACAGCGTGCCGATCCCCACACCGGCGTCGCGCGCGATCGATTCCAGCGACACCGGTCGCCCGTCGGCGCTGGTGAATGCCGCGGTCGCAACCTCGAGCAGCTTCTCCCGATTGCGGCGCGCGTCGGAGCGTTCGCTTTCAGCCAAAGCGGAGCCTCCTCCGTTTCTGCTACAGTCGGGCAAACGGAGGGACCTCCGCATTTCTACCAGTGTCTCACGATCGGAGCAGCATGACAGACAACCCCGGCGGCTCGGCCAGCATCGGCACCCACCCGGTGGCCCGGGTCGGCTACGGCGCCATGCAACTGTTCGAGACGTCGCTCGACAACGCGGTCGCCGTGCTGCGTCGCTCAATCGAGCTGGGCGTCAACCACATTGACACGGCATCGTTCTACGGCCCCGGCGAAGTGAACCGCCGGATCCACACGGCGCTGGCGCCCTACCCCGACGACCTCGTCATCGTCAGCAAGGTGGGCGCGCGCTACACCGGCGACAGCCCGATCCCCCTGGGCCCGGCGCAACGGCCCGCCGAACTGCGCGCCGCCGTCGAAGACGACCTGAGCCAACTGGGCCTCGACCAGATACCTGTGGTGAACCTGCGACGCATGGACCTGGGGCCGGGCGTGCAGGCCGAGGGCGACCAGATCGTCGACCTCGACGATCAGTTGGCCGAGATGATCGCGCTGCGCGACGAGGGCAAGATCGGCGCCATCGGCGTGAGCAGCGTGCCGCTCGAGATCCTGCAACGCGCGCTGCCCGCCGGCATCGCGTGCGTGCAAAACTCCTACAGCCTGTTGGATCGCTCGCAGGAAGCGATGCTCGACGTCTGCACCGCCGAGGACATCGCGTGGGTGCCGTACTTCCCGCTCGGCTCGGCGTTCCCCGGGTTCCCCAAGGCGTCGGACCACCCCGTGGTGATCGACATCGCCGGCGAACTCGGCGTCACGCCCGCGCAGGTTGGCTTGGCGTGGCTGTTGGCGCATGCCCCGACGACGCTGCTGATTCCGGGAACGCGGTCGATCGCCCACCTCGAAGAGAACCTCGGCGTCGGCGACGTCGTCCTGAGCGCCGAAGCGCTCGCCCGCTTGGACGCCGTCACTGCACCCGGGACCAGCGCCATGCCGGACGGCATCGAGGGGTTCGTCGAACAGGCGTAGTGGTCAGCCGATCGCCGCGCCGACCAGGTGGCCGATCACGTACGTGACCGCCAGCGCCAAGCCGCCGCCGATAAAATTGCGAAGTACTGCAAGCTTTTTCGGCGCCCGGCCCAGGCGCGCGGACACCAACCCGGTGACCACCAGCGCCAGCAGCACCGCCGCGACCGTGACCGGGATCCGCAGTGCAATCGGTGCTACCAGGATGGCGATCAGCGGTAGCAGCGCGCCGACGCTGAATGACAAGGACGACGACAGCGCGGCCTGCCACGGGTTGGTCAGCTCGGAGGGATCCAAGCCCAACTCCACCTCGGCGTGTGCGGCGAACGGATCGTGATCGGTGAGTTCCTCGGCGACGGTACGCGCGGTCGCGGCTGACAAACCTTTGGCTTCATACAGTGCGGCGAGTTCGTCCAACTCGGCGCTGGGGTCCGTGCGAAGCTCGTAACGTTCCTGGCGCAGCAGGGCTTGCTCGGTGTCGCGTTGCGCGCTGACCGACACGTATTCACCGAGCGCCATAGACACCGCGCCGGCGGCCAACCCGGCGATTCCGGCCGTCATGATCGGACCCCGTGCCACGGTCGCCGCGGCGACACCGACGACGATGCCCGCGGTCGAGACAATCCCGTCGTTGGCACCCAGCACCCCCGCGCGAAGCCAATTCAGGCGGGCCGAGACCGAACCCAGGTGGGGCTCATGCGGATGGAAATCGGTGGACACGGGGCACACATTAGAGAACCCAACGCTTCACCGCCAGGAAACATAGCCTTGCCAAAGCGCTAACCGACGCGACGAGTACCGTCGCCGTATAGGCGGTGGCAAAACGCTGCGCGGTGTTTCGACTGGACGGAATTCAATAACCTTGTCTGACAATCCTTTTCACACCGATAAATGGACGCCGGTCGACGGGTTTGCCGAGCTGACCGATATCACCTATCACCGTCACGTCACCGATGCGACCGTGCGGGTGGCGTTCAACCGGCCCGAGGTGCGCAACGCGTTTCGCCCACATACCGTCGACGAGCTCTACCGCGTGCTCGACCACGCCCGGATGTGGCCCGACGTCGGGGTGGTGCTGCTGACCGGCAACGGCCCGTCGCCGAAGGACGGCGGCTGGGCGTTCTGCTCGGGCGGCGATCAGCGCATCCGCGGGCGCAGCGGCTATCAGTACGCAAGCGGAGACACCAGCGACACTGTTGATGCCGCACGGGCCGGCCGGCTGCACATTCTCGAGGTGCAGCGGCTGATCCGGTTCATGCCCAAGGTGGTGATCTGCCTGGTCAACGGCTGGGCCGCGGGCGGCGGGCACAGTCTGCACGCGGTCTGCGATCTGACCCTGGCCAGCCGCGAGCACGCCCGGTTCAAGCAGACCGATGCCGACGTCGGCAGCTTCGACGGCGGCTTCGGCAGCGCGTACCTGGCCAGGCAGGTCGGTCAGAAGTTCGCCCGCGAGATCTTTTTCCTGGGCCGGCCGTATACCGCCGAGCAGATGCATCAGATGGGCGCGGTCAACGCCGTCGTCGACCACGCCGAGCTGGAGACCGAGGCCATCCAGTGGGCGGCCGAGATCAATGCGAAATCGCCTCAGGCGCAACGGATGCTGAAGTATTCGTTCAATCTGATCGACGACGGGCTGGTAGGCCAGCAACTGTTCGCCGGTGAGGCCACCCGACTCGCCTACATGACCGACGAGGCCGTCGAGGGCCGCGACGCATTCCTGGAGAAGCGGCCGCCCGATTGGAGCCCGTTCCCGCGCTACTTCTAGTCGACGGTCGTCGAGCAGTCGAAGCTAGCTTCACGGAAACAACTCAGCGAGACGTGAAGCTAGCGTCACGGTCGAGCCCGCGGGCTGCGGCCTAGACTTCCGACCTGTGAGTTGGAACCCGCTACGACTACTGACCGAGCAGATCACGCTGACCTCGATGCGCCCGCCGCTGGCAGGACGCCTGCCCCGCCCTGGAGCCACCCGCATCGACTTGGCCGGCAAGCGCGTCGTACTCACCGGGGCCTCGTCCGGCATCGGCGAATGCGCCGCGGAGCAGTTCGCCCGCCGCGGCGCCACGGTGGTCGCGGTGGCCCGCCGCCAGGATCTGCTGGACGAGGTGGTCGGCCGGATCACCGCCAACGGCGGCGACGCGATCGCCATCCCGTGCGATCTGTCCGACCTGGACGCTGTCGACGCCCTGGTCGCCGACGTCGAGCAACGGCTCGGCGGGGTGGACATCTTGATCAACAACGCCGGCCGGTCCATCCGCCGGCCGCTGGCCGAGTCGTTGGAACGCTGGCACGACGTCGACCGGACCATGGTGCTCAACTACTACTCGCCGCTGCGACTGATCCGCGGTATCGCGCCCGGGATGCTGGAGCGCGGCGACGGGCACATCATCAACGTCGCGACCTGGGGTGTGTTCAGCGAGCCGTCGCCGCTGTTCGCGGTCTACAACGCCTCGAAGGCGGCGCTCTCGGCGGTCAGCCGGGTGATCGAAACCGAGTGGGCGACAAAGGGTGTGCACTCCACCACGCTGTACTACCCGCTGGTGGCCACCCCGATGATCGCACCGACCAAGGAGTATCAGGGGTTACCAGCACTGAGCTCCGAGGAGGCCGCGGGCTGGATGATCACCGCGGCGCGTACCCGCCCGGTCCGGATCGCGCCGCGGATGGCGCTCGCCGCGCAGGCCATCGACACCATCGTTCCGGGCCTGGCGACTACGGCGATCCGGCGACAGCGGCTCCAACCGAACAATCCCGACGCGTGATAGACACGACGGCATGGAGATTCTCGCCAGCCGGATGCTGTTTCGGCCGGCGGATTACCAGCGATCGCTGACCTTCTACCGCGATCAGATCGGTCTGGCGATCTTCCGCGACTACGGCGCGGGCACGGTGTTCTTCGCGGGCCAGTCGCTGATCGAGCTGGCCGACCACGGCGCTGACGAGAATTTCGCCCGGCCGTTTCCCGGCGCACTGTGGCTGCAGGTTCGCGACGTGAGCGCGACACAGGCCGAACTGGAGAGCAGAGGCGTCGAGATCGCCCGCGAGGCCCGCCAGGAACCGTGGGGGTTGCACGAGATGCATGTCATCGATCCCGACGGTGTGTTGCTGATATTCGTCCAGATTCCGCCCGAGCATCCGCTGCGCCGCGATACCCGCGGTAAACGCGATGAGCTGGCAGGTTAACCCCAGACGAACATCTGACGTCTACTGTGAAATACCTTTGATTTGCGACGCTGTTCTTTCGACAACGGCACCCACCTACCTACAGAATTAGGCCCGTGAATCTTCAGCTGTTCCTTCTGATCATCGTCGTGATCACCGCCCTCGCATTCGATTTCACGAACGGCTTTCACGACACCGGCAATGCGATGGCCACATCCATCGCCAGTGGCGCACTGAAGCCGAAGCAAGCGGTGGCGCTTTCGGCTGTGCTGAACCTCGGAGGAGCGTTCCTGTCCACTGCCGTCGCCGGGACCATCGCCAAGGACCTGGTGAACGGTCACCTGGTGACGCTGCAGCTGGTGTTCGCCGGACTGGTCGGTGGGATCGTCTGGAACCTGCTGACCTGGCTGCTGGGTATCCCGTCAAGCTCGTCGCACGCCCTGGTCGGTGGCATCGTCGGCGCCATGATCGCGGCGGCCGGCGCGCACGGGGTGATCTGGACCGGCGTGGTGTCCCGCGTGCTGATTCCGGCCCTGGTGTCGGTGGTGTTGGCCGGTGTCGTCGGAGCGGTGGGCACCTGGCTGGTGTACCGGATCAATCGCGGTGTCCCGGAAGAGCGCAGCGAATCTGCGTTCCGCCGCGGCCAGATCTTCTCGGCTTCCCTCGTTTCGCTGGCACACGGCACCAACGACGCGCAGAAGACGATGGGCGTGATCTTCCTGGCGCTGATCTCGTACGGCGCGGTCAGCCGGACCCAAGCCCTGCCGCCGTTCTGGGTGATCTTCGCCTGCGCGTGTGCGATGGCACTGGGCACGTACACCGGCGGCTGGCGGATCATCCGCACCATGGGCAAGGGCCTCGTCGAGATCAAGTCGCCGCAAGGCATGGCTGCTGAATCCTCTTCTGCGGTCATCATTTTGCTGTCCGCCCAGTTCGGCTACGCGCTGTCGACCACGCAGGTGGTCACCGGTTCGGTGCTCGGTAGCGGCGTCGGCAAGCCCGGCGCCGAGGTGCGCTGGAGCGTCGCCGGCCGGATGGCGACCGCCTGGCTGATCACGCTGCCCGCGGCCGGGCTGGTCGGGGCCGTCACGTACTGGGTGACCCACGGGATCGGCGGCTACGCCGGCGCGACCGTCGGCTTCCTCCTGCTGGCAGCGGCGGCCGGGGCCATCTACGTGCAGTCGCGCAAGACCAAGGTCGACCACAACAACGTCAACGCCGAGTGGAAGGGCGACCTGACCGCCGGACTCGACGAAGATGGCAAGCCGGGGCTCGCCGGCTCACCCTTCACCGACGGAGAAGCCGCTCCTCACTCCGCCGAGGCAAAGAAAGCGGGCACGCTGTGAGCCACTGGTTCAACTATCAGGCGTCGTTGAAGATTCTGATGTTCGGTTTGGTCCTGGGTAGCGGATTGCCCGCCCTGTTCGCGGTCGCCGTGCGACTGGGCGCCGAAGGCGACGGTGTCATGAGCTCCGACGGCGCAGCAGTCCGGCATAAAAACCCTGCATTGACGGCGATCAGCTATGCGATCTACGCGTTGGCCCTGGTCGCAGTCGTCATCGGCGTGTTGTACATCGCCCGGGAATTCATCGGGGCGCGTACCGGCCTTTACATCCTCGGAGCCAAGCCCGCGTAGCATCGGAATTTAATTCCGTTTGTAGGCGTAGCGACAGTTCAGCGGGGGAATTGCACAACCGTGAACCGATTCTTGAACTCAGTGGTCGCGTGGCTGCGCGCGGGCTACCCCGAGGGCATCCCACCGACCGACTACATCCCGGTGCTCGCGTTGCTGTCTCGGCGGCTGAGCAACGACGAGGTCAAGTTGGTCACCCGTGACCTGATCGCCCGCGGCGACTTCGATCACGTCGACATCGGCGTGCTGATCACCCAGATCACCGATGAATTGCCGACTCCCAGCGACGTCGAGCGGGTGCGGGAACGGCTGGCCGCCAAGGGCTGGCCACTGGAAGACGACCGCCACGGCGAGGAAACCAGATAGCCGTCCTGCGGGCTTTCGCCGTGGCGCAAGGCTCCTCGGCCGGCCCGCTGTTGGCCGCCCTGGACGACGTCCTGCACGGCCACTCCCCGGCTCTGCTGCCGGTACCGGACGGGATCGACCGCTCGGCGTTGGCAGCGCTGCGGGTGGACGAGGGCATCGACGACGACGTGGCTCTGGTGGCGACGACGTCGGGCACCACCGGCACACCCAAGGGCGCGTTGCTCACCGCTGCCGCGCTGACTGCCAGCGCGGAGGCCACCCACGACCGGCTGGGCGGGCCGGGCCGCTGGCTGCTGGCCCTGCCGTCGTATCACATCGCCGGAATACAGGTGCTGGTGCGCAGCCTGCTGACCGGCAAGGCCCCCGTCGAGCTGGACGTGTCGGCCGGCTTCGACGTCAGCCAATTGCCCTCTGCCGTAAATGAACTCGGACCCGGCCGGCGTTATACCTCGCTGGTCGCCACCCAGTTGGCCAAAGCGCTCGACGATCCTGCCGCCACTGCGGCACTCGCCGACCTGGACGCGGTGCTGATCGGCGGCGGCCCAGCCCCGCGACCGGTCCTCGACGCCGCAGCGAGCGCCGGCGTCACCGTGGTCCGCACCTACGGCATGAGCGAAACCGCCGGCGGCTGCGTCTACGACGGCGTCCCACTCGACGGCGTCACTCTTCGCATCGACGGCGGCCGGATCGTTCTCGGCGGCCCGACATTGGCCAAGGGCTATCGCAATCCGCCCGACCCCGATCCGTTCGCCGAAGCCGGCTGGTTTCGCACCGACGACATTGGTGTCGTTGACGATTCAGGAGTGCTCAGCGTTCTGGGCCGCGTCGACGACGCGATCAGCACCGGCGGGTTGACGGTCCTGCCGCAGCCCGTCGAAGCCGCCCTGCGGACCCATCCCGCGGTGGCCGACTGCGCGGTGTTCGGGCTGACCGACGATCGACTGGGCCAGCGGGTGGTGGCCGCCGTCGTGCTGGCCGGCGGGTCCGCCGCACCCACACTCGACACGCTGCGAGCCCACGTCGCACGCACACTGGATCAAACGGCCGCGCCTCGTGAGCTGCATATCGTGGAGGCCTTGCCGATGCGCGGCATCGGCAAGGTCGACCGCGCGGCGTTGATACAGCTGGCCAGCGCACGTCGGATGACATAATGCCCTGGTGAACCGGCACGCAGGCAGGGTGTGAGCATGCATCGCCACATCATTGTCAGCGGTGACGACGCACTGGCGACGACGATCGCCGACGAGCTGAAGAACGCCGGATTGACGGTGGTCAGGCTGGTCACCGGCGACGCGTCCGAGGCCGGGGTCGCCCGCGAACTCACCCTGGCCGAGGTGTCCCATGCCCTGGCGGTCGTCTGCGCCGGCGACGACGATGCGGTAAATCTCGAAATCGCGTTGCTCGCCAGGAAAGCCAACCCCAATGTGCGCGTGGTGTCGCGGGTGGCCAATGACGTGCTGCGCGAGGCGGTCGCCAACGACAACGGCCCCGGTGCGATCTTCGACGTCGCCGAACTCGCCGCCCCGGCGGTGGTCGAAGCCTGCCTGTCTCAGGACACCCACGACTTCGACGCAGCCGGGCTGACGTTCGTCGTCTCGGGCACTACCGCGTCCCGCGAGGCCACGCTGCGCGAGCTCTACGGCGACCTGGCGCCGGTGGCAGTCATCCACGGCGAGGACTCCCCTACCCCGGGCGAGTTGGACATCTGCCCGGGCCGGGATCAGCGGGTGCACGCCGGTGACTGGGCGATGATGATCGGCACCGCCGACGAGTTGGCCGCGCGGGGCATCCGGATCCCAGGCTCGTCGCGGGCGCGGTCACGCCGGACGTTCTTCCGGCGTGGGATCGACGTCATTCGCGGCGTTATCAACGACTTCAACCCGACGTTTTATCCAGTCGTCGCCGCCACGTTGGTGGTCTTGGTCACCGCCACGTTCGTGCTGCGTTTCGGCTACCACCCGCCACCCAAGATGGGCTGGGTCGACGCGTTCTACTTCACCGTCGAAACGATGACCACCACCGGGTACGGCGACTTCAGCTTCGTCAACCAGCCCACCTGGTTGCGCACCTTCTCCACGCTGCTGATGTTCAGCGGTGTGACCACCACCGCCCTGCTGGTCTCGTTTGTCGCCGACGTATTGCTTTCGCGCCGTTTCGTTTTCGCCTCGTCACGACCTCGGGTCGGACATCTGCGCAATCACACCGTCGTGGTCGGGCTCAGCGGCCTGGGCATGCGGGTGGTTCAGGACCTGACCGCCGCCGGACACGACGTCGCGGTGATCGAGCGGGACGAGGAGAACCGCTTCCTGTCCGCGGTGCGCGCCCTCGACGTGCCGGTCATCTTCGGTGACGCCACCTTGCGCCAAACGCTGCAAGCCGCTCGGGTCGATCGCGCGCGCGCAGTAGCGGTGCTGACCCGCAACGACATGATCAACATCGAAACCGGCATCGTGCTGACCGAGATGCTCGGCACCAAGACCGCGAACCGGAAGCATTGGACCGCCATTCCCCTGGTGCTGCGGGTGTATGACCGCACGCTGGGCTTTGCGGTGGCGCAGCGGTTCGGTTTCGAGAACGTCCGCTCCACCGTCGAACTGGCGGTGCCGTACTTCATCGGCGCCGCGATCGGCCTGCAGGTGCTGGGTACGTTCTCGGTGGGCCAGAGCTCGTTCGTGGTCGGCGGCATGCAGATCGCCGCCGGTAGCGAGCTGGACGGGCTGCGGATGTTCGAGCTGTCCACCCAGGCCCGGGTCATCGCGATCGTGACGTCCAACGGGCTCCTCAAACTGCACCCGCGCCGCGACTCACGGCTGCACGCCGACGACACCGTCTACCTGGTCGGCCCTTACCGCGAGCTGATCGACACGCTGCGGCGGGGACGGCCGCCGCGGCAGCCGAGCGCCGACGACGGTCGTCAGCCGGCGTCGAAAGCCGGCTGACTCCTACCCCTCGTCGAACGGGAGCGGCATCCCGGTGTGCGACAAGCATTCCGTGCACGCGTGCTCGGCACCCACCCGGCCGACGGCTTCGCGAACGAGCTTCTTGAACGGCTCGATGTTCTTCGCGAATTCGCCGATGACATCGTCGACTTTCACCCCGGCGCCCTCCTCGATGCCGGCGTCCAGGTCGGTCACCAAAGCGATTGCCGCGTAGCATATTTCGAGTTCCCGAGCGAGCACCGCTTCCGGGTAACCGGTCATGTTGATCAGGGTGAAGCCCGCGGAGGCGAACCAGCGACTCTCCGCGCGAGTGGAAAACCGCGGCCCCTCGATGACGACCATCGTTCCGCCGTCCACGACCTCGGGCAGCCCGGTGACCGCCGAGCGCAGCGTCGGGCAGTACGGGTCGGCGAAGGACACATGCGCCGCGCCGGAATCGAAGTACGTGTCGGCGCGATGACGGGTGCGGTCCACCAGTTGATCGGGCACGACGACCGCTCCCGGCCCGTGGTCGGTCGTCAGGCTGCCGACCGCGCACGGCGCGAAGACCTGGCGGACCCCCAGCGCGCGCAACGCCCACATGTTGGCCCGATAGGGCACCTTGTGCGCGGGATACCGGTGTTCGACGCCGTGGCGGGGCAGGAAGGCCACCTCGTGGTCACCGATCTGGCCGACCGTGACGGGGCCGCTGGGCTCGCCGAACGGCGTGTCCAGGCTGACGCTGCGGGCAGCCGAGTCGAAGAAGCTGTAGAAGCCGCTGCCGCCAATCACTCCAAGCATCTACGCCGCTCCTCCTACCCATTCGGATCGCACTGCCCGTCTATCGTCACCGGCGGGCATCTACTCATTGTTGTCGGCACGGGTGGAAGGATCACAGGGTGGCCAGTCTTTCGCAGTGGATCGCCGGTGCGCGACCGCGAACTCTTCCCAACGCCATCGCCCCCGTCATCGCCGGCACCGGCGGTGCCGCGTGGCTGCACTCCGCCGTCTGGTGGAAGGCACTGCTGGCGCTGGCCGTCGCGCTCGCTCTGATCATCGGGGTCAACTTCGCCAACGACTACTCCGATGGCATCCGCGGCACCGACGACAACCGGGCCGGCCCGCTGCGGCTGGTCGGCTCGCGATTGGCGGCACCGCGGTCGGTGCTCGCGGTGGCACTGGCCAGCCTGGCCGTCGGAGCGGCGGCCGGTCTGGCGCTCGCGCTGACGAGTGCGCCGTGGCTGATCGCAGTCGGTGCGCTGTGTATCGCCGGGGCCTGGCTCTACACCGGAGGCTCGAGGCCCTACGGATATGCGGGTTTTGGCGAAGTCGCGGTATTCCTGTTCTTCGGTTTGGTGGCGGTGCTGGGCACCCAGTTCACCCAGGCGTTGCGGGTCGACTGGGTCGGTGTGGTGCTGGCGGTGACGACGGGAGCGCTGTCGTCGGCGGTGTTGGTGGCCAACAACTTACGAGACATTCCGACTGACGCCGAGTCCGGCAAGATCACGCTGGCAGTGCGGTTGGGCGACAAGGGAACGCGGATCTTCTATCAGTTGCTGCTCGCGGCTGCGGCCGCGCTGACCCTGGCGCTGACCGCGGCGACGCCGTGGTGTGCGCTGGGCCTGCTGGCCACGCCATTGGCGGTACGGGCCGCACAACCGGTACGTACCGGGCAGAGCGGCCCGGCGCTGATCCCGGTGCTGCGCGACACCGGTCTGACCATGCTGGTCTGGTCGATCGCGGTGACGGCAGCGTTGGCGTGGGTGGCCTAAGCGGCGTTCAGTGTCGACTGTGCAGCTTCTGGGCGGATTCCAGGCCATTTCGCACCCATAACCTGCACACTCGGCGGGCCCTGACGGCCTAAGCGGCCTGCTCGAGCAGCGTGACGACGGCGGCCCGCAATTGCGCGGTGTAGACGTGCTCGGTGATCAGCCCGATGGCCTGCTTGTCACCGCTGCGCAGGATGCCCAGCAGCAGATGCTCGCAGCGGATTTCGGTGTCCTTGTACGCCAACGCTTCCCGCAGCGCCAGCTCCAGGACCTTCTTGGCTCCGTGGCTCAGGGACATGTGCCCGCGGGATCGCCGTCGACGACCTGAGCGAGACAACGCGCGGTCGAAGGCGTCGTCGCCGAAGGTACGAGACACGCTGTCGCGCACGGCCCGCAGGTCGATGCCGATCGTGCTCAGCGCGTCGGCGTCCTCGTCGAAAGACCGATCGCCGGTGGAGGTTTCCGCCAGCCGCGCCCGGACCACCTCGGCGGTCAGACCGAATCCGGCGACGACTGACGACAGTTCCGCACCGGCCGCCTGCAGCACGCCGAGAAGCAGGTGCTGTGCCCCGGTTTCGCGGTCGCAGAGTTCACGGGCTTCTTCGGCGGCCAGCATGACCGCAACCCGGGCGTTGCGAGTGAACCGCTGAAACGGTCTCATCGGTCATCTCCTCCGGTTGTGTTTCTGGTGCACCGCCTGACGGCTCACACCGAGCGCGTTAGCGATGGCCTGCCAGCTCCAGCCCTGCTGGCGGGCATTGGCGACGTGGATTGCCTCCAACCGCTCATGCAGCTGCTGCAGCGCTCGCACCGCGCGCAATCCCACCGCGGGGTCGGCGCTGCCGGCAGCGTCTGGCGTCAGCGAGAGGTCGGACAGTTCGCTCACGCGTGTCAAGATAACTTGACGCCTCACACAGGTCAAGCAACGTTGACACTTTTCAGTCGGACGATTCTGTAGTCGGCTCTTCGCCGCGCAGCCGGGCCTGCAGCTGCTCGCGGTCGTGGCGACGACGCGCGGTGACCTGCTCGAGACCGGCGGTGGCCCGTCGCCGCAGCGGGGCGAACAGCCACATGCCCAGCGGCATCGCGATGACCAACGCGAACAACAGCGCGACCACGATCGGGAACTCGTGCACGCCGAGGGCTCGACCGATGCCATAGATGACCGCCGCGAGTGCGGCCACCAACGCCAACCGGGCGATGACGTATAGGAAAACACTGGCTATCGCGCGGCCGGCCGAGCTCTGTCCGTTTGGCACAGTGCGAGCCTAGGTCGCCGCGTATATTCGGACCAAGGAGGTGTTAAGTGCTGTATCTGCTCCTGGTCTTACTTCTCGGATCGGTGATCTACGTCGGTTGGCGCGCGGCCCGCGCACAGATCAACCGGCCGAAGAGTCGCGTCATCGGACCCGACGACGATCCGGATTTCTTGTGGCGATTAACCCACGGTGACAACAACCCGCGCTCGTAGTCTGATTGCCCCGCTCTCCCGGGCCGATTCGGCCCGAAACGTCGCACGGCTAGATGAAGTGCTCGTTGGACCGGCGCTGATCGGTCGGAAAGCCATCTGCGACAACGGCTGCCAGCTCGATGAGCGCTTCCCGGGTATCCCGCCTCAACAGGTCCAGATCGATCTCGGCGCCTTCTTCGAGATGCGGGTCGAACGGCACCAAACGCACTGCGCGGCAACGTCTTGAGAAGTGATCGACCACTTTCTGCATGTCGACCTTGCCGGACCGTGGCCGCACCGCGTTGATCACCGCGATCGAATTGCTGACCAGGTCTTCATGACCGTGCGCGTCGAGCCAGTCCAAGGTGGCCGAGGCGCTGCGGGCACCGTCGATCGAACCGGAGCTGACCACCACGAGCGCGTCGGCCTTGTCCAGCACCGAGGTCATCGCGGAATGTAAAAGTCCGGTGCCGCAGTCGGTGAGCACCAGACCGTAGAACCGCTCGAGGATTTCCAGCGTCTGCGCATAGTCGTCGGCGCTGAAGGCCTCCGACATCGCCGGATCACTTTCGGACGCAAGCACTTCCAGCCGGCTGCGACCCTGTGAGGTGTAGCTGCGGACATCGCTGTAGCGCTCGATGCCCTCGGAGTCGCGCAGCAGATGCCGCACGGTGGCCGGGGTCTCCAGCGGCACCTTCTGGCTCAGCGTGCCGCGGTCGGGGTTGGCGTCCACGGCCACCACCCGGTCACCCCGGATCGAGGCGAACGTCGCGCCCAGCGTGGCGGTGATGGTGGTCTTGCCGACGCCGCCCTTCAACGACAGCATCGCGATCCGGTAGCACCCACGCAAAGGCCTGTTCACCTGGACGGTGAGGTCGTTGTAGCGGATCGTCCGCGGGCTCTCGCCGACGTTGATCAGCTGACCCGACAGGCGATACAGCCAGCGGCGCCAGCCCTCCGACGGCGCGGGCTTGACCTGACGCAGCAGGGTGCTGGTGGACAACTCCGGATACCGCGACGGCGGCAGGTTTGGCTGCGGAGGCCCGGCGTCCAGCCCTGACGGCGGGCCGCCGTAGTTGCCGTAGACCCGGCGAGGCGCATCCGCGGACTCGACGACTCGGGGAAGTCCCTGGTACGGCGTCTCGGCCCAGGCGCGCGGTTCGACGCGGGTCTCCGGGAGCGGCGCGTTCTGCGTCGAGTTGTCGCCGAATCGGCGCTCGGTGCGGAACCCGGCGAACGCCCGGGTCGGCGGCTCGGGAGCCGGCGGCGGTGGCGGCGCGTGCGGCGGCAGTTCGGTCGTCGGATGCTCTGCGCGACGGCCGTCGTTCGGGTCGTACGGCGGATGGTCAGACACGTGAAAAATCCCCTCGTTGCAATACTCGGGCCGAACGGTCCTTTCCATCGAACATATCGCAGTGTCGATCGAAGGCCTCTGAACTGCGGTTATCCCACTCCGGCGTAGGAATGCAGGCCGACGGTGACCAGGTTGACGAAGAACAGGTTGAAGACCATGGCCACGAAGCCGATCACGTTGATCCAGGCCGCTTTGCGGTCCCGCCATCCGGCCGTCGACCGGGCGTGCAGGTACGCGGCGTAGACCACCCACGCGATGAAGGCCACCGTCTCCTTCGGATCCCAGCCCCAGTACCGGCCCCAGGCCTCCTCGGCCCAGATCGCACCGAAGATGACCCCGAAACCGAAGACCGGAAACCCGAAGATCGTCGTTCGGTAGGCGATCCGATCGAGTGTCTGCGCGTCGGGCAGCCGCTGCACCAGCTGGGCCAACCTGCCCGTGGTGTCCGGCTCACCGAGCTTGGAGGTGCGCAGCAGGAACAGGATGCTGGCCACCCCGGCGACCATGAACACCCCCGAACCCAGGCTGACCACGGAGACGTGAATGGGCAGCCAGTACGACTGCAGGGCGGGCATCACCGGGGCGGCGTTGGTGTAGAGCCAGCGGCCGGACACCGTCAGCAAAATGAGCACCGGCAGCAGCAGGAAGACCCACAGCGGACGGTATTGCGGGCGGCGCAGCACAATTGCGCCGGCGACCAGCCCACAGAAGCAGGTCAGGTTGATGAACTCGTACATGTTGCCCCACGGCACCCGCTGCGTGGCCAGACCGCGAAGCACGATGCAGACAAACAGCAGCCCGATACCGGCGTACACCAGCAGCAGCCCGGCTCGGCCGATGCGTTCGTCGACCGGCCGCCGCGGGGCTTCGGTGACGACGCCGGGGGTCACGCTGTCGGCGCAGCCCACCGACCCAGCGCCGACCAATTCACGATCCGACTGGCGGCTGCGCGTGTAGGCGAGTTCGACGGCCAGTAGCAGCAGAGCGACCACCATGATCACCACCGCGGACGTGAACGCCCAATCGGAGTTGCGCGCCAAACCGAGATGGATGTGGGTGGTGTTCATTCCAGGCTCCTCCCGGTTCCGACCGGCTCGGCGGCCGACGTCGTCAGTCCCTGCTCAAGGCGCTCGACGATTCGTTCGAATTCGTCGCCCCAGCCGGCGTTGTCGGTCCGCGCCAAACCGCCTACCTGGACATTCACCGTACCCGGCGTTGCGGGCTCTAGCCGAACCCAGACCCGTCGTCGACGGATCAGCAGCGACACCACCAGCCCGGCCATCATCGCCATCGCCGACACCAGCACCCAGATCTGGCCGGGGTCGTGGGAGACCTGCAGGTTGACGAACGGTACGGCGCCGTCGAAGCGCACCACGGTGCCGGCGGCGGGCCCCTGGTCGATGCGCACCTGCTGGCCGACCCGCAGGTTGACCCGTTTGGCCCGGGTGATCCGGTGCTGGTCGATCAGCCGCGGATCCAGGGTGTAGAGCGACTGCGGCCGGCCGCTGTCCAGGCCGGTGTCACCGGTGTAGATGTCGACGGCGACCGCGGGCGCGATCAGTGCCGGGAAGCTCGACGACAGCAAGGTGCCTTCGAGTTGCTCGGTCGGTGCGAGCAAACCGGTGATGGCGATCTGATGCTTGCGTCGTTCGCCTGCGTCGGGATAGGTCCCGGCGGGCGGGTCGATGCGCGCGACACCGGAGGACAACAGCGTCTGGGCGTTGTCGGGCCGCCACTGCACGGTCGAGGTGCGAATCTGCCCGTCCGGGAAGACGACGCTGAACGTCGGCGCGTAGCCATGGCCCTGCAGGTAGACCCGATCGCCGCCGACCCGCAGCGGGTGGTTGACCTCCAGCCGGTAGGGCCGCCAGCTGCCGCCGGTCAGGTCGCGGCCGGACTGGTAGTCGATGTCGGCGGCGAACGACGTCGCCTGCCCCGACGGCAGATACTTTGCCTTGAAGTCGTTGACGCGCAAGCAGATCGGATGCAGCGACGTGCCGTCGACGGTGTTGCCGGCCCGGAACGAGTCGAACGCGGCGGGTGATGCCGAGCAGAACCCGGGTCCGCCGTCGGCGATCACGACGACGTTGCCCTCGTAGCCGAACAGCTTGCCGGCGGCCACCGCGACCAGCAGGCCCAGCAGCGAGAAGTGGAAGACCAGGTTGCCGAATTCGCGCAGATAGCCTTTCTCGGCGGAGATCTCGATGGTGTCGCCGCGGCGGACGGTCGTGCGCCAGCCACGCAGCCGTCCGGTGAAGGTGTTGGCCAGCTCGTCGGGCTCGCCGGCGATGGTGGCGACGGCGTGCTTGGGCAGCCGGGTCAGGTTGCGGGGTGCGGGCACCGGCGTCGCGCGCATACTGCGGGCGTGCTCGATCATCCGCGGGGTCAGGCAGCCCAGCAGCGACACGAACAGCAGCGTGTAGATCGCGGTGAACCAGAAACTGCCAAACACGTTGAACGCCTGCAGTTTATCCAGTATCGGCCCGAGCTTCGGGTGAATCGCCAGGTACTCGTCGACCTTGGCTGCGTTGAGGCTGCGTTGCGGCAGCAGCGCACCGGGCATCGCGCCCAGCGCCAGCAGGAACAGCAGCACCAGCGCGGTGCCCATCGACGTCAGCGCCCGCCAGGTGTTGCGGGCGTATGCGAGTAGCCGGCTCATATCGGCAACCTCACATCGGAGACCAACCCGTCGCGCAGCCAGGACACGAAGTCGCCCCACGCACCGCTGACCAGGGCGACGCCCACCGCGATCAGCAGCACGCCGCCGAAGATCTGCAGCCCCCTGGTGTGGCGACGGAGCCAGCCCAGACCCGCGACGGCCGATGCCGATCCGAAAGCCAAGAGTACGAACGGGATTCCCAGTCCCAGGCAGTAGGCGATCACCAAGACGATCCCGCGGGCCACGCTGGCGCCGTCGGTCGCCGATGCGACGGTGACGACGCCGGCCAGCGTCGGGCCCAGGCACGGCGTCCAGCCCAGCGCGAACACCGCGCCCAGCAGTGGCGCGCCGGCCAGCGTCGACAACTGCCGCGGTGCGAACCGGAATTGGCGTTGCAGCGCGGGGACATACCCTACGAACACCAGGCCCATCACAATGGTGATCACACCACCGACCCGTTGCAGCACAACCTGATTGGTGATCAGCGACGTGGTCATGCCCAGCACGGCGACTGTGCCGAGCAGAAATACCACGGTGAACCCGGCGACGAAGAGCGCCGCCGACCCCGCCACCCGCCACCGCGCATTCGATGCCGCGTTGTCAGCCTCGTCGACGCCGACCACGGCGGCCAGATACGACAGGTAGCCCGGCACCAGCGGCACCACGCACGGCGATGCGAACGACACCAGCCCAGCCAGTACCGAGACCGCCAGGGCGAGCAGAAGCGGTCCGGCGGTGGCGGTTTCGGTGAATCCGCTCACTGCGACCCCGGTTCGGCGGCGATCCGCTGGACCACCGGCTGCAGGTCGTCGGCGAGCACTTCGCGCAGGAACACCGCCGCCACCCGGTGGCTGCGGTCCAGCACCAGGGTGGACGGGATGACCGATGTCGGATACTTGCCACCGAACGCGATCATGGTGCGCATCGCCGGGTCGTAGATCGACGGGAAGGTCACCTTGCGGTCTTTGACGAAGTCCTGGGCGGCCTCGCGGTTGTTGTCCCGGACGTCGATGCCGACCACGGCTACCCCACTGCCGCGGGTGGCGTCGTAGACCTGTTGCAGCGCCGACGCCTCGGTACGGCACGGCCCGCACCATTGACCCCAGACGTTGATGACCACGACCTTGCCGGCGAAGTCGTCGACCGACACGTTGCGCGCAGGGTCCATCAGCTCCGGGCCGGCGATCGTGCCGGGCCGGCCGCGGTGGCCGGGCGGGTCGTAGAAGATGTCGGTTTTGCCGCCAGGAGAGACGAATTCGAAGGTGCCGCCTTGGGCGACGGCGTCATCACCGGTGGAGCAGCCGACCAGTAGGCCGGCCGCTGCGACGGCGACGAACGCCAGCTTGGTCAACTTAGTGCCGGCTCGCTGTACAGCACGTCGACCAGCCGATCGCGCGTCGAAGACGAGCGAGGTCACCGAGCCCACCGCGCATTCGCGGCGGCGCGGGTCGTGCCAGAGCCGTTTGCCGGTCAGCGACAGCCGACCCGTCCACACCGGAAGCTGATGGCTGACGCACACGGCCTCCTGTCCGGTGGCCCGCGCGCGGGCCTTGTCGATCGCGGTCGTCATGCGGGCCGCGATCTGCTTGTACGGCTCGCCCCACGACGGGGTGAACGGGTTGCGGAGTTGCCACCAGAACCGCGGGTCGCGCCAGGCGCCGTCGCCGGGACCCACCCGCTTGCCCTCGAAGAAGTTGGCCGACTCGATCAGATCGGGGTCGGTGTCGACGGTGAGGTTGTGAGCGGGCAGCAATCGGCGCGGCGGTCTCCTGCGCGCGCTGCAGCGGGGAGGCGATGACGGCAACGATGTCGCGGTCGGCCAGCGCATCGGCCGCCGCCTGCGCCTGTCGATTCCCCTTGTCGGACAACCGGAATCCTGGTAGCCGTCCGTAGAGTACGCCGTCGGGGTTGTACACCTCGCCGTGGCGGATCAGGTGGACTCGGGTCTGTTCGGCCATCAGGGCGTGGTCTCCTTGGCTGCGGCCGCGGCGGTCGCGGCGGCGGGCAGGGCATCGACGATCCGGGCGAACGCGGCATCGTCGAGCGCCGCGGAGACGAACCAGGCTTCGAAGGCGCTGCAGGGCGGATACACGCCGCTGTCGAGCAGCGCGTGGAAGAACGGCGCGAATCGCCACGTCTCGCTGGCGCGCGCCGACGCGAAATCGGTCACCGGCGCCTCGCCGAAGAACACACTGAGCATGTTGCCGGCCCGCGGGATCTGGTGTGGCACACCGGCCTCGGTCAAGGCCAGCGACAGCAGGCCGGCCAGTCGGTCGGCGTTGGCGTCGAGCGCGGCGTACACCGTGTCGTCGGCGGCCCGCAGCGTGGCCAGGCCGGCGGCAACGGCAACCGGGTTACCGGACAGCGTGCCGGCCTGATACACCGGCCCGAGTGGGGCGAGCCGCTGCATCACCTCGGCACGCCCGCCGAACGCCGCGGCCGGCAGGCCGCCGCTCATCACCTTGCCGAAGGTGAACAGGTCGGCGTCGACGGGATCGACTCCGTACCAACCACTTCGGCTGATTCGGAATCCGGTCATCACTTCGTCGATGATCAGCAGGGCGCCGTGCTCGGCGGTGATCTCCTTCAACGCGGCGTTGTAGCCCGCCGCGGGCGGGACGACGCCCATGTTGCCGGGGCTGGCTTCGGTGATCACGGCGGCGATCTGGTCGCCGAACTTCTCGAAGGTGTCGCGCACCGCTTGGATGTTGTTGTACGGCAACACGATTGTGTCGGCAGCGGTCGCGCCGGTGACCCCGGGCGAGGACGGCAGGCCGAGCGTCGCGACGCCGGAGCCGGCGTCGGCCAGCAGCGCGTCGACATGGCCGTGGTAGCAGCCGGAGAACTTGACGATCTTGGCCCGACCGGTGAACCCGCGGGCCAGGCGGACCGCGCTCATGGTGGCCTCGGTGCCGGAGTTGACCAGCCGGATCAGCTCCACCGGCGCTACCCGGTCGATGATCTCAGCGGCCAGTTCGCTTTCGGCGGGAGTCGGCGCCCCGAACGACAGGCCCGAACGGGCGGCTTTGGTGACGGCGTCCACCACCGACGGGTGCGCGTGGCCGAGGATCATCGGCCCCCACGAGCAGACCAGGTCGACGTAGCGGTTGCCGTCAGCGTCGGTAAGCCAGTAGCCGTTGGCTTCGGTGATGAAACGCGGGGTGCCGCCGACCGCCTTGAACGCCCGTACCGGCGAATTCACCCCGCCCGGAATGACTGCGCTGGCAGCGTCGAACAGCTTCGACGAGACGTCGGTATGCACGTCCTCCAGTGTCCCAGCCGCTTGGGAGTGGTTCGACTACAGGGTGTAGTTGTTAGGGCGGGTCACATCATCAGCCACACCAGCCCCGCGGAGTCCGGGGCGATATCAACCCAGCTACATGGCCATCTTCGTCGGCGCGCTGTGAAGCTTCGGCATGGGATGAGTGAGACATCCAAGCCGTCGTTCCTCTGCCACGATCGCGGCCGCCTTGGCGTCGATCGCCAACTGATTCAACTCACGGCGGCAGAGGTCGGCCAGGATGAGGCCGTTCATCCGGGTGCACCACTGGGCAACGGCTTCGTCGTCGCTGGCTTCAGCGCCGGCCAGCAGCAGCGCGTGCAGCCCCTCGAGTTCCGCGTCGTCCAGCGATTTCAGTGGGCAGCGTTCGGTACCGGTGCCGCCGACGTCGACGCCCGTTGTCACCGAGACCAGCCGGACCAACAGTGCATCGGACACCGATGAGGCCCACCGCGCCAGTCCCGGATGTCGCGACCGCGACAACTGCGCACAGACGCCGAGCAATGTGGAGGTGGCATCTTCAGGCAGCTCGCCGACGGCGGGATAGGTCATTTGTGATCCTCCTCATGCTGGTGAAGAGGCATTCGGTGCCGAGGCCGTCGTGGTTGGGTTCGCGCGTTATAAGAATGATGCGAAAACGTTGCCGAGGCTCGTCCCGGCATCGCCCGCCGCTTGTGCGCTGCTCTCGGCGACGAGGTTCTGCGAAGCATCGATGATGTCGTTGATCACCGATTCGGGGAACTGAACCAACGCCGCGTCGACGCTCTGCACGCCGGCCTGAACCGCAGTCTCGAACGCTGTCGGATCCCCGCCCAGGGCGGCCTCGTAGATGTTCCAGGCAGCCGTTTGCGGCGCGATGATCAGGTCACGCAGGTCCATCAGCAAGTGCGTCAGCAATCCCGGATCCGCGGGAACGGGTTGGCCGTCCCAACTGACCAGCGTCCAGCCGTCGGTGGGGTTGCCCTCGATTTGGACTACCCCGCCGCCGGGCAATAGAGCGTTGCCGTCGCCACCCGGATAAAGAAGTTGCTGAATGGTTCCGTTCAACAGAATGGAGATGTCCGGGTTTTTGACGTTCAGCGCCACCCAGGCGGCGATGTCAGCTTCGTTGTTGAAGGCCACGTCGGTAATCTGGCCATCCGCACTGACAACCGGGTCAGCCATGGCGGCGTTGTACATCGCGTCCACCGCGTCGGTGAAATTGTTGTCGGCGACTATCCCGTTGACGTCGCTGGACCCCGGGATCGGCGCCAGCACCAATCCGAACAATGTCCACAGCAGCGGGGTCTCCTGGTACAGGTATCCGCCGAGGCTGTCGAGCGGGTCGCCCGCGTAAATTCCGCTGTCGATCTCGTTGAGACCCGGCAGTACCTGTACCGCGTCACTCATGTGCTCGAGCGTGGCGAACGGCGCCGCGGTATCCAAGTCCCTGATGGACTGCCCGGAAAAAATCCCGGCCACGTGTTGACCCAGCTCGTTATATAGCTGGTTTCCCACGTCCTGCGCCTGCTGCTGACCGAGATCGCTGATCGGAGGTCCCGGGTAGTCCGGGGACGGGGTGACCACTTCGTTGAAAGGAGGCAGTCGCTGACCGTGCCGCACGATGTCGATGACGATGTCTTGCGCGTCCCCGGAGGTCAGCGTGATGCGGTCGACGTGGACCGTGGGCACGGCCGCAGTGTTCGGGGTGATGACCACGACGCCGGTGCAGATGAGCGCGACGCTTGCGATGACGTTGAGGCGATATCTGAGCCGCATGCTGACCTGTGACTTAGAACAACGTCGCGACAAGATCGCTGAGCGTCGCGCCGGTTTGCGCACCGGCCTCCGTGGCGACGAGGTTCGTCACTGCGTCCCCGAGGGAGTTGACAAGCGATTCGGGGAATTGGGCCAACGCAGAGTCGACCTGCTCGAATCCGGTCTGGACTGCGGCCGTGATCGTCGTCGAATCGCCACCGACAATGGCCTCCCAAATGTTCCACTCCGCGGTTTGGATGGGCAGGACCACGTCGCGCACGTCGACGAAAAGGCTTGACAGCAAATCGGGATCCTGCGGGATGGCTTGACCATCCCAGCTGACCAGTGTCCAGCCGTCGTTGGGGTTGCCTTCTATTTGGACGACGCCGGTGTTGGGCAGTAACACGGTCGAAAGCCCGTTGGGGACGGTGTGGGCCTCGATGATGCGGTTGATGAAAAAGGGCAGATCGGGATTTTTCACGTTGTCCAGGGCCCAGACGAAGATCGATGCCTCGCTGTTGAACGCGACATCGGTGATCTGGCCGTCGGCACTGACGACCGGGTTGGCGAGGGCGGCGTCGTACATCGAGTTGATGGCGTCGGTGAACCTGGCGTCGAACACGATCCCGTTGATGTCGGACGAGCCTGGGGCCTGCAGCAGCGATAACCCGAAAGGCGATCCCAGCGACCAAGCACCCGCGGTCAGAAATGCAAGCTGGCCGCCGGTGCTGTCAATCGGATCGAGGGCGTAGATGCCACTGTCGATCTCGTCGAGCCCCGGCAGTATCGGCACGTTGTTGCTCATGTTCTCGAGCCCGGCGAAGGGTGCCGCGGTCTCCATCTCCCTGAGCCCCTGCCCCTCGAAGATTCCGGCGACGTGTGGGCCCAACTGGTCGAACAGTTTCGTCGCGAGGTCCTGCGCCTGCTGCTGACCGACATCGCTCAGCGGAGCCCCCGGAAACGCCGGAGAGGGGGTGAGCTCGTCTTCGAATGGCGAAATCATCTGCGCGTGCCGCACGACGTCGATGACGATGTCCGGTTCGTCGCCGGAGGTCAGCACGATGTCGGGCAGGTGGACGTGGCGCGGCAGCGACGTTGCCGGGACGGCCGCGATGATGCCGGCGCCGAGGAGGGCAAAACCTGCCGTGACGTATGGGTAATGCCGGAACCGCACGCTGCACCCACCTAAGAAAAACCTGAATGTTTGGTTACGCCGCGCTTAATGGTCTGCGGTCCTGTCCGCGGGATCAAGGACATCTCGCACCAAAAGTAATTTGTGATGGTGCATAGTGCACTGACGCCGATACGCTGCGGCGGTGAACTGGGAACCGCCGTCGAAACGAGTGTGCGAGCTGATACAACAGGGCGCCAAGCTCGTCCTCGAGGCTCCTGAGGAGCCTCCGCTCGATGAGCTCAACAAGGCCACGCTGACCCCGGAATACATGCAGACCGTCGCCGGCGACCCGGTGCTCGCCGAGGCGGTGCGCCGAAGCAATCGTTCAAATCGGCTGCACTGGGCAGCCGCCAACATCAGCCACCCCGGCGAGCCGGTACAGCCCAATCACGGGCCTGAGTCGCTGACCATCGCTCGCTACCTGATTCGTCGCGGGCTGGACGAGTCGACGGCCATAGATGCGTACCGGATCGGACAAAATGTGGCTTGGCGCGCGTGGATGCAGCTCGCGTTCGCGCTGACATCCGACCAAGACGAACTCCACGAGCTCCTCGACGTCTCGGCGCGTTCGATCGCGTCTTTCATCGACGAGACGGTTGCTGGTATCTACCGTCAGCTACAGGTCGAACGCGAGGCGCTCACCCGCGGAACGCACGCCGAACACCGCGAGATCGTCGCGCTCATCCTCGACGGGGCGCCGATCACGCGACAACACGCGGAGAACAGACTCGGTTACCGCCTCGGGCAGGACCACACCGCCGCCGTCATCTGGGGCGACGAATCGAACACCAAGCTTTCCGATCTGGACCGCGCAGGCGAGGCGCTGGCGCGCAATGCCGAAGGACGCCGGCCATTGTCGGTGCTGGCCGGGGCGTCCACCCGATGGGTGTGGGTACCCGGCGCCGACAGCCTGGACCTGTCGGGTGTCGCCGCCACGGTGAGTCAACTGACCGGCGTACGAATCGCCCTCGGGCCCAACGCAGCTGGACTCGAGGGCTTCCGGCGCAGCCATTTCGACGCGATCACCACTCAGCGGATGGTGATGCGGATGGGTTCGACCCAGCGGGTCGTCAGCTTCACCGATGTCGAGCTCATCGCATTGATCACCGCGGATCCTGAGCGGTCCGATCGGTTCATCAAACACACCCTGGGCGATTTCGAGTCGGCAGACGCCGAGCTCCAGCAGAGTGTCCTCACCTTCGTCCAAGAGCAGTGCAACGCCTCGAGAGCGGCCACGCGATTATTCACACACCGAAACACGTTGTTGCGCAGGCTCGGTAGGGCCGATGAGCTGCTGCCACAATCACTGAAGGATTCCAGCGTGCATGTGGCGGTGGCATTGGAAGCGTTGCGCTGGCGTGGTGCCACCCGTCCGCCGACCCCAGGCAATTGAGCCGATCACCCCGTCGCGGTGAGCGCAAACACCGGATGGTCGGCCGGATCGGGCAATTTCCGAAAGTAGCCGTCGACGACCTTGCCCGCCTTGTGCTGGTAGGCGGTCAGGATCGGCGGGCGTTCCGAGGTGGCTGTCTCTCGCGCGACGTAGGTCTCGGTGCCGGACTTGCTGCTGAGCGTGACTGTCGGGTTCGCCCGGACGTTTTTCACCCACTGCGACTCGCCGCGGGTGGACACCAGATACCGGGTGCCGCCGACATCGACCGTGACGACGGGGATCTGCTGCGACTCTCCGCTGCCCCGCTTGGTGATGGTGAGGGTTTCGGTGTTGCTGACGCCAGTGGCCATCGCGATCCGGTTGAAGACCTTGGCGGTGAACCACGGCGGCTTGAGGTAGGCCATGCTGAAAGAGTTTGATGGCTGTATGCAACTACCGCAACGACTCGCCCGGTTCAACCGGCACGTCACCAATCCGATTCAGCGCATGTGGGCCGGTTGGGCCCCGTCATTCGGCATCCTCGAGCACGTCGGACGGAAATCCGGCAAGGCCTACCGCACACCGTTGACGGTGTTCAACGCCGAAGTCGACGGCAAGCCCGGCGTGGCGATCCTGCTCACCTACGGCCCGGACCGCGACTGGTTGAAGAACCTGAACGCGGCCGGCGGCGGGAAGATGCGCCGGCACGGCAAAACGTTCAGCGTCGCCGACCCGCAGATCGTCAGCAAGGAGCAAGCAGCGACGCACGTCGGGGGTGCGGCGCACCGGGTCTTCGGAAGACTGCCGTTCGAGCAGGCCGTTCTGCTGACCAAGACCGGTTAAGCCGTCGACGACGGTGGCTTTGGCACGCCACCGCTGGGTGACGAAGTACAGCGCGACCACGATGGCCCAGGACAGCAGGCTGAGCCAGAACTGCGTGCGAGCGGAGCTGTCGAACGCCATCTGCACGAGCACCGCGACGATCCCGGCCACCGTCAGCATCGACAGCACCGGGAAGAACCACATCTTGACCCGCAGCTTCTCCGGCGGTGTCTTACGTCGTAACACGATCTGCGACAACGCAATCAGCAGGTAGACCAGTAGCACGATGGCGCCCGAGGAGTTGAGCAGAAACTGGAACACCGTGTTCGGGGCGACTCCGGCCATGATGACGCACAGGAAGCCCACCACCGACGAGCCGACGATGGCGAGGGAGGGCACTCCGCGGCGGCTGACTTTGAGCATCCGGGCCGGCGCCTCGTGTTGACCGGCGAGCGCGAACAGCACCCGGGACGCGGTGTAGAGCCCGGAGTTCAGACACGACAGCACCGCCGTCAGCACCACCGCATTCATCACATGGTCGGCACCCGGGATCCCCATCTGCTTCAACGCCGCGACGAACGGCGACGAACCGGACTGCACGGAGTTCCACGGCATGACGACCGTCAGCAGAAAGACCGATCCGACAAAGAAAATCGCGATACGAGCCGCCACGGCGTTGGTCGCCCGCCGGATGGCGCGCTCCGGATCGGGGGTCTCCGCGGCGGCGATGGTCGCGACTTCGGCGCCGACCATGGAGAAGATCACCACGACGATCGCGCCGAACGCGCCGTGTAATCCGTTGGGGAGGAATCCGCCGTGGGCGTGCAGGTTGGACAGGTCGGCATGTCGGTGCGGCCACAGTCCGAAGGCGTACATCGAACCGAGTAGCAGGAAAAGCAGGATCGCCGCGACTTTGATTCCGGCGAACCAGAATTCGAATTCCCCGTAGGACGACACCGAGAACAGGTTCGTCGCCGTCATCAACACCATCAAGCCCAGCGACAGCAGCCACAGCGGCGCGGGAAACCAGTAGGTGATGACCTTCGCCCCGGCCACCGCTTCGAAACCGACGACGATCACCCAGTAGTACCAATACAGCCAGCCCACCGAGAACCCCGCCCAGCCACCCAGCGCCTCGCGCGCGTATTCCGCGAACGAACCGGTCGAGGGATTGGCGGTGGCCATCTCGCCGAGCATCCGCATCACCAGGATGATCAGCACGCCGCACAGCGCGTAGGTCAGGAATGCGGCCGGTCCGGCTTTGCCGATGACGACGCCCGACCCGACGAAAAACCCGGCACCGATGATGCCGCCGATGGCGATCATGGTCAGCTGACGCTGCGACAAGCCTTGGCGCAGTTGCGGTGTGGCGGCCATCGACGGTTCAGGTCGAGCTCAGGGCCGACTGGCCGGGCACCACATGCTGAACCGGGATCGGGTACGCCGCTCGCACTTTGTCGACCATGCCGAGCCGCAGCCACGCCGAGCGGGCTTCGGCGATCACCAGTTGGTCGGGCTGGAAACGCCGCACCGCGGCGTCCAGGGCCCGCAGCGGCCGGTAGTCGCCGAGTTCACCGTCGGCGGACAGTCCGATGTCGCGCATCGCGGTCAGGATCGCATCGAGCCGTTCGTGCGCCGCGATGACGGTGGCGTCGAGAACGAACAACGGACCGGTGCGCTCGGCCTGGCCGGTGTCGACGGGGTTCACCGGCACGCAGATGAAGTACTCGGCACGCCGCTGGGCGTCGACGCGGCGCAACACATCGAAAAGCTCACTCGTAGAAACGTTTTTGTTGGCCAGCACGAGTACACGATTCGCCTTGCCGCTCGGCGCCGCCGCCGGCTCGTCCTTCACCGATCCGCGCCACCAGCGCGGCACGAAGTACAGCGTCAACACCACCGCCCAGGACAGCAGCCCCAGCCACAATTCCATGCGGGCGCCTCTGTCGAACGCCATCAGCACCAGCACGCCGACCAGCGCAGCCGCGGTGAGTATCGACAGGCCCGGGAACAACCACATCTTCACCCGCAGCCGCTCGGGCGGTGTGCGCCGCCGCAGCACGATCTGCGACAGCGCGATCATCAGGTACACCGAAAGAACCAGCGAGCCCGATGATTTCAGCAGGAAGGTGAACACCGCCCCGGGTGCCACCCACGCCATCAGCACACACAGCGAAACCCACGATCGACGACACCAGGATCGCGGCAGACGGCACGCCGCGGCGTCCCACCTTGACCAACTCGATCGGCGCTTCGCCGCGGGCCGCCAGCACGAACAACATCCGCGACGCCGTGTAGAGGCCGGAGTTCAGACACGACAGCACCGCTGTCAGCACCACCGCGTTCATGATGTGGCCCGCAGCGGGAATCCTCATCTCCCCCAATGCCGCAACATACGGAGACACCCCCGGGCGTTCGGCATTCCACGGCACGATCACCGCGAGCAGGAAAACCGAACCCAGGTAGAAGATCACGATCCGGACGACCACCGATTTGGTCGCCCGCGCCACCGCCCGTTCGGGATTCGCGGTTTCGGCGGCCGCGATGGTGGCCACTTCGGCGCCGACCATCGCGCCGATGACCACCGAGATGTCACCGAATACCGTGCCGACCCCGTTCGGGAAGAAGCCGCCGTGTGCGGTCAGGTTGCTGAAGTCGAGGCCGTGCCTGGGCCAGAGGCCGAGCACGAACAGCGAGCCGAGCGCCAGGAACGCGACGATCGCGGCGACTTTGATTCCGGCGAACCAGAATTCGAACTCACCGAAGGAAGCGACGGAGAACAGGTTGGTCGCCGTCATCGCGACCAACAGGACGAGCGACAGCAGCCAGAGCGGCGCGTTGATCCAGTAGGACAACACCGCGCCGCCGGCAATCGCTTCGAAGCCGACCACCACGACCCAGAAGTACCAATACAGCCAGCCCACCGCGAAGCCCGCCCATCCGCCGAGTGCTTGCCGGGCGTAATCGGCGAACGAACCGGTCGACGGGTTGGCGGTGGCCATCTCGCCGAGCATCCGCATCACCATGACGACCAAGACACCGCAGAGCGCGTACGTGATGAAGGCGCCGGGTCCGGTCTCGCCGAGGATGACGCCGGATCCGACGAACAGGCCGGCGCCGATCACGCCGCCAAGCGCGATCATGTTCAGCTGTCGCTGCGAAAGCCCCCGGCGCAGTGGCGCAGTGCCGCTCGAATCTGGGGTCTCCGGCATTACGGGACGCTAACACCTACGCGCGTGGCCACGCTCGCTTCATACCGGCACGGCGCGCAGCGCAGCCGGCAGACTGGGCAGGAAATGTGTGGTGGCAAACGCGCGAATGTCCTCGTCATCGACCATCGTCTGGCGGGCCGGCAACAACAACAGCATCGCTGCGTAACGCAGGATGGTATCGGCCAGCTCGTCGACCGCCTCGGCGCCGATCCGCTCAGCGAACCCGTCCGGGAAGATCACCCGCAATGCGGCTGCCATCCGGTCAACGGCGGCATCCCAGTGCTGGTTGGCCAATTCGATCATCAAGCCGGGCTCGTCGGCGAGCATCCGAGTCAGCACCCGGTGCTGACGGAACCGCACAATCGACAGCGTGAACGCCTCGACGTAGTAATTCGATTGCGGCCTGCGGCTTTTCAGCTCGTGGGCAATGTTGGCGAACAGGATCGCGTTCTCGCGGTCGATGACCGCGGAGACCAGCTCGTCGCGGTTGGCGAACCGCCGGTAGATGGTGGTGCGGCTGACGCCGGCGCGGCGGGCCACGTCGTCGAGAGCCACCCGCCGGAAGCCATGCTGCTCAAACTCGACGACGGCAGCGTCGAGGATCGCGTTGGTGGACGCGTCAACCCCGGGCATAACCGCCACGGGCAAAACCGTTGTAGCGCAGTCGCATCGGCAGATGGTCCCACAGCAGGTTCACCGGCCGCGACCGCCATATCGCGGCGAACCGCTGATAACGGCGTTCCTGGCGGTCACTCCACGGCAGACTGAGCAGGGTCCGGGCCCGCGGCGGCATCCCGCCGGTGGTGAGAAACGCCGCAAATGGGTTGAATACCGGAGCCACCGCCCGCCACACCAACGGCGACACCCCCTTCGGGCAGGGAAAGCCCTTGGTCACATACCCCACACCGTATTTCGCGGTGGGGTGCGCGATCATCACGCGTTCCATCATGTGATCCCAGTACTTCTCGAACTCCTGGTAGTTCGCCGGCATCGGCCGCTCGCTGACGCCGTAGCGGCGGTACCAGGTCTTCGATTCGAGGTAGATCTGCTCCTTCTCCGCGTCGGTCAGGCGCTTGACGAAGGTGTCGGCGAAGTACAGCACCTGCTCGACGAAGGTGGCGTGCGCCCAGAAGTAGGTATCGGGGTCCAGCGCGTGATACCTATCACCGCTGGGCATCTCGCCCTTGATCTGGTGGTGGAAGTCGCGGACCTGCTGGCCGGTGTTGTCGTCGTCGGATCCGTAGACGGTTTTGAAGATCGGCGGCAGCGAGCGCTTGATGCGCGCGGAGGTGTCACTGAAGAACACCGAGTGATCCAGCACGCCCTGCCCGAGTTCGGCCAGCATGTTCTGCAGTACCGCGGGACGCGGTCCGATCAGGAACATTCTGTTGTCGCCGAAATACCGCCACACCAGCGAGTGCGGCCCCAGCGGTAGCGCATCGGCGCTCTGCCCGGCAGAGGGCTCACGCAGCTCAGTCATGCGGAACAGTGTTACACATTTTGCACTTTGTACCAAGCGCAACGGTTGCGTTGGCAAAATGTGACCGCCACGTTGTCTTCGAATCCGGCGTGGCTCGGTGGGCACCGCTGCTCAGGACGGCAATATGGCGCTCGTGCCTGAGCTTTCCCGCCGTGCTGCGCTGCGCCTGGGTGCCAGTGCCGTTGCGGGAGCAGCGGGTATCTGGACCCTCGGCGCCCTGGTCGATCCCGAGCAGGTCCCGGCCGACCCCAGCCCGTTCGACCCCGCGGCGCCGGCCGGGCCGCCCGCGCCGCCAGTCGCCGCTCCGATTCCCTTGCCGACCAAGGTGTCCGGCTCGTTCGTCTCGGCGGCCCGCGGCGGCATCCCGACCAACTACATCATCGCCAGGCCGCCCGGTCAGATCGCGCCGCTGCGCCCGGTGATCGCGTTGCACGGCGTGCGCGGCAACGCCAAGCAGGTGATGAACTTCGGCGTCGAACAGGTGCTTGCCGATCTGGTCAAGGCGGGCCGGTCGCCGTTCGCGGTGGTCGCCGTCGACGGCGGCGACAGCTACTGGCATCGACGGGCCGGCGGCGAGGACGCCGGTTCGATGGTGCTCAACGAGCTGATCCCGATGTTGTCGACGATGAACATGGACATCACCCGAGTGGGTTTCATCGGCTGGTCGATGGGTGGCTACGGCGCCATGCTGCTGGGCTCCCGGTTGGGTCCGGCGCGCACCGCCGGTATCTGCGCGGTCAGCCCGGCGCTGTACCAGTCCTATACCGCCAGCACGTTGGGCGCATTCGACAGCTACGACGACTGGACGCACAACACCGTCTTCGGATCGCCTGCGTTGTCGACGATTCCGCTCCGGATCGACTGCGGCAACGACGACCAGTTCGCGCCGGCCACGCATCAGTTCATCGCGCAGCTCCGCACACCACCCGCGGGCGGGTTCGCGCCCGGCGGACACGACGAGGCGTATTGGCGTCAGCAGCTGCCGGGCGAACTGGCCTGGCTGGCTTCCTGACCTGGCTGATCTTTGAACTGCTTGAGCCGCAAGCTGTTTGTCACCACCAGCAGCGACGAGCAGGCCATCGCCGCCCCGGAGATCATCGGGTTCAGCAAGCCCAACGCGGCCAGCGGGATGGCCGCCGCGTTGTAGGCGAACGCCCAGAACAGATTCATCCGGATCGTCCGCAGCGTGCGCGCGGACAGCCGCAGCGCGGTCGCCACGGTACGCACATCGGTGCGCATCAGCGTGAGATCGCCGGCGTCAATCGCCGCATCGGCGCCGCTGCCCATCGCCATGCCGATGTCGGCGACGGCGAGTGCCACCGAGTCGTTGACCCCGTCGCCGACCATGGCCACCGTCCGGCCTTGGGCCTGCAAAAGCTTGACAGCGTCGGCCTTTTCGGTCGGCAGCACGCCGGCGATCACGTCGTGGGGCGCGATTCCCACGTCGGCGGCGACGTGGCGGGCCACTGCCGCGTTGTCGCCGGTGAGCAACATCGCGGTGATGCCCATCGCTTTCAACTCGGCGATCGCGGCCGCGCTGTCGGGCTTGAGTTGATCGGCCAGCGTGATCACGCCGCGGATCTGTCCGTCCCAGGTCACCTGCACCGCCGTTTGACGTGCCGTCGGCGGCGCCAGTAGGTCGACTCCGGCCAGCGACCCGACGCGGGACACGGCCACCTCGACGCCGTCGACCACGCCGACGACGCCGGTTCCCGGATCGTTGACGAACTGGTCGGGCCCGTTGCCGATCGACAGGCCGCGGTTGCGGGCGGCCGCCACGATCGCCTCGGCCACCGGATGCTCGGACGCGGACTCGACCGCGGCCGCTTTCGCCAGCACGACGTCGGGGTTTTCGCCGGGCCGAGCCTCGATGTCGTACACCGCCATCGCGCCGGTGGTCAGCGTTCCGGTCTTGTCGAAGACGACGGTGTCGACGCGCTCGATGGTCTCCAGCAGCTTCGGGTCTTTGATCAGGACGCCCAACTGGGCGCCGCGGCCGGTGCCGACCAGGATCGCGGTCGGGGTTGCCAGCCCGAGCGCGCACGGGCAGGCGACGATCAGCACCGCGATAGCCGCGGTGAACGCCGACGCCGACGGCTGTCCGGCGAGCAGCCAGCCGGCCATCGTCGCCGCGGCAATCAGCAGTACCGCCGGCACGAAGATCGCCGCGACCCGGTCGGCCGTCCGCTGGATGGGGGCCTTGTCGTTCTGGGCGTCGCTGACCAGCTTGGCCATCCGCGCCAGCTGGGTGTCGGCGCCGACCCGGGCGGCGCGCACCAGCAGCCGGCCGTAGGTGTTCAGCGATCCGCCGACGACCGTGTCACCGGCAGCCACATCGACGGGAACCGGCTCGCCCGTCATCGCCGACGTATCCAAAGCCGTTGCACCGTCGACGATTACACCGTCGGTGGCGACTCGCTCTCCCGGTCGCACCACCACCACGTCGCCGACCTGCAGCTGCGCGACGGGCACGCGCACCTCGTCGCCGTCGCGCAGCACCGCGGCGTCCTTGGCGCCCAGGTTCAGCAGCGAGCGCAGCGCCGCCCCGGACGCGCGCTTCGCCCGCGCCTCGGCGTAGTGACCGGCCAGCTGGAACACCGTGACCGCAGCCGCGACTTCGAAGTACACCGGGCCTGAACCGCGAAGCACCGCGGCCGTCGACCAGAGGTAGGCGGCCAGCGTGCCCAGCGACACCAGGGTGTCCATCGTCGTCGTGCGATGCCGCAGGCCGAGCAGCGCCGCGCGGTGGAACGGATAGCCGCCCCACGCCACCACGGGCGTGGTCAGCGCCAGCGCCAACCACTGCCAGCCGGCGAACTGCCAGCCCATCACCATCGACACCGCCACCACCGGAATCGCCAGCAACGTCGAGCCGATGAGCCGGTGCCGCAGCTCATTCCGCGGCGCGTCCTCGGAGCGCCCGAACGGATCGACGACAACCGAGGCCTGATAGCCCGTCGACTCCACCGCACGGATCAAGTCACCGGCCGACACCGCGGACTCGTGCTGGACGTGAGCGCGCTCGAGCGCGAAGTTCACCGCGGCGCGTACCCCATCGAGCCGGTTGAGCGCGCCCTCGATGTGGGCAGCGCAGGATGCGCAGCTCATGCCGCGCAGGTCGAGATCGGTGGTGGTCATGCCACCGGAGCGCGGGCGGCCCGCCGCAGCCGGGCGATGCCGACCACGGCCAGCATGCCGGCGAGCGCCGCGAGCAGCAGGGTCACCAGCAGCATCGACGGGTCATAGACCACTGACACGGTCACCGGCTGGTCCTTGAGCACGGGTGCGACGTCCACCGTGGAGCGCACCGCCGACCAGCTGGCCGCACAGCCCACCGCCGCGGCACAGGCCAGCAGCAGCTCGACGACAGCGCGCAAACGTGCCATCACCAGCCTGAATACTCATCGTCGTCGCGTTCCGGCGGCTCGTCGGGTCCGACGCGCTCCTCGACCAATGGGGTCAGCAGGTTGCGCAGATGACGATGCCGGCGGGCCCACGCCTGGGCGGTGCGGCCGCCGGTGAGCCGCAGTCCGATGCCGGTGCGGCCCTTGGGCACACCGACCAGCTCGCCGAGCGCGCGGGCGGACTGCCAGCGCTCGACGTCTTTCTTCGCGGCCGACGGATTGTCGGGTTCCGGGTAGACCTTGAGGATCTCGGACACTTTGATCGTCTCGGTGCCTTGGCGCAGGGTCTGCGGGGTCAGCACGACCGAGGTGTGGATGCGGGCCGCTTTGATTTGCAGCGCAATGAAAGCCGACATCACTACCAGGAAGAACGCCGGAATGGAGATCTGCCAGCCGTTGCCGTTGGACTTCTCGATCCACAGCATGATTCCGGCGGCGATCGGACCGGCGAGCAACCAGTACCAGGTGGCGCCGACCTCCCGAAAGATCGGTTTGGCTTCGGTCTCCGTGCCGGCAGTCACGTCGTCCATCATCCCTGCTGGACCAGCGGTCGAGATATCTGGGTCATCGTCGCCGCTCACCTGGTGAAGTAGTTGTGCGAATCGCTGCGGTGCAGCAGGAACATTCCCCCGGCGATCAGCACCGATCCGGTGATGCCGGCGGCGCCGCATGCGACGGCCCACACCGGTGGCCAGGTGACGGTGAAAAGCCGGATGCCGACGTAGACCACGGTGGCCATCGCCCCGCCCGTCAAAATTGTTCGGGCCCATCGGTATCCGGCCCGCATCAGGATCAAGAATGTCACCACGATCGCGCACAGCACCCCGGTGAACAATCCCGAAGCGATCAGCAGCAGTGTGGCGCCGTGACCACTCGACGAGCCGAACACGTCGGCGACGTAGCCCACCACCATCAGCGGCAGCGCCACCAGCCACAGCCAGAAGCCGGTGTCGACGTCGATCGGTCGCTCCGGCGGCCCCAGCGGCTCCGGCCTATTCTGCGGCCACTGCGCCTGCCCAGCGGGATCCGTCACGACAACCAGGTGGCCGCCGCGGCGGCCCAGTAGGTCAGCACAATGTCGGCGCCGGCGCGCCGAATGCTGGTCAAGGACTCGAGTGCGGCGGCCCGCTCGTCGATCCAGCCGTTGGCGGCGGCCGCGGCGATCATCGCGTACTCCCCCGACACCTGGTAGGCGGCGACGGGCACCGGCGAGATTTCCGCGGCTGCCTTGACCAGATCGAGGTAGCTCATCGCCGGCTTCACCATCACGATGTCGGCACCCTCGTCGAGGTCGAGTTGCACTTCACGTAGCGCCTCGCGAGCGTTGCCCGGCTCCTGCTGGTAGGTGCGCCGGTCGCCGATCAGGCTGGAGCTCACCGCTTCCCGGAACGGGCCGTAGAACGCCGACGCGAACTTGGCCGCGTAGGCCAGGATGATCACGTCGGTGTGCCCGGCGGCGTCCAAGCCGTCGCGAATGGCCGCCACCTGGCCGTCCATCATGCCGCTCGGGCCGACCACGTGGGCGCCCGAATCTGCCTGCGCGACAGCCAGTTCCACGTATCGCTTCAATGTCGTGTCATTGTCGACCCGGCCGCGCTCGTCGAGCACGCCGCAGTGGCCGTGGTCGGTGAATTCGTCCAGGCAGGTGTCGGCCATCAGCACGGTCGAGTCGCCGAGGTCTTTGGTCAGGTCGCGCAGCGCGACGTTGAGGATGCCGTCGGGATCCGAGCCCGCCGACCCAACGGCGTCCTTGTCCTCCGCGCGCGGCACCCCGAACAACATCAGCCCGCCCACCCCGGCGCTCACCGCGTCGGCCGCTGCTGAACGCAACGAGTCGCGGGTGTGTTGGTACACGCCCGGCATAGAAGGGATGGGGCGATCGGCCGTGATGCCGTCGGCGACGAACATCGGCAGCACCAAATGCCTTGGCTCCAGCGATGTTTGCGCGACCAACCGGCGCAGCGCCGGAGTCGACCGGAGTCGACGCGGACGCTGCCGGGGCGTAGTCACATCGTGGCGACCCGCTGCACCCGGCTCCGCCGCGCTTGCGATCGCCATGGCCGTTACCGCCTAGCGCCTGCGGCTCTTCTTACGCGGCGGCGGCAGCGCACCCTCGGCGCGCAGCCGGGCGGCGTGCTCGGCCAGCGCCTCGATCAGCGGACCGACCGCGGCGGTTTCGGGTTGCACGTCGACGCGCAGGCCGAATTCGGCTGCGGTCTCAGCGGTTTTCGGGCCGATGCACGCGACGATGGTGCGCGCGTGCGGCTTGCCGGCGATACCGACCAGGTTGCGCACCGTCGAGCTCGAGGTGAAGCACACCGCGTCGAAACCACCGGTCTTGATCATCTCGCGGGTCGCCGCCGGCGGCGGGGCAGCCCGCACGGTCCGGTAGGCGGTGACGTCCTCGATCTCCCAGCCGCGTTCGCGCAGACCCTCGGCCAGCGTCTCGGTGGCGATGTCGGCGCGCGGCAGCAGCACCCGGTTCACCGGGTCGAAAATACTGTCGTAGTCCGGGAATTCGTCCAGCAGACCCAGCGACGACTGCTCGCCGGAAGGCACCAGCTCGGGGCTGATCCCGAACGCGCGAACCCGGTCCGCCGTCGACTCGCCGACGCAGGCGATCTTCACGCCGGAGAACGCGCGGGCATCGAGACCGAACTCGCCGAACTTCTCCCACACCGCACGCACCGCGTTGGTGGAGGTGAACACCACCCACTGGTAGCGGCCGTCGACGAGACCCTTGACCGCACGCTCCATCTGCGCGGGGCTGCGCGGCGGCTCGACGGCGATGGTCGGCACCTCGATCGGCAGTGCGCCGTGCGCGGTCAGCCGGTCACTCATCTCACCGGCCTGGTCCTTGGTGCGCGGCACCAGCACGGTCCAGCCGTAGAGAGCGCGGCTTTCCCACCAGTTCAGCTTGGCCCGGTTGGCGACCGTCTTGCCGATGGTCACGATCACCGGCGACGGTGCCGAGGCGTCGCTGCCGAGCAGCAGCGTCGAATCGGTCAGCCCGCCCAGCGTCGACTCCACCGAACGCTGCGCGCAGGTGGTTCCGGACGACGTCACCACGCACGGGGTGGTGTCGGACAGGCCGTACTCGATCAGCGTGCGCGCCGCCTCGGCGACGTGCGACGAAGTGGCCTGCAGAATCAGCGGACCCGGTCCGGCGGCCAGGGCTCCCCAGTCCACGTCACCGCGCACGTCGGCGACGGTGTGCGACGAACCCAGCGGCAGACCGGCGTAGGTCGGCACCGCGTCGCTGGCGGCCAGACCCGGCACGATCTCGAAGTGCAGGTGGCTGCGGGCCACGGAGTTCACCTCGGTGATCACCGAATCCAGCGACAGCGGATCGCCGGACACCAGCCGGACCACGTCGGCGCCGGTGCGCGCCTCGGCGACCAGCGTCTTGGCCACCTCGGTGGGATCACCCAGAGCGGGCCGGATGTCGGGTCCCACCGACATCACCGCAGCGGGTTGTTTGTCGGTGTCGGCACCCTCGCTGGTTCCGTTGTCCGACGGCGCAGCCGGTTCGGCCGGCGCGGGCCCGGAGACTGGCGGCAAGTCCTTGCCGATCAACGCCAGCACTGGCTCGGGCACGTCGGGATCAATGAACACCAGGGGGGCATTGGCCAGCACCACTGCGGCCCGCATCGTCAGCAGCGCCGGGTCTCCCGGACCCGACCCCACGAACATGATGCGGCCCGGCCTCGGCTTGCGCCCTCGCGTCGTCATCGTCGCTCCTACCTACCTACCTAGTTGGCGCGCTTACGTTTACCGCGCGCTCGACATGACTTCCCTTGCCCCCAAGTCGAACAGCTCGGCGGCCACCGAGAGCCCGAGCTCTCGTGCCCGATCCGGACTGCCGATCCCGGACGCGCGGATAACGTCAGATCCGTCGAGTGCCGCCACACAGCTGCGCAGCGACAGCTCGTCGAAGATGTGGCCTTCCTCGTCGATGGACTCGACCACTTCCGCGATCGCCCCCACCGGCGCTGAACACCCCGCCTCCAGTTCGGCGAGCAGGGCACGCTCGGCGGTGACGGCCGCGCGGGAGTCCGCGTGGTCCAGCTCCGCCAAGAGTGCCGCGAGCCGGGAATCCCCGGAGCGGCACTCGATGGCGAGGGCTCCTTGAGCCGGCGCCGGCAGCATCTGCACCGGCTCCAGCGTCTCGGTGATCGCGTCAAGACGTCCCAGCCGGGTTAGACCCGCCCGGGCAACCACGATCGCGTCCAAATCGCCATTGCTTACCCTGTTCAACCTGGTGTCTAGGTTGCCTCGTAGGGGGCGAATTTCCAAACCGAGACCCAGTGCTCTAAGCTGCGCGGCCCGTCGCGGGGACGATGTGCCCACAATTGCGCCGTTCGGCAGCTCTCCCAGCACCAACCCGTCGCGGGCCACCAGTGCGTCGCGGGCGTCTTCGCGCTGAGGGATGGCGGCGATGACGAACCGCGCATCGTGGGCGGTCGGCAAGTCCTTGTAGGAATGCACCGCCATGTCGACCTGTCCGGCGTCGATGGCTTCCCTTAGCGCGGCGGTGAATACACCGACACCGATGTCGGCGATCGGCTCAGATGACTGGTCACCGGCGGTGCTGATGATCACCAGTTCGGCGTGATGACCCTTGGCCAGCAGGACATCCCGAATGCTGCCGGCCTGGGTGGTGGCCAGCAAGCTGCCACGAGTACCTATCCGGATCGCGTCGGACAACCGGTTACTCTGCAGAATCTGTTGGGACAGAGGGCAATTCGCCTGCGGTGGCGACGGCGTCGACGGCGGTCTGGTCGAGCTCGAACAGCTCTCTCAGCGCTTCGGCGTAGGCGTCGCCGCCCGGTGCGCTGGCGAGTTGCTTGATGCGGACAGTGGGTGCGTGCAGCAGCTTGTCGACGACGCGGCGCACGGTGCGCGCGACCTCGTCTCGGTGGGTGGCTTCCAGGCCGGGCAGCCGGTGGTCGAGGCGCAGCAGTTCGGCCTCGACGACGTCGGCGGCGCGCTGGCGCAGCGCGGTGACGGTCGGGGTGACCTCGGCCATCCGCTGGCCGGCCAGGTAGGTGGCGACTTCGGCGGCGACCATGTGGCGGGCGGCCTCGGCGTCGGCCGCGGCGGCTCTGGCGGAGGGTTCGCGCTGGATGCGGTCCATGTCGACCACCCAGACGCCGGGCAGCCCGGAGACCGCCGGGTCGACGTCGCGCGGCATGCCCAGGTCGCAGATCACCAGCGGGGTGTCCTCGCGACGGCCGGCGGTCAGGGCGTTGTGCACGTCGGCCAGCGACACCACCGGGCGGACCGCGCCGGTACAGCTGACGACGACATGGGCGTCGGCCAGCGCGGTGGACAGGTTGTCCAGGCTCAATGCCTCAGCGGGAGTGCCGGAGTCGCGGATCTTGCGGGCCAGCCGCTGTGCGCGCGGCAGCGAGCGGTTGACGACGTAGACGTTGTCGATGCCGGCCCGGGTCAGGTGGGCGGCCGACAGTGCGCCCATCGCTCCGGCGCCGACGACGACGGCGGTCTTGCCCTGCAGGCCTTCGAGCTTGGTGTCGGCCATGCCGAGCGCGACGGAGACGACCGAGGCGCCCGCGGCGTCGATGCCGGTTTCGGAGTGCACCCGCTTGCCGACTGCCAGCGCCCGCTGGGCCAGCTCATGCAGGGTGCGGCCGACAGTGCGGTTGCCCTCGGCGGCGGCGTAGGCGCGTCGGACCTGGCCGAGTACCTGCTGCTCGCCGACGACGGCTGAGTCCAGGCCGCTGGCCACCGCGAAGAAGTGCTCGACGGCGGCCTCGCTGTAGCGGACGTAGGCGTATTTGGTGAGGTCGGGCACCGTCATGCCGGACTGGTCGGCGAGCACCTGGCCGATGGCCGACAGGCCGCCGTGGAAGGCGTCGACGACGGCGTAGACCTCGACGCGGTTGCAGGTGGACAGCACCATGGCCTCGGTCACCAGCGGCGACTGCATGATCCGGTCGACGAGTTTGACTTGCTCAGATTCGTCGGTGCTGAGCTGCTCCAGAACAGAGACGGGCGCGCTGCGGTGCGAGACACCGAAAAGCAGGACGCTCACGGCTGAATCACCTGGCCTGCTCCCTTGCTAACACCGGTGAATTGACTACTACCCACCGTAGACGGTTACCTGATGGGCCACCAAATTTACGGCGAAGTCACTTCGCGGCCAGATCCTTGCGCAGGCGGGGTTCGTCGAGTTCCCAGTAGCTGTGCTCGCGGCCATCGAGCAGGACGACGGGCAGTCGGTCGCCGAATTCTGCCCTCAGCGCGGTGTCGCCGTTGGCCGCTTCGGCGTCGACGTCGGTGGTCGACAGGTCGAAGTCGAGCTCCTTGGCGAGCTGGGTGAGTTGGGCGTGGACGCCGTCGCAGATCGAGCAGCCGGCGCGGGTCAGGAGCTGGACGTGGCGGCGGCGTCATGGGTTCAGTGTGTCAGTTCGGTTCATTTGCAGAGGTTTTGAATGGTGACCCGGTGTCATTTGCGGCGTTATGAGTCGAGAGTCGTTGAGATCGCCTGACGGGCCATCGAAGGTGATGCCGCGTCGATCCTGCAGTCGAGCCGGCGTATTACTTAAGTCTGTTGACACCGCGGGTCTCCCTGGCGACGCAGTAAGCGTCGCAATGGTGAATACCGAGACCGTCAATCAGCGATACCATCGCCTCATGTCTGAACAGCCGCCCAGCGGGCCACCTGCGCCGTCCGGCACAGGCGGGTTTCCAGCCATCGCGCGGCCAGTTTCCCGGCGCGCAGGCCGCACCGCCTCCGTGGCCGTCGACGCCACCGCGTGGGCAGTCTCGCGCTGCTCACATTCGCTAGCGCTCGCGATTGCGCTCGATCGCTACGGGCCTCGCGATCGTGGGGTGGTTCCGACCCTCGGCACCCGATCCGTCCGCAGTGCGCCCTCGCGAGCTCCGACATATACCGAGCAACAGAGTCGCCGATGCGAAATCTCGCGCGTGCACCGCGTTCGACACGGTGCACAAAGGGGCAATGCTACAAACGGCACTGGTAACAGCGAGCAGCTGACCCGGCCATGGCTGAAGCCCAAGCGGCGGCTGGCCGAGTTATCAGTAATGGCGGGTGGCTGGTACCTGCGCGACCAACTTGATCCTGCCGCACCCCCACGCTGTCGATCAGATCCGCGCATTGAGCTATCTGGCACGTGCCTGCTTGATCTCTGGGTGCAGACTATTTAGCGGGGGACCAAAACTCTGACCCACCAAGCCGCTCTGATCGAACGAAGGCAATATCGGCCTTCGAACAGCGCACAGGATTTGTGCAATAATGACGAAGGCGGCGATCCATGGTTCTACGCTCCTCGTCGGCCAGTGGTGGACTCACCGAATCTGACCTCGGCATCGTCGGCGCAGCAGCGACCAAGCGGCAAGCCACGTCGACAGCATGGCAACAATTTTCGGACAGCTTACGGCAACAGCTGTCCGGATCACTTAACCCGGAACTCCAGAAGGGAATGGCGGCCGACAATATCCGCGAGGCCTTTCAGTGGGGAGCAGATCAAGCCGGCGACGTCGCGAAGACAAATGGCGTCATCAGCGACGCTACATCATTCCGCACACGAGAGCGTGAGCGACTTGAATTCTCGGCTGGAGACGATCGCAGACGAGGGAAAATCCGAAATCAACGAATTCAGCAGTCCAAGGACTCTCCTCCGATAAAGATGGGCGAAATCGTGGAAGTCGTGATGCAGTGCCAGCAAGACGCAAATGCTGCAGCGGCGCCCATGCACACAAAACGTATTCGAGGCAATGCAGAACGATCCTCGACCGACGAGGAATTCCGACATCAGCGCCCGCCAATTCGCCCAACAACACGGAATCGACACGACCCGCATGCTCGGCTCCCCCAATAAGGAAGCCGTGACGGAACAGGTGAAAGGGCTTCCTCGATCAATCCGGCACCGCAAAGCGCTCGACCTCCGAGCAGTCGAGCCCGTCGCCTATGGAAGCTCCAGATCCGCACCACCTGTTCCCGGCACCAAGCACTCGCGGCATCCCGGCACAACAATGTTACGGCGCCGGAACACGTAGCGCCGAACGCTCCCGGCAGGCTCCAGCGGCGCCACCGGCGGCCAGACGGCCGCTGTGCGGCTCCAGGGCTGGAAACTCCTGCAGCGCGCGGCCGCCGTGACGGCACTTGCGCTTCCGAGGGCCGGCAGCGGGCGCCCTGCCGGGGATGCAACGCTCCGCTGTCGCCGAGTCCGATGAGTTCGATCAACCCGTCCAGTTCGATCGGCCAAGCGGGCCTCGCAGGCCTACAACCGTCAAACGCCTTCGGGCAGGGGCTTAACCCCGCCCTCACCCAAGGCGCTCCTACATCCGGCGCACTGAACAACGTGCCCCCGGTAACCGGTCCGGTTCAGCCGCAGGTACCCGTTCAACCTTCGACGTCCGAATTTTCGGGATCGACAGTCCCAGCGGCCGCGCATGCACCCGCAGTCGATGCGCCTCCGCCGGCACCCGCCCCGTCGATCAGCCATGCCTCGGTAACCGATTCGGGCACACCATATTTGGCAGGACCAGCAGCGGCTGCGCCGTCCGCCGCAGTACCCGCTGGCCCTTTGCCGACGTACGGATCGGACATCCGGCCGCCGACGCCGACGATTTCGGCGCCGACTATGCCGTCCAGCCCAGCGGGGATTTCGTCCGTATCGTCCTCCGCGTCACCAGCTTCGGCCCCCGTCAGTCCGTCGGCCGGAGCAGGCGGACTCACGCAGCCGGTCGTACGCCAACCGCCAACCGCGGCGATGGCTCACCCCGCGCCAGCCGGCATCGGCGAGCAGGCCGTCGCAGCCGCTGCGGGAGGAGCCGCCGCCGGCGCAGCCTCCGCAGAGGCGACAGCCAAAGCCCGTCTGCAGCGACTGGTCGACTCCGTTGCGCGCCAAGAGCCGCGGCTGAGATGGGCCGCCGGCGAGCAGCCAGACGGCACCACAATTCTGGTCACTGACCTTGCCAGCGGCTGGATCCCGCCGAACATTGCCGTCCCGTCCGTCGTCACCTTGCTCGAGCCGGGCGAGCGCCGTGGCGACATCGAAACACTGCTCGGCCAGGTGAGCACATCGGCGAGCTACACACCGTTGCATTACTTGTCGGAGTCGCCGGAAGACGGAGAACCCACCCCTACTTCACTGCGCCCGCGTCAGGTGCCCGCTGTCGACGAGCTTGGCTGGGAACTCGGTCAGGCCACCAAGTGGCGCGACGGACTACCTCAGATGGCGCACACCCTCGCCAAGGCGGCGTCAACTGGTACCGGCGTGATCGACAACGAAGTCGAGTTTCTCCATGAGCATCTCTCGACACTTCATGACCGCGTGCTGGACGCGTACCCCGACAATGTGGACGCCGCCGCGGTTGCGAACTGGCAATTACTGGCCTCGATCGAGGCCCTCGCGGCCGCGGACAATATTGGCGCCAATTATCACTTCGCCTGGTTCCAGGCACTGAATCGCGTTCCCTAGGAGAGGGATTCATGACAAACGGGCAAGAAGTGCAGGTCGTCCTGACCCAGCTGGCTCAAACGATGGGACTGCCACCACCGCCACCGTTGACGCCCGATCAGATCGCCTCGGGCACCTCACTGATGAGTCAGTTGCTTGCCACACTGGGCATGGCCGGGAACGTCGGAGATCCGAACGACATGGCGGCGGCCACCGAAGGGCATGCCAAGCGCGGCGAGAAGACCGGCGACGCGATGACGCAATTTCCCGCAGCCGACCAACAGGGAAGTCAAGAACTCCAGCAGTTGATGAGCACCATGCAGCAGATGCCCCAACAAGTCATGCAAACTTTCAGCGGACTTTTCCAGGGTTTGTCTCAACCGCTCAACCAAGCGATGCAACAGGTCTCGCAGATCAGCTCGCAGCTCACAAGCACCCTGGGCAAAGCGGGGCAAGGCGCCGGCGCAGCAGCACTGCCGGCCGATGCCCTCGGAGGCGCGCTCGGCGCGGGTGGCAGCGCTATGGGAGCTGGTGGTGGGGGTGCGGGGCTGGCCGGCGCCACCACCCCGGCCGGAAACCTCGGGCCGCCACCGACTCCGACCGCCGGCACTGTCCCGATGTCATCGCAGCAGGCACCCGTGACGTCACCACCTCCTGCTGAAGGGGCTGGTGCGCGTGGCCAGATGGGCGGCGGCATGCCGATGATGCCGCCCGGTGCCGGAGGCGCTGCCGGGAGCGGTGGCGACAGCAAGGCCGAGACCAAGCGCGTCGTTCCGCCAACGGTGAAGAACGGCGCCCCTGTGCAGGGCCGCATCTCCACGCCGCAGGCAGCGCCGGAAGTGGTCAAACGCGTTGCCGGCAAACCGATCGCCAGCCGTCGCATCCTGCCCCCGGATAGCAAAGTCGAAGACGACGCCGACCAGGTCGACCGTAACGGTCGATAAGCAGCGGTGAATTGTGTCGGGCCGCAGCAGGTCGTTAGGTTTTGGAGATGGCCGATCGCGAAACTTTGCGGGTTCCAACCGAGGTGATGCAGACGGCCTCGCAGGCATTAGCGAGCGCGTCCAAGGACTTGCACACCAAGCTCGATGATCTCGATGCTCAAGTCCGCGAAATGCTGACCGGCTGGCAAGGGGGATCAGGTAGCGCGTATGGCGACGCCTGGGACCTCTGGCACAACGGCGCCGCAGAAGTGCAGTTAGGCCTAGCCATTTTGGCGAAAGCCGTTGGTAATGCGGGAATTAAATTCCAAGCGCAGGATGCAGCGGCTCAGCAGACGGCGGAAGGCATCTACCGTGGCTGACGCCTTCAGCGTCGATCCCGCCGCTTTAGAAGACGCGGCCAGGAGGATGGGCGAATTCGTTCGCTACACCGAGAGCATGGTTGCTGAAATCGATTCGCTGGTAACACATCTGCACGGCACATGGTCGGGCGAGGCGGCTGCAGCTCATGCCGAGGCGCACCGACACTGGGCGCGAGGTGAGGCAAACATGCGAGAGGCTTTGGCCCGACTGACGGCTGCGGGCGCCGCAGCCCACCACAATTACACCGGCGCGATGAACGCGAATACCAACATGTGGTCCTGATCCCGTGGCGCCACTCGCGGTCGATCCAGAGACTCTAGACGGCGCCGGGTCGACCGTAATCTCCACCGGCGAGGGCTTGGGTCCGTCATCTCGACGTTGACGACAGCGCTGACCGGATGCAACGGAATGGCTGGCGACGATCCAGCCGGTGCCGCATTCGGGAACAGCTACAACTCCGCCGCATCCAAGCTGCTCGAGGCGATGTCAACGACCCGAAATGGGTTGTGCCGCTTGGGTGACGGTGTGCGAATGTCGGCCCACAACTATTCGACTGCCGAGGCCATGTCGAATATCTCTAGACACGGTCAACCGCTCCCCGCTCCACACCCAACCGGCTCCATCTCAGCGCAATCGGTGCCGTCTGCAGTCGGCAGCGGCGTCGGCGCTCCGGCCGGTTGGGGGTGGGTGTCCAAGTACATCGGAATGATTTGGCCGAGTGGCGATTCGGCCAAGCTACGGGCCGCTGCGGCCGCGTGGATCGGCGCCGGCACGGGTTTCGAGGTCAGCGAGGTGACGGGCGCCGCCGGGCCCATGGCGACAATCGGCGCTCAGCAGATGCCCGAAGGATCGGCGATCGCGGCGGCATTCGCCGATGCCAATCGCAGTGCCGTTGCAATCCTCCAGCAGTGCAACACTATTGCGATTCAACTCAATTCCATGGCGGCCAGGATCGATTCGGTCCATGCGGCGATCCTGGATCTTCTGTCGCGGATCTGCGATCCACTGACTGGGATCAAAGAAGTCTGGGAGTTTCTCACCGATCAAGACGAAGACGAGATCAAGAAGATCGCTCGTGACATTCGCACGATCGTCGACCAGTTCACCGCCGAGGTTCAGGCGCTGAGCCACCAGATCGCTGCCGCAGTCACTGAGGCAAGCACGATCCTGAGCACCATGGGTCGCTACGCCGAGAAGGAGTGGGACCAATTCCTGCATCACACCGACATTGGCAGGGCCCTCAACCAGGTAGGCCAGTATGGAAAAGGGCTTGCCGAATCGGTGGGCGGCCTTATCAACGACGGTTGGACCTACGGCCCAGTGCGAGCTCAAGTCGACCCGCAAGGTTCTTACCAATCATGGAAGGAGTTGCTCCACGGGATGGCTCCGCTGGTCGGTCTTGGCGACGATCACGCACCGAGCGTCGCGCGATCATGGGAGGACCTGGGTAAAAACGCGGTCCATTGGGATGAGTGGAAGACCAACCCCGCCGAGGCGGCCGGCAAAAGCACCTTCGATCTGGCCACCCTGCTCATTCCGGGCGGCGGCGAAGCAGCAGCGGCAGCCAAGGGAGCTCGCGCCACAGCTGACGCCGCTGAGGCCGCGTCCGCGGCCAGCCGTGCGGAGTCCGCCGCGACGCGAGCGCTCGAAGACGCGCCGAAACCCCATGCTCCCGCGCCAGGCCCCCCTTCCAGAGCCGCGCCCGTCGGCCCCGCCCCTCGACCGACCACCACCACCACCCGACACACCGACCGCGCCAGGCGCGACCAAGCCGGCATCCGCTCCCGCCGACGCTCCAGCGCCGCACGGCCCGACCGAACACGGCGGGCCTGCACCCGCAGAACCGCCCCCCGCACACGACCCGGGGGAACAGCGCACGGTGCGCACCGCTCCCACCGAGCCGGCGCGCGCTGAGCCGCCGCCGCAAGGCCACGAGCCCGACGAGGCGGCCCACACCGAACCCGCCCAAAGCTCTCACGACAAGGTGCCGTCAACCGCCGACGCGCCCGCTGAGCACTCCCCCGCGCCAACTGACGGGACCACCTCACGAACCAGCGCAAGCCCCGCCGCACCGACCCGATGACGCCACAGACCCCGCCGCGGGCACCGAATCTAGCCAGCACCGCTCAAGACTCCCCCGCGAACCGACCCCACTCGCCGAACGGCCCATTACCCAAGACCCAACACCCAGCCACCCCGGGCCGACCGAGACAACGCCCATATCCCATAGCTCGCCGTCGGAAGCCACACCGACCGGCTCAAAACGGCGACGCAGTTCGGCCATCGGGTACGGGGATCAGCGGAGCCGCAGCCAGCCACGAACCGGCACGGCTCCCAGAGCCGGATTACACGAACCCATCGGACACGGTGGTCAACCCGGTGAAGGTGGATCGCCTAATTCCAGCGCACATACGGGCGCTCGGCCTGCCGAAGATGGGTCGCCGAACTCCAACTCCGGTGCACCGCATAATGGCGAGGACCGCCACGACCACCCAGGCGATAGCGAGCCTTCGAACCCCGATGGGTCAGATGAACCGCCGCCGCCGCTGCATCGAGGCGAACCACTACCGAGCAAGGAAATGGAAAACCAATACGTGGGCGAAGACGATCCCAAAAATTCATCTCGATGGACAGAACAGATAGCGCCCGGAAAGGTCGTGGAGTATTTTTCTCCAGAGCGACTGGAGCAAAATCGACTGTTTGCGCGGGACGGTTTGCTGCATAACGTCTGGAACGGCGAGCCGTTCGATACGACTGCCGCGAGTACCCACTGGTCGGGTGGGGGACGAGCGATGTTTGTGATGGATCGACATGGCAACTTTTACGCATCCGTAGACCACGAGGTAGGCCGACTGCACCACTCTAGTTTTCTCGGCGGCAATCCGGTGGCAGGAGCGGGCGAACTCGAGGTGCGTGACGGAGTGGTCAGAGTTGTCACTCGCAAAAGCGGCCACTACATGCCTACGCCGGAAATGTTAGTCGCAAGTCCGCGATATGTTAATTGAACAGGGAGTTGACATTAGTGGCGCAATATTCGAGGACGGTTTTTAAGCCATGAAGATGGAGCGGGCCGCGTCGCCGTGGCGCGGTTATGTCGCGCAGATCACTTATGGAACTCGGTTGCAGTCACCAGCACCCGATTCACTGGTTTTCCGCCTTGCGGATGAAATCCTTCGGCAGCGTTATTTCAATGATCCGGTCGAGGATTATTACCGCGCGGTCGTCGAAGCCTTACGTTCCGGTGAGCAACTGCGGTTTGACGATACCCAAAACGAAGCCGCCAGTACGCGATCTGCTGGAGCGGTTAATTCCCGAGCTCGATAAACGCAAGCCGTGGCCCGAACCCCGATTCACATCTTTGCCAGTCGAGGAATGGTCGGCGCTGCAGGACGCGCCAGTCTTGGGGCGGATACCCATGCACGTCATGGCTGTACAAGCACATCTGCACCGAGTCTTTTCGGAACGCGGTCCTGATGGTCCGGATGCGCAAGTGTTGGTACTGCGTCTGCGCACAGGGCAAAAAGTGGGCCTAAGCGCCAAGTCGTCCCGCGGCGACGATGTCGAGTTGCGCAGCCTGGCCGAGCCTGCAAGCACTCGCAAGGCCTTCCTCGAGCTCACCGGTCTTGACGTGCGACCGCGCTGACTACAGAGCGCGCGCACGCCACGTCTGCTGTTCAAGATTTAATTACAACAAAGCGACGGCGAGCCGCCGAACCCCGACGGGCCGAATGACCCACCGCCGCTGCTGCATCGAGAAGAACCTCTGCCAGGTAAAGAGCTCTTGGACCAATACAACGGGGAGAACGATGCCAGCAATCCGAATCGACACTTCCGGCCCAATACTGTGGAGTATCTGTCCAGTGAAGATCTAGATCGAAACCTGTGGATGAGGATAGGCGAGGTGGCGTGAAAGTGGGAGCAAATTAAAGAGGATGATCATATTGGAATCAGGTAGTAGATAAAGAAAGGAGTTGGAGAGATGGTAGGGAAGGTAAGAAAATGCTCAAAGTAGTAAAAGAGAAGGAATAAGAGAAAGACAAAGAAGGAGGTGCTGGTAGGTAGTTGTTGGATGAGATAGTAAGAGAAGGAGAAAGGCAGATGATGGAGGAGGCATAGCAGGAAGAGGTAGAAGAATAAGTAGAACAGTTAGTAGATAAGCTAGAAGGGGAAGGGAGAAGCTTGGTGGTGCGCAAAGGGTATAAACAAGAGCGGGAGGTGCTGACGCCGCGGGCGCGGTCACGGTGACTGGACGCGGGTCAACGACCGACGCGTGGACACAGATACCGATGAGCGGCAACGGTTTTCCTCGGCAATTTGACGGCGTGGGCGCGCAAGTCGCCGCAGATGACCGAGGTGCTGCCGCTGCTGTATCTGCATGGCCTGTAGACCAGTGACTTCGGTAAGGCGTTGGAGCAGTTCCTGGGGTCGAGTGCGGGGATATAGGAGACGACGATCAAGAGGCTCAAGGCGCAGTGGCAGGACGAGGCGAAGGCGTTCGGGGAGCGGGATCTGTCGGGCACCGACTACGTCTACGTGTGGGTAGACGGCATACACCTCAAGGTAAGACTAGAGCAGGAGAAGCTCTGTCTGTTGGTGATGATCGGCGTTCGGGCAGATGGCCGCAAGGAGCTCGTAGCTCTGGCGGACGGGTACAGGGAGTAGACGGAGTAGTGGGCTGATCTGCTGCGGTCATGCCGCCGGCGCGGGATGGCCGCGCCGGTGCTGGCGGTCGGTGACGGGGCGCTGGGTTTCTGGAAGGCGGTCCGGGAGGTTTTCCCGGCCACCCGAGAACTTGGTAAGCGGAGTGAAAAGGTGATAAAGTACTTAGCCGTGGAAGGCGACGTGAGGCAGGGCTGCAGAGGTGGATGTCATAACGGCGAAGGCAAGATAAGATAGGAGATGAGAAAGAAGGTTAGGAAAGAAGAGAAAGAAGAAAGCGAGATAGCGTAAAACGATAAAGGTAGAAGAGATCAGGAGCGGCGAGAAGAGCGTAAACCCTAGCTAGGTTTGAGGTAGATGAAGAGAGAATAGATAGAAGAGTTTGGAAGGGATAGAAGAGAAAGAGAGTTGATAGAAGGAGGAGTGTAAGGGGTGGCAGAAGGTGAAGAGAAGTAGAAAAAGAGAGTGGATAGAGGAGAGAAGAGAGTTGAGGGTGAGAAAGTTGTTGAGAAAGATAGTGTTAGAGGTGATAGAGAAAAGAGGAGATAAGAGATAGCTGTAGAAATAGTAGATGTAAAGCTGAGCAGGGTTGCTTTAGGTAAGAGAGAAGGAGAAAAAGAGCAGAAGATAAAAGGAGTAAAGGTAGGAGAGGATGGTATAAATAGCTGGCGTAACGTTGATGGATGAGCAGGTCAGTGAAGAACGCCTGCAAGGTAGAAGCCAGCGCGGTCATGACCTCCCGATATGATCGTCCACCGATGTCAGGACAGAAGAGAGCAATTAAGGAGAGGCTGACAGATAACAGTAGGTGACTGCTGGGATGAAGTGGACGAGATAGGTAGACAGCAACGCAAGACATGACAACCCGTCCAGATAAAAGATGTAAGAGTAGAGAAGACTGGAGACAGCGAAACTGTGATGCAAATAGTGAGATGCACGACGACAAGACGACAACCGGTGTCCGCAGAACAGCGATAGACGGCGAACAGCTGAAAAGTAACTCTGAATGTTGCAGTAACAGCAGACTGCTCCAAGACGGGGTGATCACAGAGAAGTAGTGATATGGAAGTAGATCAGACGGTCGAGAAACCCAGATAGCCGAACAAGATAAAATGGTGATGGAATGAAAAGGCAGATAGCAGTGACTAGCCAACCTTGATGTGCCGAACAGACAACACCCAAGCGCTCACAATAGAAGTAGTAGAAGTAGAAGAGAGATAGAATAGAAGAAAAGAATAAAGGTGAAAGATAACAGACCGATCAGAGTTTAATAGGTAGCAAAACGCAAAGGAAATATGCAAAGTGGCTGTAGAGGAAATCAGAGAGGCGATCTAGGCGACGGAATAAAGATATGGATAGGAGCAATAAAATCAAAAAGGAAAAAAAATACAGTGGAAGGCACCTCTGAAACCAGTAGAGGAAATGAAGATAGAGAGGAGAAAAAGAGAAAGACGGTGAGACGATGCGCTTACCACCACGGCAACGCGCTTAGGTAAAAGAGCACACGAAAAGAAAAGATAGACGGTGATCCTGCTGCGTGACAGAGTCTTAGAGATAATCCAGGAACTGGTTGAGCACTTCTCGGCGTACTCGAGAGTGTAAACGAGGGATCGCCTGACTACTGATAGTAGACCAACGCTTATCGCAACGAGTTCATGCAATACCGTAGGGACAGGGGCGGGACAGTTCGCGCAGCGAATCAATGTCGATCTTGGAATAGATAGATGAAGTGATAAAAAGGAGGCGATGAAGAAACACTTGACAGACTATCGGGGAGAGCGGCTCACGACATGCAGACATAGCCAGTGCTGCGGTGTGAAGTAAACGATAGGCGTGCACCGATGCCCAGCACAGCATGGCTCGCGCGGCTGTCCTGCGGACGGTAGTCGGTAACACTGGACACTGACAAGAGACCGATGAGGGGCACTGGAACCGTAACGAACACTGTGCGGAAATACGAGCGGTAGGACGGACGGACGTCGAGCAGGTAAGCGGACAGTGCTTCGATGACGTCGCACCGGCAGCGGCAGCCGCTCGATGCGACTGCTCTTTGCCCGTAGACGACGAGTTCACCAGCGCGCCAATCGATATCGTCAAGACGTAACGCAGCAGACCTCCCCGGCGCGCAACCCCAGGCGGCACCAGCAACAGCAAGCATCGCGTAGATCTCGCCGACGGATAGAGTCTGAGGGAGAATGTATTTGTTGTATTAAAGAAGTAAGATAATATAGGGGTTTTGGAGGAGATAAAGGAGATATATAAAGATGAGGAAATAGATAAGGAGAAGGTAGAGATAAAGGAATTAGAGGTAGAATAAGGAGATAAGTATATAAAGGAGGTAGAGAAGATAGTAGATGAAGATGAAGTGATATTGGAGTTATATAAGTATATGGAAGAGAATTGGATAAATCTGAGGAAAAAGAATATGATAGAGTAGACTTTTGACACTGTGTGGTTGCGGACCAAGGTCTCCTAGGGCCCGGGATCCGTATACGGGAATTGCCATGGCCTACAACCTGATCGATGCCGCCAGGCCCGTGACGAGCCGACAACGCCTCGCACAAGGTCGCCCTGCTCCGTGCCTGCGTGTTGTTCCATCAAGGTAAGATGCTAGAAAAATCCGAGAAGCATCGACTATTCGTAAAGGACGGTCTGATTTATTCAGCGAGGGATGGACTTCCATTCGACACGACGTCCGCAGGGACTGTGTGGAATCAGGGTCGTGCGATTTACGTAGTGGATCAGCACGGGAACTTGTACGCCTCTTTGGTGCAGCAGGTCGGCCGCTTTCACCACTCGAGCTTCCTTGGAGGGAACCCAGTGGCCAGCGCCGGTGAGATTGAAGTGAGAGATGGAGTCCTTAACATGATTAATCGAAAGAGTGGCCATTACCAGCCCGATGCGGAACAGCTGTCCCGGATCCGGGGGATACTCGAAGAACAAGGTTTGGACACCAACAATATCTTTTTCGGGGCCGGGTTTTAAGGATGACGTCAACTGGGCAGTCACCAGCGTGGTGGCGCGGCTACATCAATCAGATAACTCACGGCGCCGATTTGCGCGCCCCGATAGACGATTGGCTTCTCAATCGTCTTGCGGACGAGTTGATCAGTCAGCGGCTCTTCACCCTCCCTGTTGCGGATTACTACCGAGCGGCTACCGAAGCACTTCGCTCAAGTGAACATCTTGGCTCTGTCGACGGTCACGATGACAGTGCGGTGCGTGACCTCCTAGCTCGACTTGATAGAGGCGTTGGATAGCCGCAGACCTTGGGCCGAGCCGCCGTTCGAGGCGCTTCCAGTCGATGAACCAGTCACGCTGACGAGTGCGGCGCTCATCGGGCGAATACCGATACTGCCAAGGGACATCGAGGGCCGTCTCAATCAAAAATTTTCGAAGCGCGAGCCTGACGGCGGAGAAGGTGAATTCATCGCGCTGCGCCTGCGTACCGGACAACTCGTGGTTCTGCGTGCTGCGGCTTTCCAGGTCGCGAACGTAGAGATCTATAGTGCCGACGATCCGAGCGCTACCCGTGCGGCGTTCCAGGCACTCACCGATCTCGAAGTGCAACAGGCTTGACTTATACATGCGGGCTATCCGAGCGATTGCTTAATGAACGAGCACAGAAATCGGCACGCATCCCTCGATCAAGTATTAGCAAGACTCCCACGATCCGGGGTTCGAGGTAGTCGTGGCGGGTTGACCTGTTGCTTTTGGGTTTTGGGCTGGCCGCGAGGCGGTGGTGGCCGTGCTGGAGGCCGCGTGGGTCGCGTCTGGCAGCCAATGAGGCTGTGCCGCTGAGCAGATGATGACGGCAACGCCTCGGCGCGGGTCGCCGGCCGAAACTTGTCGGACCCGGCTGCAATGATGACGTCATGTCCTTGACCGCAACATCTTCGCGGTGGTGAGCCCTGCTGAGCGTGTTGAGGTGTTGTTCGAGGAGTTGGCGGAGTTGGCCGGGCAGCGCAACGCCATTGATGGGCGCTTGGTGGAGATCGTCGCCGAGCTGGATCGCGACGAGCTCTGCGGGGCCACCGGTGCACGGTCGGTGGCGGCGTTGGTGGCCTGGAAGCTGGGCTGGTCCTCGGGAAACGCCCACACGATCACCACTGTGGCGGGCCGGCTGGCGGAGTTTCCCCGCTGCGCGGCAGGCATGCGGGAGGGCCGGCTGTCGCTGGATCAGGTCGGGGTCATCGCCGCGCGGGCGGGCCAGGGATCTGATGAGCATTACGCGCAGCTGGCCGCTGTCGCGACGGTCAACCAGCTGCGCACCGCGGTCAAGCTCGAACCGCGACCCGAACCCGAACCGCGGCCCCAGCCGCAGCCCTCGATCACCAAGACCAGCACCGAGCACGCCACCTGCTGGCGGATCACCCTTGCCCACCAGGACGCGGCGACATTCGACGCCGCACTGGCGTCGCATCGTGATGCGCTGATCGCCGAATGGAAACACGATCACGGCAGTGGCGCGGGCGCCTCAGATCAGCGCGCCCCCGCTACCGGGCACCGTCGAGGCGTTCATGCGCCTCATCCAGGCGGGCTGGGACGCCGAGGCCGCGCGGCGCCCCCACGGGCAGCACACCACCGTGGTCGTGCACGTCGATGTGAGCCCAGGAGCCGCCGCGCTGCATCTGGGCCCGCTGCTCACCGACGCCCAACGCCGATACCTGACCTGTGACGCCACGTGTGAAGTCTGGTTCCAACGTGACGGCCAGGTCATCGGCGCCGGCCGCGCGACCCGGCTGATCAGCCGGCGGCTTCGCCGTGCCCTCGAGCACCGCCACCGATGCTGCGCGGTCCCCGGCTGTGGCGCCACCCGCGGTTTGCACGCACACCACATCCGGCACTGGGAAGACGGCGGCCCCACCGAACTGTCCAACCTGGTGCTGGTATGCCCGTATCACCACCGGATGCACCACCGCGGCGGCATCACCATCACCGGACCCGCCGACGCACTCGCCGTCACCGACAGCACCGGCCAAGAACTGCACGCAGGATCGCTGGCCCGTCCACCCAACCATCCCCCGCCCGCCGTCCCGCCCTACCCCGGACCCACCGGCGAACGCGCCGACTGGTGGTGGTACGACCCCTTCCAACCACAACCACCACCAACAAACAACTAGAGTGGACTAACGGGGCCGGTCATCACCGGCACCGTACCTAAGCCCAAACAGGCTCAGGCACAGCGAAATTCGTTCTCGATACCCGTTGCTATCGGATCGTAATATCAAAGCCGACAACCAACCGCAGCTCCGCCGACGCGCTACCCGACGATCAGACCCGCCACCATCCAGATCCACGCACCAATTTGAGCCAAGTCGGCACTGCAAGGGCGAGCAGGCCATCGTCTGATTTCGTTAAACAACTTCGTCCGGCCGATTTTCTCCTCCACGGCCGTAGCTGGCTGTCTGCGCGCCGGCGACGCCGGGAGTGTGTCGACAGGCTCGTCGCGGCTCGAGGTGAATTGTGCGAGGTTCACGAGCTCGTTAGCTTTGCGATCGTGGACGGGCGCGACACGTTACGGGTACGACCCGAAAGCAGCTGATGGCGCCCCTCACTGTTGATCCGGAGGTGCTGGATAACGCTGGCGCCGCCGTCATTTCGGTCGGCGAGGGATTAGGGTCCACCGTTTCGGCATTGACCACCGCGCTCGCCGGATGCCACGGGATGTCCGGGGACGACCCGGCCGGTGCAGCCTTCGGCCACAGCTACGACAATTCGGCATCCAAACTGCTCGAGGCCATGGCGACCACCCGCAATGGGTTGTGCCGCTTGGGCGATGGCGTGCGCATATCCGCACACAACTACTCCATCGCCGAAGCCAGCTCGAATATCTCCGGGCACAGTCATCCCCTACCGGGCCCGCATCCAACCGGTTCGATCTCAGCCGGCTCGACACCGTCGTCTGTCGGCCACGGCACCGGCCCACCGGCCGGCTGGGGCTGGGTGTCCAAATACATCGGGATGATCTGGCCAACCGGGGATTCAGCGAAGCTGCGCGGAGCAGCGGCAGCGTGGACCATTGCCGGCACGAATTTCGAGGTCAGCGAGATAACCGGCGCTGCTGGACCGATGAGTAGCATTGGCGCTCAACAGATCCCGGAAGGTCCGGCGATCGCCGCCGCCTTCACTGCGACCCACCGTTGCGCAGCCGGAATCCTGCAGCAGTGCGCGACCATCGCGACGCACCTCACGTCCTACGCGACCAAGATCGACACGGTCCACGCGGCGATCATCGATCTGCTGTCACGCATCTGCAATCCGCTGACCGGGATCAAAGAGGTCTGGGAGGTCCTCACCGACGAGGACGAAGACGAAATCAAGAAGATCGCCAACGACATTCGCGTCATCATCAATCAGTTCACCGCGGAGGTCGATGCACTGCGCCAACAGATCGCGACGGCGCTCACCGAAGCGAAGACGATCCTCGGCATCATGACCCGCTACGCCGAGAAGGAGTGGGACCACTTCCTGCACGCCACCGAGGTCGGCCGGGCATTGGACCACTTCGGGCAGATCTGCGGCGGGTTGCTTTCGGAGGCGGAAAGCAGCGTCGAAGGTTTTTGGAACCTCAATCCGATTCGGGCCTTCGTCGACCCAAAAGGCTTCTCGCGCTCTCTGTCCGGCGCTCTCGAACACTTCGAAGCACTCACCGGATTAGATGGCGAGCAGAAGAGCGAAGAATCGTGGAAGGAACTCGGGAAAAGCGTTGTCCATTGGGACGAATGGGCTACGAACCCGTTCAAGGCTGCGGGCGAATCCGCTTTCGATCTCGGCACACTCTTCCTCCCTGGCGGGCCGTTGTCGAAACTCTCTAAATTCGGCCACCTCGCGGCCGACGTCGCGGAGGCCCCCAAGGGGCTTCGCCTGCCCACGCCGGGTCGTCTGCCCAACCCTGCGCCGCACGACAACCCGCCGCCGCGGAACGAGCCACCCAAAGGCGGGCAGCCGGAGCCCGCGCCGAAGCCCAACGGCGGGCTGCCACCGTATGGGCTCACCGAGTCGAAGACTCCTGCCGAAACGAAGGCTCCATCTTCACCTTCTAAGCACGTAGTCGAACCAGCCTCTCCCGCAGGGCATCCGCCCTCATCGACATCCGCGCATGCCCCAGCCGAGCACGCCGCCACACCGCCCGCGGCTCTTCCTCCCGGCTCAGCGCACGGGGGCGCACCGAGCGGCTTATCACCGCAGTCCCCCACGCTCGACCATCACGGACCCGTTGCCCACGCCCCGCAGCCATTGACGACCGGAGATCTATCGGCGCTGGCCGATTACACTGGACTGGGACACGAGGACCTAAACGACGCGTTGAGGAACGGCACTATGGATGCATCCCAACAAGCTCGTGTCGAAGCGCTAAATCAGCGCGTTGGAGAAATTGCCGCCGCACCAGCGGCATGGTTTTTCGCGGCACAGACTTGCCACCCGAGGTGCTTGCTCAATATCAGCGAGGCGCCGTCGTGACCGAGACGCGCGTTCTTGAGCACGTCTATGGATCCCGCGGTGGCCCAATCCGCAGCATTCGCCGGCAATGTCGAATTCAGGATCTGTGTCGAAGACGGGACGGGACATCTCCTCGTTATCAGTACATTTCCGACCGAGCACGAAGTTTTGTTTCCGAACCGACGTGCCGTTTTACGTGGTGGACCGAAGAATCGATCCCCTTACCGGCAGGACGATTATCGAGATGATTGAGCGATAGGAGGAGTGAGCAATGAGCCAAGAAAATGGCCGGAAAAATCTTCTCCACACCCGAGGAAGCCGGCATCACCCCGCCCACCGAGGCGGAACTGGCCCACGCGCGCAAGCTATTCGACGAAGCTCCAGGAGCGGATAGATCGCGTGCCCGAAGCTGATCGCCCGAAGACAATCTCGTCGAAGTTCTGGGACGACACGTCCGGCACCGAGTACGAGGGCTGGCAGGACCGTTAGCTCCACGTACCCAATAGAAATGACGTTCACCAGTGCCAAAGAAGTTGCCGGAAAAATCTTCTCCACACCCGAGGAAGCCGGCGTGACCCCGCCGACCGAAGCGGAGATTGGTCGAAGCACGCAAGCTATTCGACGAGGCTCAGGAGCAGATCGACCGCCTTACTGAAGCCGACGAGTGGACAGAAGTCTCGCCGAAGTTCTGGGACGACATGTCCGGCACCGAATACGAGGGCTGGCGGGACAAGTAACCGTCCCTCCGCCAACCTCAGCCCAACCCGCCACGGCCGGATAGTGTGAAACCGTGACCGCTTCCGGCGGCCCGGGCACTCTCGAACCCGGCCCTCATCCAGAACCCGTACCCGCTGACCAGCAATTCGAGACGCAGGCCGCCAACGCCAGCGCCGAGCGGGCGCTGGAAGACGTCCACTCCGACGAAGCCCTAAAACCCGAGCTGCCGCCCGTCGACCTCACCGCGGCGGCGTTCTTCGACGTCGACAACACCTTGGTGCAGGGCTCGTCGCTGGTCCACTTCGGTCGCGGCCTGGCCGCCCGGAAGTACTTCACCTACCGCGACGTGCTCGGCTTCGTCTATGCCCAGGCCAAGTTCCAGGTCCTCGGCAGGGAGAACAGCGACGACGTCGCCGCCGGGCGGCGCAAGGCGCTGGCCTTCATCGAAGGCCGGCCCACCGAAGAGCTGATGAAACTAGGTGAAGAGGTCTTCGACGAGATCATCGCCGAGAAGATCTGGGAAGGCACCCGCGACCTCGCCCAGATGCACCTCGACGCCGGCCAGCAGGTCTGGCTCGTCACCGCCACGCCGTACGAGCTTGCGATCACCATCGCCCGCCGCCTCGGCCTGACCGGCGCTTTGGGCACCGTCGCCGAGTCCGAGAACGGAGTCTTCACCGGCCGGCTGGTCGGCGACATCCTGCACGGCCCTGGAAAGGCGCACGCCGTGCGCTCACTGGCCATTCGCGAAGGCCTCAACCTCAAACGCTGCACCGCCTACTCCGACAGCTACAACGACGTGCCGCTCCTTTCCCTCGTCGGTACCGCGGTAGCAATCAACCCCGACGCCGCTTTGCGTGACTACGCGCGCAAACGAGGCTGGGAAATCCGCGATTTTCGGACCGCCCGCAAGGCCGCCCGCATCGGCGTACCGTCAGCTCTGGCATTGGGCGCGGCGGGCGGCGCTCTGGCCGCGGTGGCATCTCGCCGGCAATCGCGCTGATAAGCTGCGCCGCTGAACCCATAAGAGTGGAGAGCAGCGCATGTCCTTGCCCGCAGGCACCGAAGGCCTGATCGGCACCCACTACCGGTATCCCGATTACTTCGACGTCGGCCGCGAGAAGGTTCGCGAGTTCGCCGAGGCTATCCAGAACGATCACCCGACGCACCACTCCGAGGAAGCCGCAGCCGAGATCGGCTACGACACTACGCTGGCGCCGTTGACCTTCCTTGCGGTCGCCGGACGTCGTGTTCAGAACGACGTCTTCGCCAAGTTCGACATCCCGATCAACATGGCCCGGGTGCTGCACCGGGACCAGAAGTTCCTGTTCCACCGGCCGATCACCGTCGGTGACCGGCTCTACTTCGACACCTACCTGGACTCGGTCATCGAGTCCCATGGCACGGTGATCGCCGAAATTCGCAGCGAAGTCACAGACGTCGACGGCAACCCGATCATCACCAGCGTGGTGACCATGCTCGGCGAGTCGTCCAATCCCGACGCGAACGCAGAAGCGACAATCGCGGCAATTGCATCCATCCGCGCTGGCGCTTAGGGTCAGCCGGAACCTTTCAGGGGGAGTACCACACGATGAGCGCCGATCTCACGCCGCATTTCGACGACGTCCAGTCGCATTACGACCTGTCTGACGACTTCTACCGGCTTTTTCTGGACCCGAGCCAGACCTACAGCTGTGCCTACTTCGAGCGCGACGACATGACGCTCGAAGAGGCTCAGCGGGCCAAGGTCGACTTGTCGCTGGGCAAGCTGGGCCTCGAGCCAGGCATGACCCTGCTCGACGTGGGCTGCGGCTGGGGCGCCACCCTGCGCCGCGCGATCGAGAAGTACGACGTCAACGTCATCGGCCTGACGCTGTGCAAGAACCAGGCCGACCACGTGCAGAAATCGTTCGACGAGCTGGACACCGAACGCTCCCGGCGAGTGCTGCTCAATGGCTGGGAGCAGTTCCACGAGCCGGTCGACCGGATCGTCTCGATCGGCGCGTTCGAGCACTTCGGCTTCGAACGCTACGACGACTTCTTCAAGATGGCCTGGGACGCGCTTCCGGCCGGCGGCACGATGATGCTGCACACCATCATCGTCCCGACCGACCAAGAGTTGGAAGACCGCGGCATCAAGGTCACCATGACCAGGGCGCGGTTTGCCCTGTTCATGATGCAAGAGATCTTCCCGGGCGGACGCCTGCCGACGGCCGCCATCGTCGAGGATCACGCGAAGAAGGCCGGCTTCGAGGTCGCCCTCGTCCAGCCGCTTCGCCTGCACTACGCGCGGACCCTGGACTTCTGGTCCGAGGCGCTGGAGGCCCGCAAAGACGAGGCGATCAAGATCCAGTCCGAAGAGGTCTACGAGCGCTACATGAAATACCTGACGGGGTGCGCCAACCTGTTCCGTGAGGGCGCTTGCGACGTGGCCCAGTTCACCCTGGTCAAGCCAGCAGAGTAAGAGCTCAGCCGAAGAACATATTGCGACGACCGGCCAGCAGCCGATACAGCGTCTGCTGGATGGTCTCGCGCACCTGATCGGTCAGCTCGAAGGTGACCATCGGATCCTCGGCGTCGGCACCCTCGTAGTGCGCGGTGTCGATCGGTTCGCCGAAAGCGATGTGCCACTTCGACGGCAGCGGCACCAGCCCGGCCGGGCCAGCCAGCGGGAACAGCGGCGTGATCGGGAAGTACGGCAGCCCCAACAACCGCGCCAGCAGCCGCACGTCGGTCAGCATCGGGTAGATCTCCTCCGAGCCGACGATCGAGCACGGAATGATCGGCGCCTTGGCGCGCAGTGCGGCGCCGACGAATCCACCGCGGCCGAAGCGCTGCAGCTTGTACCTGTCCTTGAAGCGCTTGCCCAGACCCTTGTAGCCCTCCGGGAACACCGCGGTCAGTTCGCCCGCGGCCAGCAGCCGGTGCGCATCGGCGGTGCACGCCATGGTGTGGCCGGCCTTGCGGGCGGCCGCGCTCACCACCGGCATGTCGAACACCATGTCGGCGGCCAGCAGTCGCAGGTCGCGGTGTGCGGGGTGGTGGTCATGCACAGCGACCGAGGCCATCAGCCCGTCGAACGGCAGTACGCCGGCGTGGTTGGCCACCACCAGACCCGCGCCGGTGTCGGGGAGGTGCTCGATGCCGCTGACCTCGACGCGGAACCACGAGTTGAAGAAGAACCTCAGCAGTGGCCGCACGATCGCGTCGTTGAAGTGCGGGTCGAAGCCGAACTCGTCGACTTGGTAGTCGCCGGCGAGCCGCTGTCGCAAGAAGTCGGCGACGGCGCTGACCTTCTGGACGAGCTCGTTGCTCGGCTGTTCCACGTCGGCTCGGGCGCCTGCATCGCGACGGTGCTGATCGATTTCACGTACGACAGCGGCGATCTCGTCGGCGGAGGCCCGGGTGTCGGGCTCGGAGAGCAGGGAGGGATGTTGGCGAGAGGCGCGTTGCCCGGCGCGTCGCTGAGCCGCCGCACGGCCTGAATTGCCGTGCAGTTGAATGACTTTCGCTTTCGAATCGCCCGCCATCAGTTAGCCTCCCCCCTTCCTTGATTGATTGTGGATCGACCGCCAAAGCGCTGCAGCGCGGCTACGGCCCGACCTTCAATGGAGCGTACCCATTCAGGGTCGATAATGGGAGTCAAAGCTCGGCCGCGAACGTAATCGTCAAAAGCCTCCGCAGTCGACCACTTGGGGTGGTATCCGAGCTCCTGTTCCATCCGTGTGGTGTCCATCACTCGGCCGTAGCTCAGGTAGTCGAGTTGCTCGCGGCTGATCTCGACATAACGGTTGGCACGCCGGAGCGAATCCAGCGCCGAGAGCCCAAATCCCGGTAACGGCAAGGCAACTCGGCCCGCCCGCCGGATCGCCTGCGACAACATGATGATCCCGCTGGCGCCGACGTTGAAGGTACCCGGCTTGCCGGCCATCACGGCGCGCTCCAAGGCGCCGAGCGCATCCTGCTCGTGCAGCAGTTGCAGCCGCGCGTCGCGGCCCAGCACCGTCGGGACCAACGGCCCAGCCAGGTAGCGCGACAGGGTGGTTTCCATCGCCGGACCGATCATGTTGGCCAGCCGCAGGATGGTCACCGAGATGTCCGGTCGGCGCCGGCCGAGCCCACGCGTGTAGCCCTCGATGTCGAGGCTGTCTTTCGGAAAGCCTTCCCGGAAGGGACGCCGACTGCTGCTGTCCTCGGTGAACAGCACCGGGTCATGCGGGTTGGACCCGTAGACCTCCGAGGTCGACTTCAGCACGACGCGACGGACCGACGGCGCCTTCTGGCAGGCGGCGAACAACTGCATCGCGCCAAGCACGTTGATTTCCTTCAACGCCGCCCCACCACCGGATCGCGGCGCGAACGACGCCGCCGCCGCGTGGACGACGGTGTCGACGTCGCCATTTCGGATCACCTTGGCGACAAAGGGATTGCGGATGTCGGCGCGCACGAACTCGGCGCGGCCCATCCGGCGCAGCATGTCCTTGCTGGGCGCGACGGCGTCGACGGCGATGACCCGATTGATCATCGGGTTCTGCGCCAACCGGGCGGTCAGATACCCGCCGAGGAATCGGCACGCACCGGTGACCAGCACAACCTTTGGATAGTGCGCGGTTTCGGTGCCAGTACCTGATTGCCCGTCCGACGAGTCCACCTGGCTAGCCTAGCGACGGCAGCAGCGAGAGTTACTTACCGAGTTTTCTGCGCTGCACCCGGGTACGTCGAAGCAGCTTACGGTGCTTCTTCTTCGACATCCGCTTGCGCCGCTTCTTGATTACTGAACCCATAACTCCGCTATCTGTGCTGGATTGCCCGACTTCTCCTCGGGACGCTGCGCGTCCCGCATCGTCGTCGCGCGGTGTGGCGTCCCGAGTCCGCCGTGGCCGGGCATGTGCAATAACCCGGTCACTCTACCCGGCAGGGTAGGCCGAACACCAAAGCGCACCGGCGGGCCCACACGGGCTCACCGGTGCGCGGGCTAGCAGCGAGCAACGCGCCAGCGTGATGCTGGACGCGATCACTGCTAGCCGGCGTCGAAGTAGGAGGTCTCCAACATGTCGTGCACAGCCTTCGCGTGAACGCGGAAGGACCGGCCGACGCGGACTGCGGGCAGCTCCCCGTTGTGAACCAACCGGTAGACCGTCATCTTGCTGACCCGCATCAGTGCTGCCACTTCCGCAACCGTCAGGAACTGCGTCCGGGGCTGCTGGCCGTCTGCGGAACCAGTGTCTCGTCCCGATTTCCCGCCAGCCGATGGCCCGTTCATAGACGTCATCGCAACCCAATCAATCAGGCTCCTGCAGTCCCAGCGGCTTCCCCTCCGCTGGCACCAACAGGTGCATACCAACTAGGAGAATAGCGGGACTAGTGTGGTTATTGCGACGGGTGATAGCAATTAAATAAAATTCTATAAATTACTCTGATGTAATTCTTAGCTGCTCAGAGCGGGTTTTTGCGGCTCTTACGGCCTCGTCGACAGCCCCTCGAAATCCGTGCTTTTCGAATTCCCGCAGCGCAGCGGCGGTAGTGCCACCGGGCGAGGTAACAATGGCGCGCAGCCGCGCCGGGGTGGTGTCCAACGACAGGTCACGCCCGGATTCCGCACCCGTTCCACGGTCCTGCTCCATGCGGTCCAGCAAAAGTGCCGCCGAGCCCGCCATCGTCTGCGCCACCAGCTCGGTCGACACCGCGCGGCTCAGCCCCACGCCGACCCCGGCATCCACCAACGCCTCGATCATCAAGAAGAAGTACGCCGGACCCGAACCGGAGACGGCCGTAACGGCGTCCATGTGCTCCTCAGAGACCGTCAGCACCGCCCCGACCGAGTCGAACAGCGCTGCGACCTCCTTGAGCTGCTCAGGGGTCGCAAAACGGCCCGCAGCGATGGCGCTGATCCCGGCGCCCACCAAGGCCGGCGCATTGGGCATCACCCGCACCACCGGAGTGCCGGCCAGCAGCTTGGATTCCAGGTACGCCGTCGTCACTCCGGCCGCGACGGTGATGAACACCTGATCCGGGCTGTCGTGGGCGGCGTCGGCGGTCACCTTGCCGATCTCGCCGATCGTCGCGCCGACGTCGGAGGGCTTGACCGCGATGATCACGAACGTCGCGTTCTCCACCGCGTCGGGCAGCGAGGTCACCAGTACGCCATAGGTCTCGCCCAGGTAGCGGGCACGGTCGGGCATCCGCTCGGCCACCACGAGGTCCTTGACCTGCCGTCCGGCCCGGAGCAGGCCCGACAGCAGGGCTTCGCCCATGCTTCCCCCACCGACAAGCGCAATTCTGGCCATATCGCTCAGCATGGCAGAGCTGGCGACTTTTTCGCCAGGGCGATCGCAAGCGCGGCGTGCCGCGCGCAGCGGGTCGCGCTTGGGAAGGCTAGGGCGCGGGCACCATCGCGAGCTGACGGCTCTGCACGATGATGCGGCCTTGCGAGTCGACGACGGTGTGGTCTTCGTCGAACCAGTCCTGACCGATCTGCACGCAGGTGCACACCACCCGCAGCCAGCCGTCGGCAGGCAGGCCGCGCAGGTAGGACGTGAGCTGCACGGTCGGCGCCCAGCCGGTGCGGTTGACGGCGAAGCTCACCGGCGCGGAGATGTCGCCGCACATCAGCGCGAACAGCACGTCGGGGGCCACATCGCGCGGGCGCACCCAGTTCTGGATCACCGGCGGCCTGCCGTCGGTGGAGATACCCAGCGTCGAGATGAGCGTCCGCACGTCGCAGCCCTCGGCGAGGTTGACCAGCCCTGCCAACCGGTGGCCGCGGCCGATCGGCTCCACATCGTCGGGCGGCTCGGGATCCATCAGGCCGACCGCCGGGTTGGCCGACAGCAGCGGCGGCGCCATGTGCTCCGGCTCCCCCAGCGTGACAACGGCATGCACAGCGGCGCGGTCACCCTGGATCAGCTCGACATCGACCACGCTGATCCGGCGGCCGCGCTTGCGCATCGAGGTGACCAGCCGCATCGGGCCGGGATCGGGCGCCGACAGGAAACTGGCCGAAACCGCAACCGGCTCAACGGGTCCGCCGTGGGCGGTGCGAGCGGCGTTGGCGCACAACGCAACCATTGCCCCGCCGTGCACTTTGGGCCCGATCGTCCAGTACTTGTTGAGCTCGCCTTCGTAGACGCTCTGCACGCCGTCGGTTTCGATCTCGCGAAGCTCCATCGCCTCGGTGAATAACGCGGTCAACTTGTTGACGTTCCTCTGTCTCTCAGCTGTCTAACGCAACAGATGCGTGCGAGCGAATTGCAGCGACTCGGCCAGCATGGCTTCGCGCTCGTGGACCGACCGCGCCGACGACGTGGACACCTCCAGCACCACGTGGCCGGCGAAGTCACCGGTGGCCAGCAGCTCGCACACCTCGACCACCGGCTGGTTGCCTCGACCCGGCGTCAGGTGCTCGTCAGCGGGCAGGCCGGTGCCGTCGCACAGGTGCAGGTGCACCAGGCCCGAGCCCATCCGCTCCGCCATGTCCAGCGCATCGGTGCCCGCCGTCGCGGAGTGCGACAGGTCCAGCGTGTAGTGCGCATGGTTGCCGTCCAGCGGGTCGTAGGACGGGGCGAACGCCGAGATCCCCGGTCCGGGTCCACCACCGCGTCGGCGCATCCGCTCGATGCTCTGGCCCGGGAAGAACCGGTCGGTCCGGAACGGGAACATGTTCTCCACGGCCACCAGCACGTCGCCGGCCGCCTCCAGCTCGGCGACCTGATCGGTGAAGCCGTCGACGTAACGGCGCTGCCAGCGGAACGGTGGATGCACGACGACGGTCTGGGCGCCGAGCTTTTCGGCAGCCCGCACGCTGCGGTCCAGCTTCGCGATCGGATTGGCGCCCCAGACCCGCTGCGAGATCAGCAGGCACGGCGCATGCACCGACAGCACCGGCATCCGATACTTTCGCGAGAGTTTCGCCACGGCGTCGATGTCCTGGCTGACCGACTCGCCCCACACCATCAGCTCGACGCCGTCGTAGCCGAGCTTGGCCGCGAATTCGAAAGCGGCCTCGGTCTTCATCGGATAGACCGAGGCCGTCGACAGACCGACCTTGATTGCGGGGCGCACGTGAATTCTGTTGTGGCTTAGCCGGATTGCAACAACGCTAGCGGGCCAAGCGTGACCAAGGCCCCCACCGCGACCGCGATCAGCGTGCTGCCGATGTCCTCGGTCTTACGCACCACCCGCACGCCGACCACCAGGCCGAGGATGACGAGCACCGAGAGCACAAGAGCGACGATGTTGTTCCACCGCCACAGCTGGTCGAACGCGATGAACAAGCCCGCGCCGAACCCGACAGCCAAAAACGATTGCAGCACAACCGTTCCGGTGAACCGCATGCTGTCGGACCGCGACCAGGTGTGCTCACCGCCGAGATCGTCGTCGGGGTAGTCCTCTTCCTCGGCGACGTCGTCGATGTCGTGGTAGCCCGTATCGCGTGAGTCGCCGTCGGTGCCGACGGACTGCAGGTAGGAGCGCACATAGGCGGAGTCTTCGACACCCGGGTCGGCGTCCCGCACGTCGGTGTCCATCACATCGACCGACATGCCGGCGTAGTCCTCGAGTGGATCGGGGTTCATGCCTTCGGCGCCGGACCGGTCGACCGTCTTGTCCTCGCGCGGCTCGGAGCGGTCGGCGTCGGCACGTACGTTGTTGCGCACCGGGCGCGGGTAGGAGCTGCGCTGCAGCCGCGATTCGTGCGTCGTGGCGCTGCCTCACTGGGCCGGGGCGGTGCGGATGCCGGCCAGCGCGGCTCGGGCTCCGACCAGAACGCCTTCTCGGCGGGTTCCTCGGCGGGGGCCTCGACGACCTCATTGCGGACGCGTGCGGTGCCGTTGGCGCGATGCGCGCGCGGTTCCGGGGTCCGATGCTCTTCGGCGTGGGGATCGGTGTCGTCGGTGATGATGGGGATCTCGCCGGTCAGCTCGGCGACGGTCACCGCGTCGGAGTTTCCACGACGGCGCCGACGGCGTGCCGGAGCCGGGGCGCCATGCGTGCCGTTCTTGGCAAGCAGCTCGGCAACCGAGATGGGTCGGGTGGTCTCGTTGGGTCCCGTCATTTTTTGCCGCCATTCCGATTGGCTCGCTGGCTACCAGCATCCCGTACGGACGTCTCGACGAAGGCGGTTCCATCGGCCTCGCTATCGAGTTTGCGCAAGATCAGGCCTTCCCGTAGCGCCCACGGGCAGATGTCCACCGTTTCAATCGACAGCGCTCGCATACTTGCCTCTGCGACCAGAGCTCCTGCCACAATCTGCGGCGCTCGCTCGGCGCTCACCCCTTCCAGTTCTGCACGATCAGCGGTCGTCATCCTAGATATGAAAGATATGAGTTGTCTGAGGCCATTCGCCGTTAAAGTGCGCTTAACCCGGGGCCCCGCGGCCGATGGCGCCGCACCCGTGAGCCGGGCCAGCGACCGGAATGTTTTCGATGTTGCCACAGCCAGGTCGGGGCTTCCGGCATCAAGCATTTTCTCGGCGGCGTCAGCCAGTTCGGCGTCCAGCCAGTCGCGCAGCATGCCGACACGCCGACGGCCGGGCGGGTCGTCGCTGAGCCACTCGCGGGTCAGCCTTCCGGCACCCAGCGGCAGCGACATCGCGACTTCAGGCTCCTCGTCGACACCGTTGGACAGCTCCAGCGAGCCACCGCCGATGTCGAGGTTGATGATGCGCCCCGCGCTCCAGCCGTACCAACGGCGAACCGCCAGAAAGGTCAGCCGCGACTCGTCGACCCCACGGAGCACCTGCAGCTGCACGCCGGTCTCTTTGCGGACCCGGGACAGCAGATCGTCGGAGTTCTTGGCGTCGCGCACCGCCGAGGTGGCGAATGCCATCAATTCGGCGCAGCCGGAGCTGTCGGCGATCTTTTCGAATTCCTCGATCGTCTCGATCAGCTTGTCGGCGCCCTTGCGGGTGATCTTGCCGGAGTTGTCGATTGACTCGGCCAGCCGCAGCGTGGCCTTGGTCGAACTCATCGGCGTCGGGTGCCCGCCGCGGCGGGCGTCCACCACGAGCAGGTTGACCGTGTTGCTGCCGACATCGAGAACACCTAATCGCACGAGACACAACCTTACGTGTGGGCAGCCTGGCCACGAGTTGGTCTACCGTTAAAACTGTGGCAAGTGTGCAGCCAGACCATCCAGGCGAAGTCGAATTGGACTTCGCCCGTGAGTGGGTCGAGTTTTATGACCCGGACAACCCCGAACACCTGATCGCCGCCGACTTGACCTGGCTGCTGTCTCGGTGGACGTGCGTGTTCGGCACGCCGGCATGCCAAGGGACGGTCGAAGATCGTCCCGACGACGGGTGCTGCTCGCACGGCGCGTTCTTGTCCGACGACGACGACCGGGCCCGACTCGACGACGCTGTGTCCAAGCTCACGGACGCCGATTGGCAGTTCCGCGACAAGGGTTTGGGCCGCAAGGGTTACCTCGAACTCGACGAGCACGAGGGTGAAGAGCAGTTCCGCACCCGCAAATACAAGGGCGCCTGCATCTTCTTGAACCGGCCGGACTTCGCCAATGGCCAGGGCTGCGCGTTGCACTCCAAGGCACTGCAGATCGGCGTCCAGCCGTTGACGATGAAACCGGACGTCTGCTGGCAGTTGCCGATCCGCCGCAGCCAGGAATGGGTGACCCGCCCGGACGGCACCGAGATCCTGAAGACCACCGTCACCGAATACGACCGCCGCGGCTGGGGCGCCGGCGGTGCAGACCTGCACTGGTACTGCACCGGCGACCCGGCCGCCCACGTCGGCGCCGAGCAGGTATGGGTGAGCATGGGCCCCGAACTGACCGAGCTGCTCGGCGAGAAGGCCTACGCCGAGCTCGCCGCAATGTGCAAGCGGCGCAGCGGTTTAGGCCTCATCGCCGTGCACCCGGCGACGCGGGCCGCCGAGTAGCGCGTCAGCCCTCCAGCTTGTAGCCCAGCCCACGAACCGTCACCAGGTGGATCGGGTTGGCCGGGTCGGACTCGATCTTGGACCGCAACCGCTTGACGTGAACGTCGAGCGTCTTGGTGTCGCCGACGTAGTCGGCACCCCACACCCGGTCGATCAACTGTCCACGCGTCAGCACTCGGCCGCTGTTGCGCATCAGGTACTCGAGCAGGTCGAACTCCTTGAGCGGCAGCGTAATTGACTCGCCGTTCACCGAGACGACGTGGCGTTCGACGTCCATGCGCACCGGACCGGATTCCAGCACACCGTCGGTGACCTCTGAGTCGTCGTCACCGCCGCGGCGCAGCACCGCCCGGATCCGCGCGATCAGCTCGCGTGCCGAATACGGCTTGGTGACGTAGTCATCGGCGCCTAACTCGAGCCCGACGACCTTGTCGATCTCGCTGTCACGGGCCGTCACCATGATGACCGGCACGCTGGAACGCGACCGCAGTTGCTTGCACACGTCGGTGCCCGACATACCCGGCAACATCAGGTCGAGCAGCACAATGTCGGCGCCGGAACGGTCGAACTCAGCCAGCGCGGTCTGGCCATCGGTCACCACGGTGGCTTCGAAGCCCTCCTTGCGGAGGAGAAACGCCAGCGGGTCGGCCAGCGACTCTTCGTCCTCCACGATCAGCACACTCGTCATCGAGCGAAACTCCTCCATCATCAGCAGACAGCTCATCGGTGTAGCTCTTCCTCTCGTTGGGGCTCCCGTAAGGGTTTCATGGGGCGCGATTCGCGCTCGGGTAACAAGTCTGTTGGGTCGAGTTCGCCGGCGTAGGCCGGGATCGACAGGGTGAACGTCGAGCCGGTGCCGAGTTGGCTCCACAACCCGATGCTGCCGTTGTGGTTGGCCGCGACGTGCTTGACGATGGCCAGCCCGAGCCCGGTGCCGCCGGTGGCGCGCGAGCGGGCTTTGTCGGCGCGGAAGAACCGCTCGAAGACGCGTTCCTGGTCTTTGCGGTCGATTCCGATACCGCGGTCGGTGACGGCGATCTCGATGTTGTCGCCGCGGCGGCGCCGGCTGATCGACACCAGCGATCCGCGCGGCGAGTAGGCGATCGCGTTGGACACCAGGTTGGCCAGCGCGGTGACCAGCAGGGCCTGCTCACCATGCATCTGCAGGCCACTGGCATCGTCGGTCCGCACCACGATGTCGGCATTGTCGGCGGGCACCTTGTGCCGCGAAATCGCCTCGGCGACAACGTCATCGACGTCGACGGCGCCCATGTCCGGCATGCGCTCGGCGCCTTGGAGCCGGGACAGCTCGATCAACTCGGTGACCATGCTTCCCAGCCGGGTGGCTTCCACGAGCACCTTCTCGCCGAACCGCCGCACGGTCTCGGGGTCGTCGGCGGAAGACAGCAAGGCCTCGGCGAGCACCGACATCGCACCGACCGGGGTCTTGAGCTCGTGGCTGACGTTGGCCACGAAGTCGCGACGCGTCGCCTCCATCCGGGCGTACTCGGAGTGGTCGTAGACGAAGACCACAGCGAACCGCCGATCTTCCTCGCTGAGCAGCCGCGCCTGCCCGTGTACCGACAGGCCCGCCCGCCCCGGCACCTGCCGCTTGCCTGGCAGCAGGTCGAACTCGACGTCAGCGCCGTCGGCCAGCGTCTTGCGGGCCGCTTTCCACGCCTCGTCGTCGAGCTGCCGCTCGCGGACCAGACCCAGCTCCTTGGCCCGGCCGTTGTGATAGACCACGTCGCGGTGCCGGTCGACGACAGCGGCGCCCAGGGGCATCAGCGCGACGATGCGTTCCAGCATCTGCGCGACGGTGATTCCGGCCGCTTCGACCGTCACGCGTTGCCGTCGCTCGATCGCCCTCGGCGCCCAGCGGGCACCGACGGTGACTCCCACGGCGAGGGCCGTAAGAAACAACACCCCGGCCAGTGACAGGGCCGAGAACACGGTCACATGACGAGCTTACAAATTCGGTGAACGCCAACCCAGCAGCACAAGGCCAAAATCGGTCATGTCACACGCCAAGAGACAGGTGTTCGGGGCCCGTTCACCTGGCGTTTGCTCAGTTGCTGGGAAAAGCCCCTTATTTAGCACCTTGGCTGGCCACCGCCGCCGCGCCGGCGGCCGCGGCATCCGGGTCGAGGTAGCTGCCGCCGGTCACCAGCGGACGCAAGTTGGCGTCCAGGTCATAGCGCAAAGGAATTCCGGTCGGGATGTTCAAACCGGTCACGTCGTCGTCGGACATGCCATCGAGGTATTTCACCAGGGCGCGCAGCGAGTTGCCGTGCGCGACGATCAGCACCGTCTTGCCAACCCGCAGGTCAGGAATGATGACGTCGGTGAAGTAGGGCAGGAAACGGACCACCACGTCGGCCAGGCACTCGGTCAGCGGGCCGCCGCCGATGTCGACGTAGCGGGGGTCGGCGTCCTGGCTGTATTCGCTGCCCTTCTCGATGGGCGGGGGCGGGGTGTCGTAGCTACGCCGCCAGGTCATGAACTGCTCGTCGCCGTACTGGTCTTTGATCTCGGCCTTGTTGAGGCCCTGCAGCGCGCCGTAATGCCGCTCGTTGAGGCGCCAGGTGCGGCGTACCGGGATCCACAGTCGGTCGGCAGCGTCCAGGGCCAGGTGTGCGGTGCTGATCGCGCGACGCAGCAGCGAGGTGTAGAGCACGTCGGGCAGCAGGTTGTGCTCGGCGAGCAGTTCGCCGCCACGGACGGCCTCGCGACGACCTTTGTCGGTCAGGTTGACGTCCACCCAGCCGGTGAACTGGTTACTGGCATTCCATTCGCTCTCACCGTGGCGGAGCAGAACAAGCGTCGCAGCAGCGTCTCCCATGCCCAAAAGTCTCTCACCTACGACGGTGGGACCGCAGAGGGTGTCAGTCGTCGCCGTCTTCGTCGTCGATCAAATGCGCGAAGGCCTCGAGATTCTTCAGCGACTCACCGCGCGAGACCCGCCATTCCCATTCCTTCTGAATCGACGAGCGAAAACCCAACTCCAGCAACGTATTGAAGTCGTTGTCGACTGCTTCGAGCACCTGCCCGAGCACGCGGTCGATTTCGGCGGCGTCCACCGACGACAGCGCCATCCGGCCAACCAGGTAGATGTCGCCGACGTTGTCCAGCGTGTAGGCGACGCCGTACAGGCGGCGGTTGCGCTTGAGCAGGAATTTGTAGACGCCCTCGTGGTTTTCGTCCGGCTTGCGGCAGACGAACGCCTCGACGCGCACCGAATGCTCGCCGATGCTCAGGATGGTGTTGGTCTTGAGCCGGCGCTCGCCGGGCAACTCGACGATCAACCCGGGCAGCCCGCCGTGGGCACCCTCGTGACGGGAGTAGACAAGGTCGTTGGTGTCGAGGGTGTGCTCGATCATTTGCTGAAGCTGGGTGATCGGCCGATCGCCGTTGGAGCCATTCGTGCCAGTCATAGTCGCCACTCCTCAACCCCGGCTACGCCGGCGTCTTCGTCATCGGCGGTCACGCCCAAACCTTCCTGCGCGACGGCCGCCGCCCGGCCTGCGCCGCCCGCCGGGTCGACGGGAGGCCGCGAACCGCACGGCGGGCGGTGAAATCGCCGATCGCGCGTCGGTAGCTGGCCAGCAGCGAGTCGACGGTGTTGTCCCAGGAGAAGGCGGCCGCATGCTCGACCGCCGCGGAGCCGAAGGTCTGCGGGCCGAGTCGCAACGTCTCGTCGATGGCGTGCGCCCACCGGTCGGCGTCGTGGCCGGCCACCAGCGTGCCGGTCACCCCGTCGCGCACCGCAACCGGCAGACCGCCGACGGCGGCTGCGGCCACCGGTGTCCCGCAGGCCTGCGCCTCCAGCGCCACCAGGCCGAACGACTCGGAGTAGCTCGGCACCGCAACCAGGTCGACGGCCTGGAACACGGTGGCGAGGTTTTCCCGCGATTGAGGAGGCAAGAACGTCACCCGGTGGGACATACCCAATTCGGCCGCGAGCCGAACAAGCCCGTCCGGAATGGCCAGCCCGCTGCCCGACGGTCCACCGACCACCACGACGTGCACCCGCGGGAGTTTGGCCGCCGCACGCAACAACACGTCGGGACCTTTCAGCGGCTGGATACGCCCGACGAACGCGACCACGTCCTGATCCGCGGGCAGCCCGAGCTCGGCCCGCGCGGCGCGACGGTCGCCGGGACGGAACACGTCCAAGTCGACGCCGGGATGCGCGATGTCGATCCGGGACGGGTCGGCGTTATGCAGCGAAACCAGTTGCGCTGCTTCATCATCGGTGTTGGCGATCAACCGGTCGGCCTCGTCGACCACTTGCTGCTCGCCCACCGTGCGCAGCGGCGGCTCCGGTGTATCACCGTCGGCCAGCGCGGCGTTCTTGACCGCGGCCAGCGTGTGCGCGGTGTGCACCAACGGCACCGACCACCGGTCGCGGGCCAGCCACCCGACCTGACCGGACAGCCAGTAGTGCGAGTGCACGATGTCGTAGTAGCCCGGCTCGTGGGCAGCCTCTGCCCGCAGCACGCCGGCCGCGAACGCGCACAGCTGGGTGGGCAGGTCGTACTTATCCAGCCCTTCGAACGGCCCGGCCGCCACGTTGCGCACCAGCACACCGGGCGCCACCCGCGCAACGGGCGGATCGGTGGACGCCGTGGCCCGGGTGAAGATCTCCACCTCGACACCGCGGCGGGCCAGGTTCAGCGCGCTCTGCAGCACGTAGACATTCATCCCGCCGGCATCCCCCATGCCGGGCTGCGCAAGCGGCGACGTGTGCACCGCCAGCACCGCGACGCGACGGGGATCGGTCAGCTCTGAAGCGTCCGACCGGGAGAAGTCAGTGAGGGCCACCCAGCCATCTTTGCAGTACCGGGTGGAGCCCCAGGTCAGGCGGGTGTCTCGACGTCAACCTCGTAGACGGGCACCGGCGGCGCGGCGCGGCGCATGGCGCCCAGCGGGTCGGAATACAGCCCGGCCAGCGACACGATGCCGGCGCCGGACTCCTGCACCCGGTTGCCGAAGGCGGTCACCCGAATGTCGCGGGCGGGCAACACCAGGCGGGCCTTGTAGGCCTCCTCCACCCGCGCCATGCCCTCGGGATATTCGGTGAAGGCCTGCCCACCGACCACCAGGTCGTCGGGGTTGAGCAGATCACGCAGCAGCGCAACCGATTCGCCGAGCACCCGGGCCCGCTCGTCGAGCAGTTCCTGGGCCTGCTTGTTGCCGCCGCGAGCGATTTTCAGGACCTCGGTCACCGTGGCGCCACCGGATGCGCCGTTGTGGGCCGGCAGGATTCGCAGCCGGCGCGCGGCGGCCAACACGGCCTCGTCGCTGACGGTCGACTCCAGCAATCCTGACCCGCCGAGCAACTCCGACTGCGCGGGCAGGTTGGTGATCGTGCCCGGACCGCTGGCCGGGCTGTGCACCCGACCGTCGATCATCAGCGCGTAGCCGACCGTCTCGCGGGCGTAGACGTAGAGGCTGGTCGACGAGTTCGGCCCGAAGCGGCGCATACCGAGCAGCAGTTCCGCGGCCGCCATCGCGTCGACGTGCGAGGCCACCGAAACCGGCAGCTCCAAGCGCCTCGGCGATCGTCGGACCGACCGGCGCGTCCCGCCAGCCCAGCCGGGTGTGGTCGACATGGCCGCTGGCGGCGTCGACCGTTCCACCGATCGCGACGCCGACCCAGAGCGCCCGCCGACGATGCCAACGCCGCAGGTAGCGACGGGCGCCGTCGGCCAGCGCGGCCAGCGCGGGACCCTGGGCTGTACGCGGCGTCGGGGTTTCGACGGCGTCGAGGGTGCGGCCGAACAGGTCGGTGGCCACGATGCTGGTGGTCCGGGCGCCGACATGGATGCCCAGCGTCAGAAACGGCTCGTGGTTGACCTCGACGGGCACCCGGGGACGCCCGATCGCGCCGGAGACGGCCAGGTCGGCGCGTTCCCGCAGGATTCCGGCGTCCAGGAGGGCGATGACCTGGCGGTTTACCGTCGCAATCGACAGCGAGGTGGCCTGGGCGATGACGTCGCGGCCGATCGGGCCGCGCAGCCGAACGGCCCGGAACACCGACGACGCGGCGGCGTCAGAGAGCTGGAGCGAGGGCGCGACCACGCGGTGACGTCCGGGACCTCGCCGACGAGCGGCCGCGAGGGGGTTGTGCTGGTGTGAAGTGAAAGTTGTTGAACGCATTGGCGTGTCCTTGTCCGAGTTCCGATGGCGGTCTGTAGCCGCACACCGTCGCGAGCGCTTTAGCGCTTAGCTCAGGCGCGGCTGGTTGCGCGGCGACAACACGCGCAGCCCGCGCAACAACACGCGGGTAGACAGCCGAACAAGGTGTTGGAGTACACAAGAGGAATTTAGCACGGTCACTAGAGTCGATCAGATGGGTTCCGCTGATCCGCATTCGACGACATCTGACCACCCGAACGCCGGCCAACCCGTTGCCGTCGTCACCGGAGCCAGCGCGGGTATCGGCGAGGCGACCGCGAGAACCCTTGCGGCGCAGGGGTTCCATGTGGTTGCGGTGGCACGCCGGGCCGACCGGATCAACGCGCTGGCCACCGAGATCGGCGGGACGGCGATTGTGGCCGACGTCACTGATGACGCGGCCGTGGAGGCGCTGGCCGGACAGCTGAGCCGGGTAAACGTGCTGGTCAACAACGCTGGCGGCGCCAAGGGCCTGGCGCCGGTGGCTGATGCCGATCTCGAGCATTGGCGTTGGATGTGGGAGACCAATGTGCTGGGCACCCTGCGGGTCACTCGCGCGCTGCTGCCCAAGCTGATCGACTCCGGCGACGGGCTGATCGTCACCGTCACGTCGATCGCGGCGATGGAGATCTACGACGGCGGCTCGGGCTACACCGCCGCCAAGCATGCGCAGGGGGCGCTGCACCGCACGCTGCGCGGTGAACTACTCGGGAAACCGGTGCGGCTCACCGAGATTGCGCCCGGGGCCGTCGAGACAGAGTTCTCACTGGTGCGTTTCGACGGCGATCAACAGCGCGCCGACGCCGTCTACCAGGGGATCACGCCGTTGACGCCGGGCGATGTCGCCGAGGTGATCGGCTTCGTGGCGTCGCGGGCCTCGCACGTCGACCTCGATCAGATCGTCATCCGGCCGCGCGATCAGGCGTCGGCCGGCCGGTTCAACCGCCGGGGCCAGCAGGGCTAGTCGCCGTGGTCGGAGTGCCCGACAGCGTCGGCGCATCGCGCGGAGTGGCCGGAGCGCTGCGCGGAATCGAGACCGGCGACGGCTTGGCTCCCGACGACGGCGGCAGCGCCGACATCCCGACCCAGGTGTCCCAGGGCACGGCCCAGTCCCAGATGTCGCCGTCGGCGTAGGACAGCTCGATCCGGCTGCCGGTCACTTCTACCGGGTCACCGTAGATGGCGCTGCCGAAGTACTGCTCAGCGTCGGCCGTCGACAGGTTGACACAGCCATTGGTGACGTTGCTGTTGCCCTGCGCGCCGGCGCTGTTCGGGTTGGCGTGAATGAACTCGCCATTGTTGGAGATCCGCACCGCCCAGCGTTCGTGGACGTGGCTATAACCGGCGGCCGGGTTGGACATGTAGAAGTCGGAGTACTTCTCGCTGACCACGTGGATGCCGTTGCGGGTGACGTTACGGGCTTTGTCACCCTCGCCGTAGCTGCAGGGAAAGTCCATGATGACGCCCTCGTCGCGGACCACCTGGATGCGGTGCGACGACACCTCGGCCTTCACCACCTGGCGGCGGCCGATGTCGATTTTCAGGCTCATGTCCTGCTTGCCGTAGGCACCGTCGCCGAAGGCCAGCCCGTAGAGCTTGGCGTCGACGTTGACCTTGGTGCCGGCCGGGTAGTACTCGCGGCTGCGCCAGTGCACCCGGGCGCCGCCGACTTCGTCGGGCAGCCACGCCCAACTGCCCTCGACCGGCGGTTCGGTGGTGACCTTCAGCGCCCGCTCGACGGCGGCCTTGTCCGCGATCGGCGCGTCGAACTGGATGATGATCGGCGCCGCGATCCCGACGGTCTGGCCGTCGGCGAGCTGGAACCCGCCGTCGATGACTTTGGTGGGTGCGACGGTGGTGATCTCGCCCTTCACCGCGACGGGCTTGCCGTCATGGCCCACGGCAGAGCCGCTCCAGGTGTACGTCGCGTCGTAACCGAGCGGCTCGGTGAGGGTGTAGAGCGTGCGGTCCCGGTTGAGGACGCCGGCGACGACCTTGCCGTCCGAGTTGGTCAGCGCGACGTGCTGGAACCAGCCATCGCGGACCTCGACGCTGATCGGCGCGGTCGGCAGGACCTTGGTGGTTTTGTCGGCCGGCCGGAACGTCAGCGCGGCTTCTGCCGGCGGTTTGGCCTTCTCCGCCTGCTTGCTCGACCCGCCGACGCAGGCGGCCAACACGTTGGGCGCGAACACGCCGACCGCCAGGGTCGCCAGAGCCCGACGCCGGTTGACCGGCGAGAAGCCGCGCGCTGTGCTCACGACATCAAGATACCGGCGGAAACCGCCCTCCTCTTACGCGCGGGATCTACAGGGCGCAGCCGACCAGCACCGGCTCGGGCACCAATGTGACACCAAACACGTCGCGCACACCGTCGCGCACCGCGCGGGCCAGCGCCAGCACGTCGCCAGTGCCGGCCCCGCCGCGGTTGGTCACGGCCAGCGCATGCTTGGTGGACAGCCGGCAGGGCGCGTCCTCGACCGCCGGGTAGCCCTTGCCGAAACCGGCCCGCTCGACGAGCCAGCCCGCGGCCAGTTTGACACCGTCCGGTGCCGGATAGTGCGGCACCGGGAGATCGACCCGATCGGCCAGATCCTGGTAAAACTGCGGTGCGACAACAGGATTGGTGAAAAAGGATCCGACGCTCCAGGTGTCGTGGTCGGCCTCGTCGAGCACCATGCCCTTGCCCTTCCGCAGAGCCAGCACAGCCTCGCGCACCGCAGCCGGGTCTACGCACTCATCGGGCGAGGCATTCAGTGCGGTCACCAGCTCGCCGTAACGCAGTGGCGCGCTGCGGCCGGAGGGGTCCAGCGCGAATTCCACCTCCACGACGGTGGCCGCATCGGAATGCTTGAGCTGGCTGGTCCGGTACCCGAAACCCAGATCGTCGGCGGCCACCCAGCGCACCTGTCCACTGCGTCGGTCCAGCATCCGAACCCGGGTGATGGTGTCGGCCACCTCGACCCCGTAAGCGCCGACGTTTTGCACCGGGGTGGCGCCGGCCGAGCCGGGAATCCCCGACAGGCACTCCAGCCCACCGAGCCCGGCGCCGATCGCCGCGACAACCACGTCGTCCCAGACCGCACCCGCCTCGGCCCGCAGAATGTTACCTTCGATCCGAATATCGTTGGAGCACAACCGGATTACAGTCAGATCAGCTAAGTCGTCGGCGATCACCACGTTCGAGCCACCGGCCAGCACCAGCAGTGATTGAGGGCCCTGAGTGTCGAGATGACGCAGCGTCGCGACCACCTGCTCGGTGCTGGTGCAGGTGACGATCCGTGACGCGACCGGGCCGACGCGCAGCGTGGTCAACGGCGCCAGCGGCACGTTCTCGTCGACGCGCGCACCAGCGAAAAGCGTTCCGACCACGAGACGTAACGGTAGCCTGACCTGCTATGCCGCGTTCGTTCGACATGTCCACCGACTATGCGGCCGCCGTCGAAGCGGTTCTGCAGGCTTTCAGCGACGAGCAGTACTGGCTGGCCCGGCTGGCCGATTCGGGGGCCGACGACTCGACGCTGGATTCGATAAACCTCGGCGGCCCATCCGGCGGCGACGGCAGCATCGACGTGGTCACCACCCAGGTGCTGCGCGCGGATCGGATGCCGGCCGTGGTCACCCAGTTCCACCGTGGCGATCTGCGCATCCGTCGCGAAGAACGTTGGGAGCCGATCAGCAACGGCTCGGCGACCGCGACGGTCACCGGATCGATCCTGGACTCGCCGGCCTCGTTGAACGGCACCGCGGTGCTCGAACCCGAGTCGGGCGGCGCGCGGTTGAAGTTTCGGGCCAGCGTCGAGGTCCGCATCCCGCTGGTCGGCGGCAAGCTGGAGAACTTCATCGGCAGCCAGCTGGTCGACCTGCTGATCCGCGAGCAGCGCTTCACCACGACGTGGATCGGCGAAAACGCCTAGCCGGGCGACGATGCAGAGCGAAGCGATGAGGAGGAGCCGGGCAATCCGGCCTAAGTGCGGCCTTCCGCGGCGTCGACGGCGCCGTTCAGCAGCTCACCGATGACGCGCTTCAGCACAGGCGTCAGCAGCCAATCGAGGCCGGGGATCTTGGGCTTGGACGTCAGGTGCCAGCTGACCTCGGTTCCGCTGCCTGCCGGGCGCAGCGTCACCGTGCCGACGTGATCTTTGACCGGCGCACCCGAGACCATCTTGTAGGCGTAGCTGTTGGGCCGCTCGTAGCCGATGATCTCTTCGACGATCGCGGGTCCGACCGCCACGATGCGTCGGATCGCGCCGATACCGTTGGGCGCGGGGGTTCCCTCACGGTCCAGCGTGCTGCGGCGGGCCGCCTTCACGTAGTTCGCGATGCCGCGATGATCGGTCAGCGAATCGAACACCGCCTCGATCGGCGCCGTCGTTGTCCGCGTCAGGGTGAAGTCGACCATGGCCATGATTCTGGCACGGCCTGCGCTCCAGGTTGACTGGGGCGACCCGCCGCGCCCGGCTCCGCCGCGCTTGCGATCGCCCCTAGGCTGACTGGGAGCGACCCGCCGCGCCCGGCTCCGCCGCGCTTGCGATCGCCCCTAGGCTGACTGGGGGCGACCCGCCGCGCCCGGCTCCGCCGCGCTTGCGATCGCCCCTAGGCTGACAACCATGCGCGTCGCGGTGGCACAGATCCTCAGTGGCACCGACCCGGCCGGCAACCTGCAGCTCGTGCGGGACCACACCGGGCGGGCCGTCGAGGCCGGCGCGTCGTTGGTGGTGTTCCCGGAGGCGACGATGTGCCGGTTCGGGGTTCCGCTGGCCCCGATCGCCGAGCCGGTCGACGGGCCCTGGGCCGACGGGGTGCGCCGGATCGCGGCCGACGCCGGCATCACGGTGGTGGCCGGCATGTTCACCCCGGCCGACGACGGACGGGTGCACAACACGCTGCTGGCCGTGGGCCCTGGCAGCGACGCCCACTACGACAAGATCCACCTCTACGACGCGTTCGGGTTCACCGAGTCGACCACCGTCGCGCCCGGCAGCCGGCCCGTCGTCATCGACGTCGACGGTGTCGGGGTGGGGCTGACGACCTGTTATGACCTGCGCTTCCCCGAACTGTTCAGCACGCTGGCCCGCCGCGGCGCTCAGCTGATCGTGGTCAGCGCTTCGTGGGCCGCCGGCCCGGGAAAACTCGAGCAGTGGACATTGCTGGCCCGCGCTCGCGCGCTGGATTCCACCAGCTTCGTGGTCGCGGCCGGACAGGCCGACCCCGGCGAGCCGCTGGCCTCCAGTGCGCCGACCGGAGTCGGCGGCAGCCTGGTGGTGTCGCCGTTCGGCGCGGTGGTGGCCTCCGCCGGCGCCGACCCGCAGCTGCTGATCGCCGACCTGGCGCTCGATCAGGTGACGAAGGCCCGCGAGACAATCGCGGTGCTACGCAACTACACAGCGCTCGCTCATCCGGATAAGGCAGAATCGCCCCAATGACGAATCCGCAGGGACCCCCACACCAGGACCCGTCGTCGCCCTGGTCTCGTCCCGGCGACCCGAATTCGCCCACCCAGCAGGCGCCACAGGCCGAGTACGCGTATCAGCCGCCGGCTCCGCCGACATACCCGCCGCCCGCGCAGGAGTATCCGGCCGGCGCGCCGCTGGATCAGCCGGCGGCCGTGGACACCGCCGAGCCCGCGAAAGCCAAGCGCCGCTTTCGCCTCGGTGACCCCGTATCAATCATCCTGGTACTGGTCATCGTCGCGGCGCTGGGTATCGCCGGCCTGGTCGGCGGCGAACTCTATGCCCGCCACCGGGCGAACAGCGTCGTGGCCACCGCAACCCAGTGCGTCATCCAGGACGGCGCCACGGTGTCGTTCGGCTCGAGTCCATTCCTGTTGCAGCACTTGCGCGGTCACTACAACGACATCACGATCCACACCGCCGGGAACAACATCAAAAATGCCAAGGGCATGAAGGCCGACATCGAGATCGACGACGTCGATCTGCACGGCAACGCCGATTCCAAGGGCACTATCGGCAAGCTGGATGCCAACATCACCTGGACGTCGGAGGGCATTCAGGAGACCGTTCAGAATTCTCTGCCGTTCATCGGCGGCCTGGTCAGCAGCGTCACGACCGACCCCAGCGCCGGCACCATCGAGCTCGCCGGGGCGATGGGCCTGGGTGGCGTCACCGTCAAACCGGTGGTCGCCGACGGCAAGCTGACGCTGCAGGTCTACAAGGTCAGCGCGCTGGGTGTCCTCATCCCTCACGAAACCGCGCAGACCGCGCTGAACACCTTCACCGCGGCGCTGCTCAAGCAATATCCGCTGGGCATCCAGGCCGACAGCGTGCAGGTCACCAAAGACGGTGTGGCAGCGCACTTCTCGACGCACAACGCCTCGATCCCCCCGGGCGGACAAGACCCCTGCTTCGCACATGTCTAAGGCGGGCCGCTGATGACGAATCCACCCGTGCCCCCGGGCAACGAGCCGCCGGAGCGCGGCCGGCCGCCTCGGCCTCCCGGGCCACCCAACCGCGGCTTCCCGCCGAAGCGTCGGCCCGTGCCGCCGTCGGAATCGCCGACGCGCCACATTCCCCAACCTGGCCGCCCGCCGCAGCCTTCAGCTCGTGACGTACCGAGGCCGCAGCAGTCCGGTCGCCCGCCCGGCCGGCCGCAGCAGCCCGGCCCGCCGCCGCAACAAGGCCTGCCGCCCAACCCACGGCCGCAGCAGCCGCCCGGTCCCCCACCCCGTCCACACGAACAATTGACCACCCGCATTCCGACAGCGACGCCGCCTCCGTCGCCGTCAGCGCCGAAGGAAACCGGCGTACGTCGTCATTTCGCCAACCGGACATCGCTGTTGTTATTCCTGCTGATCGTGGCGCTGCTCGTCGTCGCGGTGCCGATCGGCTCCGAGCTGTACGCTCGCCATCTCGCAGCCAGCAAGGTGGCCGATGCGGTGCAGTGCGAGGTGCAGGACAGCGCCAGCGTCTCCTTCGCCGCGGCTCCGCCGGTGCTGTGGCAGTACGTCACCGACCATTACACCGACATCTCCGTGCAGACCGCGGGCAACCAGGTGCGTTCGGCCAAGGGCATGAAGGTGAGCCTGGACATCCGCGACATCAACCTGAACAGCGCAAACAACTCCAAGGGCACGATCGGCTCACTGAAGGGCACCATTGCCTGGTCCGCGGACGGCATCAAGCAGTCGATCCAAGACGCAGTCCCGGTACTGGGCAAGTTTGTCGCCGGCGACGTCTCCACCAACCCCGGTGACGGCACCGTTACCTTGAAGGGACTTCTAGACAGCGTCACGGTGAAGCCGCAGATCGCCAACAATGGACTGTCGCTGCAGGTCGTCAGCATGAGTGCGCTGGGTTCCAACATGTCGACCGGCACCGTCCAGAAGAACCTCGACGACCTCACCTCCAAGGCGACCCAGAACTATCCGCTCGGCATCCACGCCGACAGCGTCAAGGTCACCGACAGCGGGGTGGAAGCGACGTTCTCGACCAGCAACGCCACCATCCCGGCGTCGTCGTCGCAACCGCAGACCGGTCAGGACTGCTTCAGCGGAGTCTGAGGCCTAGGCCGAGCAATTCAGCCCAGCGCGTCGAGGACCGCTCGGGTTCCCGACAACCCGAGCCGGGTGGCGCCGGCGTCGAGCATCACGAGGGCGGACTCGGCCGTGCGGATGCCGCCACTGGCTTTGACACCCAGTCGACCGCCCACGGTGTCGGCCATCAGCGTGACGGCGTCCGGCGATGCGCCGCCAGCGGGATGGAAACCCGTTGAGGTCTTGACGAATTCGGCGCCGGCATCCTCGGCGGCGCGACACACGGCGATCAGTGTGCGCTTGTCGGCAAGCGTCAACAGGGCGGCCGATTCGACGATGACCTTGAGCACGGCGCCGGGGACAGCGGCGCGCACCGCCGCGATGTCCGTTCGCACGGCGTCGAACTCGCCCGCCAGCGCCGCGCCGACATCGATCACCATGTCGACCTCCACCGCACCCGCCGCGACGGCGAGCGCGGCTTCGCGCGCCTTGAGCTCGGAAAGATGTTTGCCAGAAGGGAATCCGGCGACCGCGGCGACTGGAACGCCGGCGTGGATGGCGTGCTGCACCATCGACGGCGAAACGCACACGGCGTAGACGCCCAGCGCCGCAGCCTCCCCTGCGACGGCGGCGACCTCAGCAACGGTGGCCTCCGGCTTGAGCAGGGTGTGGTCGACGAGGGCGGCGACCTGCGCGCGGGTCCACGGCATCAGAACGGCTCCTGCGCCGCGCCGGGATTGCAGGCGTCATCGACCATCGTCGGGTAGTCGACGACGGGCCGCCACGGTTCCAGATTCCAGCTGGTCTTGCCGGGCTGAGCCGCCTCGGCGAAATCCCAGTGGCAGCGGAACTGGTCGTGCATTCCCGGGGTGTCGGCCTGCGGCGCCAGCGCGAGCACCTCGGCCCACGCCTCGTCGGCCTCGGGGGTCGGAGACCCGAGGCGCTTGGAGGCCACGCGGCCCGACGTCGTCGGATAGACCCGAAGACTGGACAGCTGACTGCCCTCGGACCACTGGGCCCAGCGAACGTGGTCGACGAATGGCGGCGGGTACGGGAACGCGTTCGGTCCCGGATCTGCCGACGCGGGCGAAACGCCCGCCAGCGCGCCGAGGAGCGTCGCCGCGAGAATCAGAAATCGCATGTAACTATCGTGACTTACCTTGGATCTCAAGGAGTTTGGGCCGCACATCGACCAGGTAGACGCCGGCCGCGCAGGCGCCGATGGTCGCGCCCAGCGCGCTGAGCATCATGGTCAGCGGGACAGAGGCGCCCAGGATCAACAGCCACACCGGCTTGGTCATCTTGTCGGCCGCCGTGTAGGCGTCGGTCCGCTGCATCGCCGCGTGCACGAAGGCGTAGAGCGCTGTCATCGCCACGGCGACCTGCAAGACCAACATGACGCTATTCACCAGACTCACCCGTTAAGCGTAAGCGGGCGCCACCAGAAACGTCGACTCCGAGCCACCCAAGCGGGCGACTCGGAGTCGAGTGGTCAGCAAGTCCGCGTTACCCGACCGGGCAACGCGGACTGCCGGATTACTTCTGGGTGACCTTCTTGGCCGGGGCCTTCTTGGCCGGAGCCTTCTTGGCGGGCGCCTTCTTGGCCGGGGCCTTCTTGGCGACAGCCTTCTGGGCCTTCTTGGCGGCCGCGTCGGTCTTCTTCGGCAGCTCGATACCGACCAGCTTGGCGGCGCGCTCGCCGACCGCGCGGGTCTGCGAGGCAACGGTGCCCAGCGCTTCCTGGGTCAGCTCGACGGCCTGCTCGACGTAGCCCTCGGCACGCTCCGACACGTCGTCGATACCGGACTGGCTGCGCAGGCGCTCCAGAGCGGCTTCGCCGCGCTCGACCAGCTCGGCGTAGCGCGAGGTCGCGGCCTCGACGTAGCCCTCGGCGGCGCTACGCAGCTCGTCGGTGGTGAACTTTTCGCGCAGATCACGCAGCTGCTCGGGCAGCTCCTCCTGCAGCTTGGTCAGGCGGGCACGGCTCTCCTCGACCCGGCTGCGGGTATCGGTGCGGGTCTCTTCCGCGCGGTCACGCAGCTCGGTGAGCAGGTCGTTGACCGTGGCCAGGGCCAGGTCAGCTGCGCCCAGCGCGGCGAGCAGCGGAGCCTTCAGGTCCTCAATGGACGGGTTGTTCTCTGCCATGGTGTTTCCTCTCGTCATTCTTGTTGTGCGTCAGGGGATTGCGTCGGGTGTCCGGGTTTATGCAGGGTTGTTCTCCTCCCGGGCAGCCTCGTTTTGTTGAACGAAGGACGTGTAGATGTCGAGCAAGACCTGCTTTTGCCCTTCGGTGATCGTCGTGTCGGTGACGACTGCATCACGGACCTCGCTCTTGGGTCCGGGCTCGAGCATCCCGGCCTGGACATAGAGCACCTCGGCGGAAACCCGCAATGCCTTGGCGAGTTGGTTGAGCACGCCGGCCGAAGGTTTGCGCAATCCGCGCTCGATCTGGCTGAGATACGGATTGCTAACGCCGGCTTTTTCGGCCAGCTGCCGAACCGAAACCTGGGCCGCTTCACGCTGCGCTTTGATGAAGCTGCCGATATCCGACGCGGCGGTCGTCACCACAGCAGCAAGGTTTTCTTCCTGCGGCATCGCGACTCCTTGCGTCAGCTGGTTTGTGCGGACGCGGCCCACGGTAGCTAACAGGTGCTAGCTTTTGCAAGCACTGTTAGCAGAGCTCAGAAGAGTAGCTGCGCGATGGCGTAGATGACGAGCCCGGCCAGCGAGCCCACGACAGTGCCGTTGATCCGGATAAACTGCAGGTCACGACCCACATGTAGCTCTATTCGCCGGCTGGCCTCTTCGGCATCCCAGCGCTCGATGGTGTCGGTAATAATCGCTGTGATCTCCACCCCATACTGGGCGACCAGATGCTCGGCGCCCCGCACGATCCAGTTATCGACCTTGTCGCGTAATTCCGCGTCGTCGCGTAGCGATTCCCCGATCCGAACCACGGCGTCAGCAATGCGAGTGCGCACGGCGCTGGACGGATCGTCGACGCCTTCGAGTACCAATCGCTTGAGTGTTTTCCACGCCGTCTCGGCGGCGTTGGTGACCTCTTCGCGCGACATCAACTGATCCTTGACCGCCTCGGCGCGCGCGATCGTCGCGTCGTCGTTTTGCAGGTCGTCGGCGAACTCGAACAAGAACTTGGTCGCCGATCGGCGCAGTTCATGTTCCGGGTTGCGGCGGACTTTGTCGGTGAAGTCCATCAACTCACGGTGGATCCGGTCGCCGACGAGCTGGTCGATGAATCGCGGCGACCAGGTCGGCGAATCCCGCTCGATCACCCGCTGGATCACCTCGCCGGCGTTCAGCGACCACTGGAACGCCCGGTCGGCAAGCAATTGGATCAGGGCTTCCTGGCGGTTCTCGCCGAGCAGCGTGGACAGCACCCGCCCGACCGGTGGTCCCCACTGCGGTTCGGCGATGCGCCGCACGATCATTCGGTCGATCACCAGCTGCACGTCGTCGTCGCGGAGCAGTTCGACCAGGACTCGCAGTACGGTAGCCGACTCGGCGGCGACCCGCTCCGCGTGCGAGGTATCCGACAGCCATTTGCCCAGCCGGCCCGGGATCTCCGCGTCGCGCAGCTTGGTGCCCACCACCTCCGGCGACAGGAAGTTCTCCCGCACGAAGGTGCCGAGGCTCTCGCCGAGCTGATCCTTCTTGCGCTTGATGATCGCGGTGTGCGGGATCGGGATGCCCAGCGGGTGGGTGAACAACGCGGTCACCGCGAACCAGTCCGCCAGCGCACCGACCATCCCGGCTTCCCCGGCTGCTCCGAGGTAGCCGACCCAGGTGGGGGCGCCGCCGCCGGCCTGTGCCCACCGGCAACCGATAAATATGGCGGTCGCGCCGACCAGGAAACCCAGCGCGACCACTTTCATCCGCCGAAGCCCCGTGCGCCGCTCGATGTCGGCTTGCGGGTCGGCCCCGGCGAAGGACTCGGCGATGGACGCCGGCTTGCGCGGGGGTGCTGGATCCGCGCGGTGCTTGGGTCCCGGAGCGGGTCTCCCGTTCAATCCGACTGCCACTCCACCATCATCCGCTATCGACGTCGGTAATCGGTGACGACGACGGCGCCGGGACCTGCGCGCCGGTGGGCAGAATTGCGTGGTAACTGTTACCGCGCCGACCGCCAAACAACGTTGTCAGAGGTACAGACAAGAAATCGCCGGAAATAACCCGTACTATCGAAAAGGACGACACGGATAGGAACCGGCAATAGTGGCACAGCACGTCTTCGCTGCGGCGGTGAAAACTGACGGCCGGAAGCGTCGTTGGCACCAGCACAAGGTGGAACGCCGCAATGAGCTGATCGATGGGACGATCGAGGCGATCCGCCGTCGAGGCCAGTACGTCAGCATGGACGAGATCGCACACGAGATCGGCGTCTCCAAGACGGTGCTCTACCGCTATTTCGTCGACAAAAACGATCTGACCACTGCCGTGATGATGCGGTTCGCACAGATCACCCTGATCCCGAACATGGCCTCCGCGCTGTCGTCGAACCTGGACGGCTTCGAGCTGACCCGTGAGGTCATCAGGGTCTACGTCGAGACCGTCGCCAACGAACCGGAGCCTTACCGGTTCGTGATGGCCAACAACTCCGCCGGCAAAAACAAGGTGGTCGCCGACTCCGAGCGGATCATCGCTCGCATGCTGGCGGTGATGCTGCGCCGCCGCATGCGCCCCGAGGGGATGGATCTCGGCGGTGTGGAGCCATGGGCGTACATGATCGTCGGCGGTGTCCAACTGGCCACCCACTCCTGGTTGCTGGACCCCAGAATGACCGCCGACGAGCTGATCGACTACCTGACGATGCTGAGCTGGAGCGCGCTGTGCGGGATAGCCGAGGTCGCCGGCTCGCTGGAGAAGTTCCGCGGCCAGCCGCATCCCTCGCCGATTGTGCCGCCGCTGATCGATTAGGCGACTAAGTTGCGGCCATGAGTTGCGCCAGCGACGTGAACCGGCCCCGCATGAGCGGAGCCACTGCGGAGGAGTGGCGCCATGACTAACGCAACGACGCGGTCTCGCTTCAGCTCCTGGGCGTACGCCCTGCGCACCACCAATCCCCCGCCGGACATGCCGGTCGACGCGGTCACCCGATGGCTGGTCGTCACCCGTGCGGCGGTGCTGCCGATGACGCTGTTCGCCGGCCTCGTCGCCGCACTGCTCGCAGTGGGCCAACCCGGATTCGATTGGCGCTGGCTGACTCTCGCGATTGCCGGCATCCTGTTGGCGCACACCGCCAACAACCTGATGAACGACCTGTACGACACCCAGACCGGCCTCGACAGCGAAACCTATCCGCGCGCCCTCTACGCACCGCACCCGGTGCTCTCCGGTTTGGTCAGCCGTCGCACCCTGCTCGTCGCGATCGGCCTGGTGAACCTGGCCGACCTGGCGATCCTGGTCGTGCTGACCTGGGCGCGCGGTTGGCCGGTGGTGGCGTTCGCGCTGTCTGGGTTCCTGCTCAGCTTCGCCTACACCGCACCGCCGCTGCGACTGAAGAAGCACGGCCTCGGCGAGCCGGACGTGTTTGTGGTCTGGGGCCCGCTGATGGTCTGCGGCACCTACTACTCCGCGGTCGGTCACGTCGGCTGGCCGGTGCTGCTCGCCTCGCTGCCCTACGGCCTGCTCTGCACGACAGTGTTGATGGGCAAGCACACCGACAAGATCCCCTACGACGAGCCGCTCGGCATTCACACGCTGCCGGTGCTCTTCGGCGAGACCCGGGCCCGCGCGCTGACGCTGGCGATGATGGTCGGCTTCTACCTTCTGGTGCTCGCCGCAGTCCTGGTCAGGGCGATGCCGTGGCCGGCGCTCCTCGTGGTGTTGGCGCTGCCCCGCCTGATCAAGGTGTGGCCGTACTTCCGCCGCCCGCCGCCCGACGAGCCGCCGGCCAACTTCCCGGTCTGGCCGCTGTGGTACGCGGCTCTGGCCTGGCTGCACGTCCGCCAGGTCGGGGCGCTGCTGGTGGCGGGCTTGGCGATCGGCGTTTTTGTGCCCGGGCTCAGGTGAGTCCGGTGGTCAGCTCTTCACCAGAGTGAATTGGCCGACCTCAGAGACGTTGCGCTGGAAGAAGTCCGAGCACCCGATCAGGTAACGCATGTAGCGGTCGTAGACCTCGACGGAGGTTGCCGCGATGGCTTCCTCGCGCGCCGCCTCCAGCTTGGTCGTCCAGGTGTCCAGCGTCCGGACGTAGTGCGGCGTCATCTTCTGCACGCGCTCGGTCGAGAAGCCTGCGTTGGCCGAGTACTCGATGACATCCTGGTCGGAGGGAACCGCGCCGCCAGGAAAGATCTCGGCCGCGATGAACCTCATGAATCGAAGGTCGCTCATCGTGATCGGGATGCCCATCTCCGGCCAGCGCTTGAGCGGGTGACCCATGATCGTCTGCAGCACCATCCGGCCGTCGTCGGGCATGACGCGGTAGCAGAGATCGAAGAACGCCTTGTAGCGCGATTTGGGGAACGCCTCGAATGCCTCGATGCTGACGATCCGGTCGACCGGCTCGTCGAACTCTTCCCACCCGCGCAGCAGCACGCGCCGCGAGCGGGGGCTGTCGACCTGATCGAGAATCTGCTGACCCAGCGCGTGCTGGTTCTTGCTCAAAGTCAGCCCGATGACGTTCACGTCGTGCTGCTCGACGGCGCGCTTCATCATCGCCGCCCAGCCGCAGCCGACGTCGAGCAGTGTCATGCCGGGCTGCAGGCCCAACTTGCCCAGCGCAAGGTCGATCTTGGCGATCTGCGCCTCTTCGAGCGTCATGTCATCGCGCTCGTAGTACGCGCAGCTGTAGGTACGCGTCGGATCCTGGAACAGGCCGAAGAATTCGTTGGAGGTGTCGTAATGGGCTTGGACGTCCTCGTAGGCCGGCCGTAAATTCGACGACCCCTCCGACCCGCTGTCCGTCATCTGAGATGGGCCTTTCGCAGAAATCTCGTTCAGGTCGTTAGGTTCTGCTGTTGCGAACGATCTGTTATAACGCACTTTCACTGATTCGGCTACGCGGGCGATTTTTCGCAGGTGTATTGGCAGACGTCCGTATATCCCTCGCGGAACAAGTCGGCGCAACCTTCCAAATACTTCAGGAAGCGCTCGTAGATCTCCTCGGACGTGATCGCGATGGCTTCGTCCTTCTTCGACTCCAGGTTGCTGGCCCAGGTGTCCAGCGTGCGCGCATAGTGCGGGCGCAGTGGCTGCTTCAGCGTCACCGAGTAACCCGCCTTCTCGGCGGCGTCCTCGACCTGCGCGCTCAGCGGGAGGCGCCCGCCGGGGTAGATCTCGTCCATGATGAATTTGATGAACCGCACCCGCGACATCGTCAAAGGCAGCTTCCGCGCTTTGATCTCTTCGTCACTCGGAATGATGATTGTGTGCAGCATCATCACACCGTCGTCGGGCATCAAGTTGAACGTCTTTTTGAAGTAGTCGTCGTACTTGTTGAAGCCGAAGTGTTCGAACGCGCCAATGGACACCACGCGGTCGACCGGCTCGTTGAAGTCTTCCCACGGCTGTAAGCGCACTTCCATGTCGCGCTTGGTGTCGATGTTCGGGAACCGGTTCTGCTCGATATGCTGCTTCTGGTTCTCCGAGAGCGTCAGGCCGATGACGTTGACGTCGTACTTCTCGACCGCGCGCTGGATGGTGGAGCCCCACCCGCAGCCGATGTCCAGCAGCGTCATGCCGGGCTTCAACCCCAGCTTGCCCAGCGACAGGTCGACCTTGGCCAGCTGCGCCTGCTCGAGCGTGTAGTCGTCCTTCTCGAAGTACGCACAGCTGTACGTCTGGGACGGGTCCTGCCACAGGGCGAAGAAGTCGTTGGAGATGTCGTAGTGGAACTGGACTTCTTTCTTGTCCGAGCCACGAGTCTGCGCCGCAGACTTCGACAACCACTGGGACTGAGCACTGGGCGTTGCGCTTGAGGTATCTGACACCATTTGTCCTGAACAATCGGATTGGATGAGCATGTGAAGGTGTGCCGGTCGCTTGACACTGGGGTAGAGGTTACGCCTTACCCGCGGTAAGCAACGTTAGCCGCTGACGCAAGTCTAATGTGGCGCCGGCATCTTCTGAAATCCGGAGCCGACCGACGCCGCGGCGCGCGGCCTAGTAGGAGTAGAAGCCCTGGCCGGATTTTTTACCGAGCTGACCGGCCTCGACCTTGCGCTGCAGCAGTGGCGGCGGCGCGTAGTGGGCGTCCTTCAGTTCGTCGTACATCGCCTCGGCGATCAGCTTCATCGTGTCGAGCCCGATCAGGTCGGAAAGCCGCAACGGGCCCATGGGATGTGACAGCCCGGCGACGATCGCGGTGTCGACGTCTTCCACCGACGCCACGCCGGACTCGACCATCCGGATGGCCGACAACAGGTAGGGCACCAGGAGAGCGTTGACGACGAAGCCGGATCGGTCGCCACAGCGAACCACCTTCTTGCCGAGCACTTCGCTCGCGAAATGCTCGACGCGCGCCAGCGCCTCGTCGTCGGTGACCAGCGTGCTGATCAACTCGACGAGCGGTAGTACAGGTACCGGGTTGAAGAAGTGCAGACCGAGCACACGGCCCGGATTCTTGGTCGCCGCAGCGATTTTCATGATCGGGATGCTCGAGGTGTTGGACGCGAGCACAGCGGCAGGGTCGGTGATGATCTCGTCGAGTTCGGCGAAGACCTTCGCCTTCACGGCTTCGTTCTCGACGATCGCCTCGATGGTCAGTTGGCGGTCGGCGAGGTCGGACAGCTTGCTGGTGTAGCGCAGTCGCTTGCACGTCGCGTCCCGCTCGTCGGCGGGCAGCTTGCCCTTGCTGACGGCCCGCTCGAGTGACGACTCGATGCGGGCCTTGCCCGCGGCGGCGAGCTCCTCGGTGGGCTCGAAGACCACCACGTCGGCTCCGGCCTTCGCCGACACCTCGGCGATGCCCGCACCCATCTGCCCGGCGCCGATAACTCCCACGCGCTCAATCGCAGTGCTCACTGTCGAAATTTTCCTCTCGATATGCGTCAGGCCCCGCCCAGGGTTTCCGGGCGGGGCCTGCGCTGTCAAGCCGCGAGCTTGTGGCTACGGCCTGGTCTTGGTGGAACTGGCTCAGTGGAACTGGCCTTCTTCGGTCGAGCCCGCGAGCGCGGTGGTCGACGAGGTCGGGTCCACGGTGGTGGCGATCCGGTCGAAGTAACCGGCGCCGACCTCGCGCTGGTGCTTGGTCGCGGTGTAGCCGCGCTCCTCGGCAGCGAACTCGCGCTCCTGCAGCTCGACGTAGGCGCTCATCTGGTTGCGGGCGTAGCCGTAGGCCAGATCGAACATCGAGTAGTTCAGGGCGTGGAAGCCGGCCAGCGTGATGAACTGGAACTTGAAGCCCATCGCGCCGAGCTCCTTCTGGAACCGGGCAATGGTCGAGTCGTCCAGGTGCTTGCGCCAGTTGAACGACGGCGAGCAGTTGTAGGCCAACAGCTGGTCGGGGAACTCACTCTTGACGCCCTCGGCGAAGCGGCGGGCCAGGTCGAGGTCCGGAGTACCGGTCTCCATCCAGATCAGGTCGGAGTACGGCGCGTAGGCCTTGGCGCGGGCGATGCAGGGCTCGAGGCCGTTGCGCACCCGGTAGAAGCCCTCGGAGGTGCGCTCACCGGTGACGAACGGACGGTCGCGCTCGTCGACGTCAGAGGTGATCAGCGTGGCGGCCTCGGCGTCCGTGCGGGCGATGACGACGGTCGGCACGTCGGCGACGTCGGCCGCCAGGCGAGCCGAGGTCAGGGTGCGGATGTGCTGCTGGGTCGGGATCAGCACCTTGCCACCGAGGTGTCCACACTTCTTCTCCGAGGCCAGCTGGTCCTCCCAGTGCGAACCGGCGACACCGGCCGCGATCATGGCCTTCTGCAGTTCGTAGACGTTGAGCGCGCCACCGAAGCCGGCCTCACCGTCAGCGACGATCGGGGCGAGCCAGTTTTCGATGGAGTTGTCGCCCTCGACCTTGGCGATCTGGTCGGCACGCAGCAGCGCGTTGTTGATCCGGCGGACCACCTGCGGCACCGAGTTGGCCGGGTAGAGGCTCTGGTCCGGGTAGGTGTGGCCGGACAGGTTCGCGTCACCGGCGACCTGCCAACCGGACAGGTAGATGGCCTTCAGGCCGGCGCGCACCTGCTGGACGGCCATGTTGCCGGTCAGCGCGCCAAGCGCGTTGACGAACTCCAGGTCGTGCAGCTGGCTCCACAGCACCTCGGCGCCGCGGCGGGCCAGCGTGGACTCCTCGACGACCGAGCCCTGCAGGGCCACCACGTCGGCGGGGGTGTAGGTGCGGCTGATGCCCTTCCAGCGGGGGTTGGTGTCCCAGTCCTTCTGGATCTCTTCGGGGCTCTTCGGCGTGCCAACGCTCGACATAGCGTTCTCCTCAAATTTGTTGATCTGAGGACCCGAGATTTCCAGCCTTGCTAAGGACCCCAGCATCATTGCTGACTTGCTAACACGAAGATGGCACAGGTCAGCGGCCCAGGTCCACCTATTTTCGTGCCAATTTTGGCTAGGGCTCCGGCGCTTTTTGCAAAGCTTGCGAAGATCGTTGCCAACTGAAACGGTTCAGCAGTTACCAGTCGGTAACTTAAATTCGCAGGTCAGGCAGACGTTTGCATAACGCTCGTACGGTTAGAGCGGGAAGATCGCGGCGAGCGCTTTGACCTCGTCGCCGACCGCATATGTGAGCGTTCTAACAGTGCGATCCGAGAGGTTCTCGCCGAACCGATCGGTGGAGCCGGCCGGGTGCACGTGCGCGAGGATCTCGAGCTTGTCGCCCAGCGCGACGGCGGCATCGTGCTCGATAGTCACCCGCAGGGGTGCCTTGAGCAGCTCCGGGTACGACGAGAGGTAATCCTCGACGACGCTCCAATATACGGAGTTGTTCATGTGGTCGAAGAAGTCGATGTCGGTGAATCGGACCGGAAACTCGTGGATCTCCGCGGCGTCGTCTCGACTGCCTGCTGTGAGATAGGCCTTCCAGCGCAGCCGGTCGACGTCAGTGGTTTTCCCGAGGCCCGCGAGGAAGTCGTCGGCGATGCGCGCCGGAGTCTGGGTCTCCCGGTTGAAGTTGATCCAAAACGCTTCTGACTCCAACAGGCCGCCTTTGCGCTTCCCATCTATGCGCACCCGCATCTCACACCACCGATTCGACGTGCCCGAGCACCACCGGCGCATCCGCAACATGTCGCCGAACTCGATCGGGCGGATCACATCGATCATCGTTCGGCGAACAATCCAGAGCGGATGGGTCTCCTCGAAGCCCAGCTCGCGTAACTGATCCTGACCGATGTCCACGATGTGGCGGGCTGCGGAATCGAAGCGGAGGCGCCCGTCGCGATCGATATCGGCGACGCGCAGCGGCCATTCCCGGTCGAAGACGTCAGGATGCGGGTCGGGTACCGGCATCATCAGTTTGTCCAAGCTCACGGCTTCACTCCCCGCAACTCTTCCGGCTGGGTCTGGCCTCGTGGCAACACGACATAATGCATGGTTGCCAGGCCGCCCAGCTTAGGGTCCCCGAGCGAGAATGGTGCCAAACCAGTTTGCCGCAGCGCCACGTCTTGGCGTCGTGCGAATTTTGCTAACTGCGACTTCGCAACGCTAGTACGCTGGCCGAATGGCCAAGACATTCGTTGGCTCGCGAGTCCGGCAGCTCCGCAGTGAGCGCGGATTCAGTCAGGCCGCGCTGGCACAGATGCTGGACATCTCCCCCAGCTACCTCAACCAGATCGAGCATGACGTCCGGCCGTTGACGGTCGCGGTGCTCCTGCGCATCACCGAGGTGTTCGGTGTCGATGCGACGTTCTTCGCCTCACAGGACGACACCCGGCTGCTCGCCGAATTGCGCGAGGTCACCCTCGACCACGATCTGGGCGTCGAGGTGGACCAGTCGGAACTGGCCGACGTGGTCAATGCGCACCCGGCGCTGGCCCGTGCCCTGGTCAATCTGCACCGGCGCTACCGGCTCACCACGACGCAGCTCGCGGCGGCCACCGAGGACCGGTTCTCCGACGGCAGCGGTAGCGGCTCGATCACGATGCCACACGAGGAAGTGCGCGACTACTTCTACGAGCGGCAGAACTACCTACACGAGCTGGACACGGCCGCCGAGGAGCTCACGGTACGGATGCGCATGCATCGCGCCGATCTGGTCCGCGACCTCTCCGACCGGCTGACCTCGGTACACGACGTCCGGATCAAGCGAATCGACTTGGGCGACAACGTCCTTCACCGCTTCGACCCGCAAACCCGGACGTTGGAAATCGGCGGACACCTGCCGTCGGGCCAGTATGCGTTCAAGCTCGCCGCAGAGTTGGCCTACCTGGAGCACGGGACGCTCATCGACCGGCTTGTCGACGAGGGCAGCTTCACCAGCGACGAGTCCCGCAAGCTCGCCCGGCTCGGGCTGGCCAACTACTTCGCCGCCGCGACCGTGCTGCCGTATCGCCAGTTCCACGAGATCGCCGAGAACTTCCGCTACGACGTCGAGCGGCTGTCGGCGTTCTACGTGGTCAGCTACGAGACCATCGCCCACCGGCTGTCCACGCTGCAGCGACCCTCGATGCGCGGGGTGCCGCTCTCGTTCGTCCGCGTCGACCGCGCCGGCAACATGTCAAAACGCCAGTCCGCCACCGGCTTTCACTTTTCCTCGGCGGGCGGCACCTGTCCGCTGTGGAACGTCTACGAGACGTTCGCCAACCCGGGCAAGATCCTGGTGCAGATCGCTCAGATGCCGGATGGGCGCAGTTACATGTGGGTGGCCCGCACCATCGAGCGACGTGCATCCCGGTATGGTCAGCCCGGAAAGACCTTCGCGATCGGGCTGGGCTGCGAACTCCGGCACGCCCATCGGCTCGTCTACTCGGAAGGACTCGACTTGTCTGGCAACCCAGCCTTGTTAGCCACACCGATCGGCGCGGGCTGCCGGGTCTGCGAACGCGACAACTGCCCGCAGCGCGCATTCCCCGCGTTGGGTCGCGCACTCGATCTCGACGAACACCGCAGCACGGTCTCGCCCTACCTGGTGAAGCACCCATGACGGATCAGACAGACACCGGGCGTATCCCGGCGGGTGGCTTCCGCGAGTTAGGGCCGATCAACTGGGTTTTGGCGAAGTCGGCGGCCCGCACCATCCGCGCTCCCAAGATGCACCTGTTCGCCACCCTGGGGCAGCACAAGCGGCTGTTCCTGTCGATGATGCCCTATTCAGCGTTGTTGCTGCGGGGCCGGCTGCCGCAGGTGGACACCGAGTTGGTGATCCTGCGAGTCGCCCATCTGCGTGGCTCCGAGTACGAACTGCAGCACCACCGCTGGATGGGCCGCCGTCGCGGTCTCGACGATCCGACGCAGGCGCTGATCTTCGCCTGGCCGGACGCGGCGGCGGACGGGTTGACCGACCGACAGCAGACGTTGCTGCGTGCCACCGACGAGTTCATCCTCAACCGCGGGATCAGCCCCGAAGTCTGGCAACAGCTTTCACAGCACCTCGATAAGCGCCAACTCATCGAATTCTGCATGCTCGCAGGGCAATACGACTGCCTGGCCGCAACGATGTCAGCATTGCAGATTCCGCTGGACAATCCTGGACAGGCGGACCGCTACAAGTAGGTGTCGGCCAGTACCAACACGGTCAGCACTACCGGCAGAACCGGCAACCCGAACGCGAACGCCGCCAGAGTGAGGTTTCCCCGCGCCCGCACCCGCCGTCCCCACAGCGCCGCGACGAGCGCGAGTATCGCCGAAACCGCCAACACGATCGGACCCCACTTACCGGCCGTGGTCAGGAAATCGCCGATCGAGAAAGCGACCAGCCACAGCAGGTAACCGGCGAGGACACCCCCGAGCCCGGCCCAAATCGATTCGGCTCGTACCGCTTTGGATCTGACCATTTCGCTACTGTGCCTCTCGCTTTCGGCGTCAGAAGTTGATCATGTGACCGGTCAGGCCGTGGAAGCACTCCTGCAGTGCCTCCGACATAGTCGGGTGGGTATGAACGTTGCGCGCCAACTCGTTTGCCGTCAGGTCCCACTTCTGGGCCAGTGTCAACTCGGGCAGCAACTCCGAGACGTCATGGCCGACCAGGTGGCCGCCCAGCAGTTCCAGGTGTTTGGCGTCGGCGACGAGCTTCACGAATCCGCTCGGGTCACCCACGCCGTGCGCTTTGCCGTTGGCGGTGAACGGGAACTTGGCCACCACCACGTCGTAGCCCTCGTCGCGGGCCTGCTGCTCGGTGAGCCCGAAGCTCGCCACGTTCGGCTGGCAGAAGGTCGCCCGCGGCAGCATCCGGTAGTCGCCAAGAGCCAAAGTCTCTGCGCCGGCGATGGTTTCGGCCGCCACCACGCCCTGCGCCTCGGCGACGTGGGCCAGCTGCAGCAGACCGGTGACATCACCGATGGCGTAGACGTGCTCGACGTTGGTGCGCATGTAGTCGGTGATCCCGATGGCTTTGCGGTCGGTCAGCGCGACGCCGACCTTGTCGAGTCCGAAGCCGTCGACGTTAGGGGCAAAGCCGATGGCCTGCAACACTTTCTGCGCTTTTAGTTCTTCGGTCTTGCCGTCCTTGCTGACGGTCACGGTCACCACCGAGCCGTCGTCGGCGATCGACTCGACCTTGGTGCCGGTGAGGATCTTGACACCGAGTTTTTTGTACTGCTTCTCGATCTCCTTGGAGACGTCGATGTCTTCGTTGGGCAGTGCGCGCGGCAGGAATTCGACGATGGTGACGTCGACGCCGTAGTTCTTCAGCACGTAAGCGAACTCGATACCGATCGCACCGGCGCCGGCGATGATGATCGACTCGGGCAGCTCGCGGGTCAGGATCAACTCTTCGTAGGTGACCACGTTCTTCGACAGCGAGGTACCGGGGACCAGCCGGGTGCTGCTTCCGCTGGCGATGACGACGTTGTCGAAGGTGACCTTTTGGGTACCGCCCTCGTTGAGGTCGACATCGAGCGTGTGGGCATCGGCGAATTTGCCGTAGCCGTGGATCTCGGTGATCTTGTTCTTCTTCATCAGGAAGTGCACGCCGGCCACTCGGCCGTCGGCCACCTTGCGGCTGCGGTCGAAGGCGGCGCCGTAGTCGAAGGTCACCTCGCCGCTGATGCCGAAGGTCTTGGCTTCCTTGTTGAAGATGTGCGCGAGCTCGGCGTTACGCAGCAACGCCTTGGACGGGATGCAGCCGACATTGAGACAGACTCCGCCCCAGTACTTCGGCTCAACGATGGCGGTATTCAGCCCCAGCTGCGCGGCGCGGATGGCCGCCACGTATCCGCCGGGTCCGGCACCAAGGACGACAACGTCATAGTGGGTCACGGCAACTACCCTAATGGCCTTGCGCCAAGCGGCAGGGGGCCAGCCATCGATCGATCCTGTCGTCGAAGCCGTCGGTGACGCGCAGCCTGCGACCCGGTGCCCGGGTGAGCCAGCCGCGGTCGAGGAACACGATGGTGATCGCGGCGGGAAGCGCGCCCGCCAGATGTACCCGGCGGTCGGCCCAGTCGACGCACGAGCGGGCGAACACCCGTCGGCTGGCCCGCAGCGCAGCCAGGTCGATGCCCAGCTTTTCGACCAGGTGTTGCCCGCGGTCGGTGAGCTCGTGGTCGCGGTCGTCGAGGCAACGTGTGCGACCGATCACGCTGACGATGGAGGTGAGGTTGCGATCAGCCGGCGTCTCGGAGGCCGAAAAATCGCCACCCCGCCAGCCTTGCACAGCCGCGGTGCGGTTGCTCAGTACGGCAGTACGCCCGCCGCGCAGTGCCGCTGGCTGTGCTCGCAGTAGAACTTGCCGTACACCGGCGCTGCGGCAACAACCGAGGCGAACACCGCCGAGAGCAGCGCGATCGCCAACGCCGACACCAGCGGGCGGTCGGGCACCATCGCCATGATCAGGCCGGCGACCGTGCACACCACGACGTAGGCCAGCACGACGAAGACCACCGTCGTTTTGTGTTTGGAGGCGTCGTGGCTCCACCAATAAAACAGGCCGGCCCCGATCGCGCCAGCGGGAACCCAGACCGCGAACAGCATCAGGAGGAACTTCCACCACTTCAGATACTGGTACTGGCCGGCCGCCGTGATCGCCGCAATACCTTCGGACGGCGGCGCCTCGACCTCGGTGTACGCGGCCGGGATGATGCCGCTCGCCGGTTCGTCTGCTGCCACGTCCGACCCTCGGTGCCACCATCGGCGTCGAGGCGGAGGCGGCTCGGGCTCGATCAGCTCGGGTTCGGCTCGCTGGTGCACGCCGGTGTCAAACGTCGGTTTGTACGGCTCGGTCAGCGGCATCGACTCGGTCTCGACGCGTTCGTGGTCAGCCACGGGTCACGACCTCGACCAGAGCGAGCACCCCGAAATATCCGGGCGCCAACGCGAGGACAAACGCACCCAACGCCGTCAGCCATCGGCGTCGGGCCATCAGAATCACCAGCAATCCCACGGCGCTGGGAAATCCGACCACCAACGCGATCGCGATGTCCGGGCGCATGCGGGCGTGCTCCACAGTCAGCGCCGCGGCGCCACCCAACAGGCCGACCGCGACACCGAGCAGCATCGCGCTGGTCAAAAGCCAAGGCCGCGGCAGCGGGATCACCGTTCAAAGATACTGCCGCGGCTGCCCGCTACGGGTTTACCGGCGCGGCGCGCCTCGCGGGTACTGGACACGCGTCGACGGCCGCTGCGACCACCGGCGCCCGCTCTGGCAGCCGCTCGCCGCGCTCGTAGTCGGCGCCGGTGATCAGCGCGGCCGCCGCCAGCTCCGCGTTCTCACTCTCGGAGAAGGCCCGGCCGCGCGACAGGAACCGCTTCCCCTCCGGCGCTTCCAGGCTGAACCCGCCGCCCCGACCGGGCACCACGTCGATGACGAGCTGAGTGTGCTTCCACGCCTGGAACTGCGGCCCCGAAATCCACACCGGCACGCCGTCTTCGCCGGTGTCCAGCACACCGAGCAGCACGTCGCGGTCACCGACGATGAAATCGCCGTCGGGGTAACACATCGGTGATGACCCGTCGCAGCAGCCGCCGGACTGATGAAACATCAACGGGCCGTGCTTGTCTCGCAGCTGGCCGAGCAGCTCGGCGGCCGCGGACGTGATCACCAACCGCGGCGTTACCATGGCGCGCTCCTCAGAAGAACCCTTGCGCCTTCTGCGAATACGACACCAGCAGGTTCTTGGTCTGCTGGTAGTGATCCAGCATCATCTTGTGGTTCTCCCGGCCGATGCCGGACTGCTTGTATCCGCCGAACGCGGCGTGCGCCGGGTAGACGTGGTAGCAGTTGACCCACACCCGACCGGCCTGGATGTCGCGGCCGGCCCGGTAAGCGGTGTTGCCGTCGCGGCTCCACACTCCCGCGCCCAGCCCGTAGAGGGTGTCGTTGGCGATCGAGATGGCGTCGTCGTAATCCTTGAACGACGCCACCGAGACCACCGGCCCGAAAATCTCCTCCTGAAAGATCCGCATCTTGTTGTTGCCGGCGAAGATGGTGGGCTGCACATAGAAGCCACCGGACAGGTCTCCACCCAGCTCGGCGCGCTCCCCACCGGTGATGACCTTGGCGCCCTCGTCTTTGCCGATCTCGATGTAGGACAACACCTTTTCCAGCTGGTCGTTGGAGGCCTGCGAGCCGACCATCGTCTCGATGTCCAACGGATCACCCTGGCGGACCGCCTTGGTGCGGATGGCCGCCAGTTCCAGGAACTCGTCGTAGATGTCGGCCTGCACCAGGCTGCGCGACGGGCAGGTGCACACCTCGCCCTGGTTGAGGGCGAACATGGTGAAGCCTTCCAGCGCCTTGTCCTGGAAGTCGTCGTGCGCGGCCATCACGTCGTTGAAAAAGATGTTGGGGCTCTTGCCGCCTAGCTCCAGGGTGACCGGGATCAGGTTCTGGCTGGCGTACTGCATGATCAGGCGCCCGGTGGTGGTTTCGCCGGTGAACGACACCTTGGCGATCCGGTTGCTCGACGCCAGCGGCTTGCCCGCTTCGGCGCCGAAGCCGTTGACCACGTTGACCACGCCCGGCGGCAACAGATCGCCGATCAGCGACATCAGGTACATCACCGACGCCGGGGTCTGCTCGGCGGGCTTGAGCACCGCCGCATTGCCGGCGGCCAGCGCGGGCGCCAGCTTCCAGGCCGCCATCAGGATCGGGAAATTCCACGGGATGATCTGCCCGACAACGCCCAGCGGCTCGTGGAAGTGGTAGGCGACGGTGTCGTCGTCGATCTGGCTCAGTGACCCTTCCTGGGCGCGGATCGCGCCGGCGAAATACCGGAAATGGTCTGCAGCCAAAGGGATGTCGGCGGCCAATGTCTCGCGGATCGGCTTGCCGTTGTCCCAGACTTCGGCCAGCGCCAGCGCATCGCGGTTCTCGTCGATCCGCTCGGCGATCTTGTTCAAGATCGCGGCCCGCTCGGCCGGGGCGGTCTTGCCCCACGCCCGCGCCGCGCCGTGGGCGGCGTCGAGTGCCTTCTCCACGTCGGCCGCCTCCGAGCGCGCCACCTCACAGAACGCCTGGCCGGTGACCGGCGTCAGATTCTCGAAGTACTTACCGCTGGCCGGCGCCACCCACTCGCCGCCGATGAAGTTGTCGTACCGCGATTCAAAGGACATCAGGGCCCCTTGGGTACCCGGTCGTGCGAAGACGGTCATAGTCACCACTGCTCCTCGTTCGACGGTGTTACACAGCTCACACTACCGCCGCGGTAACAATGGCCTGATGGCTCGCGCGGCGACGATGCAGAGCGCGAAGCGCGATGAGGAGGAGCTGCGCATATGGCTGAAGAGGTGAACGATCGCTACTTGTGGCTCGAGGACGTCCTCGGAGAGCAGCAACTCGATTGGGTGCGTGCTCGCAACGACCCGACGGTCGCCCAGTTCGCCGGTGAGGAATTCGAGCGGATGCGCACCGAGACGCTCGAAGTGCTCGACACCGATGCGCGCATCCCCTACGTTCGCCGCCGCGGCGATTACCTGTACAACTTCTGGCGCGACGCGGCCAACCCACGCGGGTTGTGGCGGCGGACCACCCTGGACAGCTACCGCAGCGACGCCACCGACTGGGACGTACTGATGGATGTAGATGAATTGAGTCGGGCTGAAAGCGAGAACTGGGTCTGGTCGGGTGCCATCGTCATCGAGCCCGAATTCGACCGTGCGCTGGTCAATCTGTCCCGCGGCGGCGCCGACGCGGCCATCGTGCGCGAATTCGACCTGCAGACACGGGAATTCGTCGTCGGCGGGTTCGAGCTGCCAGAAGCCAAGACGCAGATCGGCTGGGAAAATCCCGACACTGTTCTGGTCGGCACTGATTTCGGGCCCGACTCGCTGACCGAATCCGGCTATCCACGCATCGTCAAGCGGTGGCGCCGCGGTACGCCGTTGGACGCCGCGGATCTGATCTTCGAGGGAGCGCGCGCCGACGTCAGCGTGGGCGGGTCGGCGGATCGGACACCCGGTTTCGAGCGCACCTTCGTGTCCCGTTCCACCGACTTCTGGAACAGCGAGCGCTATGAACTGCGCGGCTCGGAACTGATCCACATCGACGTTCCCTCCGATGCGAGCAGCATCTCCATTCACCGCGACTGGCTGCTGATCGAACCCCGCACCGACTGGACGTTCGGCACCACCACCTACTCCGCCGGCTCCCTGCTGGCAACCAACTACGACGAATTCCTCAGCGGAGGGCGCGAATTGAGCGTGGTCTTCGAGCCTGACGCGCACACCTGCCTGCACCAGTACGCCTGGATCCGCGACCGGCTGCTGCTGGTCACACTCGCCGACGTGGCCAGCCGGGTCGAGATCGTCACGCCGGGCAGCTGGGAACGCGCCCCGCTGGCGGGCATCCCGGCGGCAACCGAGAGCGTAATCGTCGCGGCCGACGACACCGGCGACGAATTCTTTCTCGACTCCAGCGGCTTCGACAGCCCGTCGCATCTGTTGCGTGGTACCGGCAACGACCCGCTCGAGGAGGTCAAATCCGCGCCCGGTTTCTTTGACGCCGAAAACCTCTCCATCGAGCAATATTTCGCGACGTCGAAGGACGGCACCGCGATTCCGTATTTCGTTGTCCGCCCCGGCGACGCGGACGGTCCCGGTCCCACCCTGCTCTACGGCTACGGCGGATTCGAGAATTCCTACACTCCTGGCTACAGCCCGGTGATGGGCCGGCTGTGGCTGGCCCGCGGCGGCACCTACGTGTTGGCCAACATCCGCGGCGGCGGCGAGTACGGACCGCGCTGGCACACCCAGGCGATGCGCGAGGGGCGTCACCTGGTGGGCGAGGACTTCGCCGCAGTGGCAACCGATTTGGTGGATCGGGGCATCACCACCGTGTCGCAGCTCGGCGCGCAGGGTGGCAGTAACGGTGGGCTGTTGATGGGCATCATGCTGACCAAGTACCCGGAGTTGTTCGGTGCGCTGGTGTGCCAGGTGCCGTTGCTGGACATGCGCCGCTTCCATCTGCTGCTGGCCGGCGCATCCTGGGTCGCCGAGTACGGCAATCCCGACGACCCGGCCGACTGGAAGTTCATCGCCGAATACTCGCCCTATCAGAATATTTCGGCCACCGCCGACTACCCACCGGTGCTGATCACCACGTCCACCCGCGACGATCGGGTCCATCCCGGGCATGCCCGCAAGATGACCGCCGCGCTGGAGGCTGCAGGGCACCGGGTCTGGTACTACGAGAACATCGAGGGCGGCCACGCCGGCGCGGCCGACAACGCGCAGAGCGCGTTCAAAACCGCGCTGGCCTTCGCGTTCCTATGGCGAATGTTGGGCACTTGACAGTGAAAGTCATGAGGGTGTGGTGTTGTGCGATGCGCGTGCACATGCTGTGTGCGACGGTCACCGCCGTCGCGTTGCTGGCCGTGCCTGGTTGCTCGAAAGTAATCACCGGTAGCGCAACCCAGGATCCTCACGCGCCACGGCCCAAACCGAATGAATGCGAGCCGGTTTCAGCTCCGCTGACGGCCATCGACTCGCGCGCGGCCGGCGAGCCGCAGCTGAAGATACCGCAGCCGACCGGCTGGGAACGGGCCTCGATGCTCGACTCGGACGTCATCCGCTTCACGATGAGGAACAAGGACCTGTCGGACAACAACTTCATGCCCACGGCGGTGGTGACCCTCGAATCCGTGCCCGACGGCAGTAGCGACAACCAAACGATCTTCGACCAGGAACGTGCGGCGTTGGTCGACCGTCTCGGGGCCACCGACCTGAGCACGATGGAAACAACCCGCTGCGGCGACGAGGCGGAGTTGGTCGACTACGACGCACCCAGCATGGGCCGCATTCCGGCGCGCAAAGTCAGAACGCTCATGGTGGCGGGCACCTTCCATGACAACACGTTCGTGTCGACGGTGACGGTCCAGTCGACCGATCCGGGCAACAGCGTCTACGCGCGCGACACCGACACCGTGCTGACCGGATTCCAAATGCTGCCTCCCGCAGTGGGTTGATCATGCCGACAACCGAATTCGAGACACTGCTGTACTCCGCGACCGATACGGTCGCGACGATCACGCTGAACCGCCCCGACCAACTCAACACGATCGTTCCGCCGATGCCCGACGAGATCGAGGCCGCCGTCGGCCTAGCCGAGCGGGATCCGGCGGTCAAGGTCATCGTGCTGCGGGGAGCGGGCCGAGCGTTCTCCGCCGGCTACAACTTCGGCGACGGCTTCCAGCAGTGGGGCGAGGCGATGAACACCGACGGGCGCTGGGACCCCGGCAAGGACTTCGCCATGGTCAGCGCCCGCGAGACCGGTCCGACGCAGAAGTTCATGGCGATCTGGCGCGCCTCCAAGCCGGTGATCGCGCAAGTGCACGGCTGGTGTGTCGGTGGGGCAAGCGATTACGCGCTGTGCGCCGACATCGTCATCGCCAGCGAGGATGCCGTGATCGGCACGCCGTACAGCCGCATGTGGGGCGCCTATCTGACCGGGATGTGGCTGTACCGGCTCAGCCTGGCGAAGGCCAAGTGGCATTCGTTGACCGGCCGGCCGCTGACCGGCGTGCAGGCCGCCGACGTCGAGTTGATCAACGAAGCGGTCCCCTTCGAACGGCTGGAAGCCCGAGTTGCCGAAATCGCCGCTGAGCTATCTCGAATTCCGTTGTCGCAGTTGCAGGCTCAGAAGCTGATCGTAAACCAGGCCTACGAGAACATGGGCCTGTCGTCGACCCAGACGCTGGGCGGCATCCTCGACGGATTGATGCGCAATACCCCGGAGGCGCTCGGCTTCATCCAGACGGCCGCGAACGACGGCGTGCGTGCCGCTGTGGAGCGCCGCGACGGCCCGTTCGGCGACTACAGTCAGGCCCCACCGGAGTTGCGGCCCGACCCCTCACACATCATCACGCCCTGACCGGGCTACAGACAAGTGCCGCGAGTGTGTAACGGCACCAACGGCAAAGCCACCAGTGGGAAGACCGCGCATAGCGCAAACGCCAGCGGATATCCGGAGGCCACGATCACCTCAGCGAAAAGTGGCGGTGCGGCAGCCACCACCAACCGCTCGAAGGTGTTCTGTGTGCCCAGCACCCAACCGCTCCAGAACGGTCCGGCGAGCTCGGGGACCGTGGTGAACGGCAAGCCGTTGTCGCCGGCCATCGCCGACGCGATCACCATCATCGGCACCGCGGCGAACCCCCAACCCACGTTGTCGGTGAATGCGAGAACCATCATGACGACGGCGGTCGTGACGGAGATGACTCGCAGCGGCCGCATCCGCGAGCCGACGCGGTCCGACCACCGACCCGCCGCGACGCGGCCCAGTGCGCCCAGTATCTGCGAAAGACCCACCAGCACACCGGCCCACACCATTGACAGGCCGTGCCTGCCGACGAACCAGACCAGCATGAACGTCAGCACCACGGGTTGCGGCACCATCAGCAGCGCCGACGCCACGTGGATGCGCCACAACACCGGCCTGCGGTACAGGTCGCGCAGTTCTTGAAAGTCGACTTCGGCTCGCTCAGGCCGCGGTGGGTCGTGAACACCGAGCGCACAAGCCACCGCCGCCACCGCGCACAGCATCGCCGGAAAGAGCAGCGCCAGTGACAGGTTCCGTTTGGCGAGCTCGGGGATCACCAACGCGGCGACCGCGATACCCAGCGGCTGCGCGGTCTGCCGGATGCCCATCACCTGCGCGCGTTGCCCCTCGGCGAACCAGCCCGTCACCAGACGCCCGCTGGCGGCCAGCGAACTGGCGGCCGCCATGCCACCGAGGATGAGAAAGACTCCGACCGTCAGCATCGAATCCGCGGATGCGGCGGCGAAACCCGCCGCAGCGGTCAGCGTCAGACCCAGGGTGAGCACTATCCGCTCCCCCACCCGGTCCAGCAGGTACCCCCAGGGAATCAGCGTCAACATCATGCCGAGATTCGGCATCGACGCCAGCAGAGCCGCTTCGACCAAGCTGGCGTGGTGCTTTCCGACGAGCGCGGGAATCAAGAAAGCAGCGCCGTTGATGAAGACGTTGGCGCACAGCGTCGCTGCCTGCGAGACACCCAGCATGGACCAGCGCCGGGCGGTGCTGGCTGATGCAACTTCGGTCGCTACCTCATCTTCCGTGGTCAGTTCGTCGACCTTCCAACGTCAGCGGGCGAGCAGCATCTGATCGACACCCATCCGGCCCTGCTCGAACGCGAGCCGTCCACCGGCCAGGTAGAGCCGCCACACTCGGGCGGCTTCCTCTCCGATCAGTTCCACCGCAGCGTCCCAGCGCTTTTCGAGGTTTGCGCTCCATGCATCCGCGGTGCGCACGTAGTGTTCCCGCATGGCCTCGACCGAAATCAACGTCAGGCCGGAATCCTCCAGCAGCGCCACCGTCTCGCCGACCGGGCGCATGTGCATGTCAGGCGCAATGAACGATTCGATGAACGGTCCACCGCCCGGGTGGTTGCCGCGTCGAGACATCTGCTGAACCAGCACGCGGCCGCCGGGCCGCACGCTCCTGTGCAAGGTGCTCGCGTAGGTCGGGTAATTGCTCTGGCCCACATGCTCACCCATTTCGATGGACGCGACCGCGTCGAACGGCCCATCGGTCAGCGCCCGATAGTCTTGGACTCGGATCTCGACCCGATCGTTGAGTCCGCGCTCGCTGCGCGCCGCATCGATGTAGGACTTCTGCTCTCGCGAGAGGGTGAGGCCCACGACCTGAGCGCCGTAGTGCACCGCGGCGTGCAAACTCAAAGACCCCCAACCGCATCCGACGTCGAGTAGCCGCATGCCGGGCCGCTCGTTCAGGCCGATCTTGTGGCAGATTCGGTCCAGCTTCTCGGATTGGGCTTGCGCCAGCGTGGAATTCGCCTGCGCCGATTCCCAATGGGCGCACGAGTACGCCATCGAAGGGTCGAGAATCAGCCGGTAGAAATCATTCGACGCATCGTAGTGATGGCTGATCGCCGCCTTGTCGCGGGACAGACTGTGCAGGCGACCGCGCATCCGCGCCTGAGTCGCGGGCGGGCGCAGTGGGGCACCGAAAGCGCCCAACCGCGCCGCGGCAACGCACAAACGTGCCAGCGCTGCCGGTGACGGCTTGACTGGCCCCAATCGGCGTTCGCCGATCTGCGACCACACGTGGCTCAGCGCGGCCGCCAGGTCGCCCTCGACGTCGATGTCGCCGCACACGTACGCCTGCGCGGCGCCCAGTTCGTTTGGGCGCCACACCATCCGGCGTAGCGCGTTCGGATTCTGCAGCCGCACAACCGGAGCCGACTCATCGCCTGCGACGCTGCCGTCCCAGGCGATGAGTCGGATGGGTAGCTCCCCGCCGATCAGCGGCTCGATGACCGCCGCCAGCGCGGGAGCAACCGCGTTAGCCCTACTGGTTAGTGTGCTGACTCTCACTGTCCGGGTGGCATCAGCACTGTGTCGATCATGTACACCTGCGCGTTGGCGGTGGGCACGCCGCCACAGACCAGGCCGGCGTTGTTGACCTTGAGGCCGTTACCCGAACCGGTCACATTCACCGGTGCGCCCTGCACCGAGTTGTGCGATCCGTCGACCTGGTTGGGGCTCAGCTGGCCGGAGACGACATGGTAGGTGAGGATGCTTTTGAGCAGGTCGGAGTTGGTCTTGAGCTGGTTGATGGTGTCGGCCGGCAGCTTGTTGAACGCCGCGTCGGTCGGCGCGAACACGGTGAACTGGCCGTTGTTGAGGGTGTCGACCAGGTTGACGTTGGGGTTGAGCTGGCCCGACAACGCCGCGGTCAGGGTGGTGAGCTCGGGGTTGTTCGATGCCGCCACCGCGACGGGGACCGTCGACATTCCGGTGACCGATGCGGGTCCGTCAGCGTGCATCGCCGCATAGTCGGCGCAACCCGCGCCGATCAGGTTGGGTGCGGCCGCTGCGGGCACGGAGTTGGCTACGACGAGACCGACGACGGTCGCCGCCATACCGGTCGCTGGGATGAGTTTGCTGTACATGTTCATGCCCGGTGATTCGGAGCCCGGCGGGTCACGGATTGGTGTCAGCCGTAGGTGAAGGAAAACACCTGCACACCCTGGCTGGGACGCACCTGCAGTGATCCCCGGGTCACGTCCTTGCCGCCGACGATCTGGTGGGCCTGCGGCGGCCCGTCGACGGGCAGCGTCGTCGTCTTTCCGTCGCGGGTCACAACAAGATTGCCGGTGCCACCCACGACGATGTAGACGTTTTTGGCGCGGTAATTCAGCTCGATGCTCGACGCGTCGCCGTCGGCCGTCGCGCCCTGGTAATCCAGCTGCCACGGTCCCTGCAAGGCGAACGAATCGTCGGGCAGCTTCTGCGGCAGCGAGAAGACCGCTCGGCCTTCGTCGTAGGTGCCGGTGCCGGCGTAGTTGACGACTTTGCCCACCCCGAAGTAGGTCTCGGGCGTGAGCCCGCCTTGCGGTGTGGTGTCGGGCGCGTCTACCGCCGGAGGCAGCGCAACTCCGTTGTGCGCGTTGCTGATCAGCTCGCGGATCAGCTTTTCGGTGCCGTTGTAGTCGCCTTCGCCGAACTTCGTGTGGCGCACGACGCCGTTGGCGTCGATGAGATATTCGGCGGGCCAGTACTGGTTCCGGTAGTTCGTCCACGTCGAGTAGCTGTTGTCCAACGCGACCGGATAGGTGATACCGAGATCGGCGGCGCCCTTCTCGACGTTGCCGGTCACCTTCTCGAAGGCGTACTCGGGGGTATGCACGCCGATGACCTCAAAACCTTTGTCACGGTAGGCCTGATACCAGCCTTGGACGTGCGGGATCGCGCGCTGGCAGTTGATGCAGGAGTACGCCCAGAAGTCGATCAATACCACCTTGCCGCGCAGCGAATGCAGGTCGATCGGCGCGTTACCGGGAGTGTTGAACCACGCGTTGATGCCCTTGAGGTCGGGCGCCTGGCCGCAACTCTGCAGTTTCTCCGACTGGTCGTAGCAATTCGCCAAATCCCTGTTCTGGTCGTTGACGATGCCGCCGAGTTGCTTTTGGAGGTCTTTGTTGTGGCCCAACTTGTCTTCGATCGAGTGGGTGTAGTCGGGGACGGCCCGCTGCAGCACCGCCGGCAGATTGAACACCAAGGCCACCGCCAACAGGATCGTCACAATCCCGGCCGTGATCCGGATCCCGCGCTGATGGCGCCGAAAGGCATTGACGCGCTGGGCAACCCGTTGTCCGGCCAGCGCGAAGAACAACAGCGGCACGGCCGTGCCCACGGCGAACGCCACGGTGAGGATGATGATCGGCAGGCCGATGTTCGCCGTCGCGCCCGCCACCACGATCGCTGCCAGGACCGGTCCCGCGCACGGCACGTACAGCACACCCAAGGTCAGGCCGAGGCCAAATCCATTGGTACGAGTCGCGATCTGCTTTTGCGGAATGCGAGCGAACGGCCGCTCCAGCACCTGCTCGAACCGCGGGAAGATCAAGCCCAGACCGATCGCGACCAACGCGACCAATGCGACCCAGCGAATCGCGTCCTGCGGCAGATGCAGCAGCGACAGCAGCGCGGACCCGGCCAGGGTGACGATGCTGAAGCTCAGCACCAGACCGCCGATCACCCGATATGGCCGCGAGACATCACGTTTCGGCTTGACTGCGACAGCGACCCCGCCGTCGCCCGGCTCTGCAGCGTCGTCTTTTCCTTGCGTACCGGAGAAGAAGATCACCGGCAACACCGGGAGGATGCACGGCGAAATGCCTGTGATCAGGCCTCCGATTAGACCGATCAACGCAATAGACACCATGCCTATTATTCGCCACCGGAACGATCTTGGACGGGTAGGCCCCCTCAACGGCGATAAGGCAGCCCGGCGAACCGGACTGCCTTATCTCGCGAGGGTCTTAGACCGCTACCTAGCTGGGAGGAACCAGCACAGTGTCGATCATGTACACCGTCGCGTTGGCGGTGTGCACCCCTCCGCACACCAAACCTGCGTTGTTGACCTTGAGGTCGTTACCCTGACCGGCCACAGTCACTTCGGCGCCCTGCAGCGTCTTGTGTGCGCCATCGACCTTGGCCGGACTCGCCTGGCCTTGAACGACGTGGAAGGTCAAGATGCTCTTCAGCATCTCGGCATTCGTCTTGAGCTCGTCGATGGTCGCCGGCGGCAGCTTGTCGAATGCGGCGTTGGTCGGTGCGAACACCGTGTACTGGCCGTTGTTCAGCGTGTCGACCAGGTTCACCTGCGGGTTCAGCTTCCCCGACAGCGCGGCGGTCAGAGTCGACAGCAGCGGGTTGTTGGATGCCGCTGTCGCGACCGGGTCTTGCGACATTCCGGTCACCGAGGCCGGACCGGTCGGGTGCAGCGCCGCGTAGTCAGCGCAGCCAGAGCCGATCAGGTCGGAGGCGGGATCGGCAGGCGCACCCGTCATCGCGGGGGCCGCACTGCTGGTCGCCGAGCTCGCGCTGCTCTGCTGCGCGGTGTCGGATTTGTTGCTCGAACAAGCCGAGAAGCCCACAGCAGCAAGCGCTGCCAGGCCTATCGCAAATGTCCTGGTGTGTACGTCCTTCATTCCGCTTTGGCTCCTTTGTCAAATGCGGCGGTCCCCGCCGCGCTTAGGGGTCGTACATTCCGTCATTCGGAGCAGCGGCCGCCGTGGACGGCCCGTGAGGGTGACATCAGTCACGGGCATCCAGTTGCGCCCCTGCTCCGAATACCTCACGTGCCTAAGACAGAAGGTCGGTCAATCGCCGTTGTCGGCAGCGGTGTAGCCGGTCTGACCGCTGCGTTTGTCCTGTCCGGTCGTGACCGCGTCACCCTCTACGAAACCGACTCCCGCCTGGGCGGTCACGCACATACCCACTCGATCGACCGCGGCGACGGCACCGTGATCGGTGTCGATTCGGCCTTCCTCGTCCACAACGACCGCACCTATCCGACGCTGTGCCGCTTGTTCGACGAGCTGGGGGTCCGTACTCAGGAGTCCGACATGTCGATGTCGGTGCGGGCAGAAGCCAGCGGTCTGGAGTACGCCGGGGCGCTCGGCGTGCGCGGACTTTTCGCGTCGTGGCACTCGGCGCGTCCCCGCTATCTGCGAATGCTGTTCGAGATCAGCCGGTTTCACCGCGCCGCGCGCCGGGTGCTCAACGACGACGGCGGTGCCGACGACCTGGAGACCTTGGACGAATTTCTGCAAAGGCACCGATTCTCGGCGTTCTTCGTCGCGCATTTCATCACGCCGTTGGTGGCGGCGGTGTGGTCCTGCAGCAGCAGTGACGCACTGCGCTATCCGGCGCGCTACCTGTTCGTGTTCCTCGGCCACCACGGGATGCTGTCGGTCTTCGGTTCCCCGACGTGGCGCACGGTCACCGGAGGTTCAGCGCATTACGTGCAAGCCGTCGCCGAACGTCTGCACGAGGTCCGCCCTGGAACCCGCGTGCGGGCGCTGCGCCGGCTGGCCGACGGCGTGCAAATCCACGCCGGCGATGCGGCTCCGCGAACGTTCGACGCCGTGGTGGTGGCCGTCCATCCCGATCAGGCGCTCGCGCTCCTCGACGCTCCCTCGGGCCAGGAGCGGGCTGTGCTCGGCGCGATCACGTACTCGGCCAATCACGCGCAGTTGCACACCGACGAGTCCGTCCTGCCCCGACGCCGCAACGCCCGCGCATCGTGGAACTACCTGATCCGGCCGAATGACGACCACGTGCTGGTGACCTACGACATCAGCAGGCTGATGCGCATCGACGCCGACCGCCGCTTCCTGGTGACACTGGGCGGCCACGATCGGGTCGATCCGGCATCGGTGATCGCCGAGATGTCCTACGCCCATCCGCTCTACACTCCGAAATCCATTGTCGCGCAGCGCTTACTGCCGACGCTGGACGACGACCGCGTGGTGTTCGCGGGTGCCTACCACGGCTGGGGATTCCACGAGGACGGCGCCGCGTCCGGGCTTCGGGCGGCTCAGCGGCTGGGCGCCGACTGGCCGGCACATTCAGCACGCACGGAGGCACTGGCATGCTGACTCCGGCGATTTACCACACCACGATCACCCACGACCGGCAGGCGCCGGTGCAGCACTCCTTCGAATACCGCAGCTACAGCTGGTATGTCGACCTCGACGAGCTGCCATCGCTGCCTTGGTGGTTGCGGCCGTTCGCCCGTTTCGACGCGCGGGACCATCTCGCCGGCCATCCGGGTCAGTCGCTTCGCGACCGGGTGGACGCCTACCTGGCCGACCACGACGCGGTCCTGCCCGGCGGTCGCATCACCGCCTTGCTGCAGGCACGGGTGCTCGGCTACGTGTTCAACCCGATCACCGTCTTCTGGTGCCACGATCGTGAGGGAGTGCTGCGGCACGTCATCGCCGAAGTGCACAACACCTACGGGCAACGCCACGCCTACTTGATGCCGCCGGCGAACAAACCGGTGCCGGTCACCAAAAAGCTCTACGTGTCCCCGTTCAACCGGGTCAGTGGCCACTACCAGGTGTTGGCGCCGCGCCCGGACAAGCACCTGGACGTGGTGGTGTCGCTGCACGACGGCAGCAAGCCGGCCTTCGTCGCGAGACTGCGCGGCACCCACCGGCCTGCGACGCTGCGTCACGTCACCCGTATGCAGATCGTGTCTCCGCTGGCGCCGCTGCTGGTGGCATTGCGCATCCGCATCCAGGGCATCGCGTTGTGGCTGCGCCGAGTGCCGTTGGTGCCACGACCTGCCGAGATCGGTCAAAAACACCCGCCGGCAGTAGATCCCGAGCGTTGGCCGGCAATTGCCAAGGTGCCGTCCGGACCCCGCGCTGCCGCATCGGCGATCGTCGCCGGGCGGTTGCTGCGCAATGTCGCCGGCCGACTTCCGCTGAAATTCAGCTACCCCGACGGCACGGCGATCGGTGCCGGCGCTGCGGCGGCACCGACGTTGAGAATCAATCAACCGGACCGGCTGGCTCGGCGGATCGGACGGCACGGGCTGATCGGCTTCGGTGAGTCCTACATGGCCGGCGAGTGGGAATCGGACGATCTCACCGGGGTGCTGACCGTGCTTGCGCGGGACATGGCCACTCTGGTGCCGTCCGCATTGCAACGCCTGCGACCGATCGTCCTTGCCTCCCAACCATATTCGGCGAACCGAAGCCGCCGCGATGACCGCCGCGCCATTGCCGCGCACTACGACTTGCCGAGCGACCTGTTCAGCGAGTTCCTCGACGAAACCATGACGTATTCGAGCGCGCAGTTCGATCACCTGCCTGCCGCGTGGCCCGATCTCGCCGACGCGCAACGACGAAAGATCGACCGACTGCTCGACACGGCGCAGGTAGGTCCCGGCAGCCAAGTGCTCGAGATCGGCACCGGATGGGGCGAACTCGCCATCCGCGCGGCCGCGCGCGGAGCGAACGTCCGCTCGCTGACCCTGTCCGAACGCCAGGTGCGGTTGGCCCGCGAGCGGGTGGCGGCGGCGGGACTGTCCGATCGGGTGCAGATCGACTTGCGCGACTTCCGGGATGTCGGTGGCAACTACGACGCGGTGATCTCCGTCGAGATGATCGAGGCGATCGGATTCCAGGCGTGGCCGGAGTACTTCCAAACGATCGATCAGCTACTGCGGCCGGATGGGCGATTCGCCATGCAGGCCATCACCATGCCGCACGACCGGATGCTGGCGTCGCGTAAGACCCACACCTGGATCCAGAAGTACATTTTCCCGGCCGGCTTGATTCCGTCGACCACCGCAATCTCCGAGATCACCTCGCGACACACCGCTTTGCGGACAACGGACATGGTGTCGCTGCGCGCAGACTATGCAGAGACATTGCGGCTATGGCGGGAGCAGTTCCTGCAGCGCCGCAGAACGCTATCGCACATGGGCTTCGATGAGGTGTTCTCGAGAATGTGGGAGCTGTACCTGGCCTACTCGGAAGCCGGATTCCGGTCGGGATATCTCGATGTCTATCAGTGGACGTTCGCACGTGAGGCGCAGCAGCCATGATGGTCGACTTCGCGATCGTTTCCGGGGCGTCAGCCGCGGCGCTGCTCGTCGTGTTCGCGGTCACCTTCGGCATCGCCCGGCGCATCGGCCGCTACAACGTGGTCGACGTGGCCTGGGGGCTGGGCTTCATCGCCGTCGCGGCCGTCGCCGCGATTCTCGGCCACGGCGACCCGACTCGGCGGTGGCTGTTGCTGGCGCTGGTCGCGATCTGGGCGTTGCGGCTCAGCGGGTACATCCACCGGCGGTCCGCGGGCAAGGGCGAGGATCCGCGTTACGCCGATCTACTGCGCGACGCCGGCGTCGGCCAGGTCATTCGCAAAGTCTTCGCCGTGCAGGGTTTCGCGATCTGGTTCATCTCGCTGCCGTTGCAGCTCTCCGCGGTGTGCGGCCCGACCCCTCGACCGTTGCTGGCAGTCACCGCGGCCGGCATCCTGGTCTGGCTGGCCGGTCTCGGCTTCGAAGCCGTCGGCGACCGTCAGCTCCGGGTGTTCAAAGCCGACCCGGCACACCGCGGCGTGGTGATGGACCGCGGGCTGTGGGCATGGACCCGCCACCCCAATTACTTCGGCGATGCCACCGTCTGGTGGGGCCTCTGGTTGGTCACGATCGCCGGCTGGCGGTCACTGACGACGGTGCTATCGCCGGCATTGATGACCTACTTCCTGGTTTGGGTAACCGGCGCCCGCCTCACCGAGAAGTACATGAAAGGCCGCCCGGGCTTCGCTGAATACCAGCAACGGACATCGTTTTTCATTCCACGTCCGCCCCGATCGGCACGAAAATGACGACTCTCGTCGCGGACTCGCTAGGCTACCGACCGATGACCGAATCGAGGCACGGCGCCGATCTGGACGCATTGCTGCACCAGGTGGCGCGCCGCGACACTGACGCGTTTGCCGCTCTCTACGACCACACCAGGTCACGGGTCTACGGATTGGTCGCGCGGGTGTTGCGGGACGCCGGGTACAGCGAAGAGACCACCCAGGAGATCTACCTGGAAGTGTGGCGGAGCGCGGCCGCCTTTGACTCCAACAAAGGCTCGGCGCTTTCCTGGCTGATGACCATGGCGCACCGCCGCGCCATCGACCGGGTCCGCTCGGAGCAGGCAACTGGTCAGCGTGAGTCACGCTACGGCGCGGCCACCGTCGAACGATCCGTCGATCTTGTCGCCGATTCGGCGATCGCCGCAGACGAGCGGCGGCGGGTGGCCGACTGCCTGGACTCGTTGACCGATGTGCAGCGGCAGTGCATCGACATGGCCTACTACGGCGGGTTGACCTACGCCGAGGTGTCGCAGCGATTGTCGGCCAACCTGTCGACGATCAAATCGCGGATGCGTGACGCATTGCGTGGTCTGCGCGGATGCCTGGGGGTCTCATGACCGAGCCGACCGGATTCGACCTGCTCGAGCTGGCGACGCCGTACGCACTGCACGCCATCTCCGACACCGAACGCGCGACCGTCGACCGGCAACTCGCTGCGGCCGCGACGCCCGTCGCCAACGCTTTCAGAGCCGAGGTGCGTGCGATCCACGAGACAATGGCGCTGGTGTCCGCGGTGACCGCCGTTGAGCCACCGACGCAGCTGCGGGCCGCCGTTGTTGCCGCCGCCCAGTCAGAGCAGCCACGTCAACTTCGTTGGCGCACGCTCGTGCTGGCCGCAGCAGCCGCGATCATCGTGGGATTGGCCGCGTTCGGGGTCGGCGTCGCGCTGCGACCTACGCATTCACCCAACATGACCGAGCAGATCATGGCCGCACCGGACAAGCGGACGGTCTCCGGTCACCTGGGCGGCGGGACAGCGACGGTGGTCTTCTCCCGGGGCATGAACGCCGGTGTGCTGACGCTGAACAACGTGCCGCCGCCCTCGCAGGGCACCGTGTACGAAATGTGGCTGATCGACGACAAGGGCCCGACCTCCGCGGGCACGATGGACCCCGCGTCCGTCACACCGACGACCACGCACGTGCTGCACGACATCGGCAGGTCCGGCATGCTGGCCTTCACCGTCGAACCCGGAAGCGGTTCGCCGAAGCCGACCGGGTCGATCATCGCCAAACTGCCCTTGGGCTAGCCTGTCCGCAAACGGGGGGAACTGGCGTGACAACGATCGACACGGATTATTTGGTCGTCGGTGCGGGCGCGATGGGAATGGCGTTCACCGACACTCTGGTGGCCGAGACCGACGCTCAGGTGGTGATCGTCGACCGCGGGCATTCGCCGGGCGGCCACTGGAATCGCGCATATCCGTTCGTCCGGCTGCACCAGCCGTCGGCCTACTACGGCGTCAACTCCCGCGGACTGGGTAGCGACAGCATCGACCAACTCGGCTGGAACGAAGGTCTCTACGAGCTGGCCACCGTCGGCGAAATCTGCGCCTATTTCGAAAAGGTGATGCACCAGGACCTGCTGCCCAGCGGACAGGTGTCCTACTTCCCGATGGCCGAGTATCTGGGTGAGGGCCGTTTTCGCGGGCTGGCCGGCGGGAACCACACCGTCAATGTCCGCAAGCGGATCGTCGACGCGACATACCTGCAGACCACGGTGCCGTCGATGCGCCCACCGGCCTATGACGTCGCCTCTCGCGTCGACTGCGTCCCGCCCAACGACCTGCCGGCCTTCGCGGTCGGCCGCGACCGTTTCGTCATAGTCGGCGCCGGCAAGACCGGTATCGATGCGTGTTTGTGGTTGCTGCGCAACGGTATTCCGCCCGAGCGGCTGACCTGGATCATGCCGCGCGATTCGTGGTTGATGGATCGCGCCAACATTCAGCCCGGCCCGCAATTTCTGGAGCGGTTCCAGGCCGGATTCGCCCAGCGACTGATCGCGATCGCGGCCGCCACAGACGTGGCCGACCTGTTCGAGCGCTTGGAGGACTGCGGCAACCTGCTGCGCCTGGACTCGTCGGTGCAGCCGACGATGTATCGCTGCGCGAACGTGACGAAGACCGAACTGGACCAGCTGCGGCGGATCAGCGACGTTGTGCGGCTGGGACGCGTGCAGCACATCGAACCCGGCAAGGTGGTGCTCGACGACGGCGAGATCTCGGTCGACGGTTCAGCGCTGTACGTCGATTGCAGCGCCGACGGTTTGGAAAAGAAGCCGGCAGCAACGGTTTTCGACGGCGACCGGATCACGTTGCAGAGCATTCGGGGCTGCCAGCAGGTCTTCAGCTCCGGCATGATCGCCCACGTCGAGGGTGCCTACGGTGACGACGAGGCGCGGAACCGGTTGTGCCAGCCGGTGCCTCACCCCAACACCGACGTCGACTGGCTGACCACGACGCTCGCCGAGCACCGCAACCAGATCAGCTGGTTCTCCGACGCCGGGCTGATGGCCTGGCTGGGCGAGGCGCGGCTGGACCTGATGCGGCACATGTACGCCCCGCTGATCGGCAAGCCGCAGGAAGTGCGCGACAAGGTGTTCGGAATGATCACCGCAGGGTTGATTTCGGCCAACGAAAAGTTGGATGCCCTATTGGCCGAACATCTTTCAGCTTCTCCGCAAGCCGCCAAGGCCGGCAACTAACACGCCGAGCAGCACCAGCCCGCCACCTGCGGCCAGCGTCATGTCGAGCCAGTCATGCAGGCTGGCCTGGGCCTGTCCGACCATGACATCGGCGATCCCGCGGATGCCGCCGGTGGTGTTGTTCAGCGTGTCGTTGAGCGGGTATCGAGCCAGTTCGATGGCGATCCACCCCGCGGCGCCGACCAGCAGCGCGGAGATTCCGAGGGCGGCCAGTGCCCTGCCGCGGCTGCGGGCCGCGGCGAAGGTCAGCAGTGCGAAGACGCCCGTCAACACGACCACGCCGATGCTCGCCCAGCGGCCCCAGGTGGCCAGCGGCCGTAACTCGCCTGGCCGCATCACCTTTGGTGTCGACACCGTAACCGGAACCCGGACCGTCTCGGGCACCTTGACGTTGTAGGTGGCCAACATCTGCTCGAACGCGCTGTCCTTGAGCATGCCCGCAAGGTCGACGACCCACTGGTCACCCTCGGACTGCGTGTGGGCGCCGCTGAACATCCAGTCGTGCGCCAGCCGGTTGGCGTCGGCGAACTGCGCGGGAAAGTCGGGGCCGGCGGTGTACCCGGCCGCCACGGCGTGCACGTTCGCCGAGTCGACGTGGTGGTTGCTCTGGTTGATCAGAACCGTTGCCCTGGTCGCCAATTCAGCCGCTACCGCCGCCTGCAACGCCTTATCCCCGGCGGCTTTGCGCGCCATCGCTGTATAGCCGTTCACGTCGACGACATGGATCTGCGTCCACACCGTCGGCACGGCGACAGCCAGCGCAACCGTGGCGCACAGCCACAGCAGCGCCGCGAGCGCGAATCGCACTATTTGGCGGTGCGACGTGGGCGCGACAGCGCCATCTTGGTCATCAGCTTGTTCGTCCGCCGCAGCGCCTTGAGCGAATTGTGGTAGTAGTTCTGGCCCGCACCGACATTGGTGCGCGGCGTCACGACTGTCTCAACCCGGCAGAACTTGCGCATCCCGTCGGCGCCACCGAACCGCGCGCCGATACCTGAGGTCTTCCAGCCGCCCATCGGGGCCGTCGTGCACATCAGGTTGGTGATCACGTCGTTGATGTTGACCGCTCCGCAATCGAGTTGCAGTGCAACGTTGTTGGCCCGATCGGCGTCGCGCGAGAACACCGAGGCGCTCAGCCCGTACGGACTGTCGTTGGCCAGCCGGACCGCTTCGGAGACCGAACCGACCTTCATGATCGGCAGCGTAGGACCGAACGTCTCCTCGGTCATACATGCCATCGAGTGGTCGACGTCGACCAGCACGGTGGGCGGGTAGAAACTGCCCGAGGTGGTGGTGCGCTGGCCGCCGGTCAGTGCGCGCGCTCCGGCTGCCACGGCCTCGCGGACGTGGCGTTCGGTCACCGCCAGTTGCTGCTCGTCGATCAGTGCCCCGAAAGTATTCCCTTCGCCGGCACCGACCTGTAGCGACTGGACGTCGCGCACCACGGCTTTGACGAACTGGTCATAGACCTGCTCGAGCACGTAGACCCGCTCCACCGAGACACAGGTCTGTCCGGCGTTGAACATCGCCCCCCACACCGCGGCGTGCGCGGCGAGGTCGATGTCGGCGTCGTCGAGAACGATCATCGGGTCCTTGCCACCCAGCTCCAGGCTGACCGGTGTCAGCCTCCGGGCGGCGCGTTCCATGACTTTGCTTCCGGTAGCGCTGGACCCGGTGAACTGCAGGTAGTCGACGTTGTCGACGACGGCCTCCGACACCGCCCGGGCACCCTGGGCCAGCTCGAACACCTCGGGTCCACCGGATTCGTGCCAGCCTCGGCGCAGCACCTCGGCGGTCAACGGAGTGCGCTCCGATGGCTTCAGCAACACCGCGCAGCCCGCAGCCAGCGCGCCGAGGCCATCCATCAGTGCGTTGGCCACCGGGTAGTTCCACGGCGCGATGATGCCCACGACCGCCCGCGGCCGGTAGTGCAGGGTGATCTTCTTGATCGCCATGAAAGGCAGTGCAGCAGGACGCTTTTCGGGCGCCAGCGCCTTCTCTGCCGTCTTGATGTAGTACGAGATGATCATGATCAGCATCGGCACCTCTTGGGCCGCGTCGACCGCGGACTTGCCGGTTTCGGCGATCAGCAGTTCTTCGATCTCACCGCGGTGGTCGGCCAGCCACACCGCGAACCGGCCCAGCACCTTGTTGCGGCCCGTGGCTCCGCGCCGCTCCCACTCGTGCTGAGCCGCGCGCAGCCCGGCGACGATGGTGGGCACGTCCGCGGCGTCGGTCCACTGCACCTGCCCGGCGACGGCGCCGGTCGCGGGGTTGGTGATGGTGCCGGTGCCGGTGAAGTCGGGTTCAGTCACGGGAGTAGCGGGTGTGATCGTGGTCATAACCGCCATCGTAGACGCCCGCCCTTCGATGTCGACAGGTGTCAAGTTCATTGGCCGGCCGATGAGCTTTAGCCGGGCAGGCAGTCTTATCTCCATGACCGTGTTGATGGACGGAATCACGTTTGGTGAATCGCCCCGCTGGCACGACGGGCGGGTCTGGTTCTCCGATTGGGGCGCGCATCAGGTGATCGCGCTCGATCCCCAGGACGGCCATGAGGTCGTGGTCAGCGTCGAGTCGTTTCCGATGTGCATCGACTTTCTGCCCGACGGGCGGTTGCTCGTGGTGGATTCGGCACAGCGGCGCCTGCTTCGTCGTGAACTCGACGGCTCGATGGTTGCCCACGCCGACCTGTCATCGATCTCGGAGAAACCGTGGAATGACATCGTGGTGGACTCGCGCGGCAACGCTTACGTCAACACCATCGGCTTCGATTTCCCCGGTGGGGAGCCGGCGCCTGGAAGCGTCGTACTGGTCACGCCATCCGGGGCCGTCCGCGAGGTCGCAGACGATCTCGCTTTCCCCAATGGCATGGCGATCACCGCCGACGGCGAGACTTTGATCGTGGCCGAGTCGTACGGCAATCGGCTCACGGCTTACGACATCGGTCACACCGGCGACCTGACACGACGGCGGACGTGGGCGGAGACGGGAGGAGACCACCCCGACGGCATCTGCATCGACGCCGACGGGGCCGTCTGGTACGCCGACGTGGGAAACCGGCACTGCGTGCGGGTGCGCGAGGGCGGCGAGGTTCTTGGCACGGTCGAACTCGATCGAGGCGCGTTCGCGTGCATTCTCAGCCGCGGCGATCAGCAGCCACAGCTCTATGTCGTGTGTCAGGAGTGGGGCGGGCCGGAGCCACCATCAGAGCCGACCGGGCAGATCGTCGTGTTCCCTGCCCCGGCCCCTGGCGCGGGGAAGCCTTAGGGCGCGATGCCGCGGACGTAGGCGGCCTGACCGAGGTGCTGGGCGCAGTCGTCGATGATGCTGACGATGCGGGCGCTGGCGGTCACCGGCGGATCCCAGTTGCGGTCGACGACGCGCGCCAGGTCCTCGCCCGTGACACCGGCGACGAACTCGAGCGTCAGGTCGTGGACCGCGTGGTAGTAGCCGGCCAGCAGATCGGCCGGAGCCTGTACCTTGGCGACCTCGTTGGGGCCGTGGCCGTAGCCGGTGTCATTGCGCGGTAGATCGAGCCCGAAGCGGTCGACCCATTCACCGGTTTTCCACACCTGCTCGACGCCGGCGATCGGTGCAAGCTGGAAGTCCTGCACCCGCGCGCTGTGCCAGATCAACCAGGCGATGCTGTTTGCACTCGGCGACGGGCGGTAGTTGGCCTGGTCGTCGGTCAGTCCATCGGTCAACTCGTCGACATGCTCGATCAGCCGAGTGAAGGCGTCGCGCAACAACTCTCGAACCGCGGAGTCAGACATACCCGTCGACCCTACCCGTGGAAGACCGCTTCGACATTGTTGAACACCGAAGCTCTGCGAGAATGTTGAGCACCTACGTAGAACTCAAGTCGCTTGTAGAAAGTACGTGCAATGGACACCGACGCAGCAGGCGTGAACACCGAGATAGTCGGAGGCTTCACCACCGAGGATCAAGGGTTGGAGATCGGCGTGGAGGTCGCGCTGGGCGACGGCCACAGGCCCAGCGGGCGACTCAAGATCAGCGAGTCGGCCGAATGGAGTGGCGTTCGGGAGTTAGTCGGGCCGCTGACTAGCAGCGACCTCACCGCACTTAGCGAGATTCTGACCGTCGCTGCATGGCGACTCCGAGAACTTGAACGCGAGCACGACCTTTTTGGTGGCGGAGATGAGGACCCAGTCGGCACGCCCATCTAGCTATTAGAAAGGGCTGCAACAGATTCCGTGCAAGGTTGGTTTGTGCCATTGGCCGGGGTCTACGATTCGGGTATGCGCGCATACGACCTGATCATCCGCAACGGCACCATCGTCGACGGGCTCGGCGGTGAGCCGTTCATCGGCGACGTCGCCGTCCAGGACGGCGTGATCGCCGCGGTGGGCCACGTGAACGGATCTGGCGCCACGCGGGAGATCGACGCGACCGGCCTGCTGATCACGCCCGGCTTCGTCGACCTGCACACGCACTACGACGGCCAGTCCATCTGGTCGGAGCGGTTGACGCCGTCATCGGCGCACGGGGTGACCACCGTGGTGATGGGCAACTGCGGCGTCGGCTTCGCGCCGTGCCGCCAGGAAGACCACGACGTGCTGGTCGACGTGATGGCCGGGGTCGAGGACATTCCCGGTGTGGTGATGACCGACGGCCTGCCGTGGAACTGGGAAACCTTCCCGCAGTACATGGATGCCCTCGAGGCGGGCAAGCGGGATATCGACGTGGCGGCCTATCTCCCGCACTCGCCGCTGCGGGTCTACGTGATGGGCCAGCGCGGCGCCAACCGCGAGCCGGCCACCGCCGAGGACCTGTCCAGGATGCGCGAACTGGCCAAGGAGGCCATCGAGGTCGGCGCGCTCGGTTTCGCGTCGTCGCGGCTGACCATCCACAAGACCGAGAGCGGTTCGCCGATCCCCAGCTACGACGCCGCTCGCGAGGAGATCGAGGAGATCGCCCGCGGTGTCGTCGACGGCGGCGGCGGGCTGCTGCAATTCGTGCCCGACATTCCCGCGGGCGGCTACCAGCCAGTGCTGCAGACGGTGTTCGACGTGGCCGAGGACGTCGGGCTGCCGGTCACCTTCACCCTCGTCGTCGGCAACGCCGGTGATCCGACCTGGCCGGACGCCATCACCATGATCGAGAAAGCCAACGCCGCCGGCGGGGATGTCACCGCCCAGTTGCTGCCGCGTCCGATCGGGCTGATCATCGGGCTGGAGCTGACCGCCAACCCGTTCGTGCTGTATCCCAGCTACCAGGAGATCGCACATCTGCCGCTGGCCGAACGCGTCGCCGAGATGCGCAAGCCGGAGGTGCGCGCCCGCATCCTGGCCGACAAACCGGGCCACGGGCACCCGATCTTGTACGTGGCGCAGATGTGGGACTGGATCTTCCCGCTGGACGACAACCCCAACTACGAGCCCGACCCCGCCGACAGCATCGGCGCGCGGGCCCGGGCCCTCGGAATCAATCCGATGGAAGAGGCCTACGACCGGCTGCTCGACGACGATGGTCACGCCATGCTGCTAGTCGCGACCAGCAACCTGGAGAACAAATCGCTGGACACCGTCGGCGAACTCCTGCATCGCGAAGACGTGGTGCTCGGTCTGGGCGATGGCGGCGCGCACTACGGAATGATCTGCGACGCAAGCTATTCGACATACTTCTTGACGCACTGGGCGCGCGACCGCAAGTCCGGCCGGTTCGAGGTGTCCGAGGCAGTCCGCCGCCTCACCGCGGTGCCGGCCCGCGTTGCGGGGCTCGCCGACCGCGGCCGGATCGCGGTGGGCTACAAGGCCGACCTCAACGTCATCGACCACGCCGCGCTGAGAATCCACAAGCCGATGCTCACCTACGACCTGCCGGCAGGCGGGCGCCGCCTCGACCAGACCGCCGAGGGCTATGTGGCCACCATCGTCACCGGCGAGGTGATCGCCGAGAACGGTGTGCCGACCGATGCGCGGCCGGGCAAGTTGATTCGCGGTCGCCAGTCGCTGCCTGCCTGAAATCGCGCCCAGTGTGCATGATCTACATGCGAAAAGGTCGAAAGCACGCCCACTAGCTGCACACTCGGCATGCTAGATCGGACAGCCCGCCGCCCTGAGCTTGCTGCGCACACGCTCGATGATTACCTCTGGCCTGGCCAGCATCTCGGCACTAATCCTGACGACCGCCCATCCCAGCGCCTCGAGCATCGCGATGCGATCGATATCCCACGACCGCTGATATCGGTCGGACCAGTGTTGGATGCCGTCGTACTCGACAGCGACCCGCCATTCCCGCCAGCCCATATCGACCCTGATCCGCGCCATACCGAACTCATCGGTGAACTCGATTTGCGTCTCGGGCGGCGGCAGTCTCGCCGCGACCAGCAGCAAGCGCACCCGGCTCTCCTGCGGGGACTCCGCGCCGCCATCAACCAGCTTCATCACTGACCGCAGCCGCCGGATACCCCTGCTACCCGGCCTGGCGGCAGCGAGGGATACGACGTCGGCGACCTTGAAGCTCGTCGCGTGCGACAACGCGTCCAGGATGGGGATCGAAAGGTTCACCGACATCGATCGTCCGATGTCGAACGCGGTCCGCTCCGGAGTGGTAATCCGAATCCCGTTACGAACGAATACTTCTCGGGCGTCCAGGTCATACGACCGGGCCACGATTCCCGGTGGGGTATGTCGATTAGCGCGGCGCAACTCTGCGGGTTCACCCGCGTCTAGCCACTTCGTCCCCAGAACGGCCGCGGCAGAAAGTCCCGTCATTGTCGCGCCGCCACCGGACCACAGCCAGGCCGCGCGAGCTCGGGTGAGCGCGGTCAGCGTCGCATCCTTCGACACGTAGACGTTGCGGTAGAGAGCCCGGTAGTCCCGCTGCAGCCGCCAAGCCGAGATCTCGCCCCGCCGGACGGCCTGCCGCCCGAGAAACGGCCAGTCGTCCGCGCTCATGACCGAAATCTTCGACCACCGGCAGTCGAAGCCGCGCGCCGTTATGCACAGGCGTCGACTGTGCAGGATCTGCTCGCGGAAATGGCCGGCGTAATGCCGCACACAACCTGCGCAGTCGGCGGCGAAACCGTGTGTTACCCGGACAGCGCGTCGAACAGTGCGGCCAACTGGTCCGGCGACACCGCCGTGTTGCACTTGCCGCGCAGGTCGAGCAGCGGCTGGGCGATGCCTTTCAACTCCAGCGCCTGGCCGGGGTGACTGATGAAATATCCACGGACCGACGACTTCGCCTCGGCAGGCGGTTGATTGACCGCAGCGGTCAGCACGTTGTTGGCATCCGGGTGGACGTCGAGGTATCCGCTCGCCGAGTTCAGCACCCCGCTGGCGGTGGCAGCCACACCGCTCGCCGAGCACGGATCAGGGACGGCGCCGGCGGTCGGCGCAACCATCAGGCAAAGAACGCAGCCGGGGATCACTCCAAAAAGCATGTGCCGTAATGATTTTCCCATGATGCCGTCCCTTCATCCCTAACTGTTCGAACGATCAGTACATCAGTTACCCAGAAATACGAAAAACCCGGCCCCACGCGGGGACCGGGCTTCTCGTGTGTCTTATGGACTCAGAAGTCCATGCCACCCATGCCACCGGTCGGGTCGCCGGCGGGAGCCGAGGCCTTCTCCGGCTTGTCGGCCACGACGGCCTCGGTGGTCAGGAACAGCGCCGCGATGGACGCCGCGTTCTGCAGCGCCGAACGCGTCACCTTGACCGGGTCGGCGACGCCCGCCTTGAGCAGGTCCTCGTACTCACCGGTGGCGGCGTTGAGACCGACGCCCGGCTTGGAGTTGGCGACCTTCTCCGCGACGACGCCGGGCTCGAGCCCGCCGTTGAAGGCGATCTGCTTCAGCGGAGCCGACAGCGCCACGCGCACGATGTTCGCGCCCGTCGCCTCGTCACCGGTGAGGTTCAGATCGTCCAACGCAGGAGCCGACTGCAGCAAGGCCACGCCACCACCGGCGACGATGCCCTCTTCGACGGCCGCCTTGGCGTTACGCACGGCGTCCTCGATGCGGTGCTTGCGCTCCTTGAGCTCCACCTCGGTGGCAGCACCGGCCTTGATCACCGCAACACCGCCGGCCAGCTTGGCCAGGCGCTCCTGCAGCTTCTCGCGGTCGTAGTCGGAGTCGCTGTTCTCGATCTCGGCACGGATCTGGGCGACCCGGCCGGCGATGGCGTCGGAGTCACCGGCGCCCTCGACGATGGTGGTCTCGTCCTTGTTGATGACGACCTTGCGAGCCTGACCCAGCAGGGTGATGTCAGCGGTCTCCAAGGAGAGGCCGACCTCTTCGCTGACAACCTGGCCACCGGTGAGGATCGCGATGTCCTGCAGCATCGCCTTGCGGCGATCGCCGAAGCCCGGCGCCTTGACGGCGACAGACTTGAAGGTGCCACGGATCTTGTTGACCACCAGGGTCGACAGGGCTTCACCCTCGACGTCCTCGGCAATGATCAGCAACGGCTTGCCCGACTGAATGACCTTCTCCAGCAGCGGCAGCAGGTCCTTGACCGTCGAAACCTTCGACGACACCAGCAGGATGTACGGGTCCTCGAGGATCGCTTCCTGACGCTCGGCGTCGGTCACGAAGTAACCCGAGATGTAGCCCTTGTCGAACCGCATACCTTCGGTGAGCTCCAGCTGCAGGCCGAACGTGTTGGACTCCTCGACGGTGATAACACCCTCGTTGCCAACCTTGTCCATGGCCTCGGCGATCAGCTCGCCGATCTGGGTGTCACCGGCCGAGATCGCGGCGGTGGCAGCGATCTGCTCCTTGGTCTCGACCTCTTTGGCCGACTTCAGCAAGGTCTCGGTGATCTTCTCGACGGCCTTCTCGATGCCACGCTTGAGGCCCAGCGGGTTGGCGCCGGCCGCAACGTTGCGCAGGCCCTCTTTGACGAGCGCCTGAGCCAGCACGGTCGCCGTGGTGGTGCCGTCACCGGCAACATCATCGGTCTTCTTGGCGACCTCTTTGACCAGCTCAGCGCCGATCTTCTCGTAGGGGTCCTCCAGGTCGATCTCCTTGGCGATGGACACACCATCGTTGGTGATCGTGGGAGCGCCCCACTTCTTCTCCAGGACGACGTTGCGACCCTTGGGGCCCAACGTCACCTTTACCGCGTCGGCGAGGGCGTTGAGGCCCCGCTCGAGGCCGCGACGGGCCTCTTCGTCGTACGCAATTGTCTTAGCCATTGCGAAGTGATTCCTCCGATTGGGGATGACACGTCTTTGGTCGGGCGCAGTGCCCGCGACGGACGGCTCGGGTGTCTCCGCTCATGCGGCCCGGGCCTCACCGTCCCGACCTAGCACTCACCGGTCGGGAGTGCCAGTGTCATTTTTAGCACTCGCCTATGCCGAGTGCAAGGAGAGGTCACCCTTATCGCGACGGGCGCAAACCATCGATGACGACGTCGGTCACCCGCGCGGCCCGCGCACTGTCGTAGCCCTGCATGGCCTGACACCCCACCATGAGCGCCTTGATCTCGGGCACGTCGACATCTGCGCGCACCGTCCCGGCGCCCTGCGCGGCTGCCAGCAACTCGCCGAGCAGGGCCCGAAACGCCGCGTCAGCATCGGGCGCGGCGGAATCGACGTCGATTCCGAGACCGCCGAGCGCGTCGACCAGACCCTGATCGGTGGCACCGAAGTCCAGGACCATCGACCGCAGGAAAGCGAACAGCGCCTCGCCGGGCCCGGGATCGTCGAGCAGGGCATGACCTGCGGCGATGATGTGCTGCAAGCGGCTTTCGACGACCGCCGCGAACAGGTCCTCTTTGGTCGGGAAGTGCCGGTAGACGGTGCCGGCACCGACGCCCGCGCGACGGGCGATCTCGTCGATCGGCACCGACAGGCCTTCGGCCGCGAATGTCTCGTAGGCGGTTTCCAGCACCCGGGCGCGGTTGCGGGCCGCGTCAGCGCGCAGCGGCCGAGCGGGTACAGACATGTCACCACCTACGGTTTGACAAAACGGGGCGTACGTTCCGTATAGTCGAACCCAACCGGAGCGCACGCCCCGTTTACCATACAGCTTAGGGAGCTTTCCATGTCCAAGTGGACTACCGCCGACATTCCTGACCAGTCCGGCCGCGTCGCCGTCATCACCGGCGCCAACACCGGACTCGGCTTCGAGACCGCAGCCGCGCTGGCCGAAAAGGGCGCACACGTCGTCCTTGCCGTGCGCAACCTCGACAAAGGCAAGGATGCCGCATTGCTGATTCAGCGGCGCTCCCCGAATGCCGACGTCGCGCTGCAAGAACTCGACCTGACATCGCTGGAGTCCACCCGCGAGGCCGCCGAGCAGCTGCGCGCCGACCACGACCGCATCGACCTGCTGATCAACAACGCCGGCGTGATGTACACGCCGAAGGGCAACACCAAGGACGGCTTCGAGTTGCAGTTCGGCACCAACCACTTGGGCCACTTCGCATTCACCGGCCTGCTGTTGGACCGGCTGCTGGCGGTCGCTGGGTCCCGCGTCGTCACGGTCAGCAGCGTCGGCCACCGCATCCTGGCCGACATCCACTTCGACGACCTGCAGTGGGAACGCAGCTACAACCGGGTCCGGGCCTACGGGCAGGCCAAGCTGGCCAACCTGCTGTTCACCTATGAGCTACAGCGTCGGCTCGCCGACCGGGGCACCACAATTGCCGCGGCGGCTCACCCCGGTTTCTCGGACACCGAGCTGATGCGCCACATCCCCTCGGCACTGATGTCGGTCTTTCAGGTCGCTGCCCCGATCATCACCCAGGACGCGGCCGCGGGCGCGCTGCCGCAACTGCGCGCCGCTACCGACCCGGCCGTGCTGGGAGGCCAGTACTACGGGCCGGGCGGCTTCGCGCAGTCGCAGGGCCACCCCAAGATCGTCGGCTCCAGCAAGAAGTCGCACGACGCCGAGCGGCAGCGCAAGCTGTGGGCGGTCTCCGAAGAACTGACCGGGGTGACGTTTCCGGTCTAGGCCCGGTCCGAGCCTAGATCGAGCAGTTGCTCGTGGAAGCCACCGAACCGGTGCTGCGGATCGATCAGATGGATTTCGAGAATCCAGTGGCACTGCCGGCCGCTGGGGTCGCGTCGCCGCATCGGTTTGGTGGAGCCGGGCATGACGTACCACTCGGTCGCCGTGCCCGGGATCTTCTTGTGCGGAAACTCCCCGACCAGATGCCCGGCGATGTGGCTCCCCCACCCGAACCCCTCGGCGCGGGCCAATTCGACTGTGGCGTCGAATAATTCGGCACCTGTGACATCCGCGTGGTCGTTGAAGTAGTCGTGGGCCGCCTGCCAGACCCGCGGCAGCGCGTCGCGAAGGGCGAGCTTGTCCGGGTCGTCGCCGAGGACGAACGTCCGACCGAAGTCCGCTTCCCATTCCTCGAAGATCGGCCCCAGGTCCAGAAACGCGATGTCGTCTTCGGCGATCACCCGATCTGGTGGATGCTCGTTGAACGGCTGCAGGGTGTTCGCACCGGCGCGCACGATGCGCCGATGCCAATGCCGGGTGACACCGAGCAGGTCTGCGGCCAACGCGTTGATCTCGTCGGACAGCTCCTTCTCGCCGACGCCCGGACGGATCAACCCACGCCGTTCGATCTCGTCGAACAATTGCGCGGCCTTGGCCTGGGCATCCAGAAGCCGCTCCGCGCGGACACTCTCGTCGGTCACCGCATCGATGCTACGGCCGGCCGGCTCAGGCCCACTGAGCGAAATAGGGACGCTCCGGCTTGCTCTTCTCGACGAGAATGAACACCACGCCCCACGGGTCGACAAACCATGTCGTGCGGACACGCGCCACGTCGGCAATACCGTCGACCAGAAAGCGCACGCCCTTGGCTTCGAGTTGCGCCCGGGTGGCGTCGAGGTCCTCGCAGATCAAGCCGACATGCGACAACCCGTGGTCGGTAATGGCCGCGGCGCTGCGCTGGTCGCCGCCGGCGACGCCGAGGTACTCGATCACCTCGAGAACACGATCACCGTCGTCGCCGAAGCCGACAATCGCCGCCTTCATGGTGGGGTCGGACACCAGCTGGCCCATGTCATCGCGGATCGCGTCCCCGGCCATCACGTAGGGTGGCGACAGCACCCGCATGCCCAACACGTCACGGTAGAACGCCACCGCGGCTTCGCAGTCGGGCACGCAAACCCCTGCATGGGCCAGTCCGGTAATCACGATCTGAACAATGTCAAAAGTCTGGTCATCGCACTAGACCCGGGGTACCGTCGGCGCGCTAGATCCGCTGCGACTCGCCGCCGTCCTGCGAAGATGCAGGCCCCGATCTGCTTGCCCTAGACTGCATCTCGATCAGATTGGAGTCCACGGGTGCGGGCAGTTGAAGCGCCCAGCACCCGGGCTTTGCGGGGCTGGCAGCGGCGAGCTTTGGTGCGCTATCTGAGCGCCAAGCCACGCGATTATTTGCTGGTCGCTACCCCCGGTGCCGGCAAGACCGCGTTTGCTCTGCGCATCGCCGCCGAGTTGCTGGCCGACCGCACCATCGAGGCGATCACCGTCGTGGTGCCCACCGAACACCTCAAGGTGCAGTGGGCGCTGGCGGCCGCGGTCGACGGCATCGCGCTGGATCCGAAGTTCAGCAACAGCGCCGCACACACCTCCGCGGAGTATCACGGTGTGGTCGTCACCTACGCACAGGTGGCCAGCCACCCGACCCGTCACCGGGTGCGCACCGAGGGCCGACGAACGCTGGTCATCTTCGACGAGATCCACCACGGCGGTGAGGCCAAGAGTTGGGGCGATGCGTTGCGGGAGGCGTTCGACGACGCCACCCGCCGGTTGGCACTGACGGGTACGCCGTTCCGCAGCGACGACTCGCCGATCCCGTTCGTACGCTACGAACCCGACGCCGGCGGGCTGATGCGGTCGCAGGCTGACCACACCTACGGCTACACCGACGCGCTCGCCGACGGTGTGGTGCGCCCGGTGGTGTTCATGGCGTACTCCGGAGAAACCCGGTGGCGCGACAGCGCCGGTGCGGAGTACACCGCGCGACTCGGTGAGCCGGCCAGCGCCGAGCACACCGCCCGCGCCTGGCGCACCGCGCTGGACCCGACCGGTGAGTGGATGCCCGCTGTCGTCACCGCGGCCGACACCCGGTTGCGGCAGCTACGGGCCGGCGGGGTTCCGGACGCCGGTGGCATGGTGATCGCATCGGATCAGCAAGCCGCCCGCGCGTATGCCGTTCTGCTGAAACGGATTACCGGTGAAGAGCCGACGGTTGTGCTGTCCGACGACCCGGGTGCGTCCAAGCGCATCGCGCAGTTCTCGGCGAGTACCACCCGCTGGCTGGTCGCGGTGCGGATGGTCTCCGAAGGTGTCGACGTGCCGCGCCTTGCGGTCGGCGTCTACGCCACCAGCGCCTCCACCCCGCTGTTCTTCGCTCAGGCCATCGGCCGGTTTGTCCGGTCCCGCCGGCCCGGGGAAACCGCGAGTGTCTTCCTACCGTCGGTGCCTTCGCTGCTGCTGCTGGCCAGCGAGTTAGAGGCGCAACGCAATCACGTTCTCGGCCAACCAGATCGGGAGAAGGACGAGCTCGCCGAGGCGCAGCGCAGCCAAGACGAGCCGTCCGAGATGGACAACAAATTCGAGTCGCTGGGCGCCGACGCCGAACTGGACCAGGTGATTTTCGACGGCTCGTCGTTCGGTACCGCCACCCCGGCCGGCAGCGACGAAGAGGCCGACTACTTGGGAATACCCGGCTTGCTGGACCCCGTACAGATGCGAGAGTTGTTGCGCCGCCAACAAGAAGTGCAGTACGACCGCCGTACCCGCAACGGCGTGGCCAAGGCCGAACCAGCCACCCGGCACGGGCAACTGCGTGACCTCCGTCGCGAGCTCAACGCGCTGGTGTCAGCGGCGCACTACCGACTTGGCAAGCCGCACGGGTGGATTCACAACGAATTGCGCCGGCTCTGCGGTGGACCACCGGTCGCCGCGGCCACCAGCGAACAACTCGCGGAGCGCATCATCGCGGTGCGCGGGCTGACCGCCTAGCGGATCGCCCAGATGCTGTCGGCCACCCACGGCGACGCCTCCGCCGCGATCGACCACACCAGGTCCTCCGGCACGTCGATCAACGGATAGCGCTTGACGCCCGCGGCCGTGGCCGCGACCAACGTGGCGACCTTGGCCCGGCGCTGGAACGGCGTCTGGCGCACCGTCCAGCTGATGATGCCTGCCGTGGCGAGGCAGTCACGGCGACGTTCCACGCTGCCGGATCGCATCACCAGCCAGCCATCGTGGACCCGGTGACCGAGCGCGCCGATCCGGTCGACCGCCAGCAGCGCACACCACGCCGTCACCGCGATCCAGGCGGGCCATACCCACACGGGCACAACAGTTTTCCCGAAAAGCACAGTGACCAGGGCCAAGCCTGCGCCCGCCAATACGGGCAGCCCGAGCGCCCGCGTGCATCGCCGGGTCGCGGCCCGGCGGCCGTGACCGCGTAGCGGCCCGGAGACGACCTCGGGGTCGCCGACTAGCTCGGCCAGCACCGCCTCGGCCGTGGACACCGGACACGGCGGCAGCAGCACCGACGCCTCACCGGCGCCGTGTACGCCGGTCATCACCGCGTCCAACCGGGCGCCGCCGAACATCCGCACCAACAGCGGCTGGCGAAGGGTTCCGCCGCGCAGCCTGCTCATGTCATAAGCACGCTCGCGAATCCGCAGCAGGCCATGCCGCAGGTGCAGGACGTCGGCCTGGCGCAGCAGCACCAGGTTGCCGTAGGTGAGCAGCGAACGCAGCACCGCGAGCAAAACCGATGCGACCAGAACCGCGCCACCGATGATCGCGACGGTGTTGATCGTCCCCAACCGCTCGGCGTCGTCGAGCATCGACGTGACGATCCGTGAATGCTGCAGCGGCCCAACGAATCCACTCTGGTAGATCACGCCGGCGACAGCGCCCAGCGAGAGCAAACCGGACACGCTCAGCGGCGAATACCGCAACCACGCCGGCTGCCAGCGAGCCAGCACCGTGTCCGTCGGAGCGGGCGTCGCGTCGACCTGCTCGGCTGCGTCGCCCGTGTCGGCCAGCAGGATCGCCTTCAGCCGTGGCACCTGACCGACCTCGACGGCATTGAGCTCGAATCCGCCGGATCCGCTCTGGCCCTGGGCTTCTTGCCCGGTGCTCACTCGCACCACCGCCAGGCCCATCATCTGGTGCAGCAACCGCGCATCGCTGCTCACCGAACGAATCCTGCTGAGCGGCAACGACAATACTTTGCGCTTCAGCAGGCCGGTCCGTAACTGCAGCTGATCGGCATCGATGCGATAGCTGGTGGTGACCCAGCGCGCCACACCGACCACGACCGTGTACCCCAGTACTGCGAACGTCCACGATTGATTGCCGGTGGTTGTCCCCAGCACGATGGCACCGATCAGAAACGGCAGCTCGCGCAGCAGTTCGTATACCGGGTGAAGCAGCAGCATCCTGGGACTCAGCCGCTGCCAGGCGATTTCACCCCGGGCGGGCGCAGTGCTCATGATCGCCGCTTCTCAGCATTAGCGCCGCTCATGCGGCGTACGGCCGAGTCGCCGGCGGGGGTCACGTCGCGTCCTCGGCACCGATCGCTGCGATGTCGGTCAGCTGTGCGACGAGATGGTCGGCCACGTCGACGTCGAGGGCGACGATGCGTACCGCACCGGCCGACGAAGCCGTCGTGACGGTGACATTGGCCAGCCCGAACAACCGGTCCACCGGGCCGCGGTAGGTGTCGACGGTCTGCACCCGCGAGATCGGCGCGATGCGCCGCTCCTGGACCAGCCATCCGGTGCGGGTGTACACCGCCTGCGGGCCGAGTTCCCATCGGTGCACCCGGTAGCGCCACACCGGAACCACCGCCGTCGCGATGATCGCGCCGAGCACGGTCACGACGGCGATCAAGACGTGCAGCCATGGCATTCGCCGGTCGAACTCGAACCATGCGACTTGCCCGGCGGCCAGCAGCAGCCAGGGAAAGATCCCGCCGACCGCCCACCGCAGCGGCGCGCGTCGACTCGGCAGATGTGCTGGGTCAACCATGTCCACGCCACGAGGATGCCACCGAGCACAGTGGGCCGACAGCGACACGACGAGACCGATCGTCGGTGGGTATCGTTTTCCTCGATGAGTTCCGACGGCAAATGGACCACCAGCGACATACCCGACCAGGGCGGCCGGGTCGCCATCGTCACCGGCGCAAACACCGGTCTCGGCTATCACGCCGCCGCTGCGCTGGCCCAGACCGGCGCCCACGTCGTCCTGGCCGTGCGCAACCTGGAAAAGGGCAATCTCGCACTGGCGCGCATCGTCGCCGCGCACCCCCACGCCGACGTCACGTTGCAAGAACTCGACCTCAGCTCGCTGGCCTCGGTGCGCGCCGCCGCGGCGGCGCTGCGCAAGGCCTACCCGCGGATCGACCTGCTGATCAACAACGCCGGGGTGATGTGGACGCCCAAGCAGCTCACCGATGACGGCTTCGAAATGCAGTTCGGCACGAACCACCTGGGCCACTTCGCCCTGACCGGGCTGCTGCTGGACAACCTGCTTCCGGTACGGGGCTCGCGGGTGGTGACCGTCAGCAGCATGGGCCACCGGTTGCGCGCCGCCATCCACTTCGACGATCTGCAATGGGAACAGCGCTACGACCGGATCGCCGCCTACGGGCAATCCAAGCTGGCCAACCTTATGTTCACCTACGAGCTACAGCGCCGGCTGGCCGCCCGGGATCAGCCAACCACCATGGCCTTGGCCGCCCATCCCGGCGGCTCGAACACCGAGCTGGCCCGCAACCTGCCCGGGATCTTCAAACCCGCCGTCGCGGTGCTCGGCCCGCTGCTCTTCCAAGGTGCGGCGATGGGCTCCCTGCCTACGCTGCGCGCCGCCACCGACCCCGGTGTCGTGGGCGGCCAGTACTACGGGCCTGACGGCTTCGGCGAGCAGCGCGGGCACCCCAAGGTGGTCTCCTCCAGCGCGCAGTCGCACGACGAAGACCTGCAGCGCCGGCTGTGGACGGTCTCCGAGGAACTGACCGGCGTCACGTATCCGGTCTGACAACCGTCACCGCTCTTCTAAGATGACCGCGTGGCACGACGTCCCGGCACGACCAGCGACAACCCGACGATCAGTCCTCAGCACGTGCTGTCGCTGCTGCGCTCGACCGTCCCACCCGTGCATCCAGCGGGCCTTCCGTTCATTTCCGTCGGCCTGGGATTGGCCCTGGTCGGCCGCCGCTCCCGTTGGCTGCGCCGAGCGGGCCTGCTCGCCGCCGGCGCTTGCGCAGGCTTTTTCCGGCACCCACCCCGGGTCCCGCCAACCCGGCCCGGCGTCGTGGTCGCACCGGCCGACGGCCAGGTGTGTCTGATCGAGTCGGCCGCGCCGCCGCCCGAGTTGGGGATGGGCGACGCGGAGCTCACCCGGGTCAGCATCTTCCTGTCGGTGTTCGACGCCCACGTGCAGCGGGCCCCGGTGAGCGGTGAGGTGATCGCCGTGCAACACCGGCCGGGCCTATTCGGCTCGGCCGATCTGCCCGCCGCCAGCGACAGCAACGAACGCAACAGTGTGCGGATCCGCACCGCGGACGGGGTGGAGATCGTCGCTGTGCAGATCGCCGGCCTGGTGGCGCGCCGCATCGTCTGCAACGTCCACGTCGGCGACAAACTGTCGATCGGAGACACCTACGGCCTGATCCGGTTCGGCTCGCGGCTGGACACTTACCTGCCCGCCGGCTCCCACCTGTCGGTCAGCCTTGGCCAGCGCGCGGTTGCCGGCGAGACGGTGCTGGCCGAGCTGCCGTGATCACCAAGCCACGGAGCAGACGGGTAGCCCCGCTGCGCATCCTGCCCAGCTCGATGAGCGTGCTGGCGATCTGCGCCGGGTTGACGTCGATCCGATTCGCGCTGGAAGGTCAGCCGTACGTGGCGATCGCGCTGATCGCCGCGGCCGCGATCCTCGACGGACTGGACGGCCGGGTGGCCCGGGCCCTGGATGCCGAGTCGCGGATGGGCGAGGAGATCGATTCGCTGGCCGACGCGGTGAACTTCGGGGTGTCCCCCGCGGTCGTGCTCTACGTGACGATGCTGCCTGGGCTGCCCGCGGGCTGGGTCGTGGTCATGTTGTACGCGGTCTCAATCGTGTTGCGGCTGGCCAGATTCAATGCGTTGCTCGACGACGTCAGCCAGCCAGCGTTCACCAAGGAGTTCTTCGTCGGTGTGCCGGCACCAGCCGGCGCGATCTGCGCGCTCGGACCGCTGGCTGCCAAGCTGCAGTTCGGCTCGGGCTGGTGGACTTCGCCGTGGTTCGTCTGCACCTGGATCACGGTCTGCTCGATGCTGTTGGTCAGCCGGCTACCGATGCGCAAGATGCACGCCGTGTCGGTGCCGCCGAACCTGGCCGCGCTGCTGCTGGCCGGGCTGACCATCGTCGCCGCCGCCGCGTTGCTGTTCCCCTACATCCTGATCATGGTGGTCATCGCGGCCTACCTCTGCTACATCCCGTTCTCCGTGCGCAGCCACCATTGGCTGGCCGCGCACCCCGAGGCGTGGGGTGAGAAACCCAAGCAGCGGCGCGCTACTCGGCGTGCGATCCGTCGGGCGCAGCCCAACCGCCGCCGGTCGGTGGCGCGACTCGGGCTGCGCCGGCCGACCGGCAGGTCATGACCTCTCCGGCTCAGCTGACGCTGACCGCTCGGCTGAACACCTCGGCTGTCGACTCTCGCCGTGGCGTTATTCGCTTGCACCCCAATGCTATTGCTGCACTTGGCATTCGGGAGTGGGATGCGGTGTCTGATTACCGGAGCGCGAACCACGACGGCGGTGGCCGGCATGGCCGGCCCGCAAACGCCGATCGGCACCGCGCTGCTGGACGACGTAACGCTGTCCAACGCCGGCCTGCACGAGGACACCGCTGTCCTCGTGGTCGCGGCGACCGTCTACGGCGCGCGGTCGGTGACGCTGAGCGGGTCGAGCCTGACCACCCAGTCGGTTCCGCCGACCACGCTGCGACAAGCCTTGCTGGGCAAGGTGTTGACCGTCGGCGATGCCGTCTCGCTGTTGCCGCGGGATCTGGGACCGGGCACCTCGACGTCGGCGGCGACGCGTGCGCTGGCCGCCGCGGTCGGCATCAGTTGGACGTCGGAGCTGTTGACCGTGACCGGCGTAGACCCCTCCGGCCCGGTGAGCGTGCAGCCGAATTCGTTGGTCACCTGGGGCAACGGGGTTTCCGGCGGAACCCGCGCTGCGGAGCCGGAGCAGGTGATCGCCAAGTCGTCAGCGCTCACCGTCAACGACCTGAAGGGGGTCAGCGCGCAGGCGGCCAAGTTGACCGAGTGGCTCAAGCTGGCGCTCGACGAACCGCACCTGTTGCAAACCCTGGGCGCCACAACAAATTTGGGCGTCTTGATGTCGGGCCCCGCGGGTGTCGGCAAGACGACGCTGGTCCGGGCGGTATGCGCCGGCCGGCGACGGGTCGAGCTCGACAGCCCCGAGGTCGGCGCGCTGGCCGCTGACGACCGCCTGCAGCGGGTGGTCGCGGCGGCGTCGAAAGTGCGCGACGGCGGCGGAGTGCTGCTGATCGCCGACATCGACGCACTGCTGCCGGCCACCGCCGAACCCGTCGCGACGCTGATCCTGGCCGAGTTACGCAAGACCGTCGCCGCTGCGGGCGTGGCGCTGATCGTCACCTCCGCCGTCCCGGACAATCTCGACCCTCGCCTGCGCGCCCCGGATCTGTGCGACCGCGAACTGGTGCTGAGCCTGCCCGATGCGCCGACCCGCATCGCGATGCTGCAAAGTCTACTGAAAGCCGCACCCACCGGGGATCTCAAACTCGGCGAGATCGCAGACCGCACACCAGGTTTCGTGGTCGCAGATCTGGCCGCGCTGGTGCGCGAGGCGGCCTTGCGTGCGGCGGCGCGCGCCAGCTCGGACGGCAGCGCACCGAAGCTCACCCAGGACGACTTGGTCGGCGCGCTCACCGTGATCAGGCCACTGTCGCGGTCAGCCGCGATGGAGATATCGGTCGGCTCGATCACCCTCGACGACGTCGGCGACATGGTCGAGACCAAGCAGGCCTTGACCGAGGCCGTGCTGTGGCCGCTGCAGCATCCCGACACCTTCGCCCGGCTCGGCGTCCAACCACCGCGCGGTGTACTGCTGTACGGCCCGCCGGGATGCGGCAAGACGTTCGTGGTGCGCGCACTGGCCAGCACCGGACGGCTCTCGGTGCACGCCGTCAAAGGCTCTGAGCTGATGGACAAATGGGTCGGCTCCTCAGAGAAGGCGGTGCGCGAACTGTTCGGCCGCGCGCGCGACTCGGCGCCGTCGCTGGTGTTCCTCGACGAGATCGATGCCTTGACGCCACGGCGCGGGCAGAGCTCTGACTCCGGTGTCACCGATCGGGTGGTCGCGGCGCTGCTCACCGAACTCGACGGCATCGAGCCGTTGAACGACGTCGTGGTGGTCGGTGCCACCAACCGGCCGGACCTGATCGACCCGGGCCTGCTGCGGCCCGGGCGGCTGGAAAAGCTGGTGTTCGTCGAACCGCCGGACGCCCAAGCCCGAGTGGACATCCTGCGGACCGCGGGCAAGTCGATTCCGCTGCGCGACGTGGATCTGGACGCGTTGGCCGCCGACCTGGACGGGTACAGCGCCGCCGACTGTGTGGCGCTGCTGCGCGAGGCCGCGCTCACCGCCATGCGGCGCTCGGTCGACGCGGCCGAGATCACCGCAGCCGACGTCGCCGCGGCGCGCGAAAACGTGCGTCCCTCATTGGACGCCGCGCAACTGGCCAACCTGCGGGCGTTCGCCGCGGAACGCTGAGACCGCGCACTAGCCAATCGCACGATGTCGCAGCGAAAACACATGCGGCACAATCGTGGAGTCCCCGAGGAGTCGGGCGATGAGATTGGACTGACGCTCGGCGACCTGCCACGCGCGCTCGTTGCCGTACCTGGCACGAAGCTCGGATTCGAACGTCTCCAATCGCTCGTTCCATTGAGTGGGAGGATCCCAGATGTCGGCGACGCTTCGCCACGCGTCGACGTGTAAATCTGCCCGACGGATCAGGTCGCTCAACGATTCAACGGTCGGAAAGAAGCTGTTATCGGGTTCCCCATCAGGTGATAACTCGTCGGCGATCAACACCAACAGCCCGATGCGGCCCGGCGGCCGGACTACTCGACGTAATTCGGCTGAGCAACTCCAGCTGCGACTCGGTAGTGCAGAGCACACCCAGCGCCCATGCCGCGTCGAATGCCCCCTCGGCGAACGGCAAGACCGAAGCATCGGCGCGTAACGCCGGGAAGCCGAATAAAGCTCGGGAGGCCTGATTTCCACCGGCCTGGGGCTCCGCCAGTACCGGGCGAACTCCACGTTGTGCCGCCGCGTAGGCCGCCGGGCCGCCGACGCCGGCCCCGCAGTCCAACAACGTCTCACCGGAGCCAAGGTCCAGCTGTTCGATGAGCCAGTCGAGGACGGCCGGGCTCCCGCTGCCACGGCAGCCCGCCGGGATATGAAAATCCGGGCCCAGATCCTTGGCAACGCGAGCGGTCCATTCGGCCATAGTGTCGAACTCGGCGTCTGCCGACTCGCTCACGCGGCATGCTCCGCCCGAATCCGGGCGCCGACCTCGGCCTTGATTTCGGCGCCTCGCCGAGTACCCGACGAGGACGCCAGACCCGACAGGTTCACCCCGTGAATACCGCTGATTTGCATCAGCTTTCGAGCCTCGGTTACTGCCGCCTCGATCCCGGCCTCGATCGGATCGGGTGCGTTGACCACCCCGTCGACCAGCGCGGGGTCTAGCTCCAGCCCGGGCAGACCTTGCAGTACCGCGGCCGACACGTAGTCGGTGAAGACCGCTACCGCGGCGAGCACCGGGATGTGCAGTCCCGCTGAACGCGCGTCTCCCATGAACGCCGATAACGCCGACGCCGACGAAACGTGGTTGAGGACAGCCAGACTCGCACCGGCCCGTTGCTTCTCGACAAGTCGCGCCCCGCGCGCACGAACCGGCGGTGCGGTCGGCGTTTCCGGAACGGCCGCAATCATGTCGAGGGACGCGGCCAGCGCAACCAGCCGCGGACCGTCCAAGTCGAAGGTCTGGGTGACGTCAGGCCGAACGTCGTATCCGCGCCCGTCGCCGGTCACGCAGAACACCGTCGTCGCCCCGTTGAAACGCAGACCGCGCAACTCCTGCTCCAAGACAATGCGATTGCGGTCACGGCACGACAACGTGATCCATGGCTCCACCCCTTGCTCGAGCAGCAACCGGCTCATCACCGTCGGCGGAAAGTCTGGGCGGTTCTGATGCTCGCCGACCAGCACGGCATCGCAACTCGACGCTAACGTGGCCGCGGTCGCCGCGACGTCGGCGGCGTCGAAGGGCGCGCAGCTGAAATCGGTGAGGATCAGGGGAGCCGGCACCGTCGCAACCCGCGCCGCAGCCTCGGGCCAGGGCACGATGTCGGTGAAACTGCATGGACCTGAACGCATTTCACACTGGCCATCGGGTCGTACGCCGCCGCACGGCCCGAATTGCATGCGTTTGGGGCATTCAAGCTCGACCATTACCCCGACGAGATACCCGCAAACGCGCAGCTGAAACAACGCGGCCGTTTCCTCAGGTCGTGAGCAGTTAGAGCGGCGGGCCGTCGCCCTCGAGCTGAATGCGCACCAGCGCCTGGTCATGTGCAGCGGTGACGAAGAGCTCGTCGTAGCGGCGGCCACCGATGCAGACGTTGGTCGGCAGCGATCCCGCCGGCAGCCCGACGTTCCCGATGCAGCGGCCCCAGGCGTCGATCACGTCAATACGATCGCCACCGGTCAGCGCCACCCAGTAGTCGCCGGGAGTGCTCACGGCCATACCGTCCGGCCAGCCGTCAACGAAGGTGTGCAACAGCTCGGGCCCACCGATTGGCCGGTAGTCCGGCCCAGTGATCGCGTACGACAGCAGCTGCGACGAAAGTGTGGCCGTCACAAGCAATGTCGAGCCGCCGTGATCGAAGCCCAGCCCGTTGATGAACACCGGCCCGTCGTCGATGATCTGTTCCGTCTCCCCCGACTCGACGTTGGTCGCATACACGTGCCCCGGCAGCCCCGCGCCAGGTGTGCTGATGTCGAATTCGCCGCGAGTGTCGGTGATCCAGAGCCGTCCGTCCGGCCCGAACGTCAGATCGTTCGGTGCGCCCAACCCCTCCACCAGGTACTCGACCCGCGTGCCGCTGATCGCCTGAACGCCCGGCTCGGCGGGACCGCTTGCGCCCCATACGCCGCCGTTCTGCGCGACATACAAGGTCCCGTCGGCGCCGCACGCCAGGCCGTTCGGTCCGCCGCCGGTGTCGATGCGTTCGATTGGGCCACCGCGTGGGTCGACGATGTAGACGCAGCCATGACTGATCGACGTCAGCGCCACGCGGTCGTCGGGCAGCCAGACCGGCCCCTCGGTGAATCCGAGGCCGTCTGCCATCAGTTCGATGTACATGCTTACTGCTCCGGATCCGGTAGCGGGGTCCACTCGGCCGACAGTCGCGCGCTGAATCGCGGCTCCCGCCGCTCAAGATAGGCGTTGACACCCTCGCGCGCATCGTCGGTCCCCATCACCCGGTGGTGCAACTGGGTTTCCAGCGATGCGACCTGTCGTGGCGTGTACCCGTTGATGGCCGTATCCCACAGCAGTCGCTTGCTCAACGCCGCCGACATCGGCGCCACATTGGTCGCGATGTCACGGGCGATCTCCATCGCCCGGTCGAGAACCTCCGCTGCGGGCAGCGCCCGGTTGGCGATGCCCCACGCGACGGCGTCGGTGCCGCTGAAGGTGCGTCCGGTGAGCAAGACCTCCGCCGCCACACCGAGATTGGTCAGCCGCGCCAGCGTCCAGTGCGACATGCAATCAGGTATCACGCCCCGGCGAACTTGCACCACAGCGTATTTCGCCTCGTCGGCGAGGATCCGGATATCAGCTTGTAGCGCGATAGTCAGGCCGATCCCGATGGCGTGGCCGTTGACGGCGGCGATCACCGGCTTGCGCAGTTCGAAGGCGGCCGGATCGATGGGCGATGCGGAGAAGTCAGAGCCGGCGGCCGGGGCGTCGAACGGCGACGCGTTGGCGGAGAAATCCGCTCCGGCGCAAAACGCCCGGCCCGCCCCGGTAACCACGATGGCACGCACGTCGTCGTCCTCGTCGCAGTCGCGGTAAGCCCGGCCCAGCGCGGCGCCCATGTCGGCGGTATAGGCGTTGAGATGTTCAGGCCTGTTGAGCGTCAGCACGGCCACGCCCGTGGCTTGGATGTCCACAATCAGATCGGTGCTCATCGCGACGAAGTACATCACGCGGCCTCGCACCCAGCAGGGAGTTGCGATTTTCACTAGCCTGGTTCTGTCCGACAGCGTGGTCGCCCTGTTCAGCACTGCCGCGAAAGAGATGGGCAATGGTCATGGCACGCACTGACAGCGACAGCTGGGATATCACCGAGAGCGTCGGCGCGACGGCCCTGGGCGTCGCCATGGCTCGCGCAGCCGAATCCGATTGCGACTGCCCATTGTTCACCGACCGGTACGCCCAGCTTTTTGTCGACGCGGCCACCGAACGCGGCTGGGACTCGTCGGATGTGGAAAGGCATCTGCCGCTCGTCCAGGGTTACGCCGCAGCCCGCACCAAATGGTTCGACGAGTACTTCATTGCCGCCGGTGCCAACGGGATCGACCAGGCTGTGATTCTGGCCGCAGGCCTGGACGCGCGCGCCTGGCGGTTGCCCTGGGTCTCGGGCAGCGTTGTCTACGAGATCGACCAGCCCCAGGTGCTGGCGTTCAAGGCGGAGACGCTGGACGCCCGCAACGCCCGCCCTGCCGTCGGCTATCGGCCGGTGCCGATCGATCTGCGGGCCGACTGGCCGACAGCATTACAGGAAGCCGGCTTTGATCCGTCGATTCCCACGGCGTGGTCCGCCGAAGGGCTGCTGCCCTATTTGCCGGCGGCCGGCCAGGATGTTTTATTCGACCGGATTCTGGAGCTCAGCGCTACCGGCAGCCGGATCGCCGCAGAAGTGTTGAACCCGAGCGCCTTCGACCCGGACTACCTCGAGCGGGGTCGTGAGTTCTTGGGCGACGACGGGCTGGACATTCCCGAGCTGTTGTTCAGCGAGAAGCGCGCCGATCTTCAACATTGGCTGATCGGCCGCGACTGGGCGGTCACCGCGATCGAGGCGCTGGATCTGCTGCGGCGCTACAACCGGACCCCGGCCGACGACCTGATGGATCTGACACCCCGCAGCGTGTTCATCGAAGGACGCCTGCACACGGTTCCCCGCTACGCCTGACGGCTACTGCGAGAGCTGAAACTCGATGATCGCGGCGACGGAGTCGACCGCCTCGCCCAGCGCGGTCAGCCGCGCGTGCGCTGTCGGAGCGGTCAGCACGGAATAACGGTCGGCCGGCCCGATCGGGATGCGGGATGCCAACGCGTACAACCGTTCTCCGGCGTCGGAGAAGTCGAGGCCGGAGCCGAGCACTTCTTCGCGATCCGGCACCGGGAAGTCGCGGGCGTTGGCAATCCGCTCGAAAAGAGCCATCATCCGGTCTTCGAGGCCTTCGAGTTGGCCTGCACTCACCGACTCTCCCGGCTCGTCGGGCCATTCCTCTACGACGGCCCGCGGGTAGGGGTCGTCAGGCAGCCACTCGCACACCTTGATCCGCTCGGCCGTCCGGCACTGCAGCATGAACCGGCCCGAACCAGCGATCTCCACGCATTCGGCGATCCTGGCCACTGTCCCGACGTCGCAGCGCATGTCACCGCCGCCGACCTCGCGGCCCTGCGAGATCAACACCACGCCGAACCGGGGGTTGTTGTCCCGCATGCAGTCTCGTACCATGTCGGCATAACGGGGCTCGAAGATCTGCAGCGGCAGATCCTCGCCGGGCAGAAATGCCGATTGCAGCGGAAACATTGCCAGGCGGCCGAATTCAGCAGCGGAACCCATCAGATCTCCAACTCGTCGACCAGCGCATCGACGACGGCGCGCAGATCTCCGTCGTGCTCCTCGGCAACCCGCCGCTGTCGTTGATACGACGCCCCGCGTTGCGGAATCTCGGCCACCGCGGCCAGCTCGTCGGAGCAATCCAATGACGCGGCAATGGGTTCCAGTCGGGTCAGCAGATCGTCGAGGTCCTCGGTGACCAGGCGCTCGTTACTGTCCGCATCGAGAATGATGATCGCGTCCAGCCCGTAACGGGCGGCGCGCCACTTGTTTTCCTGGTTGTGCCACGGCGGCATGGTCGGCAGCGTCTCACCGGCATCCAGCCGCCGCTCGAGATCCACTACCAGGCAGTGCGTCAACGCGACCAGCGCACCGAGCTCGCGAATATTGGACACCCCGTCGGAGATCCGCACTTCGAGGGTTCCGTTGTGCGGCGACGGACGAACGTCCCACCGCACCTCGTTGACGTCCTCGATGATCCCGGTCTTCTTCTGGTCGTGAACGAAACCCTCGAACTGGTCCCATTTTTCGAACTGGAACGGCAAGCCGGCGGTGGGAAGCTGCTGAAACATCATCGCCCTGTTGCTGGCGTAGCCGGTGTCGTCGCCGACCCACCAGGGCGACGACGCGGACAGCGCCAGCAGATGTGGATACCAGTTCAGCAATGCCGACATGACCGGCATCACCTTGTCCGGCGAGGAAACCCCAACGTGCACATGGACTCCCCAGATGAGCATCTGACGGCCCCACCACTGGGTGCGCTTGATCAGTTCGGCGTATCTCGGCGCATCGGTCAGCTTCTGCGTGGACCAACTCGCAAATGGGTGGGTGCCCGCGCCGAACAGTTCCATGCCTTGCTGCCGGACGATCGGGTGAACGTAGCCGAGGGTGGATTGGAGATCGTCCATCGCCTGAGCGGTGGAGTCGCAGATGCCGGTGACGATTTCCACCGTGTTGCGCAGCAATTCCTTGTGAACATGTGGGTTTTCGCCGATTTCAGCGAAAACCGCGGTGGCCTCGTTGCTCAGGTCGCGGGTCTGCGCGTCGACGAGCGCGAACTCCCATTCGACGCCAAGTGTCGGGCGGGGTGATGAGGCGAAATCCACCCTCATAGCTGTACCCCCGTCCGACGAGGTGCTAACCGGAGCCGATCACGCCGCAAGCCACCCGCTTGCCGGCGTCGCCAGTCGACATCGTCGTCTGGTCGGGTCCGGGTGCGCCGTTGACCTGGTTGTAGCGGTCCGCCGGGATGTTGCCGAAGTTGTCGGCGCCGGCGTGGATCATGATCGCGGTTCCCGCACCGGCGAGCAGGTCGGCTTTGGTGAACCCGTCGGTGGTGGTTTCGAGCAACCCTCCACCGTCCTTGCGCACCTGCAGCGAGGTCAGGTCGCCGCTTTCGTGCTCGCCGTTCGCCATGAAGTGCCCGCCCGCGGACAGGAAGTCGCCGGACGGACCACCGGTCGGAGCGGTGGAGTTGGCCTCGCATTTGCCGACCGAGTGGATGTGCACGCCATGGAAGCCGGGGCTCAGCTGGCCGGTACCGGTGGTCTCGATGGTGATCGTCACGTAGCCCTGGTTGAACTCGAATTTCGCCGTAGCGATCTTGGTGCCGGTCGGCCCGTTCAGTTGCGTGGTCAGGCTGTCCGTTCCGCCCTGCTGCCCCGTCGGCTCCGCGCTGGACGGCGCCGGCGAGCCGGTCCAGATCGGGGGCTGAGTGCCGGGCGAGGTTGCCGGCGGTTGGTTCGGCTTACATGCGCTCATCAGCGCGGCCGAGGCGGCGAGTGGGATCAGTGCAGTGGCGGCGGCCAATTTGCGGCTGCGGGCGGACTTGAGCATGGGGAGAGCCTATCTCGACGGTGATGCGATCAGGTGACGGCTCAGCCATGTCGGAACGGTCGTGCATAATCGAAACTATGTTCGAACAACGTTCAGGCTTGATGTCGTCGCCGGAGGTGATTGCCCGGTTCGATGAGCTGTTCGAGCGTCGTTACCCGACGCGCACGACGGAGTCGGCCGCGTTGCTGGATCGGATCGGTGCGTCCTGGCGTGAGCAGAATCGGAGTGCTGCCGCGGCGTTGACGGCGATCGGTGAATTGTTCGCGTATCGATTGACGCGTTGCTCGGACAACGAGGACTGGGCCGTCGACACCGAGGCCGCGGTGAGCGCCGAGGTGGCCGCGGCTTTGCGGATGAGTCAGGCCCTGGCCGCGAGCCAATTGCGTTATGCCCGCGCGATGCGCGAGCGGCTGCCGAACGTGGCCGACGTCTTCAGGGCCGGCGACATCGACCAGCGGACTTTCGCGACGATCGTGTATCGCACCGACCTGATCGTCGACAGCGAGGTGCTCGCGACCGTCGATGGGCAGCTGGCACTTGCCGTGGTGCGCTGGCCGTCAATGACACGCGGCCGATTGGCCGGACACATCGACAAGATCGTCGCCAAGGCCGACGGGGATGCGGTGCGGCGGCGCACCGAGCGACGTACCGAACGTGAGGTCTGGTTCGGCGACCTCGGCGACGGGCTATCAGAAATCCACGGCAGCCTGCTGAGTCCTGAAGCGCACGCGGTGGACAAGCGGCTCACCGCGTTGGCCGCCACGGTGTGTGAGCACGATCCGCGCAGTCGCGAGCAACGCCGTGCCGACGCGCTGGGCGCACTTGCGGTGGGAGCCGATCGTCTGGGCTGTCAATGCGGGCGCGATGACTGTGCCGCCGGAAAGCGTTCCGCCGCAACATCGGTGGTGATCCACGTGATTGCCGAACAAGCCGGCGACGCGGGCTACGCGACGGCGTCTGAGGTACGCGCCGACGGGCTGGTCGGACCCGAGCTCATCGCCGAGTTGGCCGCTCACGCCAAGCTGGTGCCTCTGGTTCATCCGCTCGATGCCGCACCTGAACCGGGATATCTGCCGTCCAAGGCGCTCGCCGATTTCGTGCGATGCCGGGACCTGACGTGTCGCTGGCCAGGTTGCGACCACCCGGCATTCGACTGCGACATCGACCACACCATCCCCCATGCCGACGGCGGGCCAACCCATGCCTCGAACCTGAAGTGCTACTGCCGTACTCATCACCTGGTCAAAACATTCTGGGGTTGGCGTGATCAGCAGTTGCCCGACGGCACAGTCATTCTCCACTCGCCGTCAGGACAGACTTACGTCACCACACCGGGCAGCGCGCTGCTGTTTCCCAGCCTGTGCTCGCCCACCGGCGATCTGCGGCCACCGGAACCCACTGCGCCGGTGGACTACTGCGACGAGCGGATCGCGATGATGCCCAGACGCCGGCGCACCCGTCGACAAGACCGCGCTCACCGAATCAGTGCCGAGCGCCAACAAAACCACCAGGCCCGCGCGACCCGCCGGGCCAAACGCCACAGCTACTTCGATGTGGGCCCGCCGGGGCCAGACGACGATCCGCCGCCGTTTTAGGTCGTGTCAGCCGGCGACGACGACGATCACGCCGGGCGGCTGATCGGAGACGTCCGGCGTCCGCGCCGCGACCGGTGCTTTGAGCAACTTACCGACCGCTTCGGCGGTTTCCTGTTCGCCGGCGGCGCTTCCGAAGTACACCGTGGTGGCCGACACCTTGGGCAACGTCAGGTTGCCGATTTCGGTGACGTTGTAGCCGCCCTGCTTGATCTGGTCGGCGGCCTTCGTGGCGATTCCCTTTTGATTGGAAATGTTGTAGACGCGCACGTCGGCCTTGGCAACCGCGACCTTGGTCGACGTTTTCGGGGCCGCCGAGCTGGTGGTCACGCTCGCCACCGAGGAGTCGTCGTCGGTGTTGCTGCCCGATCCCATGGCCTGAAACCCGACCAGCAAAAAGATGACACCGAGAAACAGCAGCACCATCACCATGGCCCGTAAAGGGAGCCCAGTCGAGTCGGGAACGCGGTCATTCATTGACGTCACTGTATCCAGGAGTGCGGGAAAACCCACACCGACGCCGAGTGAGCAGGCAAAGTCTCAGGTGAGCTCGAAGCCCAGCCGTCGAGCGGCCCGCGCCTTCTGGCGGCTGGCACGCAGCCGACGCAGTCGTTTCACGAGCATCGGATCGGCGACTAATGCCTCGGGTCGGTCGACTAACGCATTGAGCACTCGGTAATAAGCGGTGGCCGACATGCCAAACAAATCTTTGATCGCTTCTTCTTTGGCCCCGGCGTATTTCCACCATTGGCGCTCGAAGGCCAAAATGTCGTGTTCGCGGCGAGTCAACCCATCGACGAGTCCAGAGTCGTCTCCCGATCGATTAGCCCGCGCCATAGCGCTGTCCATATCGCTTCCTCGACCCTTTCGGCAAATCTCGAATGCCCGCTGCTCCGGCGATTATTCAACCACGTCGACACCTGTTGACCTGGAAGCCAGACCCGCGAGTCGGCTGACTACGTGAGGTTGCCCGCCGCACGCCCACTCCGCAACCGGAGCCGGAGGACGCGTGCTTAAACTTTGCGGTCATGGCCGTCGTACCAATCCGCATCGTGGGTGATCCCGTCCTGCACACTCCCACCACGCCGGTGCGGGTCGCGGCAGACGGTTCGCTGCCGGCCGACCTGGCCGATCTGATCACCAATCTCTACGACACCATGGACGCCGCTTACGGGGTCGGCCTGGCCGCCAACCAGATCGGTGTCAACCTCCGGCTCTTCGTCTACGACTGCGCCGACGAGCGCGGCCAGACTCCGCGGCGGCGCGGCGTAGTCGTCAACCCGGTATTGGAAACCTCCGAAGTTCCCGAGACCATGCCCGACCCAGAGGACGACGACGAGGGTTGCCTTTCGGTGCCTGGCGAGTCGTTTCCCACCGGGCGGGCCGACTACGCCAAAGTCACCGGGCTCGACGCCGATGGCAAGCCGGTAACCCTCGAGGGCACAGGGTTATTCGCACGCATGCTCCAGCACGAGACCGGACACCTGGACGGCCTGCTGTATCTGGATTGCTTGATCGGACGCCACGCCCGCTCGGCCAAGCGGGCGGTCAAATCGCACGGCTGGGGAGTTCCCGGATTGTCCTGGACTCCGGGTGAAGAGCCGGATCCGTTCGGCCACTGATGGTTTCGTGGCCGGAGCTCGGCACCAGGGTGTCGGTGCGTTACCGCCGGCCCGCGGGGTCGGTGCCACCCCTCACCGATGTCATCGGTCATCTGCTCGAGATCACCCCGCAGGTGCGCGTGCAGACGAAGACGGGCGGTGTGGTGGATTTCGCGCCCGACGATGCGGTCGCGCTGCGCCCGCTCAGCGATACTCCGGTGCGCGCGTCGGAAATTCGCGCACTCGAACATGCCGACGCAATGGCCTGGCCGGGCGTCGAGCAGCACTGGCTGGACGGCTGGCTGCTGCGTGCCGGATACCGCGACACGTACGGCGCGAATTCCGCTGTGCCGCTGGATACATTCGCCAATCAGGGGGCAATACCGGCGATCGTCGATTGGTATCGAAGCCGCGACTTGACCCCGCGGTTGTCTGTCGCCGACCGCCTGCTGCGACTGCCCGATGAGGGCGAGGGCGCCAACTGGGTGCTGGTACGTGATGTGCACGCCGCCGAACCCGATCGATCTGTCCGGCTGGAAACCGAGCCGAGCGCCGTGCACTTGCGCGACATACCAATCGACGAACTGACGGCCGTCGCGGACGGCGAACTGATCTTCGGTACCCACGCGGGCCACGCCGCCGGGCGGGCCTCGGTCACCGACTCCCCCGACGGCACTCGGTGGGTCGGCCTGTCGACAATTCAGTCGGCAGAACCCGACGCGGCCCACACACTGTGCGAGGCACTGCTGGCGTGGGGAGCGTCTCGCGGCGCAACCCGGGGCTATATCCGGGTCCGCGACGGCGACCGCGACGCCGCAGTCCTGGCCCGTTCGCTGGGGTTCGTCCTGCACCATCACGCGCGCTACATCACGGTCGCGGCGCTCACGTAGGGTCTCAGCCGTGCGGATAGCCACCTGGAACGTCAACTCGATCCGCACCCGACTGCCCCGCGTACTCGATTGGCTGGCGCGGGCTGAGGTCGATGTGCTCGCCATGCAGGAAACCAAATGCTCCGACGAGCAGTTCCCGACGATGCCCTTCCTCGAACTCGGCTACGAGGTCGCACACGTCGGGTTCAACCAATGGAACGGTGTGGCGATCGCGTCGCGGGTCGGCCTGGACAACGTCGAAGTCGGTTTCGACGGCCAGCCGACGTGGAGCAGCAAACCTGATGTGGCCGCCGCGGCCGAAGCGCGCGCCCTGGCCGCCACCTGTGCAGGGGTGCGGGTCTGGAGCCTCTACGTGCCCAACGGCCGCACCCTGGACGATCCGCATTACACGTACAAGCTGAATTGGCTTGCCGCCCTGCGTAATACCGCGGAAGCGTGGCTACGCGACGACCCGTCGGCACCGATTGCGCTGGTTGGCGACTGGAACATCGCTCCGAACGACGACGACGTCTGGGATGTGGACTTCTTCAAGGGCGCCACCCATGTCTCGGAACCGGAGCGTAAAGCGTTCGACGCGATGGTCGATGCTCAATTCATCGATGTGGTAAGGCCTTTCACGCCCGGTCCGGGCGTCTACACCTACTGGGACTACACCCAGCTGCGATTCCCGAAGAAACAAGGGATGCGTATCGATTTCATCCTGGGCTCACCTGCGTTCGCCCACCGGGTCGCCGATGCGCACATCGTTCGCGAGGAACGTAAAGGCAAAGGCCCCAGCGATCACGCACCGGTTTTGGTGGATCTCCGCAGCATTTGACGTATGAGATTGCGAGTAATGGGTATTCACCCACTGTTCATTTACCAATGAAGGTCATAGGATTGCCGGCATCGGATCCAGGGATCCAATACCTAGTGTCAGGGAGTCATCATGGGTGTCGTTGACGGCGCCGTACGCAACACAAGTCGGACGGTCAGCCGCGCTGCCTCCGCAACCACCGCCGCCGCGGGCGCAGTGGGAGGTGCCGCGGTCAACGGCGTCGTCGGCGCCGTGACCGGAGCGGCAGCCGGTGTGCAGAAGGGCATCCAGAACGGCAGCCACTCCACGCCGGCGGCCGCACTCACGCTCGGCGCACTCGGTGTCGCCGGTCTCGTCGAATGGCCGATCTTGCTGGCGGTCGGCGGAGGGGCGTTGCTGCTGCGACGCCTGAGCAACTCACGCAACGACGGTCCCGTCGCATCGGTAACGTCCGTCACAGCGGCTCCCGCCAAATCGACCAGCTCCGCGAGGCCACGCAAGACGCCGGCCAAGCGGACCGCGGCGCGGCAGCCGGGCAGCGCCCAGTCGCGCACCCGCCGCTGATCTAGTCGAGTAGATAGCGTCGACTTGGCACGAGCACCCTTCCCGCTGCGCGCGGTAACGCTGGGCTTGCAGGCAACATCTGCATTGGTCAGCACCGGCCTGACGATGGCTGCCATCCCCGTCCGCGAAGGCGCCCGAGCGCTGACCGTCGGGCTGCCCGCACCCACGCTGACCCGGCACAGTTGGCGCGGTCGAGGGCGCGCATGGATCGAGGTCCGCGGCCTCGACGGTCCGGACGGCGCAGAACTCGGACGCTTCGTGGTCGACGCCGTTCGGTCGCGGCCGGGCGTCAAATCCGTCAGCGTCAACCGGCCACTGTCGCGGATCGTCGTGGGCTTGAGCAACGACCAGATCTCGGTGCGTGACCTCTGCCGCGATGTCGACAAGGCCGAAAAGCGTTGGCAGGCAAGCGGTAGCGTCGATACACAACGTCATGACACCCGCCCGAAACCCTTGCCGGGCGATGGCCTGCTGCTCGCCACCAACGCGTTGGGCGTCGGTGCGACCGCAGTCGGCGTCAGCGCTGCAGTCGTGGGCCGGGTGCTGCGATGGCCGCATTTGTTCAACGGTGTCGAGGCGTTGGTGGTGGCCGTCGACTATCAGCCTCGGCTTCGCCGCTTGCTCGAGGACAACATCGGCCACTCGGCCACCGACGCGGTGCTGTCGGTGTCGATGGTGGTGGCACACGTCCTCGAACTTTCACCGACGTCGCTGGCCGTCGACCTCGCGATGGAAATCCTGAAGGCCGCCGAATTCCAGGCCGAAGCGCAGGCCTGGAATCGCCACGAACCCGCGCTGGCCCGGCACGCCGAAAACCCCGAGGTCTACCCATCGTCGCGACCGGTGCCACCCGCCGAGGGGCCAGTAGAGCGGCACGCCCGGCGCGCCGCCCTCATCCAGATGGCCGGAACCGCGGCCGTCGGCGCGTTCACCCGCAACCTGGCGATGGCTTCCACCGCAACGCTGGTCACCGCCCCGAAAGCCACCCGCACCACCCGGGAGTCGTTCGCCGCTGCGCTGGGGCAGGGGCTGGCGGAGCGGCACGCGGTGTTGCCGTTGCAGCCGGAGAAACTCCGGTGGCTGGACCGCGTCGACGCACTGGTGGTCGATCCGCGGGTGTTGTGCACCAACGTTTTGCGTGTGGTACGAGTCCGCGGCGCCGACGAAGACGAGTTGTCGCCCGCGTGGAACCGCGCGCAGTTGCTGTTGGAGAAAAAGGGTCTCAGCGTGGGCTGGCATCCGGTCGATGCCAAAATCGAGGCGCTGATCGGCCCGACCCACGATCCGCTGGCCTCGGCGGTGCTGGCCGAGGCGCGGCGGGCCGGCTTGGATCTGATCTCAGTCGACATCGAGGACCTCGGCGAGTTGCAGCCAGCGTTCGATGAGCTGCGGCCCTTGCAGCGGGCTTCCATCGACGCCGCGCTCGCGGCGGCGCTGGCAGACCTGCAAGAGTCGGGCCACACCGTCGCGGTCCTCTCATCGGCTGCTGCACAAGCACTTTCGTCGGCCGATGTCGGATTGGGCCTGATGCCCGACTCCGATTCCGAACCCCCGCCCTGGACCGCAGATCTGATTCTGAGCGACCTCGACGGCGCCTGGCGGCTGCTGCACGCCATCCCGGCCGCCAGATCAGCGAGCCGGCGCGGCATCGAAATATCTACCGGCGCAACCGCATTGGGCGCCCTGCTGATGGTTCCCGGTGTGCGGGGGCGTGGGCCCGGCCCGGTGACGACGGGCGCGGCCGCCGGTCTGCTGTCGGGATATCTGATGGCCCGCCGCGTACTGCGCGCGCCAACTCCTTTGCCGGCGCCGATCAACGACTGGCACGCGTTGTCCATCGAACAGGTCCGCAAGATGTTGCCGCCGCCGGATGCCGACCTGGAACCCGAACAACGGCACGGCTTGGCCACCCGGGCGTTGGACACGGCCTATCGCGGTGCCGAGCTGACCGACCGTCCGCGTCAGGCGGTCTGGAACTTCCTCAAGGCGGTGCGCGCCGAGTTGTCCGACCCGCTGACCCCGGTGCTGGCCCTCGGTTCGGCTGCCAGCGCGGTGCTGGGCTCGCCGGTCGACGCGGTGCTGGTCGGATCGGTGCTCACCGGAAACTCCATGCTGGCGGCCAGCCAGCGACTGCGCGCCGAAAGCCGACTGAACGAGCTGCTGGCCCAACAGATTCCACCGGCCCGGAAGGTGACGACCGGCGCCGACGGTTCAACGATCTACACCGATGTGCTGGCCGCGCAGCTGCGGCCCGGCGATGTGATCGAGGTACGCACCCACGAGGTGGTCCCGGCCGACGCCCGGCTGATCGAGGAAGAAGACCTCGAGGTCGACGAATCCTCGCTGACCGGCGAATCGCTGCCGGTGGAAAAGCAGGTCGACTCGACGCCGGGCGCCGTACTCGCCGAGCGCCGCTGCATGCTCTACGGCGGAACCACGGTCATCGCGGGCACCGCGGTGGCGCTGGTGACCGCCGTCGGCGCCGACACCCAGGCACGCCGTGCCGCTGAGCTGGTTTCCAGCGAGCTTCCCCAGATCGGTCTCGAACATCAGCTCAGCCAACTCACCAACCGGGCCTTCCCAGTCAGTGTCACCGGCGGACTGCTGGTCAGCGGTCTGGGTTTGTTACGCGGCAGGGGTTTACGCCAGGCCGTGGCCAGTGGCATCGCGATCACCGTGGCAGCGGTGCCCGAGGGCATGCCGCTGGTGGCGACCCTCGCGCAGGCGGCGTCGGCTCGGCGACTGACCAATTACGGTGCGCTGGTACGCGTCCCGCGGTCGGTGGAGGCGCTGGGCCGCATCGATGTGGTGTGCTTCGACAAGACCGGCACGCTGTCGGAGAACCGGCTGCGGGTGTCGCAGGTACATCCCGCCGAGGGCTACTCCCGCGACGACGTGCTGCGCTTGGCGGCCAGTGCCGCGCCAGACGCCAACGGCGGGCCGCAGGTGCACGCGACCGACCGCGCCATCATCGAAGCTGCCCGGCCGGTAGCCGACGGCATCGAAGTCTCAGCGCACCTGCCGTTCCGCTCGGGCAGGTCGTTCTCGGCGTCGGTGTCCGGCGATGAGTTGACCGTCAAGGGCGCGCCCGAGGTGGTGTTGGCCGCCAGCAAGGGCATCGGGCCCGACATCGAGGCGACCGTGCGTGGGCTGGCCGCCGAAGGGCTGCGGGTGATCGCCGTCGCGCGGCGCCGGTTGACCCCGCAACAGGCCCAACTGGTCGCCGAAGACGAAGACGCCATCGCGGACCTGGCCGGCGGCGAGCTGGCGCTGGCCGGCTTCCTCGGGTTGTCCGACACCCCGCGAGCCGAGGCGCCTGCCCTGCTGGCGGCACTCACCGAGCGGGAAATCGGCATCCGGTTGATCACCGGCGACCACCCGATCACTGCCGCGGCCATCGCGCGGGAACTGGGGATGTCGGTGACCGCGGACCAGGTCATCAGCGGCGCCGAATGGGACGCCCTGTCGCGCAAGGATCAGGAACGGGCGGTCACCGACCGGGTGATCTTCGCCCGGATGTCGCCGGAGAACAAGGTGCAGGTCGTGCAGACGCTGGAACGGGCCGGGAAGGTCTGCGCGATGGTCGGCGACGGCGCCAACGACGCCGCCGCGATCCGCGCGGCCACCGTCGGTATCGGCGTCGTCGCCCGCGGCAGCGAGTCGTCGAATGTCGCGGCCGACCTGGTGTTGCTCGACGCCCGCATCGAGTCGCTGCTCAACGCGATCGACGAAGGCCGCGAGCTGTGGCGGCGGGTCCAGGCCGCGGTGTCGGTGCTGCTCGGCGGTAACGCGGGCGAGGTCGCATTCGCCATCATCGGCGCCGCGATCACCGGCGATTCGCCGCTCAACACCCGCCAGCTGCTGCTGGTGAACATCTTCACCGACGCCCTGCCGGCCGCCGCCCTGGCGGTCAGCAAGCCCAGCGGGCCGGCTGGGGCCAACGGCCCCAAAGGCAGGGGCCCCGACGAGCAGGCGCTGTGGCAGGCCGTCGCGATCCGCGGTGCCACCACTGCGGCGGCTGCGACGGCGGCGTGGGCGATGGCCGGCGTCACCGGACGCCCGCAACGGGCGTCGACGGTAGCGCTGGTCGCCTTGGTGTCAGCGCAGCTGGGTCAGACGCTGCTGGACTCGCGTACTCCGCTGGTCGTGTTGACCGCGGGCGGCTCGCTGGCCGTGATGGGGACGCTGATCAGCACCCCCGGGGTCAGCCAATTGCTCGGCTGCACTCCGCTTGGTCCGCTCGGGTGGGCGCAGGCGCTGGGCTCAGCCGGGGCTGCGACCGCCGCGGTGGCCGTCGCGACCCGGGTGTTCGCCGATAAGCGGCTCGTGGAGCTGGAGACCGGTGATCCTCCGACTCCGACCGAGTCGCCACGACCTCCACGGCGCCGAAGCGCCACAGAACGGCGTACAACTGGGTCAACGGAACGGTCAGGAGGCCCGCCACAGCTCCGCCTAGTGGGTCGGCGAGAGAATCGGTCGTCGACATGACACCAAGGGTGTCCGCACCACCAGTCACAATGGCAACGCTGACATTACCGAAAGGCAAATGATGGCCGAAATGAATACGCGGCGCGACACCTCCCAGGCGGATGCCGTCGCCCATATCCGGGAGGGCGAGACGTTCGCGATCAACCTGCCGGTGATCGGGCAGGTCGAGATTCCACGGCCTGAGGCCCTCGCCTATTACGGCGGTTTGGTGGCTCTAGCTGCCTTCGAGCTCATCGACTGGCCGGTCGCGGTGGTCATCGCGGCGGGTCACCTGCTGGCCGCCAACCACCACAACAAGCTGCTGGAGGAGCTCGGCGAGGCCATCGAGGAAGCCGAGTAGCGGCTCAGCTCACGCCGTCCAGCAGCGAAGGGTGGGCAGCGACGTCGTCGTGTATCCGCGAGTGGCGTTGACGAATCGCCCACTACTCCAACCTATTTGATGCTCGATGTAATGACTGGCGGCCGCGTCGATAGTGTGCATCCCCCGAAAGGGTGATATGTACGGTGAATGCGGCGTAGATTCAACACAGGTTGAAAAAGCAGCTTTTGCGCCGCCACGTTAAAGGCGTCTGAGATTCCAGGCCCCCTTCGCGTAATCGGGCATTCGCCGTCTGGCAAGCCCGGCGAAAGGGAACTAAGTGATTGAACTCAATAACGTTGACCATGCGTCACATCAACGGGCCGCGACTGTCATCGATGACCGCGAACCCTGTCTGTGGATCCGCACCGAAGCCGACCGCACTGTAATCACCATCAGCGGCGAGATCGACGCGTCCGACATAGACGACATGAGCTCGTACGCCCGAAGGCTGGTGCGGGACTGCGGCGTATTGATAATCGACCTGAGCGGCATCGATTTCATTGCCGCCGAAGCTCTGCGTGCGCTGTTCACGCTCTGGTCGCCAGATCCAGCCGCAACCGAACCGCCTCGGGCACATGTCATGCGGATCTGTTCTGAACGCATCACCATCGAGCTCCGCCGCGGATGACGACGGTTTCATGCGAAAGCAACGTCGGGGAGTCTGGTCGAGCGTCCGCCCATAGTGCCGGAAGTGAACTCGTGTCTTGGTACGTGTCATGCGGATCCATTTTGAACATATGACGGTCGTCGTCCGCCGCGGTGGATGACGCAGCGCAGGGTGGGCAGCGACGTCGTCGTGGATCGGCGAGTGGCATTGACGAATCTCCTACTACTCCAACCTTTTTGATGCTCGATATAGTGGTTGACGGCCGCGTCGACAGTGTGCATCCCCCGAAAGGGTGATATGTAGGGTGAATGCGGCGTAGATTCAACACAAGTTGAAAAAGCAGCTTTTGCGCCGCCGCGTTAAAGGCGTCTGAGATTCCAGGCCCCCTTCCGTAATCGGGCATTCGCCGTTCCGGCAAGCCCGGCGAAAGGGAACTAAGTGATTGAACTCAATAACGTTGACCATGCGTCACATCAACGGGCCGCGACTGTCGTCGATGACCGCAAACCCTGTCTGTGGATCCGCACCGAAGCCGAACGCACTGTAATCACCATCAGCGGCGAGATCGACGCGTCCGACATAGACGACATGAGCTCGTACGCCCGAAGGCTGGTGCGGGACTGCGGCGTATTGATCATCGACCTGAGCGGCATCGATTTCATCGCCGCCGACGCTCTGCGTGCGCTGTTTACGCTATGGTCGCCAGATCCAGCCCCAACCGAACCGCCTCGGGCACATGTCATGCGGATCTGTTCTGAACGCATCACCATCGAGCTCCGCCGCGGATGACGACGGTTTCATGCGAAAGCAACGTCGGGGAGTCTGGTCGAGCGTCCGCCCATGGTGCCGCAAGTGACCTCGTGTCTTGCGACGCGAGCTGCCGTCGCTTCGGCTGAATGGGCGTGTCCGGTCAGGCTCACCCGGTCCAGCTTTTTCGGGTAGAACCGGATCGACACTACGGCGTCGTGTGTACGGCCCGTTACCCGTAGCCATGCCGGCCAGCCCGTTGAGTCCAGACGTTACAAAACCATGTTCAAATGTCTCGATCCTCAGCATATGCTCAGAGTTTTTCAAGGCCTGAATAGGCTCTTCTGACTTACGAGGTCGTCGGAAGATCGATAGTTTCCCTTCGCAATAATCGCTCTGAGCTGGCTATACGGTGCCGCAGACATCCTGCACAAAACTTTATTGAAAGTTTTTAAAACTTTTTGCGATTTTTGCTTCCGCGAACAGAGCTTAAGGGCTACCTTAACGAGACCTGAGAATACTTAGCGTCTACGGAGGGGTAAGACGATGGCCGGTCAGCACAGGAACAAGCGGAATCAGCGCTCGCGCAACGCGAAGGCCAGCCGCCGTCGGGTGCTCGGTGCGGGCACGACCGCGGGTGCATTTCTCGCGTTCGGCATGACCCCGTTGGTCGGCACACCGGCTGCCCATGCTGACGAGTTCGACGCGATCCTCGATCCCATCATCAACTCCGTCCTGAGTTCCATCACGAGCCTGGACGCGCTTGTCGGTATCGATCCATCCTCGGCTTTGGATCTGGGCAGCCTGGCCCTGCCTGCCGCTGACGCGTCGTTGGCAGCCGAGCCCTTGGCGGCACTCGGGTCGTCCACAGATGCCGTGTCAGCTGCTGCGTCCTCAGTTGATGCGGTGGGTGCTGCGGCGCCGGCAGCCACTCCCACTCTTGCTGATTGGTTTCAAACAGCCATCTATGCACCGCTTCACGCGGCCGACCAGGCTTGGATCAACAGCCCAACCGGTGAGGCGTTCGACAATGCGATCAATCCGTATTTCGCCACGGGAGACTTTTGCGGCCTGATCTGCAACGGCACCGCGGGTACGGTGGCAGACCCCACGGGCGGTAACGGTGGGCTCTTCTTCGGTGACGGCGGGGCTGGTTACGACGCGGCCAGTGATCCCGGCATGGTCGGCGGGGCCGGCGGAGATGCGGGAGGAATCGGTAACGGCGGGGACGGCGGAGCCGGCGGGCTCAGCGCCGACGGCGGGGCCGGCGGAGCCGGCGGCGAGTTGTATGGCAACGGCGGCCTCGGCGGCGACGGCGGGGCCGGTGTGACAGGCGTCAACAACGGCGCCGGCGGGGCCGGCGGAGCCGGCGGCGGCACCGGCGCAAGTCCCAAGACCTCCTCGGTTACTTTGCGCTCGGCAACGGCGGTGACGGCGGTAACGGCGGCGCCGGCGCTGTCGGCGCCAACGGCGTCGCTACGGACGCCCCGGGGGCATCGGCCAACGGCGAGGCCGGCGGAGCCGGCGGAGCCGGCGGAGCCGGGGGCAATGGCTCGCGTGCTGATCGGTAACGGTGGCAACGGCGGCAACGGCGGCGCCGGCGCGGCGGGCGGCAACGGCGGCTTCGGCAACGACGGAATCACCGGAGTGTCGGGCACCAACGACGGCGCGGGCGGGGCCGGCGGTGACGCCAACGGCGGGGTCGGCGGCAACGGCGGCAACGGCGGGACCGGCGGGACCGGCGGTCTGTTCGGCAGCACCGCGGGCACCACCGGCAACGGCGGTGACGCCGGCAACGGCGGCAACGGCGGCACCCCCGGGGCTGGCGGCGACGGCGCGCTCGGTGTGATCACGGTGGCCGGCTCCGGCGGCAGCCTCGGCGCCGGCGGAGACGGTGGCGTCGGTGGCACCGCGAACGGCGGCAACGGCGGCATAGGCGGCAACGGCGGCGCGATCGCGGGTAACGGCGGTAACGGCGGCAACGGCGGCATAGGCGCCGACGGCGGGCTCGGCGGTAACGGCGCAGTCGGCAGCTTCACCAGCGGTGACTTGACCGGTGAGGGCGGCTTCGGCGGCATCGGTGGTGACGGCAGCGCCGCTGGTACCGCGGGTACCGGCGGGGCAGGCGGCACGGCCACCAATGCCATCAACGACGGCACCCACGGCATCGCCGGCACCGCAGGCACGTTGGCCGGGAACGGCGGGAACGGCGGCACCGGTGGCGAGGGCGCCGCGACAGTCGTCGGCGATCCGGGCACGGCGACGGTGGCAGCCGGCGCCGGCGGGGCTGGCGGCGCGGGCGGCGCCGCCACCGGCGCCACACCCGGCTACGGCGGCGGTGGCGGCGGTGGCGGCGGTGGCGCCGAGGTCTCCGCACCCGCTGGCGGCACCATCACGACCGGCACCGCCACCGGCGGGGTCGGCGGGGTCGGCGGCGACGGCACCGGCACCTCCGCCGGCGGGGACGGCGGCAGCGGCGGCAACGGCGTTGTCTCCGTCGATAACACCAGCACCATCACCACCGGCACCGTCACCGGCGGGGTCGGCGGGGCTGGTAGCACCGACGGCGGAGTCGGCGGCACCGGCGGTGACGCGAATGTGACCGCCACCGGCGGCAGCACAGTCACCACTGGCACCGTCACGGGCGGGGCTGGCGGAGCTGCCAGTAACGGCGCCGACGGCGGCATCGGTGGCACCGGAGTCGTGACCGCGACGGGTGGCAGCACGATCACTACCGGCACGGCAGTCGGCGGGGTCGGCGGCGCGTCCGGTGGAGGCATCGACGGTGGCGCCGGCGGCAACGGCGGCGACGCCAGCGTTACCGCCTCCGGTGGCGGCACCATCACCACCGGCACCCCGACCGGCGGCGCAGGCGGCGCAGGCGGCGCCAGCGGCACCAACGGCGGCGCTGGCGGCGCAGGCGGGAACGGCGGCGAAGCTTCGGTGACAACGACCGGCCAAACCATCGGCACCGCCACTACTACCGGCGGCATCGGCGGCATCGGTGGGGCCGGCGGGGTCGGCACCAGCGGTACCGACGGCGGCGCCGGCGGTCCCGCCGACCTCGCCGCCACCGGCACTCTCACCGGCACGCCCGGCACGCCCGGCACGCCCGGCTAACAGTCGCACCAATGGGGGAGACGGCAACCACGGCCCGGAGAAATCCGGCCGTGGTTGCCGTCTGCATGGCCGGTTGATCGTGGGCCCAAATAAATTGCGACAGAGGCTTAACCCGCACAATTCGGAAGTCGCCGGATGCCTGCCGAAAGCAGACAGAGTATTTATAATTATTTTCGGCATTATGCAATCGGAATCAGCGTCAAGAGATAACGTCATTTAATGACTAACATGCAATTGACTGAGCCTGAAGTTGAGGCCAGCCCCAAAGAACCGCTGACCTCCCCACCCTGGTGGAGGTCGTCGCGCTCGGCCGCGTTCGCGGCGATGGCGATGGCGGTGATCGCCACGGCCGTCGCCGTCGTGGGATGGTTTCGACCCGCAGCTCAAAGCGCTTCACCTACGTTTACCGATCAGCAAACCGCCCAAGCGAAAACGAACGTCTGCTCGGCCTACACCGCAGTACACCAGGGCGTTTTAAGGAATACCCACCTGGCAGATCCCAACCCCCACGACCCACTCGGTCAACTTGCGATCGCCGCGAACGCTCGCCTGGCCCTATTAGGGGGCGGCGCATATCTGCACGACCGCGTCACTGCCCAGCCCGCGACTCCTGCCGATCTAGCGCAAGCCGTGAATTCCATGGGGATGACGATAGAACAGCTGGGAATCGGCTATCTGGAGGGTGCAAGCAATATTGTCTTGGACCCGTTGCGGCACGATCTCGATTCGCAGATTGCGCAAATCAACAAGCTGTGCTGATAAGCGGTCCCTGTTACGGCTGCTCGAATTCCCGATTTCTCTGGGCTGCGAAATATTCGGCTCCCACGGAAAGGTTCTTTAATGGCTGGTCAGCGCTTTATCAAGCTGAATCGCGGGTCGGATAATGCCAAACCGCACCGGCGTGGTCAATTGGTCGTTCTGGCGGCTGCTGCCGGTTCGTTTTTGGCTGCTGCGCTAACCCCGCTGGCTCCCGCGCCCGCCGCCTACGCAGGCCCGATCTGTGGGCTCCTTAGTGGCCGCGCCCACGTGGGGCCGAGTGTCGATCCCGCGCCCGGCGGCGACGGCGCAGGCGGGCGGGGCGGCGCAGGCGGGCGTGGCGGCGCGGGCGGGCGTGGCGGAACGGGCGGCAACGGCGGCCAGGGCGGGGCAGGCGGCGCCGGCGGTCAGCCCGGCGCGGGCGGCGCGGGTGGCGCGGCCGGGCCCGGCGGAAGCCCTGGCGCACCCGGGAAGCAAGGCACTCGCGGCTAAGTCGACTGTGTCATAGCGGAGCGACGCATCCGTCAGATGGCGTTACGGCACGGGCTGCTACAGGTCGCGATGCACCGGCAGCCCGTTGTCGTGCGCTTGCAGCATGACCGCTGACCGCACTTAATCCGTCGGGCGCGCCTGCGCTTTGCTGTTGCGCTTGCGTCGACATTCAGCTGAACATGTGAGCGGAGGCCTGCCCATTCGCTCGTAGCTGAAGGTCTTGCCGCAAGCTACACACTGGGTCTCATTGATCCGATCGTCCATCTGTAGCCAGGCATCGCAGAACTGCGCGAACCGCTCGGGCGTCATCGCGTTGAAGTCCTCACGCTGGGCACCGCGGGAGACCAACGTGTCGATCATGGCAAGCTGGTCACTCGACCACTCCGGCGATACCGACGCTCGTGCTGCCCGCGCCGTCATGGCCCGAAGGAGTGCGCGCTCGTCGCCGTTACGCTCCAAGTGCTTGCCGTCCCCGTCCCGGGTCGGGTCAGTCCCAAGTGCCGCAGCCAGGGCGACCAGCACCTTGCCCAGCTTTCCGGCGTTCTCCATATCCACGCGCAGGCGGCTCGCGGTCTGGTCGGTCAACTCGCCATCGGAGATCGTGATCGTGCCGTCGTCAATCGAGATCAGGATCGTACAGCCACTTACTGAGCGGGTGTCCACCGTCCGGATCGCGTCGTCGGTCATTGTTCTCCTTCGGGGTCGATGCGACCCCAGCGTCTTCGAGCACCTCAACCGGTAGGGCGGCCTGGATCCGGGCGTCGTCAGCACGCGCACTAGACACTTAGTCTAGGTTGTCGTCCGCCTTCTGGGGCACTTTCATATTGTGTGCGCCACTACATAGCTCTCGGTACGGCGGTTGCCCGCCTTCATGCCGACGACCTCGGTCGGCTCGGAATCGCCTTTGTACAGTTTGTAACCATTAAAGATGCTTAACCATCAAAGATATTGGTATACCTAGCTGAGAACTTTCGCAACGGGCAAAAGGCGCGAGGGATTCGGCTGTAGGCATAAGAGCTCAGCCGGCACCTTTATGCAGCGCTTTGCGCGCGGCCTTCGCGTCATGATGAATCGGCATGCACATCAGCTCCGCCACCCGGTACATGAAGCTGTCCGGCGCCAACACGATCACGATCTCGTCGTCCGCGAGCAGTCGATCCAAAGCCGAGAACCCGGCACTGTCCAGGTACTTGATGCTGCTGAGCTGAAGGATGATCGGCCGCGCACCCGACAGTTCGCGCACCGATCGACTGAACTCGACGACGTTGGACGCATCGACCTCGCCGGTGACACCCACCTCGGCGGGCGTCGACCCGCCGTGATCCTTGAGTGTCTGCAGCTGGAACTCCGCGCGGCTCATGACGTGCGGCCTTCCACCAGACCGGATTCCGGCAGAACCGCACGTTCGAACGTCAACGTGACTCGGGTGCCGGCCGCGGTACGCACGGTCCGCACGCCGTCGGCGAGACCGTTGATCATGGTGAGCCCGCGACCGCGTTCCAGGCTGCGCTGGCTGGCCGACGAATCGCCCGACCATTGACCGGCATCGCTGACCGTCGCGGTGACTGTGTGGCCGCGGACGAACGCTTCGATCGACACCGTCATGCCGGAATCGCCTCCGCTGCCATGCTCGATGGCATTCGTCACCGCCTCTCCGGTAGCCAGCAGGATGTCGGATTCCCGCCGTGGGTCCACATCGGCGCCAGAAAGCCAGTCGCGCAACCGATGTCGCGCAGCGGCGATGTGATCCAGCGACGCGGGCACCACGGTGGCAAAACTGCGTGGTGAGCTGTGGCACGGACGCAGCGCCAACAAGACGACGTCGTCGGTGTAGCCGCCGGGCGGAGCCATCCGGTCGAGTAACTCGTCGCACAGGTCGCCGACCGGAAGGTCGGCGCGATATGCCGCCGCACCCTGCAGTCTGGTGAACCCGTGGTCGAGCCCTTCGCCCGGCCGTTCGATCAGTCCGTCGGTGTACAGCAGGATCACACTGCCCGGCGGTAACTCATGGACTGCGGTGTTCACCTTCAGTGGGCTATCCCAGGCGGCCACCGGGGGACGCCGACCATCCGACAGGAACACCGGCCGTTGGTCCGGGGTTACCAGCAGCGGATAAGGATGTCCGGCACAGGAATAGCTGATGCGAGCGGTGCCGTCCCCGGTGTCGGGGTCCGAGCCGTCGTCGATCACCGCGTAGCTGACGGTCGCGCAACGCGCACCCGGCACAGTCGCCGCATACCGGTCCAAGGTGGCCAGCACCGCGCCCGGGTCGGCGTCGGTCAGCGTGCTCGCCGCCACACCGGCCCGTAGCCGGCTCATGGCGATGGCGGCGGGCAGTCCGTGGCCGACGACGTCGCCGACCGAGATGGCGATCTGGCCTTGCTTCTCCAGCGGCACAACGAGATACCAGTCGCCGCCGACACGCATTGCCTCACCGCCCGGCTGGTAGACCGCAGCGACCACCGCCGCCGTCGAGCCGTGGTCGAGATCGAGTAGATGGTCCTGGAAGTCGACGGCAATCCGGTGTTCACGTTGCAGGCTGCGGATGCGGTCGACGGTCGACTCGGTGATCTTGGCAACCTGTGCGGCCCAATCGAGTTCGGCGGGATCGAAGTACTGCGGCGTCGACCACAGCATCCCGAGCGAACCGATGATCTTGCCGTCCAGACCCCGCAATGGCTGGCTGATACATGATCGGACCGCCTCCACCGTCTCGCTCACCACGTGACGGTAGCGCGGGCCGAGATTGAGCGTATCGGTGATGATCATCGGCTGACCGGTCTTGATGACATCGACGGGCACGATCGGGGTGTCCATCGACGCGACGTGGTAGCGGTCGCGTATCTCCGGGGGGACCCGTGAGCCGTATTCGAATCGGAGGGTCTTCCCTTCGTCATCAAGCAATCCCAGGCAGATGATCGGCGCTTCGCCCGTCCCGAATGCAGCACCCTGCAACGCCTCGACGATCGCCGCACCGGAATTGGCGGCCTGCAGAGCCGCGTCGAGTTGGGCGAAGTCGAGCGCAACTTGCGCACGGGCGTCGCTGGATTGCCGATTGGCGCGCTCACGCGCGGCGGCCGACACTCGCGCCGCCACACGATCGATCAGATCCTGTGATCTGAACGGCTTTGGCAGGTAGTCGTCGGCGCCGCCGGCGAACCCCTCGCTGATCGCTTCCGCACCTGCCCGGGCTGACAGCATCAACACCGGGGTGGCCGCCAGCGCCGGGTCGGCGCGGATGGCCTCGATGAGTTCGAAGCCGTTCAGTCGCGGCATCATCACGTCGGTGACGACGACGGCCGGGCGGAGTTTACGGGCGGCCTCGATGGCTTCTCGCCCATCCGCGACAAGCACCGTTCGCCAGTGCACTGACAGCACCCGCTCCAAATGTGCTCGCATGTCAGCGTTGTCGTCGGCGATCAGCACCAGATCGCGCCCGTCGGGCGCGGGCGCCGCGACATCGGGCGACGACGGCCGCGACGTGATCCACCGGTCCGCCTCGGCGACATACGGGTTGTCCAGCAACCCGGCGGGCGAATGGTCGACGGGTACGCCGTCCACGGACCGGGGCAACCGGATGGTGACAACGGTGCCGCGCCCGAGTGTGCTGTCGAATTCCACGGTGCCGTGCTGCAGGTCGACGAGGCCCTGCACCAACGACAAGCCGATTCCGGTGCCTTCGACGCTGCGTCCCTGTGCGCTCTCCGCCCGAAAGAACCTCTCCCCCAGCCGCTTCAGGTCCGCCTCGGCAATGCCGACGCCGGTGTCGCGAATCATGATGCGGCAGAAGGAACCTTCGCTGCGGGCCGTCACGGTGATCGAGCCCGCCATGGTGTACTTCACCGCGTTGGACAACAGATTGAGCAGGATCGTCTCCCACATTCCCGGATCGACGTCGGCCAGCACCGAGCGGCAGTCGAGCGTCAACTCGAGGCCGGCCCGCTGACACAGTTCGGCAAAGGACGACGCGATGTGCGAGGTCAGCGCGCCGACATCGGTGCACACCAAATGGGCGGTGGCGCGGCCGGCTTCGATCCGGGAGAAGTCCAGCAACGAGTCGACCAGTCGTTGCAAGCGGCCCGCGTTACGCCGCGCGACAATGAGCTGATTCTCGATCGCACTATCGGGACTGCTGTCCGACAGCGCATCCTCGAGCGGACCGAGCAAAAGCGTTAGCGGCGTGCGGAACTCGTGACTGACGTTGGTGAGGAAGGCCGTTTTCGCACGGTTCAGTTCGGCGAGCGCGTCCGCCCGCTCCCGCTGCTGCTCGTAGGACACCGCGGACGCCATCGCCGAGGACAACTGGTCAGCGAGCAGCTGACAGAAGCCGACGTACTGGTCGTCCAGCGGGGAGAGCGGATTCGTCCCGACCAGCAGCGCCCCGGCGGCCGGTCCCTCGCCCAGCGGCAGCAGCAGCGCATGGTCTGGACAGTCGTCGCCCAACGCCTCGTGGACACCGTCGATCATCGCGGCGACGTCGTCGATGACCTGGGCTTCCGACCGGGCCCGCGGCACCGTCACGGATTTGGTCAACTTCGCCAGCGTCGGTGGCAACAGCGGAAACACCGACGGCGTCGCCGCGCGCAACGTGACCTCGGCGGTCTCGGGATCACCGACGTACGCCGCGACGAACGGAACGTCGGCGGGCCGGGCGGCGCACACCGCAACGGCGGCCCGCAAAACGTCGTCAATCGTGTTGGTGTCCATCACCGCTGAGGCCACCCCGTTGAGCAGCTGCAACCGGCGTTCACTCAGCACCCGCTCGGTGGTTTCGAACGACGGGCAGATGATCCCGAAGGTCGTTCCGTCCTCGCCGACCAGCGGGCTGTAGGTGAAGGTGAAGTAGCGCTCACGGCGGCGGCCGGCGGTCAGGATCGGCAGCATCATGTCGCGCGACCACGTTGCTTCTCCGGTGTCGATGACGCCGGTGAGCATCGGGCGGACCGGTTGCCACACATCCCACCAGGCGTACTGGCCGCGCTGCCCCAACGCAGCCGGGTGCCGGTCACTGAGGATAGGGATATAGGCGTCGTTGTAGATCAGGAACAGCTCTTCGGTGTCGAGCCACAACACGATGGGAAAGCTCGACGTCAGCACCATGGCGATCACCGACCGCATTTCCGTCGGCCAGGACTGCGGCGGGCCGAGGGGATGTGCGGTCCAGTCGAACTCGGCGAAGCGTCGGCCCATCTCCCCACCGAGCGCGACGGCGGCGGCAAGGTCAGGTGGCAGGACTTTCGGATCGCGTGGCCATCCGCGGCGTTCCTCCCCGCTCACGACCCCTGCTCGGATTCACGGCCTTCCAGTGCATCCGGCAACGCGGGGTAAAGGTCGAGCAGGCTGTCCAAGTTCGTCACCTCGATCGGGCGAACCACCAAGTCGTTCTCGGCGACCAGCCGGACCGAAATACCGGTGCGCAAGCCTTGTTTGTGGCAGTCGAGCACGGCGTTGAGCCCGGCGCTGCCGAAGTAGGTCACGCCCTCTAGATCGACGATGAGTAACCGCGACTCGTGGCCGCCGGCCTGCTGCAACGCGGACTCCAGCTGCGACCTGAGTTCGCCCGCGGTGCTGGAATCGATCTCCCCTTTGACGTGCACCAGTACAGCATCGGGTCGAACCTCAGAGTCGACCGCCAACAGTTCCATCGCGCTCACCCGCTTCGACGCACTCATTCCTCAGCCCAGAGCCACGGGTATTGGTCCGGACAGCTGGATGCAAGTGCCCCGACTTGCCGTCCACCGTTTGGACGAGCCTAACCGGCAGTGACGTCACGTGGTGGATTCACCTGGAATACGTTCATGGACCGTCAGCAGCAGATGGTCGAAGGCGGCTTGTACATCCGCCGACGGCGCTGGCTGCGTGGACATTTCGGTGATGACCTGTTTGGCCAGCGAGCGCAGCTTGGTGTTGGTCTCCTGCGACCGCCAACGCAGCACGCCGAAGGCCTGCTCCGGGCTGACCCGGTAAATGGCCATCAAGATCCCTTTAGCCTGCTCGATGATGGCCCGGGCCTCGAACAGGTCCGGTAGCGCGGCGTCGAGGGCCACCTGGCGGTTCTCGACGAAGGTGTCTGTGAGGTCGAGGTAGTAGCCGTGAGTTCCGATGACCGCGCCGTTCGCGTCGGACATCCGGTCCGCCACCACGATCGCGTCGTGCTCAACGCCGGCCGTGTCGACGAAGCGGTGCCGGCTGGAAAACGAGCTCTTGGACAACAACGCCCGGTCCTGCAAATCCTGAACATGACTCCGGTCGTCGGGGTGTTTGTGCGACATCAGCAGCTCGGTCGTCGGCTCGACTGTCCCGGGTTCGTAGCCGTGCATCCGAGCCAGCTCGTCGGACCATTCCCAGTGCTGGCCGACGAACCAGAATCGGAATGAGCCGACGCCCGGTTTGTCGTGGTCGACGGCAGGCCACCGGGCGGGCCAGGCCCCGGTCTCAGGGCTTGTTTCGGCCGGCTCTCGCACAGTGATTATCTTTCCACCGATGCCAGACCTTGCCTACCGATTGGGTGCGACCTGATCGGGTAGGCCCGCACGAAGCGCCCGCTGCGCTAGCGTGGGGACTGCACATCTGTTCGGCGACGATGCGGACCACGAAGGGTCCGAGGAGGAGTCGGACGAACCCAACACAGCGGGAGCGCACGCCCGGTGCGCTGAGAGGACGGCTCGGGGCCGTCGACCGTACGAACCTGACCGGGTAATGCCGACGTAGGGAGAAGATAAATGACCGATGTAGTAGTCGAACCGACCGTGACCACCGGCCCGATCGCGGGCAGCACCAAGATCTACCGGGACCTCGAAATCTCCCCCGGCGGGCCGACGGGCAAGGTGCCGTTCCGGCGGGTCAACCTGTCCAACGGCGAGCACCTCGACCTCTACGACACCTCCGGCCCCTACACCGACGCCGACGCGGTGATCGATGTGACGGCCGGCCTGTCAGCGCGCCCGGGCGTGGTTCGCGACCGCGGCACCCAGTTGCAGCGGGCTCGCGCCGGCGAGATCACCGCCGAGATGGCCTTCATCGCCGCGCGCGAGCAGATGCCCGCCGAGTTGGTGCGCGACGAGGTCGCCCTTGGGCGTGCGGTGATCCCCGCCAACCACAACCACCCCGAGAGCGAGCCGATGATCATCGGCAAGGCTTTCGCGGTCAAGGTGAACGCCAACATCGGCAACTCGGCGGTGACGTCGTCGATCGCCGAAGAGGTCGACAAGCTGGTGTGGGCCACCCGCTGGGGTGCGGACACCATCATGGACCTGTCCACCGGCAAGGACATCCACGCCACCCGCGAGTGGATCCTGCGGAACTCGCCCGTGCCGGTCGGCACGGTGCCGATCTATCAGGCGCTGGAGAAGGTCGACGGCGACCCGACCGAGTTGAACTGGGAGATGTACCGCGACACGGTGATCGAGCAGTGCGAGCAGGGTGTCGACTACATGACCGTGCACGCGGGCGTGCTGCTGCGGTATGTGCCGCTGACCGCCAAGCGGGTGACCGGCATCGTGTCCCGCGGCGGCTCCATCATGGCCGCCTGGTGCCTGGCACACCATCAGGAATCGTTCCTGTACACCAACTTTGACGAGCTCTGCGACATCCTGGCGCAATACGACGTCACCTTCTCCCTCGGTGACGGGCTGCGGCCCGGCTCGATCGCAGACGCCAACGATGCCGCACAGTTCGCCGAGCTGCGCACGCTGGGCGAACTGACCAAGATCGCTAAATCCCATGGCGTGCAGGTCATGATCGAGGGCCCGGGCCACGTCCCGATGCACAAGATCGTCGAGAATGTACGGCTGGAAGAGGAGTTGTGCGAGGAGGCCCCGTTTTACACGCTGGGACCGCTGACCACCGACATCGCGCCGGCCTACGACCACATCACCTCGGCGATCGGCGCGGCGATCATCGCCCAGGCGGGCACGGCGATGCTGTGCTACGTGACACCCAAAGAGCACCTCGGCCTGCCCGACCGCAAGGACGTCAAGGACGGGGTGATCGCCTACAAGATCGCCGCGCACGCAGGCGATTTGGCGAAGGGTCATCCGCACGCCCAGGAGCGCGACAACGCGCTGTCGACGGCGCGCTTCGAGTTCCGGTGGAACGACCAGTTCGCCTTGTCGCTGGATCCGGACACCGCGCGCTCGTACCACGACGAGACGTTGCCGGCGGCGCCGGCCAAGGCCGCGCACTTCTGCTCGATGTGTGGGCCGAAGTTCTGCTCGATGCGCATCACGCAGGATGTCCGGGACTACGCGGCCAAGCACGGACTCGAGACCGAAGAGGACATCGACGCCATGCTCGCCGCGGGCATGGCGGAGAAGTCGGCCGAGTTCGCCGAGCACGGTAACCGGGTGTATCTGCCTCTCGCCCAGCAGTGATCGCGAGCGCTGCGGAGCAGGGTGAAGCGGGTCGCTGCTCATCGGCCCAGCAGTGAGCTATCTTCCGCTGGCGCCGCACGGAGCGACGCCACTGCGGGTGCTGACGATCGCCGGGTCCGACTCCGGCGGCGGGGCCGGGATGCAAGCCGATATCCGAACCTGCACCCTGCTGGGCGTGCACACACTGTGCGCGGTGACGGCGGTGACGGTGCAGAACTCGTTGGGTGTCAAGGATTTCCATCCAGTTCCGCCCGACGTGGTCGCCGCTCAGATCGCTGCGGTGTGCGACGACATCGGGCTGCAGGCCGCCAAGACCGGGATGCTAGCGACGGCCGAGATCATCGAGGCCATCGCGCAGAGTTGGCGCGAGCACGGCGCGGACGTACCACTGGTGGTCGACCCGGTGTGCGCATCGATGCACGGCGATCCGCTGCTCGACGGTGACGCGCTGAATTCCCTTCGCGCCGAATTGTTTCCGCTGGCGACCTTGGTGACACCGAACCTGCATGAGGTGCGACTTCTGGTGGACATCGACGTCGTCGACTCGACCAGCCAAGCCGATGCGGCTCGCGCCTTGCACGCGCTGGGACCGAAATGGGTATTGGTCAAGGGTGGACATATGCCCGGTTCGGCCAGCAGCACCGATTTGTTGTTCGACGGCAACGACTTTCACGAGTTCGAATCACCGCGGGTGAACACCGGCCATGATCACGGCGCCGGCGACACATTGGCCGCGGCTACCGCGTGCGCGCTGGCGAACGGCTACCCCGTGATCGACGCCGTCTCGTTCGCCAAGGGCTGGGTGACCGAAGGCCTGCGGGCCTCGTACCCGCTCGGGCACGGCCACGGTCCGGTGTCGCCGCTGTTCAGGCTGCAGTCATGAGCGCGCTTGACCAGATCGCGGGCGTCGCCCACGAACCTGACGGCACACCGGCCGGCGTGGTGGTGCTGACGCACGGGGCCGGCGGCAACCGGGAATCGCCGATGCTGCAACGACTGTGCGATGAGTGGGCCCGACGCGGCTGGCTCGCGGTCCGCTACGACCTGCCGTACCGGCGGCGACGGCCCAAAGGCCCGCCGTCGAATTCGGGAGCAAGCGATCGCGCCGGCATCGTCGAGGCGATCGCCGTGTGCCGCGAACTGGCGGACGGCCCGGTGATCGCGGGCGGACATTCTTACGGCGGCCGGATGACCTCGATGGTGGTCGCCGAGAAGGAAGCGCAGGTCGACGTGCTGACGCTGTTTTCCTACCCGTTGCATCCACCAGGTGGTAGCCGCCGCTCCTCCTCATCGCTTCGCTCTGCATCGTCGCCGGCGGGCAAGCCCGAACGTGCCCGCACCGAACACCTACCCGACATCGCGGTGCCGACGGTGTTCACCCACGGCACGTCGGACCCGTTCGGGACGCCGGCCGAGGTGCGCGACGCCGCGGCATTGATTCCCGCGCCGACCCAGATCGTCGAGATCGCCGGCGCACGCCACGATCTGGGCTCCAAGACGCTCGACGTGCCCGGGCTGGCCGTGGCGGCGGCGCTACGTTTACTAGGCCGCGACTAGCTACTCAGACCGCAGGGCGGTTGCGCGTTCGCACCACGTCGGCCGCGACGTCGGCAAGCTTGACGTTGGTCACCTGCGATGTCCGGCGCAGCACATCGAAGGCGTCGTCGTCGGAGACATCGTTCAGCACCATCACCATGCCGATGGCCTTCCCGATCTCCCGACTGCTGGCGAGTCCGCGTCGCAGCGAAGCTGCGTCTTCGCCTTGCGCCACGGCGTTGGTCGCGACCGTGGCGAACGCGCCCAGTACCAGCGCACGCTCAACTGATCGCTCGTCGAAGGCGTGGGGCGTGTCGGAGAACAAGTTGAGCGCGCCAGCCCTGGCCCGGTCGACCGTCAACTGAACACTCAACGCGCCGCGTACCGGTGTGTCAGCGAGCACGCGGGCGGTCAGATCCGGCCACCGACTGTCCGAGGCAAGGTTCGTCTCGATCTGAGCGGTGCGCTCTTCGATGGCGTCCAGACAGGGCCCACTGCCCAGCTCCAACTCCAGCTTGTCGATCTGGCGCGCGATGCCGTCACTGACAGCCGCGGTACTGAAGGCGCCGTTGTGGCGGATCATCAGGCTGGCATGGTCGCATCCGGGAATCGTCATCGTTGCCGCCACACAGATCGCGGCGTACATCTCCTTCGGCGTTGAAGCCCCTCGGGCGATGTCGGCGAGAGACGTGAACACCCCTGGTGGATCGACGGGCGGCACCGCAAACTCCTGTTCCGAACGGGACCTGCGGTGGGCGGCAGCGGGACCTATAGCTCGCGCCCTTGCTGCCGCCCACCACGGCGTCAAGCGTTGATGACCTCGCGTTTGATGGCTTTGTCATTCAGCGTTCGGTGCCCGTCACCGCGGCCGATCGTGATCTTGCGTGGTTTGGCTCGCTCCGCCACCGGAATACGGAGGCGCAGCACGCCCTCCTCATAGGAGGCTTCGATACGGTCGGTGTCGAGATTGTCGCCAAGAACCAGCTGGCGGCTGAATATTCCACGTGGCCGCTCGGTGGCGAGCATCTCGCGATTCGGGTCGACGGCCGGACGTTCGGCACGAACGGTCACGACGTTGCGCTCGATGTCGAGGTCCAGCGAGTCCTGGTTGATCCCCGGTAGGTCGAACTCGACGAAAAACGCATCGCCTTCACGCCACGCGTCCATCGGCATCACCGCTGGACGGGCGGCGGTACCCAGCGCCTGCTGGGTGAAACGGTCCAGCTCGCGGAATGGGTCGGTACGCATCAGCATGGTGGTCACCCTGCCTCTCCAATCTTCTGACTGTGCATGCAATAACCTGTGCCCGGAGACACAGATTTTATATACCATGAGCCAAATCAAGTCGCAAGTATGGTACAAAGGTTTTCTGTAGCCGTCGCCAAGGATGATTGTGACGAACAACCGATCTGACACTCAGGACCAGCCCGCAGCCAGCCGTGGGGTCTACGGGATCTCGGTGGCTGCCGAACTTTCCGGCATCCCGGTGCAGTCGTTGCGGCTTTATGAAAGCCACGGCCTGCTCACTCCCATTCGCAGTGAGGGCGGCACCCGGCGCTATAGCGCTGACGACCTGGCCCGCCTCCGACGGATCGGCCGACTGGTCGCCGCCGGAGTCAACATCGCCGGCATTCGACGCATCCTCGAGCTGGAGGACGACAACGCGGCACTGGTCGCCGAGAACAACGCATCCAGCGAGAAAGCGGCGCGCGGGGCCGAGCCGAGCTAAGCCCGGCGGTTTACCAGTACCAGGGGTACTAGGTATATTGTCGTGCCATGAGTTCGGAGCAATTCGAGGTTCTCATCGTCGGGGCCGGCTTCGGCGGTATCGGGGCGGCAATCCAGCTCAAGCGCCTGGGTATCGACGACTTCGTCATCCTCGACCGGGAGGACGACCTCGGCGGGACCTGGCATGTCAACCACTATCCGGGTCTGGCCGTCGATGTCCCGACCACCACGTACTCGTATTTCTTCGAACCGAATCCGAACTGGTCGCGGTTGTTCACCCCGGGACCGGAGATCAAGCAGTACGCCGCGGGCGTGGCCGACAAGTACGACGTGCGCCGGCACATGCGGTTCAACACCGTCGTGGAAAGCGCCCGCTGGGATGACGAGACCCGCCGCTGGGAGGTCGCACTGTCCGGTGGCGACGTGCTGTCGGTCCGCTACCTGATCACTGCGACCGGGTTCCTGTCTCAGCCGAAAACACCTGACATTCCGGGGATTACGACGTTCGAGGGCAAGGTCATCCATACCACCGAGTGGGAGGACGACTTCGATCCGACGGGCAAGCGGATCGGGATCATCGGAACCGGCGCAACGGCGGTGCAGCTGATCCCGAAACTCGCCGACAAGGCCGCGGACCTCACCGTCTACCAGCGCACCCCGATCTGGGTGGCACCGAAGATCGACCTTCGGTTCTCGGCGGGGGCCAAACGGCTGTTCGCCCGCTTCCCGTGGACACAACGGGCGATCCGGTCGATCACCGACACCATCTACGAGTTGATGATCACCGTCGGCTTGGTCCGATACCGGGTTCCACTGAACCGGCGACTCAACATCTCCGCGATGGATCTGTGCAAGATCAACCAGTTCATCGCAATTCGCGACAAGGAACTGCGCCGCAAGCTCACCCCGGACTACGACCTCGGTTGTAAGCGACCGACGTTCTCCAACACCTACTTCCGCAGCTTCACCAAGCCACATGTCCACCTGCAGGCCGACGGCATCGACCGCATCGAGGCCGACGGCATCGTCAACGCCGACGGATCGAAGACCCACATCGACACGCTGGTGCTGGCCACCGGATTCGACTTGTGGGAGGCCAACTTCCCGGCCATCGAGGTGATCGGCCGCGAGGGTCGCAACCTCGGAAAGTGGTGGCGCGACACGCGTTTTCAGGCATATCAGGGCGTATCGATGCCCTACTTCCCGAACTACCTGAGCCTGGCCAGCCCGTTCGCCTTCCTGGGACTGAACTTCTTCAACACGATGGAGTATCAGATGCGGTTGATGGACCGGCTCTTCGCCGAACTCAAACGTCAGGGCGCGGACACCTTCGAGGTGACCGAGGAGGCCAACGCGCGCTACCTCGACCGGATGACCGAACTGCTGGGTGATTCGCTGTGGATCCTCGGCAACTGCGCCACGTCGCGTTCCTACTATTTCAATCCGAGCGGCGAACCGTCGCTGTTGCGTCCGATGGCAACCTCGACGGCGATCGAGGAAGCATCGAACTTTCCGTTGAGCGACTACGCAATCAGCTAAGGAGCAGCATGTCGCGCCAAAGTAACCGCATTGCCCGCTACTCGGGCTTGGCCCTGGCCGGCGCCGGCTTGGCTCACTTCACCAGCCCGGGGTTGTTCGAGCCGGTGACCAAGTCGGCGTTCCCCCGCAACACCCGCCAGCACGTCTACACCAACGGCAGCATCGAAACGGTGCTCGGACTGAGTTTCGCGAGTCGGCAGACCCGCAGCCTCGGCGTCGTCGGAATCATCGGATACCTCGCTTACCTGGGCGGCAGTGCGATCCGCCAATCCCAAAAGGGCTGACCTCCGAGACATGATGCGCGGTCGCCGGATCGCAGTTCGAGGCGATTCAATCGGCTCGGAGGGTGCGGCGTACGTCTTTCATCAGCAGCATGAGGTGAAGTTCGTCAGTAGGGCTTGGCTCGAACTCGGGTACGAGATGCTTGTAGAAGTTGCGGGCGTCGGCGGATTCGGCGTGGACCAGCAGGCCTCGGCAACCAATGTCGTTAGAGAGTTCGGTGACCCGAGCGAAGATGTCTTGGAGCATGCCGGCTGCAAGGCCGGCGCGCTCGTGGTCGATGTCCACGCCGAGTCGGGCGAGAAGGGCTACCGGTTGGGAATAGCGACCGGCACCCTTGCGCGCCCGAGGGGGGGCTGCGTCCGTGTGAAGTTGGGCCATGCACCATGCGTAATAGGCGACGACTCGGTGGCCGTGGTGCTCGGTGACGACGAAGACTCGCGTCGTACCGACCGCGGCTGACTGGCGGGCGTACCGGCGTAGCCACTCGGTCTGCTCCGTCGAGCGGCACCGGAATTCGGTTAGGTCGTGATGGTCGACCAGCAGTTCGGGTGGGCGATATTGCCTCACTCGGTAAATGGCGTGGGGCGTTGCATCAGTCGGCGCAGGCCGGGCAGGTCGCGGGAAGGCTGGGAGTTGACGTCTTCCCACTGTTTGAGCGCCAACGGGTCAAGATGGAAGTGGTCTCGATCAGCGAGTAGCCGGCGCGCAGCGTCGGATGCATGGGTGATGACGAAGTCCGTGAGATCGGTTCCGCTGGCGCGCACGGCGCGGTCGATCAACTCTCGTTCCTCCGTCGTTGTGCGCAAGTCCATACGTCGATTTCTGCGGCGAAACTCGGTATTCATACCTGCCCTTCCTCAACTCGTACGTCCACTGTACGGCCAAGTCGCACAGATGGCCAACAACTGAACTAGCACCCCCGTAAACCTATTCGGCAGTCGGGGTGCGCCGTGTCTGTCGGCAGGACGTCACTTAGCGCTGGCTTCCACGACGGGGGGCGGTGACCAGCTCGATCGGCCGGACGTAGCCGGTGATGCTGTTGATCGTGCGGTGTAGGGAGTGGTTGAGTCCATCGATGTCGCAGCGGGCGAGACCACCGGCGCTAGCGATGACATGTTCGGCGGTGAACGCCAAGTCGTTCATGGTGCCCAGGATGCGGCGATCGGCAGTCTTGGCGACGATCACCTGTTGGGCGTCAAGCTCACCGAGGATCTCGATCGGCAGACCTTCAATGCGCAGCGCGGCCTGAATCGCCGCGACGACAAGCGGACCGATCGGCCGCAGTCCGGCCGCAGTGACATTGGGTACGAACACCGAGAACAACGTCCCGGCATGGGTTATCAGCAAGCACTTGCGCCGATCAACCCGGACTAAGTGGGCATACCAGTCGTGCTCGGAAGCCTCGCCGCCAGCCAACGTGGATAACTGCAACAGCGCCAACACCTTGCCGGTGCATCTCAGGATCACCGCCAGATCCTAAGCACAACACCAACGTTCGAACAGAACACGCCCAGCGTTTCGTCTCAGTCCCGGCCGATGCGGCAATATCTCACAAGCGCTGGCCCGCTGCCACCACTTATGGAGATATCGGGGTGATCGAGCGCATCCGGTTACGTGTGACCGGTAGGGTCGTGCGACGTGTTGGTCGCCGATCTACGTCACTTTCTCGACATGCCCGAGGAGTCTTCGGGCCCCGCGCAGCGTCTGGGTCAGCATTTAGCCACCATCGTGCGGGCGGCCACCGCCGGCGATGTCGGCGACTCGTGGGTCAGCGCGGTGCCGTGTCGACGCCGACCTGCCCATAACCGCTGCCGGGGGCGGATGACCGTCGCCCTCCTGCAGGCCCAGGCATCGGCACCGATCCGCTGGTGGTGCAGCGTCTGTGACGACGAAGGGGTGATCAGCAACTGGGCAGACTCCCCGTACGACTTGCGGCGTCGGCGGCTCAGCGCTGCTGACATCGTGCACGAGGTCCTCGTCGGCGACGAAACCGCCGCGGCGTTGCGTGAGTTGGCGTTGCTGGATCCCGACAGTGAGCGGTTTGTGTTCGGCATGCGCCACCACCCCAAGGGCGCCATCCTGCGGACCAACCCCGACGCCCTCGAGGAGCTGATCGGATACGTCGCCGCTGAAGCCAACCACGAACCCAACCGGCGCCGCCAACACCGCCTGGACACCGCATTCACCGCGCTTACCGACGCCGCCCACACTCTCGACGGCTGCTGATGTCACCGCGGGCGCAGTCGATGTCCGACCGAAGAGCCGACTGATGAGGATGCGAGTCGGCCACCCTGGAAGGCACACGCCGCAGGTGCGGTTTCCTCATTGACACAACTGGGCCCGCCCCGTCGACACCGAGCCGTAGCACCGACCGACCGCAACGGCCAACCATCACTGATTAAGGTAGCGGTAGGCAACCTCAAGCTCGAGTTCCGCCAACGTCGCCATGATGGCGGCCACGGCACGCCCTGTCGGTGTTGCGGTGTCGATTCCTTCGCGCAACGCGCGCAACAGGATTCGGCGCTCACCGAGTTCGGCGATGGTGCGAGTAACCCCGGCGACGGTGTCTCGCCTCACCGACCGCCGTCGTGTGCGCGTCCAGGACCGCTTTATCAACCATTTCATCACCGCGCGCCGCCCGCAACAACGACACCGACTTGGGTGCGCAAAACGTCAAATCAAACCCACGCACGCTGCCGTTGCCGAGCCCACGACCGCATACTCCGTTGGGGGCGGCCCCGTCATCGAGCCAGCGTGCCACCACGTTGGGATCAGCCTCCCGCCAGCCCGTGCCACATCGCTCAACCCGACGAGTTCGGCCGCGACGCGCGCGCCCCCGGTGCACACCCAGACCGGGGTGCGGGTGTCGCGCTCGCCGTAATACTCACCCAGCCCGCCACCCGCCCGCTGCAAATCAGTAGCGGCCTGACCAGCCGCGCGGGCGGTGTCGTTGTACTAATAGATAGACAGTTTGGACTGTACAGTTCGAACTGTCGAGTGTAGGGTTGGCGACGTGGACGGGATCAGCGAGTCGGCAGCAGCCGCGGCCCGCGATCTACGGGTGGTGTTCAGCCGGCTGCGGCGTCAACTCAAAGCCGTCGCCAGCGGCGGCGGCCTGACGCCATCGCAGACCGCGGTGCTCAACCGACTGTGGAAAGACGGCTCATCGTCGACCAGTGCGCTGGCCGCAGCCGAACAGGTGCGGCCGCAGTCGATGGCCGCCATCGTGACCGCACTCGATCAGCACGGCCTCATCCGACGAGCGCCCGACCCCGATGACGGTCGGCGGCAGGTGATCTCGCTGACCGCCGCCGGACGCCGGCGCGCGGAAAGCGACCGCCAGGTCCGTGAGGAATGGCTGGCCCGCGCCATGCAAGAGCGCTACTCAGAGCGAGAACGACGCGTGATCAACGACGCGTTGACCTTGCTTGGGCGCTTGACCGATTAGCGAAGGAGTTACCAATGGACGTAGGTATCCACTACATCGACTTTTTACCGGGCAACCCGGTGAAGTTGGCCCCGACTCTGCTGGCGACCGCCACGGCGGCCGAGGACATCGGCGCGTCGGTGTTCACGCTGGCGGATCACTTCTTTCAAATGGAAAACGTTGGGCGCGCGGAGGATCCGTTCCTGGAGGGCTACACGTCACTGGGTTACCTGGCAGGCCGGACCACCAGCATCGAACTGACGTTGCTGGTCACCGGGGTTACCTATCGCCATCCGGGGTTGCTGGCCAAGACGGTGACAACGCTGGATGTTCTCTCGCAAGGCCGCTCGATGTTCGGGATAGGCGCCGCCTGGTACGAGCGTGAGCACCTCGCGCTGGGAGTCCCGTATCCGCCGGTGAGCACCCGGTTCGAGATGCTCGAAGAGACTCTGCAGATCTGTCAGCAGATGTGGAGCGACAACGACGGGTCCTACGACGGCAAACATTTTCAGCTGGCCGAGACCATTTGCCAGCCCCAGCCGATTCGGCGCCCGCCCATCTTGATCGGCGGTGGCGGCGAGAAGAAGACATTGCGACTCGTCGCGCAGTACGCCGATGTCTGGAATTCCACTGATTACGAGTTGGGTGTGGTCGCGCACAAACTCGATGTGCTGCAGCGTCATTGCGACACCGTGGGCCGTGATTTCGCTGAGATCCAGAAGACGGTGGGCCTGTTCATCAATCCGTTCAAGGACATCGATGGGTACCTGAAGTCGGTCGCGGGCCTGGCCGGGGTCGGAGTCCAGTTGATCAATACCGGACCGTTCCCGGGCAACCCCGACCCCGCAGGCTTCGTGAAGCGCTTCGGGGACGAGGTCATGCCCAGGATTGCCCAGATCGGTTGAGCCGCCGCTGGTTCAGATGCTGGAGATGATCCGGCCGCGCTGGGCGGTGTTGAGCATGCCGAGTGGCAATAACACGACGAGCAGGCTGCGCGGGTTTGTTGTTGTTCATGGGGGTGTTCCTTTGATCTGGTGGATGCAGACGGCCGCCGGGTGCGCTTGAGCGGCACCCGGCGGACGGCCACGTCAGGGGCAGGTGACGTCGAGTTCGAACGGCTTGTTGACCGGTCCACCCATCGGGTTGGCCATGTCCACGCCGCTGGCGGTGCCGCTGATCTTGTACGAGCTGCCGTCCTTGGTGGCATCGGCCTTACCGGTGGTGCCACCGACGCCCAACGTCACGCCGTTGACATTGCCCAGCGCAACAGATTTGACGACCGGCGGAGTGGCGTCCGACAACACGGCGCCGATGCCTGTGGGCGTCCCTGGAGACCCTCCGGCGATGGCGATGTTGACCGTGCCGGCGGCCTTGGTGCAGGCAACCTGGCCCTTGACGTTTTGATCTTTGCCATCGACGAGCACCTTGGTGTTCGACGCTCCGGCGGGTGCGACTGCGGCGTTGCCGACACTCGTGGCTTTGTCGCTGTGTGAACAACCCACCATCACCGTGGCGAGGGTGGCCGCCGTGCCGGCCATGATCAGGATTTCGCGTTTCATTGTGAGGCTCCTTGTTTGTATTTCTGATGTGGTGCGTAATCACTGTGCGGGACTGGGCTTTATGGATCCTTAATGCGGATCCGCCCAGTCAGCCGGCTGCGTGAAGCACCGGCGTGACGGCGGGCCGCGTTGTCACATTGCCCGCGTGATCGGCGACGTGCCGCCGGGCACTGTCGATGCTCGACGCGCTCAGTGCGGCAACGAGTATCGATACCGTGCAGTCGCGTGGATGCGTGGTGACAAGTCGGCCGCTCGTCGGGTCGACGGCGATGTCGCCGATTGGGTTGCAGGTCAACACGCTCACGTCGTTGCGTCGGCCGACATGTCCAGGTACATCGACTGGAGGCCAATCCGACCGGGACCGGTGAACCGGTTGAAGACAAGATTTCCTCCGCCACCGAACATTCCGGTGCGCAATCCATAGACTTGCGGATCCATCCGGACACCCTCGTCGCGGTAGATCCAGCTCCCCGGCTCCACATCGATCTGTTCACCTGGCGCGAGGACCTTCTCGAAGACGTTGCCGTAGCCGTGAAGCCACACCACGCCTTCTGACTCTGTTGCGGCGAACCGGTCCACGAAGAAACCGGTCGAGCCGAACAGCGTGTTCCGGATCCCTTTCTGACGGGTGAATCCGTACTCCAAATTGCCTGTGGCCGCCAGATATTGGTGCTCGCGCACCTCGATAGCGGCGCCGGGTCGCAGGTGCAGTGGAAAGACATGTCCGGTGCCATCGCGGGAAAACGCGATCTGGCCCGGTCCGCGCGCCTCGGTCATGAGCAGTTGCATGCCCGCGACCATCCGCTTGAGCGCACCCTTTCCCCTGAGCCCGATGTCGAGCGCAGGGTCCTTCCACAAAATGACGTGGTGCTCGAAAAACACCGGGACGCTGCCATCGAGCCAGATGTGCAGCACCGGCACCAACTCTCCGTCAATGCGGTAGTACACGCCTGGGGCGCGCCCGTCGGCGACGTTGGTGGGCAGTAGCTGCGGGGGCTCAGGTCGATAGGAGGAGTTGATCATCGTCCCGGCTCAGGGGCGCTTGGCGTAGCGCGTGAGGAAGGCGGTGGCGGCGATCGTCGCGACGGCGCCGATCACACCCCACAGAACGATGGAGAACACCAGTGACCCGAAGAGGAAGTCGTAGGTGACCGAGAGGTAGATCGACCACAGCACCCGGTAGAGGCACCAAAAGGCAAGCAGCCCTGTGCTGATCCCGATGATCAGGCTGCGGTTGCGATCGACGCGGTCGATTTGTTCGTCGATGTTGGGGGGCAGAATCTTCATGTGAGTTGTCCTTACGTGAGGTCGCGGTGCTGCGGTGCAACACCTGCGCTCGCTCACTGTCCGGGACAGCGCTTACTGGATCCTTAATGCAGCGGGGGGTCGACGCCGGTGTCGAGGGTGAATTCCTCGTCGCCGATCCGGATGTGATCGCCGTTGTGCAGTTCGGCGCTGGGGTCGATACGTGTGCGGCGCACCCGGACTCCATTTGCCGATCCCAAATCGGTGATGAGCATGGTGCGACCGTCATCGGCGATGACGGCGTGGTGGCGGCTGACCTTGGCGTCGGACAGCACGATGTCGTTGTCCGGGCTTCGCCCTATCCGGGTGGCCGTGCCGGTCAGTGCATGGCGTCGCCCGTCCGCGCCGACGAGTGCCGCGGTCGCGGGGCGCCGGACGCGGATTGCGTTGTCCGACTGGGCGACAATGGTGTCCTCGGCATGTGCCTGGGCGACCTTGCGCGCGTCCAACGGCTCTTGGCGCAGGATCCGCTCGTACAGCTCTCGGATCGTCCAGCCCGGGTCGATACCCAAGTCTTCTGCCAGCAGAGCTTTCAGCCGCAGGTAAGCGTCCAGAGCGTCCGATTGGCGGTCAGCCAAGTAGTAGGCGGTAATCAGCTGCGCCCACAACGGTTCTCGATAGCCATGCCTGGAGGTCAGCGACTCGAGTTCGGAGATCACGGTATGTGGTCTACCGCAAGCAATTTCGGCCTCGGCACGGGCGATGTAGACCAGTACCCGCTCCTCGTCGAGGGCCGCGGCCAGGGTCTCCACGAATTGAAAGTCGCTCAGGTCCTCCAGAACCGGGCCGCGCCACTGATCGAGGGCCGCCAACAGGTGCTGGCCGGCCTGCTCGAATTGTGCGGCAGCTGCGGCCTGCACGCCGGCGTTTCTCTCGGCGATGAAGCGGCCGAAATCGTACTGATCGTCGCTGATGGACAGCTGATACCCCGGCGGCATGCTGGCCAGCACGGACCGGTCGATGCCCGCGTCTTTCATCAGCCGACGCAGATTAGAGATATAGGCATGCAACGTGGCCCGGGCTCCCTGCGGCGGCCGTTGATCCCATGCGGCACCGATGAGCGAGTCGATGCTCACGGGTCGATTCGCATTGACGATCAACATCGCCAGCACTGCACGCTGCTTCGGCGTGCCCAATGGCACCAGTTCGTCGCCCATGCGCACCTGCAACGGGCCCAATACGCCGAATTGGGCTGTCGCAAAGGACTGCCCCGTACCCAACTCGTCGGCCATCATGAGGTTTCCGCGTTCACCAGGTTCGCCAGCTAAACAAAAGCAGCATAGCTTCCGGATAGGATCTGCCCATGCCGGTGTCGGTAGGCGAAGCGTTCGCGGGATACACGATCCTGCGCGTGCTCGGCGCGGGCGGGATGGGAACGGTGTACCTGGCCGCTCATCCGCGGTTGCCGCGGCAGGATGCGCTGAAGGTGTTGCCCCCGCAGTGGACCGCAGACCCGGAGTACCGGGAGCGGTTTCTGCGCGAAGCAGATCTGAGCGCCAGCTTGTCGCATCCCAACATTTTGGGTGTCCACGACCGCGGCGAATTCGACGGGCAGTTGTGGATCTCGATGGACTACGTCGGAGGCACCGATGCGTCCCGGCTGGTACGCGAGCACCATCCACAAGGATTGCCCGCCGGTCAAGCGGTGGAGATCATCACCGCGGTCGCGTCGGCGCTGGACTACGCACACCAGCAGGGGCTGTTGCACCGCGACGTCAAACCGGCCAACGTCCTGCTGGATCCCAAGGCGCAACGAATCTTTTTGGCCGACTTCGGTATTGCGCGCCTCATCGACGACCCAGCCGGACTGACCGCGACGAATATGGCGGTCGGCACCATGGCCTACGCGGCACCTGAGCAGTTGCGCGGCGAACCCCTCGATGGGCGCACCGACCAGTACGCGTTGGCCTGCACCGCATTTGACCTGTTGACGGGTGCGCCGCCGTATGTCGATTCCAACCCCGCGGTCGTGATCACCAAACATGTTGCGGCTCCGATACCGTCGCTGGGCGAACGTCGTCCGGAATTGGCCGCACTGGATGCGGTGCTGACCAGAGCGATGGCCAAGTCGCCCGCCGACCGGTTCGCCAGCTGCGGAGAGTTCGCCAGAGAGCTGAACTACGCCCTCAATCCACCGTCCGGCCACGTGCACAGGGCTCCCCCACCGCCGCCGACCGTGCCCGAGCCGGCACCCACCCTGATGACCCCGACGCGACGGGTGGCGCGGCCGAAACTGATTGCCGCACTTGCGGTCAGCGCAGTGGTCGTCGTGGCGGCCGTGTTGGCCGGCGTGCTGATGGTCCAGCGTCACGATCGGGCCGCGACCGCACCATCGGCCGCCACCGTGCATGCGTTTTCCGGCACCTACCGCGCCGACTACGGACCAGGCACCGACCTCGAGGGCAAACCGGCCGCCGGCGCGCCGGCGATGACAGGCACCTGGGACGTACGCTCCAATTGCGGCGCGGGCGGCTGTATCGCGGCGGCCTCCTATACCGGTGGCAGCGGGATCGTGCTCGTCTCGAACCTGGTGTTCGATCAGCTGGGCGCCAATTGGGTTGCGGTGGGCCTTGGTTCAACGCCCTGCAATGACGCACCCACCGAAGTCTGGGTGGTATTCACCCTGCAACCGCAACCCGACGGCACCCTGACCGGCGAAACCACCCGGTCCACCATCAACAGCTGCAGCGCCGCGAAGCGCACCGTCACCTTCACCCGCACCGGCGATCCCGATCTCACCAAAGTCCCCGACCCGGCGGCCATGCCGCCACGGGCGGCATCTCCGTCGACCGCGCTGCACGGTCGCTACCACGAGACGATCACCTACGCGAACGGCGGCTCCGCTCCGGGGCAAGACGATCTCATGGTCCGCACCGTGTGCCTGCGCAGCGGCGATCGGTGCATGAGCCTGTTCCACGCGATCGACGGGGTCGTGCCACTGGTCTTCAGCGGCGGGAAGTGGACCCGCGACGACGAGGGCACCGTGCCCTGCAACACCGGCGGTACCGCGCACATCAAACTCAGCGCCGAGTATCCGCTGCCCGACCCGCTGCAGGATCCGATCCCCTTGCTCACCGGCCACGGTCACAATGAGACGACCGGGAGCACCTGCGCCGGAGGCGATTTCGAGGACAAGTTCGAGCGCACCGGCGACTGAGTCGCGGCATTATTTCTTGGCGAGCTGGTGGCGGGTTCGGTCTTCACGGACCGGGACGCCGTTGCGACCGGACAGGTCCTGCGCGTAAAGGCCTGTCGCATAGGCAACCCCGCCGCCGTTGATGCCCAGCTCGGTACGGTCGATGTGCTCCAGGGTGTCCGTGCTCTTGTGATAGTTCGGGTCGAATGGCTGGTCCGCGGGACCACCCCACAGCTTGGCTTCATCTGCCGACTTGTTGTCCTCGGCACCGGAAAACAGCCCGCCCGCTGGAACGCCTGCGCTGGCGAAGCCGTCGTAGTCGGATCTGCCGTCGAACGAGGTGTCCTGCGGGGTCTTCCCGGCGGAGTTAAGGTACGCGGCCAGGGACCGCTCAATGCCGGCGGAGCCTTCGGGCACAACGGGGCTGCCCCGCTTGTCGGCCGGCAGTGACTGGTCGCCGTCGTAGGTGAAGTAGCCCGGGTTGGGCGAGGCAAGCATGTCGAAGTTGAGATACAGCGCAATGTCTTTGAGCGCGTTGACATCCAACGACTCCACGTACTTGCGCGAACCGATCAGCCCGAGTTCCTCGGCGCCCCAGAAGCCGAACCGCACCGCGTTGTGAATCCCCGGCGAGTTACCCAGCTGCAGCGCGGTTTCCAGCACCGCGGCCACACCGGATCCGTTGTCGTTGATGCCGGGCCCCTCGGGGACGCTGTCGAGATGCGCCCCGATCATCACCACATCGCTGCTCGAACCGGTCTTGGTCTGCGCGACCACGTTGCGGGCCGACACGGTCTTGGTATCGGCGACCACCTGAACCGTCGCGGGCCCCACCATCGTGCGCAGCAGCGCGCCGTCGGATTTGGTGACCCCGACCACCGGGATCTTGACCTCGTTGGTCTCGCCGAGGGTGCCCGCGATGTGCTCCTCGACGACGTTGTCCGCCACGACCATTGCTACCGCGCCTTTTTGCGCGGCGGCGCTCGCCTTCTGCGCGAACGGGCAGGTCCCGCGATCCACCATCACGACGGCACCGTTGACCGGGAGGTTGTCGAAGTCGGCGGGATTGCAGCCCGGGCTGCCATCGACCGGGACCGCGACCAGCGGACCGGTCACCCCGACCGGCGGGGTGCCGAGGCTGTACTCCAACGCCCGCGCCTCGACCTTGTGGTCGGCGACGGTCACCGACCCGGGGTCGGAATGGAACACGTGCGCGTCGAACTGCATCGTCTGTACGTCAAAACCCTTGTCCCGCAACTTCCCCACCACGTAGTCGACGCTGGCCTCGTAGCCCGGAGTGCCGACCGCGCGGGTGTTGTTGTTGGCATTGGCGATGTCCTGCAACTTCGTCAGGTGGGCCATCATCGCGTCGGTGGTGACCCGGCCACGCAGCGAGGCAGCGAAGTCGGGGGCCGATATCGGCTTCATCGAGTTGGCGGTGTCGGAGGATGCACATCCGCCGGTTGCCAGCATCAGCGTCGCGACAGCGACGAGCAGGGTTTTTGATTTGGTAGCCATCGCGCCCCAGGTTAGACGCACGCGTCGACTCGCACCCCGCATCCGGGCCCGTGTCAGCTTGCCGCTTCGGCGGGGTCTTCGCGCCGCATGTAAGCGTGGACGGTGGTACCGGCGGACGTCGTGTGCGTGCGCAACAGGTCGGCGATCGCGTTCACCACGAACAACCCGTACGGACCGGCGCCGGCCGCGCCCGGTGGCCGTCGCCCCGCCAGCGGATCCGCCCACTGGCCCGTGTCGCGTGCCTCGCAGACCACGAACCCGCTGTCGAACCAGAACGCGAGCTGGCACGGACCTCCGGCGTGATCGAGGCTGTTGGTGGCCAGCTCGGTAGTCACCAACAGCAGGTCGGCAACCCGATCCGGCGCCATGCCGAGCAGCCGGCCGTAGCGTTCGGCGGATCTGCGGGCGCCGGCCAGGTCACGCGCATACTCAACGGTGTGCGTCACCGCGGCCGGACTGGTCACCAGCGGTTGATTGCACCGCTCGAGTGCGGCGTCGACCGCGTACTCCGGGCAGTGGCTGCGCGACCCGTCCATCCAGAGCTGAGGATGGGTGAGGCGGACGTGCTCCAGGACGCTCTCGTTCAGACACGATGCGTCGTACGGGCACAGACCCGTGATGCTGGAACCCGAGAACGCGATGTTGGCCAACGCCTCGTGCTGCATGCAGGCGAGATACTCGTGCTCTGTTCGGCCCGCCCAGGCCGGCTCGGCGACGATGCGGACGTGCTGGTCCGGGTGGCGTTCGACGAACGAGTACTGCCCGGCGAGAATGCGCCCGGGATTGCGGCCGAACTCGACCATGTCGGCCATCGTGACGTCGTCCGCGTCGTCGCCCAGGGCGTGGCGCAACGAGGCAAGCCGGTCCCCCGGCACTGCGACCAAAATGGGTTGCTCCTGCGCCAGTCCGTCGGCGATGAAGTGCACCAGCGAGTCGACGTATTCGCGCTCCGATTGATAAAGGAGCGCCGAATGATCGAATCCACGACGGTGCACAGGTGCTTTCAGAGTCATGTCGACGGAATAATCCCTCGGCAGTAATTGCGGCATGTCGCTCTTGATCTACCCAGGTGCCCAAAAACTAATCAGACGGTGCCGGCCCGGTGCGCAATCAGGTCGGCCACTGCCCGCATACCTGCCGCGTTGGGGTGAAACGGCGCCGGGCGCCACGGGAGCGGCCAGCCCGCCGCCACCGTCCAGGGATCTGGCGACCAGGCGTGGTGTTCCCGGCTGGCCTGCCCTGCGCGCACGACTCCGCATCCGGTGGCCGCGGCGGCCTCAGCGGTGGCTTCCTCGAGGCGTGCGGCGACCAACCGACCCAGCTCGGTGTGTTCAGCCGACAGCGGAGCCGCAGGTACACCGGCTGCGGGCAACAACGTGAGGTAGTCGACGAACATCACCCGGGCCTGTGGCGCCCGCTGGCGCACCGCGGTCCCGACGGCCCGCAAGGCGTCACCGATCCCGTCGAGCGCCTTGATACGGGCATCGCGGTCGAGGAGCTCGCGGATGGCGGGCAGTCTGCGCGCCAGGCGCGGGAGCGACGCCCCCATCAGCAGCGGCACGTATCCGACGTCGTTGCCGCCGATAGTGATGGTCACCACTTCTTCGGAGCCGTCCAACGCCTCGATCTGAGGCGGGGCGCTGCGTTGGCGCTCGGTGAGCACGTTCGCGGTGGTGGCACCGGAGAAGGTGACGTCGACAAGGTCGAGACCCAGCTGCTCGGCAACCAGATGGGCATAATTTCGTGCCGAGCGGCCCGATCCGAACGGCGCACCCGGTGCGGTCGGCCGGATCCCGGGCCCGGCGGCCATCGAGCTGCCGAGCGCCACGTACCGCCCTGTCACGGGGACGGACTCGACGCCTGAGCCCAGAACCGCTTCGGGATACGTCCGGCGCGCCGGGCCAGATAGCCGGCGGTGACGGCGGCGGCCATCGCCGCGGCCATCGCGGGCGGATCGGCAGCGCGGGTCACCGCGGTGGCCAATAGCACTGCGTCGCAACCCAATTCCATCGCCAGCGCGGCGTCACTGGCCGTTCCGATACCGGCGTCGAGCACGACGGGGACGCCGGCTTGAGCGACGATCATCTCGATGTTGTGCGGGTTGGCGATTCCCAGGCCGGTCCCGATCGGCGAACCGAGTGGCATCACTGCCACACATCCGGTGTCTTCCAGCCGTCTGGCCAGCGCCGGGTCGTCGTTGGTGTACGGCAGCACCACGAAGCCGTCGTCGACCAATTGCTCTGCGGCACGGACCAACTCGATCCCATCCGGCAGCAGCGTGCGCTCGTCGGCAATCACTTCCAGCTTGACCCATTCGGTGCCGAGCGCCTCGCGGGCGAGCTGCGCGGTGAGTACCGCTTCGGCGGCGCTGCGGCAACCCGCGGTGTTGGGCAGCGGCGTGATGCCCAGACGGCTCAGCAGATCGAGCATGCCGGTGCCGCCCTCCGCGTCGACGCGGCGCATCGCGACCGTGGTCAGCTCGGTACCGGAAGCGATCAGGGCTTCCTCGAGGACGGCGAGGTTGGACGCGCCCCCGGTGCCCATGATGAGCCGCGAGGTGAAGCTGCGGCCCGCGATGGTCAGCTTGGAATCAACCACCCTGCACCGCCGTCACGACGTCGATGTTCGCACCGTCGGAAAGTGTTGTGGCCCAGCTTGATCGGGGTAGGACGGCTTGGTCGACGGCGACCGCGATGCCGCGGTCCGGGTAGCCCAGCGACTGCAGCAGCCCCGCCACCGTCATGTGATCGTCGACCTCGAGATCATCGGCGTTGACGCGCACAATCATTTGCGCCGCTCCTCCTCATCGCTACGCTCTGCATCGTCGCCGGCGGTCAACATATTGGCGCTCCAACCATATTGAGTTCGGACACAATCTGTTCCGCCGTCCACGGCGCCAGCAGGAAACCCGACCGGCCGTGGCCGGCCGCGACCAGCGTCCGCGCGTCGAGTCGTCCCACCAACGGCAGGTTATCCGGCGTCATCGGGCGTAAACCGGCGACACACTCGGCGAACTCGTACTCGCCGAGCGGTGGCAGCACCGCGCACGCATCGTCGAGCAGATGCCGCACGCCGGATACCGTGGGCGCGGTGTCACGGCCGTGCTCGTACTGGGTGGCGCCGACGACCACACCGTCGGCGCGCGGCACCACGTATACCTGACGTCCGTGCACGCGAGCCCGAATTACCCGCTGCGGCAACGGCATACATCCCTTGCGCCAGCGCAATCTCAATACCTCGCCTTTCACCGGCCGAATCGGCAGGCCGGGCCACAACGACGGCGCGTCGACACCGTTGGCGATCACGACCGTGTCCGCCGCGACCGACGCCAGGTCGGTGACCGGCCCGTCCCACTCGACACCGAGCTGTTCGCAGGCCGTCGACAGTCCGTCGAGCAGAGCGCGGTTGTCGACGGCGAGTTCGGTCGGCGCCCGGAAGCCGTGTCGAATACCTTGCGCCAGCATCGGTTCCACGTCGCGCACCGCCGACTCCCATGCCACCGGATGCCCCTGGGCGGTCAGCCAGTCCGCGACCGTACGCAAATCGGCCACGTCAGCGCGGTCGACGGCGACCACCAACGACTCTCGCGCGGTGATCACGTGCGCGGGCAGGCCGTCGGTGAATCCGCCTTGGCGCCACAGCCGCAGCGAATCCAGGCCCAACTGCAGCAGTCGCTCCTCGCCCGGCCAGCCTTCGCTGTGCGGTGCCAGCATCCCCGCGGCCACCCACGACGCGCCGGGTAGCCCGGAGCGGTGCACCCGCACCGACCAACCGGCCTGAGCGGCGCGGCGCGCGACCGACAGCCCGATCACGCCGCCGCCGATGACGGCCAGCGATCCCGAGTCCGGTGGCATCTTTCGCTCCCTTCGCCGGCATGATCCGGATCAGGTCGACGGTAAGGGCCGACGCGCCCACTCTCAGCCCCCGCTCGCGGGACTCCCGTGTCGGCCTCCCACGGTAGTCGTTAGCGTCTCGGTGTGCACGAAAGTGATCGGCTCGCCCGCGCCAGGCTCTACCTCTGTACCGACGCCCGTCGTGACCGCGGTGACCTGGCCGAATTCGCCGACGCCGCGCTGGCCGGCGGGGTGGACATCATTCAGCTGCGCGACAAGGGTTCGGCCGCTGAGCAGCGGCTGGGCCCGCTGGAAGCGCGCGACGAGCTGGCGGCGCTCGAGGTGCTCGCCGACGCCGCACGCCGACACGGCGCACTGCTGGCCGTCAACGACCGTGCCGACATCGCCCGCGCCGCCGGAGCCGCCGTCCTGCACCTGGGCCAAGACGACCTACCGCTGGCCGTGGCGCGCGACATCATCGGGCCGGACATGCTGGTCGGCCGGTCAACGCACGATCAGGCCCAGGTCGGCGCCGCGATCGCCGAGGACGTCGATTATTTCTGCGTCGGGCCGTGTTGGCCGACACCCACCAAACCGGGACGCTCCGCCCCCGGGTTGGCGCTGGTGCGGTCGACCGCCGCGCTGGCGTGCGACAAGCCGTGGTTCGCCATCGGCGGCATCGACGCGGATCGCCTGCCGGAAGTGCTGGCGGCCGGCGCACGGCGAATCGTCGTCGTGCGGGCGATCACCGCCGCCGAAGATCCGCTCGCCGCGGCGCAGCAGCTCAGTTCGGCACTTGCAGCAGCGAGCTGATCCGGGAGCTCAGCTGCGACGGCTCATGATCGGGCGTGCCGGCGGTGCACCAGATGAAGACGCCCTGCTCGATCTCGATCGTGCGCGGCAGGTTGCGGCGTAGCTGATCGTCATGGCTCAGCGGCAGAATCTCGGGGGCGGTGCGCAGCCGCTGCCAGCTGGCCGCGAATCCGGGGTGCAGCGGCAGCGCGTCCACCTCGTCCTCGCCGACCCAGCGCATCTCGGCGCTCTCGAAGTTGGCCACGGTCTGCAGCTGTTCAGACGCGTCGGCGACGACGGTGGTGTACGTCCAGTCCGTGCCACTCGCTGCCGCGGTGATCACGGTTGCCCGCACCGACACGAGACGGCCTGGCAGGCCGGCCTCTTCGTGAGCCTCCCTGACCGCGGCTTCTTGGGGACTTTCATGGCTGTCACGGGCGCCGCCCGGTAGACCCCACGTTCCGCCCTGGTGGCTCCACGGCGCGCGGTGCTGCAGGAGCACCGCCGGTGAACCGTCCGGCCGCGGCGCTCGGAGCAACAGGCCGGCCGCACCGAATAAGCCCCAATGAGCGCTGCCGGTGTCGGACACCACCCATCCGTCACCGTCACCGCGCACGCGTTCAGGATAAGCAGCACGCATGAATGGCGCGGACTGTGTCCCAGACCGGTAACGAGTCGGGGAATCTGAGTAAGCAGGTCCCCGCATCTCAGGAAAAGGCTCTTAGACTTCACTTAATGCCGTTCGTGACAACCACGCCCGAAAGATGAGGTCCGCACAGACGTGACCGTTGAGTTGGCGCACCCGTCGACTGAGCCGCTGGGTTCGCGGTCGCCGATCGAACCGGCCCACCCCCGGTGGTGGTTCGTGGCGACCACGCCCGGCCGCATCCTGTCGATCGGTCTCGTGCTGGCCATCCTCGGTGGGCTCAGCGCGTTCGCCACCTCGACCACCATCAACCAGCGACAGCACGCGCTGACCACCGTGCTGAGCCACACCGAGCCGTTGGCGTTCGCGGCCGGGCGGCTCTACACCACGCTGTCGGTGGCCGACGCCGCCGCGGCGACGGCCTTCATCGCCCAGGCGGAGCCACGAACCGTCCGGCAGCGCTACGAGCAGGCAATCACCGATGCGGCGGTCGCCGTGACCAGGGCGTCGAGTGGTCTGACCGACGAGCCGCTGGTCCAATTGCTCGGGCGGGTCAATGCCGAGCTGGCGGTGTACACCGGGCTGATCGAGATCGCGCGGACCAACAACCGGGCCGGCAATCCCGTCGGTTCGTCCTACCTGTCCGAGGCGTCGACGCTGATGCAGTCGTCGATTTTGCCGGACGCAGCGCGGCTCTACAGCCAGACCTCGGAGCGGGTGGACACCGAGACCACGGCCTCGACCCAGATTCCCGCTCCGGTGATCCTGGTCGTTTTGGCGACGGCGGTATTCGGTGCGTTCTCGCACCGATGGCTGGCCCGCCGCACCAAACGGCGGATCAACCCGGGTCTCGTCGCCGGTGCGCTGGCAATTCTCGTTATGGTGGTGTGGGTGGGAACCGCGCTCGCGATATCCACCAGCGGCAGTCGCAGCGCCAAAAACACTGCGGCAGAGTCACTGAAGACGATTACCAATCTGTCCATCAGTGCGCAGCAGGCACGTGCCGACGAGACGTTGTCCTTGATCCGGCGCGGGGACGAAGAGGTCCGCAAACAAACCTTCTACGAACGCATCGACGCCATGCATAAGCAACTCGACGAGTACCTCGCTCGTGGCGACGCCGTGGACAAAAACGATCTGCAGGGCGCTGACCAGGTGCTGAATCAGTGGCGGCGGGCCGATGACCGGATCAACTCGTACATCGCGGTCGGCAATTACCGTGCCGCCACCCAGGTGGCGTTGGGCAGCGGCGAGGACGACTCCACCCCCGCCTTCGACAAGCTCGACCGCGCGTTGGTGAAAGCGATGGAGCAGAGCCGCCATGAATTGCGCGAGGACATTTTGAATGCGCGACGAGGACTGTCCGGCGCCACGGTGGGCGGCATCGTGCTCAGCTTGGGCGCGGCGGTGGCGGTCGGTCTCGGGTTGTGGCCGCGATTGATGGAGTACCGATGAGGACGCGGCCGCTCCGGATGTTGTGCGCCGCTGTCGGCGATTGCCACGGTTACTGGCGGCTGCAGCGAGTCGGGTTCGATGGTGGTGCCGCCGGCTCCGACGTTGCCGCCACCCACTCCGGCCGGCATGCAGGAGATGCCGCCGCTGCCGCCGCTATCGCCGGACAAGACCGCCAACAATTGCGACCCCACCGCGAGCCTGCGCCCGTTCGACAACCCGGCCGACGCCGACGCCGCGGTGGCCAACATCCGCGCCCGCGGCAGGCTGATCGTGGGCCTGGATATCGGGAGCAACCTGTTCAGCTTCCGCGACCCGATCACCGGCGAAATCGTGGGCTTCGACGTCGATATCGCGGGCGAGGTGGCACGCGACATCTTCGGTAACCCGTCGCAAGTGGAGTATCGGATCCTGTCGTCGGATGAGCGCGTCACCGCGCTGCAGAGGGGCGAGGTCGACGCCGTCGTCAAGACGATGACGATCACCTGTAACCGGCGCAAGCAGGTCAACTTCTCCACCGTCTATCTCGATGCGTCCCAACGCATTCTGGCCCCGCGCGATTCGCCGATCACCAAGGCGGCCGACCTGTCCGGCAAGCGGGTCTGCGTGGCGAAGGGCACCACGTCGCTGCACCGGATCCGCGAAATCGCGCCGCCACCGATCGTGGTCGAGGTGGTCAACTGGGCCGACTGCCTGGTGACGCTGCAGCAGCGGCAGGTCGATGCGGTGAGCACCGATGACTCGATTCTGGCCGGGCTGGTTTCTCAGGACCCCTACCTACACATCGTCGGGCCGAACATGGGCACGCAGCCCTACGGCATCGGGGTCCAGTTGGACAACACCGGACTGGTCAAGTTCGTCAACGGCACGTTGGAGCGGGTCCGCCGCGACGGTACGTGGAATACGTTGTACCGCAAGTGGTTGACAGTTCTCGGCCCCGCGCCGGCACCGCCGATTCCGAGGTACGCGGACTGATGGCCGAGCAGCCGGAGGATCTGGAAGGCCAGGACGCGGACGACCTCGGTCCGGGTACCCAGCCTGCCGACGCGATGCTGGACTCGTCCGCGCAGAGTCGCCCTATTGCGACCCAGGCGATCTTCCGGCCGGACTTCCACGATGACGACGGTGAGTTTTCCGGGCTGCTCGGCGACACGACGCCCACGGCGCGGACGAAGCCCGCCGCGCGTGCTCCGGTTCGCCGGCTAGGCGGCGGATTGGTCGAGATTCCGCGGATTCCGGACATCGATCCACTCGAAGCGTTGATGCCGAATCCGGTTGTGCCGGAGTCGAAGCGCTTCTGCTGGAACTGTGGGCGGCCGGTCGGTCGGTCCAGCGAGGACGAAAAGGCGCAATCGGAGGGCGATTGCCCCTATTGCGGAAGCCCGTATTCGTTTCTGCCGCAGCTCAATCCGGGCAACGTGGTCGCGGGCCAGTACGTCATCAAGGGTTGCATCGCGCACGGTGGACTGGGCTGGGTGTACCTGGCGCTCGACCGCAACGTCAATGATCGCCCGGTCGTGCTCAAAGGCCTGGTGCATTCCGGCGATGCCGAAGCGCAGGCGATTGCCATGGCAGAGCGGCGATTCCTCGCCGAGGTCGTCCACCCGTCGATCGTGCAGATCTTCAACTTCGTCGAGCACACCGACCCACATGGTGAACCGGTCGGCTACATCGTCATGGAATACGTTGGTGGGCAGTCACTCAAGCGACGCAAGGGTGACAGGCTGCCGGTCTCCGAAGCCATCGCCTACGTACTGGAGATCCTTCCGGCCCTGAGCTACCTGCACTCGATCGGACTGGTCTACAACGATCTCAAACCCGAAAACATCATGCTCACCGAAGAGCAGCTCAAGCTGATCGACTTGGGCGCGGTGTCGCGGATCAACTCATTCGGCTATCTGTACGGCACACCGGGTTACCAGGCTCCCGAGATCGTGCGCACCGGCCCGACGATAGCCAGCGACATCTACACCGTCGGCCGCACCCTTGCGGCGCTGACGCTGAAGCTGCGCGCCCGCGGCGGCCGCTACGTCGACGGGCTTCCCGAAGATGACCCAGTGCTGGCGGAATACGACTCGTTCGGCCGATTACTGCGCCGCGCAATCGATCCGGACCCGAGCCGGCGATTCGCCAGCGCCGAAGAGATGTCCGGTCAGCTTTCCGGAGTGCTGCGTGAGGTGGTCGCGCAGGACACCGGTGTCCGACGGCCGAGCCTGTCGACCATCTTTTCGCGTAGCCGTTCGACGTTCGGCGAATCCCTGTTGGTTGCCCACACCGACGTGTACCTGGACGGCCATGTGCACGCAGAGAAGTTGACTGCCAAGGAAATCGTCACCGCGCTGCAGGTGCCGCTGGTCGACCCGGCTGACGTCGCTGCGCCGCTGTTGCAGGCAACCGTGTTGTCGCAGCCGGTGCAGACCCTGGATTCACTGCGCGCATTCCGCCACGGCGCAGTCGATTCCGAGGACATCGACTTGTCGGACTCCGTCGAGCTTCCGCTGATGGAGGTTCGAGCCTTACTGGACCTCGGCGATGTCGCCAAGGCCACCCGCAAGCTCGACGACCTGGCCGAGCGGGTGGGGTGGCGCTGGCGGCTGGTGTGGTATCGCGCCGTCTCCGAATTGCTCACCGGCGACTACGACTCGGCGAGCAAGCATTTCAGCGAAGTGCTGGACACCTTCCCCGGCGAGCTGGCGCCGAAGATGGCTCTGGCCGCGACCGCCGAATTGGCCGGCACCTCAGACGAACACAAGTACTACGAGGAAGTATGGAATACCGACGACGGGGTGATCTCGGCGGGCTTCGGTCTGGCCAGGGCTCAGTCGGTCGAGGGAGATCGAGGCGGGGCCGTACGCACGCTCGACGAAGTCCCGGCTACGTCAAGGTATTTCACTACCGCACGACTGACCAGCGCCGTGACGCTGCTGTCCGGCCGGTCGGCCGGCGAGATCACCGAGGACCAGATCCGCGATGCGGCGCGGCGGGTCGAGGCACTACCGCCCACCGAGCCGCGAGTGCTGCAGATCCGCGCGCTGGTGCTGGGTAGCGCCTTGGACTGGCTGGGCGAAAACGAGGCCAGCACCAACCACATTCTCGGCTTCCCGTTCACCGAGCACGGGCTGCGACTTGGAGTCGAGGCGTCACTGCGCGGTTTGGCCCGGGTGGCGCCCACTCAGGCGCACCGCTACAAGCTGATCGACATGGCGAACCGGGTTCGGCCTACCAGCACCTTCTAGACCCGGCCTTTCTGCTGTGGGGGTTCGACTGTGCTTTGTGGGCTTCCACTGTGCATCGTGGGTGGGTTTTCGGCGGCCGGGGCGCCCTGTCCGCACACTCGAGACCGTCATTGCACACTCGAACGCCGAGCTTCCAAGGCATTCGTCACCCGCCGCACGATTTGGGCGGGCCTGTCTTCGGCGACAACCCGGATGATGAGCCATCCCAGCCGTTCCAGGAGCTCCAGCCGGCGAATGTCTTTGAGGTACTGGTGTCGGTCAAGTCGATGGTGGTCGCCGTCATATTCGACCGCGACCATGAGATCTGGCCAGCCCATATCGAGGTAAGCGATCGGAAGGCGGTCCGCGCCGAGCACCGGAATCTGGGTGCGGGGCCGCGGCAAACCAGCCTCGATGAGAAGCAGCCGCAGATAACTTTCGCGCGGTGATTGCGCGCCCGGGTCGACGAACTCAAGCACGGTTTCCAGTTGGCGGAGTCCGCGAGACTCCGCGGTGGCATCCGGCGATGGCCAGCACGTCGTCGACCTTGAAACCGGTTGCGCGAGCCAGTGCGTCGAGTTGGGCCACAGCGCTGCGGCGCGGTACACGCCGCCCAATGTCGAAGGCAGTGCGCTCGGGTGTGGTCACCGCACGACCCGCTAGGGCCTGGACCTCATCCGCGAGCAAGATGTCGCGGCGCGTCAGCACACCTTGCGGCGGGCGCGGATTGGCATGCACCAACTCGACTGGGACGTTGTCGTCGATCCACTGTGTGCCATGCAGCGCGGCGGCCGCGGTTCCGGCGATGGTCCCCCGTCGGTCGGACCACAACCACGCAGCGGCAATCCGCTGCTGCAGCGACGGTTGTGTCTGCTTGGGCAGGTAGACGTTCGGCAGAACGGCTCTGTACTGCGTCCGCAATTGATGACGGCTTAGTCGACCGTGCGCTAATGCCTCGCTGCCGACGAACGGCTCACTCATGCCCGGACGATGACATGCACCGCAGCCACGCCGTCCCCGCTATCCACAGCAAAGCGAGATCAATCTGTAAGCAGGGCCGCAAGCAAATCGCAAGAAAAGCCAGGCACAGTAAGGCCATGGCCGGCCAGTCAGATGGGTGGATCACCACCGCGCGCGTCCTGCGCCGGACCGGGTTCGGAACGACCGGTGCACAGGTCGACGCCGTGGCTGCCAAAAATTGGTCGACCTACGTCGACGCCGCGCTGGACGCAGACCCCGAGGCGGACCCCGGCGCACGGGCGACGCCGATGCCGACGTTGCCCGCTCTGCGCGGCCCCGGAAAGGGAGCCGGTGTCGCGGTCCGCAAAGAGTTCAATCGCCAACTGTCCGACCAGATGACCGAGTTGTCGGGGTGGTGGTTGCGCCGCATGGTAGCGGTCCAGCAGCCTATTCACGAAAAGCTGACACTGTTGTGGCACAACCACTTTGCCACCTCTGCCCAGAAAGTACGGGTCGCGTCCTACATGGCGGCGCAGAACCACAAATTGCGCAGCCTGTCGCTGGGCGATTTCCACTCGCTGGCCTACGCCATGTTGACCGACGCCGCGATGATGCATTGGCTGGACGCTCAGACCAACACGGCTAAGGCGCCCAACGAGAACTTGGCGCGGGAGTTCATGGAGCTCTTCACCCTCGGGCATGGCAACGGGTACACCGAAGACGACGTGCGCGGCGGTGCCCGGGCACTGACCGGCTGGGTCATTCGGCCCGGCAGCGAGCCATCGCTGGTATCCAAGCGCCACGACCGCACATCCAAGACGATTTTCGGGGTCACCCGGAATTTCGACGCGGCCGAGTTCTGCGACCTCGTGCTGGCTCAACCCAAATCGCCGCAGTACGTCGCCGGCCGGCTGTGGCAGCAGCTGGCGTCTGATACCCCGCCGTCGCCGCCGGCGCTCGATCGCTTGGTCAGTGCGTATGGCCCGGGACGCAACCTGCGGGCGCTGACCCGGGCGATTCTCACCGACGACGAATTCATCGGCAGCCGGGCGGCCATCGTCAACACGCCGGTCGAATGGCTGGTCGGGGTGATCCGCACACTGCGGGTTCCCGTCGACAGCCCGGCACGGCTGAAGATGATCACCACCACATTGCGGGGGCTGGGTCAGCGACCGTTTTACCCGCCGGATGTCGGTGGATGGCCGCATGGCCGGGTCTGGATGTCGACCGCGAGTGCCGACGTGCGGATGCGCGCCGCGAGTCAATTGGCCCGCGCCGGTGACCTTTCCAGCGTCGAAGACGCCGCTGTCGACGACCGGATCGACGCCGTCGGCTATCTGATCGGTGTCGGCGCGTGGTCGGACCGGACCGTGAAGGCCCTTGACCCGTTGGTGGACAAGCCGGTTCAACTGGTCGCAGCCGCCGTCAACACACCGGAGTACCTGACATCATGACCGCTCTGAGTCGACGCAAGTTCTTGCTCGCCAGCGCCGGCCTGAGCGCGGCCGGCCTGGTGTCGAGCGCCTGCGCTGTCAGCTGGCCAGACCTGATGCGGGAAGCCCAACAGCGGCCACTCGCAGAGGGCAGCGGCGTGCTGGTGATTCTCACCATGTACGGCGGCAACGACGGCATCAACACCCTGATCCCCTACGCCGACAATGCTTACCACGACGCGCGCCCCGAATTAGCCTACGCGCCAGGCGATGTGCTGCATTTGGATGACCAGCTGGGGCTCAACCCGGCGCTCAAAGGCCTGGCTCAGCAGTGGAACAACCGCAAGCTGGCGATCGTGCGCGGCGTGGGCTACCCGCAGCCCGACCACAGTCACTTCCGTTCGATGGACATCTGGCAGACCGCCTCGCCGTCGGAACCCGTCCCGACCGGCTGGATCGGCCGCTGGCTCGACGCCACCGGCAACGACCCGCTGCGTGCGGTCAACATCGGCTCGGTCCTGCCACCGCTCGCCGTCGGTGAAAAGTGCACGGCGGCAGCGCTAACCGCGTCCGAAAAGCCCGAGCAGGCAGACCGCTTCGCCGCGACGATGGATGCACTGGGTACCAACGACCCCAACGACACCCCGGCGATGGCTGCGGTCTGCGACGCCTACCGGGCCACTCGCATCACCGACACAACCTTCGGCGAGCTCAAACCACCCAGCGGTAAGCACAATTCGCTGGCCGGCCAGCTCGGCATGGTGGCGTCGGCGGTTCAGGCGGGAGTGCCCACCCGGGTGTACGCGGTAGACCTGGGCGGATTCGACACCCACGCCAACGAGCGCGACGCCCAGCAGCGTCAGCTGCAAACCCTTGACGAAGCCGTAACCCCGTTCCTGCAGCAGATGGCCGGTGATAAGTACGGCAAAAACGTTGTCCTAGTGGCGTATTCGGAATTCGGGAGGAGGGTGGCAAGGCCAACGCCTCACAGGGCACCGATCACGGCACCGCCGGCCCGGTGTTCGTCGCGGGTGCGCCGGTCAAGGGCGGCTTCTACGGTGAGGAACCCAGCCTGACCGACCTCGACCACGGCGATCTCAAAGCCACCACGGACTTCCGGGACGTCTACTACGAGCTGCTGTCCACGACGTTGCAGACCGATCCGACGCCGTCGGTGGGGGCCGGTCGGCGCAGCCTGGGATTCCTTTAGCACAGCACGTTCACAATGCCACCGGCCATCCGGACACACGGGATCTATGAATCGAGCACGGCCATGGGCGCTGACCGCGGGTTCGCGCTTTGGGGCTCCCCGTCGACGTGTAACGAGGCGCTTAAAAAAGATTCGACCGGCCCATGCGGGCCGGTCGAATCTTGTGGATAGGTCTGGATAGGTTAGCCGGAGGGGCCCGTCGGGCCGGTCGGGCCGGTCGGGCCCATCGGGCCATTCATCCCAGCCGTACCGTCGTCGCCGAAGATCCCGCCTTGGCCGCCGGGGCCGCCGAGGCCGCCGAACCCGCCGTACCCGCCGTACCCGCCGTAGCCGCCGTCGGGGCCACCGGCGCCGCCGGGGCCACCGGGGCCGCCAGCGCCGCCGTCGCCGCCGTCGCCGCCATTGCCGATCAGGAACGCGCCGCTGCCGCCGGCACCGCCAGCACCGCCGTCTCCGCCGGTGCCGCCGGTTCCGCCCATCTCTCCCGGGAGGGTCGCGTCGGTTCCGGGAGCCGCCGCGCGCCGTCGCCACCCATGCCGCCTTCACCGCCGTTGCCGAAGAAGAAGCCCGTCGCGTCGCCACCGGCACCGCCGTTGCCGCCGGCGGCGCCGAGAGTGATGGCGTCAGAGCCAGTCGCCACCGTTACCGGCGAAGCCGTAGCCGCTGTCGCCACCGGCACCGCCAGACATGCCGAGTCGCCGCCGCCGCCCATCCCGCCGTTACCGTCGAATGCGGCGCCACCGGCACCACCCTGACCGAGCAGATCGGTACCGCCGGACCCGCCGTCACCGAACCACAACCCGCCAGCACCGCCATTGGCTTCCGCCAATGTTCCGCCGTCGATACCGGCAGCGCCGTTGCCGATCAAATCGCCTTGGCCGCCGATGTCACCCCAGAACGTGTTTAGCGCGTTATCCCACTGAACCGTGAGGTTGCCCAGGAAGGTTGTGCCGGCTATCCACTCCTGGTCCCAGGTGTGACCCGACAGATACCACTGGCCGTACAGATCAGCAAAAGATTGAGAGGCCGCCGGATCGGCCGCCGGATCGGAGGAAGTCGAAGCCGCGGACAACGCGGAGTCGAAACTTGACGGATCAAGAGCTGATGGATCCAGAGGACACGCTCTGACGGATCAAGAGCTGATACCCCGGGCAACACGGCGTCGAGAGCCGACGGATCCAAGGCAGTTGATGGATCAAGAGCTGATAGCCCAGGCAACACGGCGTCGAAAGCCGATGGATCGAAGTTCGCCGCACCCTGCAACGCCGCGTCGAGGCTGGAGAGCCAGCCACTCATGTCCAAAGCCGCCGTGGGGTCCACGGCGGACAGGGAATTGATGATCTGATCGATGATGACGTCTTCGCCGTCAGCCCTTGCCACCGGCATGTGCACTAGCGGCGAGAGGCCGATGGTTAAGAACGTGCCGGCCGCGGCGCTGAGGCCGATAATACGACCCGCGTCTCGACCTGGTTTACGGTCTTTTCTTCGAACGCCGACGATCTGCCATCGTTCTTACCTTCCCCGGGCCGTTCCTGTGGAATTCATGTGCTGTCTTAGGCTGCGCTTAGGCTGCGTTGGAATCCATTCGCGTCGGCTTGCGCACAAACTCCGGCAATCCGGAACCATGTCTGCGGGCCACCGCTGCAAAAGAGAAATTAGTCGTTCGCATGCATATGTGCTGCTCACTGAGGTGATTTCGGTCGATTTTGAACGAGTAACCGGTGCTGGCAAGACCGTTGGTCTGACAGCAACGGAGCGCATTTGCGTTCCACGACTGATGGCTCGAACAAGCCATGCCCCACCTCGTTCGACTTAAATCTTCTCAGGTATCGCTAAGGTAACCCTTCGACGCCCATCAGGGAAGAGAAATTTACAAAAAATCGGAAAGATTTTCCGATTATCTGGACAAACCGCGGTGTTGAACCTGGTCAAGGCCTTTTTTGCCCGCTCCGGTTTTAGGCGATAGCCGGGGATTGCTGAATGGCTTGGGTGTGTGGTAAACGCAGTCTTCGAACATGTGTTGAGAGAGACTGGGTCTTCGCTGGCGCTCGCGGGTTGCGACGCGATCGCGGTGGATCCTCAGTTCCAGCTTGAGGTCACCGCCACCGGAAACCGCAGGCGCACGTTCTTCTTCCAGATGCCGTCGGACACTTTCTTTGCGACCGAAAATGTGCGGGAGTTGCTGGGACGGCCGGTGGACATGGTCTTTTTGGATGGCATGCACCGGTTCGAATTCCTGCTGCGCGATCTGATCGGGACAGAGGCTGCCTGTCATCCCCGCTCACTGATCCTGCTGCATGATTGCGTGCCTTTGAATCCGCGGATGGCGTTGCGGCAGTGGTTGCCGGGCGATCCGTCGGAGACAGAGACTGCTCCCTTCTGGACAGGTGACGTTTGGAAGTTGCTGCCAATCCTGAAAAAGCACCGTCCGGACCTGCGGTTACATGTGCTGGACTGCCCACCGACTGGACTGGTCGCGATCACCCGCGTCGACCCGGCATCGCGCATTCTGACCGATTGCTACTACGACATCATCGATGAGCACGCCGCTACCGTGATGGACGAGAATCGACTGCGGTCGTTATGGGAGGACCTCGAAATAACCGACTCGCGTCCGCTCTGCGAGGAACCCGACCGCCTGACGGAGCTGTTTAGCCTCTTCTGACCCTGCATGCGAAAATTTAGATAGCGACGTGAGATCGTGCCCTTCGTCGCGTCAGTCGCGATCAAGCTCGATCAACCGCGCGTCACTTGACCTCGAAGTAATGCGCAAGCTCGTGGAGCACGACGTGTCTGACCTCACGGCGTAGACGATCGGCGTCGCCGGCAGCGAGTCGCGTGATCGGCCCGCGGAAGATGCTGACCGTGGCGGGAAACATTCCGCGGCGCCGAGAAAGGCCCCATCCTCTCCTGCGCAGCGGCACACCGTGGTACAGGCCGAGCAGCCGCCCGTCGGGAGGCTCGTCCTCGACGAGGATCGCAACGTTGCTGATCGCCGCGACGGAACTCGGCCGGCAAGGAGCTCAGCGCCTCGTCAATCGCCTCTTCGAACGGATCGTCGAGACCCGGGTCCGAACGCGCATCCATCTCCGCAACGATGCCACAATCGGCGCTGGGATAGTGGCGGCTTTTCCAACTGGAGGAGATCGCCCAACTCGGCCGCACCCTGTGGCGCCGCCGCGTCGACATCCTTGCCTTCTTCGACCACCACGCCGTCAACGGACGACGAGAAGCTTTGCGCCGCAACGCCCTCGGATTCCGCAAACCTCACCCACTACCTCTGGCGCTCACTGCCGCACAGCGGCGCTCCACCAACTTGTCAAGGCACTCTGAATTACGAAGAGCCCATTACGTCAGGAACACCTCACTTCTTGCGGTACTTTGCTACCCATGCGATTCGCCGTCGCGACTGTGTCACCGCCGAATTTTCAGCACAGCAGAGCATTTGACGAAGTTGCGGAGGGATTGCACCTCACTCTTCTGGCGCTTGGCCATGACTCGGTGCTGACCAACCGTCTCGACCTCGACGATCGCCGCACCATCGTGCTCGGCGGAAACCTCCTCGTCCGCAACGGCTTACAGCCGCCAAAAAACCCTATTTTCTACAACCTCGAGCAACTGGGTGACGATTTGCCGTCGATGACGTTGCCCGCATTCTTCGACCTCTTCCGGCGTTACCCGACTTGGGATTACAGTCAAGCCAACATCGAGCGGCTCGCTGCCCTGGGATTGCCCCGGCCCACCTACGTTCCGATCGGATACGTCCCCGAGCTGACACGGATCGCCCCCGCCCACGAGGACGTCGACGTACTGTTCTACGGCGCGTCCTACGAGCGCCGATACGCCGTCCTTCGGGACTTGCACGACCGAGGTCTCCGGGTCAAATGGCTATCGGGCGTCTACGGCGCAAGCCGCGACGCCTGGATCGCACGCTCGAAGATCGTCCTGAACATCCACTACTGGGACGCGAAAATCTTCGAAATCACGCGTGTTTCCTATCTGCTCGCCAATCGACGCGCGGTGGTCTCCGAGCGTGGTGCCGATCCGGCATTGGAGCGCGACGTGGAGTCCGGCGTCGCGTTCGCCGACTACGAGGGACTGGTCGATCGCTGTGTGGAGCTCCTCGGCGATGAGCGCGCGCGACGCGAGCTCGCCGAGCGGGGCTATCAGACTTTCTCCGCTCGCAGTCAGGCCGACATTCTGGACCGCGCGCTGGCAGACCTCGAGGGTTTCACCCACGAAACCGCTGCGCGGGATGACCCTGGTAGCCATGTGCGCCTCGAAGTACAAAGACCCCAGCGCAGATCAGCAGCGCCGCGACCGTCAACTGTTCAGGCATAAGTTTGCGCCCGACCGCGATCGGTGGCTGGCCCAGGTCGAACGCAATCCCGAGGATGCGCGGTCGGTGTTTTTTCTCGCCGAGACATCCTTCCAATTGGACGATTTCGTCGACGCGCGGAAGTGGTATGCGCGGCGGGCCGAGATGGGCGGCTGCGACGAGGAGGTCTACTGGGCGATGTACCGGCTCGCAGAGTCGATGGCGGAACTCGTTGAGCCATGGCCGGATGTTCAGGAGGCCTACCTCAAGGCGTGGGAGTTTCGACCGACCCGCGCTGAGGCGTTGTATGCCATCGCCTTTCGGTGTCGCGCCATGCAGCGCTACTGGCTCGGTTATATGTTTGCTCAGCGCGCCGCCGAAATCCCCTTTCCCGAAGAGGACCTCTTTGTCCTCGGATACTTCGCAGAGGTTTACGCCTGGCGCGCAACCGATGAGCAGGCGACGTGCGCATTCTGGATCGGTAAGCACGCCGAGGCGTTCACGCTGTGCCGGGCACTGGTGGCCCGCCCCGACCTCCTCGACTCGGATCGGCAACGAATCGCGGCCAACCGCGACTTTTCGGTGCCGGCCATGATCGAGGCGGCCGCACCCTACCCCGACGCCGTGGTGCAGTCCCTGGCCGCCGGTCCCGGCGACCAGGCCGACGTCACCGTCAGCCTGGTCGCCGGACCGGACCGCCAGACCACCGAGCAGACCATCAACTCGTTCCTGAACTGCTGCCTCGATGTGTCACGGGTCGGCCGCTTCCTGGTCCTCGACACCGGCCTGTCCGCCCCCGACCGCGCGAAACTGCTGCAGCGCTACGGATTTATCAAGTTCGCCCGTTCCGTTCTCCGGGACAAGCCCGCCGCCCAGCTCGCGCAGCTGCGCGCTCGGATCGACGGACGGTTCTGGCTGCACCTGGGCGAAGGCTGGCGGTTTTTCGCCCCCGAGAACTACATCACCCGCCTGACCGCGGTCCTCGACGCCGAACCACAGGTGTTTCAGGTGGGCATCAACTTCACCGACGCGGTCAAACTCACCGGCGCCACCGCCGCCGAGCAGGCAGTGCGCCGGGCACCCGACACCGGCCGCTACCTCCTGACCGAGACGATCGCCGCCGGCCCGGCGATGTTCGACACCGCACGCCTGGATCGAGCCATCGGCGGGCAAACCAGCGACCCCGATCCTGGGCGACCGCCCGCCGCCAGGCTGCGCACCGCCAGCCTGGACGAAGTGCTCTGCATCTCAGGTCTGCACCCCTAGATCTAACGGGCTTCGCCCCAGCCCGACGAGGTACGCCAAGAAACGCAGGTGTCGTGCGTTTTCCGTGGGCGCAAAACCGGCTCCAGAAGTGCGGAAAGTCAGATATAAAGTAGATCGCTTCACGAATTGGTGATTGCGCTTGGATTTCGGTTGGTAGGCAAGGGTCGCTAGATGCGACGGTGCGGGGTTCCCTGCCGGGGCACTGCAAGGGAGGCAGGTATGCGGCCGTGAGCAAGAGCACCTATGAGTCCGATTGCTGTCATCGGCATGGCGTGCCGGCTTCCTGGGGGCATCGATTCGCCCGACCTGTTGTGGGAGGCGCTGCTGCGCGGCGACGACCTGATCACCGAGATTCCCGCCGACCGCTGGGACGCTGACGAGTACTACGACCCCGATCCCGGTGTGCCCGGTCGGTCGGTGTCGCGATGGGGCGGGTTCCTCGACGATATAGCGGGCTTCGATTCCGAGTTCTTCGGGATTGCCGAGCGGGAGGCAACCGCGATCGACCCGCAGCACCGCTTGTTGCTGGAAACCTCATGGGAGGCGGTGGAGCACGCCGGTCTGGCGCCAAAATCGTTGGCCGGCTCCCTGACAGGTGTGTTCGTGGGATTGGCCCACGATGACTACGCATCCGTTACCGGCGACGCGGGTGCGCTGGGCGATGCATACGCGTTCACCGGCACCCCGTTCAACATGGCGTCTGGGCGGGTCGCCTACGCGATGGGGCTGCGCGGTCCGGCGGTCACTGTGGACACTGCCTGCTCTTCAGGCCTGCTTGCCGTGCACATGGCTTGCCGCAGTCTGCAGGACGGCGAAAGCGACCTTGCCCTGGCGGGTGGCTGCATGGTGATGCTGGAACCGCGCACGTCTGCGTCCGCTTCCGGGCTGGGCATGCTCTCGCCGACCGGACGCTGCCGGACATTCGACGTCGCCGCCGACGGGTTCGTACGTTCCGAGGGTTGCGCCGTGGTGATGCTCAAGCCGTTGCTGCCCGCGCTGGCCGATGGTGACCGGATCCTGGCCGTATTGCGTGGCACGGCCGCCAACCAAGACGGTCGCACCGACAACATCTTGACGCCGTCGTCGGATGCGCAGGAGGTGGTGTATCGGGCGGCGTTGGCTGCCGCTGGTGTAGACGCCGGCACCGTCGGCATGGTTGAGGCGCACGGCACCGGTACCCCGGTTGGTGACCCGATCGAATTCAGCAGCCTGGCAAGGGTTTACGGCACCAGCGGGAAACCATGTGCGCTCGGATCGGTCAAGAGTAATTTGGGACATACTGAGTCCGCGGCCGGCGCGGTGGGGTTGATCAAGGCGATCCTCGCGCTGCGGCATGGCGTGGTACCGCCGATGGTGCATTTCACCCGCCTGCCTGATGACCTTGCCCAAATCGAGACGAAACTCTTTGTGCCGCAGGAAATCACGTCGTGGCCCACCAACGGTCACCAAGCACCCCGGCGGGCGGCGGTGTCGTCGTTCGGAATGTCGGGAACGAATGTGCACGCCATTGTGGAGCAAGCTCCAGAGACCGTTGCCCAGGAGAGCGGGGAAGCCGGATCCGGTATGGCCTCCCCGCTGTTGTTTGCGCTGTCGTCGACCTCCGCCGACGGGCTGCGGCAAACCGCGCGCCGGCTCGACGACTGGGTGGAAGAACGCGAAGACTCCATTGTGTTGTCGGATCTGGCTTATACGCTGGCGCGCCGCCGTGCCCACCGGCCGGTGCGCACGGCGGTCATCGCCGCTGGTCTTGAGGAGCTGATCGAGGGGTTGCGTCAGGTCGCCGAGGGGGATGTTCCGTATCAGGGCGCGGTGGGGCAGGACGACCGGGGTCCGGTATGGGTGTTCTCGGGGCAGGGTTCGCAGTGGGCGGCGATGGGCGCCGACCTGCTCGCCAACGAACCGGTGTTCGCCGCCACCGTCGCGGCGGTGGAACCGCTGATTGCCGCCGAGTCCGGGTTCTCGGTGACCGAGGCGATGACGGCGCCGCAGACCGTGACCGGCATTGACCGGGTGCAGCCGACCTTGTTCGCCATGCAGGTGGCGCTGGCGGCCACGATGAAATCCTACGGGGTCACCCCGGGCGCCGTCGTCGGGCACTCCATGGGAGAGGTGGCGGCGGCCGTCGTCGCGGGAGCGTTGTCGCTGGAAGACGGGGTGCGCGTGATTTGTCGCCGTTCCCGGCTGTGCTTAAGACTCGCCGGTGCCGGCGCGATGGCGTCGGTGGAACTGCCGGCTCGGCGGGTGCGTGCGGAACTGGTGGCTCGCGGCGTCACCGACGTCGTGGTCTCGGTGGTGGCCTCGCCGCAGTCCACGGTGATCGGCGGGGCCACCCAGACGGTTCGCGATCTCGTCGCAGCGTGGGAGCAGCGGGAGGTGATGGCCCGGGAGGTCGCCGTCGACGTGGCATCGCACTCACCGCAGGTCGATCCGATCCTCGACGAGCTCTCCGACGGTGTTGGCCGAGGTCGCCCCGATGGCACCGCGGGTTCCGTTCTACTCCGCAACCCTGTTCGACCCATGTGATCGGCCGGTGTTCGATGCCGGTTACTGGGTGGACAATCTGCGTCACACAGTGCGGTTCTGCGCGGCGGTGCAGGCAGCGGCGGAGGACGGGTACCGGGTATTTGCCGAGCTGGCACCACACCCACTGCTGACCCACGCCGTCGAGCAGACCGCCGCAGAGCCTCGACATGCCGGTAGCCGCCTTGGCCGGCGATGCGGCGCGAGCAACCGCTGCCGCACGGGCTGCGTGGCCTGCTGGCGGATCTGCACAGCGTGGGCGCCGCGGTGGACTTCTCGGTGCTCTATCCCGGTGGGCGGCTGGTGGACGCACCGCTGCCGGCGTGGACGCACCGTCGCCTGCTTCTCGCCCCGGATCACCGTGCGCACGAAGCGAATACCGTTGCCGTGCATCCACTGTTGGGTGCGCATGTGCCGCTGCCGGAGGAGCCGGAGCGCCACGCCTGGCAGGCCGATGTGGGCACCGCGGCGCTGCCCTGGTTGGACGATCACCGGATCCACAATGTGGCCGCCCTTCCGGGGGCCGCCTACTGTGAGATGGCGCTGGCCGCCGCGCGCATGGTCCTCGGCGAAGGGTCCGAGGTCCGCGATATCCGCTTCGAGCAGATGCTGCTGCTCGATGACAAGACCCCGGTATTCGCCCTCGCATCGGTGACATCGCCGGGCGTCGTCGACTTCGTCGTGGAGACCTTCCAGGAAGGTGAGCGGGTTCGGCGGGCCGTGGCGGTGCTGCACGCGGGAGACGGTCAGGACCAACCACCGGCCTACGACATCGCCGCTCTGCTGACAGCGAATTCGTTCGACTTGGACTGGCCGAAAATCAGGCAGTGGTTCGACGACCATGGTGTGCACCATGGGCCTGTTTTCACCGGTGTGACGGCCGCGCACGCTGCCGACAGCACGGTCAGCACGATACTGGCCGACGTCGCGCTGCCTGGTTCGATTCGCTCACAACAGAGCGGCTATGGGATTCACCCCGCCCTGCTGGATGCCTGTATCCAGTCCGTCTATGCCCACCCCGCCGTCCAGGGCAGCCGCGATCTGCTGCTGCCGTTGGGTGTACGACGGCTACGCGCCTACGCGCCTGCCCGCAACGCCCGCTACTGCCATACGACGGTAACCAAAGCTGACGCTGCCGGGGTCGAAGCCGATCTGGATGTGCTCGACGAGCACGGCACGGTGCTGCTTGCCGTGCGTGGGTTGCAACTGGGAACCGGGGTCTCCGAGCACGCAAGCCGCGATCGTGTGCTCAGCGAGCGGCTGCTGACCATCGAATGGCAACAGCGAGAGCTGCCCGAGGCGGACCGTGCCGACGCCGAAACATGGCTGCTGATAAGCACTTCCGCCGCTGCCAATGTGGTGGCCACCGACGTTGCCGACGCGTTAAAGCTCCACGGCGCGCAATGCACGGCCATGTGCTGGCCGCAGCATGCCGATCCGGCGGCCAATGCCGAGCGGCTGCGCGGTCAGCTCGCTGCCGGAGGGTTCACCGGTGTGGTTGTGCTCACTGGTCCGCGTAACGGCAACCCGGATGAGGAGTGCGCCGGGCACGGCGCTGAGTGCGTCCGGCATATGGTGCGCATCGCCCGCGAAATGCCCGAAATCGCAGGCGAATTGCCGCGGCTATATGTCGTGACCACGAACGCGCAGACGGTGCTGGCCGAATGATGTCGTCAATCTCGAGCAGGGCGGGCTGTGCGGCCTGCTGCGGGTGATCGGCGCCGAGCATCCGTACCTACGCACCACCCAGATCGACATCGACGAGCAAACCGACGCCGAGCGGGTGGCGCGCCAATTGCTGGCCGGCTCGGACGAGGACGAGACCGCCTGGCGGCACGATGCGTGGTTCACCGCGCGCCTGTGCCCCACTGCGCTGCGCCCCGAGGAGCGGCGAACCACCATCGTCGACCACGAGCACGACGGCATGCGCCTGCGGATTCGCACCCCCGGCGACCTGCAAACGATGGAGTTTGTCGCGTTCGACCGGGTCCCGCCGGGGCCGGGCCAGATCGAGGTCGCGGTCAGCGCATCCAGCGTCAACTTCGCCGATGTCCTGGTCGCGATCGGCCGGTACCCCTCCTTCGAGGGACAACTGCCGGAGCTGGGCATCGATTTCGCGGGCGTGGTGACCGCGGTCGGGCCGGATGTCACCGGTCACCGGGTCGGCGACCATGTCGCGGGCATGTCCCCCGACGGTTGCTGGGGCACGTTCGTCACCTGTGACGCCCGCCTGGCCGAGACGTTGCCGCCAGGTCTAACCGACGCCCAGGCCGCCTCGGTGACCACCGCGCTACGCCACTGCCTGGTACGGCCTGCATGACCTGGCCAGGGTCAGGACCGGCGACAAGGTGCTGATCCACTCCGCGACCGGCGGCGTGGGACAGGCGGCGATCGCGATCGCCCGTGCCGCAGGAGCGGAGATCTTCGCGACAGCCGGCAGCCCACAGCGCCGAACGCTCTTGCACGACATGGGTATTGAGCATGTCTACGATTCGCGCAGCATCGAGTTCGCCGAGCAGATCCGCCGGGATACCGATGGGTATGGCGTCGACATCGTGCTCAACTCTCTGACCGGCGCCGCACAGCACGCCGGGCTCGAACTGCTGGCGCTGGGCGGGCGGTTCGTCGAGATCGGCAAACGCGACGTCTACGCTCATTCCCGGCTGGAGTTGTATCCGTTCCGCCGGAACCTCGCGTTCCACTATCTGGACATTTTGTTGATGTGCGGCAGCCACCCTCAGCAGATCCAGGACCTACTGCGCACGGTCTACCCGCTCGTCGCAGACGGTGCGCTGCCGCCCCCGGAGCACACTGACTACCCGCTTGCCGAGGCGGCCAACGCGATTCGGGTGATGAGCGCGGCCGAACACACGGGCAAACTCATCCTCGACATCCCGCACACGGGGCGCGGCAGCGCGGTGCTGCCCCCGGAGCAGGTTCAGACCTTCCGTGGCGACGGCGCCTACATCATCACCGGCGGTCTGGGTGGGCTTGGGCTGTTCCTTGCCGAGAAGATGGCCACGGCGGGCTGCGGCCGGATCGTGCTCACCTCTCGCTCGCAGCCAAATCAGAAGGCGCTGGAGACAATCGAGCTCATTCGGGCGATCGGATCCGACATCGTCGTCGAGTGTGGCGACATCGCCCAGGCGGGCACTGCGGACCGGTTGGTGTCCGTGGCCACCGCCACCGGGCTTCCGCTGCGCGGTGTGCTGCACGCGGCGGCCGTGGCCGAGTACGCCACCCTGGGCAACACCACCGACGAGCTGATCGAGCGCGACTGGGCGCCCAAGGTCTACGGCGCCTGGCACTTGCACCAGGCCACTGCCGGACAGCCACTGGACTGGTTCTGCTCGTTCTCCTCGTCAACCGCCCTGCTGGGCTCGCCGGGTCAGGGTGCCTACGCCGCGGCCAACAGCTGGCTAGACGCCTTCACCCACTGGCGACGGGCTCAAGGCCTGCCAGCCACCGCGATCGCATGGGGACGCGTGGGCCGAGATCGGCCGCGGCGCAGCGCTGGCGGAAAGCGGCGACACCACGATGATCACTCCCGACGAGGGCGCCTACGCGTTCGACGTACTGCTGCGCCACGACCGCGGGTACACCGGCTATGCGCCGGTCGTCGGTTCACCATGGCTGACTGCGCTCGCGCAACGCAGCCGGTTTGCTGAGCTGTTCCAATCCGCGGGGCGAAACCGTTCGGGCACAAGCAAATTCCGCAGGGAGCTGAATGAGCTACCGCTGGACGAGTGGTCTCCCCGACTTCGGCGTCTGGTTTCCGAGCAGGTCGGCCTGATTCTGCGCCGCACCGTCGATCCGGACCGTCCGCTCTTCGAGTACGGACTCGACTCGTTGGGCAACCTCGAACTGCGCAACCGCATCGAGAGCGAGACGGGAATACGCCTCAACTCCGCCCGACATCACCACCGTGCGGGCTTTGGCCGAGCACCTGTGCGACACGCTGGCGGCACAGGCCTTACCGAAAACAACGTGATGTCCGGTCGCCTACGGCGAAGGTCCGTCAAGACTTCAGGCACTGAAGCGCAGGAGCGAATGTGATTCTTCTAGGAAACGTGACATGGGGATCAATCCATGACTCGGTGCCTGAGCCGGGCTCCATGGTGTCGTGGCACCGTCCCCCGCATCGCTCGCCAAAGCCCGGCAAGCACCGATAAGTGCGGTGCCGGCTAGCTACATGCAAGCCGACTACCTTGATAGCTTTCGCGGAAACGCTGCGCAGGGTCGCGAGATACCAGGACTAGTCGTTAGCTCCTGGGACATAGCCGGTCAATGCGATATCCGTGCCATGACGTACGTCATCAACGCGCACCTTCGTCGCCACGACACCTACCGCAGCTGGTTCGAGTACACGGATGGCGACCACATTGTGCGGCACACTATCTCTGACCCCACCGATATCGAGTTTGTCCCGACCGCGCATGGGAAGATGACGCCGGCCGAATGGCGAGGCTGCATACTGGCCACCCCGAATCCACTGCAGTGGGATTGCTTCCGCTTCATGCTTATTCAGCGCTCGGACCACTTCACATTCTTCGTGTGTGTTGATCATCTCCACCTCGACGCGATGTCTATATGCGTGGCATTCGCCGAGATCCACATGATGTATGCCGCGCTGGTGGATGGCGGACGACCCATCCGACTGGCGGAGTCGGGCAGCCATCTCGACTACTGCGTCCGGGAGCGGGCGTCGATCTCCGCGTTGACGTTAGAGTCCCCGGAGATACGCCAGTGGATCGAGTTCGCCGAAAACAATGGCGGAACCCTTCCGGGCTTCCCGCTGCCACTCGGCGATGAATTGGTGCCCGCTCATACGGTGAGCCTCCAGCTAATGGACGAGCGGCAAACAGCCGAATTCGAATCCGCTTGCGTCGCGGCGGGGGCCCGTTTCAGCGGTGGCGTGTTCGCGTGTGCCGCGCTAGCGCAATACGAGTTGACCGGCGACAAAATATATTGCGGAATTACTTCTGCCGAAACTCGCCGCACCCCGGCGGAGTTCATGACGGTGGGTTGGTTCACTGGCCCAGTTCCGTTCGCCTTCCCGATCGACCGCATCGTCCTTCGATGCCACCGTAAGTGCCGCGCAGGCGTCCTTTGATTCGTTTAAAGAATTGGCGAATGTGCCATTCCGCTTCGCACTGGAGCTGGCGCCCTGGCTGAGGTTCCATGGACGAAACCATCTTCCGTTGCTGTTCTACTTCGATGCCAGCGTTCCTCCTCTTTCTACGATCTTCGGCTCTCAATCGGACGGGTTGAATTTCAAACAGTACTTCAACATGGCCGCGCCCGATTTCAGTATTCGTGTTATGCGGCTTGAGAAAGAGACTCACTTGGTGGTGCGGTTCCCGGACAATCCGGTGGCCCGCGACTCAATTACCCGTTACATAACGGCAGTGAAATCGGTGTATGCCCGCGTCGCGCCGGTTCCGTAGGCCGGACGGCGAAATGGACTGTTCCGCCGGTCACCCTATGCTCGTTGGGCTAGACGATCCTGCTCGCGGCCTTGAGACCGCGATCACGACGTCCTGCCCGCTCATGGCGTCCGGCCGGCCGCACCACGTGCCGTAGCGCAACGGTTCCCGAAGGTCGAGGCCGCATTCCCCATACAGATCCCTGACGAAGGCCTCC
>CAVTSP010000022.1:0-246013 GCA_963737375.1 uncultured Actinomycetota bacterium
GCTGATCAACCCGCTTCCTCATCGAGTTCGCGGCGATCGAAGCTGTCGTGGATCACCCGCCAGGACGCGAATCCATCGCCTGCGACGTGCAACACGATCTGCGGGTCGCAGGCGCATTCCTCAACGCGATGTGGCTGCAGATCGTCGATTGGGACGACATGGATTTCACGGGGTCCGATCCAGCCGGCCCACCAGCGATCACCGGGACGGACGCAGCCCGTCTCGGCGCACTGGATGGGATCGATGATCACGCCGACCGCGGCCACGCGTCGATGAACTCGTCCATCACCGCGTGCCATTGCATGGCCCGGATCTCGTCGCCGGCGGCGCGGGCCTGGTTGAGGTGATCGCGCACGAAAACAAGGCAGCGGCCAATCCGTGTGGTGTCTGCGATCGTTGCCATATCTGACCTCCCTCGACACGGGAATGAAAGACCGGTAGGCGTCGTTGGCGCTCGGCTGACACTCGCATCGTCGCATGGAAAGCGTGGACTTCGCTCGCCGACACACGCTGCGCGGCCGAGTAACGAGCTATCGGCTAGCCGATGTGCAGCGGGTCTATCTGCACCCGGACCGGCTCGTGAGTTTGCCGGGCGCTGACCACGGCGACGCCACGCCGTAACTCCGCGGCCAGCGCCAGGCCCTGCTCGCGGTCCACCCGCACCAGCATCCGGCTGACCGGCTCGTCGGTCGCCATACCGGGCGGTCGGCGAGCTCCCGGCGGCAGCGGAACCGGGCCGAGCAGCTCGGCGGTGTCCGGTAGGCGGATCTCCTCGAGCAGCACCGCCACTGCTGCGCCGGTGCCGTCGAGCGCGGCCATGTGCACACTCGGCGGCAACGCGACCTCGGTGCGGGCCGCCAACTCGGCGTCCGCATGAGCCACCGGATCCCAGCGAATCATCGCCTGCACGGTCGGCACGGATGCCTCGGCGACGACGGCCACCACCCCGCCTTCGTCCCGAGAGCGGACCAGTGACGCGGCGGCCATCCACCGGCGCAGCGTGTCCTCGGCCGCGCGCAGATCCTGGCGGCCCAGCAGCGCCCAACTGTCCAGCAGCAGCGCCGCCCCGTACCCGCGCGGCCGCGCGCGGTTCGGCGCCGGGCGTGGCGACCACCAAGGCGGGGCGGTCATCGACCTCGGACACCATCGCTTCGCCCGCGGAGGTGATCACCGGCGTGCCCGGAAACGCGCGGCCCAACTCCTCGGCCGTCCGTCGGGCACCCACCACGACGGCACGCACCGCGTCCGATCCGCAAGCGCCGCAGCGCAGCGCGGCATCCGCCCGGCCGCACCATCGGCACACCGGCGCTGTCCCCTGCCGGTCGTCCAGCGAGAGCGGGCCGGTGCAATGCCGGCAACGTGCGATCGCTCGGCAACGTGCGCAGGCCAGCGACGGAACGTAGCCTCGCCGCGGCACCTGCACCAGCACCGGCGCCTCGGCCTGCAATGCGGTGCGGGCGGCGCGTAGCGCCACCGACGGCAGCCGCGCAGTGCGCGCCGCCGGATCGCGTTCCTCGGCGTACCCGCCGTCGTCGAGGGCCACCACCCGCGGGGTCCGCGCGCGCACCACCGCCCGTGCCGCAACCACGTCGTGCGCCCAGCCGCTGCGCACCAGCGCCTGGGCTTCGGCGGTTCGGGCGTATCCCCCTATCATTGCGGCGCAACGCATCTGGTGTGCGCGCAGCATCGCCACCTCCCGCGCGTGCGGATACGGGGCCCGCGGCTCGGCCAGGGTGTCGTCGCCGTCATCCCACACCATGACCAGACCGAGATCGCTCACCGGCGCGAACACCGCGCTGCGGGTGCCGATCACCAGTCGGGCGCTGCCCCGCAGTGCGGCCAGCCAGCGCCGGTAGCGCGCGGACGGACCCAGGCCCGCCGACAACGCGACCACACCTGCCTCGTCGAGCAGGGCCGTCGCGGCGCGCGACAACGTGTCCACGTCGCGCTGATCTGGAACGATCGCCAACACCGCGCGACCGGTCTGCACGGTCTGCGCGGCAGCCTCGGCAAACCGGTCGGCCCACAGTTCGCCGGGCAGCGCCTGCCACACCGCGCGGGCCGCGCGCGTCTCGGCCAGCGCCGTGAGGAACTGACCGCCGCTGGCGTAGACCTCCCACCCGGTTCGGTCGACCGCGGCGACTGCGGAAAGCTCCGGCGACGTTGGTTTTTCGCGCTCGACTTTCGCGTGCCGCGGCGGCACCGCCAAGCGCAGCACGTCGGCGCGGGTGCCGGCGTAACGCGCCGCGACGGCATCGACCAGTCGGCGGATCTCCGGGGTCAGCACCGCCTCGGCCGACACCACGCGATCCAGCCAGGCCAGCTTGCCGACGTGGTCGGTGTCGGTGCGGCGTTCCAGGATGAACCCGTCCACCAGTCGGCCGTGGAACCGCAGTCGCACCCGCACACCGGGCTGGGCGTCATCGGACTGCTCCTCGGACACCAGATAGTCGAACTCGCGGTCCAGGTGCGGCACCGAGAGCATCGGCAACACCCGAGCAATCGGCTCGAATGCGGCAGCCTGCCGGGTCCGCGTGGTCACTCGCCAGGTGTAGCAGAGGTGGTCGACACTCGACCGAAGAAGAAGCCTGCGGTGATCAGCACCTGCGCCGCCGCATACGTCCACCAGATCGGCACGGCCAGCGCCTCGGTGCCCAGGACGAATCGGCTGATCCCGATCATCGCATCCGACCAGGCGAAGCTCACCGCACCGAACGCCGTCCACAGCGTCGGCAGCCGCGCCAGCAGCGCCGCCGACACCATGGCGACCAGCACCAGCATGTACACCGTGACCGGAACGGTCATACCGTCAAGGCCCAGCTGAGGCCAGAACCACGTCAGCAGCGCTACGCACGCCGCGCACACCGACCCGACGGCGATCAGTCGGGGGCGCGACCGACCCGACCCTCTCGCCAACGGCAGCAGTGCGCCCAGAAAACACAAGTGCGCCAATAGAAACGCGCCCAACCCGAGTACGAAGGACGCCGCCCACCACGGAATGGCCAGCAGCACGTCGCCGACCGCCGAGAAGAGCAGCGCCAACATCAGCCAGCGCCGTTCGCGGACAACCGGATGCGCGGCCGCCGCCAGTGCCAGCAACAGCGCCATTGACGCCTTGAACGCGGGCTGCGCGCCCCACTGCCCGGTCAGCTCGATCCCAGGCGGCGAACGCAGCGCCACGATGGTCAGGAACACGCCGTAGGCAAGCCCTGCCCAACCGGCGGCTACCCAGGCGCCGAACATGACCCGCGGTGCGTACGGTGTCTGCATGCCCAGCGTCGACGACCCCGGATCCGCCATCGATCCCATCCTGCAGAAGGTACTGGACGCGGTTCCGTTCCGGTTATCCGCCGACGACGGGGTGGACGCGGCGCGCCGCGCACTGCGGGATCTGCCGCGTCGCAGCTTCCATCCCGAGCTTCGGGTAGAAGACCGCGCCATCGACGGGCCGGCCGGGCCGATCAACATCCGGATCTACTGGCCGCCAACCGATGACGTTGCTCCGCCGGTGGTGGTGTTCTTCCACGGCGGCGGCTTCGTCGTCGGCGACCTCGACACCCACGACGGAACGGCCCGTCAGCACGCCGTCGGCGCCTCGGCCGTGGTGGTGTCGGTCGAATACCGGTTGGCGCCCGAGCATCCCTACCCCGCCGCGATCGACGACGCCTGGGCCGCAACGCAATGGGTCGCCGGACACGGCGACGAGATCGGCGCCGACGCCAGCCGACTCGCGGTAGCCGGTGACTCTGCGGGCGGCAACATCTCCGCCGTCATCGCGCAGCGGTCCCGCGACGAAGACGGCGCACCACCAATTACGTTCCAGCTGTTGTGGTATCCGGCCACCCTGTGGGATTCGACGCTGCCCTCGTTCAGCGAAAACTCCGGCGCGCCAGTTCTGGACAGCGCAGCCGTCGCCGCGTTCAGCCGCTACTACGCGGGCGAGATCGACCTGCGCAATCCCCCGGTCGGCATGGCGCCGGGCCGGGCCGCGAACCTGGCCGATCTGCCCGCCGCGTATATCGCTGTCGCCGGCCACGATCCGCTGCGTGACGACGGGAAGGCCTACGGCGAGTTGCTCGCCGCCGCCGGCGTTCCCGTCGAGGTACACAACGCCGAGACGATGGTCCACGGATACCTCGGCTACGCCGGGGTGGTCCCCGCCGCCACCGAGGCAATGGACCGCGGGCTGTCCGCGCTGCGCGAAGCGCTGCACGTACGGTAGGCCCATGACGGAGCCGACCACCGCTCGACCGCAGATCGACCCGATGCTGAAGGGCCTGGTTGATGCGTTCCCGCTGACCTTCAAGGCGTCCGACGGCGTCGAGGCCGCCCGCGACAAGCTGCGCCAGCTGCAAGCACCGCCGGAGATGCTGCCGGATCTGCGCATCGAAAACCGCAGCGTCGGGCACGGCGACGTCACCGACGTCCCGGTCCGCATCTACTGGCCGCCGGGTTGGTCCGCTGGCGAGCCCGGCGACCTGCCGATCGTCGTCTTCTACCACGGCGGCGGCTTCGCGCTGGGAGATCTCGACACCCATGACCCGGTCGCGCGCGCACATGCCGTCGGCGCCGACGCGATCGTGGTGTCCGTCGACTACCGACTGGCCCCCGAGCATCCGTTCCCGGCCGGGCTGGACGACTCCTGGGCCGCGCTGCAGTGGACCGCTGAGCACGCCACCGAATTGGGTGGCGACCCCGCGCGGATCGCCGTGGCCGGCGACTCGGCCGGCGGCAACTTCGCCGCGGTGATCGCCCAGCGGGCCCGCGACGAGGGCGGACCTACCCTGGCATTCCAACTGCTCTGGTACCCGACCATCACCGCCGATCTGTCGCTGCCGTCGTTCACCGAGAACGCCGACGCGCCGATCCTGAACCGCGAGGTCATCGACGCATTCCTGACCTGGTATGCCCCGGGGGTGGACATCAGCGACCCGAAGGCGCTACCGGCCACGCTGGCGCCCTGCAACGCCGCCGACTTCTCCGGGCTGGCCCCAGCCTTCATCGGCAGCGCGGAGCACGATCCGCTGCGTGACGACGCCGCCGTGTACGCGGGGCTGCTGAATGCCGCCGGCGTGGCCGCCGAGCTGAGCAACGAGGGCAACATGGTGCACGGCTACGCCAGCTTCGCGCTGATCATCCCTGCCGCCGCCGAGGCGACCAACCGCGGTCTGGCTGCCCTCAAAGCGGCGCTGCACTAGCTTCACTCCGCACACGGAACGCGGTACCGTCGGTACCGACTAACCGGTTGGCGGTTCGCGAAGGAGGTACCGGTGAGTGGTGATCGGCCCGACTACCACTGCCTGATCGTCGGCGCGGGATTCTCCGGCATCGGCGCCGCGGTCAAACTCGATCAAGAAGGCTTCGGCGATTACCTCATCGTCGAGGCCGGCGACGAGGTCGGCGGAACCTGGTACTGGAACACCTATCCGGGTATCGCGGTGGACATCCCGTCGGCGTCGTATCAGTTCTCGTTCGAGCAGCGGCCGGACTGGTCGCGCACCTACGCGCGCGGCGGCGAACTGAAGGCTTACGCCGAACACTGCACCGACAAGTACGGGATCCGGCCGAAGATCCGGTTCAACGCCACGGTGCTTTCTGCCGAGTTCGACGACGAGCGTTCGCTGTGGCGGGTCCAGCTCGATCCGGGCGGAGAAGTCACAGCACGATTCGTGTACAACGCCAGCGGCGTCCTCACCGTGCCCAAGCCGCCCGACATCGACGGCGTCGACTCCTTCGGCGGCGCCGCCGTGCACACCGCCCGCTGGGACCACACCCTCGACCTGACCGGTAAACGGGTCGCCGTGATCGGCACCGGTGCCTCGGCGGTGCAGCTGGTCCCCCAGATTGCCCCACTTGTCAAAGAGCTCACCGTATTTCAGCGCACGCCGATCTGGTGCTTTCCCAAGTTCGACGTGCCGCTGCCCAAGCCGGCGCACTGGGCGCTACGGCTGCCCGGCGCTAAGACGCTGCAGCGGCTGATTACCCAGAGCTACGTCGAGGTGACCTTCCCGTTGCCTGCCCAGTACTTCACGGTGTATCCGCTGGCCAAATGGATGGAATCACTTGGCCGCGCCTATCTGCGGCTGAAGGTGCGCGATCCAGAGGTGCGGAAACAGCTCACCCCGCATTACGCGATCGGCTGCAAACGGCCCGGTTTTCACAACAGCTACCTATCGACCTACAACCGCGACAACGTCCGACTCGTGACGCAACCGATCGACAAAATCACGCCGTCGTCGGTGGCTACCACCGACGGCACCAATCACGAGATCGATGTGCTGGTGCTGGCCACCGGTTTCCACGTCTTCGACGCCGAGAGCACCCCGACGTTCGCGGTTACCGGAAGTGGTGGGCAACCGCTGCAACGGTTTTGGGAAGAGAATCGGGCGCAGGCCTACGAGGGGAACTCCATCCCGGGCTTTCCTAATTTCTTTTCCACAATGGGGCCGTACGGCTACGTCGGCTCGTCGTATTTCGCGTTGATCGAAGCCCAGACGCACCACATGGTGCGCTGCATGAAGCGTGCCCGGCAGCGCGGCGCCACCCGCGTCGAGATCAGCGAAGAAGCCAATGCGCGCTACTTCGCCGAACAGTTGAGCCGCCGACACCGGCAGGTCTTCTGGCAGGACAGCTGCCAGGGCGCCAACAGCTACTACTTCGACAAGAACGGCGACGTGGCGCTACGGCCCGCGAACACGTTTGAGGTCTACTGGCGCAGCCGTCGGTTCGACCTCGACGACTACCGGTTCACCGGCTAGCGCTTGACGCGAAAAGCCCCCGCCCGCAGGACGACCATGTGAACTCGCCCTACGGCGGGGGCTTTTTCGATTGAAACTAGACGGCGCGTTGCAGGTCCTCGACCTTGTCCAGGCGCTCCCACGGCAGGTCGATGTCGGTGCGGCCGAAGTGGCCGTAGGCGGCGGTCGGGGCGTAGATCGGACGCAGCAGGTCCAGATCGCGGACGATCGCGCCCGGTCGCAGGTCGAAAACCTCGGGCACGATCTTCTCGATCTTCACCGGGTCGACGGTGGCGGTGCCGAACGTTTCGATGAACAAGCCGACCGGGGCGGCCTTGCCGATGGCGTAGGCCACCTGCACCTCGACGCGCTCTGCGAGTCCGGCGGCGACGATGTTCTTGGCCACCCAGCGCATCGCGTACGCCGCCGAGCGGTCCACCTTCGACGGGTCCTTGCCGGAGAACGCGCCGCCACCGTGACGGGCCCAGCCGCCGTAGGTGTCGACGATGATCTTGCGGCCGGTCAGGCCGGCGTCACCCATCGGTCCGCCGACGACGAACTTTCCGGTCGGGTTGACCAGCACCCGAGTCGACGAGGAGTCGAGCGTCGGATGCCCCAGCTCTTCGATGACGGTCGCGAGCACGTGCTTGCGGATGTCCGGGTCCAGCGTCTTGACCAGGTCGATGCCATCGGCGTGCTGGGTGGAGACCACCACGGTGTCCAGCCGGGTCGGGACGTTGTCTTCGTATTCGATGGTGACCTGAGTCTTACCGTCTGGGCGCAGGTAGGGCAGTGTGCCGTTCTTGCGGACCTCAGTAAGACGCCGTGCCAACCGGTGTGCCAGCGCGATCGGCAGCGGCATCAACTCCGGGGTGTCGCTGATCGCGTAGCCGAACATCAGGCCCTGGTCGCCGGCGCCCTGCGAGTCCAGCGGGTCCGCAGCACCCTCGACGCGCGTCTCGTGCGCGGTATCCACGCCCTGGGCGATGTCGGGCGACTGACGGCCGATGCCGATGTTGACGCCGCAGGTCTCGCCGTCAAAGCCCTTGTCCGAGTGGTCGTAGCCGATCTCGAGGATGCGCTCGCGGACGGTGTTGGTGATGTCGGCGAAGGCCTCCTTGGCCGACGTCGTCACCTCACCGACGACGTGCACCTGCCCGGTGGTCACCAACGTCTCGACGGCAACACGTGAGCGCGGGTCCCCCGCCAGCAACGCGTCGAGCACCGAGTCGCTGATTGCGTCACAGATCTTGTCTGGATGCCCCTCGGTCACCGATTCGCTGGTGAACAACCGACCGTTTTCGCTCACACTCTCTCCCCTTCAAGGCACATGGAAAAATCGTTAGTTAGGCAAATTATATCGCCAGGCTGGTATATGTTACCGGCCGGTCAGCGGAGTTCTGGACGCTAGGTGGCTTCCCCAACACCGCGCTGCAGGAACGTGGCGATCGCGTCCACGATACGGCTGGCCATCAAAGTCTTCGAACCCGGCTGCAGCGCCGACTCGGTGCCGTCAGCCGCCAGCAGCCAGCCGTCGTTGTTGTCCACTTCGAAGGCTTTGCCGTCACCGACGGCGTTGACCACCAGCAGGTCGCATCCCTTGCGCCGCAACTTGGCCCGCGCATGAAACAGCACGTCACCGTTGGCGTCGCCGGTCTCGGCGGCGAAGCCGACGATGGCCCGCATGTTCGGCAGTTGCCCGGCGGTACGGGCCTGCACGGTCGCCGCCAGCACATCATCGTTGCGGATCAGGTCGATGGTCGGCGCCGCGGCGTCTTCAGCAGCGCTCTTTTTAATCTTGGCGGTTGCGACGTGCGTAGGCCGGAAGTCGGCGACGGCTGCCGCCATCGCCAGCACATGGACGTCGGATGCGTGCTTGGACACCGCATCCCGCAGCTGTTGGGCCGTGCTGACGTGCACGACCTCGACACCGGCCGGCTCGATCAGCCCGGCTGTGTGCCCGGCGATCAGGGTGACCTCGGCGCCGCGCTGGGCGGCGACCCGTGCCAACGCGTAGCCCTGCTTGCCGGAACTGCGGTTGCCGATGAAGCGGACCGGGTCGATCGGTTCGCGGGTGCCCCCGGCGGTGACCAGCAATCTGACACCGGCCAGGTCGTAGGGCATCGCGTCGTGGCGGTCCAGCAGTAACTGGGCGAAGGTGGTGATCTCTTCGGCTTCGGGCAGCCGGCCTGCGCCGCTGTCCTCTCCGGTCAGCCGCCCCGACGCCGGTTCGAGCACCACCGCGCCGCGGCGTCGCAACGTGGCGACGTTCTCGACGGTGGCGGGGTGCTGCCACATCTCGGTATGCATCGCCGGAGCGAACAGCACCGGACATCGCGCGGTGAGCAGCGTGGCGGTCAGAAGATCGTCGGCGCGACCGTGAGTGGCACGCGCCAGCAGGTCGGCGGTGGCGGGCGCGACGACAACTAGGTCGGCGCCTTGGCCTATCGCGACATGCGGCACCCGCGGCACGTCCTCGAACACCCCCGTCTGGACGGGCTCGCCGGACAGCGCTTCGAAGGTGGCGGCCCCGACGAATCGCAGCGCGGATTCGGTGGGGATGACACGGACCCGGTGTCCGGCCTCGGTGAGCTGACGGACGACGGTGGCGGCCTTGTATGCGGCGATGCCCCCTGCGACGCCGACGACGATCCGCTTGCGGTCCGTCCGCTTCTCACTCGAGAGGCTCATTACAGGCCCGCCTCGATCCCGCTATTCGCCTTCGGTGTGCTCGAGCAGGTCGCCGTGGATCTCGCGCATCGCGATCGACAGCGGCTTCTCCTGCAGGCCCGGCTCGACCAGCGGGCCGACGTATTCGAGGATGCCCTCGCCGAGCTGGTTGTAGTAGTCGTTGATCTGCCGGGCACGCTTGGCCGCGTAGATGACCAGGGCGTACTTGCTGGACACCCGCGCGAGCAGCTCGTCGATGGGCGGGTTGGTGATACCCAGCGGCGTGTCGTACGCGCCGATGCCACCTGCCGACGGGTCGAACTGGTCGGGGACGGCGGTCAATGAGGCGTCGGTCTGCGAACTGCTCACGTAAATTTTCTCCTGGCGGCCTATGGCCATGTGGGACTCAAGGGTGAATCGAGTCTGGTTGGAGGGTCACGCCGTTTTCGGCGCGGGTCCGACCAGCAATGATACCAATTCTGAGCACGCTGTTTCCAATCGACGATTTACCACGACCTCGTCGAAGTCATTCTGAGCCGCTAATTCGGTGCGTGCGGTGGCGAGCCGGCGCTCGATCACCTCAGGTGTCTCGGTCCCGCGACCGATCAGCCGGGCTTCCAGAGCCGCCCAATTCGGCGGTGCCAGGAACACCGTGATCGCTTCCGGCATGGCCTGCTTCACCGCGCGGGCACCGGCCAGGTCGACCTCGATGAGTACCGGGTGTCCGGCGGTGACGGCGTCGCGAACCGGGTCGGCCACCGTGCCCGATCGGTGCAGGCCACCGTGGATTTCCGCCCACTCCAGAAGGGAACCATCGTCGATCAACTGCTGGAACCGCTCGGTCGACACGAAGTGATAGTCGACACCGTCGACCTCTCCGGGCCGAGGGGCCCGGGTGGTCGCCGAGACGCTGAAATGCAGATCTGCAATCCGCTCACGAAGGCAACGGACCAGTGTCGATTTGCCCACCGCGGACGGACCGGACAGCACGACAACGCGTCCCGTGCCGACCGGTCCCCCGTCGGTGCTCAACGACTCTCCCGGCTCACCCGCCGGTCCGACTCCTGCTCAGGCCTGCCGGCCTGCATCGTCGTCGGACTTAGGCGGTGAAGTCGAACTTTTCCAGCAGAGCCTTGCGCTGGCGGTCGCCGAGGCCGCGCAGGCGGCGCGTCGGGGCGATCTCCAGCTCAGTCATGATTTCCTGCGCCTTGACCTTGCCCACCTTCGGCAATGCCTCCAGCAACGCGGAAACCTTCATCTTGCCCAAGACCTCATTGGTCTCGGCATCCTTCAGCACCTGCTTGAGATTGGTGCCGCCACGCTTGAGCCGGTCTTTGAGCTCGGCTCGGAGTCGGCGTGCGGCGGCAGCCTTCTCCAACGCTGCCGCGCGCTGCTCGTCGGTCAACTGGGGAAGGGCCACGATTCCTCCGTATCGATCAGCAACAGACTTCGATCATTTATTTGTCTCGGCCAGGTAGTCCAGCCAGCGGTGACGACCGTACCCACGCCTTCAGACGAAATCTAACCCGCCCCCCTGGTTGAAGCTACAAAGACGCAGCTTATGGCGTCGAGTAGGTGCCGCCGGCAACGACCGGGAAGGAGCCCGTCAACCGCGGATCCGCCGCCGTCGACCACTCTCTTTCAGCACCGGTAAATTGCCTCTACCTGGACTTTTGCCGAGCGCGGCATGATCGGCCGGCGGGCGAAGAACCCTTCCCCTGAACGACTCGACACTGGTCAAAAAGCCGAATCTGGCTCAGGTACGAAAGTTGCGGCGTGTCGCGCGTGTCGTCGCGAACAGGCGAGTTCAGCCAAAAAGTGAACGACGCCGTGTCGTAGATCGCATCTCAGCGGCTCAGCGGGCCAGGTAGGCCACGGCGTCGCGCATTCGCTCCCCCGCCGCGCGCACCGCTGCGACGTCCGGTCCGGCCCGCAGCACGTCACGCGACACCGCGGGCAGCAGTTGCCCGGGAACGGCGCCACCCAGGCCGCTGAGGGCATCGGGTTGCCCGCCCTGGAAGCCGATACCGGGCACCAGTACCGGCCCGTCGAGCCCGCTGACGTCGGGCACCTCGGTCAATGTGGCGCCGACGACGACGCCCACGGTGCCCGAGCCCAGCGCCCGGTTGGCCGCCGCGGCCTGGTCGACGATCAACTGCGCCACCGGGCGGCCGCCGGTCAGGGCGCGCTGCACGCTCGCACCCTCCGGGTTGGACGTCGCCGCCAGCACAAACACCCCCCGACCGTGCTCTGCAGCGCTGTCCAGTAACGGCTGTAGCGAGCCGAAACCCAGGTAGGGCGACGCTGTCACCGCATCGGAAGCCAGCGGCGAGTCGCCGGTCCACGCGGCCGCGTAGGCGGCCATCGTCGATCCGATGTCACCGCGTTTGGCGTCGGCCAGCACCAGCACACCGGCGCGGCGCAGGCCGGCGATGGTGCGTTCCAGCACGGCATAACCCGCGGCGCCGTAGGTCTCGAAGAACGCCACCTGAGGCTTGACGACGGCGAAATCCGCATACGCCGCCACACAGGTCTCGCAGAACGCCGCCAGGCCCTCAGGGCTGACCGGCAGGTCCCAGGCCCTCAACAGCTCTGGATGTGGGTCGATGCCTAGACACAGTGGCCCACGTCGGGATACCGCGTCGGCCAGCCGGGCGCCGAACCCGGGCATGCCTACTTGCCGCCGTGGTTCAGCGCGCTGTGCAATTCCTGCAGCGAACGCACACCGATATCGCCACGGATGGCGGCCTCGATGCCCTGGACGGCCGCCGACACTCCCTGGACCGTCGTGACACAGGGGATGTTGACTCCGACTGCCGCCGAGCGGATTTCATAGCCATCGATGCGCGGGCCCGGGTTACCGTACGGCGTGTTGAAGACCATGTCGATCTCGCCCGCGCGAATGGCATCGACGGCCGACATCTTCGGCCGGCCCGGCTGCGCCTCCTCGAAGTGCTTGCGAACCTCGTCGCACGGAATCCCATTGCGGCGCAACATTTCCGCGGTGCCCTCCGTGGCCAGCACCCGGAAGCCCAGGTCGGCCAGCCGCTTCACCGGGAACACCAGCGAGCGCTTGTCCCGGTTGGCCACCGAGACGAACACGGTCCCCTCGGTCGGCAGTGACCCGTAGGCCGCGGTCTGGCTTTTTGCGAACGCGCGACCGAAGTCCATATCGATCCCCATCACTTCTCCGGTCGACTTCATCTCCGGACCCAGCAACGAGTCGACACCCGAACCATCCGCCTTCCGGAATCGGTGGAAGGGCAGAACCGCCTCCTTGACCGCGATCGGCGCATCCGGTGCCGCGTTGCCGCCGTCACCGACGGCAGCCAGCAGGCCTTCCTCGCGAAGTTGAGAGATCTTGGCGCCCAGCATGATTCGGGCGCACGCCTTGGCCAGTGGTATCGCAGTCGCCTTGGAGACGAACGGCACTGTGCGGCTGGCCCGCGGGTTGGCCTCCAGCACGTAGAGCACGTCGTCCTTCAGCGCGTACTGCACATTGAGCAGACCCACCACCCCGATGCCGTGCGCGATCGCCTCGGTGGCATTGCGCACCTTCTCGATGTCGCTGCGGCCCAGGGTCACCGGCGGAAGCGCACACGCCGAGTCACCGGAGTGAATGCCGGCTTCTTCGATGTGCTCCATGATGCCGCCGATGTAGACCTCGTCGCCGTCGCAGAGCGCGTCCACGTCGATCTCGATGGCGTCTTCGAGGAAGCGGTCCACCAGCACCGGGTGTTCGGGCGAGAGCTCTGTGGCCCGGGCGATGTAGCCCTGCAGCGTCTCGTCGTCGTAGACGATCTCCATCCCGCGACCGCCCAGGACGTACGACGGTCGAACCAGCACCGGATATCCGATGTCGGCGGCGATCCGCCGCGCCTGCGCGAACGTGGTCGCCATGCCGTAGCGCGGCGCGGGCAGCCCTGCCGCCGACAGCAGATCACCGAACGCGCCGCGGTCCTCGGCCAGATCGATGGCCTCGGGCGGGGTGCCGACGATGGGTACGCCTTCGTCGGCGAGCCGCTGCGCCAGCCCCAGCGGGGTCTGGCCGCCGAGTTGCACGATGACGCCCACCACGCCCGGCCCGCCGGCACCGGAGAGCTGCTCGGCGTGGAACACCTCCAGGACGTCCTCGAACGTCAACGGCTCGAAGTAGAGCCGGTCGGCGGTGTCGTAGTCGGTGGAGACGGTCTCCGGGTTGCAGTTGACCATCACAGTCTCGAAACCGACCTCCGACAAGGTCGTTGCGGCGTGCACGCAGCTGTAGTCGAATTCGATGCCCTGGCCGATGCGGTTAGGTCCCGAGCCCAGGATCAGCACCTTGGGCTTCTCGGTCTGCGGGGCCACCTCGGTTTCAGCGGAGGGGTCGAGTTCGTAGCTGCTGTAGTGGTACGGCGTCTTGGCCTCGAACTCCGCGGCGCAGGTGTCCACCGTCTTGTACACCGGGTGGATACCGAGTCGCCGCCGGAGCGAGCGCACCCCGCCCTCGCCGGCCAATTCCGGACGCAGCGCCGCGATTTGACGGTCCGACAGGCCGTTGTGCTTACAGCGCCGCAGCAGCTCGCCATCAAGGACGGGTGCACCGGCGACCTCACACCGCAATGTCAGGAGTTCGGCGATCTGCGCGACGAACCACGGGTCGATTCCGGAGGCTTCGGCCACCCGGTCCACCGATGCGCCCAGCCGCAGCGCCAACTCGACGTCGTAGAGCCGGCCCTCGGTGGGTGTCCGCAGCCGCTCCAGCGCATCCTCGGCGGTACCGTCGGTATCGGGCTTAGTCCAGAAGCCGGCCCGGCTGGTCTCCAGCGAGCGCATCACTTTGCCCAGCGCTTCGATGAAGTTGCGGCCCAGCGACATCGCCTCGCCTACGGATTTCATCGTGGTGGTCAGCGTCGGGTCGGCGCCGGGAAACTTCTCGAAAGCGAAGCGTGGCGCTTTGACGACCACGTAGTCGAGCGTGGGCTCGAAGCAGGCCGGGGTCTCTTTGGTGATGTCGTTGAGGATCTCGTCGAGGGTGTAGCCGACAGCGAGCTTCGCGGCGATCTTGGCGATCGGGAAGCCGGTGGCCTTGGAAGCCAACGCACTCGACCGCGACACCCGGGGGTTCATCTCGATGACGACCAGCCGCCCGTCGTGCGGGTCGACCGCGAACTGGATGTTGCAGCCGCCGGTGTCGACGCCGACCTCGCGCAGGATGTCGATGCCGAGGTCGCGCATCCGCTGGTATTCCCGATCGGTGAGCGTCATCGCCGGTGCCACCGTCACCGAGTCGCCGGTGTGCACGCCCATCGGATCGACGTTTTCGATCGAGCACACGACGACGACGTTGTCTTTGCTGTCACGCATCAGCTCGAGCTCGAATTCCTTCCAGCCGTAGATCGATTCCTCGATCAGCACGTTGGCGCTGGGCGACGCGGCCAGACCGGCGCCGGCCATCCGGTCGACCTCTTCGGCGGTGTGCGCCAGACCCGAGCCCAGCCCGCCCATGGTGAACGACGGCCGGACCACCACCGGCAGACCGAGTTCTCCGACGGTCTCACGCACCTCGTCCATGGTGAAACAGACTCGGCTGCGCGCTGATTCGCCGCCGACCTTGGCAACGATGTCCTTGAACATCTGCCGGTCCTCGCCGCGCTGGATGGCGTCGAAGTCGGCGCCGATCAGTTCGACGTCGTGGCGCTCCAATGCGCCGTTCTCATACAGCGCAACCGCGGTGTTGAGCGCGGTCTGACCGCCCAGGGTGGCCAGCAGCGCATCGATCTTGTTGCCCCGCTCGGCCTGCTGGACGATCACCTTCTCCACGAAGGCGGCAGTGATGGGCTCCACATAGGTGTGGTCGGCGTATTCCGGGTCGGTCATGATCGTCGCCGGGTTGGAGTTGACCAGGCTCACCTGGAGGCCTTCGGCGCGCAGCACCCGGCAAGCCTGGGTCCCGGAATAGTCGAATTCGCAGGCCTGCCCGATGACGATCGGCCCAGAGCCGATCACCAGGACGTGCTTGAGATCAGTCCGCCGTGGCATTACCGGTTTTCCCCCGTCATCAGGTCGACGAATTGGTCGAACAAGTACTCCGCATCGTGCGGCCCGGCCGCGGCCTCTGGGTGGTATTGCACCGAAAATGCCCGTCCATCAGCCAGTTTCACGCCCTCGACGACTCCGTCGTTGGCGCAGGTGTGGCTGACAACCGCCGCACCGAATGGCGTGTCGAACCGCTGCCCCGCCTCACCTTCGAGGGCGAACCCGTGATTCTGGGCGGTGACCGCGACCCGCCCGGTCGCGTGGTCCATCACCGGGATGTTGATGCCCCGGTGGCCGAAGGCCATCTTGTATGTCGAAAGGCCCAGCGCGCGGCCCAGGATCTGATTGCCGAAACAGATGCCGAACAACGGGATTCCGGCGCCGAGCACCTCGCGGGTCACCGCGACGATGTGGTCGGCGGTGGCCGGGTCCCCCGGGCCGTTGGACAGGAACACCCCGTCGGGTTTGAGTTCGGCGATCTGCTCGAACGACGCCGACGAGGGCAGCACGCGGGTGCGCACTCCGCGCCGGGCGAAGTTGCGCGGGGTGTTGGTCTTGATGCCGAGATCGATTGCCGCCACGGTGAACCGTTGCGGACCTTCGGCTTCCACGATGTAGGCGTCTGGGGTGCTGACCTGCCCGGCCAGGTCGGCACCGAGCATCGGCTGCTGGCCGCGGACCCGTTCGGTCAGCTCCTCGGGCGAAGCGAGCGATTCGCCCGAAAACACGCCCGCCTTCATCGAGCCGCGGCTGCGCAAGTGACGGACCACCGCGCGGGTGTCGATGCCGGCGATGCCGACGATCTGCTGGCGGACCAGCTCGTCCTCCAGCGTGCCGGTGGCACGCCAGTTCGACACCCGCGGCGACGGGTCCCGTACCGCGTAACCGGCGACCCAGATCTTGTCGCCGCGACTTTCACCGTCCTCACCGTTCCAGCCGGTGTTGCCGATCTGCGGGGCTGTCGCCACCACGATCTGCCGGTGATAGCTGGGGTCGGTCAACGTCTCTTGATACCCGGACATGCCGGTGGAAAACACCGCCTCGCCCAGTGTTTGGCCGATTGCGCCGAAGGCCGTCCCGGTAAATGTCCGGCCGTCGTCGAGAACCAGCATCGCCTTCACAGCGCCACTCCTTCCGGCCAGCTCTGCAGCCATTCCTTGTATTCGTCGCGGTTGTCGGCGCGAAATCCGGTGTCGATCTTGACCCCTGACGGCAGCCGCCACCGAATCGCCAGGATTCCGTCGCGGGCGGCAACCTTTCCGGCGATGACGTGCTCGGTGCGGATACCGGAGATCGACCCGTTCGGAATCCAGATCGGCTGTGCGCGGGTCCGCTGCACCAGGATGCCTTCGGGGTGGCGAGTCAGCACCGCCTTGCTGCGGTAGCCCAGGTCGCCGACGGTGATCCGCTGGCTCCAGGCCGGCGCCATGGTGCAGCCGACATAGATGCCGGCCGTGGTGATCGCCGCTGGGCCGGCCTGGCTCGGGACCTCGGGCAGGGTGCCGATCAACTCGGCCTGACGTTGTGCGCGTTTGCGCCAGCCACGCATCATCAACTGGATGATGAACGCGATCACCAGTGCCAGCACTCCCGCCATGATCAGCGATGCGACCAGCGTCCCCGAATTCATCAGCGCCGCTCCTCCAACGGGGCGCCGCGCTTGGGGCGCACGGTCGGGTCGCCGGCGCGGTTCATACCGGACTCTTTCCATCGCGTGCGGTGATCTTGCCGCGCAACAGGGTTGCGGTCACAGCGGCCGGTAGCGTCATCGTCTCGTAGGGGGTGTTGGCCGACCGGCTGGCGAACTCTGCCCCGACGACGGTCCAGGTGGCGTCCGGGTCCACCACCGTCAGGTTGGCCGGCTCCCCGATCTCCAGCGGCCGGCCCTGATCGGGCAGCCCGGCGATGCGGGCCGGGTTCTCGCTCATCACCCGCGCGACATCACGCCAGTTCAGCAGCCCGGGAATCACCATGGCCTGCACCACCGCCGACAACGCGGTCTGCAGACCGAGCATCCCCGGCAGCGCAGCAGCGAACTCGACGCACTTCTCGTGTTCGGCATGCGGTGCGTGATCGGTGGCCACGCAATCGATCACCCCGTCGACCAGCGCCTGCCGGAGCGCGACCGCGTCGGCGGCCTCGCGCAGCGGCGGGTTGACCCGATTCACGCCGTCATAGCTGGCCAGTCGGCTGTCGTCGAGCAGCAGGTGATGCGGGGTCACCTCCGCGGTGATCGAAATACCTTGCCCCTTAGCCCATTTGATGAGCTCGACAGTGCCCGCGGTGGAGGCATGGCAGATGTGCACCCGGGCTCCGGCATCGCGGGCCAGCAGCGCGTCACGGGCCACGATCGACTCCTCGGCGGCCCTGGGCCAGCCGGAGAGCCCTAACCGGGCGGCGGTAGGTCCTTCGTGTGCTACCGCGCCGACGGTCAGCCGTGGCTCCTCGGCGTGCTGTGCGATCAGTACACCCAGACCGGTGGCGTATTCCAGTGCACGACGCATGATCAGCGGATCGTCGACGCATTTGCCGTCGTCAGAGAACATCCGAACCTGGGCGGCGCCGGCGGCCATCATGCCCATCTCGGTGAGCTCTTTTCCGGCCAGACCCACGGTGACAGCGCCGACCGGGTGGACATCGACGAGACCGACCTGCTGCCCGCGATGCCAGACGTGGTCGGTGACCACCGGGCTGTCGGCGACCGGGTTGGTGTTCGCCATCGCGAACACCGCCGTGAAACCGCCGAGGGCTGCTGCGGCTGAGCCGGTTTCGATGTTCTCGGCGTATTCGCGGCCGGGCTCACGCAGATGCGTGTGCAGATCGACGAATCCGGGAAGCAGCACCTGCCCGGTGGCGTCGATGACATCCGCACCGTCGGGAGCCTTAAGTCCCGCCCCGATGTCGGCGATCTGCCCGTCGGCGACCAGAACGTCGACGGGGTCGCCCTCGCCGTAAAGCCGCACGCCTCGCAGCAACACGCTCATGCCACAACCACTTTCCCGCCGAGCCCTTCGGCGGGCGACTCGGTGCCCACCAGCAGATGAAACAGCACCGCCATCCGGACGTGAACACCATTGGAGACCTGTTGTAGCACAGCCGATTGCGTCGAGTCGGCCACCGACGACGATATCTCCATACCGCGCAGCATCGGCCCGGGATGCAGGACGATCGCGTGACCCGGCAGCATCGCCTGGCGTCGGTCGGACAGCCCGTAGCGCACCGAATATTCGCGCGCAGAAGGAAAGAAGCCGCCGTTCATCCGTTCGGCCTGCACGCGCAACATCAGCACAGCGTCGGCGGCGGGGAGTTCGGCATCGAGGTCGTGCGACACCGTCACCGGCCACTCGGTAACCCCGACCGGCAGCAGCGTCGGCGGCCCCACCAGCACGACCTCCGCGCCGAGGGTGGACAGCAGCATGACGTTGGACCGGGCGACCCGGCTGTGCAGGATGTCGCCGACGATGACGACCCGGCGACCCTCGATGCCGCCGAGCCGCTGCCGGATGGTCAGTGCGTCCAGCAGTGCCTGGGTCGGGTGCTCGTGGGTGCCGTCGCCGGCGTTGATCACCGCCGGTCCAGTATCGCCGGTGGCACCGGGAACAGAGGTCCAGTCCGCAAGCCGTTGCGCCGCACCGGAAGCCGGGTGCCGGATGATCAGGGCGTCGGCGCCGGCCGCACGCAGGGTCAGCGCGGTGTCACGCAGTGATTCGCCTTTGCCCACCGACGATCCGGCGGCGCTGACGTTGATCACATCCGCGCTCATCCACTTGCCCGCGACTTCGAAGGACACCCGGGTGCGAGTGGAGTTTTCGTAGAACATCGTGATGATCGTCCGGCCGCGCAGAGTCGGCAGCTTGCGGACCTCGCGCCCGACCAGCGCCTGGGCGAAGCGGTCGGCGTCGTCGAGGATCGCGGTCGCCTCGTCGCGGGTCAGATCGCCGGCGGACAGCAGGTGCCTGCTCATGGCGCGTCCTCCCGAGAGATGACCACAGCGTCGCGACCATCCTGTTCGGCCAGTTGCACGCGGACGTTTTCGGTCCTGGAGGTCGGCACGTTCTTACCGACGTAGTCGGCACGCAGCGGCAGCTCGCGGTGGCCGCGGTCGACCAGCACCGCCAACTGAACTGCCCGCGGGCGGCCGACGTCGCGCAGGGCATCCAGCGCGGAGCGCACCGAGCGGCCGGAATACAGCACATCGTCGACGAGGATCACCAGCGCGTCGTCGATGCCGCCGGCCGGGATCGAGGTGTTCTCCAGCGGCCGCGGCGGCTTGGTCATCAGATCGTCGCGGTAAAGCGTGATATCCAAGGCACCGCACGGGACGCTGGAGGACGAGCCGCCGGAAAATTCGGCGATGTGGACCGCGAGCCGATTGGCTAAAGTCACACCGCGGGTAGGGATTCCCAGCAACACCACCCGAGGTGCGTCGGCACCATCCAGGGCGGTCTTTTCGATGATCTGATGCGCAATGCGCGAAATGGTTCGAGCCACATCGGCCGCCGACATCAGTTCGCGGCCGGTGGCGGCGTCACCCGCGGCACCCATGCGAGATCTTGACCTCCTTCTCCGCCTCTCTGGACGGATCGTTAAAGGATGTCGACTGCCGGGCAGCGTAGCACTTCCACGTCGGGATGACGGCGCCGGACGTGCCGCGTCAGGTGGTCAGACGGAGAACACGCTCGCCAACCCGAGCGCCAACTCCTGCGGGTCCAAGATCCCGAAGAAATCGCCTGCGATCATGAAGGTCGGACAAACCTGTCGACAAGTCTCCGCCAGTGAAGGCGTCGGACCCGGCGGTCAGAAAATCATTGCCCAGCGATGTCAGGGTTGCCGTGGCGGTGAGGGCGTCGCTCCAGTTCGTCGGGGCGATGAGCGTGTCGTCGAAATCGAACCAGCCCGAACCGGGCAACGCCGCCCCGGTGAGCGCGTCCGATCCGCCTAACAGGAGCCACTCTTCTGGTGACACGGTGGTGTCGTCCAGACCGCTAAAGGTGTCCGCAAGACCTTGCACGACGTTGCCGCCCTCGAACGCGGCGGCCGCGTCGCCGAGGTCAGTCTGACCTAGGGCCTCGACGCCCTGGATGTCGGCGACGATGGTGGTGTAATCATCGGCGTGGGCCACCGATACCCCGCCAAGCTGGCCCAACACGCCAACGCCGGCAACTCCGAAACCCACCGCGAAACCGCGCCGTTGGCGCTCGCGATTCCAGCGCATGTTAATCATGTGACGTCCCTTCTCGAAGCTTGTGTGCCGTCCCCGACGAGCGGTATTCGAACCTAATCTTTACATACTTTAAGTATGGATATTGGGGTATCAAGTGGATATTAGGTATGTTATTAAACCGCGCTCAAATCGTTATCAAACCGCAATCTGTCATCAGACTGCGGCTCGCGCCGTTGCGACGCCGGCACTGATCAGCGGTCGGGCCAGCCTGAGACACCTCGCGGCGGCGCTGGGTGATTCAATTGGCGGCGGCAGAGGCTGTCCCACCGACTCGAGGACCGGATGAACGACGCTTCCCGCGAGCCTGGACGATCGCTGATCGGTTTCATCACCGGTGGCAACGCGCCGCCGGTCGTTCTGGCACCGACCAACCGGGGCTGGATGTCAGCGACGCGCGGGGACTGGGCGAATCGGTGTCTACCGCTGCTCATCGCCAATCAGAGTGGCTGGGAATTGCGCACTCCGAGCGCGTTCACCGCGACGCCCGACGGCGCGGGAGAGCGGGTGCCGTGGCAAGGCGACTACACCTGGGGCAGCCATGCCGATGGCGACGCCGGGCCAGGCGATCACCGGACCCGTCGTGACCTCTGCCCGTTTGTTCAGTCACCGCAAGACCAATCCCCCTAGGTGTCAGCGCAGCCGGTCGAGGTCGAACACACGCTCCGGCGGTGGACCAGGGGTCGCCGCGGCGGATTCGCGGTGTTCGCCCTCTACCTACTCGCGGCCGTGGTCGTCACCCTGGGCGCTTGGCGCGGCCCGACGTCCGGCTGGGCCGGCAGCTGCTGCGACCAGGAACAGGCGATCTGGTATCTCGGCTGGACCCCGCACGCACTGGCCCGTGGGCTAGATCCGTTCTTCACGACCCAGATCGGTTCGCCCGCCGGGGTGAACGTGATGTGGAGCCCCTCGATGCCACTGCTCGGGATTCTCGGCTGGCTCCCGGCGAAGATCGGCGGCCCGATCTTCGGGTTCAACGTCCTTGTGGTCGTGGGCATTGCGCTCAGCGGACTCGCGGCGTGGCTGGCGATCCGCCGCTGGAGCGGTGACGGCTTCGGCCCGATCATCGGTGGCGCGGTGTACGCCTTCTCCCCCTACGTCGTCTCGCACGCGGCGCTGCATCTGAACCTGGCCACAGTCTGGGTTCCGCCACTGCTCCTGATCGCGATCGATGAGATCCTCGTGACGCGCCGCCGACCGCCGTGGCAAGCGGGGACGGCGCTGGGAATCCTCGGCGCCGCTCAACTGCTGATCAGCGAGGAGGTGCTCGCCACCAGCGTCGTGGCGGCCGGAGTGCTCGTGGGAGTCATGGCTTTCACCCACCGCGACGGGCACGTCCGCCACATCGCCCTCACGCGACTCGTCCCGGCGTGTGCGGCGGCGACCCTGACATTCCTGCTACTCGCGGGGTGGCCGTTGGCCGCGCAGTTCTTCGGACCGCAACGGATCAGCCGACAGGTGCAGGATCCCACAACCTTCTCGACAGACCTGCTGAACCTGGTGCTGCCGACGCGCTATCAGCTGATCGCGCCCGCAGCGGCGACTCGGATGTCCGATGAGTTCAGCGGCTTCTATCACGAGGCGACGGGGTACCTCGGCCTACCGCTGCTCATCCTCCTCGTCGTCGTGACCGTCCGCCTTTGGGACGATCTGCGGGTCCGCTTCGCCGGCCTCACCGGGGCGTTGATCCTCGTGCTGTCGCTGGGGCCGTGGCTCCACATCGGCAAAGCGCCGCTGCACATCCCGCTTCCGTGGCTGGCGTTGGGGAAACTGCCGCTGCTCAAGCATGTGCTGCCGGGCCGCTTCACGGTGTTCGTCTGGTTGGCGGTGGCCGTTGTCATCGCGATCGTCATCGCTCGGGCAACTCGCCTCCCACCGCGACCGGCGGCGCGATGGCTGCTGGCGGTGGGCGCCTCACTGATTCTGCTGCTTCCGGCTCCGCTGGCCCGGGCGCCATTCGCGACGCCGGCCTTCTTCCGCACCTGGGCGAGCCACCACATCGGGTCTGACGAAACAGTGCTCGTCGCACCGTATTTCGTGAATGGAGGCGAGGCCGCGCCGATGGTGTGGGCGGCCGAAACCGATTACGGCCTACGGATGCCCGAGGCCTATGCGTACGTGCCGCAGCCCAATGGCGGAACCTATTCTGGGCCGGCACAGTCGCAACTCACCTACATCATGTTCGTGATTCAGCAGCGCGGCGCTTGGCTGGTGGCGCGCGGCGAGATACGGGCGCAGGTCGCTGCCGACCTCAAAGACGCCGGCGTACGCCACGTCATCGTCGGGCCCACAGAGCACTGGAGGCAGCTGCTCGCCTTCTTCACCGACCTCTTCGGCCGGGCACCCGAGATCGTCGACGAGGTCGCGATCTGGCGCGACATCAACGTCCGGGAAATCTCCCCGCCGCCCGCCCACTAGCCTGAATCGGGTGAACCTCGAGGGCAATCAGGCCTCCATTCGTGAAGCCTGCGACACCGGCCTGCTCGCCGGTGCGGTGACGATGGTGTGGCAGCACGGAAAAGTGCTGCAGGTCAATGAAATCGGCTATCGCGACGTCGACGCTCAATTGCCCATGCAGCGCGATACGTTGTTTCGCATCGCCTCGATGACCAAGCCGGTCACCGTCGCCGCCGCAATGAGCCTGGTCGACGAGGGCAAGCTGGCGCTGCGCGACCCGATCGTGCGCTGGCTACCGGAATTCGCCGATGTGCGGGTGCTCGACGACCCGACTGGGCCGTTGGATCGAACGCATCCGGTCGAACGGGCGATTCTGGTGGAGGATCTGCTCACTCACACCAGCGGCCTGGGGTACGGGTTCTCCGTGGGCGGCCCGATCTCGCGGGCCTATATGCGACTGCCGTTCGGCCAAGGTCCTGACGCGTGGCTGGCCGCGCTGGCCGACTTGCCGCTGGTGCATCAACCAGGCGAGCGACTGACCTACGGCCACTCCAGCGACGTCGTCGGCGTGCTGGCTTCGCGGGTCGAGGGCAAGCCGTTCCATCAGGTGCTCGACGAGCGAATCCTGCAGCCGCTGGGCATGATTGACACCGGCTTCCACGTCACCCCGCAGGGCCGCCGACGAGCCGCGACGATGTACCGGCTGGACGAGAAAAATCAACTCCAGCACGACGTGATGGGCCAGCCCCACATCACGCCGCCGGCGTTCAGCAACGCGGGCGGTGGTCTCTTCTCCACCGCGGATGACTACCTGCGGTTCATCGAAATGCTCCTCGGCAATGGGACTCTCGACGGCGTGCGGGTGCTCTCACCGGAATCGGTACGGCTGATGCGTACCGATCGGCTCACCGTCGAGCACAAGCGGCATCCGTTTCTCGGCGCGCCGTTTTGGATCGGGCGTGGGTTCGGGCTCAACCTGTCAGTCGTCACCGATCCGGCGAAGTCGACACCGTTGTTCGGGCCCGGTGGTGTGGGGACGTTCAGTTGGCCCGGTGCCTATGGGACCTGGTGGCAGGCAGATCCGGCCGCTGGACTGATTCTGCTGTACCTGATCCAGAACATGCCCGCGTTGACGGCCGATGCGGCCGCCGCGGTCGCGGGCAACACGTCTCGCGCGAAACTCCAAGCGGTACAACCGAAATTCGTGCACCGGACCTACCGGGCGCTAGGGCTGTAATGGCCGAGTTCACGCCCGAGCGCATCGAAGGACCGCGACTCCTGTTACGACTGCCGGTGATCGACGATGCCGGCCCGCTTTTCCAGCGAGTCGCCCGTGACCCTCAGGTCACCAAGTACCTGCTGTGGACACCGCACCCCGACGTGGCGAGCACCCAACGAGTGATCGCCGAACGAATGAATGTCGACGCACACCTGCGAACCTGGGTGATGGAATTGCAGCACAGCGGCGACATCGTCGGGATGATCAGTTGCGGACGACCACTGCCCTACGCCGCCGAGATCGGCTACTGCGTCGGTCGGCGTTGGTGGGGTAAAGGATTGATGTCCGAAGCGCTCGACATGCTGATGAACACCCTGCGGGCTGATCCCGACGTCTACCGCGTATGGGCGACGTGCCATGTCGACAACGAGCGGTCAGTGCGCCTGCTCGAGCGTGCCAAGTTCACCCGTGAAGGTCGACTTGCCCGTCATGGCATCTATCCCAATCTCGGGACCGAACCACTCGACAGTCTGCTGTTCGCCAGGGCGTTGCGCTAGACCATCGCGAACGGCGAGACCTTCGCTCCGATCTCCAGCGCGCCGGCGAGTTCGCGACTGCCGTCGTAGTCGAAGACCACGTGCCCGGAGATCACGTCGACATCCCGTTTGGCCCGCTGCAGCGGGTGGTCCAGAAATTGTGCGCTCGCGCCGGATGCCTCGAGCAGATCGGCGATCACAGAACGAGATTCGTGCACGACGTACGCGGCGGCCGCGCGCACACCGGCCCGCATCTTGCGGCCGACGTGCTGCCCGCTGCCGACCCGGATCTGGATATCCTCGACCGCCGAGTCGGTCAGCGCGCGCATGGCGCGCAGCCGCGTCCGAGCGTCGCCGAGGCGCATTTGCGCGGTCGGCTCATCCTTCTGCGCCGCGCCGGAATACGCGATCACCCGTTCAGTGAGCCGGCGAGCGAACAGGTCGGCCACCAGCTCCGCGGACCCCAGCGCGGGCATCGCCGCCGTCAGCGCCAGCGCCGGAACCATCGGCCACCGGTAAACGGCCGCATCGTGTAGCTCCGCGCCCGGCGCGGTGCCGCCGTAGATGTCGGTCACCGGCACCAACCGATGCTCGGGCACCCACACGTCGTCGATGATGACGTCGTTGGAGCCGGTGGCGCACATTCCGGCGGTGTGCCACACGTCTTCGACGCGAGTGTCGTTGGCCGGCAGCAACACCAGCGCCGGGTACGGTGCATCGTCGGGTCCGCAGACCGCGCCCACCATCACCCAGTCGGCATCCATCACCCCGGTCGCCCACGACCACCGTCCGGTCAGCCGAACGCCGCCCTCGTCCGGAACGGCCCGACCCGTCGGCGCCAGCGGAGCGGGGCACAACACGGGCCCGTCGGCGAACACCTCGTCCTGAGCCTGCTCGCCGAACAGCGCCAGCATCCAGTTGTGCAGCGTGTAGAAGCCGAGCGTCCACGCACTCGACGTGCAGCCGTGCGCCAGCAGGCGCACCATCTCGAGAATTTCGGGAAACTCGGCCTGGCTGCCGCCGTATCGCTTCGGCAGCAGCAGCCCGGCCAGGCCGGAATCGCGGTAGTCGTCGACGGTGGCCTGCGGCAGTCGGCGCAGGTTCTCCGCCTCCCGCGCGCGCACGGCCAGCCGCTCGACGAAATCGGCACCGACCTCGGGATGCGACGTCTGCATTGCGCGGACGCTACCATACCAAAAGGTATGGTAGCCAGAACTGGTCAGTGTCGCAGCATGACTTCCAGGAACTGCTCGCGGCGTCCGGCGGCCACCGAACTCGGCCGCGAGCCGGACAGATGCAAAAAGCCAATGCCCGCAGCGAAAGTCGCGGTCGCACGCATCTCGGACTCCTCGTCGTCGAAGCCGGCGTCCAGGAAGGCCCGCCGGACGGCGGCGAGCACGCTATGGTCCGAGGCGCGCACCGCGGCGGCCACTGTGGGCTCCGACCGTGCCCATTCCCGCATGGCGCGCTCCAGCATCCAGTGCCGCGGGCCTACGAGCGTGGTCATCATCCGCGACAGCCGCTCCCGCGGAGGCAGACTCGTCAATTCGTCGAAGGACCGGTCTTCGTCGCGGACCACGGCCCAGGTATCGATCAACGCCGTGCGGTAGGCGGTCATATCGCTGAAGTGCCAGTAGAAGCTGCCCTTGGTGACGCCCAGACGAGTGCACAGCTGGCCCAGCGTCAGGGATTTCACGCCGTCCTCGGCAAGTACCCGAAACCCCTCTTGAACCCAGTCGTTCACCGACAGCCGAGATTTGATCGCGCTAGCCGAGGACGCCATGGGCGGTAAGCCTAGCCACGACTATCCGGTTTCCGTGCGCAACGCACTGTGGCGAGCGAAAGCTAGCCGAACACGGTTTCGGAACCGCGCGCCGCGTTGATCCGTTTCAGCACGTCCTCGGTGAACACCGACAAGCCGAGATCGGGGTTGTATCCGTGAATTTCCTTGACGTCGAGTTGGGCCAGGAAATACAGGATCTGCTTGGAGACCAGCTGGCCGGGCACCAGGACTGGGAAGCCCGGCGGATAGGGCACGACGAATCCGGTTGACACCAAAGACTTTCCGTCGGCGAGCCGTCGACCCGCCTCGCCGAGCATGACGTGTTCGCGATCGGCGTCCTCGTAGCCCGCGTAGAACGCCGACCGCATGTCACCGAAAGCGCTGGCGTCGTCGGGCCGGAAGGCGTTATCGAATTGACTGAAGTCCGGCAGCGGTGGCAGATCCTCGGTGATCTCTTCGACCCGGCGCCGGTGCAGGGCACGGTCGTCTCTACTGGCCGCGGCTTCGGTGTGGTCGAAGTCGGTGGCCACTCGGCGCAGCACGTCGAGGAGGTAGTGCACACTCGACCAGGTCACCCCGATCGTGAAGATCAGCAGCACACTGTTGATCGACGTCTTGTTGATCTGTATACCGAACCGGTCCATCAGGATCTTCTCGCGGAAGTCGTATCCGTTCATGCCGGTTTGGCCCAGGTACAGGGTGACCCGCGTCGGGTCGAGCACAAACTGGTCGGACCGCCACGCCTCGTTCCAGTCCGCCAGCGCGCCCTGACGCACCTGCCGATACGAGCTGACCGCCGAAAGCCTGAATTCGTCTGGCACCAAATCGGATTCGTCGAGGATACGGAACCATTTGCTGATCAACCGGTCTTTGCGGACGCGGTGACGGAAGACCAGCGCCATGTCGTAGACGTAGCGCACCATCTGGAAGCCCTCGATGTCGACCTGACGGCGGGCCAGATCCAGCGAGGCGAGCAGTTGCTGGTTGGGCGAGGTCGAGGTGTGCGTCAAGAACGCCTCGCCGAACGCGTCGCGGGACTGCGAGTTGAAGTCCTGGTCGCGGACATGGATCATCGACGCCTGCCGCAGCGCCGACAGCGATTTATGGGTGGAGTGGGTGGCGTAGACCCGGACCCGGGCCTGGCTGGGGTCGGGAAGCAGTCGGTGCTCGGCCCACTGGCTGCGGTCGATGCCGTGCATCTCTTGCTTCCACTGCAGGTACTCCTGGGCGTACGCCGGCGACGACAGCATCGACTCGAGTTGCTCGGCGGCGATCATCGCGGTGCGTTGCCGCGCCCACGGGACCGCGGTGGCGAATGCGTACCAGGCCTCGTCCCACAGGAAGCAGATGTCCGGCTTGATCGCCAGCACCTCCTCCATCACCCGCCGTGGGTTGTAGACGACGCCGTCGAACGTGCAGTTGGTGAGCGACAACATGCGCACCTTGCTCAGCTGCCCGGCGGCTTCGAGGTCGAGCAGCGCCTTCTTGATGGTCTGCAGCGAGACCGCGCCGTAGATCGCGAACGGTTGCAGTTCGTAGGCGTCCAGGTAGAGCGGGTAGGCCCCGGCCAGCACCAGGCCGTAGTGGTGCGACTTGTGGCAGTTGCGGTCGATCAGCACGATGTCGCCCGGCCGGGTCAGCGACTGCACGACGATCTTGTTCGCGGTCGAGGTTCCGTTGGTGACGAAGTAGGTGTGGTCGGAGTTCCAGGTGCGCGCGGCCTTGTCCATCGCTTTCTTGATGTTGCCGTGCGGATCGAGCAGCGAGTCCAGCCCACCCGAGGTGGTCGACGTCTCGGCCATGAAGATGTTGCGGCCGTAGAACTCGCCCATATCCTGCAGCGTCTTGGAGTTGAAGATGCTGGCGCCGCGCGCGACGGGCAGCGCGTGGAATTGGCCGGCCGGCCGAGCCGCGTAGGCGCGCAGGGCATCGAAGAATGGTGTGGCGTAACGGTTCCTGATGCCGCCGAGCACGGTGGTATGTAGGTCGGTGACGTCGTTGAGCCGGTAGAACGTGCGGTCGTAGACGTCGGACTCGATCCTCGGCCTCGGCGGCGATCGACTCGTCGGTGAGCAGATAGAGGTCGATGTGTGGCCGCAGTTCGCGGATCCACTCGCCGCACTCGACCCAGTCGTGGGTGCGGTCGGTGGCCACGACGTCGTCGTTGGGGCCGAGCAGCGTGGTCATCAGCGGCACCCGGTCGTGGGACCGCAGCGGGATGTCGTGCCGGATGATCGCGGCCTGGATCTCACCGTTCAGGGCGACCGCGGTGATGGCGTCCTCGACGCTGGTCACCACCAGCAGCTCGAACTGCACGTCGTCGCCGATGTCGCGGATCGCCCGCAGGCGTTCCGCCAACCCCTCGGGTGCGGTGACCGGCGCGTCGTCGGCGAGCAGGACCGTGTAGAACTGCTGTTCCTTGGCGCGCGACACCAGCTCCTGGTCAGCCAGCGACATCGATGTGTCGAACAGGGCCGCGCGGTCGCCGTACTCGGAGAGCAGCCGCACGGCCAGCGATACCTGCTCGGCCAGGCTGACCGTGGCGAGTTGGTCCAGGTAGCCGCAGTAGGTCGCGAGGTTCTCCGGGCCCGGGTAGATCCAGTAACGCTCATAGGCACTGAGCCGGTTGAGCAGGCGCCGCACCCGGGCGACCTCGTGGGCGGTGTCCATCCCGGCGCGGTCGACCACGGCGAGCTGATGACACGCGTCGTCGAGCAGATTCCAGGTGTCGATGCGCGAGTAGGAGGGGTTCGCCACCGCCGCCAGCGCGGAAACACACAGCCGCCTCGGGTGCCTGCCATCTCGGTCCATCACGCCAGTGTGTCCCTCCGTCAACGAGGATGCGGGCATTTTGTGACCTGTACCCGAATTGCCACACCCGTCACAACAGACCGGTCTCAGACCTCGAAGTCGTCGTCGTCTTTTCTAGCGCGCGTGATCGGAATCCAGCGCCGCGGCGGCGCTACCTCGGTGACATCAGTCAGCGACCGCACGACGAGCTGCGTCAGCGCCATGATCGCGGCCATCACCGGAAGTAGTGGTCGGAATGGCGTTGCGGCCGTGCGCACCGTCTCAATGCGGCGGGCCAGGACGAGACGCTCGATCGAGTGGTACAGCCACGCGCCGACGCCGAGCGCATAGATCGCCAGCGCTGCCGCGATCGCCGCCTGCCCGTAGGCCGCACACATCACGGCACCCAGCACCACGGTCGCCGCCAGGATCGCGGCGATCGCGACGCGCAGTTCCAACCTGGTCATGACTCCGCGGCGGGTTCAGGGCTCGATTGACTTGATTGACTTGATTGGCTCGCCTGGACCGCCTGAGCCGCCGCCCGGATCTGGGGGGTCACCAGCATGACTTGGCCCAGTACGCCGTTGACGAAACCCGGTGAGTCGTCGGTGGACAGCTCCTTGGCCAGCTCAACCGCCTCGTCGACGGCGACCGGTGCCGGAACGTCGTCGGCGTGCAGCAACTCGTACACAGCGACCCGCAGGATGGCGCGGTCCACCGCCGGCAGCCGGTCCAGTGTCCAGCCTTGAAGGTGCGATGCGATCAGGTCGTCGACGTGTACGGCGTGCTCGGTGACGCCGTGAGCGACGGACACCGTGTACGGATGCAGCGGCGCCACATCATCTTTGGCCTCCGCCAGCGCGGTGCGCGCGTCGGCTGCCTCGGCCGGGGTCAGCCCGCGGGCCTCGGCTTCGAACAACAAGTCGACGGCGCGCTTACGAGCCTGGTGCCGTCCTTTAACGGGACGGACGGGTCGGCTCACGCGTTGACACGTCCCAGGTAGCTGCCATCGCGGGAGTCGACCTTCAGCTTGTCGCCGGTGTTGATGAACAGCGGCACCTGAAGCTCGGCACCCGTCTCCACGGTCGCCGGCTTGGTGCCGGCGCTGGACCGGTCGCCCTGCAGGCCGGGCTCGGTGTGGGTGACGACGAGCTCGACGGTCACCGGCAGCTCGAGGTACAGCGGCGCGCTGTTGTGAAACGCCACCTGCACCGGCAGGCCTTCCAGCAGGAACCGGGCGGCGTCGCCGACCAGTGACTCCGATAAGGGGTGCTGCTCGTAATCCTGGCTGTCCATGAAAACGAAGTCGGTGCCGTCGCGGTAGAGGAAGGTGGCATCGCGCCGGTCCACCGTCGCTGTCTCCACCTTCACTCCGGCGTTGTAGGTCTTGTCGACGACCTTCCCGGAGAGCACGTTTTTCAGCTTGGTGCGCACGAAGGCCGGGCCCTTGCCCGGTTTGACGTGCTGGAAGTCGGTGATCTGCCAGAGCTGGCCGTCGATCACCAGTACAAGTCCATTTTTGAAATCGGCAGTGCTTGGCACGGTCGGTGAATCTCCTACAGGATCGCCAGTTCCTTGGGGAACCGGGTGCCGGGTCAAACAGTCTGAAATGCGGCTTTGAGGCGCTTCCCCAAGATAATCGACCTTGGAGCCGAGCCTACGTCCGGGCACAGCTCGCGCCGGGCTGCCTCGACCGGCGGGCACCGGGCTAAGGGTAGGTCGCGTCGCTGAGCTGCGTCGTTGCCCCGCTCATGTCACGACCGAAAATCCTGACCCGCAGGTTGGGGATCAGGCCGGACTGCGCGAGCGTGATCATCTCGAGCGCATTCGCACTACACACCGAATGCGTCGTCCCCGAATAGCACATGTTGATGAATCCGGGTGGCATGAAGCGACCGCCAAGCCGATCCGTACCGCTGATCCAGAGTTGCCGCCCGCCCCACCACCGCGACAGTGCCTGGGCGTGAGCGGCTGCCTTGCCGATTTCGACACCGAAAACCTCAATTGACGTGTACGCCGATTTAGCCAGTTCGTCGTAGATCTGTGGCCCCTGGCCCGCCCAGGTGAGAGTGCCTTCGATGACTACGTTCTCCCCCTTGCCCACACAGATCTGCCGGATCTGCTCGACGAGTGCGACGGATTCCCGGTGAACAAGGGGTGCTAGCTCCCGCGGCGATATGCAGTAACCATCGGCTAGCTTTCGACCAAGCAAGTGGTCGTAAATGTGATCGAGCAATGCTTGTTCGATGAGATCGTCTTTGATGACGTCGGCGTCGAGGATCCGGTAATGCATCAGCGTGGACACCTGGCTATGAAGCAGCGTGGTTTTCCCCGAGCCGGGTGGACCGGCCGTGACAATCGCCAAGCGGCCCACCTGCGGACTGTTAAGAGCGAGGTATTTCTTGACGATCTTTTTCCGAAAGCGACGACGGCCGATGTCGGATGCGTACATCGTGTTGGTGCCGTGGGCGGCGTCGGTGTTCAGCTCTCCGCCCTTGCTCGAGAGGGCGGAGAGCTGGGCGGCAACAGCGTCGCGCGGTCCGGTCGATGCGGTCACTCGCTCTGAATCGCCTCCTCGATCTGAATTGTCTCGTCGGCGTGAACTGCCTGCTCGATGTGATCCCGCTGCCTCTCCATCAGCTGGCCGAACTCCACCTCGGACAGAAGATCTCGGTAGTAAGCCGTCTCGATCTGATCCCAGTCCCCCGGGATGTACGCGTCGGTAGCGATGCCGTCGATGCTGGGGACGCGCCCGAAGGAATACGTCCGGTCCAGAAGGTTGTCCATCATGGCCTGGTCGTCGATCAGCCCGGCGGCGCGACGGTCTATCACCTCGGCAGGTGTTTCTTCTAGCAACGACGGGTCCGCGGTAATCCGGCGAAGAATCCTCTGCACAGTCGCTTGCGAGAGGCTTCCGACGACGTCACTGATCTCTCGTTGCGAGACGCCGACATCGTGGGCGGCGTAGTAGATCTCTCTGTCGAGACTTTTCTCCACGACCCGCCGACTTGCCGCCAAAGCGGCCAGGCGCTGCAGGGCGTCGTCGCTGCGACCAACTTGTCCAGGCATTTTAACCTCCTGATTCATTTTGAATCATACGCCCAGAACGTCGCATCCGCTCGTAACCATCCGACGTTCGGCTAGCGGCAGAACCGATGCCCGAACCCATTACTGGCGCGGCGCCCGCCCGGCAAGGTGCCGCTACTAGGCGGCCTCACCTTCCAGTGAGTGACACGGACCGATACATATTTCACCACTCCCCGGCGTGTCGCCGGGGAGTAGCCCGTCCCCAAGATAATTGACCCTACAACGCTTATCTCTGACCTCGTTTTACCTGGTCAGAGCACATCCCTAGCTAGCTGAGAATCGCCAGTTCCTTGGGGAATCGGGTGAGCAATTCCGGTGCGTGTCCGGAGGTCTCGCCTGCCACCACCAGCGTGTCCTCGATGCGGACGCCGCCACGCTCGGGCAAATAGACGCCGGGCTCCACAGTCACAACGGAGCCCGCACGTAGTGTACCGGCGGCGGTGGCGCCGATTCCGGGCGCTTCGTGGATCTGCAGGCCGACACCGTGGCCCAGACCGTGGCCGAAGTGCTCGCCGTGGCCCGCATCGGCGATGACCAGCCGTGCTGCGGCGTCCACGTCGCGCAGATCGGCCCCGGGTTGCAGCGCTTCCCGGCCGGCTCGCTGGGCATCGGCGACCAGCTGGTAGACCTCCAGCTGCCAGTCGGCCGCTTTACCGGCCTTGCCGAGTACGAAGGTGCGGGTCATGTCGGAGTGATAGCCGCCGACCAGCGCACCGAAGTCGATCTTGACGAAGTCGCCGGCAGCCAGCACCGCCTCCGTGGGCCGGTGATGCGGAATCGCCGAATTCGCCCCGCTGGCGACGATCGTCTCGAAGGAGACCCCGTCCGCGCCGTGGTCGAGCATCAGCGCCTCGAGCTCGCGACCCACCTCGCGTTCGGTGCGGCCGGGTCGCAGCCCGCCACGGTCTACGAGATCGGCCAGCGCGGCGTCGGCGGCCTCGCAGGCCAGCCGCAGCAGCGCCACTTCGCCGGCATCTTTGATCTCGCGCAGTGCCTCGACGGTCTGCGAGGCGCGAACCAATTCGGTGGTGCCGCCGGCCTCGCCCAGCGCGGCAGCCAGTGCGTCGTAGCCGTCCACGGTCACGACATGGCTCTCGAAGCCCACCCGCCGTGCCTTGGCGAGAGCCGCGCGCCCGGCCAGGTGCCGCCCGCAGGCTCGCTCGATCACTACTTCCAGGTCGGGCGCCTGCTGGGCGGCCTGGGTGCGGTAGCGCCCGTCGGTGGCCAAGATGGCGTCATGGCTATCGGCGAACACCAGCAACGCCGCATTCGACCCGGTGAAACCCGACAAATAGCGCACGTTGATCAGGTCTGTGACCAGCATCGCGTCCAGTTCGGCCGCGCGGAGTCGAGCTCCGAGTGCGGCTCGCCGCTGGGAATGTGTCACGCCAGCTGACGCTACTCGCTACGCTGTGGCCCCATGACTAACTGGATGCTGCGCGGCCTGGTCTTCGGCGCTGCGATGGTCGTCGTTCGGCTGTTTCAAGGAACGCTGATCAGCGTATGGCAGACGCAGGCGGCCCTGATCAGCATCGTGCTGCTGGTGCTGTTCCTCGTGGGCGTGGTCATCTGGGGTCTCATCGACGGACGCGAAGACGCGGCCTCCAACCCCGATCCGGACCGTCGCGAGGATCTGGCAATGACGTGGCTGCTGGCCGGTCTGGTCGCCGGGTTGCTCAGCGGCGCGGTGACGTGGCTGATCGCGGTGTTCTACAAAGCCCTGTACGTCGGCGGGCTGATCAACGAGCTCACCACGTTCGCGGCGTTCACCGCGCTGGTGGTGTTCCTCGGTGCGATCTCCGGGGTGACCGTCGGCCGCTGGCGGGTCGACCGCGCGGGCGCCTACAAGCCGCAGGGCGGCGCTACCGGTGGCGATGACGAGCGCGCCGACACCGACGTCTTCGCCGCTGTCCGGTCGGAGCAGCCCGCTGCTGAAGGGGGCCACCGGCCGCAGGAGCAGTCGACCGCCGTCGCGACCGCCGAGCGCGGCGAGGATTACGACGCGGCCACGGCCCACGGCCACGAAGCCGCGGAGACGGCTGAGGCTCCCGCCGCCAGCGAGGCAGAAACCAAGAAGATTGCATGGCCGCCGGCCAGCACCGAGAAGACCGAGGCGCTGCCGGCCCACGAACCGGCCACCGAGCACATCGAGACGCCGAAGGCAGACGACTAGCCGTTCAGGCTGGCCAGATAACGCAGGGCGAGCAGGTATCCCTGCACACCGCATCCCACGATCACGCCGGTCGCGACCGGGCTCAGGTACGAGTGGTGCCGGAACTCTTCGCGGGCAAAGACATTGGAGATGTGCACCTCGATCAGCGGCGCACTCAACTCTGCGCAGGCGTCGCGTAATGCGATCGACGTATGGGTCAATCCACCGGCATTGAGGATCACCGGCTCCTTGGCGTCAGCGGCCAGGTGGATCCAATCCAGCAGCTGAGCCTCACTATCACTCTGGCGCACAACGGCTTTCAGCCCGAGCTCGGCCGCCTCGCGTTCGACCAGCGCCACGAGGTCGTCGTGGGTGGTATCGCCGTAGACCTCCGGCTCGCGGCGGCCCAGCCGGCCGAGGTTGGGCCCGTTGAAGACGTTGACCGTGGTGCTCATCGCGTGCCCACCTCCGCGTACGCGGCCGCCAGCAGCGCCGGGTCAGGGCCCTCTAGCCGGCCAGGCTTGGCCAGCCCGTCGAGCACCACGAACCGCAGCACCCCCGCACGGGTTTTCTTGTCGCCGACCATCGACTCCAGAAGTTGTGGGAGCGCGTCGGCGTCGTAGCTGATCGGCAGTCCGAGCGACGTCAAGATGTCGCGATGGCGCTGCGCGGTGGCGTCATCGAGACGCCCGGCCAGCCGGCCCAATTCGGCGGCGAACACCATGCCCACCGAGACCGCGGCGCCGTGACGCCACTGGTAGCGCTCCCGCCGCTCGATCGCATGGCCCAAAGTATGGCCGTAGTTCAGGATTTCGCGCAGGTCCGATTCCTTCTCGTCGGCCGCCACCACCTCGGCCTTGACGGCGATCGCGCGCCGGATCAGCTCCGGTAGCACCTCCCCCGACGGGTCCAGCGCAGCCTGCGGATCGGCCTCGATCAGGTCAAGAATCACAGGGTCGGAGATGAAGCCCGCTTTGACGACTTCGGCCATACCGGCCGCGATTTCGTTGTGCGGCAACGTCTGCAGCGTTGCTAGGTCGACCAGCACGGCAGTCGGTTGGTGGAATGCGCCGACCAGATTCTTGCCGGCGTCGGTGTTGATGCCGGTCTTGCCGCCGACTGCGGCGTCGACCATCGCCAACAAGGTGGTCGGCACGTGCACGATCGACACACCGCGCAGCCAGGTCGCCGCGGCGAAGCCGGCGACATCGGTCGCGGCGCCGCCGCCCAGACTCACCAAAGCGTCCTTGCGGCCGATACCGATGCGGCCCAGCACTTCCCAGATGTAACCGACGACGGGCAGATCCTTGCCGGCCTCGGCGTCGGGAATTTCAATCTGGTGCGCGTCAATACCCTTGTCGGCCAGATGGTTTCGGATCGCCTCGGCAGTATGGATCAGCACCGGCTGATGCAGGATGGCAACGCGGTGCCGGCCGGCGAGCAGTTCGCCGAGCTCACCGAGTAGTCCGGTGCCGATGACGACCGGATAGGGCGGGTCGACGGCCACGTGCACGGTGACCGGTTCGCGAGAGTCCGTCATCTGCCCGCCTCCCGACGGGCCGCTGCCAGCGCGGCCGGAGTTGCGGGCGTCGGCGGTGGCCCGGTCCGGGGCTCGGGCACGCTGGACGCGTCGGGAGCCGGCGTGCGGCGCCACGGCGGTCGGCGTCGATTGCGCGCAGTGACGCCGAGTTTGGGGTCGTTGAGGCGGCACACGATGTGGCGGACCACGGCGCCGGGGTTGCGACGGTTGGTATTCACCCGGATCGTGGCGACCTTCCGATAGAGCGGCACACGCTGGGTCATCAGCGCGCGGAATTTCTCAGCTCGGTCCGGTCCGGCCAGCAACGGCCGCACGGTGTTACCGCCGGTGCGCCGAACCCCTTCGGCCGCAGTGATTTCCAAGTACACGACGGTGTGGCCGGCCAGCGCGGCGCGCACCCCCGGGGTGGTGACGGCACCGCCGCCCAGCGACAGGACTCCTTCGTGGGATTCCAATGCCGCCCGGATCACCTCTTCCTCGATCCGGCGGAACTCCTGCTCCCCATCGGTGGCGAAGATATCGGCGATGGCGCGTCCGGTCTGCTGCTCGATGGCCGCGTCGGTGTCGAGCATGCCGACGTCGAGCGCTTTGGCCAGGCGTCGCCCGATCGTGGACTTACCGGATCCCGGCAGTCCCACCAACACAGCTTTGGGCCCCATGAGTGGCTACCCGGACGCCCGAGCTTCGCTGACCGGCTCCCGCTCGGCGACCGACCTGAGGTATGACTCGATGTTGCGCCGTGTCTCGGTCAGCGAATCGCCGCCGAACTTCTCCAGCGCAGCTCGAGCAAGGACCAGGGCCACCATGGTCTCGACGACGACGCCCGCGGCCGGAACCGCGCAGACATCAGAGCGCTGGTTGATGGCGACGGCTTCTTCGCCGGAGGTCATGTCCACGGTGGCCAGCGCGCGCGGCACGGTGGAGATCGGCTTCATCGCGGCGCGTACGCGCAGCGGCTCGCCGTTGGTCATGCCGCCTTCCAGCCCACCGGCCCGGTTGGTCGAGCGGATCACGCCGTCGGGACCGGGGTACATCTCGTCGTGGGCACGGCTGCCGCGTCGGCGGGCGGTTTCGAAGCCATCGCCGATCTCGACCCCCTTGATCGCCTGGATGCCCATCACCGCGGCAGCGAGTTGGCTGTCAAGCCGGTGGTCGCCGCTGATGAACGATCCCAGGCCGACCGGTAGACCGACCGCGACCGCTTCGACGACGCCGCCGAGGGTGTCGCCGTCTTTCTTGGCCGTTTCGATCTCGGCGATCATCGACGCCTCGGCCGCGCTGTCGAATGCCCGCACCGGGCTGTCGTCGATCGCCGCCAGGTCGCCGGCCTGCGGTGGAGGACCGTCATAGGGCGTGGAAGCGCCGATCGAGATGACGTGGGAGATCACCTCGACGCCGAGAGCTTGTCGCAGGAACTGCCGCGCGACCGTACCCGCCGCGACCCGGGCTGCGGTCTCGCGCGCGCTGGCCCGCTCAAGCACCGGCCGGGCGTCGTCGAACTCGTATTTGAGCATGCCGGCGTAGTCGGCGTGGCCGGGTCGCGGCCGGGTCAGTGGCGCGTTGCGCGCCACATCCAACTCGGCGGCGTCAACCGGGTCGGGGGCCATCACGGTTTCCCACTTCGGCCATTCGGTGTTGCCGATCTCGATGGCGATCGGGCCACCCAGCGTCACGCCATGCCGTAATCCGGCCAGCACGGTGACCTGGTCGCGCTCGAACTTCATCCGGGCGCCGCGGCCGTAACCGAGGCGGCGCCGGGCCAGCTGATCGGCGATGTCGTCCGACGTAACACTCAACCCGGCGACCATGCCTTCTACCACAGCCACCAACGCCCGGCCGTGGGATTCACCAGCAGTAGTCCATCGCAACACGAGTCCCATCTTCCCACGACGAGCCCCGACAGAGAAAAAGCGTCAAAACCGGTACAAGTGTTTACTGACTCGTAAGTAGGGTAATCAGTTCGCGTGAGCATGGTCACAACGTCCGCGAGCGAAAGGCAGTAAATGACTGCACCCCTGAAAAGTGCAATGCGTTGGGCCCGATCCCCCGCCAAAAACGTGGATTCGACCTCGGGTTCGTGGGTGAACACGATTCGCGGCCTGGCCGCGCGAGCGACGACACCACTGCTCCCGGACGACTACCTGTCGTTACTCAACCCGCTGTGGTCGGCACGCGAACTGCGCGGCGAGATCGTGGCTGTCGAACCCGAGACCGATGACACCGCAACGGTCGTCATCCGGCCGGGATGGGGGTTTTCCGGCGACTACCAACCGGGCCAGTACGTCGGGATCGGCTTGCGCCTCGATGGCAAGTGGCACTGGCGGTCGTATTCGTTGACGTCGGTCCCCGAACGCGGTGACGAGAACATCTCGATCACCGTGAAGGCCACCCCAGAGGGCTTCCTGTCTGCCCACCTGGTCAACGGTGTCGAACCGGGCACCATCATCCGCCTGCAGTCGGCCAAAGGCGACTTCGCATTGCCGAACCCACCCCCGGAAGCAATCCTGTTCATCACGGCCGGCAGTGGCATCACACCCGTCATGGCGATGCTGCGATCGTTGCGGGCGCGTGGTCAGTCCCCGGACATCGTTCACGTGCACTCGGCCGGGTCGCAGGACTCGGTGATTTTTCACGACGAGTTGCGCCAGATCGAGCAGGAGCAGAGCGGCTACCGCCTGCATCTTCAGCTGACCGAGAAAGACGGCAAGGTCGATTTCGACGAATTGGACGACATCGTCGCCGACTGGCGCGACCGTTCGGCCTGGGCATGCGGGCCCGGGGCCATGCTCGACGCGGTCGAGAAAGTATGGCAGGACAACGACATCGATGACGCCCTGCACATGGAACGATTCAACATCGCGGCTACCGACAAAGGCGGCGAAGGCGGCACGGTCACGTTCGCCATCTCGGACAAGGAAATCGAGATCGACGGCGCAACAACCATTCTGGAGGCCGGCGAGCAGCAAGGCATCCAAATGCCATTCGGCTGCCGAATGGGAATTTGCCAGACCTGCGTCCTGCCGCTGGAAGACGGCCACGTTCGCGATGTTCGCTCGGGTCAAGAGCACGGCGCCGGCGACCGCATACAGACATGCATTTCGACCGCATCCGGTAACTGCACCATCAAGGTTTGAGAGGAAACCGATTTCATGGCTATCACTGACATCAAGGCATACGCCCATCTGAGTCCGCAGGACGTCGAGGACCTGGCTGCGGAGCTCGACGCTATCCGTGCCGACATCGAGGAATCGCGCGGCGAACGCGATGCGCAGTACATCCGTCGCGCAATCCAGTTGCAGCGCGGGCTCGCAGTATTCGGGCGCCTCGCCTTGTTCGCCAGCAGCAGCAGAATCGCTCGCCTGGCCGGTATCACCTCCCTGGCAAGCTCGAAGATCATCGAGAACATGGAGTTGGGCCACAACATCATTCACGGTCAATGGGACTGGATGAATGATCCCGAAATCCACTCAACGGAGTGGGAATGGGATACCGCGTGCCCGTCGTCGCAGTGGAAGCACTCGCACAATTTCGTGCACCACAAATACACCAACGTCGTGGGTCTGGACGCCGACGTCGGTTACGGGATCATGCGCGTCACCCGTGACCACCGGTGGGCGCCGTGGATGATCGGGAACCCGGTCTACAACCTTCTGTTGGGGACGCTCTTCCAATGGGGCGTCGCACTGCACCACGTCGAGACTGCGAAAATACGGAAGAAAGAAAAAACGTGGGCTGAGGCACGAAAAGATCTGCGCATCATGGGAAAGAAGATGGGCAAACAGGCGGGCAAGGACTACATCATCTACCCGGCCCTGGCCGGCACCAACTGGAAGCACACGCTCAAGGCGAACGCCATCGCCAACCTGATCCGGAACTACTGGTCCTACATGGTGATTTTCTGCGGGCACTTCCCCGACGGCGCCGAGAAATTTACCCGGGAAAGTTTCGAAGCGGAGACCCGCGGCGAGTGGTACCTGCGCCAGATGCTGGGCTCGGCGAACTTCAATGCCGGCCCGGTCATGGCGTTCATGAGCGGAAACCTGTGCTACCAAATCGAACACCACTTGTTCCCCGACCTGCCCAGCAACCGATACGCCGAGATCGGCGTCCGGGTGCGCGCGATCTGCGAGAAGTACGACCTGCCCTACACAACCGGACCGATCCTGCGCCAATATTGGCAATCGTTCTGGACCATCATGAAACTCGCCGTCCCCGACAGTTGGTTGTCCGGCACTACTGACGATGCGCCAGAGACCCACTCCGAGCAGAAGTTTCCTGCGCCGGAGCCGCGCGAGGTCAACGGTAAGCGGTACGGATTGCGCAGCGCGATCAAGGGCCGCAGCCCCGCGGCGGCCTAACGCCGCCGCAACGCGGTCAGCTGCCAGACACCCAGCACCAGCATGACGGCGGCCGCGTCGGCCAGTGCCCAGTTGCCAGGACCGCTCAACCGCAGCCAGCCGAACCACGCCGCGGCTGCGGCGAGCGGTGCCAGCAAGAAATTGGTCACCACGAAACCGGCCACCAGCCCAGGCGTCGGGCGCATCTTGTTGATGCCCAGTAGCAGGATCGGGCCGAGGACGACGAAGACGAGCCCGCCGTCGACAAGCACCGCGCGTGGGACACCCCACCAGCGGGCCAATGGACCGCTCAGGGCGGCGGCGACCGCTCCCGCGGACGTCCAGAAGATGAGATCGGCGCGAAGGGATCGCCGGCGCGCAGAGTCGATCGAGCGGGGTGAAATCGATGTGGTTGTCATGCACTGATGGTCCGGCATGACGCACTGCCAGATCGACGGCAGACACTGCCAGACGCTGCCAATGAGGCGTAAAGTTCGGTCAATTCGTCACTCGTCGGTTCGACCGAAGGGAATCCATACGGCGTGGCGTTCAGCCCCGATGGTTACCGGGTCTAGGTGACCAACGCCGGCGACAACAGCGTGTCGGTGATCGATACCACCGTCGCTCCTATCACCGCACCGACACCATTGGCGTCGGCATCGCCCTGCAGGGGGTAGCGGTCAGCCTCGACGGTTCCCAGGTGTACGTGAGCAACTCCGGCGACAACACGGTGTCACCTACAGCAGCGCAAAGCCCACCGTCGCCGCGCTGACCGCACACATCGACGGGCCGTGCGGCACCGTCCTCACCGACCAGAAGATCCGCGCCACTGTGCCGATCACCACGGTCAGCAAGGGCGCGCCCATCGCGGCGATTAACCACACGTCAGCACCGAAACACCCTGTCAGCGCGCCTATTCCGAGAGAAAGCTTGACATCGCCGGCGCCCATCGCCGCGGGGGCCAGCAGGTGCACCAGCAGGTAGACCGCCGCCAACGCTGCGGCACCAACCAGCGCCGCCCGACCATGTCCCGCGCCGACCGCGCCCAGCGTGATCGCCGCGAAACCCGGAATCGTCAGCCGATTAGGCAGCCGGCGCTGCCGGACGTCGTAGCGGCTCAGCGCCGCCATCCATAGCAGCACCAGACCAATCAGCATGGGCGGCAGGCTAATCCAATGCGGCTTCCATCGCAGCTCGCGGTGCGGGTAGGCCTGTGAATTGTTCGACTTGGGCGAACGCCTGATGCAGGAGCATCTGCAGACCGCCGATCACCCGGCCGCCCGCGGCGCTGACCGCGGCGGCCAGGGGCGTCGGCCACGGGTGGTAGATCGCGTCCAGCAAAACCGGCGCGGCGGCGAATTCGTCGGTATAGCCCGCCGCAACCTCCGCGGGCAGCGTACTGACCAACACCTGGGCGCACGCGACCGCATCGGCGACCGAGCCGCCGTTCAGGTCGCAGAACCGGGCCGTGGTGCCGACCCGATCGGCCAACTCGACCAGACCGGCGGCCTTGTCCGGATTACGTGCCGCCACGGTGATCTCGGTGACGCCGAGTTTGGCCAAAGCCACGATCGCCGCGGGTGCGGTACCGCCCGATCCGGCGACCACCGCCGCTCCGGACGCGGCACCCAGCGCGCCCGTCACGCCGTCGACATCGGTGTTGTCCGCCCGCCAACCGTGCGCTGTGCGCAGCAACGTGTTGGCCGATCCGACCAGCACGGCCCGGTCGGTCCGCACGTCAGCGAATCGCAGCGCGGCGAATTTTCCGGGCATCGTCACCGACACTCCGACCCATTCGGGCCCCAATCCGCTTACCAGAGAGGGTAATTCGTCGGCATCGCACTCGATGCGGTCGTAGGTCCACCCATCCAGGCCCAGCGCCCGGTATGCGGCCAGATGCAGCTGCGGAGAACGCGAATGGGCGATCGGCGACCCGAGAACACCAGCTTTTCTGGCGCGCTTAGTGCCGCTCTGACTAGCGGGCACTGTCGAGCACACCGTTGTGCTTGGCCAATTCGATGTTGGCCAGGTGCTGTTGATAGTCGCGGGTGAACAGCGTGGTGCCCTGCGGGTCGATGGTGACGAAGTAGAGCCAGTCGCCGTCCTCGGGATGCTCGGCCGCTGTCAGCGCGTCGGTGCCGGGCGAACAGATCGGCGTCGCAGGCAGTCCGTCGGTGGCGTAGGTGTTCCACGGCGTGGTCTGTGCGCGGTCGCCGTCGGTGGTGGCCACCTCGCGGCGATCCAGTGGATAGTTCACCGTCGAGTCGAACTCCAGCTTGCGATGCTCCGCGAGCCGGTTGTAAATGACCCGTGCGACTTTCGCGAAATCCTGCGGCTTCGCCTCACGCTGAACCAGAGACGCCACCACCAGAACGTTGTACGGCGATATGCTCATGACTGTGGCGTTGTCCTGCAGGCCCAACTTCAGGTACAGCTCAGAACTCGAGTTGATCAGCGTCGACAAGATCTCCTCCGGCGACGCTGACGGGTTGACGTTCCACGTTCCCGGCGCGATCAGACCCTCGATCCGACGGTGGTCGGAACCCATCGCCGTCACCGACGGCACCGCCCAGGGCGGCACCAAAAGTGAAGGCAAGGATGTCTTTTCGGCCGCCGCACGCAAATCAGTGTCGGCCAAACAATGCTTGTTGCCGTCCAGTTCGACGCAGCTGGCCTTGGCGATCATCGTGAAGATGCCGGGCGTGGTGGCGTTGGTCTTGACGTCGGAGGTGTCGTCGAGTTGTTGACCTTCGGGAATCACCAGCTTGCCCACCCGGCTGCCCGGATCGACGAGCCGCTTCACCGCCGTCGCCGCCGGAAGTTCGGTACGCAACCGGTAATAACCGGGCTGGATCGCCGAGATCGCCTGATTGCCTTGCGCGGCTTCGAGAAATACCTTGACGGTCCGGACCACATCTTGCTTGTGCAGCGTCTCGCCGATCGCCGTGGTCGAGTCCCCGGCGTGCACCTCGATCACCAGATCCTGCTTGCCGTCACCGGCGAAGTCGTTTTGCGGGCCGAAGCCGTGCCACATTTTGGAGCCGACGAACACCGCGGCGATGACCACCCCGATGGCCAGGCTCACCAGGATTCCCCGGGTCGTGTGGCGTCGGCGACGTTCCCGCTCGGCGCGGGCCCGATCGGCGCGCGAACGGCCGCGACGCTGCGGCCCGACGGCCGCTGGCCGGGCGCGAACGCTGCTTCCGGCATCGCCGGCCTTGCGAACGCCACGGCCTGTTGGTGGCGTCCCGCTGCTTCCGGCATCGCCGGCCTTGCGAACGCCACGGCCTGTTGGTGGCGTCCCGCTGCTCCCGGCTTCGCCGGCCTTGCGAACGCCACGGCCTCGAGCGCGCTCCCGGCCGTCAGACACCGTTGACCTCCCCGGGCAGCATGGCACGGCGCTCATCCAGCCATCCCTGAAGGATCGCCACCGCCGCCGCCTGGTCGATGACCCTACGCTGGCCTTTGGCCCGCACTCCGGCCTGGCGCAGCGAGCGCTGCGCGCTGACGGTCGTCAATCGTTCGTCGGCCATTCGGACCGGGACCGGCGCAATCCGGCCGGCCAATGCGTTCGCCAACTCGATCGCGTCGAGGGCGGACGGGCCGGTGCGGTCGGCCAGGGTCCGCGGTAGCCCGACGATAACCTCGACGGCTTGCAGATCGGCGACCAGCTCGACCAGCCGTCGTAAATGCTTGGCAGTGCGGTCACGGCGGACCGTTTCCACCGGGGTGGCCAAGATGCCGTCCGGGTCGCTGGAGGCCACCCCGATGCGCACGCTGCCCACGTCGATGCCGAGCCGTCGGCCACGTCCGGGGTCGTCCCCGCCGGGCCGGTCCGGCAGCCGATGCAACGGGTCCACTCAGCCGGCCCTAGCGATCTCTGCCCGCAGTGCGTCGAGCGCGGCGTCGATGCCCGACGAGTTCTTCCCCGAGCCCTGAGCGAGATCGGGCTTGCCGCCGCCGCGGCCGTCGACCGCTGCGGCGAGCTGCTTGACCAAGTCATTGGCCCGCAGGCCGAGATCCTGGGCGGCGGAGTTGGCCGCGACTGCATAGGGAACGCTGCCGCTCTTCGGCGACCCTCGGCGATCAGCGCGACGACCGCCGGGTCGTTGCCGAGCTTTCCGCGGATGTCACCCACCAGGGATCGCAGATCGGCCGCCGTCATGCCGGCTGACATCCGCTGGGCCACCACACGGACGTTACCGATGTGCTGCGCTTCAACGGCGGCGTTTGCCGCAGCTGCCCGCGCACTCGCGAGCCGGTTGCGTTCGATCTCTTTCTCCGCGGCCTTCAACCGCTCCACCAGATTCGCCACCCGGGCCGGCACCTCGTCGGAGGGCACCTTGAGCGACGAGGCCAGCCCGGCCATCAGCGCACGTTCCTTGGCCAGATGCTTGAACGACTCCAGGCCGACATAGGCCTCGACGCGGCGCACACCGGAACCCACTGACGATTCGCCGAGGATGGTCACCGGCCCGATCTGGGCCGAGTTGTGCACGTGGGTACCACCGCACAACTCCAGCGAGAACGGCCCGCCGATCTCCACCACGCGGACCTCGTCCGGGTAGGCCTCGCCGAACATGGCCATCGCGCCCATCGCCCTTGCCTTGTCCAGCTTTTCGAGGAACGTGTGCACCTCGTAGTCAGCTTGGACGGCCTCGTTGGTCACTTCCTCGACCTGGCTGAGCTGCTCGGCGCTCAGCGCGCCCTGGCTGTTGAAGTCGAAACGAAGGTAGCCCGGCCGGTTCAGCGAACCGGCCTGAACAGCGTTGGGCCCCAACACTTGTCGCAGCGCCGCGTGCACCATGTGGGTGCCCGAATGTCCTTGGGTCGCACCCTTGCGCCAATCAGGATCCACGGCCGCGACCACTGTGTCGCCCTCGACGAACTCCCCCGACTCCACGTTGACGCGATGTACCCACAGGGTTTTCGCGATCTTCTGCACGTCGGTGACTGCCGCCCTGGCGGTCTCGCTGGACCCGGTGCCGCTGATGGTGCCCGCGTCCGCGACCTGACCACCCGACTCGGCGTAGAGCGGCGTGCGGTCCAGGACCAGTTCGACACGGTCGATACCGGCCGACTCCTCGGTGCCGTGGGCAACCACCGGAACCCGTTTGCCGTCGACGAAGATCCCGAGAATCCTTGCCTGCGAGGTCAATTCGTCGAAACCGGTGAATTCGGTGGGTCCGGCGTCGACCAGCTCGCGGTAGGCCGTCAGGTCGGCGTGCGCATGCTTGCGTGCGGCGGCATCGGCTTTCGCGCGGCGGCGCTGCTCGGCCATCAGTTCCCGGAACCCGAGCGCGTCGACCTGCAGATCCGCTTCGGCGGCCATCTCGAGGGTGAGCTCGATCGGGAAGCCGTAGGTGTCGTGCAGCGTGAAGGCATCCGAGCCGGACAGCACACTGGCGCCGGATGCCTTGGTGGCGCCCGCGACTTCCTCGAAGAGCCGCGAACCCGACTGCAGCGTCCGGTTGAACGCGGTCTCCTCGGCGACCGCGATGCGGTTGATCCGGTCGAAGTCGGCGACCAACTCGGGATAGGACGGGCCCATCGCGTCGCGGACGGTGGCCATCAGTTCGCCGACGATCGGGCCGTCGATGTCGAGCAGCTTGGCCGAGCGGATCACCCGCCGCAGGAGCCGGCGCAGTACGTAGCCGCGGCCATCGTTGCCGGGGCTGACACCGTCGCCGATCAGGATGGCCGCGGTGCGGCTGTGGTCGGCGATGATGCGGTAGCGCACGTCGTCCTCGTGGTTGCCGGCGTCGTAGCCGCGAGGGGCGTGCCGGGCGACCGCGTCGATCACCGGACGCAGCAGGTCGGTCTCGTAGACGTTGGAGACACCCTGGAGCAGGAATGCAACCCGCTCGACACCCATGCCGGTATCGATGTTCTTGCGTGGCAACGGACCCAGGATCTCGAAGTTGTCCTTGCTGGTGCCCTCGCCGCGTTCGTTCTGCATGAACACGAGATTCCAGATCTCGATGTAGCGGTCCTCGTTGGCTTCCGGGCCGCCGTCGACACCGAACTCCGGCCCGCGGTCGTAGTAGATCTCCGAGGATGGGCCACACGGCCCGGGGATGCCCATCGACCAGTAGTTGTCGGCCATGCCGCGCCGCTGAATTCGCTCAGCGGGCAGATCCGCGATCTCCCGCCACAGCTCGACGGCTTCGTCGTCGTCGAAATAAACTGTGGCCCAGAGCTTCTCCGGGTCAAGGCCATAGCCGCCGGCTTCGACCGTGTTGGTCAGCAAGGTCCAGGCCAGCTCGATGGCTTCGCGTTTGAAGTAGTCGCCGAACGAAAAGTTGCCGGCCATCTGGAAAAAAGTGTTGTGCCGGGTGGTGACCCCGACCTCATCGATGTCTGGCGTGCGAATGCATTTCTGGATGCTGGTCGCGGTCGGGTACGGCGGTGTCCGCTGGCCGAGGAAAAACGGGACGAACTGCACCATGCCGGCGTTGACGAACAGCAGGTTGGGGTCGTCGAGAATCACCGAGGCGCTTGGCACCTCGGTGTGGCCCGCGTTCACGAAATGATCGAGGAACCTCTTCCTGATCTCGTGTGTCTGCACTTCTTCGCTTCCTATTCGCCCTGCACTTTTCCGGTCATATCGGCCGAAGATCCAGCCTCTTTCGACCGCATCACAGTACCGGTCCGCCTAGTCGGGCCGGACAAGCGACGAGCCGGACACCCGTTTAGCCGTGAATGAAGCTCAATCGCACCGACCGCCGCGGATTGTCCCGGTTCAGGTCGACCAGGACGACGCTTTGCCACGTGCCCAGCAGCGGCTCCCCTGCCTGGACCGGCACGGTGATCGACGGGGCGACGATCGCGGGCAGCACATGATCCGCACCGTGGCCGTGCGACCCGTGCGCATGCCGGTAGCGATCGTCGCGCGGCAGTAACCGCTCCAAGGTGTCGACGAGGTCTTGGTCGGAACCGGCGCCGGTCTCGATGATCGCCACCCCTGCGGTCGCGTGTGGGACGAAGACATTGCACAGCCCGTCGCCCAGCGGAAGGCAGAACGCGCGCACTGACTCGGTCAGATCAACGAAGCGGCGACGCGCAGTGTCGATATCCAGCACATCGGTATTCACCCGGCCCAGCCTACGTAGCGCTAGCGGCCCCTGCCGATCATCGCGGCCCGCTCGAGGGTGGCCTGCGCCATCTTGACGTGCGCCGCGTCGACCAGAACTCCGTTGACACCCACCGCGCCGAGGCCCTTCTTCTCACCTTCGCGGTAGGCCGCGACATTGCGTTCGGCGAGCGCGATCTCCTCATCGGTCGGCGCATAGACCTTGTTGGCCACCTCGATCTGACTGGGGTGAATGGCCCACTTGCCGGTGTATCCCATCAGGGCGGCCCGTCGAGCGTCGCGCTGGTAGCCCTCCAGGTTGCCGTAGTCCGGGTAGGGCGCGTCGATCGCGTCGATGCCGGCGATCCGGGCGGCGACGATCACCTTGTTGCGGGCGTAGGCCCAGAAATCACCCGGGTATTCGCCCAGCGGGTCGAAGTTGGTGTCCACCCGGGCTCCCTGCGACAACGAGAAGTCGCCGACGCCGAAGATCAGCGCGTCCAGTCGCGGGCTGGCGACGGCGATCTCCTCGGCGTTGGCCAGCCCTTCGACCTCTTCGATCAATACTTCGAGGCGAATCTGGCGCGACAGGCCGAGCTTGGACTCCAGCTGGGTGAGTAGCACATCGACCCACCAAACATCGCGTGCCCGAAGGGCTTTCGGGATGATGATGGTGTCGAGATTCTCCCGAGCTCCGGTGACGACCTCCACCACGTCGTCGTGGCACCACTGGGTGTCGAGCCCGTTGATGCGGATCGCCCGCACGGTGTGACCCCAGTCGAGGTCGTTGAGCCCCGCGATGGCTTTGGCGCGGGCCGCCTCCTTGTGCGCGGGCGCGGTGGCGTCCTCGAGGTCGAGGAAGACCAGGTCGGCTTCCGACGCGGCAGCCCTGGCGAACATGTGGTCGTTGGCTGCGGGAACGGCCAGCTCCGAGCGGCGCAACAATGCTCGTTTCGAGGTCATCGGCCAATTCCTTTCACAGCACACCCCGGGCATGCAGATCGTCGATATCGTTGCCGCCCAGGCCGAGCAGCTCGCCGTACACCTCGGCGTTGTTCGCACCGATCTGTGGACCGAGATGACCCACGCGACCGGTCGCGCCGGAGAATCGGGGCACCGGAGCCTGGACGGTCATCGCTCCCAGCTCGTCGTCGGCGATTTTGACGAAGACCTCGCGGTGCGCGAGCTGCTCGTCGGCGACCAGATCGGTGATGTCATACACCGGCGCGGCCGCCACTTCGGCGGCATCGAAGATCGCCATCGCCTCGTCCAGCGTCTTGGTGGCCACCCAGTCGGCAACCACCTGATCCACTTCGCGGGCTCGCGACAGTCGTCCCTGCGGATCGGAGAAGTCGACGTCGTCGACCAGGTCGGCGCGACCGACGGCGCGAAACACTCTCAGCGCCAACGTCGGTGAGCTCCCCGACATCGCCAGCCAGCGATCGTCGGCGGTGCGGTAGGTGTTACGCGGCGCTGAGATGTCCCAGCGGTTGCCCGCCCTGGTGGGTACCAGACCGAGCTGGTCGTAGCCCAGCAGAGTCTGCTCGAGCAGCCGTGCCAGCGGGTCGATCAGGTTGATGTCGATCAGCTGCCCCGAGGCGCCGTGCACGTCGCGGTGGTAGAGCGCCATCATCACCGCATACGCGGCGTTGAGTGAGGCCACCCCGTCGGCAAGCATGAACGGCGGCAACGTCGGTGGGCCGTTCTCCTCGCCGGTGATGTTGGCGAACCCGCTCATCGCCTCACCGAGCGTGCCGAACCCCGGCCGCTCGCTTTTCGGTCCGGTCAGCCCGTAGCCGGTGATGTGCAGCATCACGATCTTGTCGTTGACCGCACGCAGCGCCGCGTAGTCCAGTCCCCATTTTCGCAGGGTCGCCGGCCGGGTGTTGACGATCACCACGTCGGCATGTGCGACCAGCTGCCGCAGCAACGCCTGGCCTTCGGCCACGCGCAGGTTGAGGGTGATCGACCGCTTGTTGCGCGACAACGACTTCCACATCAGCCCGACGCCGTCGACCTGGTTTCCCCAGGTGCGAATCGGGTCGCCGCCGTCGGGTTGCTCGATCTTGATGACGTCCGCGCCGAACTCGCCGAGATAGGTGGCGGCCAGTGGCGCGGCGGCCAGCGTGGCGACGTCGAGAACCCGGATGCCTTCGAGCATCATGCGTTGACAGGCACGCCGGCCGGCCGTTGCAGCCCGAGGTGATCGCGCAGTGTCGACCCGCTATAGGAGTCGCGGAACAGCCCGCGGTGTTGCAGTTCCGGGATCACCATCCGGACCACGTCTTCGAACGCTCCGGGCAGATGCGTTGCGGCCAAGACGAATCCGTCGCAGGCACCGCCATGGAACCACTCCTCCATCTGATCGGCAACCTGCTTTCCAGTCCCGACGAAACGCGGACCCTGCAGCAGGGTGGCACGGTGACCGGCGAGATCACGCAGGGTGATCTTGTCGCCGATGTGGGCGCGCAGGTTCTGCACCAGCCCGCGAATCCCAGACACGTTTTCGATGAGTTCGTCGGTGATCGGGTCGTCGAGGTCGTGCTTGGCGAAGTCGTAGTTCATCAACTCCGACAGTAGGGTCAGCGAGGCCATCGGGTGCACCAGATCGTTGAGGAAGACCTGCTCGCGTTCTTTGGCGTGGTCCTCGCTTTCGCCGACCACTGCGTAGGCCATCGGGCAGAGCTTGACCGAGTCCGGGTCGCGGCCGGCCGCCCCGATGCGCTCTTTCTGGTCGGCGTAGTGGTTGCGGGCCACCTCGATGCCCGGGTCACCGGTGAAGATCAAATCCGCCCAGCGCGAGGCGAATTCGCGCCCACGACCTGACGAGCCGGCCTGGATGAGGACCGGCCGCCCCTGCGGGGTGCGCGGCACGGTGAGCGGTCCGCGCACCGAGAAGAACTCACCTTTGTGGTGCAGTTCGTGGACCTTGTCGGGATCGGCGTAGATGCCGTTGACCCGGTCGTGCAGGATCGCGTCGTCCTCCCAGGTGTCCCACAGCCCGACGGTGGCTTCGAGGAATTCCTCTGCCCGGTCGTAGCGGGCGTCATGGCCCAAATGCGTTTCCAGGCCGAAGTTTTGCGCCTCGCTGTCGTTGACCGACGTGACGATGTTCCATGCCGCCCGACCGCCAGACAAGTGGTCGAGGGTGGCGAAGGTACGGGCGATGTGGAATGGCGTGTAGTACGTGGTGGAGCCGGTCGCTCCCAATCCGATGTGCGACGTCGCCTGCGCGAGCACGCCCAGCACGATGGACAGGTCCAGCTTGACCGGGCGCGCACCGTATTTGACCGCATCGGCGACCGAGCCGCCGTAGATGCCCGGCATCGCCAGCCGATCGTCGAAGAACACCAGGTCGAAGCAACCTTCTTCGAGCGTCCGACCGATCTTTGCGTAGTACGACGCGTCGAGGTAACCGTGCTCAGTGGCGGGGTGACGCCACGAACCCGCGTAAACCGACGTGCTGCCCGCTTGCATAAAGGCGACGAGTGCCATTTGTCGAGTAGTCATACCTGATGTCTAACATCTGATATATTAGATTTCAAGTCCGTCTCTCATTCCCAGCCCAACTGCCCTTAAGGTCCTCGCCATGGCTCCGAACGACGCTGTTGATATCGGCGGCACGGTGCGCGAGCGCGCCGCGCGCGAGCTGCGCGACCGGATCCTCACCGGTGCGTTGCCCGCCGGTACCCGCCTCGACCTCGACGCGATCACCAAGGAATTCGCCACCAGCCGCACCCCGGTGCGAGAGGCCCTACTGGAGTTGTCCTACGACGGGTTGGTGCGCGTCGCGCCGCGCAGCGGCATCACCGTGATCGGCATGAGCCCCGAAGACGTGCTCGACAGCTTCACAATCCTGGGCGTACTGACCGGTCAGGCCGCCGCATGGGCGGCGCAGCGGGTGACCGACGAGGGCATCACCCGATTACGTGAGCTGGCCAGCAACGTCGAGGCGCACGTCGGCGACGGCGGCATCGTCGACGCGAACTGGCAGTTCCACCGGGAGATACATCGGGCATCCCATTCGCGGCGGCTGATGGCGCAGATTCGTCAGGCGGTTCGGGTGGTTCCGTCGAACTTCTTCGGGATGTTTCCCGAGCACGAGCACAACGCGATCGAGGAACACGAGGCCTTGGTGGCCGCGCTCGCCGATCGCGACGTCGACAAAGCCCGGCACATCGCCGAGCGACACGTGCTGGACGCCGGCCGGTCGCTGGCCGAATGGCTCGAACAGGCCGACACGCTTCCCGACAACTGACCTCGCAAGAAACAACCGCATCCTCGGTCACTGGCTGGAGGCCTAGTGCCGCCTTCGGTTGGACACCGCAGGCGATATCAGTACCCGAGCGCGGTGCGCGACGCCTCAGCCCGCTGCCGCGGCTGGCTTCGCCCGCGCAACCACCAGTGTGTGCAGGATTCTCGTCCTCGGTAACGCGCACCCTCCGCCGTTTTCGCGTTACCCCGAGATCGGATGGCCGACGTGCTCGGCGGTGCGTCTGACGAGGTAGTGCGAGACGGCGGCGAGCACAATCAGGCCCAGCCCCAGGTTGATCAGGGCACTGAACCCCTCCACAGCAAAGTCGACGAGCGCGTTGGAGAACGTGAACACCATGGCAGCCAGGCGAAGCCACCGCAGCGGCCACAGCGCGGTACTCCCGCGCGTCCAGGCGACCGTCGCTGGTAGGGCGAGCACAAGGGTGGCCGCGCCAGCGATGACGACGATGCGCGTCGCCGGGCCGCCGTGACCTAGTTCGAAGTAGTGATCGATCACCGCCAAGTTAGCGGTGTCGTGCATACGGGTCAGAGTCCAGGCGATCAGGAGGATCGCCGACGCCATGACCAAGACCCAGCCCACCGCGGTCACTACCCAGCGCTCGAGCAGGAAACGGGGCATCAGTCTGCCCAGAGCGATGCGGAGCCGGGTCAATACATCAGGCGCCTCCTCGCTCACTTTGATCAGACCGCGGATATGCGCAATCACCTCCTCGTCAGCGCCGCGGCCCGCGGCCTCGTCAAGGTGGGTGTCCGCCTGACTGCGCTGCCGCGCCGGTAGACCGTGCCCGACACCGTCGGCCGCGATGGCGGCGGCGTTGGCCAGCGCCTCTGGCACGGTCGGCTTCTTGAGATCCCGCACAATCCGTGCGATCAGCAGCACGATAACCACCACGACGTACATGATTTCCGGCGACGGACCGTAGAAGTAGTTGTTCGTCTTCGTGACGAATTTGCCTACCTCATCTAGGAATAGGCCAAAACCTATCCCGCCCAAGATGATCGAAACGAGTCGAGGCGTTGATCCCAGGAACAGCCAGCTGGCGACGAGCGCCAGGATCATCAGCACGCCACCCCACAGCGCGTGAGCAATGTGCATCTGACCGCTGCCGATCTGCGGGTATCCCGTGACCTTTAGGTATAAGCGAGTGATCAAGATGGTGGCAATGGCCAAGAACAAAAACCACTCGACGGCCTCAGCTCCGTGGATGTTGCGTATGACAAAGGCCGTGCGCCGCGGCGCGTCTTCTTCGATCATTTCCGCAGTATCCTCGGCACGGCGCGCCCGATGCCCACAATCGCGCGCAGTTTTTAGCCGAACATCGCCGATCAGTGCCGCCGGCGGCATTCCATTCGTCAACTGCTTGCCGGGCCTTTAACCGCGCCGGCGCCGAATGATCGCCCGCAGCTTGTCCAGCCGACCGCTGATCTCCCGTTCCGCGCCTCGACCGGTCGGCTGGTAGTAGTCGACGCCGACCAGCTCGTCCGGCGGGTATTGTTGCGGCACAACACCATCCGGGTCGTCATGGGCATACTTGTAGCCTTGGGCGTTGCCCAGCGCCGCAGCCCCCGAATAGTGGCCGTCACGTAGATGTGACGGCACCAAACCTGCCTTGCCGGCGCTGATGTCGCCCATCGCCGCCCCGATTGCGGTGGTGACAGCATTCGACTTCGGCGCCGTGGCCAGATAGATGGTGGCGTGTGCCAAGGTCAGCTTGGCCTCCGGCATGCCGATCAGCGCCACGGTCTGCGCGGCGGCGACGGCGACCTGTATTGCGGTCGGGTCCGCCATGCCGATGTCCTCGCTGGCGAGGATCATCAGCCGGCGCGCCAGGAACCGAGGATCCTCACCGGCGACGAGCATTCGGGCCAGATAGTGCAGTGCGGCGTCTACGTCGGAACCGCGCACCGACTTGATGAAGGCGCTGATCACGTCATAGTGCTGATCGCCGTCGCGGTCGTAGCGGACTGCGGCCTTGTCCAGCGACTGCTCAATGGTCTCGACGGTGACCTGATCACCCGCCTCGGCCGCCACCTCCAGCGCGGTCAGCGCCCGCCGGGCGTCCCCCGACGCCAGCCGGACCAACAGCTCAACCGCTTCGGGCGTCACCTGCACCCGGCCGTCCAATCCACGCGGATCGTCGATCGCGCGCTGTACGACCGCGCGAATGTCCTCGGAGGTCAACGGATGCAGCTGCAGGATCAACGAGCGTGACAACAGCGGCGCGACAACGGAAAACGACGGGTTCTCGGTGGTCGCCGCGACCAACAAAACCACCCGGTTCTCGACGGCGGCCAGCAATGCGTCCTGCTGAGTCTTGGAGAACCGGTGCACCTCGTCGATGAACAGCACGGTCTGCTCGCCGTGCGCGGCGGCACGCCGCGCCGTATCGATCACGGCACGAACTTCCTTGACCCCGGCCGACAACGCCGACAGCGCCTCGAAGCGGCGTCCGGTGGCTTGCGACACCAGCGACGCCAGTGTCGTCTTTCCGCTGCCGGGTGGGCCGTAGAGGATGGCAGATGCCATACCTGAGCCTTCGACCAGTCGCCGCAGCGGAGAGCCGGGCTGCAGCAGGTGAGCCTGTCCCACCACCTCTTCGAGACTCGCCGGGCGCATCCGCACGGCCAACGGCGCGACGGCCGAGCTGCCGTGCGCGAGATCGCCAAGACTGGTCTCGTCGGGGACGTCGAACAGACCGTCAGGCACGCAGTCAGGCATACCACGTCACCACGACACGTGAGCGCGCAGTGTGAGGTCTCAGCAGCGCCGCCGAATACTTGCTAAGTTCGCGAAGCGCACGCTTGGACCACTCCCCGACGACGAGGCAGGAGCGGCTATGAGCCACCCTCCGGAGTACCCCGGCAATCCGAACGAGCCGTACGGCGGTCACCCCAACCCGGGTGCTTATCCGCCGCCGCCCGCCTACGGGCCCCCACCCGGCTACGGACCCCCGCCGGGGTACGGACCACCACCGGGGCAGCCGCCGCCCGGCTATGGGCCGCCTCCTGGATACGGCGCGCCCCCCGCCCCCCGGCTACGGGCCGCCGCCCCAATCCGGCTACGGGCCTCCCCCCGGCTACCCTCCGCCGCCTGGCTACGGACCCCCTCCCGGCTATCCGGCTGCGCCGGGCTACGGACCGCCTCCCGGGTCGGGTTTCAGCATCGGCGAGGCATTCACCTGGGCGTGGAATAAGTTCAGCCACAACCTTGGGCCCCTGATTCTTTCGATACTGATCTACAACCTGATCGCATTTGCCCTTGTGGCTGTTGTTGGCTCTCTCATTGGCTTCAGCGCTCACGTGACCGACACCGGCGACAGATTCCAGTGAGTCTCGTCACGGGCGTGGATGTCATCAGCACGGTCGCGCTGCAAATCGTGGTATTCTTGGTCATCATCTTTGTGCAGGCCGGATACCTGTCCGGGCGCGCTCGACATCGCAGACGACAGGCCGGTCACCATCGGTTCGTTCTTCAAGCCCCGGCACTTCGGCGCCGCGCTCCTGGCTGCTGCGCTGCTCGGCTGTCGTCAGCGCACTCGTCTTGGCTTTGCAGTATGTCGTGCCAGGATTACTGTTTTGCGCTGCTCACGCACGTGGTGCTCGTTGTTTTTGGCTTCCTCGCGATCTTTACCATCGCGTTTGCGATCGACCGCGGCCTGCCCGCTATCGGTGCGCTCACTGCCAGCTTCACCACGGTCAGGTCCAACATCCCCGGCGCGCTGCTGTCAGCACTGGTGCAATTCGTCCTTTTCGCGCTCGCCATGCTGCCTTGCTTCTTGGGCTTGGTGACGCTGCCGCTGGCGCTGCTCGTTCAGGTGTACACGTACCGGCGACTCTCCGGAGGACCGATCGCGCCGCTGACTCCCTGATTTCGATTGGCGGCGACCGCTTCGGACCTCACGGCTGGGTGACGAAGTCGATCAGTTCTTCCACCCTGCCGATCAGCGCCGCGTCGAGGTCGGTCCAGTCGCGGACCGTACCGCGGATGCGACGCCACGCGGCGGCGATGTCGGCCTGATCGGTGTGCGGCCAACCCAGAGCGTCGCAGATCCCGTGCTTCCACTCCGTCCCACGTGGGATCACCGGCCACTCCGACAGCCCAAGCCGAGCTGGTTTGACGGCTTGCCAGATGTCGACGAACGGATGGCCGACGACCAGCGTGTGCGGGCCGCCCGGACCACGGTGCACCGCGTCGGCAAGCCGCGATTCCTTCGAGCCCGCGACCAGGTGATCGACGAGCACCCCCAGCCGTCGCTGCGGGCCCGGCCGGAACTGCTCGACGATGCCGACGAGATCGTCGACCCCGCCGAGGTATTCGACCACCACGCCTTCGATCCGCAGGTCGTCGCCCCACACTTGCTCGACGAGCTCGGCGTCGTGGCGGCCCTCCACGTAGATCCGGCCGGTCCGGGCAACTCGCGCACGCGCTCCGCTCACTGCCACCGACCCGGATGCCGTGCGGGCCGCGGCCTTGGGCGACGGGCCGCGCGCTGCGGTCAGGATCACCGGTTTGCCGTCGACGAGATATCCCGGGCCGACCGGGAACGGCTTCCGGCGGCCGTGCCGGTCCTCGAGCTGCATGCGGCCGTACTCGACGCTCACCACCGCGCCGACGTAGCCGGTTTCGGCGTCCTCCACGACCATGCCGAGTTCTATTGCCGTCTCCGCCGACCGCGGTTTGGGCGAATTGTGCGGGTCGCGAGCGAGAATGTCTGAGCCGTAACGATCATCCACTCAAGCGATCCTAGAAACGGTTGGCGGCCAATCGCGGTTACGCCACTCCGGCAACCGCGTCAATCCCGAAGCGTGCGCCCGTGCGCATCAGTCAACCTGCCGGTCAGGATCAAGATCACGTCGATCAACGGCCATACCCAGCTGGCGAGTCCCAGGGTGCACACCGTGATCGCAAGTTGCGCTAAGCCGATCCCGATGTAGCCCAGATAAAACCGTCCGACTCCGGCGCCTCCCAGGAACAGCTGCAGCAGTACGGCGGCGACCTTGCTCTTGTCGGACAATGCCGGCCCGTGGGGGTTCGCACCGGGATAGCTCAGGCCGCCATAGGCAGCGGGCGGCCGGCCGGGCGGGGACTCGAGCCATTGCCGGCCGTCCCAGTACTTCTGCGCGGGCGCTCCGGTCGGGTCCGGGTACCAACCCGCACCAGGTTGATGAGAGGTCAATTCTGTCGCTTTCTATGGCGGGATGACGATGACTGGGCTGAGACGCCTCGTTTGATTGAATTCATCCAAAAGCCTAGACGCGTCAACAAAGTTGCTATGCGAGCTCGACGCTGCATCCTGAGTATGCCGCGCTGCGTCAATCAGGTTCGCGTGATGAGATGGCGGTTATGACCATCAAAGTTGCGCTGGAGCATCGCACCAGCTACACCTTTGACCGGCCGGTCCGGGTGTACCCGCATGTCGTTAGGTTGCGTCCGGCACCCCACTCGCGCACGGCGATCGAGGCCTATTCGCTGCGGGTCGAGCCGGCCGACCACTTCGTCAACTGGCAGCAGGATGCCGTGGGCAACTTCGTTTACCGGCTGACGTTTCCCAATCCGACGGACCGGCTGACGATCACCGTCGGGCTCATCGCCGACCTCAAGGTCATCAACCCGTTCGATTTCTTCATCGAAGATTGGGCCGAAACCTGGCCTGCTAGTGGATTTACCTATCCCGAGCCGTTGGCCGATGAGCTCAAGCCCTATCTGCGACCTGTCGACGAGGACGGCGCCGGCTCGGGTCCCGGCGAGCTGGTGCAAGCCTGGGTGCGCACCTTCGCGGTGCCGCCTGGCACCCGCACGATCAACTACCTGGTCGAGCTCAACAGACGAATCAATGCCGACCTGGGCTACAGCGTGCGGATGGAACAAGGTGTGCAAACACCGGATTTCACGCTGCGAACCGGAGTGGGCTCGTGTCGCGACTTCGCCTGGCTGCTGGTTTCGGTGGCGCGCCAGATGGGTCTGGCCGCCCGATTCGTGTCCGGCTATCTGGTCCAGCTGACTTCCGACATCAAGGCACTCGATGGGCCGTCTGGCCCATCCGCCGATTTCACCGACCTGCACGCCTGGGCCGAGGTCTTCGTCCCCGGGGCGGGCTGGATCGGATTGGATCCGACATCGGGCTTGTTCGCCGGCGAGGGCCACATCCCGCTTGCCGCCACACCGAGTCCGGCGAGCGCGGCTCCGATCACCGGCGGTGTCGAGCCGTGCGAGTCGACGCTGGAATTCTCCAACACCGTCACCCGGATTCACGAAGATCCGCGGGTCACGCTGCCCTATACCGACGAGGCATGGACGACCATTCAGGACGTCGCCCGCAGTGTCGACGAGCGATTGACCGCCGGCGATGTCCGGCTCACCGTCGGTGGCGAGCCCACCTTCGTGTCGGTCGACAATCAGGTCGATGACGAGTGGAGCACTGACGCCGATGGCCCGCACAAGCGCCAGCTCGCCTCCGAGTTGGCCGCGCGACTGAAGTCGCAGTGGGCGCCGCAGGGCCTGGTTCATCGTGGGCAGGGCCGGTGGTATCCCGGTGAACCGCTGCCCCGCTGGCAGATTGGACTGTATTGGCGCGCCGACGGTGAGCCGCTGTGGCCCGACGAGACATTGCTGGCCGACCCCTGGAGCACCGCTCCAGCCGGGCCGCCGGCAGACAGCACGACAGCTCACGATCTGCTTGCCGCCATCGCCGCCGGGTTGGGCCTACCCGATTCGCAGGTGCGTCCGGCGTACGAAGATCCACTGATGCAGCTGGCGACCGAAAGCCGGTTGCCCCAGGGCGATCCGGTGGACGTCCAGTGCAGATCTCGACCCCGAGACCGGCCAGGACACCCCCGCCGCCCGGGCCGCGCTCATGTCCCGCCTCGACGAATCCATCGTCACACCAACCGCATTCGTACTCCCGCTGCACCGGCGCGAGGACGATCTGGGCTGGGCCAGCGCCAACTGGCGGCTACGCCGCGGCCGCGTCGTACTGATCGCGGGTGACTCACCGGCGGGCCTGCGGTTACCACTGGATTCGATCAGCTGGAAGCCGCCGCGGACGTCGTTCGTCGCCGATCCGACCGCCGTCGGCGACGAGTTGAGCTCGTCCGAGTCCGAGGCCCTGGTTGAGGATGACGACACCGCGCCGACGACGGCGATGGTCGCCGAGCCACGCGACGGCTTGCTGTACGTTTTCATGCCACCCGCCGAGGCCCTGGATAACTTCGTCGACCTGATCGGCCGGGTACACGCGGCGGCGGCGGCGATCGGCCAGCCGGTGGTCATCGAAGGCTACGAACCACCAGCCGACCCGCGGCTGACGTCAACGACGATCACCCCCGACCCCGGTGTCATCGAGGTCAACGTCGCACCCACCGCCAGTTTCGCCGAGCAGCGAGAACAGCTCGAAACCCTCTACGAGCAAGCCAGATTGGCCCGGCTGTCCACGGAGTCGTTCCAGTTCGACGGCAGTCATAGCGGCACCGGCGGCGGCAACCACATCACCCTGGGCGGCGTGACACCGAAGAACTCTCCGCTGTTGCGCCGACCCGACCTGTTGGTATCGCTGCTGACGTATTGGCAGCGACACCCCTCGTTGTCCTACCTCTTCGCCGGGCGATTCGTCGGAACCACCTCCCAGGCGCCGCGAGTTGACGAGGGTCGCGCCGAGGCGCTCTACGAGCTCGAGATCGCGTTCGCCGAAATCGACCGGCTGAGTTCGGGTTCCGCGGCTGATTCGCCCCGGCCGTGGATCATCGACAGGGCGCTTCGTCATCTGCTCACCGACATCACCGGCAACACGCATCGCGCCGAATTCTGCATTGACAAGCTCTACAACCCGTACAGCTTGCGGGGCAGGTTGGGCCTGCTGGAATTGCGCGGCTTCGAGATGCCACCTCACCTGCGGATGGCAATGGTGCAGTCGCTGCTGGTGCGCTCGCTGGTGGCCTGGTTCTGGGACGAGCCGCTGCGAGCTCCGCTGATTCGACACGGCTCGAACCTGCACGGCCGATATTTGTTGCCGCACTTCTTGATTCACGACATTGCGGATGTCGCCGCAGATCTGCGGGCACACGGCATACCCTTCGAGACCAATTGGCTGGACCCGTTCACCGAATTCCGTTTTCCGCGGATCGGCACCGCGGTGTTCGACGGCGTCGAGATCGAGCTGCGCGGGGCGATCGAACCGTGGAACACCCTCGGCGAGGAGTCCACCGCGACCGGCACTGCCCGTTACGTCGACTCATCGGTCGAACGCATCCAAGTGCGGGTCATCGGCGCCGACCGACACCGCTATCTGGTGACCTGCAACGGCTATCCGTTGCCGTTGCTGGCCACCGACAACCCCGACGTGCACGTCGGTGGCGTCCGGTTCCGTGCGTGGCAGCCGCCCAGCGCGCTGCACCCGACCATCACCGTCGACGGTCCGCTGCAGTTCGAGCTCATCGACCTGACCACCTCGACGTCACGTGGTGGCTGCACCTACCACATCGCTCATCCCGGCGGTCGCGCGTACGACGAACCTCCCGTCAACGCCGTGGAGGCCGAGTCGAGGCGGGCGCGGCGTTTCGAGGCCACCGGATTCACCCCGGGCAAACTCGAGCTGTCAGACATCCGGGAAATGCAAGCGCGAATTTCCACCGACATCGGCGCGCCGGGCATCCTCGATCTGCGGCGCGTGCGTACCGTCCTGCGGTAATGGCAATTGGCGACATGGCTGAAATAATTCAGCATCCCAGCGATTCGTCGGCAACTTTTCACGACCGCCCCGACGTTGACCGGCTGCTGGCCGGGTACCGCACCGCGCGTGCCCAAGAGACCCTGTTCGACTTGCGCCCACCCGCTCTCCAGGGGCCGGTGATCGGCTACGACGAGTTCCTTGACGAGAGCGGGAATGTTCGCCCGGCGTGGTCCGATCTCGCCGACGCGGTCGGTGATCGCGGACGGGCCGGCATGAGCCGGTTGAGCTCCGCGGTTCGCCGGCTGGTGGACAACGACGACATCACCTACACCGGTGTCGATCCCACCAAGCAGCCCGTCGCCGGTGGTCACGATGAGTCCCGTCCGTGGCTGCTGGACCCGCTGCCGCTGGTGGTGTCGGCGCCCGATTGGGACGTGCTCGAGACCGGGCTTGTGCAACGATCCCGGGTGCTCAACGCCGTGCTGGCCGACGTGTACGGCGACCGACGCTCACTGACCGAGGGTGTGCTGCCACCGGAACTCCTGTTCGCCCACCCTGGTTATGTTCGCGTCGCCAACGGGATCGAGGTGCCGGGGCACCACCAGCTCTTCATGCACGCCTGCGATGTCAGCCGGCGTTCCGACGGCAGCTACCAGGTGAATGCCGACTGGACCCAGGCCCCGTCCGGCGCCGGATATGCACTCGCCGACCGGCGGGTGCTCGCGCAAGCTCTGCCCGACCTCTACGAAAAGGTCGGACCGCGGCCGACGACACCGTTCGCTCAGGCGTTGCGGCTAGCACTGATCGATGCGGCACCTGACGGTGTGCAAGACCCGGTCGTCGTCGTCCTCAGCCCGGGCATCTACTCCGAAACCTCGTTCGATCAGGCGTATCTCGCCACATTGCTGGGTTTCCCTTTGGTGGAGAGCGCGGATCTGGTGGTTCGCGACGGCAAATTGTGGATGCGCTCGCTGGGCACGCTCAAAAGGGTCGACGTGGTCTTCCGCCGTGTCGATGCCACCTACACCGATCCGCTCGATCTGCGCGCCGACTCGCGACTCGGCGTGGCCGGCCTGGTGGAGGCACAGCACCGCGGGACGGTAACCGTGGTGAACACCGTCGGCAGCGGCATATTGGAAAGCGCTGGGCTGCAACGGTTCCTGCCTGAGCTGGCCACGCGACTACTCGGCGAGACGCCCATGTTGTCCAGCGCGCCCAGCTATTGGGGCGGCATCGACAACGAACGTTCTCATCTGCTGGCGAATCTCTCGTCGTTGTTGATCAGGCCCACCATCGGCGGCCAAACGCTTGTCGGCCCCACACTGTCATCTGAGCGGCTGGAGGACCTCGCCGCTTGCATCACCGCGATGCCGTGGCAGTGGGTCGGCCAGGAGTTGCCGCAGTTCTCCTCGGCACCCACCAGCGCCGCCTCCGAATTGTCGGCCGGCGCGGTGGGCATTCGGCTGTTCACCGTGGCTCAACGCGGCGGCTACGCGCCGATGCTCGGCGGCCTCGGCTACGTGCTGACCCAGGGGCCATCCGCATACACGCTGAAAACCCTTGCAGCCAAGGATGTCTGGGTTCGGCCAACAGACCGGTCGCGGACCGAGACGGTCACCCTGCCGACCCCGGAGACGCCTGCAAAGACAGGCGCGGGCACGCTGGCAGTCAGCTCCCCGCGCGTACTGTCCGATCTGTTCTGGATGGGACGCTACGGCGAGCGCGCCGAGAACATGGCCCGGTTGCTGATCGCCGCTCGCCGGCGCTACTACGAATTCCGGCACCGCCAAGAGATTTCGGAAAGCCAGTGTGTGCCCGTTCTGATGGACGCGCTGAGCCGCATCACCGGAACCAATCCGGGTGCAGAGGATCAGGCCGAGACGATCGCGATCGCGCCGTCGACTCTGTGGTCGCTGACCATGGACCGCGATCGCCCCGGGGCACTCGTGCACTCGGTGGACCGGCTGGCGCTGGCTGCCCGCGGCGTGCGTGACCAGTTGTCCAGCGACACCTGGGTGGTGCTGGCCGGCGTCGAGCGTGCGCTGGCTCACCAGGCCGAACCGCCCGACTCCTTGGCCGAGGCCGACACCGTGCTCTCAGCGGCGCAGTCGCAGACCTTGGTGGGGATGCTGACGTTGGCCGGGGTGGCCGCGGAGTCGATGGTGCAGGATGTCGGCTGGACCATGATGGACATCGGCAAACGCATCGAGCGCGGCCTGGGACTCACCGCTTTGCTCAACGCGACGTTGACCACCGTCCTGGCCCCGGCGGCCGAGCGAACTGTCATCGAATCAACACTCATAGCAACGGAATCCGCGGTGATCTATCGCCGCCGCACAGCAGGCCAGGTCAGCGTTGCCGCCCTGGCGGAACTGATGCTGTTCGACGCGACCAACCCCCGATCGCTGGTGTATCAACTGGAGCGGCTGCGGACTGATCTCGGTGACTTGCCCGGCTCGTCGGGGTCATCGCGGCCGGAGCGCATGGTCGCCGAGATCGGCACCCTGCTGCGGCGGTCGTCGCCGGCCGATCTGGAATCGGTCTCCGCGGCTGGCCGCCGCAAGCAACTGGCCGACCTGCTGACCACGGTTCACGAGGCGTTACGCGAACTGGCCGAGGTGATAACCGCGACGCAGCTGGCACTGCCAGGTGGTATGCAGCCGCTGTGGGGTGGCGACGAACGGCGAATCATGCCGTGACAACCGACGCGGTCAGGCACGCACCGGGTCGGATTTGCCGCTCAGCGCCGTCACCTCGTCGATCACATTGTGGATGAACTTCATCTTTTCCAGCACCGCGACCGGCAGCACGAACGGGTAGAGGTCGTCGTGACCCATCGAGCGGTTCACCATATTCAGCGACCACGACACCGGCAGCCACATGTCGATGATGGTGGCGAACGCGCTGGGCCCCAATACCGGCCGGTCGAAGGTCGCGGTCGCCGGCGCGAACCCCGACCAGGCCGCGGTGTCCAGCGTGTCCCGGATGTGCAGGTAGTGCGCAAAGGTCTCGGCCCAGTCCTCGGCCGGGTGCATCGTGGCGTAGGACGAGACGAACCGCTTCTTCCAGCCCTCGGGCGCGCCCTCGCTGTAATGGCGGTCCAGCGCCTCCTGGTAATCGGCGTCAGGGTCACCGAACAATTCGCGGAACCGCGCGTCGTAGTCGAGTGACGGGGTGATCAGCCGATAAAAGTAGTAATGGCCGACCTCGTGGCGGAAGTGTCCCAGCAAGGTTCGATACGGCTCATCCATCTCGACCCGAAGCTGCTCACGGTGCACGTCGTCACCTTCGGCGAGATCTATGGTGATGACTCCGTTTTCGTGCCCGGTCATCACCGTTTCGTGCGCACTGGACAACAGCCGGAAAGCCAGACCGTAGTCGGGATCCTGATCATGACCGATGAGAGGCAGCTTCAGCTCATACAACTCGGCCACCAGTCGGCGCTTGGCCGCTTCGGCCCGGGCGAACTCCACCAGGCCGGCGGTGTCGGCGTCGTTGGGACGCTCGGTGGTCAGCGCGCACGACACGCACAGCAGGCTAGGACGATTGATCGGGACCAACCAGTTGCATTCGGCCAGATGGCGATTGGCGCACAGTTCGTAGGCGGCGGCGCTGACGAAGCCGGCACGGTCGGCGTCCTCGCCGGTGGTGAGCACCAGCAGCGCCATCTCGTCGAGGGAAAACCCAAGCGGACTGCCGCAGTTCAGGCATGCCGAGTTCTCGAACGTCAGACGCTGACCGCAGTTGGGGCAGTGGAAATCACGCATACAGTTCGTCACCTTCGTAGGGCACAACATCGACCGCGACGTCGATCACGCTTTTCTTGGAGTTGGTGTAGATGATGCCCCGCAAGGGCGGCACGTCTGCGTAGTCGCGGCCGCGGCCGACGATGACGTACCGTTCGTCGACCATCTGGTCGTTGGTGGGATCCAGTCCGAGCCACTCGAATTGGCCCGGCGGCTGCGGCGTCCACAACGCCGCCCAGGCGTGGGTCGCGTCGATACCGATCATGCGTTCCTTTCCGGGTGGCGGTTGGGTGGCCAGATATCCGGACACGTAGCTGGCTGCCAACCCATGTGCGCGCAGGCAGGCGATCGCCAGCCGAGCGAAGTCCTGACATACCCCTTCCCGAGCCATCAGAACCTCATTGACGCCGGTGGAAACCGTGGTCGAGCCCGAGCGGTAGGCGAAATCGGTATGAATCCGCGTAGTGAGGTCACGCAGCACCTCGACCAGCGGTCGTCCGGGCGCGAAACTCGGTGCGGCATACGCGCGAACCTCGTCGGTGATCTCCGGCGGGTTCAGGTCGAGGGCGAATTCGGTCGCCAGCGCCCCGCGCACGCCCACCGGACGGGCCTGCTCCCACGGCGCCAGCGCCGGTCCCGCGCCCCATCGCTCCGGCGGTGACGGGTACACCTCGACGATTGACTCGCTGGTGACCGTCAGCGTCTGGTGCGGCTCGGTGACATGGAAGTACGAGCTGACGTTTCCGTAGGTGTCCGGGCTCGTCGAGCTGTCGGCGGGTGTCGGCGAGATCCGCAACTCGTGAAACAGACAGCGCTGCCGCGACAGGTCTCGCGGAGTGAGGAATCCGCGACCGTAGGAACTGGTCACCACGTCCGAGTAGCGGTACTCGGTGCGATGGGTGATCCGGTAGCGGGCTCCCGGGCCCGGCGGGTGCTGATCCCGTGACTGCCCTGGATCGCCGGCAGGGCTCAACGACGTCACGCTGCAACACTAGTGAGGCCCACGGTCAGGCGCAGCGGCGCAGCCTGATCCGCCCCCCGGTGTGCGTACCGGGAGCACAATGGGGCATGGCCACCTGGGACGACGTCGCCGACGTGGTCGGCGAGCTGCAACTCACCGGGGAGTCGTCGCCGCACGAATGGCGGGTCGGCAAGAAGCTGATCGCCTGGGAGCGTCCGCTGCGGACATCTGACCATGAAGCGCTGACCGCACTCGGGGTTCAGCCGCCGCAGGGCGACATTCTCGGTGTCCGAGTGGCCGATGAGGGCGTCAAGTTCGCGCTGATCGCCGAAGAACCCGACGTGTACTTCACTACGCCACACTTTGACGGCTATCCAGCCGTGTTGGTCAGGCTGGCGGCAATCGACGAGCGCGGGCTGAGGGAGCTGATCGTCGAGGCTTGGCTGCGCCAGGCACCAAAACGCCTGGTCCAAGAGTTTCTCGGGCAGACGCGCTAACCAGCGCGTTCGCACCTCCTGTCACTTGAGTAACAGGAGCATCATAGGCCACTCTAATTTACTCCATCACGACTAGGTAACTAGATTCCCATATAACACTCTAGTTATAGACAGCCACAATAAGCCCAGTAATAGCGTTTAATATCATCAGTAACAATAAACGCTTTCTTACCGATTCTCTCACTGAATTACTAATGCCCCACGCATTGACTCCTTTCCCGCGTGTTTGTTAGAAGTGTTAAATGAGTCATTTAGGTGGACTACTGAGCACGATGTGCAAGCACCTGGTGATAGCCGCACTGGTCGTCTTGGGCATGACGCTGTTGGTCAATCCGACCACCGGCGTGGCCTACGCGGACGGCATGAACTGGGATGCGGTCGCCCAGTGCGAATCGGGTGGCAACTGGCACGCCAACACCGGCAACGGGTTCTATGGCGGATTGCAGTTCAAGCCGTCTACCTGGGCCGCCAACGGCGGTATGGGCGACCCCGCGATGGCGTCGCGCGAGCAGCAGATCGCGGTGGCGAACCGGGTGCTGGCCACGCAGGGTTCCGGGGCGTGGCCCAAGTGCGGCGGCAATGGCCAGCTGTTCCCGATTCAGATCGTGAACATCTTCTTGCACCCGGTGCGCGGCACGCTGCAAACGATCATGTCGCTGGTGCCGCATTAAGCCGTTCGCGGGCCGCGTAACCGCCCTGTGATAGTTGCCGTGATAGCCCCGTAATCGGGCGTTCCCAGAGGTCCGTTGACGGTCTAATTACCCGGCGGGGCTAACTGGCCGGGTGGAGCTCGAAGACCGGAATCACCCTCGTGGTTTTTGCCTGATACCCGGCGAAACCCGGCGAGGCGGCGGCGATTCGGCCGAAGAGATCGTCGCGCTCGTCGACCGGCAATTCGCGGGCGGTCACGTCTGAGGAGCCGCTGCCGACCTCGATGTGCGCCGACGGATTCGCCCGCAGATTGTGGACCCAGGCCGGGTTCACGTCCGCGCCCGCGAAGGACCCGATGATGAGCAGCTTGCCGTCGATGCGGAAATAGGCCAGCGGCGAGAGTCGCGGCTGACCCGATTTGGCGCCCGTCGTGGTCAGGAGCAGCAGATCTGCGCCTGTGAACTGGCCGCCAACCTTGCCGTCGTTCGACCGAAACTCGTCAGCGATGGTGTTGTTGAAAGCTTTGATCGTGTCGGTGTCAGGCATCTCGTTACCCATGGCGCCACTCCTCCTCATCGCTACGCTCTGCATCGTCGTGACGCGAAGACATGCCCGGTCAACTTACGCGGCTGAGGCGTCTATTCCGCCTGAGCCGGCGCCGGCTTGCTTTGACTCATGGCGCCACTCCATCTTTATCGGGCTTGAAATCGATGCCCGATTCCTTGCGCTGTTGCGCGGTGATGGGCGCCGGGGCGTCGGTCAGCGGGTCGACGCCGCCGCCGGACTTCGGGAAGGCGATCACCTCGCGAATCGAGTCGGCACCGGACAGCAACTGGACGATCCGGTCCCAGCCGAACGCGATACCGCCGTGCGGCGGGGCGCCAAAGGTGAACGCGTCCAACAGGAATCCGAACTTCTCCTGCGCCTCGACAGCGCCGATACCCATCATCGCGAACACGCGTTCCTGGACGTCGCGGCGATGGATACGAATGGAGCCGCCGCCGATCTCGTTACCGTTGCACACGATGTCGTAGGCGTCGGCGAGCGCATTCCCCGGATCGCTGTCGAAGGTATCTTCCGACTGACGCTTGGGTGAGGTGAACGCGTGGTGCACCGCGGTCCATGCGCCGCTGCCGAGCGCGACATCGCCGGCCGCGGTGGCATCGTCGGCGGGCTCGAACAGCGGGAAGTCCACCACCCAGGTAAACGCCCAGGCATTCGGATCGATCAGGCCGAGCCGATGCGCGATCTCCACACGGGCGGCGCCGAGCAGCGCGCGGGACGCTTTCGGCGGCCCCGCCGAGAAGAAGATGCAGTCGCCGGGCTTGGCGCCGACATGCCCAGCCAGACCCTCTCGCTCGGCGTCGGACAGATTCTTTGCGACCGGCCCACTCAGCGTGCCATCGTCGCCGACCAGCACATAGGCCAGACCCTTGTGGCCTCGCTGCTTCGCAAATTCTTGCCAGCCGTCCAGCGTCCGGCGCGGTTGTGAGGCCCCGCCGGACATCACCACCGCACCGACGTACGGCGCCTGGAACACCCGGAAGGTGGTGTCGGAGAAGAACTCTGTGCATTCGACCAGCTCGACGCCGAACCGCAGGTCGGGGCGGTCGGTGCCGAACCGGGTCATCGCGTCGGCGTAACTGATCCGCGGCACCGGAGTGGGGACGTCGTAACCGATCAGTGCCCACACCGCTTTGAGGACCTGTTCCGCAGTCGCGATGACGTCGTCGGCCTCGACAAAGCTCATCTCCATGTCGAGCTGGGTGAATTCCGGCTGCCGGTCAGCGCGGAAATCCTCGTCGCGATAGCAGCGAGCGATCTGGTAGTACCGCTCCATGCCGGCCACCATCAGCAACTGCTTGAACAGCTGGGGGCTCTGCGGCAGCGCGTAGAAGGAGCCAGGCTGCAGCCGGGCCGGGACCAAGAAGTCGCGCGCGCCCTCCGGCGTCGAACGGGTCATGGTCGGAGTCTCGATCTCGACGAAGTCATGGCCTGCCAGGACCCCGCGCGCGGCGGCATTCACCTTGGAGCGCAACCGAATTGCGTTGCCCGGGCCCTCGCGACGCAGATCCAGATAGCGATACCGCAACCTGACTTCCTCACCGGCGGGCTCGTCGAGCTGGAATGGTAGCGGCGCGCACTCCCCCAGCACCGTCAGAGACGTCGCATTGACTTCGATCTCCCCGGTCGCGATCTCGGAGTTTGCGTTGCCCTCCGGGCGGATCTCGACCACGCCGTCGACTGCCACACAAAACTCGGCGCGCAGCCGGTGGGCCTGATCCAGCACGTCGGCGGCACGAAACACCACTTGCGACACACCCGTGGCATCGCGCAGATCGATGAAGATCACCCCGCCGTGGTCGCGCCGGCGCGCGACCCAGCCGGCCAGCGTCACCCGTTGACCGGCGTCGGTGGCCCGCAATGAACCCGCGGCGTGACTACGCAGCACAAATACTCCTCGCGAAAGGTGGAAGCGACAGCCCAGTCTAGAGGCGGTTATTTTGGTGGTCGTCATGGATATTGCAGTTGTCGGCCCGGGAGCCGTCGGCACCACGGTCGCCGCGTACCTGTCCGCCGCCGGGCACCCGGTGCGAATCTGCGGACGGACCCCCCGATCTCACGTCGAGCTGCGACCCGACGCCGCCGATCCGATCACGGTGCCGGGGCCGGTGTGCACCGACCCTGACAAGATCAGCCGTCCGGCCGGAATTGTTGTGCTCGCGGTCAAAGCCACGCAGAACGCCGACGCGGCACGCTGGCTGGCCCGGTTGTGCGACGAGGACACCATCGTCGTCGTCCTGCAGAACGGTGTCGAGCAGGTCGAGCAGGTGCAGCCGCTCTGCGCATCGTCGACCGTCATACCCGGCATTGTCTGGTTCTCGGCCGAGACGCAGCCCGAAGGATGGGTTCGACTGCGTACCGATGCACGGCTCGCGCTGCCGACCGGACCGGCTGCAACTGCATTCGCCGACTGTTGGCGCGCGACCGGCGGCATCGCCGACTGCGACCCCGACTTCGTCACCGCCGCCTGGCGCAAGCTACTGGTCAACGCGGTCGCCGGGCTGATGGTGCTCACCGGGCGGCGATCCGGGATGTTTCGCCGCGACGACCTCGCGGAGCTTGCCCGCCGGTACGCCGACGAATGCCTCGCAGTCGCCCGCACCGAAGGAGCGCAGCTAGCCGACGACGTCGCCGCCGGCACGGTGGAGATGTTCCGCGAGGCGCCCACCGACATGGGCACCTCGATGCTCGCCGACCGCGAAGCCCATCGCCCGCAGGAGTGGGACATCCGCAACGGAGTGATCATCCGCAAGGCGCGCGCGCACGGAATCGCGACGCCGATCAGCGACATCCTGGTGCCGCTGCTGGCCGCGGCCAGCGACGGCCCGGGTTAAGTCAGAACCCACAGCCATTGGCACACCGCCGTACGCCAAAGGGCGCGTGGGATCTGCGGCGCCGGAGTGTCTGGCTGGCTCAGCTCAAGCGGCTCCCTCAAGGAGCGGAGAACATATCGGCGGCGAGACCTGCGGCCGCGTCAAGAGTGGTGGGCAGGGTGAAGTCCCCGAACGGGGTTACGAAGGTCTCCGAGACTACTTCCGCGCCAGGTGTAGTCGAGGCGAGGTCGGAGTACACGGTCTCGAAGCCGCTGCCAACGTAGGTGTACGCGTCGAACACCGAGCCGACCGGCGGAATGTCCCCGGCGGCGGTGCCTGCGGTGCCTGTTCCGTCAGACGTGACGAGCAGTGCCTCGTCGGTAACACCCAGGCTCGTCGAACTGGTATTCACGTCGGCATCGAAGGTCCCGACCACAGTGCCGGAAGCGTTGAGAACGTCGAATTCCTGAGTTCCCTGCACGGCTACGTCATACGGCGGGAGCCCGTTTACTCCGGTGAACATTTCGGTGGAACCGGGAATAGCAGCGATGGTGTAGCCATCGCCGACGGGGAACGAGCTCGGCGATTCGGCGGCCGCTGCGTCGTAGGCGGTGGGAATGCTGAGGCCCCCGACGGTGTTCGTGATGTCGTCCGCGCCGCCGGGTGTCACCGACGTCAGATCGGAGTAGACGTCGGTGTAGATGGGGGTGCCGCCATCGCCGTAGTCGATGGTGTTGAACACCGAGCCGACCTCCGGAACGTCCCCGGCGGCGGTGCCAGCGGTGCCCGAGACGTCAGAGGTGACCAGGAGTGCCTGGGTGCTGAAACCAACGGCATCCGAGGTGCTGGTCACGTCGGCATCGAAGGTCCCGACCACATTGCCGGAGGAGTTGACAACGTCGTAAGCTGAGTTCCCTGCACGGCTACGTCATACGGCGGAAGCCCACTTATCGCTGTGATCGCTTCCGTGGAACCGGTAGCAGGAACGATTTCGTAGCCGCCGGCCAAGGTGATGTCTTGAAGCGCGGGGTCCGACGAATCGGAGGCAAGACCCCCGACCGCGTCAAACGTGGTGGGAACGGTGGAGTCCCCGAAGGGGGTCACCAAGGTCTCCGTGATCGTGTTCGCGCCGCCGGTCGTCGAGGCGAGGTCGGAGTACATGTACCCGAAGCCGCTATCACCGTAGGTGTCGATCACCGAGCCGACCGGCGGGGTGTCCCCCGCGGCGGTGCCTGCGGTGCCCGATAGGTCGTCGGTGACGAGGAGTTCTTGGTTGGTCTCGCCGAGGGTATCCCCCGTCACGTTCGCCTCGTCGGCATCGAAGGTCCCGAGTGCCTTACCGGTAGTGGTGTCGAGAACCTCGAATTCCAGATATCCCTGAACGCTTCCGGCCTCATCCGGCGAGGCCGTGAGTTCTAATCCGTACAGTCCGGTGACCGTTTCCGTGGAACCGGGAACCGGTTGGATCTCGTAGTCGTCGGCGAAGGCGGCAGCCACGGGGAACAGCGCGGCACCCAGCAGCCCACTGGCGGCCGCTCCGAGGGTGCGGGTGACACGACGGCGATCCATCCGGGCGGTTCCCTTCGACGGCAAAGCGGGCTGGCCTGAGGCTAACCTCCGCGTGAGGCCGAGATGTGAAGAATCTAACGGTGTTTCACATTTAGGTAATGAGTGCTTGCTCATTGTTTCTAAGCTTTCAGACGTAGGTTCCAGGTTTTTCAATCTGCGGGTCGGGTCGTTCACCGGTCTCACGCGAAAGGCCGAACGCGTCGTAGACGAACCCGAGGTCTGGCCGGATCCGGTCGGGCGTCAAGGCCGAACTGCGAGGGCGAGTGCTCATGCCCGCTGGTGTAACTGCGCTGCCGTGCCGCCTGCTCGCGGACTTCATCGACAAAAGCCTCGGTCGGCTTGATCTCGACAAAGTCGAGGATCCGCTCCATCGTCGGTTCGAGGTCGTTGATCAGATCCTCGTAGCGCACGATGCACAAGTTGCGTTCGGGGATCTTGCCGGCCGAATGTGCATCGTGGAAGTAACGCAGCATGTCGCAGGAAGCCTGGTAGAGATTTTCCACCCACCGGTGCTGGTCTTCTTCCTTCGTGCGATTCCATACGTCGTAGCCATTCTCGAGCACGCTGGCCAACAACGACATTCCCGACGGGATGACCTCGACCGGGTCGCGGATGACGTAGACCAGCTTGCAGTCGGGGTATCGCCGCAGCACCGCGTCGAGACGCATCGTGAGCATGCTGGTTTTGGCCAGCACGCGGTTGGCACGCTTGAGCGTCAGGTTCCGTCGCCAGCATGCGTCGTAGTAGTTGAAGAAGCGCTCTTCCTCACGCGGCGTCACATCGTCGATCGCGAACTCCCGGCGCGACAAGCCACTTCCCCAGGTATCTTGCCAGGCAAGGAAATACGCCCACGCGAAAGGCCCGCTCATGGTCCGGAAGAACCACGCCACGTCGTCGGTCTCGATACCGCGCAGGCTGGTGTCGTGCACATCGGACGGGTGGTAGCGGGCCGGTGACAGCTTGTCCAACCGGGGCACGATACCGCCGAGCAGCTTGCGCGCGGTGATAGCGGGAAACAACATCTCCCACAACTCGAGAGCGGCCATGTCCCCGGCTCCGAGCAAGAGTCGGTGCAGAAACGTCGTGCCGCTGCGCGGGTTGCCGATGATGAAGATCGGCCGGTCGATCGCCTGCTTGCGATGACGCGGGTAGAACACGTGGTCCAGACCGAGCGTGATCGCCGAAATCACTTGCCGCAACTGCAAAAGCAGGAATGCTCCGAGCGGCCGGATCCACAACCCGAACGTCTGGCCGAGCACCTTGTAGACGCGCAGATAATGTCCCACCTAGCTCTCCCACACGGCCGAGGCGCACACGATTGTGAAACCTGACGCGGCGCTGGTGATCACAAGCTTGTCGCCATTGTTGACGGTGCCGTGTTTGAGACGGTGATTGAGGGCGACCGCCCATGAGGTGCTGGCGCTGTTTCCGTAAAGCGAGTGGGTGTGCACACATGCTTCGGGCCGGGCACCAAGTGCGTCGAAGACGCGCTCCAGGATTGCCTGGCTCGGCTGGTGGAAGACGTAGTGGTCGACATCCTCGGCCGCCCATCCCGCGTCTGCGAGGAGTCGCTGAACCTCCCCCGGCACGTGAACGGCAAGTGCGAACAGCTCTTTGGATCGTGAGAAGAAGGGTCCGTCGACCGGCGCCGAGCACAGGTCGTAGTGCTCGGACAACGTCTTGTGCCGAAAGCCCAGTAGCCGGGCGCCGCCCGCGGCCAGCGACTCCCGAGTCACCAGGAACGCCGCGGCGGCATTGCCCAGCGTCAGGCCGGCGGCAAAATTCGCGACGTCGTCGAGCGTCTGAAGGTCGTAGGTGACGTGGTCGCGCCAGAGTTCGCCGGCGCAGACCAGCGCCGTCTTGAGCTGGGGGTGCAGCGCGAAATAACCGGCGACGACGTGGATCGCTTCGACAAGTCCGGCACAGGCGCAGGTCACGTCGAACGCGTGCAGTGGCCTCGCCCCCAGGCGTCCCGCCACCTCGGCCGCGGTCGCGGGCTCGAAGTTCTCCCGGGCAATCCCCCCGTAAACCAAAAGATCGACCTCGGACGCCTCGACGCCATTCTCGAACAGGCAGGCCGTCGCCGCGCGGGACGCGAACTCGCCTGGCGAGAGCGTCTGGTCCGGGTCGATGTAGCGGACCTGGGTATTACATCGGCCCAGTACGTATTGGACGCCCTGGGCGACCGCTTCCCATTCAGATTCCGGCCCGCGAAACGACTCACGGACGCGGGAAAGCACCATCTCGTTGTCGACGGCGGTCTCGGGCAGGACCACCGCTGGCCTCGAAAGGTACATAAGCGGCAGCTGAGAACTTTGGCTCGTTTTTTGAGACACGTTGGGACCCCGTTCCCCTGAGGCCTGGTGGGCGTGGCCTCCCGTTGGAGGCTAAAAATACTCTTTGGCGAGAGTTTTGGTCATCCAATCCTAAATTCGAAATCAGCGATTCATTCTCAGCCGCAACTGTGCTTTCCTTAATAAACCCCACACCACGCTGATCGTCGCGGACCATCCGGATCGTCGACACTGGCGTCTGTGCGAGACCGAATGACGCGTGTTGCCCGCCGCCGGGTGTCGTAACGAGGCCATTCGTTCGACCAGGGCCGGTCGTCTCCCGCCGCGCCGGCGAACGCCAGCCAGCTCCGCTGCATCCGGCGGCCGACCGCGGGCATCCACCACCTGCCCAGCGGATGCAGCCGTCGCCCCAGGTGCGAGCCGTAGGTATGCAAGATGTGCACGATCTCGCTGCCGTGCACCGCGCCCAGGCCGGTGACCTGCAGCGTGGTGGGCGTGTGGTCGAACCGGTAGACGTACGTCGGCGCGTATGCGCTGTAGGCGTCGGCGAACGCCCATGTCGGCGCGACGAACATCGCGTCGGCGCCGATGGTCTCCAGCACGCGCCGGCGCGGATAGCCCGGATAAGCCTCGCGCACCCGAGCCCTGGCCTGCGCGGCATACTGATCGAAGTAGCGATCGACGGTCTCTGGTGTCGTCGGCAGCATCGGCGGCTTGTCGCGGGCGAACAGCGACGCTTCCCGCAGATTGGTGCCGATGATCAGCGGGATGCGAGCCGTCGCGCCGGCCCGCGCCGCGTCGATCGGGTGCCGTGGCAGCAGGTCGACGCCGTAGGTCAACCCGTGTGCGAGAGTCGGTGACGAAGCGACGCTCGCGAGCTGCAGTTGCCCTGCAGCGCGGCGTAATTCACGCTGCGGCAGTTCCTTTAACCGCCTCGCCTCGACCCCGAGCCGGCCAAGGAATCGCTGTGCCTGGTCTGCCCGGGTTTCGCGGTCGGCGATCAGCGGCAGGGCGGGGCTCTGCGCGATCGCGTGAGAAAAGAGCCCATCGGCGGCCGGACTGGCCAGCAGCGCCAATACCGAAGTGGCACCAGCGGATTCGCCAAACACCGTTACCCGGCCCGCATCGCCGCCGAATGCCGCGATGTTGTCGCGCACCCAGGTCAATGCGGCCATCTGGTCGCGCAGGCACAGATTGTCGTCGAAACCGTCACCGAGATCACCGAGCTCGAAACCGCCGAAAACCCCAACCCGATAGGTGACATTGACGACGACAACATTACCGTTGGCGGCCAGCCGGGCTCCGTCGTAGAGCTGCAGTTGTCCGGCGCCGTTGAGGAATGCCCCGCCGGGAATCCACACCATCACCGGTAATGAGCCGGTCGGGTTCGGGGACCACACTGTCACCGTCAGACAGGCTTCGTCGCGAATCTTGGGGTCGTTGCGGTCCCCCGCGACGATCGAGCGACTCTGGGGTGGCAACGGGCCGTGCTGTGTGGCGTCATGCACACCTGTCCACGGCGACAAGGGAACCGGCGCGGCGAATCGACGCTCGCCAATCGGTTGCTGCGCATACGGCACCCCACGCCACACCGCGACGCCGCCTTCGACCTTGCCGCGAAGATCGCCGAGCGCAGTGTGTGCGAGGGCGGGAACTTCGGCAACCGCGGGCACGCCTGAATCGTAGTGTGCAAAGCTGATCTGGCCGGGCGAGGAATTCCCGACAGCGACGCCATAAACCGCAACGGAGAATGCGATGACCTTCAACGAGGGTATGCAGATCGACACCAGCACGACGGCGTCGTCCGGAGGCGGTGGAGGGCGCGGAATCGCGATCGGCGGAGGACTGGGCGGGCTGTTGTTCCTCGTGGTTGCGCTGCTACTCGGGGTCGATCCCGGCAAGGTGGCCACCCAGTTGCCCGCGCCGAGCGCCAGCCAGGACGTCGCGCCCGGGTTCGATCTGAGCAAGTGCAAAACCGGAGCCGACGCCAACCAGTACGTGCAGTGCCGGGTGGTCGCCACCGGCAACTCCGTCGATGCGGTGTGGAAGCAACTGATGCACGGCTACACCCGCCCCCATATCCGGCTGTTCAGCGGTCAGGTCAGCACCGGTTGCGGTGCGGCCAGCACCGAGGTCGGCCCGTTCTACTGCCCGGTGGATAAGACCGCCTACTTTGACACCGGCTTTTTCGACGTGCTGCGCACCCAATTCGGTTCAAGCGGTGGACCATTGGCGCAGGAATATGTGGTAGCTCACGAATTCGGGCATCATGTGCAGGATCTGCAGGGTTCACTCGGCCGCGCTCAGCAGGGCGCGCAGGGCGCCGGCGGTAACGGGGTGCGCACCGAGTTGCAGGCCGACTGCTACGCCGGAGTGTGGGCTCACTATGCCTCCACGACCAAGCAGGAGGGTACCGGCGTGCCGTTCTTGGAGCCGTTGAGCGACAAGGACATCGCCGACGCGCTGTCGGCAGCTTCGTCCGTCGGCGATGACCGCATCCAGAAGGCTTCCACCGGCCGCGTCAACCCCGAGTCGTGGACCCACGGCTCCTCTGAGCAGAGGCAGCACTGGTTCACCGTCGGCTATCAGACCGGCGACCCCAACCAGTGCGACACCTACCACGCACCGGACCTGAACTAGCTCAAAACAGCGTCGGCTGCATTATTTCGGCGACCTGCTGCGGTTTCCCCGTGTCACGCCGGCGCTGATCGCCGGCCAACCCGTGCCTGGCGATCAGCGGCTGCGCTTTCGCCCTTAGCTCGTCTCGGTACGACGATGGCAAATAGGCTCCGCGGCGGTACAACTCGCGATACCGGCCGACCAGCTGCGGATAGGTCTGCGACAGCCACGACATGAACCAGCCGCGGGTCGATCCCCGTAAATGCAGCCCGAACACCGTGACACCGCTGGCCCCGGCCGCAGCAATGTCTCGCAGCAGACCGTCCAGGTGCTCGACAGAATCCGTGAGATACGGCAGCACCGGCGCCACCATCACGTGGCAGTCCAAGCCGGCTTCGCGGATCGCGGCGATCAAGCCCAGCCGCGCCTGCGGGCTCGGCGTGCCGGGCTCCACCTGCTTGTGCAGTTCAGCGTCGCCGACGGCAAGGGACACCGAGACCCCGATCGGCACCTGGTCCGCGGCATCGGCGATCAGTGGAAGATCACGGCGCAGCAGAGTCCCTTTGGTCAGGATCGACAGCGGAGTACCTGACTCTGCGAGCGCTCCGATGATGCCCGGCATCAACGCGTAGCGACCCTCGGCGCGTTGGTAGGGATCGGTGTTGGTTCCCAGTGCGACGGTCTCACGACACCAGGACCGTCGGCTCAGCTCTCGGCGCAGCACATCGACGACATTGGTCTTCACGATAATCTGGGTGTCAAAGTCGTTGCCGTAGTTGAACTCCAGATACTCGTGCGTTGGACGGGCGAAGCAGTACCGGCAGGCATGCGTACAACCGCGGTAACCATTGACGGTGTATTGAAAAGGTAGCGCGGCAGCATGCGGAACTTTGTTCAGCGCCGTTTTGCACACAACCTCGTGAAACGTGATCCCGTCGAACTGCGGCGTGCGCACACTGCGGACGAAGCCGATGCGTTCGAGGCCGGGAAGTGCACCATCGTCTAACCGGACATGTTGGCCGTCCCATCGCATATTGCATTCGAACCTATGTTCGATACAATGTCAACCCTGTTAGCGGCCTGAGAAAGACTGCGTCGATAACCCGGGGCGCAGCCAAAACACCTGCGGTAAGGGGCTTGTCATTTAAGCTGATCCACCGTGACGTCTGATACTGACGGCCCAAAAGACAATAAAAATCTGAAATGGGCCATGGGTGGGGTCGCGGCGGTTGCTGTGCTGGCAACAATCGTCGCGGCGGTATTGCTATTCGGCGACGGGGGTTCCGGCGGGCCGAAGGATGGGTCCGATAACGGTCAGGGCCAAGAAACCGCGGCGGTAGCCAGCGCGAAAGACACCGGGCCGGTGGCAGTGATCACCGATGACCCGACGTGTACAGCGTGGGCATCGATCAACAATGAATTGGCGAACAGCGGCCAAGGGATATGGAACGAGCGCGACCGGTCCGTACCGGCATCGGCGTGGACGCCGAAGCAGCGTATGCAGTTCGTGGCGGCAGGACAGTCGATGCGCGGCGCGGCGGCGCAAACGGTCGGTTTGGTCAAGCTGACACCGCACCGCGTCATGCGCGAGCTGTATCAGCAGTTCATCGCCTATGCGCGCGCATACTCCGAGCGGATCCCGAAATACAAACCGGCAGACAACAATCTGGCGGGTGCAGCGAACAGTGCCTCGTCGGCGCTGGGATCGATCTGCGCGTCCATCAGCGACGGTCCGGCCGCGGCGCGGGGCCCGCTGGTGACGCCGTCGGCGCCGCCATCCGACATCGCTCCGGTGGGTAACCTGGCGAGCCCCCAGCCTTTCCTCACGTCAGACAACAACGTGTGCCCGGAATGGCAGTCGGCGCTGGATCACTTCGGGCAGCAGACGGCTCAATGGCAGCAATTGGATCCCAACGTCCCGGCGATCTACTGGAACAAAGAGCAGAAAGCGGTCAACTACGCGGTCGGACCGGTGATGAACTCGTTCGCCGGCAGACTGGAAGAACTTGGCCGGAAAAGCGATAACCCCATCTGGCAGGACATCGCCAACCTCTCGGCCCAGTACCGCCGAGCGTTTGTCACCGCACTCCCAACGTACACGCCGACCGACAACCATCTGGCCAACGCGGCCAACTTCGCGTCGACGACCATCCTCGGGGGCTGCGCTGCGGTTGCGGAGTAGGCGCCGGGCCGACGCCCGAGTGTGGCACTGCGCGATCACCCACCGCTGCAACATATTTCGTAGCCGCAGAAAGCAAAACACACCGCGCATCGAGATGCGCGGTGTGTTTTGACCCCCTGCGGGGTGAAGCGTCAGGCCCAGCTACCGCCGACGGCGGAGTCGGTGCTGGCCATGTTGTTGCCGGCGGTCTGCACCTTCTGGCCGTGGCTGTTGGCCTGCTCGTAGATGGTCTGGAAGTTGCGACCCAACTGGGTGATGAACTCCTGGCAAGCTACCGAACCCGAACCGCCCCAGAAGTCACCGGCAGCCAGCACATCGCGCACGATGGCCTGGTGCTCGGACTCCAAGGAAGCGGCCTGGGCGCGGATCATCGCGCCGTGGGCATCGACATCACCGAACTGGTAACTGATCGACATGAGTGTTCTCCTACACGTTGTCTGGGTGGTGATGGACTAGCTGGACAGGATCTGCTGCGAGCCCTGCTCTTGGGCCTCGTAGTTGTTCGCGTCACGGATCAGTCCGTCACGCACACCGTGCAGCATGTTGACGATGTTGCGGAACGCGGTGTTCATCTGACCCATGGTGTCGTAGGAGGTGGCCTGAGCGGTACCGCTCCAGCCGGCTCCGGCGATGTTCTGGCTCGACGCCCACATCTTGCGGGCCTCGTCCTCCACCGTCTGCGCATGCACGTCGAAACGTCCAGCCATCGAACGCATCTCGTGCGGGTCTGTCATAAAACGTGTAGGCATATCTCTCTCCTTATCTACCTGTCATGTCCTGGGTCAATGCGTCCTGATAGCAAAGGCATCCCCCACTTCTCATCCGCCGGCCGGCGTGCGAGTCTCAACTTTCACCGACGCCGTCTTGGCGGCCTGCGCGCCCATGCCGCGTCCGTTCATTGCACCCATCAGGGCTTGCGTATATGGGCTGGTGGGCAAATTCGCGGAGGTAATGGGCGACGCGATGCTGGTGGGCGGCAATATCGGCGCGGCGCGAACCATCTCCGGGGCGGCCTGCGCCCAGCCGTTCGGGACGGACATGCCGCCGAGCCTCCCGGCGCTTGCCAGCTGGGCGGTGATCTGGGATCCGAACCCGCGCATTTGGCCGGAAATGCTGGCCAGCAAGGCCTTCAACTTGCCGTCGACCAGCGATTGGACGTCGGCGAGCATGGCCTGCTGACCCGCTTGCATCGCCTGGCTGGCGCTCATCGAGTTGCTCAGGCTGATCAGCATCTTGGCGGGCATGCTGGCGAGCATGGTCGCGTAGTAGGTGCCCTGGATCGGGAGCAGCGTGCCCGCTGTCGAAGTGACCGCAGTGGGTACCGTGCCGGTCGCCGTAGCGGCGCCCGAGGTCGCGGCACCCGCCTGAGCGCCCGAGCTCGCGCCGGTCAGGTTGGTCACCGCCGACGAGAGCGCGGACGACACGCCGTTGGCAGACGAGCCTGCGGTGGTATTTCCGCTCAGCAGCCCCTGTATCGCGGAGGTCAAGTTGTTCACGGTGTTGGTGACGGAGTTCTCGATGGACTGCACGGCCGAGGCCAGATCGGCCGACAGCCCGCCGTCGCTGGTCGACGGCGCCGGGGTCTGCTGCGGCAATACGACGGCCTGCTGGGAGGACGCCGCGTAGGTGTCCATAGCCATGCCGTCCTGGAACCACATTTCCATGTAGTGCGCTTCGGTGGCCATGATCGCCGGGGTGTTCTGCCCGAGGAAGTTGGTGGCCACCAATGCCGCCAGCAGCGCCCGGTTGGCCGCGATGACCGCCGGCGGAACCGTCGACGCGAAAGCGCCCTCGTACGCCGCGGCGGCAAACTGGGCCTGAGCTGAAGTCTCTGCGGCTTGGCCCGCGGTGGTCGCCAGCCAGTCGACGTAGGGAGCCGTCGCCGCGGCCATTCGCGCCGACGACGGCCCAAGCCACGTCGACCCGGTCAGCTGCGCGAGCACCGCCTGATATGAGGCGGCGGTTGATTCGAGATCGGCGGCCAGCTCGCCCCACGCCGACGCGGCCGCCATCAACGGCCCCGACCCCGCGCCGCTGTACATCAAGCTGGAGTTGATCTCCGGCGGAAAAATCATGAAACTCATCGACCCAGGCCCCCCTTAGCCGGTAGCTGCATTCGCCACCTCGGTCAGCGCGTATGCGCCCGCCCCGGAACGCAATGTTGCTACTACTTGCTCGTGCACCAACGCCGCTTGGGCGGCGATCTGCTGATAGGCGGCGCCGTGCTTACCGAACTGCGCCGCGGTCACTGCCGAAACGATATCCGAAGCGGCCGGCGCCAGGCCGGTTGTCGGCGTCGCCGCCGCGGCGTTTCGTGCCGCCATCGCGTCCCCGAGACCCGCGAGATTGCCCGCAGCCCCGGACAGGTCCTCTGGCTGCGTAGTTACAAACGACACCGACCCCTCCTTCAGACAGGCGTCAGACCCCCCGGTCGGCCCGGCGGATTAGTTAATGCAATTAACTAATCCGCAAAGAGAGCATGTTTGAGGTCTGACCGATGCGCAATCTTAAATCACAGAAGTGCATCCTGTGCTGAGAAAAAGCAAAGAGACATTGCGGTAGCGACAATTTTTTTGGTCGCACATACAGGAAGTTCCCAGGTAGGCCGGATGGGCATGAAAAAGCTCCGAACGGGAGGTAGCCATTAGGCGTAGGTCAGCAGCTTCCGTGGCGCAGAACTCCTACCGACTCGGGGGCGGCGCCCCGGTCCGGGTGAACGGCCTATCCGGGCCCGCGGACGGCAAAGGAAGCCGCCCTCCCTCAGCTAACCAGTGGCGGGCCTCGACTGGCCGTAAACGCCTCGCCTTCTTGACAATTGGTATGCGCCCGCGCCGCCACGGGGCCAGCATGAGCCATCTCCCGTGGCCTCGGCGGGGCAGTGACCCGACCCGCGTCGCCCGATGCGCGTCACCCGCCGCCGTGGACGGCGATGCTATCGCGAAAATGACAGCCGAGCGCCGGCACGATGGATCGCCCGGTAAAAGCCCGTCGACCATTGTCCGGTTACCGAGGATTATGAACAGATCCGCTCATTATTGGTCGGCCGACGGACATCATGATCGGAATCTCGGGCACATCACCAAAGCTGAGAAAAGGCTGAAGAAAAGCGTCTTTCGAACACTTTCCGCGTTACCGATCGTCGCTCCGGTGGCGGACCGAGGAGACGGATGTTATGCACCGTCGATGAGCGAGCTGCTGTTCTCCTACGGGACTCTCCGACAACGTGAGGTCCAACTTGCCACGTTCGGCAGAGAATTGGAGGGCTACGTCGACGCGGTCATCGGCTACGAACTGCACCACCTCACGATCACAGATCCGCAGGTCATCGCCACCAGTGGCAGCGATCAGGCATCCGATTCTGCGACCAACCGACCGGCCGGACGCGCACGTCGACGGGATCGTTTTCACCATCACCGAGGCCGAATTGGCCGCAGCCGACGGCTATGAGGTCGATGACTACCGCAGGATCTCCGTGCCGCTGCGATCCGGACCACACGCCTGGGTCTACGTATTCGCCGGTTAGCGTTCACCGGCCCGCGGGACGGACCAAGGTAAGAAAGAAGAATGGTCGACAAGCCGCAGCCGGAACGCAACGGCGGCCCGGCGCCGGGCATCAGCCGCCGAATGCTGCTGACGACCGGCGCGGCGACGACCATTGTCGGTGCGGGCCTGGGCGCCGGCGCCGTGGCACTCTTCGGGTCGCCCGGTCGCGGACCAGGTTTGTGGACCCAGCCCGATCGCAGCGGCGCCCAACCGGTGGGTGGCCTGCATCTGCAATTCGGTCGCGATGCTTCCTCCGAGGTCGTCGTGTCGTGGCACACCACTGACCCGGTGAGCAATCCGCGAGTCATGGCGGGCACATCGACCGCCGGTTTCGGCCGTTCTGTGCCGGCCGAAACGCGTACCTACCGGGACGCGAAATCGAAAACCGAAGTCCGGGTCCATCACGCGAGGCTCGACAATCTCGCGCCCGACACCGACTACGTTTACGCCGCGGTGCACGACGGCACCAACCCCGAGTTGGGCACCGTCCGGACCGCGCCGTCGGGCCGGAGTCCGTTGCGCTTCACAAGCTTTGGCGACCAAGCCACGCCGACCCTGGGCCGACTGAACAAGAAGAGTTATGGCAGCGACAACTTGGGATCCCCGGCGGCCGGCGACATCACCACCGCGATCGAGAAAATCAGTCCGCTGTTCAACTTGGTCAACGGCGACCTGTGCTACGCCAACCTGGCCCATGACCGCATCCGTACCTGGTCGGACTGGTTCGACAACAACACGCGCTCCGCGCGCTATCGGCCGTGGATGCCGGCCGCGGGCAACCATGAGAACGAATTGGGCAATGGCCCAATCGGTTACGCGGCCTACCAGACCTACTTCGCCCTGCCCGACGCCGGATCCGACGGCGAGCTAGGCGGCCTGTGGTACTCGTTCACAGCCGGTTCGGTACGGATCATCAGCCTCAACAACGACGACATCTGCTTCCAGGACGGCGGCAATTCCTACGTCCGCGGATACTCAGGCGGTGCGCAAAAGCGTTGGCTGGAAAAAGAACTCGCCAATGCACGAGCCGACAAGCGCGTCGACTGGGTGATCGTCTGTATGCACCAGACCGCGATTTCCACGGCCGATCACACCAATGGAGCCGACCTGGGCATCCGACAGGAATGGCTGCCGCTATTCGACCAATACCAGGTCGACCTGGTGGTGTGCGGTCACGAGCACCACTACGAGCGCTCCCACCCGTTGCGCGGCGCGCAGGACACCGAAACCAGGACACCGATCCCGGTGGCCGACCACAGCGACGTCATCGACACCACCAAAGGGACCGTGCACGTCGTCATCGGCGGGGGCGGCACATCCTCGCCGTCGAACAGCTTGTTCTTTCCCGAGCCTCGATGCCGGGTGGTGACCGGCATCGGTGCCGCCACCGACCCGATCGGACGTAAAGCACCCGTATATGTGGTGGAGGAAGCGCCGTGGTCGGCGTTCAGGGACAGCCAAAACCCTTATGGCTTCGTCGCTTTCGATGTCGACCCCGGGTCGCCGGGCGGCAACACGTCGATCAAGGCGACCCACTACGCGGTCAACGGACCCTACGGCGCGATCAGCGTCGTCGAGCAGTTCACGCTGACGCGGCCCCGCGGCGGCTGAGCGTCTTGGCGCTCCCGGCCCGCCAACCTGCTGATAATGTCATTACCGCTTTAGGTTAATGGAACTCTCGGAGGCGCTATATGACGGAGTCGGTGGCGGATTTCGCCCAGCGGGCCCGGACCTGGCTGGCCGACAGCATGCCCCGCATCGCCGACTCGGCCAACCCGCCGTTTGCCGATCGAGGCGAGGCCGACTCCTGGCAGCACGTCCGGCAATTACAGCGACGGCTCTACGACGGCGGCTTCGCCGGAATCTGCTTTCCTCGCGAATACGGCGGACTCGGCCTCGACATCGCCTACCAGAAGGCATTCGACAACGAGAGTGCCGGCTACGAGATGCCGCTGATTCTGAACACGCCGACGTTCACCATCTGCTGCGCGACGATCCTCGACACCGCCAGCGAAGACCAAAAGCGGCAACACATTTCGGCGGCACTGCGCGGCGACGAGGTGCTCGTCCAGCTGCTGTCGGAGCCCAGTGGCGGCTCAGACCTGGCGGGAGTGATCACCCGCGCCGAGCGACGCGGTGACAAGTGGATCGTCAACGGCGCCAAGACGTGGAGCACCGGAGCATTCGCCGCCGACTACGGACTGCTGCTGGCCCGGACCAACTGGAATGTGCCCAAGCACGAAGGCCTGACGATGTTCCTGGCGCGCTTGGACAGCCCGGGCATCACATTGCGCCGGATCAAACAGGTCAACGGCTCCACCGAGTTCTGCGAGGAATTCTTCGACGACCTCGAACTCGGTGACGACGCGGTGGTCGGCGAAGTCGACAAGGGCTGGGAGGTGGCCACCCGCCAACTGCACCACGAGCGACGGGCGGTGGGCCGCGGCTCGGAGTACGCCAGCGGCAACGGCGCCGAGAACGACCAGGAGCAGGCCCCCGACTATCACGCGATCCTGCGCGCGGCCGGACTCAGCGGTAACGAGCGAGCCCGCGAGGCGGCCGGCCGGGCGCTGACGCATCGCGCCGTGCGGGAGCAGTTGATCGACCACGTCTTTCGAGGCGTGCTGGACGGATCACTGCCCCCGACCGGCGGCACGCTGATCCGGCTTTTCCATGCCGAGGAAGTCATGCTCGAGGTCGACACCGCGCTGGCAATCGCCGGCGACGCCGGTGTGGTCGACGGGCCCCCCGGGCTGCTCTCGCTCGGCGAACGTTACCTGTCGCGGCAAACCGCAGCGCTCGGCGGCGGCAGCACCGAGATGGCGCGCAACGTGATTGGCGAACGTATCCTCGGCTTCCCGCGCGAATTCGCCGCCGACCGGGGCGTGCCGTTCAACCAGGTCAAGCACAGCGGGCGGGCCTGACCGCGCCACAGCGAGATCGACGCAGCGTGCTGGCCTCGGGCTCTCACGCTGGTGTCGATCTCGGCGTAGGCGTCTACGGTTCAGCCGCGAAAGCACTTCGCCGACAACGGCATCCGTCGCCACGTCGACCTGCTCACCCGTCGTCAGATCCTTGATCCCGATCGTTCCCGCCTCGATGTCGCGATCACCGGCCACCAGCGCTACCCGGGCGCCGGACCGGTCGGCCGCACGCATCGCACCCTTGAGTCCGCGATCGCCGTACGCCAGATCGACGCGCACACCCGCCGCGCGCAGTTGCCCGGCCAGAACCGCCAGCCGCAACTTGGCCTGCTCGCCCAGCGGAGCGCCGAACACGTCGCAGCGCGCGGTGGGCCCGACGTCTTTGCCCTCCGCACGCAGCGCCAACAGCGTCCGGTCGACACCGAGGCCAAACCCGATGCCGGACAGGTCTTGTCCGCCGAGTTGTCGCATCAGGCCGTCGTAGCGGCCCCCGCCGCCGATGCCCGACTGGGCACCCAGCCCGTCATGGACGAACTCGAAGGTGGTCTTGGTGTAGTAGTCCAACCCGCGCACCATCCGAGGGTTGATCACATACGGCACGCCCAGGCCGTCGAGGTGGGCCAGCACGGTGTCGAAGTGCCGCTGGGCCTCCTCGGAGAGATGATCGAGCATCACCGGCGCATCGGCGGTCATCGCCTTGACCTCAGGACGCTTGTCGTCGAGCACCCGCAGCGGGTTGATCTCGGCACGCTTACGCGTCTCCTCATCGAGGTCGAGATGAAACAAGAAGTCCTGCAACAGTTCCCGATACTGCGGCCGACAGCTGTCGTCGCCTAGCGACGTGATTTCCAGGCGGAACCCGTCAAGGCCCAGCGAGCGGAAACCCCCGTCGGCAACGGCGATCACTTCGGCATCCAGGGCCGGGTCGTCCACGCCGATGGCCTCGACACCGACTTGCTGTAGCTGGCGGTAGCGGCCGGCCTGGGGGCGCTCGTAGCGAAAGAACGGCCCGGAATAACACAGCTTGACCGGCAGCGCGCCGCGGTCCAGACCGTGCTCGATCACCGCACGCACCACCCCGGCGGTGCCTTCCGGTCGCAGCGTCACCGAGCGGTCGCCGCGGTCGGCGAAGGTGTACATCTCCTTCGACACCACGTCGGTGGACTCCCCGACCCCGCGGGCGAACAACGCAGTGTCCTCGAAGATCGGCAACTCGATATCGCCGTATCCGGCTAGACGGGCGGCGTCCAGCAATGCCGATCGGACCGCGACGAACTGTGCCGAATCCGGCGGAACGTAGTCCGGTACGCCCTTCGGCGCGACGAACTCAGGCATCGACGCCACTCCTCGCCCTTTTTCCAGATCGATCTGCTCTGTTCATCGTCGTCGGCGCGCTCACGGGCTGAGCCCCTCGATGTACGGATTGAACCGGCGCTCATCGCCGATGGTGGTGGAGTTGCCGTGACCGGGCAGCACCACTGTGCTGTCGTCGAGGACCAAGAGTTTGTCCACGATCGAGCGCAGCAGGTCTCGGCCGCTGCCTCCGTACAGGTCGGTTCGGCCAACCGATCGCTGGAACAGCGTGTCGCCGGTGAACACGAGTTCTTTGTCGCCGGTAACCCGGAAAACCACCGATCCGCGGGTGTGGCCCGGCGTGTGATCGACGGTGACGCTGATCCCGCCGAGATCGATCTTGTCGCCGTCACGGTCGAGTTCGACGACCTGCTTGGGTTCCCGGAAGATCGCGGCGAGCAGCAATTGGCCCAGCTTGGGCCCGAAGTCCTTGATCGGGTCGGTCAACATGAACCGGTCTTCGGGATGAATGTACGTCGGACAGCCGAAGGTGTCGGACACCTTCTGCGCCGACCAGATGTGGTCGATGTGGCCGTGGGTGAGCAGTACCGCCGCCGGTGTCAGCCGATTCTCGTCGAGAATGCGTCGCAGCTGACCCATGGCGCGCTGGCCTGGGTCCACGACGATCGCGTCCGCTCCGGGGTGCGGTGCCAGCACATAGCAGTTGCACTGCAGCAACCCGGCGGGAAATCCGGTGATCAACACGCTGTCCAGTTTCCCATCCAGTCGATCGCCGACGGGTCGGGCCACCCTTATTGAGCGTGAACTGGCACACTCGTGCTGACCCAGCCCGTGATCATGAAGGGACACGCGGTGCCCAGCAACGAACAGCGACGTGCGTCAGCCAAGCGCAAATTGGAGCGGCAGTTGGAGCGCCGCGCCCAGCAAGCCCGTCGTCGTCGAACCCTGGCCATCGTCGGAGGGTCGGTCGCGGCAGCAGTCGCGGTCACCGCGATCGTGGTCACCGTCGTCCTGGCCAACCGCGATGACAAGAAGGCCACAGCCAGCTCAGACACCTCGACCAGCGCCGCTCCCAGCGCATCTGGTCCAGCGCTGCCGGCCTTCAAGCCCAACGCCGACCTCGGTGCCAACTGCCAATACCCGCCGTCGACCGAGCAGGCGTCCAAACCGGCGAACCTGCCCAGGACGGGCAAGGTGCCAACCGATCCGGCACAGGTCAGCGTCAGCATGGTCACCAACCAGGGCCACATCGGCTTGCTGCTCGCGAACAACGAATCTCCCTGTACCGTCAACAGTTTCGCGAGCCTGGCAGGGCAGAAGTTCTTCGACAACACCAAATGCCACCGGCTGACCCTGTCGATCTTGCAGTGCGGAGACCCGAGCGCCGACGGCACCGGCGGACCGGGCTACAAGTTCGCCGACGAGTACCCGACCGACCAGTACCCGCCGGGCGACCCGGCGCTCCGCGAGCCGGTGATCTACCCGAAGGGCACGTTGGCGATGGCCAACAGCGGGCCGAACACCAACGGCAGCCAATTCTTCCTGGTGTACAAGGACACTCCCTTGCCGCCCGCGTACACCGTGTTCGGCAAAATCCAGCAGGATGGACTGGACACCCTGGACAAGATCGCCAAGGGCGGCATCGCCGGTGGCGGTGCGGACGGAGCTCCGGCCACCGAGGTCACCGTCACGTCGATTCTGCTGGACCAATGATGAAACTGACCCGGATCGCGGCCGCGCTCGGCATCGTTGCCGTAACCGTGACGATGGCGTCATGCACCCGCCACAACTCCGACAAGGCGGCCACCACCACCTCGACCAGTACGGTCGCAACGCCGACCTCGACGCGGCCGCCGGTCGCGCCGGTGACCGGCCCGCTCTTGCCGCCATTCTTCCCATCGGCTGGTGTGGGAGCGAACTGCCAGTACCCCCGGACCCCCGGGCCGGCCGGCAAACAGGCGGCCCCGCCGCCCAGCGGCAAGGCGTCGACGGACCCCGCGCAGATCGGGCTGACCATCGTCACTGACCGCGGCCGCATCGGTCTACAGCTCGCCAACAACGAATCACCCTGCACTGTGATGAGTTTCGTCACCCTGGCCCAGCAGGCATACTTCGACAACACCGAATGCCATCGGCTGACCACGGCACGCGCACTCTCGGTGCTGCAGTGCGGAGACCCCAAGGGCGACGGAACCGGCGGACCGGGCTATCAATTCGTCAACGAATTCCCGACCATTCAGTACCCACCCGGTGAGCCGGCGCTGAAACAGCCTGTCGTATATCCCAGGGGCACACTGGCGATGGCCAATGCCGGACCCGGCACCAACGGCAGCCAGTTCTTCATGGTCTACCGCGATTCGCTGCTGCCGCCGACCTACACCATTTTCGGCACGATCACCCCGGCCGGGCTGGCCGTCATCGACAAGATCGCCGCCGGCGGCGTCGTCGGTGGCGGCGACGATGGTGCGCCGGTCAACGAAGTCAGCATCACCTCAGCGCGCCGGGACTGACCGCTCGATGTAGGTGTGCGCCGCGCGCCGGATGGAGTCTTCGGTGGGCGTCGGATGCCAGCCGAGCTCACGGGTCGCCTTGGCGTGGCTGGCTGGCGAGGTCAATTCCACCAGCCGCGCGCTTTGCCTACTCATCGGAAAATCCTTACGCGCCAACGCTCCCGCCGCGTCGGACAGCCACCCCAAGCCGTACAGCACCGCCATTGGGAAGCCCCAGCCGCGGCGGCCGAGCGCCGACGGCCTGCGCGGCGATGGTGACCAGTTCACGCTGGGACATGTAGCGCTCCGAGATGATGTAGCGCTGCCCGACCCGGCCCCGCTGCGCGGCCAGCAGCATCCCGTCGGCAGCGTCGTCGATGCCGACGACCTCGGAGCCCACGCCCCGAACATAGAACGGCATCTTCCCTTGCGCGGCGAGCTTGACGAACATCCCCTGGCGCGGCTGCCAATCGGGCGGCCCGTACGGGTTCGATACGTTGGTCACGACGGCGGGCAGCCCGTGATCGGCGGCGTACGACAACACCAGTTGCTCTGCAGCACGGCGAGATTCGATGTAGCTGCCGGCCTGATCGGCCCAGTTGAACGGGGTGTCCTCATCCACGGTTTCGCCGTGCAGGCCGACGGCGATGGTGCCGATGGTGCTCAGGAAGACGAATCGCTGAAGGTTCGCCTGCACCGCGACATCGAGTACGTGACTCAGGGCTTCGACATTGGTTTTGAACAGCGGCGCGGGATCCCGCAGCTCCGCCCGGGTGTCGACGACGCAGTAGTACACGACGTCGCGGTCCGCCATCGCGGCGGCGACTGCGGCGGCGTCGACAAGATCGCCGTACGTGCGTTCGACATCAAGGCCGTCGATCCCCTTGGTGGAACTAGACTTTCGCAGCAACACCCGAACATCGGCACCGCCGGCGGCGAGATGTCTGGTCACGCATGCGCCCACGTTGCCGCTGGCTCCCATGACCAGCGCACGCTGTCCGGCTACGCTCACCCGTCAGGCCGCTGACGTGACCCGGTAGACGTCGTAGACGCCTTCGACATTGCGGACCACATCGAGCAGGTGCCCCAGATGCTTGGGGTCGCCCATCTCAAAAGTGAAGCGGCTGATCGCCACTCGATCACCGGCGGAGGTGGTCACCGACGCCGACAGGATGTTGACGCGCTCGTCGGCCAGCACGCGGGTGACGTCGGAAAGCAGCCGGTGCCGGTCGAGCGCCTCGACCTGGATGGCCACCAGGAACACCGACGACGGTGACGGCGCCCAGTGCACCTCGATGATGCGCTCGGACTGCTGCTGCAGCGAGGTGGCATTGGTGCAGTCAGTGCGGTGCACGCTGACTCCCCCACCGCGCGTGACGAACCCGAGGATCAGATCGCCGGGTACCGGCGTGCAGCACTTGGCCAACTTGCTCAGCACACCAGGAGCGCCCGGCACCGCGACGCCGACGTCGTCGCTGCGCGGGCGGCGCGGGATCGCGGTGAGGGTCGAGCGTTCGGCCAGATCCTCTTCGGCCTGATCGATCCCGCCCAGTTCGACCAGAAGACGTTGCACCACGTGTTTGGCCGAGATGTGACCCTCGCCCACCGCGGTGTAGAGCGCCGACACATCGGCGTAGTGCAGCTCGTTGGCGACTGCCCCCATGGATCCGCCATTGACCAAGCGCTGCAACGGAAGCCCGCCGCGACGCACCTCGCGCGTGATCGCGTCTTTACCGGTATCGAGCGCCTCTTCACGGCGCTCCTTGGCGAACCACTGCCGGATCTTGGTCTTGGCGCGCGGTGAGACCACGAACTGCTGCCAGTCGCGCGACGGTCCGGCGGTGGAAGCCTTCGAGGTGAATACCTCGACGACTTCGCCGTTTTCCAGTTTGCGTTCCAGCGCCACCAACCGGCCGTTGACCCGGGCGCCGATGCAGCGATGACCCACCTCGGTGTGCACCGCGTAGGCGAAGTCGACGGGCGTGGACCCGGTGGGCAGCGTGATCACATCGCCCTTCGGGGTGAAGACGAAGATCTCTTGCACCGCAAGGTCGTAACGCAGCGACTCGAGGAATTCGCCCGGGTCGGCGGCTTCACGCTGCCAGTCGAGCAACTGGCGCATCCAGGCCATGTCGTCGATCTCGGCTGCAGCCTGCAGATGCGGAACTCCGTTGCGGCCCTTGGTCTCTTTGTAGCGCCAGTGCGCGGCGATGCCGTATTCCGCGGTGCGGTGCATGTCGCGGGTCCGGATCTGCACCTCCAGCGGTTTGCCCTCCGGCCCGACGACCGTGGTGTGCAGCGACTGGTACACCCCGTAGCGCGGCTGGGCGATGTAGTCCTTGAACCGGCCGGCCATCGGCTGCCACAGCGAATGCACCACGCCGACAGCGGCGTAACAGTCCCGGATCTCCTCGCACAAGATACGGATGCCGACCAGGTCGTGGATATCGTCGAAGTCACGGCCCTTGACGATCATCTTCTGATAGATCGACCAGTAGTGCTTGGGCCGTCCCTCGACCACCGCGTTGATCTTCGACGCGTTGAGTGTGGCGGCGATCTCGGCGCGGACCTTGGCCAGATGGGTGTCACGCGACGGCGCCCGTCCGGCGACCAGTCGCACGATCTCCTCGTACTTCTTGGGATGCAGGATCGCGAAAGACAGATCCTCCAACTCCCACTTGACCGTGGCCATACCGAGCCGATGCGCCAGCGGGGCAATGACTTCCAGCGTCTCTCGGGCCTTGCGGGCCTGCTTCTCCGGCGGCAGGAAGCGCATGGTCCGCATGTTGTGCAGTCGGTCGGCCACCTTGATCACCAGCACCCGCGGGTCGCGCGCCATCGCGGTGATCATCTTGCGGATCGTCTCGCCTTCGGCGGCGCTGCCCAGCACCACCCGGTCCAACTTGGTCACCCCATCGACGAGATGGCCGACCTCGTCGCCGAAATCTCCGGACAACTCCTCGAGGGTGTAGCCGGTGTCTTCGACCGTGTCATGCAACAACGCCGCCACCAGCGTGGTGGTGTCCATGCCCAACTCGGCCAGGATGTTGGCCACAGCCAATGGGTGAGTGATGTAGGGGTCCCCTGAATGCCGCAGCTGGCTGGCGTGCCGGTACTCAGCCACTTCGTAGGCCCGCTGCAACAACGACAGGTCCGCCTTCGGGTAGACCTCCCGGTGCACCGCGACCAACGGTTCGAGCACTGGGCTGAGCGCGCTGCGCTGCGCGGTCATGCGTCGCGCCAGCCGGGCGCGGACGCGGCGCGAAGCGCTGCTGGGTGCCTTGAGGCCGATACCGGGCTCGGCCGACGGCGCGATGTCGGCGAGTTGCAGCGGCTCGGTGGGCGGCTGGATAGCCGTCCCCTTGTCGTCCGCCACGTTGGTCACCTCCGGAGCCTCAAGGATAACGTCCGCCGCGCTGTGCGCTAGAGAACCGCGACGCTGTGCACCGGCAGCGGCGCTACCAGCTCACGACCACCCAGCGCGGTCAGTTCGATGACCACCGCGGCAATCCTCACCTGCGCGCCCGAACGTTCGAGCAGCCGGTGCGCCGCCGCGAGTGTCCCGCCGGTGGCCAGCACGTCATCCACCAACACAACGCTGCGCCCGGTCAGATCGATCCCGTCGGCGGGCAGCTCCAGGCTCGCGGTGCCGTACTCGAGCTGGTAATCCTCGGTGCGCACCGGCGGCGGGAGCTTGCCGCCCTTGCGGATGGCCAGCACGCCGGTCCCGAGCCGGGCCGCGAGAGCGCCGCCGAGCAGGAATCCGCGCGCGTCGATACCGGCGATCAAATCGGCACCGGAAGCGAGGTCAGCCAGCTCGTCGGTGACCGCGGCCAGCCCGCGCGCGTCGGCGAACAGCGGGGTCAGATCCTTGAATTCAATGCCCGCCGAGGGGAAGTCGGCGACCTGCCGGGTCAGCGCGACGACCAGGTCGGCTGCCGTCACCTCACCAGCACCCATCGGTCCATGTTCCAGCCGGCGCCCCAACGGCTGGGGTTGGTGCCGACGGCGTACATCTTCTTCGAGGTCAGCAGCGTGCGCTGCTGACGATAGAGCGGCAGCGTCGGCATTCCGGCCCACAGCACCGGCGCGCTCTCGGTCAGTAGCCGGACCAGGTCGGCGGGGTCGGCCGACACCGCGAGTGAGCCGATGATCCCGTCGATTTGGCCGTTGGTGTAGCCGGAGACGTTGTTGCCGTTTCCGGTGTGCAGGTCGTAGGCGTCCATGGCCGGCGATCCGGTCGAACCGCTGCCGGTGGCGCCGCCGGTGCTGGCCAGCAACACGTCGATCTTGCCGTCCTTGAGCGCCTGGGGGCCGACCGAATCCGACGTCACATCGGAGACCGTGATGCCGGCGGGGCCGCAGGCCTTGGCGATCGCGCCGACGATGGCGGCCAGTCGCGCGTTCGGGCCGCGATAGCCGATCCGCACCGGCAGCGGCTTGTTCTTCAGCTCAGCGCGCGCCGCCACCGGGTTCGCTTTGATGAATTGGCCTGCCTCAGGCACATTTTCGGCCTGACCGATGGCATCCTCGGCGGCTCCGTGCAGACGCGCGTTGGCGATCGGTGCCGCGGCATCTCGAGCAATCACGTCGCGCGGGGTGCACAACGCCACCGCGCGGCGGGCCGCGATGTCGACTAGCGGTCCGCTCGGCGCGAAGATCAGCTGCTCGATGCCGTCGGCCGCCGCGTCGGTGCGGCGATAGGTGTCGGGTGTGGCCAGGGCACCCGACGAGCCGGCGGCTACGTCGACGACGTCGGCGCTCTTGGCGTTGACCCGGTCCTGGATGTCGGCTTTCTGCGGCCAGACCGTGACCCGCTTGGTCATGGGCTTGGTGCCCCACCATTTGTCGTTGGCAACGAGAACCACTGCGCCACCGTCTAATACCGATTCGATCTTGTACGGCCCCGACGACGGGAAGTGCTTGGCGACAGTGCTCGAGTCGGTGCCCGGCTTGAGATTCCAGGTGGTGTTCCATAGCTGGGCGATACGAGCGATCACCGGCACGTTGTTGCCCAACAGCGCAGAGGTGACGTCGATACCCAACTCGTCGGCGATGACATGCGACGGCAGGACCGCGGTGGCGGTGAACAGCTGGTTGTAGTCGACGATGTTGCGGTCGGGCGCGAACGACACCCGCGCTTTCTTCTGTCCCGGTTGGCAGTCAATGGCCGTGACGTCGGCGTACCCGGCCTGGCTGGCGGCGTCGAAGGCGGAATACCGACCGGACTGGGCCGCCCAGGTCAACACCAGGTCGTCGCAGGTGACCGGCTTGCCGTCGGAGTACACGGCGTTGTCGGCGATCTGATAATCCAGCACCAGCGGCGAACCGCCGACCAACGAGATCGCGCCGAAGTCGTGGTCGGCAACAACCTGGCCGTCCGGGCCGTGGTAGCCGAACCCGGTGAGCGTGCGGGCGAACGCCTGCGCTCCCGCGGACGCCGCGCCGCTGACTGTGTTGGTGTTGTAGGTGTCCAGCGCGCCGTCGACGATGTAATCGACTTGCCCTGCGGCGGTTCCCGAGCACGCCGTCAACGCACCCTGCGCGCCTGCGGCAAGCGTGACCACCAGACAGCTGGCGGCCATACGCCGACGCCAGGCAATCATCGGACTAGCGTTTATTCTGCTTGCCGGTCGGACGCGTATGGCGGCCGGTGGAAGTCCGCACCGGCCGAGCGCCCGGGGCCGGCTTGCTGGGCGCCGATTCGTCGGCGGCGACGAAGGATGACCGCGCCGGCGCCGAGGACTCAGTGGTCTCGCCATCGCCCGACTCGGTGCGCTCCTGCCCCTTGTCTGTCTTGCCTCCCTGGTCTGCGGCCTTCGCTTCAGCCGGCCCGCGTCGCCGCAGGACCCGGCGGGTGTGGGTCTGCACCAGCTCGGTGCGCTCGCGCAGCGTGACCAGTAGCGGAGTGGCGAAGAAGATCGACGAGTAGGTACCGACAATGATTCCGACCAACTGCACCAGCGCCAGGTCCTTGAGCGTCCCGACACCCAGCAGCCACACGGCCACCACCATCAAAGCCAGCACCGGCAACGTCGAGATCAGGCTGGTGTTGATCGACCGCATGAACGTCTGGTTGACCGCGAGATTGGCCTCCTCGGCGAAAGTTCGCCGAGTCGTGTGCTGGAAACCGTGCGTGTTCTCTTCGACCTTGTCGAACACGATGACGGTGTCGTACAGCGAGAATCCCAGAATCGTCAACAGACCGATGACGGTGGCCGGGGTGACTTCGAAACCCACCAGCGAATAGATACCGGCGGTGACCGTCAGGTCGAAAACCATCGTGGTCAGCGCCGAAACCGCCATGAAACGCTCGTAGCGGACGGTGATGTACAGGCTGACCAGCACCAGGAACACCACCAAGGCGATGACCGCCTTCTTGGTGATCTGCCCGCCCCACGTCGAGGACACCGCCGAATCCGAGATGGCCAGCTTGCTGGGCTGACCGTCGGCGCCCTTGGGGTGGTACTTGTCGAACAGCGCGTTGCGCAGCTTCTCGGTCTTGTCGTTGGCCAACGTCTCCGTCCGGATCTGGACGGTTGCCGACGAGCCGCTACCGACGATCACCACAGATTCCGGGTCGTGGCCCAGCGCCTGGCGGAACACGTTCTCGACCTGGCTGACGGTTGCGGTGCCGCGCGGGAACGACACCGTGGTGCCGCCCTTGAAGTCAATGCCAAAAGTGAACCCGCGCAACAGAATACTGAGGACCGCGATGGCGACGATGACGCCGCTGACCGCGTACCAGAGCCGACGCCGCCCGACCACCTCGAAAGCACCGGTACCGGTGTAGAGCCGAGACAAGAAGCCATGCCGCGGCACGGCACCCGTGTCCTTGCCGAGCTCGACGGCAGTCGTGCTGTTTGACGCCATCTCGCTACCCCCGTCCTGTCGTGGCGGCCCCGGCAGTCGCAGCACGCCGCTCCCGCGCGACCTGCTGGACCGCTCCCAGGCCGTTGTAGGCCGGCTTCGCCAGCGTCTTGGAGTTACCGGCCAGGTAAACCAGCGGCCAGGTCACCAGGAACACCACGACGGTATCGAGTGCGGTGGTGAGCCCCAGCGTGAACGCGAACCCCTTGACTTGACCGATCGCCAGGACGTACAGCACGGCGGCGGCCAGGAAGGTGACGGCGTTACCCGACAGGATTGTCTTCCGGGCCCGTCGCCAGCCTCGCGGGATCGCCGACCGGAACGACTTGCCTTCGCGTATCTCGTCTTTGATGCGCTCGAAGAACACCACGAACGAGTCCGCCGTCGTACCTATACCGATGATCAGACCGGCGATGCCGGCCAGGTCCAGGGTGTAGTTGATATATCGGCCAAGTAGCACCAGGATCGCGAAAACCATTGCGCCAGAGGCTGCTAACGATAATGCGGTCAGCACGCCCAACGCCCGGTAGTACAGCAACGAATACAGCAGAACTAGACCCAGTCCGATCGCGCCGCCGATCAGGCCTGCCCGCAGCGAGGTCAATCCCAGCGTCGCCGAGACAGTTTGGGCCTCCGACGACTCGAATGACAGCGGGAGCGAGCCGTATTTCAGGACGTTGGCCAGCTCCTTGGCGCGCCTGGGTGAACTGGTGAACTGCCCGTGAATCTGGGTACGGCCGCCGGGGATCGCTTCCTCGATCCGCGGCGCGCTGACAACCTGCGAGTCCAGCGTGAACGCGGTCTGCGTGCCGATGTGAGCCGCGGTGAAGTCGGCCCAGGTGTTGGCCGCACCGCTCTTGAATTGCACGTCGACGACGTAACCACCGCTGCGCTGGTCCATGCCCGAGCTGGCATTCTGGATCTGGTCGCCGCTGATGATCGAGGGCGCCAGCAGGTAGGCCTGCGTGTGCTGCGTGTCGCAGGTCACCAGCGGCAGGTCGGGGTCGTCGTTGCCGGCCAGGATGTCGTCCTGGAAGCAGCGGGTGGCCTGATATTGCAGCGCCAGGAATTGCACCCCTTTATTGGTGCTCTGCCGCCACTCTCGTTCCTTGGCGATGCGCTCGGCGAGGTCTTTGCGGGGATCCGGCGGTCCGGGCTGGATCGGCGGGAGCACCGGCGGTGCGGGCTGCGCCGTTGGAGCAGGGGCAGGTGCCGGGGCCGGTGACTGCTGCGTGGGCGTCGGCGGTGCCGGCGTCGGCGTCGAGGGCGCGTCGAGCGGATAGGGCCGGGGCTGGGGCGGCACACCGGGGGTGTCGGGCAGCAACGGCAGGTCGCCCGGCAAGCCGGGGTCCAGCGCGGGTCCGCCGCCTGGCACCGGCGCGAGGCCCGGTGCCGGAGATCCAGGCGGAACCACACCGGGCTGTGCCCCAGGTACCGGTGCTCCGGGACCAGGTGCAACCGGTGCTGGACCGCGCGGGCCGCGGGGTGCGGGCAACCGCGGGCCGCCCTGCGCGCCGGCGCTGTCGACGGGCAGAGCGTTGATGACGGGACGGATGTACAACCGCGCGGTCTGGCCGAGATTGCGGGCCTCGTTGCCGTCGGTTCCCGGCACGGTGATGACCAGGTTGTCGCCGTCGACGATGACCTCAGAACCCGATACACCGAGTCCGTTGACCCGGGACCCGATGATCTGCTGGGCCTGCGACAGCGCCTCTTTAGTCGGCCGTGACCCGTCCGGTGTCCGTGCGGTCAGCGTGACCCGGGTACCGCCCTGCAGGTCGATGCCGAGCTTCGGGTCGGCCAGCTTGTTGCCGGTGAGGAACACCAACAAATAGACGCCGATGAGCAAGACCAGGAAAACCGCCAGGTAACGGCTTGGGTGCACCGGCGCCGATGGCGATGCCACGTGTTGAGTCTCCTCCGCTCATGCGCGATGCGCTTTGGTGCAGGTCTTTACCCCGCCGTCCGCCGCTCGCGTCCCGATCAGTTCGACCGCATCGAAAAGGGTACGTGGCGGGCCGTCGACCTCAGTCGTTGGGCAGTCGGCCCGGGTCGTCGGCCAGCTCGCCGAACTCGTCGTCCTCGGTGTCGAGGACCTCCGGCTCGACGCGGCTCCCAATCGCCATCTTGACCCATGTCGTCACCACGCCGGGGGCGATCTCGAGCTCCACCGTGTCGTCGGTGATGTGCGTGATGGTGCCGTGCAACCCGGAGGTGGTCTGCACCCGGTCCCCGGTCGTGAGCGACTCGTGTAGATCGATGGTCGCTTGCATCGCGCGCTTCTGCCGGCGCGACGCAAAAAACATGAACGCCCCCAAGACGATCAGCATCGGCAGGAAGACAACCGTTTGGTTCATGAAGGCGAAGATCTCTTTCGTCGAGGTCGTGGGACGTCACCAGTGTGCCATCAGGCCGCCTCGATACCCGATCATTGGGCAATGGAGCTGACTGAAGCGTTGCGCACCACCGGCGCCGTGCGCGACTTCACCGACCGGTCCGTCGACGATGCCGTGCTGGCACGAGTGCTCGATACCGCACGCTTTGCGCCCAGCGGAAGCAACGCCCAGGCCTGGCGGGTGGTGGTCGTCAAGGATCCGGCAAACCGCCGCCGACTGCGCGATTGCTATCTGCGGGGGTCCCGGGACTATCTGGCCTTGGCGGCTGCCGGCCTGCGGCCGTGGGCGCCGACCAACGATCGCGATGCCGAGGCTCGCGCGTTGGCCGTCGGAAGCACCACTGCACCAGGGGTTTTCGCGGAGAAGTTCGACGAGGCACCGGTGTTGCTGGCGCTGTTCGCCGACTTGTCGATGCTGGCGGCGATCGACCGGGATGCGGACCGATACACGTTCGCCGCCGGCGCGTCGATCTATCCATTCGCATGGAATGTCCTCCTGGCCGCTCGCGAGGAAGGCCTGGGCGGCGTCATCACCACCATCGCGATTCGTGAAGAAGCGCAGGTGAAAACCATTCTGGGAGCGTCGGACCCGCTGGCGCTGGCTGCGGTGATCGCGCTGGGCTATCCGGTCCGTCAGCCCCGCCGACTTCGCCGCGCACCGGTGAGCTCCTTTGTTACGGTCGATTCGATCGACGGCCCAGTCTTCGAGGTTTAGACCGGGCCAGGATGTGGCAAGAAAGAAATCTGTCGGTTTCAGTGCTCTGCACTGTCTATCGAGGAGGATCTCCGATGAAAAACCTTATTGGCCGGTTCGCGAGTGCACTGGTGCTCGCAGGGGCGGCCGTGGCGTTCGCGACACCGGCCACGAGCTGGGCCGACCCGCCCGCGAACTGCGAGCCAGGCCAGTACTGGGACGCGTACAGCAATATCTGTCGGCCGGTCGGCCAGGGTCCGGCACTCAACTGTCCCCCGGGCCAGTACTGGGACCCGACAACCAACGTGTGCCGGGAGTTGGGACACACAGCCGCCGGCTGATTTCAGCGGCGTCTTAGGACAGTCGACGCGGCCGCGAATCACCGGGTTGTCATCTCGTCGAGCCTCGCGGCTCGCATCGTCGTCGGGCTAGATTTCATTGGCCCGACTCCTCAGCGAGCCTCGCGGCTCGCATCGTCGTCGGGCTACGCTTTTGGCGTGTCTGCCATCGAACAGAGCCGCCATCTCGCTACCGAAATACCCGGCCCGGCATCGCTTGAGCTGGCGAGGCGCCGCGCCGCGGCGGTCTCAGCCAGCGTGGGCAAGACCATCCCGGTGTTCGCCGCTCGTGCCGCGGGCGGGATTGTCGAGGACGTCGACGGCAACCGCCTGATCGACCTGGGCTCGGGCATCGCGGTCACCACCATCGGGAGCTCCGCGCCCCGGGTGGTCGACGCGGTGCGTGCGCAGGTCGCCGACTTCACCCACACCTGTTTCATGGTGACGCCGTACGAGCAGTACGTTGCGGTCGCAGAACAGCTCAACCGGCTCACACCTGGCTCCGGCGAGAAACGCTCGGTGCTATTCAATTCCGGCGCCGAGGCCGTGGAGAACGCCGTCAAGATCGCGCGTGCCTACACGCGGAAAGACGCAGTGGTGGCGTTCGACCACGCCTACCACGGCCGCACCAACATGACGATGGCGCTGACCGCCAAATCCATGCCCTACAAGAGCGGATTCGGGCCGTTCGCGCCGGAGATCTACCGGGCGCCACTGTCCTACCCCTACCGCGACGGGCTCATCGACAAGGAGCTGGCCACCGACGGCGAACTGGCCGCCCGGCGCGCCATCGACCTGATTTCCAAACAGGTCGGCGCCGACAATCTCGCCGCGATCATCATCGAACCCATCCAGGGCGAAGGCGGTTTCATCGTCCCGGCCGAAGGGTTCCTGCCCGCGCTGCTGAGCTGGTGCCGGGACAACAACGTCGTTTTCATCGCCGACGAAGTGCAGACCGGTATCGCCCGGACCGGAGCCATGTTCGCCTGCGAGCACGAGGAGATCGAGCCCGACCTGATCTGTATCGCCAAGGGCATCGCCGACGGGCTGCCGCTATCCGCGGTCACCGGCCGCGCCGAGATCATGGACGCCCCCCACACCGGCGGCATCGGCGGCACCTTCGGCGGCAACCCGCTGGCCTGTGCGGCGGCGCTGGCCACCCTCGCCACCATCGAAGCCGACGGGCTGCTCGAACGGGCCCGTCAGATAGAACGACTGATGAAAGACCGGCTGCAAGCGTTGCAGGCCGCCGACGATCGCATCGGCGACGTGCGTGGCCGCGGCGCGATGATCGCCGTCGAGTTCGTCGAACCTGAGACCGCTGAGCCCGACGCGCAGCTGACCAACGCGCTCGCTGCCGCCGCACATGCCGCCGGGGTCATCGTTCTGACGGCAGGTACGTTCGGCAACGTCGTGCGGTTCCTGCCCCCGCTGACGATCAGCGACGAACTACTCAACGAAGGCCTCGACGTCGTGACCGGCCTACTGGCCGAACTCTGAAGCCGGACCGTTAGCCACCTCACATTTCCGCTATCGCCACCGCCTTTCGGAAATATCGTTACCTTTGCTAACGTAGTAGTGATTAGGCGCAACGACGCGCCCCGTTAGATTTCTCAAATTCGCACATTGTGAGGTTCCGTATGTCGACAGACACCGAAGAAATCCAGGAACAACGCGCCGCGAAGTTGGCCGCCGCCGATCCCGAGTTCGCGGCCGCGCGACCTGACCAAGCCGTCAGCAACGCCATCGATGCCGCCGGGCCGCACCTGGCCGCGGTCGTCGAGGCCGCGCTGCAGGGTTATTCCGACCGGCCCGCGCTGGCGCAGCGGGCGTATGAGCTGGTGACAGACCCGCAGACCGGGCGCACTACCGCCAAGCTGCTGCCCTGGTTCTCTCACGTCACCTACGGCGAGTTGGCCGACCGGGTCGGCGAGGTGTCCCGCGCGCTGACCGACGGGATCACCACCGGTGACCGGGTCTGCGTACTGGGCTTCACCAGCGTCGACTACACGACCATCGACATCGCGCTCGGCGTTGCCGGTGCCGTCTCGGTGCCGCTGCAGACGAGCGCGGCCATCACCCAACTACTTCCGATCGTCACCGAGACCGAGCCCACCGTCTTCGCGGCAAGCATCGACTACTTGTCTGACGCAGTCGACGTGATCCTGGCGGCCGCCGACGCGGGCCACACACCCGGGCGGCTGGTCGTGTTCGATTACCGCAGCGAGCTCGACGACAACAGTGAAGCGCTGCAGAGCGCACGGCAGCGGCTGGCCGACCTGCCGTTGATCATCGAGACCCTCAACGATGTTCGCGATCGCGGCGCCGCACTGCCCACAACCACCACGACGGCCGGTACAGACGACCCGCTGGCGCTGCTGATCTACACCTCGGGCAGTACCGGCGCCCCCAAGGGCGCGATGTACCCGCAGAGCAACGTCGCCAAGATGTGGAACCGCTCGACCAAGAACTGGTTCGGACCCAGTGCCGCGTCGATCAACCTGAACTTCATGCCGATGAGCCACGTCATGGGCCGCGGCACTCTCTACGGGACGCTCGGCAACGGCGGCACCGCCTACTTCGCCGCCAAGAGCGACCTGTCGACTCTGCTGGAGGACTTGCGCCTGGTACGGCCGACCGAACTCAACTTCGTTCCGCGCATCTGGGAGATGTTGTACGGGGAGTACCAGAGCGAGGTTGCACGACGGACCGCCGAGGGCGTCGACCGTCAGACCGCCCAATCTCAGGTGACGGCAGAGCAGCGCCACGAGCTGCTCGGTGGGCGCTACATCTTCGCGATGACCGGCTCAGCACCGATCTCCCCCGAGCTGCGGAACTGGGTCGAGTCAGTGCTGGACATCCATCTCGTAGACGGTTACGGCTCCACCGAGGCCGGCATGGTCCTACTCGACGGCGAGATCCAGCGTCCGCCGGTGATCGACTACAAGCTGGTCGACGTCCCAGATCTGGGCTACTTTGCCACCGACCGGCCGCACCCCCGGGGCGAGCTGCTGCTCAAGACCCCGAACATGTTCCCCGGCTACTACAAGCGGGCCGAGACCACGGCAGGCGTGTTCGACGAGGACGGCTACTACCGCACTGGTGACGTCTTCGCCGAGACCTCCCCGGACCACCTGGTCTACGTCGACCGGCGCAACAACGTGCTCAAGCTGGCGCAGGGTGAATTCGTCACCCTGGCGAAGCTGGAAGCCGAGTTCGGCAACAGCCCGCTGGTCCGCCAGATCTACGTCTACGGAAACAGCGCGCAGCCTTACCTTTTGGCGGTCGTCGTGCCCACGGACGCGACCGCGTCCAAGTCGGCGATCGCCGAGTCGTTGCAGACCGTCGCCCGTCAGGCGAACCTGCAGTCCTACGAGGTGCCGCGTGACTTCATCGTCGAGACCACGCCGTTCACCCTGGAGAACGGGCTGCTGACCGGTATCCGCAAGCTGGCGTGGCCGAAGCTCAAGCAGCATTACGGCGAGCAGTTGGAGCAGCTCTACGTCGACTTGGCCGAAGGCCAGGCCAACGAGCTGTCCGAGCTGCGGCGTACCGGTGCCGACGCCCCGGTGCTCGAGACCGTCAGCCGCGCAGCGGCGGCGATGCTCGGCGCGGCGAAGTCTGATCTGACGCCGGACGCGCACTTCACCGATCTGGGCGGAGACTCGTTGTCCGCGTTGACATTCGGCAATCTGCTGCACGAGATCTTCGACTGCGACGTGCCGGTCGGCGTGATCGTCAGCCCGGCCAACGACCTGCAGGCCATCGCCTCGTACATCGAAGGTGAGCGACACGGCAGCAAACGGCCCAGCTTCTCTTCGGTGCACGGTCGTGACGCCGTCGAGGTGCACGCCAGTGAGCTGACGCTGGACAAGTTCATCGACGAGGCCACTTTGGCCGCCGCACCTGAGCTGCCCGGGCCTGCCGCCGAGGTGCGCACCGTGCTGCTGACCGGCGCGACCGGATTTCTAGGCCGCTACCTGGCGCTGGAATGGCTGGAGCGGATGGACCTGGTCGACGGCAAAGTCATTGCGCTGGTTCGCGCCAAATCAGATGAAGAGGCCAGGACGCGCCTGGACAAGACGTTCGACAGCGGCGACCCGAAGCTGTTGGAGCACTACCAGAGTCTGGCCGCCGACCACCTCGAGGTGATCGCGGGCGACAAGGGTGAGGCCAACCTCGGTCTGGACGACGCGACCTGGCAGCGGCTGGCCGACACCGTCGACCTGATCGTCGACCCCGCGGCTCTGGTCAACCACGTGCTGCCGTACAGCGAGCTGTTCGGCCCCAACGCGGTAGGCACCGCCGAGCTGCTGCGGATCGCGCTGACCAGCAAGCTGAAGGCCTTCACCTATGTCTCGACAATCGGTGTGGGAGACCAGATTGCGCCCGGGATGTTCGTCGAGGACGCCGACGTCCGGGAAATCAGTTCCACCCGCCAGATCAACGACGGTTACGCCAACGGCTACGGCAACAGCAAGTGGGCCGGCGAGGTGTTGCTGCGCGAGGCCAACGACCTGTGCGGGCTGCCGGTTGCGGTGTTCCGTTGCGACATGATCCTGGCCGACACCACCTATGCCGGTCAGCTGAACCTGCCGGACATGTTCACCCGGCAGATGCTCAGCCTGGTCGCCACCGGTATCGCGCCCGGCTCGTTCTACGAGCTCGACGCGGACGGCAACCGGCAACGTGCCCACTACGACGGGCTGCCAGTGGAATTCATCGCCGAGTCGATCTCGGAGTTGGGCGCCCAGGTGGTGGATGGCTTCCAGACGTACCACGTGATGAACCCGTACGACGACGGCATCGGCTTCGACGAGTACGTCGACTGGCTGATCGACGCCGGCTACTCGGTCCGGCGGGTCGGCGACTACAGCACCTGGCTGCAACGGTTCGAGACGACGCTGCGGGCCCTGCCTGAGCGTCAGCGCCAGTACTCGCTGCTGCCGCTGCTGCACAACTACCAGAAGCCGCAGGTACCGCTCAACGGGTCGATGGCTCCGACAGACCGCTTCCGCGCCGCGGTGCAAGAGGCGAAAATCGGCCCCGACAAAGACATTCCGCATGTCTCGCGGCCGGTGATCATCAAGTACGCCACCGATTTGCAGTTGCTCGGATTGCTCTAGATTCCTGCTCGAAACTAGAAACCTGGGTCGTGGATGCTCTTGAACCACGACCCAGGCTTCTGTCTGGCGGCTGAGCGTTGTCAGTGGCTCGTCGCGCCGGCGCTGCTGCGCCTGAACAAGCCGCCCTTGCTTTCGCGTCGGTGCCGTCGGGCCGCGGGCGTCGACACCTCGGTGCGCGCGGATTCCGCGAAGGCGTCGAAGGTGCCCGAGTCCCCGGCCGCGAACGGTTCGGCGGCCCGCTGGGCCAACGCCACATCTTTCGCCGTCCGGATCGTCACTCGCGCCAGGACCGCCCCGCCGAAAAAGACGATGAGCGCGCCCAGCCCGGAGAAGGATGCGATCTCGATGACGGCGCGCTTGGCGTCCGTCGCCGCAATGGGCTGACCGACGTCGCCGAGGCGCAATGTCGACGCCAGCGTCCTGCCGACGACAAACCAGGCGCCGGCAATCACTGCGAGCCAGCCGCCGAACATGGCGGTCGCGCGGTTCCCGGAGATCAACAGTAAAAACCCGCCTATTGCGGTGACGGCTCCGGGAAACACCTCCAGCCAGGCTCGTGCCGTGCTCCACACCCAGGCTTGGCCGGGCTCGTAGGCGAAATGAAAGTACGGCCCGATGAAGGGGATCAAAGCCCCCCACGCACCGAGGGTGATGAGGAGCAATCCGCTCACCGCGCCGCGGCTGCGCGGCATGTGCAGGCTGCCGAAGCCTGAACGCGAGTCAGTCATTTTCGAGTTCTCCTCAAACAGTGGACACCGAAGTGTCGATTGCGTGCTGAGTGCCCCTGCGCCGACGAGTAACCCGTGCCGCCGACGTGCGCGTCACGCTAGCCGCCGCGCCTTAGATTCAGCTCAGAGCTGAAGGAACGTAACGTCAGCGGGCAACAAGGCGGCCTAGCCATGTAACGGCTGGTCCACCATTGATGAAGCGAGTAACCAAAATCAGCAATTGCTGAGTTTATTCAGGATCCGGGCTAGTGAAGTCCCGCGACAAGGAGGACAACGGCGATAGCCGGGAAGGTCCCCTGCGTCAGGGCCGCCCGCGCCTTGTCGGGCGCCGACGCGAGCAACACGGCCGCAGCCGCGGCCATCGACCCGACACCCGCGAAGATCAGGGCAGCGCCAATACCTCTGTGCCCCAACTCGATTGCTCCGATACCCACACCGGTGACTATCGCTAGGAAAAGGTTGTAGAAGCCCTGGTTGAACGCCAGCAGCTTGGTGGTCTCCGCTTCCTCGGCGGTAGTACCGAATGCGGCACGAGTGCGCTTACTAGTCCACGTCAACGACTCCATCGTGAAGATGTAGACGTGCAGCAGCCCGGCCAGCCCGGCGAATACCAATGCGGCAGTGATCATTCCGACCTCCTAGTCGATGGTGTCGAACAGTCCCGACTGCCCTAAACCGCTGGCCCGCGGGGGTGGTGTCATCCCTAAGTGCGTCCACGCCTGCGGGGTGGCCACCCTGCCGCGCGGTGTGCGGGCGATCATGCCGGCCCGCACCAGGAAAGGCTCGCACACCTCCTCGACGGTGGTGGCCTCTTCGCCGACAGCGACCGCAAGCGTCGAGACCCCGACCGGACCGCCGCCGAAGCTGCGGGTCAGTGCGGTCAGCACCGCGCGGTCCAGCCGATCGAGGCCGAGCTCGTCGACGTCGTAGACCGCCAGAGCCGATTTGGCGACGTCGCGGGTGATCACGCCGTCGGCGCGCACCTCGGCGAAGTCACGGACCCGGCGCAGCAGCCGGTTGGCAATCCGCGGAGTGCCCCGCGAGCGCCGCGCAATCTCCGCTCCCGCCTCGCGACCCACCTCGATTCCCAGAATCCCGGCGGAGCGAATCAACACCCGCTCTAATTCGGCGGGCTCATAGAAGTCCATGTGTGCGGTGAACCCGAACCGGTCACGCAACGGACCAGTCAGCGCGCCGGAACGGGTGGTCGCACCGACCAGAGTGAACGGCTCCACGTCCAGCGGAATCGAGGTCGCCCCAGGACCTTTGCCGACGATGACATCGACCCGAAAGTCCTCCATCGCCAGATACAGCATCTCCTCGGCAGGACGGGCGATGCGGTGGATCTCGTCGATGAATAACACGTCGTGCGCGACGAGATTGGACAACATCGCCGCGAGGTCGCCGGCGCGTTCCAGCGCTGGGCCCGAGGTCACCCGCAGCGACGTTCCCAGTTCCGCGGCGATGATCATCGCCAGCGACGTCTTGCCCAGCCCCGGCGGACCGGACAGCAGGATGTGATCCGGTGTGCCGCCGCGGTTCTTGGCCCCCTCGAGAACAAGCTGCAACTGTTCGCGCACCCGGGGCTGACCGATGAACTCCCCCAGCGAACGCGGCCGCAGGCTGGCGTCGACGTCGCCCTCTCCGACGGTCAGAGCCGCGGAAACTTCCCTGTCCTCGGAGTCTTCGCCATCGTCGAGGGGATTCACTTCGTCTTCCCCAGCAATGAGAGCGCCGACCGCAGCGCCGTTGACGTGGTGGCCTCCTCGTCGGATGCCAATACCTTATCGGTGGCCTCTTCGGCCTGCTTGGCCGCAAAGCCAAGTCCCACAAGGGCTTCGACCACCGGGCCTCGGACACCGTGGCCGTTCGACAACGTCGACGCCCCGCCGGTTCCCACCGGCCCGATCTTGTCGCGCAGTTCGAGCACCATCCGCTCGGCGCCGCGCTTGCCGATGCCGGGAACGCGAGTCAACGCAGTGACGTCGCCGTCGGAGAGCGCCTGCCGCAGCGCGGTCGCGTCGTACACCGCGAACGTTGCCAGCGCGATCTTGGGGCCGACCCCGGAAACACCGAGCAGGGTCAGGAAAAGATCGCGAGCGTCTCCGTCGGGAAATCCGTAGAGCGTCATCGAGTCTTCGCGGACGATCATCGCGGTGATCAAGCGGGCTTCGCTACCGCGGCGCAGCGTGGCGAGCGTGGACGGAGCCGCCATCAGCTTGTACCCCACGCCCGCCGCCTCGATCACCACGTGATCGAGCGCGACGTCGAGCACCTCGCCCCGCACCGACGCGATCACCGGGCAGCCTTCAACTTGGCCTTGTAATTGCGACGCTGCTCGGCGACCCTGGCCTCGGCTTCAGCCATCCGCGCAATCATCGGCGCGCGCCAGCAGTGACATATTGCCAGCGCCAACGCGTCAGCGGCATCGGCGGGAGTCGGTTTAGCCTGCAGCCCAAGGATTCTGGTGACCATCGTCGTTACCTGAGCCTTGTCGGCGCGACCATTGCCCGTGACGGCGGCCTTGACCTCGCTCGGGGTGTGGAAGTGCACGTCGATGTTGCGCCTGGCGGCCGCCAGTGCGATCACGCCGCCGGCCTGCGCGGTCCCCATCGCGGTGTTCGCGTTCTGATTGGCGAACACGCGCTCGATCGCGATCACGTCCGGCAGATGAGTGTCCATCCAATGGTCGACGGCGTCGCTGATCGCCAGCAAGCGGCGGTGCAACGGGTCGTCGGACGGGGTTCGGACGACATCGACGTCCAACGCGATGATGTGCCTGCCCCGGCCGTTCTCCACGACGGATAGCCCGCAACGCGTCAGGCCTGGATCGACGCCCATCACGCGCACCTGGACTCCTACCTCTACCGAACGGTTGTTCGATACTTTAGCGGGCAGGGTTGACCTCGTCAGGTAGGACACGCGCGGGCGGCCAGAAGCGACGTATCGGCCAGCAACGTCCGGCCGAAGATGATTCAGGATCCCTCTGGGCGCGTCGGTCTGCAGCGATCGTGCTCGACTTAAGCTCCCGGCTCGGCGGGCGGTTTCAACCCGAACACGATCACCGACGCGTCCGGCTGTTCCTCTAGAGCTCTTTTCAGTGGCAAAAGCATGACCTGGTCGTTATCTGAGGAGACCACGAGAACTGAGCCGTTCTGATAGCGCGCAAGAGCATCGCGAACCTGGACCAAGCCAATCGGCTTGGTGAGCTCCCGGTCTTTCCTGTTGTCGGCCGCTGTGAACGGCATCCTCAGAGTGCCGGGAACCGGTTCCAGCCAACCGAATTCGACCAGCAGGCTGACCCACCCGTTGTCCCCCAACTCGTAGTACTCGGTTATCCGCCGCAGTTCCTCCGAGTTGGGAAAATCATCGGCGAAGCCGCGACCCGTTCCGCTGGGCTCTCCGTAGTAGCTCGCTCGGGTAAGGCCGCACGCCGTACGCACCTGCTCGATAGTGACGTCGGTTCCGACAATCTCTGCCTGCAAAAACGCCTTCAGAGGTCTGCCACGTCTGTCTGTCCGGGTCATTGAGGCAACTGTACAACTTCCTTAACGATCCAAGGGGCGGCCATTCATCGGTCCGGGAGCAACTCAAGCAGCGACTGAGAAGGGGACGCGGAGGCTCAGCACTCCAGCGACCGGCAAGGCAGCCCCCCGCCCGCGGCCCCAGGCCGCGCCGCAGCCCCAGGCCGATCCGGCGGTGACGCGGCGCCCCGGGTTCACCGTGGAATTTCCGGCCAGCCCGGGGTCTACGGCGAACCCCGCAGCACGAGCTGAGGCCGGACGCGGCTGCCGGATACCTGTCCGCGCAGCGACCTTGGTTGCCGATAACACCCCGGCGAGTAAGAGGGAGGAGATAATGGACAGGGCCGGAATTGCTCTTGACTATCTAGCGATCTTCACTCGACACGTTGACCGCGAAGGAGCCACTGTAGACGTGAATAATCCGAAGGCGGATGTGGTGACCCGCCAGTACGAGCGCTGGCGTTATCCAGAACCGATCCAGGATCTCGAAGCGTGGCTCGTGGATAATTGGGAATGGTTCGACCCAAGCCACGCATCCCAGATCTTGTGGCCCGACCGGCCGTACAAACGTGACCTCGACATTCTGATTGCGGGCTGCGGCACGAACCAAGCGGCGGTTTTCGCCGTCAACAATCCTGATGCGAAAGTGCTGGCCGTCGATGTCAGCCAGCCGTCGCTGGATCATCAGCAATATCTCAAAAGCAAACACGGGTTACGGAATCTGGAGTTGCGGCTGCTGCCGATTGAAGAGCTGCCAACGATGGGACTCGACTTCGACCTGGTGGTGTCCACCGGCGTACTCCATCACATGGCCGATCCTCTGACCGGAATGAAAGCGCTGGCGAGCTGCGTGCGACCAGATGGCGCGATCGGAGTCATGCTGTATGCAAAGTACGGTCGCCTTGGGGTCGAGTTGCTGGAAACCACCTTCCGTGACTTGGGTCTTCAGCAAGACGACGCATCGCTGCGGGTTGTCAAAGAGACAATCGCGTTGGTATCAGCTGATCACCCCGTGCGAAGCTATTTGAAAATATCGGGAAATTCGCAGTTCGACGCCGTCTTGGTAGACACGTTCTTGCATGGACGGGCGCGCAACTACACAGTCGACGAGTGCCTCGACTTGGTGAGCTCGGCCGGCCTCATATTCCAGGGCTGGCTGCACAACTCACCGTATTATCCGCATGATTCAGTAACGGCATCAAGCGAATTGTATCCGGCCGTCAACGCGCTACCGGACCGCAAAATTTGGTCGGTGATGGAACGCGTCCATACTTTGAACGCCTGCCACTTCTTCATGGCGTGCCATCCCGATCGGCCGAAAGGGTCTTACACTGTTGACTTTTCGTCGCCGAGGTGTCTCGATTACGTTCCGGTGATGCGTATGCGCTGTGGTCTTTCCGGTACTCAGATCTCTCGGCCGGGTTGGCGTATGAACCTCAACGCAGCGCACTTACCTTTTGTGCAACTTATCGACGGCCGTCGGACCATTCGAGATATTGCTAACCTAGTGAGACGGAGCAAAAGTACGCCGAAAGGCAGTGTCGCTGACGTCGAGACGTTCGGCCGCAAGCTGTTTCAGGCGCTGTGGCGTCTCGACGTTCTCGCGATGACCCTGCAGGCGTCCGAGAGTTAGTCCACGAGCCGAACTGTACAAAGGCTTGGCCAACAAAGAATTGCGTCGTCGGCGGTCGGGAGCGCGCCATGGCAACCATGCATGTCATCTCGGGTCTACCTTTTGGCGCGGCCCGCAGAAGATTCCCGAGGGTCTACGGATCGTATGACGGCTTTATTTCAGGCAGATCGATTGCGGCTCTGTTCGTTTCGATAATTCTCCACCAACGGCAGCAATCCGCGATATCCTCAGCAAATGTCTGATAGGCCTGGCATCGAGTCCTCTGAAAAGGAAGCCGCTGTCGACAAACACCGGCACACTTCGGCCCGGGCAGCGGCATCGCGGTGGCCCGTGTTCGCAACGCTGGCAATCGCATTGGTCGCGCTGGTTCTTGCGGGCTTGGCGTACTTCCAACCGCCGCACACCAGCGGTGCCGGCATTCCACAACAGAGTGGCGACGCGAAAGCGAATGTCTGCGCCGCTTATCACGCTGCCCACAACGCCGTGGTAATCAATACCCACTTGCAAAGCCCGAACCCCCAAGACCCGACCGCCGAACTTTCGGTCGCCACCAGTGCGCGACTGGCGCTGATTGGTGGCGGCGCGTATCTGAAGGAAATGCTGGCCGCCAACAGCGCAGCCCCAACTGATCTGGCCAACGCCGTCAATGCTGTGGCCAACACAACCGAACAGTTGGGAATCAATTATCTGAACCGGGCGGCAGCCGATGCTCAGGACACACTGCGGCGCGATTTGAATTCTCAAATCGACGCAGCAGACAAGTTATGCGCCTAGTCTGAGACCCGGCCGGAAGCCGCCCGTCCTTCAAGACCGCGGTACTCCGCCCTGACCCGGCAGAACCTGTTAATTTGAACCGCAATATCGATCACACTGCGGTGCGGTCGTGCGGAAAGGTTGCGCATGGGGACAGTGCTGCTCGTACTTGCTGCGGTGCTGTTCATCGCGGCGGTCTTCGTCTTCGTCGTGGCGCTGCGTCGCCCGAAGAAACCGAGCGGCGGTCGCCAGGATCCACTCGCGTTCACCACGGCGGCACCGCAATTCGGGCCCCGTCAACTCGGGCCCGGCGCGATCGTCAGCCACGGCGGCATCGACTACGTCGTGCGCGGCTCGGTCACCTACCGCGAGGGCCCGTTCGTCTGGTGGGAACACCTGCTGGAAGGCGGTGACGAGCCGATCTGGTTCAGCGTGGAAGACGACGACGGGCGGCTCGAACTCGCGATGTGGACGGCCCGCAAGGACCTTCAGCTGCAGCCGGGCGGCCAGCACGTCGTGGAAGGCCTGACCTACAACGAGTCGGAGCGCGGGCACGCCGGCTACACCACCGAAGGCACCACAGGCCTGCCCACCGGCGGCGAGATGGACTTCGTCGACTACACCAGCGCCGACAAGACGGCGTTGCTTTCCTTCGAACGCTGGGCGCCGGACATGCCGTGGGAGGTGTCGACCGGCAAATCGGTTCTGACCGGCGAGCTCACCGTGTACCCGGCGCCGCCGCCGGAATCCGAGTAGGGCCAACATCAGTGCCCCTTCATCACCTGTCGGTCATCCCTGTCGACGTCCGCGGTTCCGAGCTGGGGCTGGCGCTCAACAGCCCGGCACCGCTCCCCCTGGCCACCTGCCGCCTCGATCACCCCGACGGTGGCGTTCTGGTGCTGGGCGTCTTGGGCGCCTCACACGTCGTCACTGTCGAGCATCCCGATACCGTTTTCTCCGAACAGGTCTCGTGCGACCTCGATGGCGAGCTCCCCGGTCAATCGCGGGCACCGGGTTATCACCTCGAGTCACGAATCGACCTGCACGACGAGGCCCCGTTTCGTCAGCTCGCCGATCGACTGCGCGAGCAATGCGCAACCGAGACTGGTTGGCTCGGAGGAACATTCCCTGGCGACGATGCCGCGCTCACCGCGCTTGCCGCCGCGCCCGACGGTGCCGGGTGGCGTTGGCAGACCTGGCACCTCTACCCCGCCCCGACCGGGGGCACCGTCGTCTACACCGCCAGCCGGTGGCGACCATGAGCCGCAACGGATTGTTCGTGATGGCACTGGGACTGGCCGTGTCGTCGATACTCAGCCTGGTTCTTGGAATATCGCTGCAGCACAAGGATATCCGTTCGTATATCGCCTCGCATTACCAGGAGTATTCCCGCGACGCGGGCGGCATCCGGTACCTGTGCACGGGATCGCCCACTCAGGTGGCCAACACGCTCACCGGGTATCAGAGCCCGGCGGCGAACGCCGCCAACGGCGGCACCCAGTACCTGCGCTACGACGACGCCATCGTGTCGGTCGGCGCCGACGGCACACACCCGTGCAGCATCCGGGTCGAGGACTTGGCCGCCGGTTACAGCCACGGGTCTTTCATTTTCCTCGGCCCCGGCTTCTATCCCGGCTCCCCCTCCCGCGGCTCAGGTGGCAGCACAGGCGGCCCGGGCGGAACCAAATGACCCTTAACCGAACGCAACACCCGTAGTAGCGAAAAGGAGGCAGTCATGTACCTGGCCGTCGAGTTGGGCTCCATCGACCTCAATCCGGTGTTCAAAGGCGCACTCGCCACCATCTTGTACTTCCTGGTCGGCACCGCCGTCCTGATCCTCGGCTTCGTCGTGGTCGACGTGCTGACCCCTGGGAAGCTAAGGCAATTGGTCTTCATCGATCGGCGCCCGAACGCCGTGATGCTTGCCTGCGCCAACTACATTGCGCTGGCCGCCGTCATCATCAGCGCGATCACGAACAGCTACAGCCAACTCGGTCAGGGGCTGGTGGGCGTGGCGGTCTACGGGACGATGGGCATCATCCTGCAAGGAATCGCAATATTGGCCATGCACCTTGTGATCCCGGGTGATTTCCATGAACACATCGACGAACCCGAGTTGCATCCGGCGGCGTTCGCCACTGCCGTGTTGCTGCTGGCCGTGGGAGGAGTGACCGCTGCCGCGCTGTCATGACATCGACGCAGCAGCAGCCTGATTCCCCGACCCACGAACCGGTTACCCCCGCGCGCTGGCGAGCGGTGTTGTTCGCCTCGGTCGCCGCGTGTGCGGCGTGCGGCATCGTCTACGAACTGGCGCTGTTGACCCTGTCGACGAGCCTCAACGGCGGCGGCATAGTCGCCACCTCATTGATCGTCGCGGGCTACATCGCCGCGCTGGGCGCCGGGGCACTACTGGTCAAGCCCCTATTGCATTGGGCGGCAATCGCTTTCGTCGCGGTCGAGGCACTGTTGGCCGTCGTCGGCGGGTTGTCTGCTGCCGCGCTCTACGTGATGTTCTCCTTTTTCGGCGGGTCGCTGCTGATGTTGGCACTGGGCACCGCGCTAATCGGTGCGCTGGTCGGCGCCGAGGTGCCGCTGTTGATGACCCTGCTGCAGCAGGGTCGCACCGCTGGTGCCACCGACACCGGCCGGACGCTGGCCAATCTCAACGCCGCGGACTATCTGGGCGCATTGCTCGGCGGGCTGGCGTGGCCGTTCGTTCTGCTACCCCACCTGGGCATGATCCGCGGTGCCGCCGCCACCGGCATCATCAATCTGGCTGCCGCGGCTATTGTTTCGATCTTTCTGCTGCGCCGGTTAGTGAGCACCCGACAACTCATGATGGCTCTCGGCGCGCTGGGCCTGGCGCTGGCGCTTCTCGCTGTCCTACTGATCAGCGCCCAGGACATCGAAACGACCAGCCGTCAGCGGCTTTACGCCGACCCGATCATCGCCTTCCGGCAGTCGGCGTACCAGGAGATCGTGGTCACCCGCCGCGGGAACGACATGCGGCTCTATCTCGACGGTGGTCTGCAGTTCTCCACCCGGGATGAGTACCGCTACACCGAGAGCCTGGTATATCCCGCACTGGGTTCCGGCGCGCGGTCGGTGCTCATACTGGGCGGGGGTGACGGCCTAGCTGCGCGCGAGCTGCTCCGCGCACCCGGCGTCGAGAACATCGTACAAATCGAACTCGATCCGGCCGTCATCGAATTGGCGCGCAGCACAATGCGTTCCGCGAATGGCGGGTCGCTGGACAATCCACGGGTGCACATCGTGACCGGCGATGCCATGACGTGGCTGCGTGGCGCGAAGGCGCCGTCCTTCGACGCCGTGATCGTCGACCTGCCCGATCCCGATACCCCGGTGCTGGGCCGGCTGTACTCCACCGAGTTCTACGCGTTGGTATCGCGCGTGCTGGCGCCCAATGGGTTGATGGTGGTGCAGTCGGGAAGCCCGTATTCGACCCAAACCGCCTTCTGGCGCACGGTTTCCACCATCACCGCCGCCGGATACGGGGTCACGCCGTATCACGTCTTCGTGCCCACCTTCGGCGACTGGGGATTCGCGCTGGCGCGCCGGGGCGACACCGCCCCGCAGGCAGTCCTTCCGCGCAACCTGCCTCCGCTGCGATTTCTCAACAAGTCGGTGCTCGAGGCCGCAACGGTATTCGCACCCGATGTGCGACCGCGCACGTTAGAGCCGTCGACGCTGGAACACCCGCGCATCGTCGAAGACATGCGCCACGGATACGACTAGTTACGCCGAGATCGACGGCAGCGGGAGAAATCGCGAGAGGGCATCACGCTGGCGTCGATCTGGGTGCCACCCGCGACGGGCCAGGCCGCGATATACCCGGCTGACTATGTCGCGGGGCCGATGCTCCGAGACCACCCGGATGACGATCCAACCCTCGTCTTCAGCGATGCGGAGCTTGTCGATGTCCTTGACGAATCGATGGCGGTCGCTGCGGTGATAGTCACCGTCATATTCCGCGGCGACCTTATATTCTTCCCAGCCCAGGTCGAACACGGCGACCAAGCGCCGTCCGTGAACCAGCGGTAGCTGTGAGGCGGGTTTCGGCAAGCCCGCGTCGAGCAGCAGCAGCCGTAGCCAGGTTTCTCTGGGCGACATGGCACCTCCGTCAACCAAAGCCAGCGCCGCGGTCGACCTTCGGATACCGCGCATACCCTTGTGCTGTGCCGCAAGAACATTCACTTCGTCAGTCGCAAACGGCGTCGCCCGCATCAGCGCATCGAGTCGCGCCACCGCCTTCTGGCGGGGCAGGTGACGGCCCAAGTCGAAAGCGGTGCGGCACACGGTGGTCACCGGCAGTCCTCGCACCCGGGTGATCTCGTGAAGACCGAGTGTTTCGTCACGGACCACCAGACCACGCTGCGTCCTTGCACTTTTCCCGATCAGCTCAATCGGGATATCCGCGTCGACCCATGCTGCGCCGTGCAGTGCTGCGGCAGCCGCGCCGGCAATCACCGACCGCCGACGTGACCAGAGCCAGGCGGCGAGGGTGCGATCATCAAGGGTCGGCTCTTGGTACCTGGGGACGTAGACGTCACGGAAGATCGGGCGATACCACCGGCGTAGTTGATGCTCGGTCAGCGCGGCGTCGCGGAGCGCCTCGCTTCCACGGAAAACCTCGCCCACAGTGGGAATCGTGCTTGGTGTCGTCGAACTTGCGCCTACCTCTGTCCACAACTCCGTCCAGATCGACGGCAGCGCGGGAAAGTGCGAGAGGACGCCTCGCTGGCGTCGATCTGGGTGCCAGTCAGCGACTCACTCCTCGTCGAGAGCGGCCAACACCTCGTCGGACAAATCCACGTTGGTCCATACGTTCTGCACGTCGTCGCTGTCTTCCAGCGCGTCAACCAATTTGAAGACCTTGCGCGCCCCGTCGACGTCGACCGGAACGCTGACCGACGGCTGGAAGCTGGCCTCGGCGGAGTCATAGTCGATACCCGCGTCTTGCAGCGCGCTTCGTACTGACACCAGATCGGTAGGCTCGGAAACGACTTCGAAGCTCTCACCGAGGTCGCTGACGTCCTCGGCGCCGGCCTCCAAGACGGCGGCCAGGACGTCGTCCTCGCTCAGGTCATTCTTTTCCAGCGTCACGACTCCCTTGCGGGAGAACAGGTAGGACACCGACCCCGGGTCGGCCATGCTGCCACCATTGCGGGTCATCGCGATCCGCACCTCACCCGCGGCACGGTTGCGGTTGTCGGTCAGGCACTCGATGAGTACCGCGACGCCGTTGGGACCGTAGCCCTCGTACATGATGGTCTGCCAGTCGGCACCGCCGGCTTCCTCGCCGGCCCCACGCTTGCGGGCCCGTTCGATGTTGTCGTTGGGCACCGATGTCTTCTTGGCCTTCTGAATGGCGTCATACAGCGTCGGGTTGCCTGCGGGGTCACCGCCACCGGTGCGCGCGGCGACCTCAATGTTCTTGATCAGCCGGGCGAACTCCTTGCCACGGCGTGCGTCCTTGACGGCCTTCTGGTGCTTGGTGGTGGCCCACTTGGAATGGCCGCTCATCGGCTACTACCTCTTCTGTCGCTCATAATTCGCTTGCCGAGTCTACGTGTGCCCCGCGATCAGGCCCTCTCTGCGGCGCCCGGCCTGACCAGAGGCACGAAAACCCGGTCGGCTCGCTGGTGGAGGTGCGCTTGGTTTCGATGGCAGCAATCGGTGATATACAGCGCGGATGAGCCAACCTCGTGCGCTGATCTCGGGTGCCGGCATCGCCGGTCCCGCGCTCGCGCATCAACTCGCCGCACGCGGCTGGGAGACCACGATCGTCGAGCGATTCCCGGAGCGCCGCGACGAGGGCCACAACATCGACGTGCGCGGCGCGGCGCGTGAGGTCGTCCGCCGGATGGGCATCGAGGACGACGTCCGGGCCGCCAACACCACCGAAGTGGGTATGCGTTTCGTCAGGGACGACGGGACGACGGCCGCCTCGTTTCCGATGAATGGTTCCGGTGTGAGCGGTCCGACGGCCGAATTGGAGATCCTTCGCGGCGAGCTCGCGCGCATTCTGATCGAGCACACGCGCGACACCACCGAATATTGTTTCAACGCCCGGATCCGTAGCCTCACCGACAACAGCGACCACGTCACCGCGGTACTCGACGACGGCTCTTCGATCGAAGCCGACCTGCTCGTCGTCGCCGAGGGTCTGCGCTCACGCACTCGCGATCTGGTTATGCCCACTGCGACAACTGATTTGGGCATGTACATCGCTTACCTGACCATCGATCGCCAGCAGTCGGACGACAACTGGTGGAACTGGCAGCAGATTCCCGGGTCGCGCTCGTTGCACCTACGGCCGGACAACATGGGCACCACGCGAGCCATGCTGTCGTTCATGTCGGACGTCAAAGGCTTGGAAGATCTCCACCGAAACGACCAGATCGCCATTCTGCGCCGTACCTTCGCGGACGTCGGCGGGGCCACACCGCGCGTGCTGGCGCAGCTCGACGACGCGCCGATGTATTTCGATGCTCTCGGGCAGGTTCGCGCACCGCGCTGGAGCAAGGGCCGCGTCGCCTTGCTGGGTGACGCCGCGTTCTGTCCGTCGCCGGTCGGAGGCGGCGGCAGTAGCCTGGCCTTGATCGGCGCCTATGTGCTGGCCGGCGAGTTGTCCCGCGCCGCCGATCATCCCGCTGCGCTGGCCAGCTATGAGCAGTTCATGCGCCCGCACGTCGCCACCGCCCAGCATGTCCGGCCTGCGGTATTGCGCTGCGCCAACCCGCGCACCCGCGCGGGTATCCGCGCTCTGCACGGCGGTGCCCGGGTTATTGCCAGTCCACCCGTGCGTGCCGGTATGAGCTTGGCAGGCAAAACATTTGGGGGCCTTGCCGTAGAGAAGATCGCGCTGCCGGACTACTCTCTCAGTTCGGTTTGATCCACCGCCACTGCATCGATCCCCACGGGCCGGCGTCGGGCAGAGTGTCGGTGACCGCGTCCACCACGCCGGTCCACCAGTCTGGCTGGTAGTCATCGCCGGACAACCAGCCGCCCGGTTTCACTTTGGGCGCCCATGCGTTGATATCCGCGACGACGCTGACGTAGTCGTGACGCGCGTCGATGTGCACCCAGGCAAACGACTCGTCGGCGAACAACTCGGCTGCCGCGACCGAGTCACTGATGACGAGTTGAATGGTGTCGGCGAGTCCGCAGTCAATGATGTTGCGGTGCAACAGGCCTGCAAAGGTGCCGCCGCCATGGTCGACCGCTGCACCGTGCGCGTCGATATCGCCGCGGCCTTCGTGCCCACTGCCCCGCGCCGTATCGACCCCGACGACCCTGGTGCTCAGTCCCGCTTCCCGCACCACCTCGCCCAGCGAGCAGATACTGCGTCCCAGATAGCAGCCCACCTCGGCGAACCGGCTCGCGTCGGGGAATTGCGCGACGGCCTCCTCTTGGAGGCGCCGCCACTGAAACCAGCCCGGTATGTCGCGCCAACTCCGGACGGGATCGTCGAAGTCACTGGTAGCCGCCCCGCCGGCAGAGGAATCCATGCTCAGCCTTTACACCACAATGCCGGATTTCAAACGCTGCGTAGGGTGGACATGGTGACGGCGCAAAGCCCGCTGCGAGCGGTACGGGACGCATTGGGCAGCAGCTTGTTCGAAATGGTCGCCGGTCCCGACGGTCCGGCGCAGCGGGTGCGCATCCACGACGCGCCTGGGCCGCGATGGTTCGCCGAAGACCGTCCGATTCGCCGAGTGAACGCCGACGCCTCGATGTTCGTCGGCGGATTGCGTGCGTTGCTGTTGCAGTCGCTGCATCCGCTGGCCATGGCCGGTGTCGCCGAGCACTCCAATTACCGCGACGACCCTTGGGGTCGACTGCAGCGCACCAGCACTTTCCTGGCCGAGACGACATTCGGGTCCGCAGTCGATGCGCAACGTGCGGTGGATCGGGTCCGCGGAATCCATCGGCATGTACACGGGGTCGCCGCCGACGGCAGGGCGTACACGGCCACCGATCCGCATCTGTTGGAGTGGGTGCACGTCGCCGAAGCCGACAGCTTCTTAAGAGCCCACCAGCTCTACGGCGCCGCCCCGCTGGACCAGGCCGGCCGGGACGGATATGTCGCCGACATGGCCGAGATCGCCGCCAAGCTCGGCGTGGTCGACCCGCCGCGCACCGAACACGAACTGGCACAGCGACTTAAGGCGTTCCGACCGGAGTTGCGCAGCACCCCACCGGCACGCGACGCGGCACGCTTCCTGCTGCTGACACCGCCGCTGCCGTTGGCTGCGCGGGCCCCCTACGGCGTGCTGGCCGCTACCGCGGTCTCCATGCTGCCGCTGTGGGCTCGGGTACCGCTGCTGCTTCCTTACTTCCCGCCCGTCGAACTCACCGTCGTGCGCAGCGTCGGCCGCGTTCTGATCGGCGGCATCCGCTGGGCACTGCCGGCCCCCGCGGTCAACGTCGTTCGTTGACGATGTCAACGAACAGGCGGTGGATGCGGCGATCGCCCGTCACCTCGGGGTGAAACGCCGTCGCCAGCACCGCGCCCTGGCGTACCGCAACGGGATGGTCCGCGGCACGCGCCAGCACCTGCACACCCGCACCTACCCGTTCCACCCACGGCGCGCGGATGAAGACCGCGTGCACCGGCTCATCGAGTCCGTCGAACGCTATGTCGCCTTCGAATGAGTCGACCTGACGTCCAAAAGCATTGCGCCGCACAGTGATATCGAGCGCTGACAGCGGAAGCGCCGCACGGCCGACTGTTCCGGCATCACGGATTTCGCTGGCCAGCAGGATCATTCCGGCACAGGCGCCGTATGCGGGCAGCCCAGCGGCCAGCCTGGCGCGCAGGGGTTCCAGTAACTCGAGCTCGCGAAGCAGATGACTCATCGTGGTGGATTCCCCACCGGGAAGCACCAGCCCGTCGACAGCTTCCAGTTCCTCGCGCCGCCGGACGCCGACCGCGTCGGCGCCGGCGTCGCGTAGTGCCGCCAGATGCTCGCGAACGTCGCCCTGCAGCGCCAGCACCCCGATGCGCACAGGGCTCAACGACGCTCGCTGGGGAAGCGCGTCAGCCCTTCCTGCATCACGGCAGCCACCATCTCGCCGTACTGGTTGAAGATCTTGCCCTGACACAGCGCCCGGCCACCGCACGCCGACGGCGAGGACTGGTCATACAGCAGCCACTCGTCGGCGCGGAACGCCCGCATGAACCACATCGCATGGTCCAGCGAGGCCACCTGCAGGTGCTCACGCTCGTCCAGGTGGGTGACCTGAGCCGACCCGAGCAGGGTGAGGTCGCTCATGTAAGCCAGCGCACAGATGTGCAACACCGGGTCGTCGGGCAGCGGATCGCGGTGCCGGAACCACACCTGTTGCTGGGCTGCCTTGCCCGGCAGTTTGTGAACCTGGTCGCGTGGCACGATGCGGATGTCCCACTCCCGGAACTGCTTGAACCCCTCGTCGTCGAACACCTTCATCGACTTGAGCCCCGGCAGATCGTCGGGCGGCGGCGCTGACGGCATGACGTCCTGGTGGTGAATCCCCTCCTGATCGGTCTGAAACGACGCCGACATGGAGAAGATGGTCTTGCCGTGCTGGATCGCGTTGACCCGCCGCGTGGCGAACGAACCACCGTCACGTAGCCGCTCGACAATGAAAATCGTTGGTGCTGAGGAATCTCCGGGCCGGATGAAGTAACCGTGCAGCGAGTGCACCAGGAAATGCGGATCGACCGTGCGCACCGCGGAAACCAGCGACTGGCCCGCCACCTGCCCGCCGAAGGTGCGCTGAAAGTTGCCTTGTTCGGGGCCGAACACAATGCCCCGGTAGATATCGACTTCGAGTTGCTCGAGATCAAGGATCTTTTCGATCGACACGGACTGTTTTTACCAGCCGCGCTGCGCCAGGCGATGCGGCTCCGGAACTTGCTCGACGTTGATGCCGACCATCGCCTCCCCCAGGCCGCGGGACACTTTGGCCAGCACATCGGGGTCGTCGTAGAAGGTGGTGGCCTTCACGATCGCCGCGGCGCGCTGCGCCGGGTCCCCGGACTTGAAGATCCCCGAGCCGACGAACACGCCTTCGGCGCCGAGTTGCATCATCATCGCGGCGTCGGCCGGGGTGGCGATACCACCGGCGGTGAACAAGGTGACCGGCAGCTTGCCCGCCCGCGCGACCTCGACGACAAGGTCGAAGGGTGCGGCCAATTCCTTTGCCGCTACGTACAACTCATCTTCGGAGAGCGAGCCGAGCCGCCGGATCTCTCCCCCGATGGCCCGCATGTGCGTAGTTGCGTTGGACACGTCGCCGGTGCCGGCCTCACCCTTGGAGCGGATCATCGCCGCGCCCTCGTTGATCCGCCGCAGCGCCTCGCCGAGATTGGTCGCGCCGCAGACGAACGGCACGGTGAACTTCCACTTGTCGATGTGGTGGGTGTAATCGGCGGGCGTCAGCACCTCGGACTCGTCGACGTAGTCCACCCCGAGGCTCTGCAGAATCTGCGCTTCGACGAAGTGGCCGATACGCGCTTTGGCCATCACCGGGATCGTGACCGCGGAGATGATGCCTTCGATCATGTCGGGGTCGCTCATCCGCGACACCCCGCCCTGAGCACGGATGTCGGCGGGTACCCGCTCCAGTGCCATGACCGCGACCGCACCGGCGCCCTCGGCGATCCGGGCCTGCTCCGGGGTGACGACGTCCATGATCACGCCGCCCTTGAGCATCTCGGCCATGCCGCGCTTGACCCGCGCGGTTCCGGTCCGCGCGGTGCCGCTCACGCCATTCGGCTTAGCGCTTTCCACTGCTACCTCTATCGTCGGTGTCTCGTTGCCCGATATCGCCACCATTCTAGTGGTCGAACACCAGCCGATTTCCCTCCGGCAGCCGAGCGGGACCGTCAGCGGGTGGCGGCGTCGAGAAGCAGCGCCGCGGCGGCTCTAGCTGACGCCGCAACATCCGGATCGCGATCCAACTGCGCGGCCAGCCCGCCGCCGTCGTACAGCAACTGCAACTGTCGGCCCAACGCTGCGGGATCGGATGCGCCGGCCTCACGGGCGAGCCCGGTAAGCAGGTCACGGATGTCGGCGCGGTAATCGTCGGCAGCGTGTTCGATCAGCCCGCCGTCAGGCGCTTCAGCGCTGGCCGTGATGAACGCGCAGCCATGGAACGTCGGTTCGGCGAACATCTCGGCCTGGGCATCGAACACCGACAACAGCCGCTGCCGCGGGTCGCCGTGTTGCTCAACGGCGCGCCGCAGCCTTTCCAGGGTCGCTCCGTGCCGACTCTCCAAATAGGCCTGGACCAGGTTCTCCTTGCTGCCGAAGGTGTTGTACAGCGAGGCTTTGGCGACTCCCGCGCGCTCGATCACCCGGTCTATGCCGACGGTCTGCACCCCCTCGGCGTAGAACAGCTCATTGGCCGCCGCCAGCAGCCGTTCACGAGCGGACTCCTTAGTCTTCATCGACCGGCTCCAGCACGAGAACGGGAATCTCCCGGGCCCCGGCCTTGGCGCGGTATTCAGGGAAGTGCGGCCAGAACTCTTCGGCAACGGTCCATGCTTGGGCCTTCTCGTCTCCGAACACCTCACGGGCCCGAAATCGGCCTTTCACCGCCCCGTCCTGCAGCCACAGATCGGGATGCGCGGTCAGATTGCGGTACCACGCCGGGTTGGTTGTTGCGCCGGCGGCGGATGCCACCGCAATGTAGTTGTCGCCGTAGGGAATACGCATCACCGGGTTCTTGCGGACAGCGCCGGTGCGGGCGCCGGTGGTGGTCAGAATGACCACCGGCCGGTCCTCCAGCGTGCCGCCCTCGGTGCCGTTGCTCGCTTCATAGAGGGCAACTTGTTCAGCGACCCGCCCGCTGGGGCTGGGTACGTAGGTGTCGGTCATTTTGGTTTCCTTCCTTTCCAGTTCTTGCGAAGACTCAGATGGCGGTGCGTCCGCCGTCGACGGGGATCACCGCGCCGGTGATGTAGCTCGCTGTGTCCGAAGCCAGGAACGCGATGACGTCGGCAATTTCCGCCGGCTGGGCGGCGCGGCCGAGCAAGGTGGTGGCGCCCAGACCGGTGATCAACTCCTCGTCGGCACCTCCGGTGTAGGCGGGCCCGGGTGCGACGGTGTTGACCCGCACTCCCGCAGGGCTGTACTCGGCTGCCCACGCCCGGCTCATCGCCGTCAGCGCCGCCTTCGACGCGCCGTAGGCGGCGGCCCCCGACAGGCCGATGTGGCCGGCCATGCTGTCGACGCTGACGATGCTGCCGCGGCCCCGCTCGGCCATGCCGGGCGCTAAGGCCGCGACCAGCTGATAGGCGCTGCGGACGTTCGCGGCGAACAGCTCGTCGAAGGTGGCCTCATCGAGCTGGTCGGTCGGCCCGAACCAGGAAAACCCGGCGTTGTTGATCAAGACGTCGACCGGGCCCACCGCGGCGGCCAGCGTGGCGGCGGCGCCAGGTTCGGACAGATCGACGGAGACGAAGCGGGCCGTTCCACCGCGAGCCTCGATGGCCTTGACGGTCTCGGCGCCGCGGACGATGTCGCGGCCGTGCACGATTACCTCGTAGCCGTCGTCAGCGAGCGCGAATGCGGTCGCCTGTCCGATGCCAGACGTGGCCCCGGTTACCAGGGCGACACGTTCCCGGCTCTGGGTAGTTGTCTCGGTCACGATGACCCCTTTCCCTTAAAATTAGACTAATCTGTCTAGTGGCCTACATTAGACAGACAGATCTACCCAATGCAACCGCACGGCGAGTGTGACGTCATCCACATCCACGTCTCCGAGTCGCTCCGGAATGAAAACGGGACTTCTCGGATTGGACAGATCTGTCTGATTAATCGCGTCGAATCAACAGAGGACCACCACGATGCAGATCTCAGCTCAATTCTCGACCTCGCTGGATTCGCCAGCGCACATCGCGGTTGCGGAGGAACTCGGCTACGACCGAGCCTGGCTGCATGACACACCTCAACAGAGCCCGGACGTGTGGATGATGCTGGCATTGGCAGCGCGGCGCACCGAACGGATCGGCCTGGGCCCAGGGCGTACTGGTTCCCTCGCTGCGACACCCGATGGTGAACGCGTCCGGCGCGGCCGCTCTGTCCGCAATGGCCCCCGGCCGGGTGGCGGTCGCATTCGGCACCGGCTTTGCGGGCGCCCGCGCGATGGGAGGCAAGCCGGCGAGTTGGAGTTACCTGGCCGACTACGTGCGCGGCTTCCGCAAGCTTCTGAGGGGCGAGACCGTCGACTGGCAGGGCCAGCACATGCGCATGCTGCACCCCGCAGGCCACGCGCCCAGCCGGCCGGTCGACATACCGGTACTGATCTCCGCGCTCGGCCCGAAGGGTCTGGCAATTACCCGGGATCTGGCCGATGGACTCTTCACGGTCAATGGCGAAACCGAACATGCGCGGCAGTTCAGCTGGGCCGCCCTGGGCGTCCACGGCACAGTGCTCTCCGACGGGGAGGGTCTCGATTCGGCTCGAGTCCAGGCCGCCGCAGGGCCCGGCAATGCCCTGGCCTATCACGCCGCGTATGAGTTCGGTGGCGACGTCGCCGCGTTGCCAGCCGGACCGCTCTGGCTGAATAAAGTCAACGCAATTCACGAGTCGGCAAGGCATTTCGCGATCCACGACCACCATTTGGTCGCCCTCAACGACGTCGATCGCGCGGTGTGGGACGCCGGCAGCTGGAAGGCCATCCCGACGACCACCCTGACGGGCAGCGTCGTCGAAATCGACAAGCGCCTGCAGTCCTATGCAGCGGACGGCATCACCGAGGTGATCTATCAGCCCACCGGGCCCGACATCCCGGGCGAATTGGAGCGCTTCATCGATGCCGCGGAGGCCGTACGCTCCTGACCCTCAGCGGATGGACTGCAGCTGCTGTGGCCGATCCGGCGCGGCGCCGGCCAGCGCAGCCGCCTCGGCGAGTAGCTCGGAGAGCTGAAGCGGATACACCGTCTCACCGGCGTCGGCCAGCTCGACGAGGTCAGCGGCTTGGCACCATCGGTGACCGTGGATGTAGCGGCTCTCCAGCTCGGTGCGGCCCACGGTCGACGGCTCGAAGCGCTGGGTGCGGTGGACGAAGAAGAATTCCTCGCTGTCGATCTCCGCGCCGTTGAAGTCGAAGACGGCGTCGCGCCGCCAGATCGGCCCGGTCAGGTCGGCGGCATCGACCTGCAGACCGGTCTCCTCGGCCAGCTCACGCGCGGCCGCCTGGCCGAGCGATTCCCCATCGCCGACCTGACCGCCCACGGTGAACCACCACCGCGGCGTCGCGACGTCGGCCCGGTCGGACGCCGCGGGGTCAGACCCGCATAACAGCAACACCGCGCCGGTCTCGTCGAGCAGCACCACCCGCGCCGAGGTTCGCCGACCGGCATCCGGATGATCGGCGTGACGGAGTGCCTGCGAGCGTTCAGCAATCTCGAAATAGCTTGGCAGCTTGGCTGTTCCATGCAGGCGGAACAGCCGGACCAGACCCCGCTCACGCAGCGCGAGCGTGTCACGGACCGCGTCGTTGTGAAATCGGCGGGCCAGCACCACGCGGGCCTCCGCATCAGCCAGCTCCGCGATCACACCCATCGGTACCGAGGCCGGGTCGATCATTGACAGCGCGGCCGCCAGCTGGTTCTCGCTGCCTTCGCGGGCCAGTCGCGGAGCACTCTCGGCGGCGTCGGCACGCACCACCAACTCCCTGGCCGCAGCGTCCGAGTGCCCGCCGAACGCATTCGCCGCGACCGCGCGGGCCACCACGGCCCGCCGGGCCAGCGCCGCGTCGAGAGCCTGCCAGGACAGGTCGTAGCGCACGTGCAGTCGGTCGAGCCGGTTTGCCGTGCGAAACCCCCACACACCGAACCCCAGCAGCACGACCAGCAGTACGACCACCGCCGCGACGAGCCCAATCGTCCACCACATCAGCTCGCCACCTGGACCTTGCTGCCGCGGACGGCGACCGTCTCGTAGACCCGCATGATCTGATTGGCCACCACCGACCAGTCGTAGCGTTGCACCGCAGCAGAGCCCGCCTCGGCGTAGCGCGTGGCCAGCGATTTGTCCTCGAGAACCGCGATCAAACCTTCGGCGAGCGCGGCGCTATCGTCCACCTTCACCAAGCGCCCGGCTTCACCGTCGCGGAGCACCTGCCGGAACGCATGCAGATCGCTGGCCACGACCGGCGTACCGGCCGCCATCGCCTCGACCAGCACGATCCCGAAACTTTCCCCGCCAAGATGCGGTGCACAGTAGACGTCGGCGCTGCGCATCGCAGACGCCTTGGCGGCATCGTCCACCAGACCGAGAAATCGCAGATGGCCGGCCAGACCGCCGACTTTGTCGCGTAATTCGTCTTCGTCGCCGCGGCCGACGATCAGCACTTGCAATCCCGGAAAACGCTCGACCAGGCTGGGTAGCGCGTCGATCAGTACCGCCATGCCCTTGCGCGGTTCGTCGTAGCGGCCCAGGAACAACACCGTCTTGGCCGGCCGGGGATACCCGTCGAGCAGCGGCGCCGAGGCCATCGCGGTCACGTCCACGCCGTTGGGAATCTCGACCGCATCCGATCCCAGCGCCTCCATCTGCCAGCGCCGGGCCAAGTCGGACACCGCGATGCGGCCGACGATCTTTTCCTGCATGGGCCGCAGCAGCCCCTGAACTACCGACAGTGTCAGCGATTTGGTGGTCGAGGTGTGAAAGGTGGCCACGATGGGACCCTCGGCGATCCGTAGCGCCCACATCGACACACTGGGCGCATTGGGTTCATGCAGATGCAGCACGTCGAAATCGCCCTCGGTCAGCCAGCGCCGGACCTTGCCATGGACGGCCGGGCTGACCTGGATACGGGCCACCGAGCCGTTGTAGGGAATCGGGACGGCCCGACCAGCCGACACCACGTAATCGGGCAACTCGACGTGCGGGGACGCCGGCGCCAGCACGCTGACGTGCTGGCCGCGAGCCCGCATCACCTCGGCAAGCTGCAGCACGTGCGATTGCACGCCGCCCGGCACATCGAACGAATACGGGCATACCATCCCGATCCGCATCAGCTCTCCGCCAATCGAGCCCGTCGCTCGTCGGACAGATCCGCCAGCCACTGTGGCTGGAGCATGTGCCAGTCGGCGGGATGCTCGGCGATGTTGCGGGCGAACACGTCGGCCAGTGCCTGAGTGACGACACCGACGTCGCCGCTGCTGCAGTCCAGCGGCGGGAAGAACGTGACTCGGCAGTCGTCGCCTTCGTACCAAGAATGCACGGGCAGCAGCGCCGCCCCGGTGGTGATCGCCAGCTTCGCCGGGCCGGCCGGCATCCTGGTCGGCTCGCCGAAGAAATTGACCTGGACGCCGGTACGACTGAGATCCCGCTCCGCCATCAGACACACAAATTTGTTGTCCTTCAGCCGTTCGCTGAGCAACGGGAACGGTGGCTGCTCGCCACCGGACAGCGGGATCACCTCGAAGCCAAGGCTTTCCCGGTACTCGACGAACCGCCGGTAAAGCGATTCGGGCTTGAGCCGTTCGGCGACGGTGGTGAATCTGCCGTAGGTCTGGGTCAGCCACACCCCGGCCAGATCCCAGTTGCCGCTGTGCGGCAACGCCGCCACGGCACCGCGCCCGCTGGCCAGCGCGGCATCCAGATGCTCTTCGCCGGTGACGTTTTCGGCAAGCCGCAGGCCGAGCTTGTGCAGATCCATCGCCGGCAACCGGAACGCTTCGCGCCAATAACGGGCATAGGACGCCAGCGACTCCCGCATCAGGCTGCCCGGCACGTCTTCGGGCGCGACGCCGATCACGCGGGCGAGATTCTTACGGAGCTGATCCGGCCCCCCGCTGCGCGACGCATACAGCGCTCCCGCGTCGAAGACATTGCGCGCCGCGAATTCCGGCATGGCACGCACCGTCAGCCACCCGGCCGCATAACCCCAGTCGGTCAATCGACTGCCGAGCGAAAGATCGCCGATACCAGGCATTTTCAGACCAGCCGGAACGATCACGACTCGGCCTGTCCTGACGTGCCCGGCGGCGGCAGCGGAGTCTCCGCGGCGGTCGAGTGCCGCACGGTGTGCAACCGCTGCGCACAGGTGACCATGCTGGCCGCGGCCAGCAACCACATCGCCACCGGCAACGCCCACGGCAACGGGAATATCGGCAGGTCGGACAGGCCCGCACCGACCAGCACGATGATCAACCGTTCCGGTCGCTCGATGAAACCGCCATCGCCGCGCAGCGCACTGGCTTCGGCGCGGGCTTTGATGTAGGAGGTCACTTGAGAGGTCACCAGGCAGATCAGGGTCGCCACCACCAGCGGCCGGCTGTCGAGGGCGAATGCCGCCCACCAGGCCAGACCACAGAACACCGCGCCGTCGCTGATGCGATCGCAGGTGGCATCGAGCACAGCGCCAAACCGCGTGCCGCCGCCGCTTTCTCGCGCCATCGCCCCGTCGACCATGTCGAACATGACGAAGAACGTGATCACCACGGTTCCGGCGAACAATCGGCCGATCGGAAACAGCGTCAGCGCGGCGAGCACCGCGGCGGCAGTGGCGATGATGGTCACCCCGTCCGCGGAGAAGCCCGCGTGCAGCAACGCCCGCGCCACCGGTGTAGTGACTCGGGCTACTCCCTCGCGGGACAAAAGCTTGCTCACGACTGCCCACTCATGATTGCTTGTCCCACTCGGTGGCGAGCAGGCGACGGGTGTCGCGCAGCAACTGCGGAATCACTTTGGAGTCGCCGATGATCGTGATGAAGTTGGCATCGCCGCCCCATCGCGGCACCACGTGCACATGCAGGTGCTCGGCCAGCGAGCCGCCCGCCGATTGGCCCAGGTTGACCCCGACGTTGAATCCGTGCGGCCGCGAGACATTCTTGATGACGCGAATCGCCTTCTGAATGAAGGCCATCAGCTCGCTGCTCTCCGGCTCGGTCAGATCTTCGAGTTCGGAGAGCCGGCGATACGGCACCACCATCAGATGGCCGGGGTTATACGGGTAGAGGTTCAGCACCGCGTAGACCAACTCACCGCGCGCCACCACCAAACCGTCCTCGTCGGACAGTTGCGGGATGTCGGTGAACGGCTGCGACTGGTTGTCTTGTCCTTGTCCTGTTTGAGCGGCCCCTCGGCCAGGTAACTCATTCGGTAGGGCGTCCACAGCCGCTGCAGATGGTCCGCTTCGCCGGCGCCCCTGTCGACAAGGGCCGAATCGTCCTCAGTCACGAGTGCTCACCTTGACCAAATCGGCAGTGGGAACGTCATTTTCACGATCACCGATCCACTGCTTGATCACGGCTACGGCCTCGTCGCGGGGAACGCCGTTGATCTGCGTGCGATCACCGAACCGGAAACTGACCGCGCCTGCTTCGACGTCGCGATCGCCGGCCAGCAACATGAACGGCACTCGCTGGTTGGTGTGGTTGACGATCTTCTTGGCCATCCGGTCGTCGCTGGCGTCCACGTCAACGCGAATACCATGCGACTTCAGCTGCGCGGCAACGTCTTCCAGGTACGGCACGTGACCGTCGGCGACGGGAATGCCGACCACTTGGACCGGTGCCAGCCAGGCCGGGAAGGCGCCGGCGTAGTGCTCGGTGAGGATTCCGAAGAACCGCTCGATCGACCCGAACAAGGCCCGGTGGATCAGCACCGGGCGCCGTCGCGAGCCGTCAGCGGCGGTGTATTCGAGCTCGAAGCGATCCGGCATGTTGAAGTCGACTTGCAGTGTCGACATCTGCCAGCTGCGCCCCAGCGCGTCTTTGACCTGGACCGAGATCTTGGGCCCGTAAAACGCTGCGCCGCCGGGGTCCGGCACGAGTTGCAGGCCGGAAGCCTCGCCGACCTCGCGCAGAATCTCGGTGGCCTCTTCCCAGACTTCGTCGGAGCCCACGTATTTGTCGGGGTCCTTGGTGGACAGCTCCAGGTAGTAGTCGTTGAGCCCGTAGTCGGCCAAAAGGTCGAGCACAAACCGCAACACCGAGGTGAGCTCGTCGCGCATCTGCTCGCGGGTGCAGTAAATGTGCGCGTCGTCCTGGGTCATGCCGCGCACCCGGGTCAGGCCATGGATCACACCGGACTTCTCGTAGCGGTAGACACTGCCGAATTCGAAGAGCCGCAACGGAAGTTCACGATACGACCGTCCTCGCGACCGGTAGATCAGATGATGCATCGGGCAGTTCATCGGCTTGAGGTAGTAGTCCTGGCCGGGTTTGCGTACCGTGCCGTCTTCGTTGAATTCGGCGTCGAGGTGCATCGGCGGATACATGCCGTCGGCGTACCACTCGAGGTGGCCCGATGTGACGTACAGCTGCTCTTTGGTGATGTGCGGGGTGTTGACGAACTCGTATCCCGCCTGTTCATGCTTACGCCGCGAGTACTCCTCCAGCTCCCGACGGATGATGCCGCCCTTCGGGTGGAAAACCGCTAAGCCTGAGCCGATTTCGTCGGGAAAGCTGAACAGGTCCAGCTCGACGCCCAGCTTGCGGTGGTCGCGACGCTGAGCTTCTTCCAGCAACTCCAGGTGGCGGTCGAGCGCCTCCTGAGATTCCCACGCCGTTCCGTAGATCCGTTGCAGGCTGGCGTTGTTCTGATCGCCCCGCCAATAGGCGGCCGAGCTGCGAGTGAGCTTGAACGCGGGGATGTGCTTGGTGGTGGGGATGTGCGGGCCACGACACAAGTCACCCCAAACGCGTTCGCGGGTGCGCGGATTCAAGTTGTCGTACGCGGTGAGTTCGTCGCCACCGACCTCCATGACGTCGGGGTCGCCGGACTTGTCGTCGACGAGCTCGAGCTTGTAGGGCTCGCCGGCCAGTTCGCCGCGGGCCTGCTCCTTGGACTCGTAGACCCGACGGTCGAACAGTTGCCCCTCTTTCACGATTTGGCGCATCCGCTTTTCCAGCTTGCCCAGATCCTCCGGCGTGAACGGCGCCTCGACGTCGAAGTCGTAGTAGAAGCCGTCGGTGATCGGCGGACCGATGCCCAGCTTGGCGTGCGGGAACAGATCCTGCACCGCCTGGGCCAGCACGTGAGCGGCCGAGTGCCGGATCACGCTGCGCCCGTCGTCGGTGTCCGCTGCCACCGGGACGACATCGGCGTCGGCGTCAGGAATCCAGCTCAAGTCGCGCAGTGCGCCGTCGGCGTCGCGCACCACCACGATCGCATCGGCCGCGCCCCGGCCCGGCAGTCCGGCTTCGCGGACTGCCGCCGCCGCAGTCGTGCCGGCAGCCACCCGGATCGGGGCTGCTGGCGCGGGGTGTGCGAGGGCGGTCATCGACGCGGTCTCCATGACTTTCGGGTGTTCAAACGGACCCGACCATGCTATCGGGGCGGGTATCGCCTCGCGGTTGCAGCCTTAGGGCTGACCCGGTTTGAGGAGGACGAACAACGCCTCGGCGTCGGCCAGCAGGGTGTCCCCGTCGCTCAGCCGGCCCGCCACGAAGATCTTGCGGCCCTCGACCCGGTCGACGGCAGCGTCGATCTGCAGCTTCTTTTCGATGGGCACGATCTGGCGGTAGTTGATGTGAAGGTAGGCGGTGCGTTGCCGAGGTCCGCCGGTGAGCACAGACGACGTCAACCCCAAGACGGTGTCGAACAGCATGCCGACCGAGCCGCCGTGTACGGCGCCGTTGCGGCCCAAGTGAAAGCGGGCGAACCGGGCCCAGCCCTCGATCCGACCGTCGTCGGTTTTATGCGCCGACATCGGCACGGTCAAGATGTTGCCCCGCACCGGCAGATCCATCCGTCGGCCTGACGGCGAGGACCATTCGTCGCTGTCGAACGGCGTGAGCAGCGTCGACACTTTGTCCAGCAGGTCAGCGGCCTCGGTGATCACCTCGTCGGGCGCGTTCGCGGCGCGGGCGTGGTCCTGCAATCGGCGGACGGCGTCGATGAATCGGCCGTAGTCCGGCCCGCCGCTGACTGTCGGTTCGGGCGGGTTGAATCCGCCGCCGGGATGCCACGCGTCTTGGGATGCCACCCAGACACCGTATTGTCCGGCGTCGACGTCTCCCTAGCTGGCGTCCTGCTTTCCGAGGGCGCTCAGCTTCTCGAACTCGTCGTCGCTGAGCTCGATCTCCGCAGCGGCGACGTTCTCCTCCAGGTGCGCCACACTCGACGTCCCCGGAATCGGCAGCACCACCGGTGAGCGCTTGAGCAGCCAGGCCAGGGCCAGCTGCGAGGGCTTCGCATGACCGTGCGCGGCGCCCAACTTGGCCAGCGGCCCGTCCGCAGCAGCGAGCGGTCCGGCGGCCAGCGGGAACCATGGGATGAACCCGATCCCCTGCTTGGTCGCCTCGTCGAGCAGCTCTTCGGCCTTGCGAGTGTTCAGGTTGTAGAGGTTTTGCACCGAAACAATCTCGGCGATCTTTTGCGCCGCATGCAGTTGCTCGACGTTGACCTCCGACAGGCCGATGTGGCGAATCTTGCCTTCCTCCTGCAGCTTGACCAGCTCGCCGATCTGGTCTTCCAGCGGGAACTTGTCGTCGATCCGGTGCAGCTGGAACAGGTCGATGGTCTCCACCCCGAGCCGTTGGAGGCTCAGTTCGGCTTCCTGGCGCAGGTATGACGGGAAGCCCAGCGGAACCCACACGTCGGGCCCGGTGCGCAGCAGCCCCGCCTTGGTGGCGACGACCAGCCCGTCGTAGGGATGCAGTGCCTCCCGGATGATCTCCTCGGCGACGTAGGGGCCGTACGAATTCGCGGTGTCGATGAAGTTGACGCCGAGCTCCGCCGCCCGCCGCAGCACGCGCACCGCTTCGTCCCGGTCGGCGGGAGGGCCCCAAACCCCCTTGCCGGTCAGACGCATCGCGCCGTAGCCGAGGCGGTTGACGGTGAGATCGCCGCCGAGAGTGAAGGTTCCAGATGCCTGCGCGGGAGCTTGGGTAGTCACCAAGCCGACCGTACGCGAGCCGGGAAAAACCGGCCAGGTCCGCGTGGCAAGCTGGACCGGTGGATTTGCACACCATCGCTCAGTTGCCATTCACTTATCCTGAGGTCGGCGCGACCGCCGGGCCGTTTCCCCCGGGCTACAAGCACATCGGCTACTCGGCCCACATCGGCATGGGGCAACTCCGCTTCGAAGAAGCCGCCGAACGGGTCATGCATTGGGGCATGCAGCGCGGCTCCGGTTTGAAGGTTCAGCCCAGTAGCGAGCTCATCACCGCCGGCACGGTGGTCATGGTGAAAATCGCTTTCCTCAAGGCACCGTGCCGAGTGGTCTACGTCGTCGACGAGCCGCATGTGCGCGGCTTCGCTTACGGGACGCTGCCAGGTCATCCCGAGTGCGGTGAGGAGCGATTCGTGGTGCGCCACGATCCCGTCACCTCCGCGGTGTTCGCGGAAGTCTCGGCGTTCTCCCGGCCGGCAACGTGGTGGAGCAAAGCCGGCGGACCGTTCACCTCGCTGATGCAGCGGGTGATGAACAAGCGCTACGTCCGGGCGGTCTGACCCCTGATGCTGGCCGACACGTAACTGGTTGCGACGAAACGCCGATGAGTGTCGCACTGGCTTGCGTCTCGGGAACCCTCACGGTCGGTCGAACCTCCGATCTCGTATGCGTGATGTATTCCTCGGCAGTGAGGCCGTGCGCCAGGGCCAGCTGACTCCATATCAGCTCAGATCGCGATTCCGATCGATCTATCCCGACGTCTATCTGCCGGAGCACTCGACTCCCTCGCTTCGGCAGAGATCAGAAGCGGGATGGCTCTGGTCGGGCCGTCGCGGAGTCCTCGCCGGGCTCACGGCCGCGGCATTGCACGGCTCCGACTGGATCGAGGACGACGTACCCATCGAGCTGGTCTGGCGCAACCCACATCCACCTGCAGGCATCATCACCCGTAACCACCTCATTCACGCTGACGAGGTCGCTTGCGTGGCGGGGCTACCCGTCACTACGCCGGCGCGCACTGCATATGATCTCGGCCGGCTGCTACCCCGCGGCGAAGCAGTAGCGCGCCTGGACGCGCTCGAGCGGGCCAATCCTTTTCCGATCGAGGAGGTGCGCTTGCTGATCGAAGGGCATCCGGGCGCCCGCGGTCTGCGACAACTGCGTGCCGCGCTGCCGCTTGTCGACGGCGGGGCCGCGTCTCCTAAGGAAACGTGGCTTCGGCTGCTGTTGATCGACTCTGGGCTTCCACGTCCGACCACGCAGATACCCGTCCACGAGCGTTTTCGGCTGATCGCCCTACTTGACATGGGCTGGGAGACATACAAGGTGGCCGTCGAATACGACGGTGACCATCACCGGACGAACCGCAGGCAATACGCGAAGGATCACTGGCGAACGCGCAAGCTGGAGGCGATGGGATGGATCGTCGTCCGAGTGATCGCCGAGGATTCACCGGGAGATACCGTAAGACGAGTCCGCGCGGCGCTCCAAAGGAGAGGATGGCGCGACACATAACTGGTTGCTGCGAAACGCCGATGGGGGTCGCGCTGGTTTAAGAGTCGCCGCCGACCCGCTGACCCCAGCCGGCGAGGAGGTCGCGCGCACCGGTGCACAGGCGGTCGATGATCTCGCCCACCGGCGACACGTCGGTAACCATCCCCACCCCTTGGCCGGCGTCGACGGCCGCGATTCGGCGATCGTCGGCGGCGATCGCCGAGGCGAGTTCGGCTTGCGCATCGGGGTCTCCGGCCAAGGCGTCCTCATGCCCGGTCCAGCGCGTGACGAAGTCGTTGCGCAGCACGCGGGACGGAAACCGCTCGGCCCACGGCAGATGCCGGACGATGTCATACACCCGGGTGCTGGCGGTGTCGGTTTCGCCGGCCGCCACCAGCGCGCGGCGTCCTGCGTCGGTGGTCAGCGCTTCCACTGACGCGGACAGGCAGGTGCCCAGCCAGGCTCCGCTGGCCCCGGCGGCCAGCACCGCGGCCAGGCTGCGCGCCGATGCGATTCCCCCGGCCGCCAGAACCGGTACCGACACGGCGTCCAGCACCGCATCGAGCAGCGGCAGTGTGCCGATGGTCGCGTCCCCGTGGCCGCCGCCTTCACAGCCGCGTGCCACCATCACGTCGATGCCGGCATCTTGCGCCCGGCGTGCCTCGTCACTGTTGTAAACCTGTGTGGCGGCAACGATTCCGGCGTCGTGGACACGGCTCACCCAGGACAGATCGGTGCCGAAGCTGACCGATATCAGCGCCGGCTGCGCGGCCAGCGCGGCGTCGAAGAGGCCCGCTTCTTTGCGCATCACCCAGTCCACCAAGCCAATTCCGAACGTCCCTGTCACATACGGCAGTTCCGCGTGCAGCGCCGACGTCGACCCGGCGGTGCCCATGCCGACCATTCCCAGTCCGCCGGCAGCGCTCACTGCGGCGGCCAAGCGTCCGCCTGCAACACCGCCCATCGGCGCGTTGACGATGGGTACCCGCAGACCCATCCCCGCGGACCAGCGCGTCGACAGCATCTGACTACGCCGAAGGAACGTTCTTCACAACGGTGAGCACAACGACTGAGTCGTCCAGAGATAGCAGGGAGTGGCGGCGAGCCGGAATCGTCACGTAGTCGCCTGGCTTGCCCTCCCAGGTGTCGTCGCCGGCACTCAACCGCACGCGACCTTGCAGCACCTGTAGCGTCGCCTCACCCGGGCTGTCGTGTTCGGCCAGCTCGCGGCCGGACGCCAACGCCACCAAGGTCTGACGCAGTTCGAGCGCATGACCACCGTGGATGGTGTGCGAGGCGCGGCCGCTATGCGCCTGCCGCGCCTGGTTGAGCTGTTCGGTAGCCAAGCTCGTTAGCGAAACGGAGTCCATCATCAGTCCTTCGATCGGCCGGAACTCCTGGGAAGTCCCTCAGTTGGATAGTAGAAGAGTCCCGCCTACGGCCAAGGCGAGCACCTTGATCGTCTCGAGACCGACATAGACGTAATGGCCTCGCGAGCGTGGTGCATCCAAGCCGGCGAGCACCTGATCGGAACGGCGGGTCAGCCGCGGCCGTACCACCGTGATCTGCAGGGTCAGCACGGCGAACACGACTGCCAACGCCACAGTCGCACCGGTCGGTGGCGGGTTTGCGGCGGCGGCCACCAGGATGACGGTCGCGAGCACGACTTCAACGGTGTTGAGCGCGCGAAAGACCAGCCGGCCGATACCGAGGCCGATCGGCAGCGTGACGTTGGGTGCGCGGAATTTCAGTGGAGCTTCCAGGAACGAGATGGCCAGCACCATGCCCAGCCAGACGAACACAGCCGCAACGGCAAGCGCCGGCGGGGGGCTCATATCGCCGCACCCCGCCGGGCGAGGCGCACCAGGCACAAATCCGGTTCGATGAAGGGGTCCAGCCGATCGACCGTGACCGGCGCCTGCCACGTTTCCAACGCGCCCCGCATAAGGCCCAAATGGGTCAGGCAGACGACGGCTTTTTGACTTTCCGCCACCTCAAGAAACGGACAGTGTCGCAACCCGACCTGATCGCCTGCCAGACGCTCGGGGGCAAAGCCGATCTCGTCGAGCAGACCGACGAGTTGCTCGATCGACTCCTCGGCGTCCGACACAGCTGCCGCTTTCTGCGGTGGCTTTTCGAGCCGCAGACCCCAGTCCCGGCCGGCAGCCAACGCCCTGGCGTCGGCGTTCTGGTCGCCGGCCAGGCCCGAGGCGAAAATCTCGGCCAGCAGCCGATAACGTCGTAAGCCGCCGGGATTCATCCGCTGAGTTGCGCGGAACATCAGGGCCGGTCGGCCCGGACCTTTGCGGTCCGAAGCGACGCGTTCTACCCGGCCCATGCTGACCAACGTGCCGAGGTGGAAGCGAACAGTGTTGGGGTGCACGTCCAGCGCGTCGGCGATGGTGGCGATACTCATCGGAGAATGCGCCACTTTCAGCGCCCTCATGACGTCGTGGCGACGACCCAGTAGCGGCTTCGCTGGCTTGAAGGCGCTCACGGTCCCGGCCATTTCCCTGTAGTGGGCGCGGTAATCACGTCAATGCACGGCTTTCAATTCAGTGCGGTTGCTCTAGAGCGCTCGCAGCATGGATTTTCGGCCCCTCACCCGCAGCTTGTGAACCGTCGACCCGCGGAGCTCCTCGATGCGGGATGCCATTTTCTCACCAAGGGTGACCAGCTCTTCGTCGGTAATTCTCACCGACGGCGGCACGGGGATCATGTCGCGCTCCTCCTCGTCGGCGTGCGCCTCCAAAACTGTTGCGAAGGAATGCCATTCATCGTCATAAGTCGGCGCGGCGGGAGATGTACGTAGCAACACGGAGAGCTGATCAGTGACCTGACGATGCTCGGCGTGCGCGGTGGCGATCAACGCGCTGGCGGCAGACAGCGCCGGGTAGTACAGGTCGTCTTCGATGCGGAAATGAATGTCGAGTTCAATGAGTAGATCGTCGAGATAGCTCTGGCGTTCGAGGGCAACCGCCGGAGTCGCCGAGATCTTTTTGACCAGCCCCTTGAGCACTCTGTGGTGGTCCTCCAACACTGTGTAGGCGTTCATTTCGCGCCACCTTCTCCGCGTAACTCGATCATGCCGTCGTGGATACGTGTTTCATAGCGTGGTAACGGTGCCGCTGACGGACCGCGCACCACCGCTCCCGAACAGATGTCGAATCTCGAACCGTGCCAAGGGCATACAAGCCGCCCGCGATCGACCCAACCATCACTCATCGGTGCGGCTAGGTGCGGACAGAACTCTCCGAAGGCCGCGACATCGCCGTTGTTGCCGGTCCGGCACACCACCAGACCGAGTCCGTCGACTTCGACGCGCTGCGGCTTGCCATCCTTGAGCGACTCCACTGCCAATACCGGAGTCCAGTCCGGGGTGCGCAGCCGCTCTCCGGAGCGATCGATACCAATACCCGAAGCGAATACCAGAGCCCCGCCCAGATAGCCGGCACTGACTGTGACGCCGTAACCGAGCGCGCTGGTGGCGATGCCGCGACCATGCCGCCCGCGGCGCCGGTCCAACCAGGACGCGATGTAGAAACCAGTTGCCAGCCCGTTCAACATGCCATGCACCAGCCCGATGCGGCGGTCTTCCTCGTGCGTGTGCTGCCAATCGGCGGCGCCGGTGACAGCCGAACCTAGGTTCGCCAGGATCCCCAGGCCCAGTGCGCTCGTAGCGAACCGCGACGCGTCAGCGGTCTCCGGCTTGGATCGGCCCGGCAGCAAACTCAGCACGTCCAATCCGATGGTGGTTCCGATCGCACCGCTGCTTAACGATGCCAAGGGCGGATGCGCAGGATGACCAAGCCACACCCCGTTGAGTGCGTTGGCGACGCGATCGCGCCTACCGCCAAGCGAATTCAAGGCGACGCCCAGAAGGTGCTCAAGTCGGTAACTGGGCCGATCTAGCCACTCCTGACGCCCGATGACGGATAGCAACCGCGTGCCCCGAGTTCGTAACGGACGTTCCGCAGACACGTCAACCACGGCATCGCTCCTTCCTTGCGTGCGATGACCGACGGGCACGATACCCGCAGGATCTCATAATAAATACAAGTCAATTCGTCTTTGACACTGGGATAGGAGATCGCCTTGCGTTCGGGACGGCGTCAGAACAGCGGAAGGCGTCAACGTCTCGGCTATTGAATACTCCAGCAAACCTATCGGCCGCCCGGGTAGTGGCGATAATTGTTTCCTTATATCTATTTATCGATCACATGGGGCAGCCTCTTGACCACGTTAGCAACTCATCACGCGATCAGATAGGAGTCGTGGATGACCTCGGTCATGCCATCGGTTTGGCACATCGGCCCCTGCTTTACCGGTATCTATCCGGGCAGTGCGGGAGGATTTTTACAACCCGGGAAAATTCGCCGTCCTAGATCGATGACATGCCTTCGACCGACCTATCCAGACTGGTCGCCGAGGCAGCCTGGGGACGGGTCGGGCATCCTCTACCCATGACGGTGGATGCCCTGTTGCAGTCGGTCCCGCCGCTAGCCGTATACGGCATGGTCGGCGCCGTCGTCGGCGTGGAAAGCCTGGGCATTCCCCTGCCCGGTGAAATCGTTCTGGTCAGCGCCGCGTTGCTGTCCTCTCGGCACGAGCTCGCGGTCAATCCCATCGGGGTAGGCGTCGCCGCGGTGATCGGGGCGGTGATCGGCGACTCGACCGGCTACGCCATAGGCCGCCGCCTGGGCTTGCCGCTGTTCGACCGGCTGGGTCGTCGTTTCCCCAATCATTTCGGCCCCGGGCACGTCAAGTACGCCGAGCAGCTCTTCGAACGATGGGGGGCGCGCGCAGTGTTCTTCGGCCGGTTCATCGCGCTGCTGCGAATTTTCGCCGGGCCACTGGCCGGGGCACTGAAGATGCGCTATGCCAGGTTCCTACTCGCAAACGTCTCCGGCGCACTGTGCTGGGCCGGCGGCACCACAGCTCTCGTGTACTACGCAGGCATGGCCGCGGAACGGTGGTTGACGCGCTTCTCCTGGGTCGCGCTGCTCGTTGCCGTGGTGTGCGGTGTGACCGCCGCAATAGTGCTGCGCGAGCGCACATCCCGCGCGATCGCCGATCTTGAAGCCGAACCCTCCGACGAGTCCGGGCCGCCGGCCGCATAGACGAGGCCAGCAGCGACAAAAAATGAGATCGCCCTAGCAAAGAATTCTCTGCGTTTCGCAAAATCGGACAAAAATCTGGCACCAATTACGGACCGCGGGTTTCGAGGTTTGCCGACCATCGACCTACTGGCATCACACTCCGGTGCAACCTGACGCCGCGGGTTGCCCCGAGCTCCTGGTATTGGACGAAATACTAAGTCTGAGAATGATTTTCAGCCTCCAGGCAGGCGGCAGACGTGGCGCCGACCACTGGATTCTCCTGTCGGAGTTCGTTCATGAGTCCAAGATTTTTTCGCCCTTCCTCACGCAATTCTCAGGCGGCTTCACATGGACACGCCCGATACCCTTCTGTTATAAATAACTATCTGCTAAATGACGTCAGTCTTAAGCTGTTAGGGCAGGCATCCATATCGAGGCGCTAGCCGCCCGTGGATCAGGAACAACCATGAGTACTTTCGCTATTGCCGATTCAACTTTCCACCCGCTGATGCTGAGCAGCCGTCTTATCTCAGAACTCTCTCAAGCGCGCAGCACTTTGCGCGCGACCACCGAGCGCAGCGGGCTCGCCGTGATCGTCAGTGCCGGCGGTGAACTCGACGCGTCCAATGACATCACCTGGCGGCGCCTGCTGAGCGAAGCATCCGCCGCAGCGGGCCCTCCCGGACCGCTCGTGATCGACACCAGCGGCCTCGACTTCATGGGGTGCTGCGCTTACGCGGCTCTCGCCGAGGCGTCTGAGCTATGCCGGGACCGCGGCATCGAGATGCGACTGGTAAGTAACCAGCCGGTCGTCGCGCGGATCGTGCGGGCATGCGGGTTGAGCGAACTGCTGCCCGTGGATGCCAGCGTGGACGCTGCGCTGTCCGCCTGCCTGCAGGTCGACTGAATCTGCCTCTGAGCCAAGCAGTTTCGACTATTCAGGTGGGAAGCCCGAACAGCTGAACCACTCCGTGATCGCGGCCGGCGGTATATCCGCCGTCGACGGCGATGGCTTGGCCGCTGACAAACGACGCGTCCGGCGAGACCAGGAATGCCGCCATCGCGGCGACTTCCTCGGACCGGCCCATCCGCTGCAGAGCGTGTTCTTGCGTGATCGAGGCTCGGGGGCCTTCCATGCCCGGTAGCCCGAATACGCTTTCGGTCAACGGTGTTTCGATGAAGCCGGGGCAGACAGCGTTGGCCCGGATGCCGCTGGGTCCGTAATCCAGCGCGATGTTCTTGGTGAGCAATACGACGCCGCCCTTCGCCGCGTTATACACGCTGCCGCCCGCGGTGCCCTCCAACCCCTCCACGCTGGCCAACGTCACGATCGAGCCTCGTTCGCCATCGATGCGGGGTTGTTCGATCATTCGGGCCAGTGCCGCCTTGGCAACGAGGAACGTGCCGGTGAGGTTGATCGTGATCACCCGTTCCCATTCGGCGAGATCGAGCAGATGGACCGGACCGCCGCCGGCGACGCCCGCGGCGTGGACGATGCCGTCGAGCCGGTCCGGCACAGCGGCCAGCACCGCCGCGACCGCGGATTCGTCGGTGATATCGGCTGCCACGAAATGGAAATCGGGGCCGAGGTCGGGCGGCGAGGCCACGTCTGCGCCGACGACGACGCCGCCCTCTGCCAGCAGGCGCTCGGCTGTGGCCAGACCGATGCCGGAAGCGGCACCCGTCACGACGAACGTCCGGGAACGAGCACGATCAGCGTCAGCCATGACTGGTCCTCTCGAAATCGCTTGTGCTGCAGTCAGAGTCCGAACTGATCGTCGGTCAGACCGAGCCAGATTTGCGCGACGTCCATCGCCACCTTCTCGCCGATGAAGGCGTGCTGGGTGCCGGTGTAGATGTCGCGGAACGCACGCTCGAGTCGGCTGCCCTCGCGGATCGCGGTGGTCCCGGCCGCCAGGTGAGCCCACTCAGCGACCGCCCGGGCGGTGTCAGTGGCATAGACCGCCGCCAGCCTCATGTCGGCGCGCAACCGGGGCGTCAGGTCCTCGCCGGATTCGACGGCCGCCTCTGCCGCTGCGAACGCATCAAGTACCAGTAATCGGGCAGCACGCCAGGCCGCGACGTGGTGGGCAAGTCCCTTCTGGAAGGTTTGACGGCTGGCCAGCGTCGCCATGTCGCTCATTCGCACTTTGGTGATGGCCAATTCCTCGACGTCGTCGAGCATGCTCTTGGCGACCCCGAGCGCGAACGACGCGTGACCGGCGGCGGTGACGGGCATCAGACCCATCCGGCTCGCCGCCGAACTCCCCCGGGCCGGCTCGCGAGTGAACAGCGGAATGGTTCGGCACTCCGGCACGAAGATGTCAGCGACGGTGTAGTCGTAAGAGCCGGTTCCCTTGAGCCCCTGGACATGCCATCCATCGGTGAAGGTGACTTCGTCTCGTGGCAGAAAGGCCACCCGCATGTCCGGGATTCCGTCGCTGACCCAGCGCATCTCGCCGTCGTCCATCGGAAAGAAGCCCGCGCCGATGTATGCCGAGTGTCCGGTGCCCGAGCCGAAGCTCCATGCGCCGCTCAGCCGATATCCACCGTCGACCGCTGAGCCTTGACCGTTCGGAAAGTACTGGCCGCCGATGGTGATGTGGTTGTCGTTCGCAGTGAACATCTCGGCGAAGCCGTCGTCGGGAAGATACGTCGCGGCCGCGAATGTCGACGGCAGGTTGGCAATGCCGATCCAGCCGAATGAGCCGTCTTGCCAGGCCATTTCGATCCAGGTTTCGATCATTTCCCGAAATGACGGCTCGACACCTCCGGCCACTTTCGGGTTGAACGCCGACATCAGGCCGCTGGCCCACATCCCGTCGACGATAACCGGCGACAGCGTGCGCAATCGCTCGGATTTGACGGCCTCAGCACGGACCAGGTCGCGCATCCCACGAGCTCGATCGATCACCGATACGTCAGCCACCGGCCTTGCTCCTCTCGGTCTGCTGCTGTCCCCCATCATGGGCGATGAAGACCGATTCGCGTCACCGATCGGCTTCCGGCCATACCTCGCTAGTTGGGAACAATCCCTGACGCCCGGGCCGCCAGTCCTTGACCCGGGCTTTTTCTGCAGCCCGTGCCTTGGCCTCCGCCTTTTTTCGTGCCGCGAAGGTGTCCGGGTCTTCGTCTTCTTCTTCATCGGGGTCGTCATCGACCTCAAAGACGACCTCGAACCACCGCTTGTGGGGCTCCACCCTGGTCTCGAGGTCACCGGTCGGAGTCGCCCGCTTGATCTGGACATTCTCCAGGCTGGGATCGCGGCGGGAGATGAACAGTTCCAGCGCCTCACCTAACGCGCGCCCGCTGAGGTTGATTTCTGCCAGCGCTCTGCCTTGGTACGTAGCCACGCCGGACATCTTGCAACGGAATCGGGACGGACGCATTCTTTTCCGGCCGCGTGGCGCCACAAGCGCGGACGACTGACCTCCCGCCTTCGTCGCAGTTGCGTGGAAGACAGGAGGTCAGCCGGGTTACGCCGGACCTAGGTCAGTACAGCGGGATCCACGTGCCGAAGAACCAGAAGCCCCAACCACCGAACACCGGGTTGAAGAGCGGTGTGGCGTTGTAGCCGTTGTAGTTGAACGGGCCATAGTTCGCCTGACCCCAACCGATATCGTGCGCCGGCCCGTTCCAGTGTTGGTTCCAGCCGCCGGGGGGCGGCGGACCGTTCCAACCGCCAGGAGGCGGTGGACCGTCCCAGTTGGGCGGCGGCGCTCCGGGCGGAGGCCCGCCATTCCATCCGAATCCGTTCGGGGGCGGAGGTGGGGGCGCGCCGTAGCCTGGCGCGCTGAAGCCGTGCGGCGCGTCCCGCGGACCACCCCATTGCGGGCCACCACGGTCATAGTGACCGTGTTGCACATAGGGCGGCGGTGGCGGCCCGCCGGGGCCACCAGGCCCCCGGCCCGCCATGTTCGGGCCCACCGGGTCCCCCGGGCCCACCGGGTCCCCCAGGACCACCCGGGCCATTGGGACCACCGGGGCCGCCGTGTTCAGGCCCGCCGGGTCCACCCGGGCCGTTCGGGCCTCCAGGTCCCCCAGGACCACCCGGGCCATTCGGGCCTCCAGGCCCGCCGGGTCCTCCAGGGCCGCCAGGCCCATTCGGCCCTGGACCACCGGGCCCACCAGGGCCGTTCGGTCCGTGAGACCCACCGGGCCCACCCGGTCCAGGAGCGGCTGGGCCACCCGGGCCACCCGGGCCAGGACCACCGGGACCACCGGGACTTCCGGGTCCAGGAGCGGCTGGGCCACCGGGGCCACCGGGTCCGCCAGGCCCAGGACCACCGGGTCCACCCGGCCCAGGCCCACCCGGCCCGCCGGGGCCACCGGGACCCCCAGGACCGCCAGGCCCAGGACCGCCGGGACCAGGACCGCCGGGTCCGCCCGGACCGCCAGGTCCAGGCGCATCAGCGACCGATCCGCAATGGATGCAGGCCGGATCGGTCTTCAATGGTGTGGCGTTGGAAAATCCGGCGCCGATCGTCAGTCCTGACACGCCGAGGGCTGCCGCGAAGGCCGCGCCTGCCACCCGCTTCACATACATACCTGTCGGTTCCTTCCGAGCTTGAAGTGCAACCACGTCTGGTTGTTGCGTCGACGGCGACAGCACCCTAGGGGCACGTCACGTCGATCTCGAACGATTTGCTGAGCGCCTGGTCCGGATTTGTCTGACTAACGCCCGTCGCGGTGCCCTTGATCGTGTAGGAGTTGCCGCTCTTGGTGGCTTGAGCGTTGGCTTGATTCGGCGCACCAGCCGAGTACCCCAGCGTGGCGCCGGTCAGGTTGCCCAGACCAACCGCTTGAACGATCGGCGGGTCGGCGTTGGTCACCACTGCGCCGACGCCTGTCGATGGATCGCCAATCCCGATGCTGAGGTTGCCGTTCACCTGGGTGCAGCTGATGGGCCCGGTGACGTTCTGCGTCTGGCCGTCAATGACGACCTTGTTGCCGGCCGGTGCCGCAGCGCTACTGCTTGCGCCGGTGCTGGGCTTGTTGCTCGAACAGCCGGCCAGACCCGCGACCACAGTGGCCGCGGCCGCGATGCCTACCAATATCCCGTGCTTTACCACCCGTTCTCCTTTGCCTTTCGCCGTCGATTCCCGACGCCCCCACACTCACGGTTAGCCGCTGGGACCGAACCCTACGCTGACGACGTCACCTGATACAGCGTTCGGGCCACGCGAGTCCAGGGTCGCGATCTGCGCGTGCCTGCAGCCGCGCGGTCTTACTGCGACGTCCATGAATGATATTGCGGTGAAACAACATCGGATCCGACTTCGGTGAATCCGATTTCTCCCGTCGCCAGAAATTCCCCGCCATCGCTCGCGATGTAATGATGTCCCAATCGAGTCCTACCCGTCGGGCGACAGTCGATCTAAACGCGGCGAAAGAGTTAGTCAAGAGTCAGCGGGTGGGCATCAGATGATCCTCGCTGTCAAATGCACCGTGGTTCCGTCGGTTTCGGGATCGATGATGACGTCCTGCATGAGCGCCCGCATGAGATTGATCCCCCGACCACGGTGGCTCCGAGCCTCCGGGCGCGGCGGCTTCCACGAGCCGGAGTCGACGATGGTCAGCCGTACCACGTCGGCCCCGACAGCTGCGCGCAACCTGATGATCCCGTCCGGACTGTCGCGGTGACCATGCTCGATGGAGTTGCTGACAGCTTCCCCGGCGGCAATGAGCACGTCGTGAATCTGATCGGGATTTACCGCGGCCCGAATCAACCAGTTACGCAACGCAGTCCGGACATCGGCAAGACGATTCACGTCGGCCGGGAAGTCGATCTGCAGTGGCGCGGGGTGGCGGTAGAGCAGTAAGGCCACGTCGTCCTGATAGCCGTCACTCGGCGCAAGCCGCTGCATGATCTGACTCGCCAAATGCTCCAGTTCGGCGTCGCGTCCCTCGCGCAGAAGTGCGCAGACCTCGGCGATGCCGTCGTCCAGCCCGGTGTGGCGACGCTCGACCAGACCGTCGGTATACAGCAGCAAGACCGCGCGCGGCGGCAGCGTCAGCCGGGCTTCGGGGCGGCGTCGGTCGGGCCGCACGCCCACCGGAATCGTGCGACCGTCCTCGATGATCCGCGTCGCGCCATCCGCGTGCATCACGATGGCCGGCGGATGTCCGGCGCTGGAGTACACCAGTTCACCGGTCTCCGAATTGAGTACCGCGCAGATGGCGGTCGTGCATCGAGCACCTGGGAGGCGGTCAGCGAAGCGGTCCAAACCTGCGAGAGCGACACGGGGACTTGGCCGTTCGAGTAGCAGTGCGCGGCATGCGCTGCGTAATTGCCCCATGACGGTGGCAGCGGCAAGGCCATGTCCGACGCAGTCGCCGACAACCAAGCCAATACGCCCGTCGTCCAGATCGATAACGTCGTACCAGTCGCCGCCCACTTGTAGTGGCCGGCTGGCGGCTTGGTAGCGCACTGCGAATCCCTGCGGGAGATAAGCCGGCCCCAGGATCGCGTGTTGCAGCGCCAAGGCCGTTTCGCGTTGTTGGTCGACCTGATGCACCCGGTGCAGAGCCTGACCGAGGCGACCAGCCTGCATGGTGAGCAACGTCTGATCTTCGAGGGTAAACGGGCGCTGCTCGGCGAGCTCAATCCACACAACGAGCACACCATCTGGATGTTGGAGCGCGATGCCCGCCGTCCCCGGCTCGGATGCGTAGGGCCTGAGCTGATCGCCATCCCGCAGCGAACACAGGCGCCGCTGGAGATGAGTTGGCAATTCCGCCCACTGCGCGGCGTCGCCGACCGATATCAAATTCATTCCGTTACTGGATGTTTCGGCGCCATGCCTACTGTCAGGGAATGTGACGGTGAGAACGCGACGGGCTCGCCACAGTCGTCGCAGTTCCTCAGCTGCGACGACGACCGCGTCATCGACGGTATCGGCTTGGGCGAGTTGCCTGTTGAGAGCGTGTTCGCGACCTGCTGCGAGCGCCAATGCCAACGCGGCATGCCGCGCGAAGTCGCTGACCAGGTCCAGGTAATCGGTGCCGAACGGCTGCTGTTGCGGATTCCGCGCCACAGCGATGACTCCCAGCGCAGTTTCATCGGCGATCAGCGGGATGACGATCGCCGACCGTTCACCCACGTCGGTGAAGCCTTCGATCGGATACTGGAAAGAATCGGTGATCAACGGGATACCGCGCCGAGCCACGCTACCGGTGGTTGAGCGGTCCATCGGAATCCGTTGACCGATCACCTCGGTGGAATAACGGCCCGCCGTCGCGGCGACGACGAGAGTGTCGATGTCGTCGTCGATCACATCGGATTCGCTGGGCACCAGCAGAATCGCCTGCTCGGCTTCGGCCAATTCGAGCGCCCGGTTCACGATGAGCTGCAGCGGTCCAGTCCGGGGATCACCCGAGAGCAGGGCAGTCGTGATTTCGCGACTTGCCCTGGTCCATTTAGCGGTCTCGCGTTCCTGCTCGAAGAGCCGCGCATTGTCGATAGCGACCGCGGCCGCCGACACCAGGGCCCGCACGGCCCGCTCCTGCGCGTCGGAGAAGACCCGGCCAGGCCGGTCGTCGGCCAGATAGAGGTAGCCGAAGTCAGCTGCCCGCACCCTGATCGGTATCGCGAGCACTGCCTGTATTCGGGCTGTGTCCGCTTCAGAGCTCAGCGCCGATCGGTGGGCAGCGAGGTCGTCGATCCGCAAACCTTCGCCCACCGTCAGCTCGCCGAATTGCCGTGCGACACCGGCGTCGATGCCCGCGTGGATGAGCGAGGAAAGACTGCCGTCGTCCCGGGCTACACCCAGCGCGCCGAGGCGAGCGCCGGTGAGTGCGATCGCCGCCTTGACGATCCGGTGCAGTGTTCCGTGCAAGTCGAGATCAGAACCGATCTCGACGATGGCTTGCACGAGCTGTTCTATCTGATCTTGGGCTGCCTGCAGCTCGCTAACCTGATCGTTCATCCAGCTCACCAGCCGGCCGCAGCCCGATCGCGATGAACGCGCGTGTAATCCGGTCGCAGTCCATTTGCGCCAACCCTACGTTTCGGTGATTCACATCGCGGTGATTTCTGCTGGCGCTGGCCCAGAGTTGTCCATGAATGCCGAGGCACGAGGGCCGTGGTGATGGTGAGGGGTGGTCCCGGCTGGGTTCGAACCAGCGACCTCCCGCGTGTGAGGCGGGCGCTCTTCCACTGAGCTACGAGACCGGTGCCGAGAGGCGAACGAGGACGAAGATTAGCACGCGTCGCGGTACCGGCAGAAAGTACCGTCCGAGTTACGGGAGCGGCGCGCCAATGGTGTCATGGAATTTGTGTGGTCCCGCTCAGGTGGACTATCGTCGTGCTTCGCACCGGGCGACGATCTCGTCCGTTGCGCGCGGATGTGGCGCAGTTGGTAGCGCACAACCTTGCCAAGGTTGGGGTCGCGGGTTCGAATCCCGTCATCCGCTCGAAGGTGCACATGGCATCAATCCAGCGGTGGAGTGGCCGAGTGGTGAGGCAACGGCCTGCAAAGCCGTGCACACGGGTTCGATTCCCGTCTCCACCTCCAGATTTGTTTCCCCGGCGCGATTAGCTCAGCGGGAGAGCGCTTCCCTGACACGGAAGAGGTCACTGGTTCAATCCCAGTATCGCGCACCAGAGTTCGTGCAGTTCAAAGGCAGTTTAACCGCCGAAAACTTTGAGGCGCGGGCTGTCTGCGGGCTAACCATTCCGGATCGGGATGGAGAGCATGACCGGCAGGTTGCACCGAACCCCCAGGGACCCAGGCCGGAGAAGGCCGGGGTCCTTCAAGTCTCGCCAGCGACATGTACGACAGTCGCGACACTTGGCGACGGTTTCCCAAGCCGCGTCAGCGGAATTGTTTCCGGTACCGCACAGCCGAATCATCGTGGACAGCGGCCGCGAAGTCCAAGCGCTCGTCTCGCAGGTAGCCCAAGACGCCAAGCGCCGTGGCAAGTCCACCAGCCACCCACGCCGTCCAAGCGATGTTCTCCCCCGTGAATCCAGCCGCCCAGGGCGACAAGAACAGCGCGAATCCCATGATGGCGAGTGTCAGGAAATCGTGGGTCGGCTCGGAGGCGAGCAGCGACCAGACGGCTACCACAGCAATCATCCCACCCAGACCGATGGTGACCGCGGTCCCGGCTACCGTCGAGCGGAAGGCGATACCCAGAAGTACGCTGGCGACGCCCACGCCCAACGCCAGCCGCCCAATCAAGTAACTCCAGGGGTGTCGCAGCCGTTGGCTGTCTCCCAACTCATTGATTCCGTACTCGGTCGGCGTCCTGTCATGCGTCCAGCCGATGCCGCCGAGGATTATCGCGAGGCCCCCAGCCACCCAGCATGTCCAGGAGGCTCCCCGGTCGTAGTTATAGGCGTTGCCAACGAATGGAGCGGCGAACATGGCCAGGCCGACCACGAGCAAGGCCCAGTGGTCGGGAGCCCGGTTGTGGGCGAGGACCGACAGCGCCCCGAAAAAGGCGATGAATGCTCCGAACCCGAATGCGAATCCCTGCCCGACCTGAGTCGAACTGACCACGAACGCCGACACCGCCGCGCAGACGCCGATGCCTACTGCGACCCAGCCGATCCAAAGCCTTGAACTCATAAATAACAACCAACACCGTTGCCGCCAGAACATATAGGGCCTTTGGGCCCGTCAGACGTTTCCACGACCCGGTGGGCGCGCGGGTCGCTGTCCGAATTTCGCGGACGGCGGAAACACATCTCGACCGCGGCAGGACTGGCGCCCTCTCGAATGCCCCTCCGGTCGGCCAGCTCAGCCCACGACACCTGTACTCCGTCGAACGTGAGCATTAACACGGCGTCGAAATGTTCATCGGGCACAGCGATCGGGTCCGCGGGTTGCTCGTCCTCAAACCGGTGGCGCCGTTTCACGACTGGCCGCCACCGGTGCTGTAGACGCCACGCACCGCGCGGCGCGGCTTCTTCGACGGTTCGTGATCGACAACGCCCGTCGGCAATCCGAGCGCGACAACGAGGCGCGCCAGGGCGATGCGCTGCTGCCGCAGTTCGGGAAGCGCCGGGTGCGCTCTTAAGCCCTGCGGTGACTCGACCATCGTGCCGTCAGCGTCGAGGCGTGCTTGCAACGCGTCGAGCACGTCGACCGTGCGGCACGCCTGCAGCAGCAGCCCGGCTTTATGCGCAGACAACTCGAACTCGGCCGTGGTGGCTTCCCACAGCCCTTGTCGCCGTGCTCCATGGCGCGCACGCCCGTGCCATCACCCTGCCGACGGGAGACCGGCCATTTCATCGGATCGCCCCAAAAGCCCTGGGCGGCTTGGGAACTGACGTCCTAGCCGACGTCTGAATAAGTGATCGGGCCGTCCCACTCTCCAGGGCGGCCCGATCCATGCGGGGTGGGCCTCGGCGACCTCTTCTTCTGAACCGCCGCCGCCTCGGTGTCTGCTAACGCAACGGCCTCAGTCAGCGCCTCAATTACCTGACGGGCCTCTGCTGGCGTGATCGGATCACCAGGGACATCAACAGCGATGCGCCTTTGGATGCGCCCGTCCAGGTATTGCTTGCCGATGACGGCGACGGTGATGGGGTAAGGCCGACCGTTATAGGTGGTGTGCTCGAGTGTCCAGCTTTGCCCGTCGAAAAGTCGTTGGCCGTCTTCCCAGGGGCCGATCCATGTTGCGTCTTCGGGTTTGCGGGTCACGGCTCGAACTCCCTCTGTAGCCCCCTTGGCGCGAAACATTACGCTACGAAGCGTAACTATTTACCCAGAGTCTACCGGTCTTCGGAATCCTCATTTGATTTGCGGACGCTCACTGTCGGTGTTAGCCACGACTCTGTCAGGTGTCCGCGAGAAGCCATCGAACGCTTCCCTGAGGTATGCCTTATTCTATTTAACGTGAGTCGAACAGGTCGAGAAACGGCCCGACTGGCGGCGATGTGCTGTATGCCCGGCAAGTCAGCAGCCAGGATGCCGCGGTGGTGAAATGACCACCTACCGGCGCCGGAGCAAACGAATGATGTGGCGCTTATACGTCCGGATGTGCCGGTGGCTCGCCTGGAAGGTGGAAAGGGTCCTCAACCGCCTGGAGGCCGCAGTGGAGTGGGCCCGACCCAAGAGTCGACCACCTTGGGAGCAGCAGCATTACGGGCAGTTGCTCCACCTCAATGCCGACCGGCCCAACCGAGCTGCGGGCTACGACGGGCAGTCCGGGTAGCTAGGTCGAAATCTGTCTCTGGTGGCTGATCCTGCTGATGTTGGTGTTCGCCGTCACCGGGTCTGCGCTGTGAGGCGTCTTGACGCGCAAGGACGCCGAGCTAGAGCGACGGCACCGGGAGCAGCGCGCTCGCGACCCGCGCCGATGAGCAGCACACAATTGCTTTCAGCGTCCGGAGACGCCAGATAAGCCAGGAGAACTTACCGCGAAGGGAAGGGCCGGGGCAGCTCTCGGGGCTTAAGTTTCTTTACCTGAGAAGACCTTCGCACGAGGGAGCTCGCCGCCGGCCCTTCCGACCGTCAAGTATACGCCGTATTTATGTTGAGATCGCGTAGGGAACGCAAACGGCCACTTACCCTTTGACAGCCGCGGTCGATGACCAAGTGCACGACCTTGCAGGTATGGGTGCTGTGGGTACGCACGTGCCGATCGGATGGCGACTGTTTTTGGGCGCGCCCATACGTAGGCGTTGCCGAAGCAGTCCACCGCGTTGGCTGCATCAAGCTCGGTATTCATCAGACTGATTTAATCGGCGTTGATCGGCATCCGTGGTCGCCAGTGATCGCAGCCGTCCCACTGCTCGACCTAGGCCGGGTCGTCGGTAGCGGCGTCGGCTTCAGGCGCCGAGGTCGGGGATTCTGCCGTCCGTGGGGACGCGTGTCCCGCATTCATCACCGATGAAGCAAGTGTGGGCAACAACCGTTCCGCAAAAGGTGAGCTTCCCCGCACAACTTCGTAGGCGACCTACGGCGCGTCGACGTTCCAAGTAGGGATCTCCGAACGGTTCAGCTCGTCTACCTCATCAGCTGCGGCGAGCAGATGCGCGGCCAGATCCCGTGCCTTGGCCGAATCCAGGCACGCGTTGACGTTAATGCTGATATAGCGGTCGACGGTGCCGTCGATGTACTGGTCGCCGTCGATGTCGACGCAAATCGAACAGCCAGCGGGGTCTTCAGCCGTGCCGCGTCTGGTTCCCCGGAAGAAACGCGCAGTTCCACCTTCGAGCCGCCAGCCGGTAACGGAGAGCGCGCCGGCAGGGCGCTGAACTTCCGGGTAGTTGCGTTTGCCCCAATCTTTGCTGTCCATAGCATCCCCCCAAGATATTTGGATACTTTCTAAGGACTCTGCACGGAAAGCCGCAAGTAATTTGACAGCTAATCATGACCGGGCGATTCCCGGGCGCAAACCCGCGAGATAATCATCCGAGCGACTGACACCTGGCGCGGCAGGCCCAATTTGTTCCGGGGTCCGCGATACAACGACGCAGCGGCCGGATCGCGTCGCGGCGATTTCCCGAGCAACTTTGTCGGCGATTGGGTGCGCACCGATTCAAAACATCCGTAACCCGTTTTCCCGCAGAGCCCACGCATTGAGACGCAACCCTTTATGCACCGCAGCGGGGACCGTGTCGCCGGCTCCGTGATCGTGGCCCTTCTCCGTGCGGGAGGGCGAGCAACGCGGCCTGACCAGGGATTCTTCTGTCCCACAACGAATCCCGTCTACGCCTGCTGATGTATCCCTGACCCTGGAGCAAGGACGGAGAAGCCGACGTCGTCGCTTACATACGGATCGGTGAGATGGCTTGGGCAGTAGACTTCCGCTGATACGGCAATGAATCTGACCGCCGTTCTATGAACCCGAGCGGCCTCTTGGCGGTAAGCCGGAGTTTCCTCGAACATACCTTTCATCTCTTCGTCTACCACGGCATAGACCGAGGCTCCGCTATCGAGTTCGTGACAAATTTGGTGGGCTCGGGCGACGAGAACAGGCAAGTTATCGATGACGGGAATCTGGTCTGCTTCGAGCAGCGCCACAAATTGATCCTGCTGGCTTGGGTCGGCGCTTGCCGCGCCAGCGTAAATAACTGCAGCGATCAGCATTACCGAGGCGCTAACCAGAGCGTTTGCAAGGCTGCTGATGCCGGTGCGCACGGCAGGATTTCCCATTCTTCGGTGTCATCTGCTCGGTATCTAATTCAACCCGAGTGACGACAGAACGTCCATAGGCACGGCAACGCCTCGCCACCGTCGGAGGTCCAGAACATGACTCCGGGGTGCTGCCTCGACGGCTCTGGCAGGCTTGTAGTCATGGAATTTAACGAAACGCGATGGCGCGAGATCCAAGAGTTTGCGTCTTTCCCGGGCAGATCAGCGCCGAAGGCGGTTGTCGTTGCGTTGAATTCCATCATCGACAAGTCGGTCAGGGCAGCGACCTGGTCGTCGATGGATACCACGGCATCGACTACGGCGTGGAAGTGCTGGGCCGTCACCGAGCGCTCTGTCGGCTACGCCCTAATCAGGTACAAGAAAACTGATTATGACGAACACGAGGAGCGCCAAAAGGAGCTCACCCCGTCAAGCTGGTCAGTGTGGGTGCGGCCACTTGCTGACATCATCGGGATTCGATACGGGGCCTTCTGCACGGCCGAAGGTGACCCGACTGTGTTTTATCCGACCGAACCCATCAAGGTCATCTTCAGCGATGGCGCAGTGAGCATTCCAGCCGGTCCCATTCCGATCGACCAACGTGCAGAAGTAAGCCGCGTCATCACCGCGCTCCGCGAGTTCGTGGAGTTCTGAGACCGATCGACACCACCTGACTCACTCAACGAACCGCGAACTCTACGACCGCAAACTCGCGGGATAGTTACGCCAGCCCTCGGCGCGGCTCCACAAGAGCACCCGCGGAGAACCCGCAGGCGCCAGCCAGAGGTGTGTGACGGAATCGGGGACCACTGGCGGGTCGGGCGGCAGGGTTTCCTTGAACACGAGTTCCGAGGACACGCTGAAGGGCAGTGCACTGTCATGCAACGGGATAAACAGGTGGCGCTCGTCGGCGCCACTTCGGGCGAGCTTGTCGAAATGCTGCTGGACGTGCGGCTTCTCAAACGCTTTGGCGAGTCCTGCTGCGAAGCCCGATAGCGATTCATCTACGAATCCGGCTCCGACCCGCGGCACGACCTCGGTCATCGGGCGTTTCAGATTCGTGGCCGGAATGTTCGGAAAGCCGATCATTTCTGACGACGACTCTCGAACCAGCCATCGCACGTTCGGGTGCGTCGGCCATCCGCCCTCGATGCGACGCGGGTCCGGTTCCCCCGCTGTCTCACAGATTCGGATAATTTCGTCGTAGCACAACTTGAGCCGATCCAGGTCGGCAACTGATCCAACCTCGATGCGCCAGAACCAATCCCCGACCACGGGCCACTTGTACTTGATCTTCTCGAGCAGCCGTGCAAGCGTGAGCGCGTCCTCCTCGCCGAGGTTTGTCACCTCGAATGCGGCCGTGCGGCCGTCGCGCAGAGTCAGCATCACATCGACGGCATTCTGTCGGCCGTCGACGTCCCAGGCTTCCGCTTGTTCAACATCGAGTACCTCGACGACCAACAAGCACGCGGCGCGTTCCTGTGGATCTAGCTCAGAAAGTCCGATCAGGCGCGGCTGTGGTCGAGTCACGCAGTCAGGCTACGACCCGCCTGGGCCACCCAGATCGGGACACTTCCGGCATTGGACGGCCTAGCCGGCGATCTGCGCTTGCGCCTCCGCGTTGCCGGTCTGGTCTGGGCAGTGCTGACGAATCGTGGTGCCGGTCAAAACGCCGGCGTTGGTCGCGTTGTACCCGCGGGCTTCGAGGGTGGTTTCGATCGCGGCGAGACTGGTGCCGCCGCGCAACGCAGCGCAGATGTCGTAACGGGAGTCGATGGTGGCGCCCTGCGCGGGCGCGGCGAGCGTCAGCGTCGAGATCATCGCGGCCCCGGCAGCGAAAAGAGATAACCGGATGACGCTGTGCCCGTTGATCGTGGTGTGCCGCATGTCAGCCTCGCTGGTGTCGAGGTCACCGTTCTGATTTAGTGGCCGTTGCCGTCTACCAACGCCGCGGTCACCCGAAGGCTGCCCGATTCAGCGCGAAGGTGATCCAATTCACGGCCGGCTACCGATTCGCCGACACCAGCGGGCGTCGAGCACATAAGCTGAAGCACGCCCGATGTCGGGTATTGGTCCACTGAGAGGCCTGCCATGACGAGGTTTCTTCACCGCCTGGCCGTCACTGTCGCGGCGGCGTCCATTCCGCTCGCAGCCGCAGCGGTCGCCACATCGGCAGTCAGTTCAGCAGGCTGTGACCCCGCATGGTCGCGCAATGTCTGGACCGGAGAGTGTCATCCGCAGCCAGGACTGCCGGACTGGTATGTGATCCGGCCGGCCTACGCGCCGCCCTACGCACCCGTCGACGTCCCGCCGCCTCCTCCCCCGCCGCCATGGGCACAGCAGATGCAGCCGAGATGGGACGAGGGCGGCCAGCATTGGGTCTGGGGCGGGATCTGACTGCGGCGCAAGCTATTTCATAGTTTGCGAACGCCGCGCAGGATCTTCGCGAACGGATTGCCGGCCGCCAGGCCGCGGCGCAGACTCGGTTGCAGCGTGCTCAGGTTCAGCAACACCGGGTAGCCCAGCCCGTGATCACGCCAATCCGCAAGCTGGTCGACGATCTCATCCTGCGTGCCTTGCAGGCATGCGTTTTTCAGAAGCGACAGCGGGACGTTCGAGGTGTACTTCAGCACGGACTCTTCGTCGAAGACCTGCGGGATGATGTCCTGGGAGCCGGTGAAGTCGTCACCGAGCGGGTGAGAGACGCCGTGGCGCTTCCACAATTCCGCGGGGGCGTTCAGCGCGAACGTCTTCATCGCGGTCGATTCGAGCGCCTCGTCGATCTCCTGACGGCTACGCCCGGTGACGGTGAAGAACAGAATCGCGGCGCCGATCGACAACGGGTCTCGTCCGGCGTCTGAGGCCGCGGCGCGAACTGCGGTCAGCCCGCGCGCGTAGTCCGCGGGCGAGAACACGGCCGCGGGGAACCACGTGTCGGCGTAGCGGCCGGTGGCGCGCAGCATTCTGGGGCCGTGTGAAGCGATCCAAATCTCGGGCCATTTCCCGCGATACGGCCAGAGATCGAACACGGCGTTGCGCAGGGGGAAGAACGGCGAATCGCGAGTGACGAGTTCGCCGCCGGAATTCCACAGCGCCCGGATGGTGGCCATCGCCTCTTCGAACCGTGCCACCGGCCTGGACCAGTCCACGCCGTAGGGCTCGTTGCCCTCACGCTCGCCGGTGCCGATGCCCAGGATCGCCCGACCCCGCGTGAGTAGGTGCAGCGTCGCGGCTGCCTGAGCGGTGACCGCGGGATTGCGGCGACCGGTGTCAGTCACACCGATCCCAAGGCGCATGCGCGCCAATCGGTTTCGGGCGGCGAGATGTCCGAGAACGGTCCATGGCTCGAGATTGGCGTCGACCTTCGGGGTGAAGCGTGCGGCACCGATGTACTTCGGTTGCGACATCGCCCGCGGGAACAACGAATTCAGATGGTCGGCCAGCCAGAAAGAATCCGCCCGCGCCGCTACCGCGGACAGATAACTGCTGCGTGTCACCGCCATCGGAGAAAAACGCATAGGCAGCGCCTGGGCCGCCAACCCGACTTTCACCACTGACCCCCGACAGCCGTCACGTTATTACCGTGCACCGCCCGATACTCCCGCCCCGTCCCCGGGAGGCTGGGACGGGCCGCCGGTGTTGTCGCTGACCCTCTTCAGATGCTGCGGACAATAGGCGCTCGCGGCGATCGCGGTGAATTTCGCGGCACTAACGGTGCTGATGTCCGAATTCTGTTGCACTACAAGCTGAACGATGTCAAGTTGCGACCTCCCCTGGTCCATCAACCCACATGCCGTTTTACCCGCATTGATGGCACTTGGAGAATCGTTGAAGGAGATGCCGGCTTTGGTCAGCGCCTCGACGAAGCTCGCGTCCACGTTCGGGTCGGCGTGTGCCGGTACCGCAAGACCCAGCGCTGAGGCAACGCCGAGCACAGCCACGAGACTTCTCATCACCCCATCATCGCCCACACCAGCGCCGCGCCAGTGCGAGATCTAACCCGCCGGCGCTGCGGTGGCACCCGGAGTCGGTGCAGCGGCGTGCTGGAGGTGTTGCGGGCAGTACGCGCTGGCGGCGATCGCGGTGAACTGCGCCGCCCTGGTCGTGTCCAGACCCGGGTTCTGCTTTGTCACGAGTTGGACGACGTCGATCTGCGGCCGACCCTGGTCCATCATTCCGCAGGCCGCTTTACCGGCCTTGACCGCGCCGCTTTCGCTTTTGATGGTGATGCCCGCTTTGGTGAGCGAATCGAGAAAGCTCGCATCAAGGCCGGGGTCAGCGCCGCCTGCACCCGCCTGCACCAGCGCGGCCGAACCCAGCATGGCGGCTGCAGCCAGCATCGCCAGCCGACGTGTCATCACTCCATGGTGGCGCACCGCGACGTCTTTGTCTCGCTCACGGAAGCGCCACACCGATTCCGGCGTCCTGCAAAGATCGGAGGAATGGCCGAAAGAATCGAAGTCCAGCGCACAATCACCGCCCCGCCAGCCGACATCTTCGCGGTCCTTTGCGATCCGCAGGGACACGTCGCGATCGACTCATCAGGCATGTTGCAGGATGCCGACGGCGCGGCGGTCGCCGCCGCCGGGGACAGCTTCGTTGTGCACATGGACCGCGACGCCCTTAACGACTTTCCGGATCTCGGCAAGTACGACGTGACCGTCACCATCCGCGAGTTCGAGCAGGATCAGCTGATCGCGTGGACGGTTCTGGGTCAGATTCGGCCACAGATCGGCCACGTGTACGGCTACCGCCTCGAACCCGACGAGCAGGGCGAAGGCACGCTCGTCACGTCGTTCTACGACTGGTCGCAGATCGACGAAAAATGGCGTGAGGCCGGAATTTTCCCGGTCATCTCCGAGGCCGCTCTGCGGGCGTCGCTGGGGATCTTGGATCGCACCGTCCGACGGGGCTATCCAAAGGGCTGAATCGACGCAGCGCGCCGCATCTGGCCGCCGCGCTGCAGTCCCTGGCCGCCGGCAGGAAAACCTGAGGGTTGGACAACCGCGCAACGTGAGCCGCGCAGTGTGCCATCATGCGATGGTCTCCGAGGAGGAAAGATGCGCCGCTACCTGGTTGTCGCGATTACCGTCGTCGCGGCCACATTGATCGCGGTACCCCACGCGTCCGCCGGTGACGCACCGATCGGCCACCTCGGCGACACGCTGCGGGTCGACACCGGAAAGATGATCGCCGACATCACGGTCAGCAGTGTGCAGCCGGTCGACCCGCCGCCAGGGTTTGGTTACAACCGGGTTGGCGTCCCGGTCAAGAGCTTCCCGAATAGCGCAGTCGTGCGCGCAGACGTGGCGATCCATGCGGTTCGCGTGCCGAACTCGTATCAGATGCTCACCGACTTCACCTTCGACGGCGTGACCCCATTCGGCGACGCGTACAAGTCCCGTTCGTCCGATGCGCCCGATGCATTGGACGCCGCGCTGGCCAACGCGCCGGCCGGCTCGATCGTCCGCGGCGGCGTGTACTGGGAGGCCTACCGCGATCCGGTCTCCACTGTTGTTCTGCTGGACAAGAAGACGGGTTATCACTTAGCGCAGTGGAACCTGTAGCGCGTATCGCCACCGCGGATTCCGTCGACGCGGTCGAACTCGCTGCTGTCGCCGCGCGCACGTTCCCGCTGGCCTGTCCCCCGTCGGTCGCACTCAGCGACATCGCATCGTTCATCGACGCCAACCTCTCGGACGCGCGATTCGCCGACTACCTCGCCGACCCGCAGCGGCTGATCATCACCACCAACGACGATGACCGAATTACCGGTTACGCCATGCTGATCAGCGGCGTATCCGACGATTCTGACGTTGCGCGCGCAGTGCACATCCGACCTGCGGTCCAGCTCTCGAAGATGTATGTGCTGCCCGCCCATCACGGCTCGGGTGTCGCGGCGGCGTTGATGGACGCTGCACTCAGCGCGGCCGCAGACCGGGGTGCCGGCTGCGTCTGGCTCGGTGTCAACGACAAAAACATACGCGCTCAACGTTTTTACAAGAAGCACGGCTTTACTGTCAGCGGCAACAGGAGCTTTCGGTTGGGCGACCACACCGAAAGCGACTATGTGATGGTTCGACCGTGCTAGGCGTCGACGGCGGCGCTCAGCGCCAAAAGTCGCGAGGTGGCCCGCAAGTATTTCTTGCGGAAGCCGCCGGCCAGCATCTCCTGGCTGAAGATGCTGTCCAGCTTCTCCCCGGAGGCCAACACCGGAATACCCGCGTCGTAGAGCCGGTCGGTCAGGGCGACCAGACGCAACGCGACGTTCTGATCCTCGACCGCGTGCACGCCAGTCAGGCAGACCGCTCGCACGCCGTCGATCAGCGCCAGGTATCGCGACGGATGCATGGTGGCCAGGTGGACGCAGAGCTCGTCGAAGTCATCCAGGGTCGCGCCCGTCACCCGCGCGGCGTGTGCGGCGACCTCGTCGTCGGTCAGCGGCCGTGGCGCAGGAGGCAAGTCGCGGTGCCGGTAATCGGGTCCCTCGATCCGCACCACGTCGAAAATCCCTGCCAGCGAAGAGATTTCACGCAGGAAGTCCTGTGCGGCGAACCGCCCTTCGCCGAGTTGCTCAGGCAGGGTGTTGGAGGTGGCAGCGACCGACACACCGCGCTCGACGAGCTGCGAGAGCAGCCGCGAGATCAGCGTGGTGTTGCCCGGATCATCGAGCTCGAACTCGTCGATGCACAGCAGTGTGTGATCGCCCAGCAGGTCGACGCATTCGGTAAAACCGAATACCCCGGCAAGCTGAGTGATCTCCATGAACGTTGCGAACGCCTTGGGGTGTGTCTTTTTATCAGGCAAGTCAGCGGGAAGCTGACGGTAGGCGGCCGCCAACAGATGCGTCTTGCCGACACCGAAGCCGCCATCCAGGTACAGGCCGACACCCGGCAGCACCTCCCGTCGGCCGAGCAACTTCTTGCGGCCGCCGCGGCGTTCGACGGCCCGCTCGCAGAAGCGTCGGCAAGCTTGGACCGCGGCAGACTGGGTCGGCTCAGCCGGATTGGGTTGATAGGTCGCGAAGGCGGCGTCGGCGAAGGTCGGCGGTGGAGTCAGCTGCGCAACCAGCCGCTCCGGCGAAACGATGGGTTGCCGGTCGACCAGCCCAGCAACCCCGTGCATGCACGCACCCTATCGACGTGTTGTGATCAAACACATGGCTGACCATGCAGCTGACGATTCGGGTGCGGTGCAGATGCGGTTGCTCGGCTCTTCCCGCGACCTCGACGGCGGCGACCTGCCCGATCTCTACGGCTACCCGGCCGATCACAGCGGCGTGTGGCTGCGCGCCAACTTCGTCGCCAGCCTCGACGGCGGCGCGACCTTCAGTGGCAAGTCCGGCCAACTCGGCGGCCCCGGCGATCGGGCGGTGTTCGCCGCACTGCGGGAGATGGCCGACGTGATCCTGGTCGGTGCCGGCACGGTGCGGACCGAGGGCTACGCCGGCGCGCGCCCGACCGTCGCGCAGCGGCAACGCCGACAAAGCCGCGGGCAGAGCGAGGTGCCCCAGCTGGCCATCGTCTCCAAATCCGGCCGGCTGGAGCGCGATATGCCGGTATTCACGCGCACCGAGGTACCGCCGCTGCTGTGCACCTGCACGACCGCGGCCGAGCAGACTCGACGCACACTGACCGGCCTCGCCGACGTGGTCGACTGCTCTATCGACGACCCCGACAGCGTCGACTCGGCCGCGGTGCTGGCCCTGCTGGAAGACCGCGGGCTGCTGCGAGTGCTGACCGAAGGCGGTCCGATGCTGTTCAGCTCTTTCGTCGAGCGCGACCTGCTCGACGAGCTGTGCCTGACGATCGCGCCGACCCTCGTCGGCGGTCAAGCCGGACGCATCGCCACAGGTTCGGAACAGGTGCACACAGGGATGCGATGCTCGCACGTCCTCACCGACGACGACGGCTACCTGTACACGCGCTACGTGCGGCAATCGATCTGCGCCTGACGACGATGCAGGCCGGGGACGGCCTGAGGAGAAGTCAGGCAGTCGATCCGATCAACCAATCGCTACTGTGGTCGGCATGAGCAGGCGCGCCGCATTCACCACCTCGCTGATCGTGGTGACCGCGTTGCTGGCCGGCTGCGCGCCCGGACTGGCCGCTAACCCGCGGTTCGCCACCGACGCCGGAGCCCGGCCGCAGGGCAAGCCATCGAAGACAACCACGTCCAACGGGCCGGCGCCGATCGCCAAGCCGAAAAACGAGTTGTCCTGGCACGATTGCACTGCAAAGGAATTCAGTCAGGCCGCGGCCCCCGCGCCCGCCGGCGTCAAGCTGGATTGCGCCAACTACGACGCCGACCTCGACCCGGTCAACGGCGCAGCCGGATCGCTGAGCATCGGGGTGGTGCGGGCCCGTTCGACCGAGACGCCCGACGACGCCGGGCCGCTGGTGTTCACCACCGGCTCCGACCTGCCGTCGTCGCTGCAGTTGCCGGTCTGGCTGGCACGCGCGGGCGCCGACGTGCTGCATAAGCACCCCATCGTCGCTGTCGACCGCCGCGGTATGGGCACCTCGAGCCCGGTGGACTGCCTCGAGCAGTTCGATCGCCAGGAGATCCACGACCAGGCGCAGTTCGAGGCGGGCAACGACCCGGTCGCCAATCTCGCCGACATCGTGCAGACCTCGACCACCAGCTGCACTGACACCATCGCGCCCGGCGATTCCGCCTACGACAACACCCATGCCGCTACCGACATCGAGCGGCTGCGCAGCATCTGGGATGTGCCGGCTCTGGCGCTGATCGGCGTCGGCAACGGCGCCCAGGTGGCGCTGTCGTACGCCAGCTCACACCCCGACAAGGTCGCCAGGCTGGTACTCGACTCACCGGTGGCGTTGGGTGTGGGCGCCGAAGCCGCCGCCGAGCAGAGGGTCAAAGGCCAGCAGGCGGCGCTGGATGCATTCGCCGCCCAATGCGCCGCGGTGAACTGTCCGCTGGGACCCGACCCGAAAGGCGCCGTCAGCGCGCTGCTGGCCGACGCCCACGCCGGCCACGGCCCGGCGGGCGCCTCAGTCGCCTCGATCGTCGCCGCGATCAGCACCTCACTGGGCTTCCCCACCGGCGACCGGATCGGCACGACCAACGAGTTGGCCACCGCGCTGGCCAATGCCCGTAACGGCGACACGAACCTGCTGGCCGGCCTGATCACCCGGGCAGAGGGCATGCGAGGCACCGACGGGCAGTTCGTCAACACCTGCAGCGACGCGGTCAACCGGCCCACCCCCGACCGGATCCGGGAACTGGTTGTCGCGTGGGCCAAGCTCTACCCGCAGTTCGGCACGGTGGGCGCGCTCAGTCTGGTCAAGTGCGTCTCGTGGCCGAGCGCGTCGCCGCCACAACCGCCGAAAAAGCTCACGGTCAACGTGCTGCTGATGGGCGTCCAGGACGACCCGATCGTCGGATCCGAAGGGGTCTCGGCCACCGCTGCGACCATCATCAACGCCACCGCCGCCAGCAAGCGGGTGATGTGGCAGGGCATCGGCCACGGCGCCAGCATCTACTCGTCGTGCGCGGTCCCGCCGCTGGTCGGCTACCTCGACAGCGGCACGTTACCGGCCACCGACACCTACTGTCCCGCCTGATTGTTCAGTCCGTATAGGGTTCCGCTCGTGACGGCAGTCGACTCCCCACCTGGCGGTTTGCGCGACCGGGTGAACGCCACCTTTGCTCCCCGTACCGCGGCGCCGAGCACCGCGACCGTGCTGCGCTCGGCGCTGTGGCCAATTGCCATCCTGGCGGCCATTCACCGCACCATCGTGGTCACCACCAACGGCAACATCACCGACGACTTCAAACCCGTCTACCGCGCGGTGCTGAATTTCCGGCAAGGCTGGGACATCTACAACGAGCACTTCGACTACGTCGATCCGCACTACCTGTATCCACCCGGCGGGACGCTGCTCATGGCGCCGTTCGGCTACCTGCCGTTCGCCGAGTCGCGGTACCTGTTCATCGCGATCAACAGCGCCGCGATCATCCTCGCCGGGTATCTGCTGCTGAAGATGTTCAAGTTCTCGCTCACCTCAGTCGCGGCCCCGGCCCTGCTGCTGGCGATGTTCTGTACCGAATCCGTCACCAACACACTGGTTTTCACCAACATCAACGGCGTCATCCTGCTGCTCGAGGTGCTGTTTTTGCGGTGGCTGCTCGACGGCCGGGAAAGCCGGCAGTGGTGGGCCGGCATCGCCATCGGATTGACCGTCGTGGTCAAGCCGGCGCTGCTCCCCTTGCTACTGCTACCGCTGTTGAACCGGCAGTGGCGCCCGCTGGTGCCGGCCTTCCTGGTGCCGGCGGCATTCAATCTGGCCGCCTGGCATCTGGTCGTTCATCCCGAAGACTTCATCCATCGCACGGTCCCCTACATGTTGGGTGTGCGCGACTATTTCAACAGCTCGATCGAGGGCAACGGCGTTTATTTCGGGTTGCCGTTCTGGCTGATCCATCTGCTGCGAATCCTGTTCACGCTGTTGGCCATTGGCAGCGTGTGGCTGCTCTACCGCTACTACCGGACCCGCGACCCGCTGTTCTGGTTCACCACTTCGTCGGGCGTACTGCTGGTGTGGTCGTGGTTGGTGCTGGCACTGGCCCAGGGCTACTACTCGATGATGCTATTCCCGTTCCTGATGACCGTGGTGCTGCGCAACTCGGTGATTCGTAACTGGCCGGCGTGGCTGGCCATCTACGGATTCCTGACCATGGACCGCTGGCTGCTGTTCAACTGGATGGACATCGGGCGGCCGCTGGAATACCTGAAAATCACCTACGGCTGGTCGCTGCTGCTGATCGTGGTGTTCTCCGTGCTGTACTTCCGTTACCGGGACGCCAAGGCCGAAAACCGCTTGGACGAGGGCATTGACCCGGCATGGCTGACCGCCGAGCAACCTCGCGCTAACGTGGATGCATGACTTCCTCCCAGCAGGCGCCTCGGGTGCAACTCAGTGACGACGAATGGCGTAAGAAGCTCAACCCGCAGGAGTTCGACGTGCTGCGGCGCGCCGGGACCGAGCGTCCGTTCGTCGGTGAATACACCGACACCAAGACCGAGGGCGTCTATCAGTGCCGGGCCTGCGGCGCCGAGCTGTTCCGCAGCACGGAGAAATTCGAATCTCATTGCGGCTGGCCGTCGTTCTTCGATCCGGCTGACTCCGACGCGGTGATTCTGCGACCCGACCATTCGTTGGGCGCCAACCGCGTCGAGGTGGTGTGCGCCAACTGCCACAGCCACCTGGGCCATGTATTCGAGGGCGAGGGTTATCCGACGCCGACGGATCAGCGCTACTGCATCAACTCGATTTCGCTGCGCCTCGTCCCTTCCTGACGTTTGCACCTCGCTGCCGATCCCGGACTGCTCGACGATCCCGTCCGGCACGCCCTGACCGGACCGCATCGTCACTTCGCGGTCGCATCCCAGGAACCCGCGCGCGCCTACCGATACCGGGTCGACGTGGCGCCCTTCGCGGCGCTGCGTGATGTCGCGGATCCTCAGGCCTGGCGCGATCTGGCCGGGCTGTGCGGACCCGAAGGACGCGCGGCCCTCGAGGCCCCGGCTGTGATCACCGCGCCGCAGGGCTGGACGGTGGCCACCGTTTTCCCGGTCGCGCAGATGCTCGCTCCGACAGACGGACTGACTTCCGAAGCCGCAACGGAAGCCGTTGTCCGCCTAGGCAAGAAGGACGCTGACGAGATGGTCGCGCTGGCCGAACTCACCCGTCCCGGCCCATTCGGGGCCTCGACCGTTGAACTCGGCGGTTACCTGGGCGTTCGGCGCGAGGGTCGGCTTATCGCGATGGCCGGACGTCGCTTGCACCTGCCGGGCTGGATTGAGATCAGTGCGGTGTGCACCCACCCGGACCACCGTGGCCAGGGCCTGTCCCGATTGCTGATCGCGGGCGTCGAGACAGCGATCCGCCGGCAGGGACACCGAGCTTTCCTGCACGTGCTGCACGAGAACACCCGCGCCATCGACATTTATCGCGGGCTGGGGTTCACCACGCGCGCCGACATGACGATGACGGTGGTGCGCTCGGAGTCCTAATCGACGCGGGTAGCGTGCACTTCCCAGAACGGTGCATGCACACGCCCGTTGGTCAACCACGGCTCCATGGCCCGAAAGCGTTCGGCCACCGGCTTCATCTGCTCGGCGCGCTCGGGATCGCGTTGCACCATCCGGTCGAAATTCTCCGAGCTCATGTTGATCTGGTACGTCGTTGGCCCCAGATACGTTATCTCCCAACCGGCGTCGGGGAACACCCCCCGGAAGTCGTCCTCGGACAGCGAACGCGGCATGTAGAACCCGTTGATGTTGCCGATACCGAATTCGAACATGAACAGCCGCGCCCCTGGTTTGGTGGCCCGGTGCAAGGCGTCGGCATAGGACGTCTGCAGTTCGCGATCTGTTGAAAAGGTGTGGTAAAAGGCGCAATCCACCACCGTGTCGAAATGGTCGTCCAAGCCGTCGAGCTTCATCGCGTCGGCAAGCTGGAAGTTCACCGTTACTCCGGCCTTGCGGGCATTTTCCCGGGCCCGCTCCAGCGCGGTCTCCGAGCCGTCAATTCCGGTGGCCGAGTAGCCTTTTGACGCGTAATAGATGGCGTGATGTCCGGGCCCGGTGCCCGGGTCGAGGACTTCGCCTCTGATCGCGCCCAGCGCGACCAGTTGCTGCACCACCGGCTGTGGACCGCCGATGTCCCACGGCGTGGCGGCCGGCAAACCGTGCGTGACGGAGGCGTCGCGATACATCTCCTCGAAGCGGGTGGGATCGTTGGGATCGAATTGCGTTGTCATGTGTCCCCCTTCATCGCCAACTCAGGGCAGCGAGTTGACCAGCTGCTCGACCGGCACCCGAGGCCCGGTGAAGAACGGCGTCTCCTCGCGGGTGTGCCGACGCGCGTCGGTGGCCCGTAGTTCCCGCATCAGGTCGACGATGCGATGCAGTTCCGGCGCTTCGAACGCCAGCAACCACTCGTAGTCGCCGAGCGCGAACGCCGGCACGGTGTTCGCCCGAACATCCTTGTATTCGCGGGCCGCCATACCGTGCTCGGCCAGCATGCGGCGGCGCTCCTCGTCGGGCAGCAGGTACCACTCGAGGGACCGCACGAACGGGTAGACGCAGATGTAGGCGCCCGGCTCCTCGCCGGCCAGGAACGCCGGGACGTGGCTCTTGTTGAATTCGGCGGGCCGATGCAGCGCGACGCTGCTCCACACCGGCGTCGACGCCTGGCCCAGCGCGGTGGTCCGGCGGAAGTCGGAGTAGGTGGCTTGTAGCTCCTCGACGCGTTCGGCGTGCGTCCAGATCATGAAGTCGGCATCGGCCCGTAGGCCCGCGACGTCGTAGAGGCCACGCACCACGACGCCGTGCTCTTCGCGCTGCTTGAAGAAAGTCGCGGTTTCGTCGACCACCTGGTCCCGCCGGTCGCCGAGCGCACCGGCGCGCACCGAGAAGACCGAGAACATCAGGTAGCGGACGGTGGAATTCAGAGCGTCGTAGTCCAGGCGGGCCATGACAACTATCGTGCCACGGGCGTTTCGACAGCACGGACGGCGGCAGCGGCGGCCCGCCCGGCCGCGCCGATGCAGGCCGGCACCCCGATCCCGTCGAGATAACTACCGGCTACCTGGCACGTCGGCGGTAGGCCGGCCCGCAGCTCGGCGACCAGGTCGCGGTGACCCGGCCCGTATTGTGGCATCGCATCTGGCCAGCGCTGCACATGGACGTCCACCGGTTCGACCGTGAGATCGAAAACGGTGGCGAGATCCTCGAGCGCCCAGGCCAGCAACTCGTCGTCGGATGAGCGCGTGGCCAGGTCGTCACCGAAGCGCCCGAACGAAAGTCGCAATAGCTCCACGTCGGTGCGCCGACCCCATTTTCGCGAGGACAGCGTAATTGCCTTGGCGCGCAGACGTTCTCCGCTGGCTACCAGGACCCCGGAATTCTGTGGGAAGTCGATCCCGCGGTGTACCGCCATCGCGAGCACCGCCGAGGAGGCGCTGTCGATCCGGCCGGCAGCCGCCGCAGTGCGCGGAGCGACGGTTCCGACGAGGCGGGCCAGCTGCGGCGGCGGGACGGCAACGATCACCGCGTCGGCGTGCCACTCGGCTGCGGTGGAGTCCCGCAGACTCCAGCCTTGCCCGTCGGCGTCGATACCGTCGATCGCGGCCCGCACCCAATCAATCCGGCTGCGCCGGACAAGTTCCTCGACCAGCACGGTGTATCCCCCGCCCACCGCACCGAAGATCGGACCGGCGGTGATGCTGGTCAGCGCTTGTCGGACCGCGTCGGTGAGACTCGTGGCGCCGGCGTCCAGCCCCGCAGCCAGTGTCGGGGCCGCGGAGCGAAGGCCGATGGTCGCCGCCGATCCGGCGTAGACGCCGCTGAGCATCGGATCCACCGACCGCGCCACCACCTGCTCGCCGAACCGGTCGGCGATCAGCTCGCCGACGGCCGGGTCGGCGCCGGGCTGCCAACTCAACGGTTGATCCGGCTCGGCGGCGATCCGAGCCAGAGTGGCGTCGTTGACCAGACCGGCCATCGACTCCGCCGACGACGGGATGCCGTTGAGCGTTCCCGCCGGCAGTGGATGCAGCCGGTCCTGGCTGTAGATCAGCGGACGCGCCCCGGTGGTGCCCAGTTGCTCGTTCGCCAGGCCCAGTTCGGCCAGCAGCGCCGGCATTTCGGGCCGGCGCACCACGAACGCCTCCGCGCCGACATCGACGGCAACTCCGCCGACCTGCTCGGTGCGCAGCACTCCACCGAGCCGGTCAGCCGGGTCGAACAGCGTGATAGTTGCCTCGTCACCGGCGTTCTGGCGCAACCGATACGCGGCGGTCAGACCTGAAATGCCGCCCCCGACAACACAGTACGAACGCTTGGCAGAGGTCATAGCGAGTGGATCAGCGCTACCAGGTCGGTCAGAATCGCCGGGTCGGTCTCCGGCAGCACGCCGTGGCCGAGGTTGAAGATGTGCCCGGCCGCGCCGGCATCCACCGCCCGACGCCCGTCGTCGACCACACCGCGGGCCGCCCGCTCCACCGTCGACCAGCCGGCCAGCAGCACCGCAGGATCAAGGTTGCCCTGCAACGCTTTTCCAGCCTCGACGCGCGCCGCGGCGTCGACCAGCGATGTCCGCCAATCGACCCCGACCACCGTCGCTCCGGCCCCCGACATGGCACCCAGCAGCTCAGCAGTGCCGACCCCGAAGTGCGTCATCGGAACACCGCGGTCAGCCAGCGCGGCGAACACCCGCGCACTGTGCGGCAACACCAACCGTCGGTAGTCGGCCAGCGACAGTACGCCGGCCCACGAGTCGAACACCTGAATCGCGTCCACCCCGGCGTCGAGCTGTACCTGCAGGAAGCCGATCGTCAGATCGGTCAACTTCTCCATCAGCGCATGCCAGGAAGCCGGCTCGGACAGCATCATCGCCTTCGTCTTGGCGTGGTTACGGCTCGGGCCGCCCTCGACCAGGTAGGACGCCAGCGTGAACGGCGCACCGGCAAAGCCGATCAGCGGTACCTGACCCAGCTGGCCCACCAGCAGCGAGACCGCGTCCGACACCGGTTGCACGCCGCCCGGATCGAGCGGCTGCAAGGCGTCGACGTCGGCGGCGGTGCGTACCGGCGCCGCGATCACCGGGCCGACATCGGCGACGATGTCCACGTCGACACCGGCTCCACGCAGCGGAACCACGATGTCGGAGAACAGGATTGCGGCGTCGACATCGTGGCGGCGAATCGGTTGCAGCGTGATTTCGGCGATCAGTTCGGCGTTGAAGCAGGCTTCCATCATCGTGTTCTGCTTCCGCAGAGCGCGGTACTCCGGCAGCGAACGGCCTGCCTGGCGCATGAACCACACCGGCACCCGGTTCGGTTTGCGGCCGGCGGCCGCGGCCAGATACGACGATTCGGGAAGCGTGCGGCGGTCACTCATCAGTCTCAATGCTGCCACGAGCGGCGGATTGACGGGTGCGGCGGGCAGTGCCCCGAGCCCTGCGTAATCTCGTCGTCGGTAGTAAGCGTGAGCCAGCCGTCAGGAGCCCGGATGCCAGTCGTCCACCCCGCAGTCAGCTACGACGAGTTCCCCAGCCTGCGAATCGAACGCGCTGAACACGGCGTGCTGCACGTGATCCTCGACTCGCCCGGACTCAATTCCGTCGGGCCGCAGATGCACCGCGACCTCGCCGACATCTGGCCGGCCATCGGCCGCGACCCTGATGTGCGCGCTGTGCTGGTCCGCGGCGAAGGCAAAGCGTTCTCCTCGGGAGGCAGCTTCGACCTGATCGACGAGACCGTGGGTGCGTTCGACGACCGGATGCGGATCATGCGCGAGGCCCGCGACCTGGTGCTCAACATCGTCAACCTGGACAAGCCGGTCGTCTCGGCGATTCACGGCGCGGCGGTGGGCGCGGGCCTGGTCGTCGCGCTGCTCGCCGACGTCTCGGTGGCGGGGCGCACCGCCAAGATCATCGACGGGCACACCAAGCTCGGCGTTGCCGCCGGTGACCATGCCGCCATCTGCTGGCCGCTGCTGGTCGGAATGGCCAAAGCCAAGTACTACCTGCTCACCTGTGCGCCGCTGTCCGGCGAAGAAGCCGAGCGCATCGGGCTGGTCTCGTTGTGCGTGGACGACGGCGAGGTGCTCGACACCGCCACGCGCATCGCCAACGAGCTCGCCCAGGGCGCGCAATCGGCGATCCGGTTCACCAAACACAGCTTGAACCACTGGTACCGGATGGCGGCGCCGGCCTTCGAAACCTCCCTTGGCCTGGAGTTTCTGGGCTTCAGCGGGCCCGACGTGCGCGAGGGTCTGGCCGCTCACCGCGAGAAGCGGCCGGCGCGCTTCACCACGGACTGAGGCCCCGTGACGACGCCGCACCCGTCCGCCGCCACGGCACCACGGCGACCCAAACGGCGCGCCTGTGTCCGCGTGTCGCCGGAAAGGTCTACCGTCAAACGCTGTGAACCGCCAGCAACGCTGCGAAGCGGCGCGAAGCGAGGAGAAGGAGCGGCGCCTATGACAGCAGCCGAGCCAGTCCCGTTTCGCGAGGCCGTGGAGGCGATGAGCGGAGCCAGCGTCCGACCGGAAATCGAGCTGGGCCCGATCCGGCCGCCACAGCGGCTCGCGCCGTACAGCTACGCACTCGGCGCCGAGGTCAAACGCCCCGAGGTCGACATCGTCCCGGAACGGTCCGACGGTGACGCGTTCGGCCGGTTGATTCTGCTCTACGACCCTGAGGGCGCCGAGGCGTGGGACGGCACCATGCGCCTGGTCGCCTACATCCAGGCCGACCTGGATTCCAGTGAAGCCGTCGACCCCCTGCTGCCGGAGGTCGCGTGGAGCTGGCTGGGCGACGCGCTCGACGCGCGCGCCGAGCAAGTCACCGCCCTGGGCGGCACGGTCACCGCCACCACCTCGGTGCGCTACGGCGATATCTCGGGGCCACCGCGGGCCCACCAGCTGGAGTTGCGCGCGTCCTGGACCGCACTCACCACCGACATCGGTACCCATGTCGAAGCGTTCTGCGAGGTGCTCGAGCACGCCGCAGGGCTGCCGCCGGTCGGGGTGACAGATTTGGGCACCCGGTCGCGCGTTTGACATGGCCAGCGAGCCGATAGAAGAACCCTCCGACACGCCCGACGCCGCGGAACCTGACGTCACGCCGTTGCTCTGTCCCCTTGATGGGGTGCCCGACCTCTCGACCACTACCGACGAGATCAAGGCCGCGGCAACGCTATTGGCCGGCGGCCATGGCCCGTTCGCGGTAGACGCCGAGCGGGCTTCGGGATTCCGGTACTCCAACCGCGCCTACCTGATTCAGATCCGGCGTGCAGGTGCGGGCACCGTGCTGATCGACCCGGTGAGCCACGGCGGCGACTCGGAGACCGTGCTGCGGCCCGTCGCCGACGTGCTGGCCGAAGACGAGTGGATTCTGCACGCGGCCGACCAGGATCTGCCGTGCCTCGCCGAGGTCGGCATGCGGCCACCGGCGCTGTACGACACCGAGCTGGCAGGGCGGCTGGCCGGCTTCGACCGGGTCAACCTGGCCGCGATGACGCAACGCCTCCTCGGGGTAGGGCTGGCCAAAGGCCACGGCGCGGCGGACTGGTCGCGGCGTCCGCTGCCGGCGGCTTGGCTCAACTATGCGGCTCTCGACGTCGAGGTGCTCATCGACCTGCGCGAAGCGATCGCGGGCGTGCTGGCCGAGCAGGACAAAAGCGCCTGGGCCGCAGAGGAATTTGACTACCTTCGGACCGTTGGCCAGTCCCCGCCGACGACCCGCCGGGATCGCTGGCGGCGCACCTCCGGTATCCACAAGGTGCGCAACGAGCGCGCCCTGGCCGCCGTTCGCGAATTGTGGACGGTACGAGACGAAATCGCCCAACGACGCGACATCGCGCCGGGACGGATCTTGCCCGACTCGGCGATCATCGAGGCCGCGACCGCCGACCCCAAGACTCTCGACGATTTGGTCGCCTTGTCGATCTTCGGCGGTAAGAGGCAACGCCGCAGCGCCTCCACCTGGCTGGCAGCACTGAAGGCCGCCCGCGAAAAGCCGGGTCCCGCAGAAGAAGCCGAGGCGCCTAACGGCCCGCCGGCGCCCGCACGCTGGGCTCGCCGACGGCCGGAGGCCGCCGCGCGACTCGATGCGGCCCGCTCGGCGCTACGGGAGTTGTCGGAGCGAGTCACGGTGCCGACCGAGAACCTCGTCACGCCAGAGCTGATCAGGCGGCTGTGCTGGGATTGGGAAGGTCCACCTACGGGTGACGTGGCAGCGGCGGTCGATGAGTTCCTCGCCGCCGGGCAGGCCCGCAACTGGCAACGCGCGCTGACCGTGCCAGTGTTAGCCGTGGCGCTGCAATCCCCGCCAGCAGCCGGCGACTAATCCAACTGTTCGGTGATCTCGGACCCGGACTCGACGCCGTCGCGGGACAGAGCCGCGATCCATCCGGTGATACGACGTGCCACGTGCTGGTCGGTCAGGCCCGCGTCGGCGAGCACCTCACCGCGCGATGCCTGATCGAAGAACCGTTGCGGCAGACCGACATCGCGGCACGGGACGTCGATCTCGTTGGCCCGCAGCGCGGCTGATACGGCCGAGCCGACACCACCGGCCACCCCGTTGTCCTCCAGCGTCACAACTACTTTGTGGGCGACCGCCAACTCGCCCAGCGCAGCAGGCACCGGCAGCACCCACCGCGGGTCGATCACCGTCACGCCGATGCCCTGGTCGCGCAGCCGGTCGGCGACCGCCAAAGCCATCGACGCGAACGCGCCGATCGACACCAGTAGCACGTCGGCGCCCAGCCCGTCGGCCGGCACCGCGAGCACATCCACCCCGGCATGTTGCTGTATCGCCGGAATATCTTCGCCGACATCGCCTTTCGGGAATCTGATCACCGTGGGCCCGTCGTCGACGGCCAGTGCCTCGCCGAGTTGCTCACGTAACCGGGCGCCGTCGCGGGGTGCCGCCACCCGGATGCCCGGGACGATGCCCAGCATCGACATGTCCCACATACCGTTGTGGCTGGCGCCGTCGCTGCCGGTGACCCCGGCGCGGTCGAGCACGACGGTGACGGGCAGCTTGTGCAGCGCGACGTCCATCATGATCTGGTCGAACGCCCGGTTGAGGAACGTCGCGTAAATCGCGACGACGGGATGTAGGCCGCCCATGGCAAGCCCGGCCGCCGACGTCATGGCGTGCTGCTCGGCAATTCCGACGTCGAACAACCTGTCCGGGAAGCGTTCTCCGAACGCACTCAGCCCGGTCGGGCCAGGCATCGCCGCGGTGATCGCGACGATGTCGCGGCGCTTCGTCGCCAACTCGATCAGGGACTCGGAGAACGTCGCAGTCCAACTCGGCCCGGGAACGTTGGTGGCCAACCCGGTCAACGGGTCGATCACCCCACAGGAGTGCATCTGGTCGGCCTCGTCGTCCTCGGCCGGCCCGTAGCCCCTGCCCTTCTGGGTGACGACGTGCACCACCACTGGACCATGGAATCCACGCGCCCGCCGCAACGCGGCCTCGACAGCGTGTTCGTCGTGCCCATCGACCGGCCCCAGGTACTTCAGCCCGAGATCGGTGAACAGCAGCTGCGGTGAAAGTGCGTCCTTCACACCGGCTTTGATGCTGTGCATGAACTGGTAAGCCAAGTCGCCGACGACCGGCATCCCGCGCACCGCGCTGCGGCCGCGCTGCAGCAGACTCTCGTAACCGGGCTGCAGCCGCAGCGTGGCCAGGTGATTGGCCAGACCGCCGAATGTCGGTGCGTAGCTGCGGCCGTTGTCGTTGACGACAATCACGACCGGCCGGCGGGCCGCGGCGATGTTGTTCAACGCTTCCCAACACATACCGCCGGTGAGCGCGCCGTCACCGACTACCGCGACCACGTGCCGGTTGCGATGCCCGGTCAACTCGAAGGCCTTGGCCAGCCCGTCGGCGTACGACAATGCGGCACTGGCGTGGCTCGACTCGACCCAGTCGTGCTCGCTCTCCGAACGTGACGGATAGCCGGACAGCCCGTTCTTCTTGCGCAACGTCTCGAAGTCCGCGGCCCGGCCGGTCAGCATCTTGTGGACATACGCCTGGTGGCCAGTGTCGAAGATGATCGGATCGTGCGGCGAGTCGAACACGCGGTGTAACGCCAGAGTCAACTCGACGACACCGAGGTTCGGACCGAGGTGGCCACCCGTTGCCGCGACCTTGTGGATCAGAAAGTTGCGGATCTCGGCGGCCAGATTGCGCAATTCCGCCTGCGAGAGGTGCTGCAGATCGGCGGGCCCACGGACCTGTTCAAGCATTCAGCCAGTGTACGCAGAGCCGCCAACTTGACACGCGGACCAGCGCAGATACCGCCCTGGACACGCCTGTCGCGCTCAGAAACAACACAGATAAGCCTGCTAACGTACCCCCCGGTGTGCCGGGAAGCCTGGTCGGCGTTCTTTCGTGCTGTTCGGGTCTTCCTGCGATTACGGACTATTCGGGAGTGCGGCATGACTTGCACGGTCGGCGCGTCCGCGCTCAGCGGACGAACGTCAGAGTTCAACGGCGCGGTCACGACGGCGCGCCCATTGGCGTCGGTGCCCATATCTTGAGGGACCTCTACCCGCCCATGCCGAGCCCAACGCGCACCCGACGGCAGGACCGGCGATGACCAGCGCTCTTTTCCACGCCACCTATGCGTCCGTCGTGTTCGTGGTCTGTTATGTGCTGATCACCACGGAGCGCTTCAACAAGACCAAGGTGGCGTTGGGCGGCGCGACGTTGATGTTCTTCCTGCCGCTGATCAGCTCCGAGGACGTCTTCTACTCGCGCGACACCGGAGTCAACTGGGACGTTCTGTTCCTACTCCTTGGCATGATGATCATCGTCAGCGTGGTACGGCAGACCGGCGCCTTCGAATACGTGGCGATCTGGTCTGCCAAGCGCGCCAAGGGATCTCCGCTACGGATCATGATCCTGCTGATCCTGGTCACCACGCTGGGCACGGCCGTGTTGGACAACGTCACCACGGTGCTGTTGATCGCACCGGTCACCTTGCTGGTGTGCGATCGCCTCGCCGTCAATCCTGCGCCTTATCTCGTCATCGAAGCGATCGCCGCCAACATCGCCGGTGCGGCCACGCTGGTCGGTGACCCGACCAGCATCATCATCGGTACCGGCGCACACCTGACCTTCATCGAGTTCAGCGCCAACATGGCGCCGGCGGTCCTGCTCGTGCTCGTCGCACTGATCGCCATGCTGCCGTTGCTCTACCCGGGCTTTTGGGTCGTGGATCCGGAGCGGGCCGCCGACGTCATGTTGCTGGACGAACGCGAAGCAATCCGCGATTCGAAGCTGCTGTGGCAGTGCGGGATCGTGCTGATGGTGGTGTTCACCGGATTCGTGTTGCACAAACAGATCCACATGGAGCCTTCGATGGTGGCGATGGCCGGGGCCGGGATCCTGATCGTGATCTCGGGACTGGAACGTGAGTTCTACCTCGCCAGCGTCGAATGGGAAACGCTGCTGTTCTTCGCGGGGCTGTTCGTCATGGTGGGGGCCCTGGTGCGGACCGGCGTCATCAAGGAGCTGGCGAAGGTGGCCAGCAACTTCGCTCATGGCGATGCCTGGACCGCGACGCTGCTGATCCTCACCGTCTCCTTCACGCTGGGCAGCTTCATCAACAATGTTCCGTATGCGGCCGCGATGACGCCGATCGTGGGGCAGTTCGCCGACTCCATCCCCGGGCATGCCGGTTCCGGCGTGCTGTGGTGGGCCCTACTGCTGGGCACCGTAATGGGCGGCAACCTCACCCCGATCGGCGCCAGTGCGAACATCGTCGCGGTCGGGATCGCGAAACGCTCCGGGCATCCCGTCTCGTTCTGGGACTTCACCAAACGCGGAGCGGCAGTGACCGGCGTGTCGTTTGTTCTTTCACTCGGCTATCTGTGGCTGCGCTACTTCGCCTAGCGGTGACGTTTCGTCGTATGGTGGCCTTGTGCGAGCAGAGGACCTCGACGAGCAGTTTCCCATCGTGGACGTGGATTCCGACGCCCTCGATGCCGCCCGCATGATCGCCGAACACAGTCTGCCGGGCCTGATCGTGAGGGATGCTTCTCAGAAGCCTTACGCCGTGTTGCTGGCCGCCGAGGTGCTGCACATGATCCTGCCGCGATACATGCAGGACGACGTGACGCTAGCCGGCGTGATGGGTGACGCGCTTGCTGACCACGCCCAGAAGCTTGGCGGGCAAGACCGTCGGCGATGTGGTGCCCACGCCCCCGAAGAAACTCCCCTCGGTCGATGCGCGCGACGGCGTCATCAAGGTGGCCGCGGAGATGGCGCAGCTGCGGTGTCCCCTGATCGCGGTGACCAAGAACGGAACGCTGCACGGCGTGATAACCGCCTCACGACTGCTGGCCGCCGCGCTCAAATCCTGAGTCCGGTCCGGCGCCCACGCTGAGTGTTTTCCCGGTCATTTCGAACGCAACCTGAGAAAGCCCTTACGCCTGTCCCATTAACTGTTTCCTCGCAGCGGACGTATTGTGGCGGTGTGCGGGCAGAGGATCTCGACGAGAAGTTTCCGGTAGTAAAAATCGACTCGAATGCGCTTGACGCAGTCCGTCTGCTCGCTGAGCACCGGCTGAACGGGCTAGTGGTCGTCACCGACACGTCCGAGACGCCGTTTGCGGTACTGCCGGCCTCTCAGGTCGTGCGCTTCATCGTCCCTGGTTACGTGCAGGACGACCCCGGACTGGCCAGCGTGGTCACCGAGTCGATGGCTGATCACGCAGCGGAGAAGTTGAGCGGCAAGACCATTCGCGACATGCTTCCCAAGCAACGCCAGCACATCCCGGTGGCCGAGGCCGACGACACGATCATCGAGGTGGCCGAGGTGATGGCGCGCCTACGCAGTCCGTTGGTCGCCGTCGTCAAAGACGGTCAGGTTGCACGGCGTGATCACCGCGTCCCGCTTGCTGGCCGCCGCCCTCAAAGAATAGCCGGCCGCCTGCGGGGCGTGGCAATACCGACCAGCCACACTCCAAGCGCGCCTGAGTTTCTCGTGACACCCGGAGGCAAACCCTCAGCGTAGCTGTCAGCGCTCAGCGACGCTGCCCTGCCGGGAAACCTGCGACCAGGCTCAGCTCAAGATGGGGCAGACCTTGTTATAGGCTGCATCCGTTCCGAAGACCTCGTGGAGCAGCTCCCGGTCGTGAGCATCGAGGCCGAAGTAATGGAAGGTTGATCGAGCTTCGATGTCGGCGCTGATGACCTACTTCGCAATCGTGGTGTTCATCGCCGCGTACGCGGCCATCATCAGCGAGCGTTTCAACAACACCACCGTCGCACTGGTCGGCGCAGGCCTGATGATCCTGCTGCCCGTGATCGAGTCCCGCGACGTGTTTTACTCTCAGGCCAGCGGAATCGACTGGGACGTTATTTTTTTGATGCTGGGCATGATGATCATCGTCAGCGTCCTGCGCCAGACCGGGATCTTCGAGTACACGGCCATCTGGGCCGTCAAGCGCGCCAACGGTTCTCCCCTGCGAATCATGATCCTGCTGACGCTGATCATGGCATTCGCCTCGGCTGTGCTGCCCAACGTGGTCTCGGTCCTGCTCATCGCCCCGGTCACCTTGCTGGTCTGCGACCGGTTGGCAATCAACCCGGTCCCGCTGCTGATGGCCGAAGTCTTCGCCTCGAATATCGGCGGCACCGCAACGCTGGTCGGCGACCCGCCCAACATCATCATCGGCGCACGTAAAGGCCTCTCGTTCAACGCTTTCCTGTTCAACATGGCGCCGATCGTGATCATCATCATGCTCGTCTTCGTGGCGTTGCTGCCGCTGATGTTCCGTGGCCTGTCGACAGTGTCTCCCGAAAAGCTCGCTGACGTCATGGCGGTGGATGAACGGGAAGCCCTGCAGAACCGCCCGCTGCTGATCAAATCCGCTGCTGTCATGGTCGTGGTATTCGCGGGGTTCATCGTCTCCGAGGCAATTCACCTTCAGCCGTCGTTGGTTGCACTACTGGGTGCCGGCGCCCTCATCCTCATGTCCGGATTGGAACAGTCCGACTATTTGTCCAACGTCGAATGGGACACGCTGCTCTTCATGGTCGGCCTATTCGTCATGGTCGGCGCGCTGTTCAAAACCGGCGTGATCAAGACACTCGGCCAAATGGCTGCCGACGCCACCGGCGGCAACGTGCTGCTGACCACGATGCTGATCCTGGGCGTCTCGATGTTGCTGTCCGGCATCATCGACAACGTCCCGTATGTCGCCACCATGACTCCGATCGTCAGCCATCTGGCGTCGGTCATTCCGGGTCAGGCGCACCACGACGTCATGTGGTGGTCGTTGGCGCTGGGCGGCGACCTCGGCGGCAACCTCACCGCCGTGGGATCCAGCGCCAACATCGTCATGATCGGCATCGCACTGAAGTCGGGCAACCCCATCTCTTTTTGGCAATTCACCCGCAAGGGCGTGCTGGTGACCGCGATGTCGACCATTCTCTGCGCGCTGTATCTATGGCTGCGCTATTTCGTCCTGAGCTAACCGCCCGAGACGATGGTCCGCTAAGACCGCGTAAAGATTTGACGGCGCTCGCGCTGATGAACGTCGATAATTCGTGCGATACCTGCGGTTTTCGGCCGACCGAACGAGGCGGGCAGCAAAGGTGGCCGATAAACTTATTATAGGGTGAGCGCGTGCACGCAGGAGAGATCGTCGATGAGTTCCCGATCGTCGATATCGGCTCTCCCGCACGCGATGCGGTCCGCCTGCTGGCCGAACATCGGCTGACTGGACTCGTGGTCGGCACCGACAGCTCCGACAAACCCTACGCGGTATTGCCAGCCTCCCAGGTGGTTGGCTTTCTCGTGCCCGCCTACGTCCAAGACGACCCCGGACTGGCCAGAGTGCTGACCGAATCGATGGCCGACCACGCGGCAGACAAGCTGAACGGCAAGACAATCCGCGACCTGCTACCCAGCAAGGCGCAGCAGGTACCGGTCGTCGACGCCGATGACACCATCATCGAGGTGGCAGCGATCATGGCGCGCATGCACAGCCCGTTGGTGACCGTGGTGAAAGATGGCAAACTGCTCGGGGTAATCACCGCATCGCGCCTTTTAGCCGAGGTGTTGAAACAGAAACCGGGCATCTGATGGAGCGGCGGCGATGACAGCGACGACGATCATGATGTACCTGGCCGTGGCCATATTCGTCGGCTCCTATGCATTGATCATCAGCGAGCGCTTCAGCAAGACCACCGTCGCGCTGGTCGGCGCGGGCCTGATGATCCTCCTGCCGGTTGTCGACTCGACTGACGTGTTCTACTCCTCGGAGACCGGAATCGACTGGGACGTCATCTTTTTGATGTTCGGCATGATGATGATCGTCAGCATCCTGCGACAGACCGGGGTCTTTGAATACGCCGCAATCTGGGCTGCCAAACGCGCCAACGGCTCGCCGCTTCGCATCATGATCCTGCTGATGCTCGTGATGGCTGCGGCCTCGGCCCTGCTGCCCAACGTGGTCTCAGTGCTGTTGATCGCCCCGGTGACGTTGCTGGTTTGCGAACGGCTAGCGATCAACGCGGTGCCAATGCTGCTGGCAGAGGTGTTCGCCTCCAACATCGGCGGTGCAGCCACGTTGGTCGGCGACCCACCCAACATCATCATCGGTGCGCGCAAAGGCCTGTCGTTCAATGCATTTCTGGTCAACATGGCCCCGATCGTGATCATCGTGATGTTGGCTCTCGTCGCGGTTTCGCCCTTGTTGTTCCGGGGCTTCGCCACGGTCTCACCTGACAAGGTCGCAGACGTTATGGCACTCGACGAGCGCGAGCTGCTCAAGGATCGCAGGCTGTTGATCAAATGCGGCGCGGTGATGGCGGTGGTCTTCGTCGGGTTCATCGTGTCGCCGACCATTCACATTCAGCCGTCGCTGGTGGCGCTGCTGGGCGGCGGACTACTCATCCTCGTATCGAAGATGGAGAAGGACGACTACCTGGCGAACGTCGAATGGGACACCCTGTTGTTCATCGTCGGCTTGTTCATCATGGTCGGCGCCCTGCTCAAGACCGGCGTCATCGAGCATCTGGGCAGGTTGGCAGCCAACGCCACCGGTGGCAGTCCGCTGGTGACGACGATGCTCATCCTGGGCGTGTCCACTGTGGTGTCCGGCGTCATCGACAACGTCCCGTACGTGGCCACCATGACACCGATCGTCACCCACCTGACCACGGTCATGCCGCACCAGGAGCACGGCAACGTCCTCTGGTGGTCATTGGCGCTCGGCGGTGACCTCGGCGGCAACCTGACCGCAGTCGGATCCAGCGCCAACATCGTGATGATCGGCATCGCGTTACGATCGGGCTACTCAATATCGTTCTGGGAATTCACCCGTAAAGGCATCGTCATCACCACGATCTCCACAGTGCTGTGCGCGCTCTATCTGTGGCTGCGGTACTTCGTGCTCGCGTAGGTCGTCAGCGGGTCAGCAGTGCGACGCACTCGATGTGGTGGGTCAGCGGGAACGAGTCGAACACCGAGAGCTTGCGCACCGCGTAGCCGTGACGCTGATACAGCCCGATGTCGCGGGCGAATGATGCTGCCTCACAACCGATATGAACAATCCGCGGGACCTCCGCGGCGGCCAGCAGGTCGATCACCTCGCGTCCGGCGCCGGCACGCGGGGGATCCAGCACCGCCACGTCGGCTCTGCCGCGCTGGGCAGTCAACGCCCGCCGAACCGAATCACTAACCACCCGCACCTGCGCTAAATCGGCCAAGGTTGCGCGCGCCGCCCGCGACGCCGCCCGCGCACTGTCGACGCTGAGCACCTGGCCGGACTCCCCCACCGCATCGGCCAAGACCGCCGCGAAAAGCCCTGCGCCTCCGTAGAGATCCCACGCGGTCATGCCCGGATCAAGTCGAGCCCACTCGCCCACCAGGTCGCTGTAGGTCCGTGCGGCGTCGCGGTGGGCCTGCCAGAAGCCCGTCACCGGAACCTGCCAGCTGTGCCGCCCGGCCCGCTGCACACCCTGATGACTGCCCTCGACCACCTCAGTCGCGTTGCGCCGGCCGTGGCGCACGGTGCGTGCCACATGCCGTTGACCGTCATCGTCGAGCACGACGTGCAGATGCGCGCCGGGCGGCCACGCGGTCTCGGTCAGCCCGTCGGTCATTCCCGCCGGCAACTGACCGCAGTTCAGATCGGTGACCAGATCACCGCTGCGGTAGCGGTGAAAACCTGGGCGGCCGTCAGGCCCGACGTCGAGCCGGATCCGCGTCCGCCAGCCGGTGGAGCCGGTGGGCGACAGCGGCTGGACATCGCCGCTCCACTGGTAATCGCCCAGGCGCGCAAGCTGATTGGATACCACGTCGGCTTTCAGAGCACGCGCCGCGGCCGGTTCGGCAAAGGCGAGATCGCAGCACCCGGCGCCGTCGACGCCGGCGATCGGGCACAGCGATTCGACGCGGTCGCGCGACGGTTCGATCACCTCGATGGTCTCGGCATGCCAGTACGACCCGCGGTCGGCGGTGACCCGCACCCGTACCTTCTCGCCGGGCAATGCGTAGCGGACGAACACCACCCGGCCGTCGTGACGCGCCACGCAGCTGCCGCCGTTCGCCGGCGCACCGACGGTCAGCGTCAACTCTGCCAGCGCCGGTGGTGGCGCCGCGGTGGATTCCGAGGTCAATCGAATATCCCTCTACGCGCATCGCCAGGAGCCGCATGCGGTTGCAACGCCTTGACCCGTTCCGACGAATTGAGTTGCCAGGGAACCGATGTCACCATCACTCCCGGCATGAACAGTAGCCGCCCTTTCAGCCGCAACGCGCTCTGATTATGCAGCACATGCTCCCACCAGTGGCCGACCACGTATTCCGGGAGGAAGACCGTCACCACGGTGCGCGGCGACTCCTTGCTGACGCGCTTCACGTAATCCAGTATCGGACGGGTGATTTCGCGGTAGGGCGAAGCGATAACCTTCAACGGCACGTTGAGTTTGCTGTCTTCCCAACGCGCGGACCAGCTTGCGGGTATCGGGGTCATCGACGCTCACCGTGATCGCCTCCAACACATCCGGCCGCGTCGCTCGCGCGTAGGCCAGCGCGCGCAGCGTCGGCAGGTGCAACTTCGACACCAGCACGATCGCGTGGTTACGGCTGGGCAACACAACGTCGTGGTCGTCGGCGTGCTGCTCGATTTCCCGGCTGACCGTGTCGTAGTGCTTGCGGATGAGCTTCATCAGCACGAACAGCAATGTCATGGCGACCACGGCGATCCAGGCGCCGGCCAGGAATTTGGTGACCATGACGACGAGCAGCACCGCGCCGGTGGCCACGAACCCGATCGTGTTGACGATCCGGGAGCGGATCATCGTCCGTCGGGCCGCGGGGTCGGTTTCGTTGCGCAGCAACCGAGTCCAGTGCCGGACCATGCCGATTTGGCTCAGGGTGAACGAAATGAACACCCCGACGATGTAGAGCTGAATCAGCGCGGTGACTTGCGCCCGGAACGCGATGATCGCCGCGAGGGCCGCCACCGCCAGGAACACGATGCCGTTGGAGAACGCCAGCCGGTCGCCACGGGTGTGCAGCTGGCGAGGCAGATAGCTGTCCTGCGCCAGCACCGAGCCGAGCACCGGAAAACCATTGAAGGCGGTGTTGGCCGCCAACACCAGGATGAGTGCGGTCACGACGGCGATCAGCAGGAAACCGATGTGGAAGCTGCCGAAGACGGCCTGCGCGATCTGGGTGACCAGAGTTTTCTGCTGATAGTCCTGGGGGATGCCGGTGAGCTGCGCGGCGGGATTGTCGACGATCTGGACCCGGGTCTCCTTGGCCAACAAAATGATGCCCATGAACAGGCTGACGGCGATCGTTCCGAGCAGCAGCAGCGTCGTTGCGGCGTTGCGCGACTTGGGCTTTTGAAACGCCGGCACCCCGTTGCTGATCGCCTCGACACCGGTCAGCGCCGCACACCCCGAGGAGAACGACCGCGCCACCAGGAACACCAGCGCGAAACCGGCAATCGAATCGCGCTCCGCGTGCATCACGAAGCCCGCGGACTCGGCGCGCAACGGATCACCCAGCACGTAAATCCGGAACAGCCCCCAGCCGAGCATGAGGCCCACCCCGACGATGAACGCGTAAGTCGGAATAGCAAATGCCACACCGGATTCACGAATTCCGCGCAGGTTCAGCGCCATCACGAGCAGGATCGCGCAGACGCAGAACAGCACCTTGTGGTTGGCTACGAACGGGATCGCGGAGCCGATGTTCGACATCGCCGATGCCGTCGAAACCGCAACGGTGAGAACGTAATCCACCATGAGCGCACTTGCCACGGTCAGACCGGCGTTAGCGCCGAGGTTGGTGGTGACCACTTCGTAATCGCCGCCGCCGGACGGGTAGGCGTGCACATTCTGCCGGTAGCTGGCCACCACGACCAGCATCACCGCCGCCACCGCGACGCCGATCCACGGCGTCAGCGAATACGCCGCCAGGCCCGCCACCGAGAGCATCAGGAAGATCTCTTCGGGGGCGTACGCGACCGACGAGAGCGCATCGGAGGCGAACACCGGCAACGCGATCCGCTTGGGCAGCAGCGTGTGGCTCAGCCGGTCGCTGCGAAACGGCTGACCCAGGACGAGTCGCCGCGCCGCAGTCGAAAGTTTGGACACGAGAGCCAAGAGTAAGCGCAACTCTGCCTGCCGGTACGGTTCCCTAGACGAGAATGTCTCCCAAACCGGCTGGCCACTGCGGCTCACCGGGCCGAGAGGACGTCGGAGTGCGAGTCGTTGTGATGGGCTGCGGCCGGGTGGGATCGTCGGTTGCCGACGGCCTGTCCCGGATCGGGCACGAGGTCGCGGTCATCGACAGCGACGGCACGGCGTTCAGCCGGCTGAGTCCCGAGTTCGCCGGCGAACGCGTGCTCGGTCTGGGATTCGACCGCGATGTGCTCCTCAAGGCCGGTATCGAGGGCGCCGATGCGTTCGCCGCCGTGTCCTCCGGCGACAACTCCAACATCATCTCGGCCCGGCTGGCCCGGGAAACGTTCGGCGTACAGCGGGTGGTCGCCCGGATTTACGACGCCAAACGTGCCGACGTCTATGAACGTCTCGGCATACCGACGATCGCCACCGTGCCGTGGACCACCGATCGACTGCTGCACGCGCTCACCCGGGAGAGCGAGACCGCCAAATGGCGGGACCCGACCGGAACCGTCGCCGTCGTCGAGGTGGCGCTGCACGAGGACTGGGTGGGCCGGCTGGCGACCGATCTGGAGTCCGCGACCGGAGCGCGGGTGGCGTTTCTGATCCGGTTCGGTACCGGGGTGCTCCCGGAACCCAAGACGGTCATCCAGTCCGGAGACCAGGTCTACATTGCCGCGATCTCCGGACGCGCGGCCGAGGCGTTGGCCATCGCCGCGCAGCCTCCCGGTGAGGACAGCGAGTCATGAAGGTTGCTATCGCAGGTGCCGGCGCGGTCGGCCGCTCGTTGGCCCGCGAGTTGATCGACAACAAGCACGACGTCACGCTGATCGAGCGTAAAGCCGATCACATCGAGCCCGACGCGATCCCGGCCGCGCACTGGCTGCTCGGCGACGCGTGCGAGGTAAGCGTGCTGGAGTCGATGCAACTACACGAGTTCGACGTGGTGGTCTCAGCCACCGGTGACGACAAGGCCAACGTGGTGCTCAGCTTGCTGGCCAAGACGGAGTTCGCGGTGCCGCGGGTGGTGGCCCGGGTCAACGATCCCCGTAACGAATGGCTGTTCACCGACGCGTGGGGCGTCGACGTGGCGGTGTCCACCCCGCGGATGCTGGCGTCGTTGATCGAGGAGGCCGTCGCGGTCGGCGACCTGGTCCGGCTGATGGAATTCCGGAAGGGTCAGGCCAACCTGGTCGAGATCACCCTGCCGGACAACACTCCCTGGGGCGGCAAGCCGGTGCGCAAGCTGCAGCTGCCGCGAGACGTTGCGCTGGTGACGATTCTGCGCGGGCCCCGGGTGATCGTGCCGCAGGACGACGAGCCGCTGGAAGGCGGCGACGAGCTGCTGTTCGTCGCGGTCACCGAGGCGGAAGAGGAACTGCGCCAGCATCTGCTGCCGTGACGGCTTCGCCGTCCGAGCCGTCGCCCGCCAAGCCGTCCAGGGCGCGCTGCGCCGCCCGGATCGCCAGGAAGGTCACCAACGCCGCCAGCGCGGCCAGTGGCCAACCCATCGCGATCCGCGCCACCACCAGCCAGCCTTCGTGGTTGGTGTCGTAGAGCACCCGCTGCACCACGAAGCGGGCGCCGAACACCACCACCCAGGTGAGCGTGGCGACATCGAACGCGTAGACCGCGCGCCGCACGCTGCGCCAGCCGCGATCATGTCCGTGCAGCCAGCTCCAGATGTAGCCGACGACAGGCCGGCGGATCACGATCGACACCGCGAACACCGCCGCGTACAGCAGCGACGTCCAGATGCCCAGCAGGAAATAGCCCTTGGACTGCCCCAGCAGGTAGGCGATCAGCACGCAGACGCCGACGCCGATCAGCCCGGACACGGCCGGCTGCACCGACTCGCGGCGGACCAGACGCCACAGCAGGATCAGGGTGGCGATGCCGAGCGCTGCACCGGATGCCGCGGGCAGGCCCAGTAGCCGTGAGGTGCCGACGAAGACCAGCACCGGCACCGACGAGTAGATGATCCCCGCAACGCCACCGAGTTGCGCCATCATCCGGTCGGCCGGAGTGCGGTCGTCGACAGTCTCTAGTTGACCGTCGACGGCGTCAGCCGCGTCGCCGGCGTCAGTCGCACGGTTCACTTGGTGAGCCTCACCGCTGAATCTCGTAGTGCGGGTTGTAGATCGCCTTGCTGCCGTTCTCCAGCTTGCCGAGCCGGCCCTGCACACGCAGCGTGCGGCCTGACTCGATGCCGGGAATCTTGCGCTGCCCCAACCACACCAGCTCAATGGTGTCGGTGCCGTCGAAGAGTTCGGCGCGAACGCCGTCGGCACAGCCTTTGCTGTTGCAGTCGACACTGCGCAACGTTCCGACCACGGTGACTTCTTGGCCACGCTGGCAGTCGATGGCCCGCTGCGCACCAGTCGTCACCGCCTCGTCGGACAGTTCCTCGGCGTCACGCTGCTCGGGGTCCTCGGTCAACCGACGAGTCAGCCGGCGCAGATAACCTTCTGCCGCCATGGCTTCTCCTGAGCGTTCTCAATTGCTTCACAGGGGATCGGGTGACACCGATCCTGACATTCCAACGGACACCGTAGACCGAATGGTTCCCCAATGCCACGCGGCGCCCGGGCAGTATCTAGGGGTGATGATCGACCTTCGAGGCGTACGCGCCGTCGTAGTGCCCGGGACGGGGTCTGACGACAGCTATATCGCCCGGGCATTCGGCGGGCCGCTGCGCGACGCCGGCGCTCAACTGATCGCGCCGAGACCGCAGCCGACCCGTCTGATCGACGGCTATCTGGACGACTTGGACGCTGCCGCGCGCGGCGGACCGATCGCGGTCGGCGGTGTGTCGATCGGCGCCGCGGTAGCCGTGGCCTGGGCGTTGCGGCATCCCGAGCGAACCGTTGCGGTGCTGGCCGCGTTGCCGGCCTGGACGGGCGCACCTGACGGTGCGACGGCCGCGGTTGCCGCGGAGCACTCCGCGCGACAACTCCGCGAGAATGGGCTGGAGGAAACGACGGCTCAGATGCGCGCGTCCAGCCCGGCGTGGCTGGCCGACGAGTTGGCCCGGTCATGGCTCGGCCAGTGGCCGGATCTGCCCGATGCCATGGAGCAGGCCGCGACCTACGTGGCGCCGACTCACCGGGAACTTCAGCAGCTGGCACTGCCGCTCGGTGTCGCCGCGGCCGGCGACGACCCGATTCATCCGATCGAGGTCGGTCGTCAGTGGGCGGCCGCCGCGCCGCGCGCGGCACTGCGCACCGTCACCCTGGTCCAGATCGGCGCAGACCCCGCCGCGCTGGGCGCCGCCTGCTTGGCGGCGCTGCGGGCGGTCTAGCACTTCACCCAGTTAAGGCACGCTGTTCCGTTCCCATTAGCTACCGGCGACCCGCTGCGCCCGGCTCCGCCGTGCTTGCGATTGCCGGTGTGGCTTAGTTACCCGTGCCGCGCAACTGCTGCATCGCTGACCCCGAGGCGCTGCGACGCTCGGGCGGCTCTTCTTCGCTGACGACTTCGGCGTCCGGCTGCGCGACCGGTTGTCCCCCAGCGGCACCCTGAGCGGCGGCCGCCTCGCGCAGTTGTGTCGCCATCGGCTCCGGCAGCTCCACGGGCAGCGGAGTGCGGACCGGAAGCGGAGTGTCACCACGTCGAATCACCGTGTCCGACAACGCCGTTCGTGCCTCTTCGGTCAGCGCGTCGACACTCTCGAGCGAGCCGTTCACCACGCAGCGGATCATCCAGCGGTAGCCGTCGACCCCGATGAACCGCACCACGCCGGACGCGGTGCCGACCACTTCACGGCCCCAGCGGCCATCCTGGATGGCCACCGATGCCCCGTCGTTGCGCAATGACTCGGCAAGCTCGCCGGCCACCTCTCGCCACAGCCCACCGGTCTTGGGCGCGGCGTACGCGGCAATGGTGAAACGACCGTTGGCCGTCACCACCCACACCGCACTCGGGACGCCGACTTCGGTCAACTCCACTTGCAGCTGAGCCGACTCGGGCAACGGCACCAGCACCGAACCGAGGTCAAGACGACCCTCGGTGGCGATCGCCGACTCGTCGAAATCCTCGATGTCGAATGGGCCATCCAGGTCGTCGACCACCGAAGATTCTGCGGGGGTGGCGCCTACCGCGTCTGCCTCGTTGCTCGGCTGCTGTTCTTTGGGTTTACGCCTACCAATAAGCCATCACAAGCTCGCATGTCCGCCAGAGGAGCCGTGGCCGCCATCGCCACGGGAGGTATCGGCCATTCCGGCCTCGTCGAATGAAGACACCTCGACCAGGTCGACCAACTCGACTCGCTGCACCAGCAGCTGCGCGATCCGGTCGCCGCGGTTGACCACGATCGGCGTCGCGGGGTCGAGATTGATCAATGAGATCTTGATCTCACCACGGTAACCCGCATCGATGGTGCCGGGGCTGTTGACGATCGAAAGTCCTACCCGCGCAGCCAATCCGGATCGCGGGTGCACCAGGCCCACCATCCCGACCGGAATGGCCACCGCGATCCCCGTCCGCACCAGCGCCCGGTGTCCGGGCGCCAGCTCGACGTTTTCGGCGCTGTAGAGGTCCACGCCAGCATCACCGTGGTGGGCCCGGGCGGGCAGCGGAAGCCCGGGGTCGAGACGAACAACCGCCAGACTGGTCGACACGGGGGCACAGATTACCCTTGGCCGGGTGTCAGAGACGCCAGTCCCGCCGCACAGTGTGCGGTACCGCGAGCGTTTGTGGGTGCCGTGGTGGTGGTGGCCATTGGGTTTCGGGCTCGCGGCGCTGATTTCGGTCGAAGTCAACATGGGCGTGCCGAGCCTGCCGAACTGGCTTCCATTCGCCGCGTTGTTCGTCGTGGCGGCCGGCGCGCTGCTGTGGCTGGGCCGCCACGAGGTTCGGGTCACTTCCGATGACGGCGCGGTCGAGCTGTGGGCCGCTGAGGCGCATCTGCCGACCAGCGTCATCGCCCGCTCCGCGGAGATTCCCCGCTCGGCCAAGTCCGCTGCGCTCGGACGGCAATTCGACCCGGCCGCCTATGTGCTGCACCGCGGCTGGGTCGGCCCCATGGTTCTGGTGGTGCTGGACGACGCTGACGATCCGACCCCGTACTGGCTGGTGAGTACCCGCCACCCCGAGCGGGTTCTGTCGGCCCTGCGCAGTTAGTCGGCTGCCGCCCGACGATCAATGTCAGGCCGCGCAGTCCGTACAGATCATTACGCCGCCCTTTTCGCTGGCCAGCCGACTGCGGTGTTGCACCAGAAAACAGCTCGAGCACGTGAACTCGTCGGCCTGCTTCGGGATCACGCGGACGGACAGCTCTTCGCCGGACAAGTCGGCGCCGGGCAACTCGAAAGATTCGGCGGACTCTGACTCGTCGACGTCAACCACCGCCGACGCCGCCTCGTTTCGCCGTGCCTTGAGTTCCTCGAGAGAGTCCTCTGAAACGTCGTCGGTTTCGGTACGCCGTGGGGCGTCGTAATCAGTAGCCATCGTCTGTCCCCTCTTTACCCTGCAAGCAAAGCTTTGTACCAGCGTCGAACGCATCCGCAAAACGATTCGTGCCCTTATCGCAGGGTGTTCAAGTGTGAATTACGTCACATCAGCGATTTAGGCGCACTACCTGCCGCTAAACATCGCGCTTTAGAGTGCGTACGTGGTCGCTCAAATCACTGAAGGTACAGCCTTCGACAAGCATGGTCGCCCATTCCGCCGTCGCAACGCCCGGCCGGCTATCGCCGCGCTTGTGGTCCTGCTGGTGGCGAGCGCTGTGGTGTGGTCGATCGCACTCACCCGTCCGGCCGAAGTGCACGAGGCGACGGTGTGCAATCCACCGCCGGATCAGCCCGATCCAGCCCAGCCGCACCTGGGCAGCGCGGTGTCGCGCAGCACGATGATCAACGTCGCACCGGCCAAACTGGCCGACACCAAAGTCCGCGTCCTCAACGCCAGCGGACGCGGCGGTCAGGCCGCCGACGTCTCAGGCGCACTGCGGGATCTGGGATTCGCGCAGCCGACCGCCGCCAACGACCCCGTTTACGCGAAAACGCGGCTGAGCTGCCAAGGACAGATCCGATTCGGCGAAGCCGGGCAGGCCGGCGCTGCCGCGGTCTGGCTGGTCGCGCCGTGTGCCGAGCTGTACCGCGACGACCGCGCCGACGACTCCGTCGACCTGGCGATCGGTACCGAATTCGGCGCGCTGGCACACAACGACGACATCGCCTCGGTGCTGGCCGGCCTACGTCCAGGCAACACTGAACCGGCCGACTCCGCGCTGCTGGCGAAGATTCACGCAGGCAACTGCTGACCGGTCAGCCCGGAATCGGCGCCAATCCGTCGAATCGGCCCAGGACAGCGAGCAGCTGGTCAGCGATCCCGGGCGCCGCGGCGAGCACCAGGGCCGCATTGCGCTCCGGGTCCCCTGGCTCCGGCAGCAGCACCCGCGCGCCGGCCTCGGCGGCGATGAGAGCCCCTGCCGCGGAGTCCCACACATGCAGACCGTGCTCGTAGTAGGCATCGAGGCGGCCCGCCGCGACCATGCACAAATCCAGTGCCGCAGAGCCGATTCGGCGTACATCCCGAACCTTCGGCAAGACTTTCGACACCAGCTCTGCCTGCACGTTGCGGCGTCGACGGGAGTAGGCGAAACCGGTGCCCACCAATGCCAGCGACAAGTCGTCGACCGCGCTGCACCGGAGGCGGCGGGTGCCCTCGGCGTCGGTGACGTGGGCGCCCAGTCCGGCTCCGGCCGAGTAGCGCCGTCCGCCGACCACATCCGCGACCGCGCCGGCCACCGAGATGCCATCGATCTGCGCTGCGACCGACACCGCATATGCGGGGATCCCGTAGACGAAGTTCACCGTGCCGTCGATGGGGTCCAGCACCCAGGTGACGGCACCCGGCGCGATGTTCGCAGGATCGGTCGGTCCGCCGATTTCCTCGCCGAGGATGGCATCACCGGATCGCAGATGCGCCAACCGGTCGCGCAGCAGCCGCTCGGTTTCGGTGTCGACGATCGTGACCGGGTCGGTCGGAGTCGTCTTGGATTGCACCGCGTCATCGCCGTCGGTGCCCGCGTCGGCACCGAAGACCTCGGCACGTCGTCGCCGGACGAACGCGGCGGCTTCGTCGGCCAGCCCCTCCGCTACCGCCCGAAGCTGCGCCGGTTGGTTCTCAGGTGTGCTCACCGACCCATCGCATCACAGGTATCGACAGGCTCGTCCACGTCGGGGTAACGGGACAACCACCGTCCAGGCACGCATTAGGGTTTGTTTGGTCGACGCCCAACGTCTCGCCGAGGAGATTCGATGACCAATGCCGACTCGACAAGCCCCGCACCGACGAGCGGAGGAGCTGTGACGCCGGCCAGGCGTGGTTTCGGCATCGACGTCGGCGGCAGCGGGATCAAGGGCGGCATTGTCGACCTGGACACCGGCGAGCTGGTGGGCGATCGCTTCAAGCTGCCGACACCGCAGCCCGCCACTCCGTCGGCAGTAGCCAAGACGATCGCCGACGTGGTCCACGAATTCGACTGGACCGGCCCGCTCGGCGTGACGTATCCGGGTGTCGTCACGCACGGCATCGTGCGAACCGCCGCGAACGTCGACAAAAAGTGGATCGGTACCAACGCCCGCGACATCATCAGCGCCGGATTGAACGGCCAAGAAGTCGTCGTGCTCAATGACGCCGACGCGGCCGGCCTGGCCGAGGAGCGCTACGGCGCGGGCAAAGGCACCAACGGCGTGGTGGTGCTGCTCACATTCGGCACCGGAATCGGGTCGGCGGTCATCCACAACGGGATTTTGCTGCCCAACACCGAATTCGGGCATCTCGAGGTGGGGGGCAAGGAAGCCGAGCACCGGGCCGCGTCCTCGGTCCGCGATCGGAAAGGCTGGAGCTTCGAAAAGTGGGCCAAGCAGGTGACGAGGGTGCTGATCGTCATCGAGAACGCGATGTGCCCAGAGTTGTTCATCGCCGGCGGCGGAATCAGCCGCAAGGCCGACAAATGGGTGCCGTTGCTGAAAAACCGCACCCCGGTGGTCGCCGCCGCCTTACAGAATTCCGCCGGGATCGTCGGCGCGGCGATGGCGGCGACGCGCGACGTGACGCACTGATTTACCCGCTCTGGCGGGGGTATGGCCGTGCTGTCGTTACAATGGTCACCGGCAGCCGCCTGACCGATAGCGGCGAATATCCACCCTGATACTCGACGCCGACATCCGACATAGCTGACATCGTCCGGTTGAGCATGCCTACGGCGCCGGAAGCGAGTTCTACCGAAGGGGTTTACGTGGCAGCGACCAAAGCACGACCGGCAACCGATGAGCCGGTGAAGCGCACCGCCGCCAAGTCTCCCGCGAGCGCCCCAGCGAAGCGGTCGCCGGCCAAGGCCACCAACGGCGCTGCCACCAAGGCAGCCAAAGCACCCGCGAAAGCAGCCACCGTCACCAAGACCCGCACCGCCACCAAGAGCCCCGCAGCCAAGGCCGCTCCGGCCCGTGGGCGTCCGAAGAAAGCGACCTCCAAGGGCGCCGACGACGCCGAGGCCACGACTACCGATCCCGAGACCGACGAGCTCGACGGCGACGCCGAACTCGACAGCGGACCCGGCGAGGAAATCGAGCTCGAAGCTGACGAAATCATCCTCGACGATCTCGAGGTCGTAGCGTCCGATGACGACGCCGAAACCACCGAGAAGTCCGGTGGGGACGAGGTGGCCGCAAAGAAGCCGGTCAAAGCCGTCGTCGAGCCGGGGCCTGCTGACGAAGAAGAAATCGTCGAGCCGACCGAAAAGGACAAGGCCTCAGGCGATTTCGTCTGGGATGAGGATGAGTCAGAAGCCTTGCGGCAGGCCCGCAAGGACGCCGAGCTGACCGCCTCGGCCGACTCGGTTCGCGCCTATCTCAAGCAGATCGGCAAGGTGGCGCTGCTCAACGCCGAAGAAGAAGTCGAGCTGGCCAAGCGGATCGAAGCCGGTCTGTACTGCACCCAACTGATGACGGAGTTCACCGAAAAGGGTGAGAAGCTTCCCGCCGCTCAACGCCGTGACTACCAATGGATCTGCCGCGACGGCGACCGCGCCAAGAACCATCTACTGGAAGCCAACCTGCGACTCGTGGTGTCGCTGGCCAAGCGCTACACCGGCCGCGGCATGGCGTTCCTCGACCTGATCCAGGAGGGCAACCTCGGCCTGATCCGTGCGGTCGAAAAGTTCGACTACACAAAGGGTTACAAGTTCTCCACGTACGCGACCTGGTGGATCCGCCAGGCGATCACCCGCGCCATGGCCGACCAGGCCCGCACCATCCGTATTCCGGTGCACATGGTCGAGGTGATCAACAAGCTGGGCCGTATCCAGCGCGAGCTGCTGCAAGACCTGGGGCGCGAACCCACGCCCGAAGAGCTGGCCAAGGAAATGGACATCACCCCGGAGAAGGTGCTGGAAATCCAGCAATACGCCCGGGAGCCGATCTCGCTCGACCAGACCATCGGCGACGAGGGCGACAGCCAGCTCGGTGACTTCATCGAGGACAGCGAAGCGGTGGTTGCCGTCGACGCGGTGTCGTTCACGCTGCTGCAGGACCAGTTGCAGTCGGTCCTGGAGACGTTGTCCGAACGTGAAGCCGGCGTCGTACGACTGCGCTTCGGTCTTACCGACGGCCAGCCCCGCACCCTCGACGAGATCGGTCAGGTGTACGGCGTGACCCGCGAGCGCATCCGTCAGATCGAGTCGAAGACCATGTCGAAGCTGCGGCACCCCAGCCGCTCGCAGGTGCTTCGCGACTACCTGGACTAGCCGCCTGAACCATTTGTCGCGCAGTTAATTCGGATGCGCCGACGAGGCGACTGTCCTACGTTGACTCCCATGTCCACCAGTCGAATCCTCGTCTCGTCCGGGACCGAATTCGAGGCGACCGTCGGCTATTCGCGGGCGGTGCGCGTCGGCCCATGCGTCGCCGTCTCCGGCACCACTGCGTCCGGAGCTTCCGGCGATATTGGCGCGCAAACGCGAGAAGTGTTGCGCCGCATCGAAATCGCACTCACTGAGGCGGGCGCCGCGCTGGGCGACGTGGTCCGCACCCGGATCTACGTGACCGACATTGCCCGTTGGCGCGAGGTCGCGGCGGTGCACGCCGAGGTGTTCGGCGAGATCCGCCCCACTTCCACCATGGTCGAAGTGGCCGCGCTGATCGAACCCGCACTGCTGGTGGAGATCGAGGCTGACGCCTACGCGCCGAGCGTCGGGAACATGCCGTCGGCGCCTGGCAGGTAGCTGGTGACGTTGATCACAGCCTCAACGGGCAAGGGGCCGTACAGATGCGGGAACACCATCGACTCCGGATCCGTTGCTACTCCTAGTTCCCAACGAATGGGTGAATCCAGATGAGCCGGATCGATGTGCAGCAGAACAAGGTCGTCGCGACCGCGGTAGAGGCGGTTGGCCGGCAGATGCACCTGCTCCGGCGCCGACAAATGGATAAAGCCAGCACTGGTCAAAGACTCAGGCCGAAGCTCGCCCTCGGCCTGAGCGGCTGACCAGTCGTCGGTGGGACACAGGTGTAACAGCACCGAAGTCGGCTGACTCATGACGTCATCTTGCCCCGGCGGCCGAACAGCAAGGGGTGAGAAACGACACAGCCGGTAAACCGGCGGTGAAGACGGCCAAAAGGCCCGACATCTGAGACAGTGAAGAAGGCAGAACGGAGTAGCCATGAACGCAACGTTGACCAGTCCAGAACTAACCCGGGCTGATCGGTGCGATCGGTGCAGCGCTGCTGCACGGGTTCGCGCCAAGCTGCCCTCCGGCGCAGAACTTCTGTTCTGCCAACACCATGCCAACGAGCATGAGGCCAAGCTGATCGAATTGTCCGCTGTGCTGGAAATCAGCGGCGACACCGTCGAAGCTTAAAACGCGACTCACCACCAGCAGACCTGGCGAGGAATGCGATTCGTCAGGAATCCTGAACGGGTCATGACCGACCTCCCAGTGCGACCCTCGCGACATCACCTCTGGCGCATCACTAAGCGAGCGTTGTCGAAAAGCTGGGACGACTCGATCTTTGCGGAGTCCGCGCAAGCGGCGTTCTGGTCAGCGTTGTCGTTGCCGCCACTGCTGCTGGGAATGCTGGGCAGCCTCGCCTACGTGGCGCCGCTCTTCGGACCGGACACCATGGCCGTGATCGAGCACTACCTGGTGTCGATGTCGAACAAGATCTTCTCGCAGAGCGTCGTCCACGAGATCATCGAGCCGACCATCGCCGACATCGATCGCGGCGCTCGTGGTGAAGTGGTGTCGCTGGGTTTCTTGATTTCGTTGTGGGCCGGATCGTCGGCAATCTCGGCCTTCGTCGACTCGGTGGTCGAGGCCCACGATCAGACCCCCCTGCGCCATCCGGTGCGCCAGCGCCTCTACGCGCTGGCCCTCTACGTGGTGATGCTGCTATTCGTCATCGTCACCGCCCCGCTGATGGTGCGCGGGCCGCGCAAGCTCGCCGAGTTCATTCCCAACGGACTGCAGGATGTCCTGGCGTACGGCTATTACCCGGCGCTGCTCGCCGGGCTGATCGCCACCGTCGTCGTCCTGTATCGCGTCGCCCTGCCGGACCCGCTGCCGTCACACCGGCTGATCTTCGGCGCGGCACTGGCCAGTGTGGCGTTCGTGATCGCCACGCTGGGGTTGCGCATCTACCTGCGCTACATCACCGGCACCGGCTACACCTACGGCGCGCTGGCCACCCCGATCGCGTTTCTGTTGTTCGCATTCTTCGCGGGCTTCTCGATCATGTTGGGCGCGGAGTTCAACGCCGCCATCCAGGAGGAGTGGCCGGCCCCGCGTACGCACGCCCACCGGATGCGACGCTGGCTGGTCAAGCGGGCCAAGGAAGTCGCCGAGGAGGTCAGTGCGGCGACGGACAACGACGAACCGTCCCCGGCGAGCTCCGGGCGGATCAGCTCTTCTTGAGGGCTTCGTAGATACGTTTGCAGTCCGGGCACACCGGCGAACCGGGCTTCGCCGACTTCGTCACCGGAAAGACTTCACCGCACAACGCCACGACGTGCGTGCCCATCACGGCGCTTTCGGCGATCTTGTTCTTCTTGACGTAGTGGAAGAACTTCGGGGTGTCGCTGTCGGTCCCGTCGTCGACGCGTTCGTCGGTGTCGGTCCGCTCGATCGTCTGGGTGTCCATGTCACACATTGTGCCGCAACCGGATCATCCGCCATAGGTCAAGTTGTGCAACAGTGGAGTGATGAGGCGCAGCCAAGAGCTGGGTTTCGACGACGATGGCCGACCGATCCTCATCACCGCCGCCGCACCCTCCTACGAAGTCCAACACCGTCAACGTGTGCGGAAATATTTGACGATCATGTCGTTCCGTATTCCGGCGCTACTCCTCGCCGCCCTCGCATACGGCACGTGGCACAACGGTCTCATCTCGCTGGCGATCATTGCCGCGTCGATCCCGTTGCCGTGGATTGCGGTGCTGGTCGCCAACGACCGCCCGCCGCGCCGGGCCGATGAACCGCGTCGCTTCGACCAGCCGACGCGGAGAACGCCGCTCTTCCCCACCGCCGAACGGCCCTCCATCGAACGACGCAGTCACTCAGCGCCGCAACCGGAATGGCCGCACGTGACCACCGACGGTTCCGAATAACCCGCATTCGTTAGCAGTTCTCAGTACATTCTCAGGGCTGCCGGACATTCGCGCACGTCAGCGGGTGTGAGATCGCTGCTGCGTGGGAACTACTTCACCCAATGGGTCGTTGTACCCCATGACAGCTCACGCCGATCAGGAGGCCGAAATGGCAAATGCCACCACACGCCGGGATAGAGATCTGGATGCTCAGAGTCCAGCCGCGGACTTGGTGCGCGTGTATCTGAACGGGATCGGTAAAACGGCCTTGCTCAACGCGGCCGATGAGGTCGAACTCGCCAAGCGCATCGAAGCCGGCTTGTATGCCAAGCATCTGCTGGAGACCCGCAAGCGTCTCGGCGAGAACCGTAAGCGCGATCTGGCCGCCGTGGTGCGCGACGGCGAAACCGCGCGAAGCCACCTGCTGGAGGCCAACCTGCGGCTGGTCGTCTCGCTGGCCAAGCGCTACACGGGCCGCGGGATGCCGCTGCTGGACCTCATCCAAGAAGGCAACCTCGGTCTGATCCGCGCGATGGAAAAGTTCGACTACGCAAAGGGATTCAAGTTCTCCACGTATGCGACGTGGTGGATCCGCCAGGCGATCACCCGCGGCATGGCCGACCAGAGCCGCACCATCCGGCTCCCGGTCCACTTGGTCGAGCAGGTGAACAAGCTGGCCCGGATCAAGCGCGAGATGCACCAGAACCTCGGCCGCGAAGCCACCGACGAGGAGCTCGCTGAAGAGTCCGGCATCCCCGTCGAGAAGATCAACGACCTTCTCGAGCACAGCCGCGACCCGGTCAGCCTCGACATGCCAGTCGGGTCCGAAGAGGAAGCGCCGCTGGGCGATTTCATCGAGGACGCCGAGGCGATGTCCGCGGAGAACTCGGTGATCGCCGAGCTGTTGCACACCGACATTCGCAGCGTGCTCGCCACGCTCGACGAGCGGGAGCATCAGGTGATCCGGTTGCGCTTCGGGCTCGACGACGGGCAGCCCCGCACGCTCGACCAGATCGGCAAGCTGTTCGGCCTGTCCCGCGAGCGGGTGCGCCAGATCGAGCGCGAGGTGATGTCCAAGCTCCGTAACGGCGAGCGGGCCGATCGGCTCCGCTCCTACGCGAGCTGACCACCCGCACCACCATCGAAAGTATGCCCGCCGCAGCTGCGGCGGGCATACTGCTGCGCTGGAGTGTTAGCGAACCATTCGCGCAGCTGGGCAAGTAGACTCGGCGGCAATGGAGGGTGCGGAATGAACGACCTGGTTGATACCACCGAGATGTACCTGCGGACCATTTACGACCTCGAGGAAGAGGGAGTCACCCCGCTGCGTGCCCGTATCGCCGAACGACTGGACCAGAGCGGTCCCACGGTCAGCCAGACCGTGTCGCGGATGGAACGCGACGGGCTGCTGCATGTGGCCGGTGACCGTCATCTCGAGCTGACCGACAAGGGCCGTGCCCTGGCCGTCGCGGTGATGCGCAAGCACCGGCTTGCCGAACGACTGCTGGTCGACGTCATCGGTGTGCCGTGGGAAGAGGTCCACGCCGAGGCGTGCCGCTGGGAGCACGTCATGAGCGACGACGTCGAGCGCCGCCTGATGAAAGTGCTCAACAACCCGACCACGTCCCCGTTCGGCAATCCGATTCCGGGGCTCATCGATTTGGGCGTCGGCGACGGGTTCGGCGCCGACGACGGCAACCTGGTGCGGTTGACGGAGCTGCCGGCCGGTGCGCCCGTCGCGGTCGTGGTGCGCCAGCTCACCGAGCACGTGCAGGGCGACATCGACCTGATCACCCGCCTCAAAGACGCCGGCGTCGTCCCCAACGCCCGCGTGATCGTCGAGTCCAACCAAGCCGGCGGCGTGACGATCGTCATCCCGGGCCACGAGAACGTGAGTTTGCCGCACGAGATGGCTCACGCCGTCAAGGTCGAAAAGGTCTAGCCCCGAGGCTCTTTCAGACTGCACGCCGTCTGAACGACCGCCGCGGAGGTAGCCGCACCCCGACGCGTTCGGCCAGCTGATATCCGGTGACCGCCAATTCCCGAATGTGCTCGGGCCGCAGGCCCGACTGCAACGCCGTATCGAGCATGCCCGCCATCCGGTGTCCCGGCTCGCAGCGCAGCGCGGCTTCCAGCGACACCCCGGCCAGCGGCCCGTCACCGCGGGCATACGCGCTGAAGGCGAGCAACACCAGCGCCTCGGCGCGCCACGGGGTCGGCAGGGTGCGCGAGAGCAGCGCCCACAGCGACTCGGCGTCACCGGCGCTGTGGCCGACCGCCAGCGCGTACAACGTGTCGCGTACTTCGACGTCGGCCAGCGCGCACGCCAACCCGGCGAGGTCCGGGTCGCCGATGTGCGCTCCGTCGGCGACTGCTGCTGCGGCCGCCATCGCGGCCTCGACGCCGCGACGGACACAGCCATCCGGGTCAGCGCGACGTGTCTCGTCGCGCTGCGCGGCCTGCTCGGCGATCAGGTCGGTCAGCGCCGCGCTGCGGGCCCGGTCGTCGACCGCGATCACCGCCTGCAGGTCGGCTCGCCGCGCGTAGAGCCGACGCCCGTCCAGGACTGCCGCGACTGCGAGCGGCGACGCGGACGGGTCATCGATGACTCCGCCAGCGCCGCAGCCGTCCACGCAGTGCCAGCGGCCGCCGACAGCCACCCGGTCGACGACGTGCACGGCCCACAGTGCGATGTCGTGGCGGATGAGTTCGTCGGTGAGCGACGAACACAGGTCGCGGTACTGGTCGTTGCACATCGGGCAGTCAGCGCCGTCGGCGTCGACGATCACCGCGATGGCCGCCTCGGGGCCGGCGGCCGCGGCGACCTCTGCGAGATGGCCGATCTGGTCGGCGACCGCGTCGGACAGGTCGACGCGCATCACCGATCCGAGTTCACCCGCGTCGATCGACAACAACACCAACGATTTCTCCGGCACGAAGCCCAATACCGCTGGGAGCGCGGCGATCACTGCGCCGGGTCGATTCAGTTCAAAGTCACGTCGCTGCTTGGTCATGGCGACGACGCTGGCAACTGGCACCGTCAGTTCGTCGGCGGCACAGGCGGCGGAAGCGCCCTGCTGTGCATCGGCCCACAACTGGGGATAACGCGCAGCGCACCAACCGGATTGTTCACGTGTCCGTAGCCGGATTCGACGTGCGCCCGAAACGCAACGGGCGTATGTGTCTTCTCATGGGTTCGATACTCGAGTACGACATGGTCGTCATCGGCTCAGGTCCTGGCGGCCAGAAAGCCGCGATCGCCGCAGCCAAGCTGGGCAAATCGGTCGCGGTCATCGAACAACGTCCGATGCTCGGCGGCGTCTGCGTCAACACCGGCACCATCCCGTCCAAGACGCTGCGCGAGGCGGTGCTCTATCTGACCGGCATGAATCAGCGCGAGCTCTACGGCGCCAGCTACCGCGTCAAGGACAAGATCACCCCGGCAGACCTGCTGTCGCGAACCCAGCACGTCATTGGCAAGCAGGCCGATGTGGTGCGAAACCAGTTGATGCGCAACCGAGTTGATCTCATTCCCGGTGAGGCCCGATTCAGCGACGAGCACACCCTGCTCGTCGAAGATCGCTCCCGCGGCGAGCGCACCACGGTCAGCGGGGACCGCATCGTCATCGCCACCGGCACCAAGCCGGCCCGCCCCGGGGGCGTGGAATTCGACGAGGACCGGGTGCTGGATTCCGACGGCATCCTCGACCTCAAGTCGATCCCGACGTCGATGGTGGTGGTCGGCGCCGGCGTGATCGGCGTCGAGTACGCGTCGATGTTCGCCGCGCTGGGCAGCAAGGTGACCATCGTCGAGAAACGGCAGGACATGCTGGACTTCTGCGACCCCGAGATCATCGAGGCGTTGCGCTTCCACCTGCGCGACCTGGCGGTCACGTTCCGCTTCGGCGAAGAGGTGACCGGCGTGCAGGTCGGCGCTTCCGGCACGGTGACCAGCCTGGCCAGCGGCAAGAAGATCGCCGCCGAGACGGTGATGTACTCCGCAGGCCGCCAAGGCCAGACCGAGAACCTGGAGCTGGAGAACGCGGGCCTGGAAGCCGATGCCCGCGGCCGCATCTTCGTCGACGAGGCGTTCCAGACCAAGGTCGACCACATCTACGCGGTCGGCGACGTGATCGGCTTCCCTGCCCTGGCATCGACGTCGATGGATCAGGGCCGGGTGGCGTCGTGCCACGCGTTCGGCGAGCCGGTGCACGGCCTGACCGCCCTGCAACCGATCGGCATCTACTCGATTCCCGAGATCTCCTACGTCGGGGCGACCGAAGTCGACCTGACCAAGCAGTCGATCCCCTACGAGGTCGGCGTGTCCCGGTATCGCGAGCTGGCCCGTGGCCAGATCGCCGGAGACTCCTACGGGATGCTGAAGTTGCTGGTGTCCACCGATGACCTGAAGTTGCTCGGCGTGCATATCTTCGGCAGCAATGCCACCGAGATGGTGCATATCGGCCAGGCAGTGATGGGCTGTGAAGGCACGGTGGAGTACCTGGTCGACGCGGTGTTCAACTACCCGACATTCTCCGAGGCCTACAAGGTCGCCGCGCTCGACGTGATGAACAAGGTGCGGGCGCTAAGCCAATTCGACGCCTAGCACTGATCGTCGAAGGAACTCGGCGGTACGTCGCCCGGGCCGCCCGCCTCTGCCCGCGCAAACAACTCGGTGATGTGCTCGTCGAACGGCGCAGAGTAGGACAGGTTTTGCGCGCAGCCGCCGCCGTGCAGGCCGCCGATCACCCCTGTGACGGTCGAGCCGCTGATCCAGCCCCAGCCCGGCCGCCAGAATTCGCATCGCCGTCGATCATGCCCGATTTCGGGCGCGGAGCGGCTCGAAGCGGGTACCCCGTGGAATGCCGCCGGTGCTGACCGTGTTTTGGCAGCACAGGAGCAGACGCTGGAGTAGCGGGTCAGGTATCCGCTGCTCGTCGATCTGAGGGACACTATCTGGACACGGTGCGGCACACCGCGCCGTGACGAGGAGGCAACACCGATGGGCCACAACGAGCCCCCCGACACACCTGAGCGGGACAAGCGCTACCAGCCCGAGCACAACGCCATGTACGAGCTCGAGTTCCCGGCGCCCCAGTTGTCGCTGACCGATGGGCGTGGGCCGGTCCTGGTTCATGCCCTGGAAGGGTTCTCCGACGCCGGCCACGCGATCAAGCTGGCCGCCGGCCACCTCAAAGACACCCTGGACACCGAGTTGGTCGCCTCTTTCGCGATCGACGAACTTCTCGACTACCGGTCGCGTCGCCCGTTGATGACGTTCAAGACCGATCACTTCACCCACTACGAGGATCCCGAACTGAGCCTCTACGCCATGCACGACAGCGTCGGGACGCCGTTTCTGTTGCTGGCCGGCATGGAGCCGGATTTGAAGTGGGAGCGATTCATCACCGCGGTCCGGTTGCTGGCCGAGCGCCTCGGTGTGCGACAGACCATCGGCTTGGGCGCCATTCCGATGGCCGTTCCGCACACCCGGCCGATCACATTGACGGCGCACTCCAACAACCGCGAGCTGATCGCCGAATTCACGCCGTGGATTTCCGAGGTGCAGGTTCCCGGCAGCGCGTCGAATCTGTTGGAGTACCGGCTGGCCCAACACGGGCACGAGGTCGCCGGCTACACCGTCCACGTCCCCCATTACCTGGCGCAGACTGACTATCCCGCGGCCGCGCAGGCGTTGCTGGAGCAGTTGGCCAAGACCGGGTCGCTGCAGCTGCCGCTGAACGCGCTGACCGAGGCGGCGGCCGAGGTCAAGGTCAAGGTCGATGAGCAGGTCGAGGCCAGCTCGGATGTCGCTCAAGTGGTGGCTGCGCTGGAGCGACAGTACGATGCCTTCATTGCTGCGCAGGAAAATCGGTCGCTGCTGACGCGCGATGAGGACCTGCCCAGCGGTGACGAACTCGGCGCAGAGTTCGAGCGTTTCCTGGCGCAGCAGGACGAGAAGAAGTTCGACGACGACGATCCGACCTGATCGCCCTCCCGGGCCCGACAGCGAAGTTGGCGACATGACTCAGCGCAAGCCCAATCTTCGCTCGGTGCGCGAGGTTACGCCGCAGCTGCAATTCCGGACGGTGCACGGCTACCGGCGCGCGTTCCGCATCGCGGGCTCCGGTCCGGTGATTCTGCTGATCCACGGGATCGGTGATAATTCGACGACCTGGTCGACGGTGCAATCGAAACTCGCGCAACGGTTTACCGTCATCGCGGTCGATCTATTGGGCCACGGCGAGTCGGACAAGCCGCGGGCGGATTACTCGACTGCGGCCTATGCGAACGGGATGCGCGACCTGCTTTCCGTGCTGGATATCGAACGCGTGACCGTCATCGGCCATTCGCTTGGCGGCGGTGTCGCCATGCAGTTCACCTATCAATTTCCCCAACTGGTCGAGCGACTGATTCTGGTCGGCGCCGGCGGAGTCACCAAAGACGTCCACGTCATGTTGCGGCTGGCGTCGCTGCCGTTGGGCAGCGAGGCGCTGACGTTGCTGCGACTGCCTCTGGTGCTGCCGGCTTTACAGCTTTTCGGACGCGCAGCGGGAAAGGTGCTGGGCTCCACCGCGGTGGGCCACGACCTGCCTGACATGCTGAGGATACTGGCGGGCCTCCCGGAGCCGATGGCCTCGGCGGCGTTCACCCGGACCCTGCGCGCGGTGGTGGACTGGCGTGGCCAGAGCGTCACCATGCTGGACCGATGTTATTTGACGCAATCCGTTCCGGTGCAGGTCATCTGGGGTAGTGACGATGTGGTCGTGCCCGTCAGTCACGCTTACATGGCCCATGCCGCGATGCCGGGCTCCCAACTCGAGATCTTTGAGCGCTCCGGGCATTTCCCGTTCCACGACGACCCCGACCGCTTCATCGAGGTCGTCCAGCGCTTCATCGATACCACCGCGCCCGCGGAATACGATCAGACCGCGCTTCGCGAACTGCTTCGCACCGGCGGTGGCGCACAAACCGTCTCCGGGCCCATCGACACCCGAGTGGCAGTGCTGGAGGCCATGGGCGCCGACGAGCGCAGTGCCACCTGATCGCTGTGCCGAGGTGACGTCGTACAGTCGCTCCCATGGGCGTCGACGTGACGGTTTTACGAGTATTCACTGATGCGGACGGCGCTTTCGGCAATCCGCTCGGCGTCGTCGACGCCGCTACCGTCGACCCTGATCAACATCAGCGCATTGCAACCGAATTGGGTTACAGCGAAACCATTTTCGTCACCATCCCCGCCGCCGGCGCGACGACCGCTGATGCGCGGATCTACACCCCGCTGACCGAGTTGGCGTTCGCCGGGCACCCGACGGTCGGGGTGTCATGGTGGCTGCGATCCATCGGCACACCGATTCGCACGCTGCACGTGCCGGCCGGCGTGGTGCAGGTGCATTACGACGGCGACGTCACCACCGTCAGCGCCCGATCGGAGTGGTCGCCGGAGTTCGCCATTCACGATCTGGCCAGCGTTGACGAGCTTGCCGCCGCCGATCCGGCTGACTTTTCCGACGACGTCGCGCACTACCTGTGGGTGTGGACTGACGAGGCCGCCGGAATGCTGCGCTCGCGGATGTTCGCCGCCAATCTTGGGGTGGCAGAAGATGAGGCGACGGGCTCCGCGGCGGTGCGGATCACCGACTACCTCACTCGCGACCTGCACATCACCCAGGGCAGGGGATCAGTGATCGAAACAACCTGGAGCCCGCAAGGCTGGGTTCAAGTCGGCGGTCACGTCGTGAACGACGGCGCGACGCGGATCAGCAACTGACCCTCGAGCCCGGCAGCGCGGTGGACGCCGATCTCCAACACTTCCGCGGATGTCACGATCGTGGCAAACGATGCGGCGGAGGGATATTCGACCAGCACGCAAGTGTCCCAGACGTCGTCGACCTCGCCGATCACCAAGGACGCGATATCGCCGCCGAACACCACTCGGCCGCCGTTCCGTTCGATGACGTTCTGCATCGCGGCGCCGTATAGGTCGTACGCTCGACGACCGGTCAGATCGCTGGCGCGTCCGTCCGAATAGACCGCCTTCGCGCGGAACTTGAGCAGGTTGAGCATCACGACGGGAGTGTCAGAGGCGTCCGCCATCAGCTGTTCGACGCGGGAACGCTTTGCGTAGACATGGTTTTCAACATCCACGGTGTGGCCCTCCTCAGGTTGTCGAGCGAAGCGCAGACATTTAGTCTTTGCGGCGCAACACCGCGCCAAGGTGATGCTGCATCGGTTGTCCGACTGCGCCCATCTGCAGCGAATACGACAGCTCGTCCCCGTCGAGCCGGAATCGCCGGCCAAGCGAGGTCACCTCTTTGGCGGTCGGTGTCAGACCGACCTGCGTCGTGGTCATCTCGAGCTCGATCGTGTCGCCGTCGGCCGTGTAGGTGCCGACTTCGATTTCGGTGACGCCGCTCGGGTGCGCCAGCACGAGCTCGACGTGGCCGGGTCGCGGCACACGAAGATAACCCGTCTCGGCATGCAGCGGCGCCCCGTCGGCTGCGGATTTGGTGTTCTGTCCGTAGATCAGAAACGGTTTGCCCACATGAGAAAACGTGACTTCTTCGAGGTAGTCGAATGGCTCGATCGTGGGGTATTCACCGGATCCACTCCCCTGCCACACCCCGAGTAGCGGCGCCAGCGCTTGCAGGTTGGGGTGCAGCTCAGGTGGCATTCGGTCAGCCTAGTCCGGCTCCGACACCCTCGGCGACGATGCGGGCTATGCGGCATGCACGTCGGGCGTGCGGACGTGCTCGGGACGAAAGCCCCGGCCGACGATGATCGGCGGAATGAATTGCAACGGTCCCCGCCCGACGAACTTCGGAACTCGGATCGGCGAGAGGTCACCATTCAGGTTCGGTTCGATCGCGTTGTTTTGCACGAACACTTGACCGGCCTGAATGATTCTGGCCGGAAGCTCACGACGGCGCTGCACCTTCGCGAGATCGGCATCGGTCAGACGGTTTTCACGTAACGGCGCACAGAGGATGTTCGCCGCGGCCACCGCGTCGGCGACCGCGAGGTTGATGCCGACCCCACCGACCGGTGACATAGCGTGCGCGGCATCGCCGATACAGAGCACACCTTTGCGCCACCAGGTTTTCAGCCGATCTACCCGCACATCGAGCTGGCTGGTGTCATCCCACGAGTGCAAGTCCTTGACGTGTTCAGCCAAGTTAGGCTGCACGGAAACCAGCCGCTGTTTGAACGCCTCCAGCGATCCGTCTTGCGGGTTTGCACCCTTGGGCATGATGTAGGCAATCTGCCAATAGTCGCCCCGGTAGATCATGGCCATCATCAGACCCTTACGGACCACGCCGACGAGTTCTTGAGGGTCGCCCGGACGCCAGTTCAGCCGGAACCATAAGACATCAATCGGCGAATGCGCGCTCCCGATCTGCAAACCCGCCGCGGCGCGCACTGCGGATTTGCGCCCGTCGGCGCCGATGACAAGATCGGATCGCACCTCGAGTTCTGGCGTCCGCACGCCGACGACACGGTCGCCGTCGAACACCAGATCCGTCACCTCGGCATTGCGAACCAAACTGAATTCCGGATAGGCACTGGCTTTTTCGGCGAGGAAGTCCAGGAAATCCCACTGCGGCATCAGCGCGATGTAGGGCTGCTTGAAACCAAGTCGCGAGAGTGCGCTGAAATTCCCGAAAGTTCGGAGCGTCCCGTCGGTGTTGAAAGCGAGGCGCGTGACTTTGGTGTGTGGGAGCCGCAGAAACTCGTCGATCAACCCCAGTTCATCCATGACCCGCAGCGTGCTCGGATGTACGGTGTCGCCGCGGAAGTCGCGCAGGAAGTCATTGTGTTTCTCCAACACGGTGACGTCGATTCCGGCGCGGGCGAGCAGTAGAGCGTGCACCATGCCCGCGGGGCCGCCACCGACAACGCACACCTGGGTTCGCACGACTTGCGTCATGGTCCGAGATTACGACGCCGGTCAACCGGGCGCGGGCACCTTTCGGTGGGTACGTAGCGCCTTGATCTCGCGCTCGAAGTCCTCTGCAGACTCGAAAGACCGGTACACCGAAGCGAATCGCAAATAAGCCACTTCATCGAGTTCTCGCAGCGGGCCCAGGATCGCAAGACCCACCTCGTTGCTGGGAATCTCCGCCGACCCGCCGGCCCGCACGGCATCTTCGACCTGCTGCGCCAGCAGATTGAGTGCATCGTCGTCGACCTGGCGGCCCTGGCACGCGCGCCGCACCCCACGCATGACCTTTTCGCGGCTGAATGGTTCGGTGACGCCGCTGCGCTTGACGACCGCCAGCACCGCGGTTTCCACGGTGGTGAATCGCCGGCCGCACTCCGGGCAGGACCGACGGCGCCGGATCGCCTGTCCCTCATCGGTTTCGCGGGAGTCAACGACTCGAGAGTCCGGATTGCGACAGAACGGACAGTGCATGGCCGCTCCTTCGCCGCACTGACCTGGGAATGTCCTAGGCCACCTCGAGCGTACCTGCGCTCCCGGGCGCGGGCCTAACATCATCGAGTGTTGCGGCTGGTATCGGCTCAACCCACCGGCGCGATCAGGGTCTGGCCGGCCGTCACCGCGGACGAGTCGAGCTCGTTGAGTTCGCGGATGCGGGCAGCGACCTGACCGGTCGGCGCATCGGGGGCGACCCGAGCGGCCAAGCGCTGCAGCGTCTCCCCCGGCTCGACCCGCACCACGGCGAGTCGGTCGGGCATCTGGACCGCGGCCTTCTCGGGGCCGGCGTGCAGCATGCCGCCGAAGTGCGCCACGAATCCCAGCCACACCGTGATGCCCGCGGCCACCAAGGCGAGCGCCACGGTCGTAGCCGGGGTGATCGGGCGGGGCCGGTGCGACACCGTCGACATCAACACACCGGTGCCCCGGTAACGGGGAGGCGCCGCGACAGGCCTAGACGGCTGCGGACCTCTGGATCCCGGGCGGCCACCGCGGCCGGCCGGACGCACCTGGACCGGGCGAACCCGGATCGAAGTTCTCGGCGAAATCGTCTCGATCGTCATCATGTGCGTTCCTCCAGTCGGCTCGGTGTCGATCACTTGTTCGAAGAGTACTCGATAATGTGTTCGAAAACCGAACATGTGATCGAACTGTTGTACATACCGAAGACCATAAGATGGGCCACCGACAAGTTTTTGCGCTCCCGGACATGCCAAAGCCGCGACATACCTCGAACACATGTTTGAAATCCAGGCAAAATGCCGCTACATTCGTCCGTATGAGCGATAGCGATAGTTCGAGCGCCGACTCTGACCGCCCCCTGCGATCTTCTGAATCAGTGCTGACGCCGCGTCAACGCACCATCCTTGACGTCATCCGCGCGTCGGTCACCAGTCGTGGCTATCCCCCGAGCATTCGGGAAATCGGTGACGCCGTCGGTCTGACGTCGACCTCATCGGTGGCTCACCAGCTGCGCACGCTGGAGAAGAAGGGGTACCTCCGCCGCGACCCGAACCGCCCGCGCGCCGTCGATGTCCGCTCAGCCGACGACACGTCGAGGGCACCGGTGGTCACCGATGTCGCCGGCTCGGATGCGCTGCCGGAGCCGACGTACGTTCCCGTACTCGGTCGGATTGCCGCCGGTGGCCCGATCCTGGCCGAGGAAGCCGTCGAGGATGTCTTCCCGCTGCCCCGTGAACTCGTCGGCGAGGGCGCGCTGTTCCTCTTGAAGGTGGTCGGTGAATCGATGGTCGACGCCGCGATCTGCGACGGCGACTGGGTAGTGGTCCGTCAGCAGAATGTGGCCGACAACGGCGATATCGTCGCGGCCATGATCGACGGGGAAGCCACCGTCAAGACGTTCAAACGCACCGGCGGCCAGGTCTGGCTGATGCCACACAACCCCGCGTTCGATCCCATCCCGGGCAACGACGCGGCTGTGCTCGGCAAGGTCGTCACGGTCATCCGCAAGATCTGACGCCGCTTCAGCGGGCCGGCTATCCGGCCTTGTGGAATCCGTTCGCCTTGGCGACTTCCTCACTGGCGAACCAGATTTCGGCTTGGGTGTCTTCGTATAGGGCGCTGTCGGGCATGTAGTACAGCCCGGAGCTGGCGTTGGCCTTGACGGGGTATCCGTCCGGCACCTGATACGGGTCGTCCATCGGAAGATGAATCGCCAACTGCCCGGGCGCAATTCGCGGTATCGGTACGGCCTCGGTGACGAGGGCGTCCTCACCGTCCGCGGCCGCGTGGCGTCCAGCGCGAGCATCGACCCCCGCCACCGGAATTCCGGTCGGGTCGGTGTCGACGTCATCGGGATCCTCGTCGAAGTGCTCGTCGACATCGTGCTCGAAGTCGGGTTCGCGCTCGAACCCCTGGCCAGGACCGAAGTCGTCGAATTCGGAAAGCTCTTCAGGACTGTCGGTTTCGTCCTCTGCCAACAGCTCGTCGACCAAACTTTTGCGGCCCGGTGGCATCCACGCACTGGAAGGCTGATTGGGCAATCGCACGGTCCGCGGACGCGGCCGAAAGTCCGGAGACAAGCTCGACGACGCCAGGTCGCCGTCGCCCTCCGGCGACCATCGCGAGACAGACTCGGTGACGGCCTCGTACCCGGAGTCTTCCGAGCCGTTGACGTCGGACCCGGAGGCGCGTTTCGCAGCACGACGCCGACGCCACCACCGCGCCACCAGCGCCAGCAGGACCACCAGCAAAAGCGCCGCGGCACCGGCCAGCAACCACAACCAATGCCCGGTCAGCCAACTCGCCCCGGCATTGGGCGATGCAGAACCGGCCGGCGTTTTCTGCCCGGGAACCTGGAGACCGGAAAGTGCCGACGCCAAATTCGGCGGTTGCGTGGTGTAGGTGTTCTTCGTCTTGTTCCAGGCGATCTGTCCGCCGCTGAACTTCTGCGTGACGACGTCCTTGGCGATCAGCTGATCGCTAAGCGGCGCGCCCAGTTTGCCGCTTGCCCCGAGAAGTTTGTCCCATGCGGCTTTGATGGCCCCGCGCACGACGAAGGCGCCGTGATCGGAGGTCCAGAAGATCACCGGCGTGTCGTTGGCGGAGAAGGAGCTCACCTTGCTGGCCGGCTTGACACCGCCGTCAGCCTCGTTGGAGATCGGGAAGCCCAGGTCGCTGTTTGCGGGTCCGCCGAGAGCCTCGTACTTGGTCAAGATGTCGGTCTCGACGGCATTGGCTCCGGTGGCAGGGCTGAAGAAGATCTTTCCGCCGGCGAAGTTCTGGGCCAGCCCGTCACTGCCGACGGGATACTGGTCGCCTTGTTTGGCGCCCAGCGGACCGGAGGCGCCGCCGGCAGCGCGCCAGGCCATATTGATGTCTGCCGTCGGATCGATAGGTACCTGCAACCCGCTGAGCTGGCCGGCCAGCTCTGGCGGAACGGTGGTAAACGCCTTGGTCAGCCGGTTCCACGACACCTTGCCGCCACTGAACGCCTGCGTCGCGAGTTCACCGTCGTAGGTTTCGTCACCAATCGGGACGCCCAAGGCGCCACCCGAACTGCCCAGCTTGTCCCACGCCGCGTTGATCGCGCCGCGCACGATGAACGCCCCGTGGTCGGCGGTCCAGTAGATCAACGGCTTGTCGCTGGCCGAGAATGTGCTGACCCGACTGTCGGGACCGGCCAGACCGCGTACTTCACTGGTGATCGGGAAGCCGAGGTCGGAGGCCGCTGGGCCACCGAGAGCCTCGTATTTGTCCAGGATGGCGCCCATCATCGACCGGGGGCCGCTGGCCGGGGTGAAGAACATCTTGCCGTGCAGGAAGTCCTGAGCAAATCCCTGGCCGGCGACGTAGCAATCACCCTGTTTGGCGCCCAGGTCGGAGGTATCGCCGCCGGCCTCTTTCCAGGCTGCGGTAATCGCGTTGTCGGCATCGCCTATCGGGGATGCGTTCGCGACGGGCGTCAGCAGAGCCATGCAGGTGAGTCCCGCCGCCAGCGCCACCAAGCCACGCGTTAAGTGCGCGAAGGTGCCCGATCGTTTTCGCTGCCTTGTCATCCCACCCTCCGCGGTCGCCAGTCCGATTCCTGGGCCCAGTGTCAACCGCCCTGCGGGCCGCCACAACTCTGCTGCGGGCAACGACGCCTGGGAAGTCATACGAAGACCCTACGGAATGGTCATCGCGTCGATGCCGAATTGCCGTCCATAGGGCGTTTGTGTCGTTCGGCCTTTAGATTACGGTCCGCTGATATAGGAGCGCACGTCGCGCCGACATTGACCGGCGAATCTGCATTGACCGAGTGCTCGCGAACTCCTGACCTCGGGTGAGGCGGCCGATATCCGTTTACCCGGCCCAATGAAGCGCAAACACATCGCATGCCACCGTCGATGGCGAACGAAAGTATTTCGCGTGCAAAGGGTCCCGCGCTCAGACGCCCAGGCTGCGGCCGATGATTTCCTTCATGATCTCGGTGGTGCCGCCGTAGATGGTCTGCACCCGCGCATCGAGATATGCACGTGCAACTGGGTATTCGCGCATATAGCCGTAGCCGCCGTGCAGCTGGAGGCAACGGTCGATCAGGTACACCTGCTTCTCGGTGGCGTACCACTTGGCCATCGCGGCCTGTTCGACGGTGAGCTTCTCCTCGAGGTGCAGCGCGATGAACTCGTCGACCATGATCCGCACCACGGTGGCCTCGGTGGCCAATTCGGCGAGTAAAAATCGGCTGTTCTGGAAACTGCCGATCGGCTTACCAAAGGCCTTGCGCTCCTTGGTGTATTGCAGCGTCTGCTCCAGCACCTGCTCCATGGCGGCAACGGCCATGATGGCGATCGAGATCCGCTCCTGCGGCAGGTTCTGCATCAGGTAGATGAAGCCCTTGCCCTCGTCGCCCAGCAGGTTCTCGGCGGGTACCTCCACGTCGGTGAAGGACAACTCGGCGGTGTCCTGAGCGTCCAGGCCGATCTTGTCCAGATGCCGGCCGCGCTCGAATCCCTTCATGCCCCGCTCGACGGCCAGCAGCGAAAACCCTTGCGCGCCTTTGTCCGGATCGGTCTGAGCCACCACGATCACCAGGTCAGAGTTAATACCGTTGGTGATGAACGTCTTTGAGCCGTTGAGTACGTAATGGTCGCCATGCTTGACCGCGCGGGTCTTGATGCCCTGCAGGTCGCTGCCGGTGCCGGGTTCGGTCATCGCGATCGCCGTGATGAGCTCACCCGTGCAGAATTTCGGCAGCCAGCGCTGCTTCTGCTCCTCGTTGGTCAGGCTCAGCAGGTACGGCGCGACGATGTCGTTGTGCAGACCGAACCCGATGCCGCTGTAGCGGCCGTAGGTGGTCTCCTCGGTGATGATCGTGTTGTAGCGGAAGTCGGAATTACCGCCGCCGCCGTACTCCTCGGGGATCGACATGCCCAGAAAGCCCTGTTTACCGGCTTCCAACCACACACCCCGGTCGACGATCTTCTCCTTCTCCCATTCGTCGTGGTACGGCGCGACGTGGCGTTCCAGGAACGACCGGTACGACTCCCGGAACAAGTCGTGCTCGGGCTCGAACAGCGTGCGCTGGTATTTGACGGCGCTACCCATGAGATGACCTCCGGTGGGGTTGGGAACTCTGCGCCCAAGATATACCAACCGGATGGTTGGTAGGTCGGGGTGCCGGTCCAGGCCTACAGTCGTCGAGATGGACGAGACGATCCTCGTGCAGGAACTCGGGCAGCTTCTCGAATTCTCCTACACCGACATGCTGTGTTATGCCGGGCCGTTCTCCCGGGCGGGCGTAGCCAGCGCGCTCAAAGTGCTGCAGCGGGCTTTCGGCGCCCTATCCCCTAATCACCCGCCGCAGCGGCGATCAATTGTCATTCGCGCCGCATTCGACGAAATAGGGATTCGCGACGGAATCGAGGCCGTGACCCGCGCGGTCACCGATGGCCGGTACTCCATTGAGCCCGCTCTGGTGCGACCTGATCGCGGACGCATTTTGCAAGGCTTCGTTTTTCAGGCCACGGTCAACGGCCGCACAGCAACGCTGCTGATGCGCCCCGGCTTTATCACCGACGAATTCTTCGCCCTGGCCGCCAAGTCTGACCGTGACAAGGCCGAGGACGCATACCTCGACGAACTGAATTTCGAGATGGCGCGCCAGATACTGGCGGCTTCCGCGGAGGAAGTCTACGAGTTGGTCTTCTGACCTGAAGCGGGATTACTTTCCCAGACTAAGTTACTGCCAAGTATTTCTTCGCTGCCGTTAAGCGATGTCCGAATCGGTCTCGACACGCGCCGAAAACCCTTCTACCGGCATCAATATGCCGCGCAAAAAAGTCCTGAGGTTTTTCGGCATTTTTATTCCCCGCGCAAATATTAAGCGGTAGCTTAACTGCACCTGAGAAAAATATCAGGTGTCCTAAATGGGGAGGACGGGGCCATGGCCAGTCAGCTCAGCAGCGCGGGGTTCATCAGAGGCTGCAGTGGCGTATCGGCATTCGGAATGACTCCAGTGGCAATCACGCCAGCTGCCCACAACATTTCCGGGGAAGGGAAAACCATGCACGTTACGACCAAACGCACACTCGTTGCCGCAGCCGCTCTGACGGCGGCCGGACTGTTCGGATCTTTGCCCTACCACGGGTCCGCACAGGCCCAAGGGGTGCCGAACGTACACCACGACGTCGCGCTGGTGGACGTGACCAGCCCGATTGTGACCAGCGAGATCGCGCTCGACGATTCGCTGTACAGCGGGCTCTACGGCTCGACGACCGGCTTGTACGCGGAGTTATACGACAAGACGGTGTCGGCGCTGGGCGCCACCACCGCCGACACCTTGCTCGGCACCACCGCGATTGGCGGTGCGGACGGCATTTTCGACGGAGCAGCCAACAGCTTCTCCAGGCGGAGTCTTCCTCGACACCTGGGCTGCCGAAGACGAGCTGAACCAGCTGCTGGGCGTGACGGCGACCGCCTCGGAAACGGCGATCCTGGCCGACATTGGTACCGATCCTGTAGCGCTGGCCGGTGACACGCTGCCGACGGCGGGTGCCACCGGCTTCGACGCGGCCCTGATGACCATCGCCACCGCCGATTTCACTGAACGCGACGAGTGAGTTCACCACCTACCTGGACGGCCTGCCGACAGCGTCTGAGTGGCCTCGGAGGACTGAGCACCCTGCTCGGCGATCTCGGCCTCGGCAGCCTCGGCAGCCTGGGCGGTCTCGGTACCGACCTGACCACCATCTTGGACGGCTTGCTCAGCAGTCTGTAAAACCAGGGGGAACAGAGGCGTCGGAGCTGGGGGGCTCCGGCGCCTTCTGTTATCTGCAGGCTGTTTGAGTCAGGTAACCGAGAATTCGCGCAGGCTTGCGGCGAGCGCCACCGGGACCCGCGCTTTGATGTGCGTGCCGTCGCTGATGTGCTCGGTTTCCTGAACCCGGCCGTCGGCGTGCACGCGCGACACCAGATCGCCACGGTCGTAAGGGATCACCACGTCGACCGCGGTGTCGGTGGGAGCGGCCAGCTCGGACATCCGCCGGCGTAGTGCTTCGACGCCGTCGCCGGTGTGCGCCGAGACGAACAGCGCCCCGGGCAGTGCACGGCGCAGCTTGGCCAGCGCCAAATCGCCTGCGGCGTCGGTCTTGTTGACGACAATCAACTCTTGCGGCGCTTCGCCGCCAGTGACTTGGTGATCGGCGAAGACGTCGGTGATAACCTGCCGGACCGCGCTGATCTGGGCCAGCGGGTTGACGTCCGAGCCGTCGACGACGTGCACCAGAAGATCAGCGTCGACCACCTCTTCCAGCGTCGAGCGGAACGCCTCGACCAACTGGGTCGGTAGGTGGCGCACGAAACCGACAGTGTCACTGACCACGAACGCACGCCCGTCGTCGAATTGCCCACGGCGCGTAGTGGGTTCCAGGGTGGCGAACAGCGCGTCCTGCACCAGCACCCCGGCGCCGGTCAACGCGTTCAGCAGGCTGGATTTCCCAGCGTTGGTGTAGCCGATAATGGCAATGGACGGCGCTTCGCTGCTGCGCCGGCGGCTGCGCTGGGTGTCGCGGACCTGCTTCATGTCCTTGATCTCGCGGCGCAGCTTGGACATTCGCTCACGGATCCGGCGCCGATCGGTCTCGATCTTGGTCTCACCGGGTCCGCGGGTGCCCACACCGCCGCCGCTGCCACCCGCGCCACCGCCCTGCCGCGACATCGACTCACCCCAGCCGCGCAGCCGCGGCAACATGTACTCCATCTGCGCCAGCGACACCTGCGCCTTGCCTTCCCGGCTGGTGGCGTGCTGGGCGAAGATGTCCAGGATCAGCGCGGTGCGGTCGATGACCTTGACCTTGACGGCCTTTTCCAGCGCGTTGAGTTGCGCCGGGGACAGTTCGCCGTCGCAGATCACGGTGTCGGCCCCGGTGGCGAGCACCACGTCACGCAGTTCCGCGGCCTTACCCGACCCGATGTAGGTCGACGGATCAGGCTTGGTGCGCCGCTGGACCATGCCTTCGAGCACTTCAGATCCCGCGGTTTCGGCCAGCGCGGCCAATTCGGCGAGGCTGGCGTCGGCGTCGGCGGCACTGCCGTCGGTCCACACACCGACCAGCACCACCCGCTCGAGCCGCAGTTGGCGGTACTCGACCTCGGAGACGTCGGTGAGTTCGGTGGACAGCCCGGCGACTCGGCGTAGCGCCGCGCGATCGTCAAGCGCGAGTTCACCTGTGCTCGGGGTTACGGGCAATTTTGGATATGTCATAGGCAATTACCGATGGTGCCCGCCGAAGCGGCGGCGCGCATCCGATTTAACGTGACGCCTCCTGCCACCATTGCTCGCTGAGTTCGCCGTGGGCGACCAGCACCGACGGCCCACGCAGGTAACTGGTGGCCTCGGTGACGGTGACGACGACGTCGCCGCCGGGCACCCGCACGGTCAGGGTGCCGCTGGCCGCGCCGCTCTGGGAGAGCGCGGCGACGGCGGCGGCGACGGTTCCTGTTCCACAGGAACGGGTTTCGCCCACTCCCCGCTCGTGGACGCGCATGCTGACCACGCCGTCGACCGGTGCGGTGAGAATCTCGACGTTGACGCCGTCGGGGAATTGGTCGTGATCGAAACTGACCGGCGCCGCGACATCCAACTCCCCCAGCGCCTCGACCGTGAGCGCGGAGTCGACGCAGGACAGGTGGGGGTTGCCGACGTCGACCGCCAAGCCATTGAAGGTTCGGCCGCCGACAACGGCCTGGCCGGGCCCCAGCCGGTTGGTCTTGCCCATGTCGACCCGCACGTCGGCGTAGGTGGCGTCGACGTGGTGCATGACAACGGGCCTGGGGCCGGCCAACGATCCGACGACAAATTCATCGCGGGTTTCCAGGCCACCGGCCCGCAGATAGTGCGCGAAGACCCGCACGCCGTTACCGCACATCTGCGCGATCGACCCGTCGGCGTTGCGGTAGTCCATGTACCAGTCGTCGGGGCTCACGCCGTCGGGTATCCGCTCGAAGACCCCGGCCGCCAGCGCCGCGCTAGCGGTCGTGACCCGCAACACGCCATCGGCACCGAGGCCGCGGCGCCGGTCGCACAACGCGGACACCGCCTCAGGCGTCAACGCCAGCGCGGCATCCAAGTCGGCCAGCACGACGAAGTCGTTCTGGGTGCCGTGGCCTTTCGCGAAGATCATCTGCGCCACTCCTCGATCACGGCTACGCCGCCACATTCGTCGTCGGCGCGGATCACCTGTTCAGGATACGTGTGGCCGAGCCTGCAACGCGCCGTCGGCCGCACGGGCCTTCGGCGGAGTTGCGCGCCTTCGCGGGTCAATGCCACCCACGGCGCGCACCGAGACCGGGCGTCGGAATATTAAGTAATAACGCGGGAAAATTCGGCCGCGTCAATTTACTGGCGCTCCTGACGCACGCGATTATCGGCGGGGCGTCATCGTCGTTTGCCCCACTAGCTAAAACGCCGTGACCAGCATCAACGCCCCGCCGGTGGGAATCGGCCAAAAACCTCCGCAAAAAAATCGGCCTGGCTATTTTGTATTAGGCACACGTCGAGTAGCTTGGGCGAAGCTGAAAATGGCTCTTCGTATTGGTCTCTAGGAGTAAGCGGGAGGATGGCAGGCCGACACGCAAAGCGGAGAACGCGCACGCGTAACCGCAAGGTCCGCCGTCGTGCAGCTGTCGGTCTATCCACGACCGCCGGGGGGCTTCTTGCCGCCGTAGTCAGCCCATTCGCCGCTGCGCCGCCTGCCAATGCCGACTTCGGCATCGACGAGGTGATCATCGACCTGCTCGACCCGGGCGCGATCGCGGCCGCCGCCGACCCGGCCGGCACTCTAGATCTGGGTGCGATGCTGGCCGATCTCGGCTTGAGCGGCACTGCGGCAACCGATCCCACCGCTCTGGCGATCACTGACCTCCCCGACCTTGGCCCCTTCGCGGCCGCCGCCGACCCTGGCCCGGTCGCGGCCGCCGCCGACCCGGCCAGCAGTTTCCCTTTGAGCGAACTGCTGGCCTATTTCGGCTTGGTTGGTAACGGGACACCCGATAGCCCCGAACTCGCGGCTGCCTTCCAGGAGTACATCTATCAGCCGGCGCACACATTCATTCAGGCCTGGATCGGCAGCCCATTCGGTCAGCAGTTCGACAACGGGATCAACAGCCTCTTCATCACGCCAAGCAACGTCTGCGGCGTGATCTGCAACGGCGTCCCCGGAACAGCGGCAGACCCTACCGGCGGTGACGGCGGGTTTTTGGCTGGTGACGGTGGGGCCGGCTGGACGAGCACCGTGGCCGGCGTGGCCGGTGGTAATGGCGGGGATGCCCTGGGAATCGGTGACGGCGGCGATGGCGGTTACGGCGCGCTCGGTGCCGACGGTGGCAATGGCGGCGCCGGCGGCTGGGTGATGGGCAATGGCGGCCTCGGCGGGAACGGCGGGGACGGCGGTCTCGGTGTGGCCCCCGGCAACGGCGGCGCCGGCGGCAGCATCGGCCAAAACATCACCGATGTCAGCGCGCTCGGCAACGGCGGGGCCGGCGGGGCCGGCGGGGCCGGCTATGTCGGTGCCAACGGTGCCGCCGCCACTTCGCCGGGTGCGGCCGGCGGTGCGGGCAGCCCCGGTGAGGCCGGGGGTAACGGCGGCGCCGGTGGCGATGGCTCGACATTGATCGGTGTTGGCGGCGCCGGCGGGGACGGCGGTCTCGGTGGGGACGGCGGCAACGGCGCGGCCGGTGCCAACGCCGACGCGACCAACCCCCTCGGTGGGGCCGGCGGCGCCGGCGGGGACGGCGGCAATGGCGGGGCGGGCGGCACCGGCGGCAACAGCGGCGCCGGACAGGCCGGAAGCGGCGCTCAGGGTGACGGCGGCAACGGCGGCGCGGGCGAGCAAGGCGGCAACGGCTACGCCGGCGACGGCGCCACCAACGCGGGTGCGACCGGTAACGGCGGCGGCCACGGGGGTAACGGCGGCGCGGGCGGCAACGGCGGCAACGGCACCGTCGCCGGCGACGGCGGCGCCGGGGCCCTCGGCGGGATAGGCGGCAACGGCGGCAACGGCGCCGCCGGCGCGAACGGGTCATTCGCCGGCAGCGGCACCGGCATCGGCCAAGCTGGCGGGGACGGCGGCGCGGGCGGTAACGGCGGCAACGGCGGCAACGGCGGCACCGGCGGGGCGGGCGCCAACAACACCACCGGGACGGCCGGCACCGGCGGTGCGGGTGGTCACGGCGGTAACGGCGGTACACCTGCTAACGGCGGCAACGGCGCAGCCGGGACTACCGCCAACCCCAACGGCGGCAACGGCGGCAACGGCGGCAGTGTCGGTACCGCCGGGTCCGGCGGGACCGGCGGCACCGGCTCGACCCCCGGAGCCAACGGCAGCGTCGGCGCCACCCCCAGCGGCCCGATCGGCAACGGCGGCACCGGCGGTAACGGCGCCACCGCGACCACCGCCGGCGGCGCGGGCGGCAACGGCGGGACCGGCGGCAACGGCGGCAGCCAGGGCAACGGCGGCGGCGGCGGCACCGGCGGCAACGGACTAGCCGGCACCACCGGCACCAACGCATCCACCGCGGGACAGACCGGCGGCAACGGCACCGCGGGCGGCTCGGGCGGTAACGGCGGGGCCGGCGGCACCGGCGGCTCCATCTCCGGCAACGGCGGCAACGGCGGTGGTGGTGGCACCGGAGCCGACGGCGGCGCCGGTGGCACCGGAGCAGGCGGCGCCACCGGTGTATCGGGCACCAGCAACGGTGTCGGCGGGCTCGGCGGTAACGGCGGCAACGGCGGCGGCGGTGGCGGCGGCGGCAACGGCGGGACCGGCGGGACCGCCGCCCACGGCAGCACCGGCACCACCGGCACCGGCGGCACGGCCGGCAACGGCGGGGCCGCCGGCACACCCGGCAACGGCGGCGGCGGCGCGACCGGCGTCAACGGGGTGGCCGGCTCCGGCGGCAACCTCGGCGCCGGCGGCAACGGTGGCAACGGCGGCAGTGTCGGTACCGCCGGGTCCGGCGGTACCGGCGGCACCGGCTCGACCCCCGGAGCCAACGGCAGCGTCGGCGCCACCCCCAGCGGCCCGATCGGCAACGGCGGCAACGGCGGCAACGGCGCCACCGCGACCACCGCCGGCGGCGCGGGCGGCAACGGCGGTAACGGCGGCAACGGCGGCAGCCAGGGCAACGGCGGTAGCGGCGGCACCGGCGGCAACGGGGGTAACGGATCGACCGGAGTCAATCCGTCAGGCGGCCAAGCGGGCAACGGCGGCACCGGCAGCAACCAAAGCTGCCTCGTCGTCTGCACTCCACCCGGCACGGGCGGCAACGGCACCAACGGCACTGTCGCCGGACAGGCCGGCGGGAACGGCGGCACCGGCGGTAGCGGCGGCGGGTTGGGCCTCACAGGAGCTCAAGGCGGGGCTGGCGGCAACGGTGGCACCGGCGACGTTGCCGCCGGCGGCACCGGCGGCGCCGGCGGTAACGCCACGGCGGTGGCCGGTCTCGGCACAGCTAACGCCGGTAACGGCGGCACCGGAGGCGCCGCTACTGGTGTGGGCGTTACCGGCGGCACCGGGGGCACCGGCGGCACCGGCGGCGCTGGCGGTGCGGGCGGATCGATCTCGGGTAACGGCGGCGCAGGCGGCACCGGCGGCACCGGCGGCACGGGTGGCACGGGTGCCGTCGGCCCGTCCGGCGGCAACGGCGGCAACGGCGGCAACGCGACCATCACTGTGAACGTCGGAACGGTCGCCGGCGGCAACGGCGGCGCCGGCGGGGCCGGCGTGAACGGTGGCGTCGGCGGTACCGGGGGCAACGGTGGTGGGGGCGGCGTGGGTGGCACGGCTGCACACGGCACCGCCGGCAGCGTCGGCGCGGGCGGGCCCGCGGGCGGCGGCGGCACCGGCGGGGCCGGCGGGGCCGGCGGCGCCGGCGGCACGGGCGGTACGGGAACCAACGGTCTCGGCACCATCGTGCAGCACGGCACCAATGGGAGTGCGGGTGCCAACGGGGTTCAAGGCGCGACCGGCGCCCACGGCTCAGCCGGCGCAGCCGGCTAGCACCAGCTCAGGAAACGTGACGCCAAGCCCGCAACGCGACCTCGGCGTTGCCCTCAGCGGTCGCGTCGAGCCAGAGGATCCGGTGATCGCGACGGAACCACGATCGCTGACGGCGCACGTAGCGGCGGGTGCCGATGAACGTCGGCTCCCGGGCGGCGTCGCCGTCTCCGCCGGCGTCGAGGTCGGCGAGAACCTGCGCGTAGCCCAGCGCGCGGGACGCGGTGATGCCGTCGCGCAGTCCGCCGTCGAGCAGCATGGTCACCTCGTCGACGAGACCCTCGATGAACATCGTCTCGGTGCGCTGTGCCAGTCTCTGATCGAGAAGCTCTGTGTCGCAATCTAATCCGATGATCACCGTGTCCCAGCGGGGTGCGCCGATGACGGGTGCAGACGCCGCGAACGGCTGGCCGGTGAGCTCCACCACCTCCAGCGCCCGCACGATCCGTCGCCCGTCGGTGATGAGGATCGATGCCGCGGCCGCCGGGTCGCGATCGGCAAGTTCGGCGTGCAGGCCGGTGACGCCGACCTCGGCAAGCCGCTGCTCCCATTTCGCCCGCACCGCGGGATCGGTCGCCGGGAACGACCAGTCGTCGAGCAGCGACTGGATGTACAGCATCGACCCGCCCACCAGCACTGGAACCCTGCCCCGGCCCGCGATCGCCTCGATGTCGGCGGCAGCGGCCTGTTGGTAACGCGCGACGGTCGCGGTCTGGGTGACGTCGAGGACATCGAGCTGGTGATGCGGAATGCCATGGCGTTGTGCGACGGGCAGTTTTGCGGTGCCGATGTCCATGCCGCGGTAGAACTGCATCGCATCGGCGTTGACGATCTCGGCTTCGCCGCCTAGCCGCCCCGCAACGTCAAGGGCCAGTTGCGATTTGCCGGTACCGGTCGGCCCGACGATCGCCAGCGGCCTCACGGCTGCCAGACGCCGGCGAAATACCCGACGCCGTAAGGCGCCGAACGGTTGAGCTCCTTGGCCGACCGCGGCGCCGGCTCAGCCAGACCGGCCAGCACGCCGAACGCGACCCGTCCCCCGACCTGAGCGGGCAGCTGAGCCAGCGCGGCCACGTCGCCGCCGGCCAGCGCATCGTCCAGGGCGCGTTGTACCTCGATGTCGGCGGGCTGATAACCGCCGGGAGCGGCCGGAGTCAACGTGTTGGCGCCGTCGGCGACGACCAGCACGCCGGTCGGCTCGCTCGACAGGTCGATCTCCTTACGCAGCCGCCGGCCAAGCTCGACCGCCGTCCCGGCGCCGTGGCTCTCGGCGTAGACCCGGACCTGCGCGTGGGCGTCCGGCTGGGCCTGCGACCGGATCCAGCCGCCGATCAGCGCACACAGCGGCATCTCGACGGGTTGCCCGCCGGCCTGCGGCGAAAGCCGCACCAGCACGTCGGCGCCGAAACCCGCGAACGTCCCGACACGGTCAGAGCCGATGACTTCATCTGCGGCGCCCACGCCGATGACGACCCAGCGCGGCGGCAGCGTGGCGGCCGCAGCGATCATCGCCGCCCGCAACTCCGCCACCTCGTCGGCCGCCCCACCGGCAAGCTCGGGAACCAGCACCGGAGCTGACGGGATGATCGAGATGGCGCTCAGCACGCCATCAAACTAACGGGTCGACGTGACCGCGGCGAACGTGTCGGTGTGCGCTTCGACCGTTTTGGCCTCACCGCGGGCAAGTGCCGCCGTCGCGACCACCATCACCGCGACCGCGATCCCGAGGACAAACACCGTCTCGTCGCCCGAGTTCACCGTTTCGCCGAGCACGAACACCCCGAGCAGCGCACCTACTGTCGGCTTGGCCACCGTCATGGTCGGCATCGACGCGTTGAGCGGCCCGCCTCGATACGCCGACTGCTGGAACACCATCCCGGCAACCGCGGCCCCGATGCAGGCGTAGAGCTCAGGAGTGGCCAGCACCGCCACGATGCCGCCCTTGGCCGCGTCGACCGCGCCCTTGACCAGCACCGCGAACAAGGCCAGCGACGCACCGGACACCGCCGCCAGCAGCACCGCCGCGATCACCCCGTCCGGCCAGAGCCGCGCCCCGAGCAGACACAGCCCCACTATCGGGCTGGCGACGGCGGCGACCACCAGCCACGTCTGCAACGACGCGCGCGAGTACCCGGCCACCGGATTTCCGACGGTGACGACGACGGCCAGCGCGGCCGCCAAGATCGCCGCCCAAATCCAATCCCACCTGGTCACCGGAGCCCCGGTCATCCGCGCGTACACCGGTAAGGCGAACAGCAACGCCGTCACCTGCAGACCGGTCACCAAAATCACCGAGCCCAGGCTCAGCGCCCCGGCCTGCAGACCGTAGTTCGCGACGGCAGCCACCGCCCCGAGCCGCCAGTCGCGGTTACGCCACGACATGAAAAACAAGGCGAGGTAGCCAACCCGCTCCTCGGTGACCTCGTGAGCGGACCGCTGCCGCGCCACGTTGCCGATTGCCGACGCGAACGCGGCGGCCAGTGCCAGCACTACAGCGATATCTTCTTTCGGCACGGTCTACCCCCTCACGTCATCGCTTCCCCGCCACCGTACTGACGTCGGCGATGAAAACCCCGCCGCGGCGCGTCGCAGTCAGCGATTCAACGGCTCTTTCTCAGCCATGACCACGTCCTGACCAGCCCCGGCCGCGATGGTCGCCGCCTCACCGCGGGCCAGCGCGATCGTGGCACATACCACCAGCACGCCTGCAGCGAGCAGTGTCAACAGGCGCGGGCCGCTGGCATTCAGCGTCTCGCCGAGCACCAGAACGCCCAGCAGCGAGGCGACCACCGGCTTGGCCACCGTCACCGCCGGCAACGACGCGGTCAGCGCCCCGGCGCGAAAGGCCGACTGCTGGAAGATCATTCCCGCCAACGCGGCCGGCAACAGGCAATAGGACTCAGGCGCCCGCAGAAATGCCCCGACGCCGCCCGATGCTGCACCGACGGCACCTTTGGTCAGCACGGCGAACAGCGCCAGCGACGAACCGGCCACCACCGCCAGCAGCACGGGCGCAACCGCACTGCGGGCCCATAACCTCGCGCCCAGCACGCACAACACCAGGACCGGGCCCATCACGGCGGCCACCACCAGCCAACTGCCCGGCGAACCCCGCGCGTTCCCGGCGCCCGGATCGCCGACCGTGACCAGGACGGCCAGCGAACCGGCCAGCATCACTGCCCATGTCCATTCCCAGCGTGTGACCCGGTGGTCGGCCAGCCGTGCGTAGATCGGCAGAGCGAACAACAGCGCCGTCACCTGCAGTGCCGTCACCATTACCACCGAACCCAGCGCGAGCGCGCCGGCCTGCAGGCTGTAGTTGGCCACCGCGCCCATGCCGCCCATCCACCACCGTGGGTCGCGCACCGACAACCAGAAAAGCTCGAGGTGGCCGACCTCTTTATCGGTGACCTCCTGGGCCGATCGCTGACGGACCACGTCGCCGATCGCCGACGCCAGTGCGGCGCACAGCGCGATCAGCGCCGCCACATCTGCCGTCGACATCGTTCACCGCCCATTCATCCCCGATTTCGCCAACCCAGCCTATGTCCGCGGGCGGTCGATCGCCGGTTACACCTCTTCGCAGCCGGGTTTTCGGCTCCCCCCACGGCGCTGAGCCGCCAACTCGGGACGCTCCGGGCGACAAGCTGCTTCAATACTGTTTGAGGCGCGTATGTGAGTGCCTCGTGTCGACGGCGCCGCTATGCGCGGCAGGTGCGCGGTCAATAACCGCGCGAAGGGTAGGTAACGGCAGTTCATGACGCCTGACGAGCCAGATAACAAGCCCCGGCCCATCCCGCGACCGGGTCCCGGACCGCGGCCAGGTCCCAAGCCGACACCACGTCCTCACGCCCACCCGGCGGTCGCGTCACCGCAGGCCAGCGACCCGCACCGGTTCGGCAGGGTCGATGCCGACGGAACGGTCTGGCTGATCAGTTCGGCCGGCGAGCGCATCGTCGGCTCCTGGCAAGCGGGCGACACCGAGGCTGCGTTCGCCCACTTCGGTCGGCGCTTCGACGACTTGAGCACCGAGATCACCCTTCTCGAAGAACGCCTGGCGGCGGGCACCGGCGATGCACGCAAGATCAAAGCCACCGCCGCGGGGCTGGCTGAGACGCTGCCGAGTGCGAACGTGCTCGGCGATGTCGAAGCGCTGGCGGCCCGCCTCAACGGCATCGCCGAGCATGCCGATGCCGCTGCCGCGGCCGAACGCAGTCGGCGCGATGAGCATCGCGCAGCCCAAACTGCACGCAAGGATGCTCTCGCCGCCGAGGCAGAGGAGCTGGGTAACACCTCGACGCAGTGGAAGGTCGCCGGCGATCGGCTGCGCGCGATTCTGGACGAATGGAAGACGATCAACGGGCTGGACCGCAAAACCGATGACGCGCTGTGGAAGCGCTACTCGGCCGCGCGCGAAGCGTTCAACCGCCGTCGCGGATCCCATTTCGCGGAGATGGACCGCGATCGGGCGGGCGCCCGGGAGGCCAAAGAGAAGCTCTGCGTCAAGGCCGAAGCGCTTGTCGACTCGACGGATTGGGGCACCACCAGCGCGGAATTCCGCAAACTGCTCGTCGATTGGAAGGCGGCCGGCCGCGCGGCCCGCGACGTCGATGACGCCCTGTGGGCCCGCTTCAAGGGCGCTCAGGACACGTTCTTCAAGGCCCGCAACGCCGCGACCGCCGAGCGGGATGCGGAGTTCAATGCGAACGCGAGCGCGAAAGAGGCGCTGCTGTCTGAGGCCGAAAAACTCGACACCGATAGCCAGGACGCGCGGGCAGCGTTGCGGACGATCGGCGACAAATGGGACGCAATCGGCAAGGTTCCCCGGGAGAAGTCGGCCGACCTCGAGCGCCGCCTCCGCGCGGTCGAGAAGAAGGTGCGCGACTCTGCCGAGCCTTCCGGGCCCGACCCGCAGGCCCAGGCACGTGCGGAGCAGTTCCGTGAGCGTGCCGAGCAGTACGAACGTCAGGCGCAGAAGGCCGAGGCGGCTGGCCGCAACAAGGAAGCCGAAGAGGCCAAAGCCAATGCCGAGCAGTGGCAGCAATGGGCTGATGCGGCAGCCGATGCACTGACCCGCAAGCGCTAGCCGGCCCCCGGCGCTTTGCCGTCGGGCGTAGGTGGCTGTGCTGGGTCAGGGCCGTCGAGAGTTTCCAGCAACGTTCGGGCCTGTCGCTTCGCCGCGGACTGACGACGCTGTTCCTCGGCGGCGAGTTGCACGATCGTGCGTGACCACACCACCCGGGCCCAGTGGAACGTCAGCAGGATGATGGCGATCCATCCCACGATCAGCCCGATGCCGGGACCTGGATGCCCCGAAGCCACCGTCTGCCGTGACCAGATGGCCAGCAACCCGGCAGCGCTTGCCACCGCGGAACCAGCCAGCGCCACCCAGGCCAGGGCCCAGCGGCGGGTCAACAATGCCAGCATGGAAAAGCCGACACCGAAAACCAATGCCAACCAACCGAATACGCGTGACGGCAGGGCGATTGCCGCCTTGCCGGCGCCGTGCGTCAGAAGCAGCACATCCCACCCGCGCACGCCGCCGGTGTGCGGCAGGATGAATGACCCGATCAACACGAACACCAGGATTGCGACGACCAAAGCTCTTGTACCCGGTTCTATTTCACGGGCGATACGGCGCTCGGCCGCCTCGATGTCGTCGCGGAAGGCGTCGAAGTCGCCCCGGGGGGCGCTCACCGCGTGCACCCCGGCTCTTCGGCCGTCGCGGCCGGTTGCCCGATCGTCGGCATGCCGAGTCCGGTACCCCGCGGGCGTTGCCCGGCAGCGTGAGCGTCGCCGGCGCGCGTGCGGCGATAGTCGATGACGTCGCCGTCGGCGAGCAGATGATGCGGCGCGGCGCCAGTGACGGCCGTGGTGACGATGTCACCCGGGCGGACCTGTTGCTCACCGGGCGTGAAATGCACCAGTCGTCCATCGCGTGCCCGCCCACTCATCCGCGCGGTGCTGCTGTCCTTGCGACCTTCGCCGGTGGCCACCAGTAACTCGACGATTCGGCCGATCTGGTCGCGGTTCTCTTCCAGCGCGATCTGGTCCTGTAGCGCGATCAATCGGTCATAGCGTTCTTGCACAACGGCTTTCGGGAGCTGACCATCGAGTTCGGCAGCCGGAGTGCCCGGACGCTTGGAGTACTGGAAGGTGAAGGCGTTCGCGAAGCGGGCCTGCCGGACCACATCGAGTGTGGCGGCAAAGTCTTCCTCGGTTTCACCGGGAAAGCCGACGATCAGGTCGGTGGTGATTGCCGCGTGCGGCATGGCCGCGCGTACCCGGTCGATGATGCCGAGGTAACGCTCGGCCCGGTAGGAACGCCGCATCGCACGCAACATCCTGTCCGAGCCGGACTGCAGCGGCATGTGCAGTGCCGGGCAGATATTCGGGGTCTGCGCCATCGCTTCGATGACGTCGTCAGTGAACTCGGCCGGGTGTGGTGAGGTGAATCGCACCCGCTCCAGCCCATCGATACGTCCGCATGCGGTGAGTAACTCGGCGAAGGCGCCGCGATTGCGCGGTATCTGCGGGTCGGCGAACGACACACCGTAGGCGTTGACGTTTTGACCCAGCAGCGTGACTTCCAGCACGCCGTCGTCCACCAGCGAGCGCACCTCGGCGAGGATGTCGCCCGGGCTGCGGTCCACTTCTTTGCCCCGCAGGGCCGGAACGATGCAGAACGTGCAGTTGTTGTTGCACCCCACCGAGATCGAAACCCAAGCGGCATAAGCGGATTCGCGGGCGGCCGGCAGCGCTGAGGGAAACTCCTGCAGCGCGTCGGCGATTTCCACCTGCGCAACCCTGTTGTGCCGGGCCCGTTCGAGCAACGTGGGCAGCGATCCGATGTTGTGGGTGCCGAACACAACGTCGACCCACGGCGCTTTGCGCAGCACGTCGTCTTTGTCTTTCTGGGCCAGGCATCCGCCGACCGCGATCTGCATGTCGGGGTTGCTCCGCTTTCGCGGCGCGAGGTGGCTGATGTTGCCGTACAGCTTGTTGTCGGCGTTCTCCCGCACCGCGCACGTGTTGAAGACCACCACGTCGGCGTCATCGCCGTCGGGCGCCCGCTGATATCCGGCCGCCTCGAGCAGACCCGCCAGACGCTCCGAGTCGTGGACATTCATCTGACATCCGTACGTGCGGACCTGGTAGGTGCGCTGCATTGACCCTGGCGCCACTGACGGCACAGCGGGCGCTGCATCCGAGGTCACCATCGAAGTCACTGGGCCATGGTACGGCGAGGCGACGCTGCGACGTTCGGCCGACCTAGACCCGCCTGCGCTCGCGCTCCCCTGCCAACTCCACGCTGACCACATCGAAGGCCATGCTCTGGCTGAAGCCGCGACGCGCGAGCAGTCCCACCAGTCGACGGGTCACCCGGGCATCGGCGGCGTCATCGCTGAGGTTTTCGCGCCGGAGCTTCTTGCGGACCAGTTCTTCGGCGCGGCCACGTTCAGCGGCGGGATTGATGCCGCCGAGCACCGACGTGATCACATCTTTGTCGACGCCTTTGGTGTGCAGCTCAGCGGCCAACGCGCGCTTGCCTTTTCCTGCGTTGGCCAGCCGGGAGTGCACCCACTGCTCAGCGAAGTCGGCATCGTCCAGTAGTCCGACATCGGTAAGCCGGTCCAGCACCCGGGTGCTGACATCGTCGGGATATCCGCGTTTGGCTAGCTGGCCGGCCAGCTCGGCGCGGGTACGCGCTCTCGCGGTGAGCAGGCGCAGGCACAGCGCCCGCGCCTGCTCTTCGCGAGATGGCTCAGAAGTCGACGGGAGCGGGCAAGACGCTGTCATTGGGGAGGTCATCCGTCACTACCGCACCGATACCGAGCTTTTCCTTGATCTTCTTCTCGATCTCGTTAGCCACGTCGGGGTTCTCCATCAGGAAGTTGCGGGCGTTCTCCTTGCCCTGCCCCAGCTGTTCGCCCTCATAGGTGAACCACGACCCGGACTTACGGACGAAGCCCTGATCCACACCCATGTCGATCAGCGAGCCTTCCCGGCTGATGCCCTTGCCGTAGAGGATGTCGAACTCGGCCTGCTTGAACGGCGGCGACACCTTGTTCTTGACGACCTTGACCCGGGTGCGGTTACCAACCGCATCGGTGCCGTCCTTGAGTGTCTCGATCCGGCGCACATCCAGACGTATCGACGAGTAGAACTTCAAAGCCTTTCCACCCGTAGTCGTTTCGGGTGAGCCGAACATCACCCCGATCTTCTCGCGAAGCTGGTTGATGAAGATCGCCGTCGTGCCCGAATTGCTCAGCGCACCGGTGATTTTCCGCAGCGCCTGGCTCATCAGCCGGGCCTGCAGACCGACATGGCTGTCACCCATCTCGCCTTCGATCTCGGCGCGTGGCACCAGTGCGGCCACCGAGTCGATGACCAGGATGTCCAGCGCGCCCGAGCGGATCAGCATGTCGGCGATCTCGAGGGCCTGCTCGCCGGTGTCCGGTTGGCTGACCAGCAGAGAATCGGTGTCCACACCCAGCTTGCTGGCGTAGTCCGGATCCAGCGCGTGCTCGGCGTCGATGAACGCCGCGATGCCACCTGCAGCCTGGGCGTTGGCCACCGCGTGCAATGCGACGGTGGTCTTACCCGAGGACTCCGGGCCGTAGATCTCCACGATGCGGCCGCGGGGCAGACCGCCGATGCCCAGGGCGACGTCCAGCGCGATCGATCCGGTCGGGATGACCGAGATCGGTACGCGCACTTCGTCACCGAGGCGCATCACCGAACCTTTGCCGTGACTCTTCTCGATTTGGGCCAGTGCCAATTCGAGGGCCTTTTCGCGGTCTGGGGCTTGTGCCATGGTGCTACCTCTCGGTGTTGTCGTTGTTCGGTTTGACCGGTCTTGGTCAGTTGGCCGTGACGTTAAAGCAGCCCACCGACAAGTCGGGCCCGTCGAACAATCACCACAGTAGCGAACACCTGTTCGAACGCAAGGAGGCGCGCCGCTGGCGTGTCTCGCGTCGGCGCCTAGCGTTGGTCGCGGTATTTCACCACTGCTCGCGGGGCACGTCGAAGTCGACGCACAGCGCCCGCCACACGTCGCGCGGATCGATCCCGTCCTCGATCGCCTGCGCGGCGGTGCGCCCGTCGAACCCGGTCAACACGTGATCAGCCAGCACCGAGGTGCCGTACGTGGCGCCGAATCGCAGGGTGACCCGCTCGTTGAATTCCGTGAGTCGCACCCCGCCAAGCTACCTACCTGGCGGGTACCAGCGCCTGATGGCACACCTGCACCGGGTCGGCCACGTCGGCGGCGCTAGCCGCGGCGCGCTGCGCGGCGGCGCGGTAGGTGGGTGTCGCCAGCACGTCGGCGACCGCACCGGCCAGTGCCTCCCCGGTCAACGGCCGCACCAGCCGCCCGCTGCCGTGGCGCGCCACCCGGTTGGCGATCTCCCACTGATCGCCGCCGCCGGGAACCATCACCAGCGGCACGCCCGCCAACAACGTCTTGGCCACCATGCCGTGGCCACCGCCGCAGATCACCACATCGGCCTGGGTGAGCAGATCGTCTTGCCGGCCCAGCCCCGCCACCGCCCACGACGGCAACGTCAACTCCGGACCGCCCAGCCGCGACACCACCACCCGGGCGCCGGGCGGCAGCCCCACCCCAGGGACCAAACTGTCCAGGGCCGTCTCGGCCATCCCGGTGGTTCCGGTCGTCGCCGTCGACGGCGCAACGACCACCACGGGTCCCAGGCCCGATGGAATCGACAACACCTGTTCGGTCGGCTCGAAGTGCAACGGGCCCACCAGGACGGCCTCGACCGGCCAGTCCGGGCGCGGAACCTCGAGGGCGGGCAACGTCGCAATCAGCCTGCGCAGCGGCCCGGGATCGCTTGCCGGCAAACCGATTTCAGTACGGGCCTGCGCTCGCTGCCGGTCGCCGGCCCGTAGAGACCGCGCCGTCAACGCGCGCATCGTGGCGTCGCGCAGGCGGCCGCGCATCCCGGTGCCGGGCGCCAGTCCACTGCCGATCGGGGGTAGCCCCGCGGACGGCTGGTACAGCGGATGCGGGTTGAGCTCGATCCACGGGATCCCCAGCAGCTCCGCAGACATACCGCCGCACGCGGTGATCACATCGGACACCACCAAATCCAGTCCCATCGCCTGCAGCTGCGAGAGGTTCAGCACGGCCATCCGGGCGGCGCGCTGGTGGATCTTGGCACCAGCGTCGCCGTCGTCGTCGTCCGCGGTCGGATCCAGGCCGGCCAATTCGACGGCATCGACACCGGCGGCGCGAGCGGTGTCCAGCCATTTGGTGCCGGTCAACAACGTGGGTGTGTCGCCCGCCGCCAGGAATCGCCGACACAGCGCGATCGCCGGAAAAGAGTGCCCGGGGTCTGGCCCGGCCACCACCGCGACGCGCATCGCCCTACCCTGCCACAGCGACTGGTTAGGCTGTTGATCATGACCGAGCAGACTCTTGACAACACCCGCACTGTGGAGGTCTTCCTGCATGCACTGCAGGACGCCGACCTCGATACGGCAGGCGCCGCGCTGGCCGAAGATCTGGTGTACCAGAACGTCGGATTGCCAACCATTCACGGACGTCGCCGGGCAATGAAGCTGTTCAGCTCGCTGGGCGGCGCGAGCGGTTTCGAAGTGAAGATCCATCGAATCGCCGCCGACGGCGCCGCCGTACTCACCGAACGCACTGACGCGCTGATCTTCGGCCCACTGCGGCTTCAGTTCTGGGTCTGCGGCGTCTTCGAAGTCCACGACGGGCAGATCACATTGTGGCGCGACTACTTCGATTTCTTCGACATGTTCAAGGCGACGCTGCGTGGCCTCGCTGGCCTGGTGATCCCCGCACTGCGAAGCTCGCTGTAGACGACGATGACCGACAGTTCCGTGCGGCCCAATGCACTTCAGTTCATTCGGTACTGCTGCGGTGGGCAACTGCCCGACTCGATGCGGGACTGGGTGCGCAAGGATCTGACCGGCAAGGGTGCGACGGGCCGGATGATGCGACGGGTCGCTGTTCCGGCGGTGCTGGTGCTCATCCCGTTCTGGCTGATACCGACGACACTCGATGTGCATCTGAGCATGACGCTGCCGATCCTGATTCCGTTCGTGTACTTCTCGCACGCGCTGAACAAGGTGTGGCGTCGGCACATGCTGCAAGTTCACGGCCTCGACCCGAATCTCGTCGACGCACAACGCAGTAAGCGCGAGGAGCAGATGCGCCAGTCCTACATCGAGCGCTACGGCCCCAGGGACGAGTAGACCAATGTGCTACGCCCTTCGGGGCAGCCCGCCGAGTTCGTCGAACGCCTGCGACCAGCCGATCAGTCGATCGGTCGCGCCAGTCAGCTCGTCGCGGTAACGCTGTCGCGATGCGACCAGCGCGGCGCCGACATCGGCGTTCGCGGATGACACCAATTGCGCTGCGGCGGTGACCATTTCGTTGTACTGACGCACCCCTGCGCTCAGCTGTGCAGTGAACGCGTTGATCGTGGGCGCCAGATAGGTGCGTGACTGCGGAGTCCCGTGAGCCGCCCGTTCCATCGACACCACCTCGGCAGCGGTCGCCGCCATGGCAGCGGAGCTTTGTTTGGCCGCTGTGGTCAGCTCACGAATTTCGTTGTCGGGCAACATGTTGCCGCGCTCCATGACACCGAGCAAGGAGAAGAAACCCCGCTCGGAGGCGCCGAGCGCATACATCGCCGGCCGTGCCGCCGAACTCGGGGGCGGCAGGCGCCGGATGTTGGTCGGCCGCTGCGCGGGCAGCGGATCAGCTTTCAGCCACCGGTAGCGGATCAGCAGCAGCGTGGCGATCATCGCTTCCACCACGGCGACTCCACCGGTGATCTCCAGCAGCAGCGCGAACCAACCCCATGCCGCCAGGATCGCCGTCACCGCGCCCCAGAACACACACCCGGCGGTGAAGATCAGACCCCAGCGCAGCGCGCGCCGGCGGCGACGAAGCTGTCGCTCCCGGGGATCGGTTGCGGCGCTGATCTTTTGGGCTACCAGCTCGGAAACGTCACTGGCCGTGTCGAGGCCGCGCAGCAGCAAGGTCCGCCACGACGCACTGCGACCGGACTGCACTGCCATGCGCTCGCTCGTCCCCCTACTGGCCGATGGGCTTCTCGGTGGGCGTGGCCTGCGGTGCCGCGGCCGGGGTTGCGGGAGCAGCCGTCGGATTGGCGGTCGACCCGCCGGCCGGCAACGCGTCGCCGCGCATCGACGCCCGGATCTGCTCCAGACGGGAGTGGCCGGCCATCTCGACACCGGCCTGCTCGACCTCGATCATGCGGCCCTGCACCGAGTTCTGCGCCAGCTCAGCCTGGCCCAGCGCGTTGGCGTAGCGGCGCTCGATCTTGTCGCGCACCTCGTCGAGGTTCGGAGTGGTACCCGGCGCGGCGATCTCACTCATCGACCGCAGCGACTTGCTGACCTGTTCCTGCATCTTGGCCTGCTCGAGCTGGCTGAGCAGCTTGGTGCGCTCGGCGATCTTCTGCTGCAGCACCATCGCGTTCTGCTCGACCGCCTTCTTGGCTTGCGCGGCGGCCCCCAACGCCTGGTCGTGCAGGGCCTTGAGATCTTCCACGCTCTGCTCGGACGTCACCAGCTGGGCGGCGAACGCCTCTGCGGCGTTGTTGTATTCGGTGGCTTTGGCGGTGTCACCCGCAGCGGTGGCCTGGTCGGCCAGTGTCACCGCCTGGCGCACATTGACCTGGAGCTTTTCAATGTCGGCCAGTTGGCGGTTGAGCCGCATCTCGAGTTGGCGCTGGTTGCCGATCACCTGTGCGGCTTGCTGGGTCAGCCCTTGGTGCTGACGCTGCGCGTCTTCGATCGCCTGCTGGATCTGCACCTTGGGGTCGGCGTGCTCGTCGATTTTCGCGTTGAACAACGCCATGACGTATTTCCACGCTTTGACGAACGGATTGGCCATCAGTTAGCTCTGCCTTCGTGTGTCGATGTATGCCGTCAGGCTCAACTTATCGTCTCCGCCGCAATTGCCACACCCTTGCTCGTGGCGATTAGGCACTGGCCGCCAAAGCTGGGACCCCGACCGGCGGAATGACGACTTTGGTGCTGGCGTCGATACTGGCCGCGATGGGCGCGCCGGTCTTGATCGACTCCTGGCCGAGCAGCTGTTCGCTGGCGTCGGTGAGCAGCTGAGACAGCGGCACATCCAGCGCAGCGCAGATCGCGCTGAGCAGCTCGCTGGACGCCTCTTTCCGGCCGCGCTCGACCTCTGAGAGGTATCCCAGGCTGACCCGAGCGCCATCGGAGACCTGTCGCAGTGTTCGACCCTGGCTGATGCGGGCTTCCCGCAGTGCGTCGCCGAGAACCTCGCGTAGCAATGACGGCATCGCGCTCTCCTTATGTCCGGTCAGCTTGATTCTTGATCAGGTCAACGCACCCGGCGCGGCCATTGGTTCCCGGTTGGAATTCTTCGACCCGCTAGGCGGCTGCGACCAGTGCCCGCAGTCGGCTGATCGACTCGTGAACCGCGGAGAGCCGGATATCCCAGCGCGATCCGGACAGATGCAGCTCGACCACTTCGATGGCACCTGTTTCACCGGGACCGGCCAGGCCAATGAATACCGTGCCCACGGCATGCCCGCCGTGTGGTTCGGGTCCGGCGACGCCGGTCAACCCGACACCCCAGGTGGCTTCGCAGCGTTGACGTGCACCGACGGCCAACGCCCGGGCAGTCGGGGCCGCGACAGGTCCGACCTCCTCGAGAATCTCCGGCGCAACACCGGCCAGCACGATTTTGGTGTGCTCGGTGTAGGTGACCAGGCCGCCGCGCAGCACGTCACTAGCACCGGGTACTCCGGCGAGAGTCGCCGCCAGCAGCCCCGCGGTGAGCGACTCAGCGGTCGCGACGCTCTGCTTGCGAATCGTCAGATCGGCGACCAGTGCACGCGCGTCCTCAGTCAGCAGCGGGTCGTCCACGGCTATCCCTGACCGCGGAAACCACGTAGTCCAGTCCCGTGACCAGGGTCAACACGATCGCGGCCGCCATCATCGCCCAGGCGACCGTCAGCCACGTCCCCGATACCGGCAACACGTACAACCCGATCGCGACGGCCTGGACGAGCGTCTTGAGTTTCCCGCCGCGACTGGCGGGGATGACGCCGTGGCGCAGCATCACGAACCGCAGCACGGTGATCCCGACCTCTCGGGTCAGGATGACCACCGTCACCCACCAATGCAGGTCGCCGAGCATCGACAGCCCGATCAGCGCCGCACCGATCAGGGTCTTGTCCGCGATCGGGTCGGCCATCGTGCCGAATTCGGTCACCATCCCGTAGTTGCGCGCTAGCGCGCCGTCGAAGCGATCGGTGATGACCGCGACGGCGAATACGACGAAAGCGATGATGCGGCTGGGGGTTTCGTGTCCGTTGCCGGCGAACAAGGCCAGCAGGAAGACCGGCACCAACACCAACCGCAGCAGGGTGAGCACGTTGGCGAGGTTGGTGACCCGAACGCGCGGGACCACCGGACCTGACTGCGGCTGCCCCGACACCGCAACAGAATATCCGTAACCGGGCAACTCAGCCGTATTGCCCGCTCTCCTCCTCATCGCGCCACGCGCTCTGCATCGTCGGCGGGCGGCCCCAAACCGATACTCTGCATTTCGTGAGTGCAGCGAGCGGAGCACCGGCCGACGAGCCGACGATCCGGCGCGCACACACCTCTGACGTCCCCCTGATCAAGCAGCTCGTAGACACCTACGCCGGCAAGATCCTGCTGGAGAAGAACCTGGTGACGCTGTATGAGGCCGTCCAGGAGTTCTGGGTGGCCGAGTACCAGGGCAAGGTGGTCGGCTGCGGCGCGCTGCACGTGCTGTGGTCCGATCTCGGCGAGGTTCGCACGGTGGCCGTCGATCCTTCGATGACCGGCCGCGGGATCGGCCATGCCATCGTCGACCGGCTTCTGCGCGTCGCCCGTGACCTGCAATTAGAGCGGCTGTTCGTGCTGACCTTCGAGACCGAGTTTTTCGGCAGGCACGGGTTCACCGAGATCGAGGGCACCCCGGTGACGACCGAAGTGTTTGCGGAAATGCAGCGCTCCTACGACATCGGTGTCGCCGAGTTCCTCGATCTCAGCTACGTCAAGCCGAACACCCTGGGCAATTCGCGGATGCTGCTGGTGCTCTGATCGCCGAGCGCCCGGCGAGCTGGGCGTCGGCTGCCGAGTGCCCGGCCAGTGGGGCGTTCGAGCAGGCGACTGGTTAGTCGATTTCGCCGTTGTCGTCGGAACCGTCGGCGTTGGAACCGCCCCGGATCAACATCAGCGTTCCGGCCAGGTCCTCGGGCTTGACCAGCACATCGCGCGCTTTGGATCCTTCGCTGGGTCCGACGATGTCGCGGGTCTCCATCAAGTCCATCAGCCGGCCGGCCTTGGCGAACCCGACCCGAAGCTTGCGCTGCAGCATGGACGTCGAACCGAACTGGCTGGACACCACCAGCTCGACGGCTTGCAGGAAGACGTCCATATCGTCGCCGATGTCAGGATCGGCATCGGTGCGTTCCCCGGTGGGCTTGGCTGCGGTGACGCCCTCGGTGTATTCGGGCTCGGCCTGCTCCTTACAGGCGGCCACGACCGCCTGGATCTCCTCATCGGAGATGTAGGCGCCCTGTAGCCGTACGGGCTTGCCCGCGCCCATCGGCAGGAACAAGCCGTCGCCCATCCCGATCAACTTCTCCGCGCCGGCTTGGTCCAGGATCACCCTGCTGTCGGTCAGCGACGACGTCGCGAACGACAACCGGGACGGCACGTTGGTCTTGATCAAGCCCGTGACCACGTCGACCGATGGCCGCTGGGTGGCCAGCACCAGGTGAATGCCTGCGGCACGGGCTTTTTGGGTGATCCGCACGATGGCGTCCTCGACATCGCGCGGGGCGGTCATCATCAGGTCGGCCAACTCGTCGACGATCGCGACGACGTAGGGGTAGGGCCGGTATTCGCGCTGGCTGCCCAGCGGTGCGGTGATCTCTCCGCTGCGGACCTTCGCGTTGAAGTCGTCGATGTGACGCACCCGGGACGCCTGCATGTCCTGGTATCGCTGTTCCATCTCCTCGACCAGCCACGCCAGCGCCGCCGCCGCTTTCTTCGGTTGGGTGATGATCGGCGTGATCAGGTGCGGAATGCCTTCATACGGCGTCAGTTCGACCATCTTCGGATCGATCAGGATCATCCTGACCTCTTCGGGGGTGGAACGAGTCAGCAGCGACACCAGCATCGAGTTGACGAAGCTGGACTTACCGGATCCGGTGGAGCCGGCGACCAGCAGGTGCGGCATCTTGGCCAGGTTGGCCGAGATGAAGTCGCCTTCGATGTCCTTGCCGAGCCCGATCACCAGCGGGTGGTGATCGCGACGGGTCGACGGCGCGGTGAGAACGTCGGCGAGGCGCACCATTTCGCGGTCGGTGTTGGGCACCTCGATGCCAACCGCAGACTTGCCCGGGATCGGCGCGAGCATCCGGACGCTCTCGGTGGCGACCGCGTAGGCGATGTTCTTCTGTAGCGCTGTGATCTTCTCCACCTTCACGCCGGGGCCGAGTTCGACCTCGTAACGCGTGACGGTCGGCCCGCGAGTGCAACCGGTGACCGCGGCGTCGACCTTGAACTGTTGCAGCACCGAGCTGATCGAGTCGGCCATCTGGTCGTTAGCGGCGCTGCGTTTCTTCGGCGGATCGCCGGCCACCAATAGGTTCAGCGGCGGCAGTATGTAGGGCCCTTCGACGACCCGGTCGAGCACCAGAGTGTCTTGCTTGGCAGTGCTTTTCGGGGCGTTGGGCTCACGCTTGCGGCCTCGCGGCACCGCGGGCTCCGGAACCGTCGGGCTCTCATCGACTGCCACCGACTCGGCGCTCGATGGCCATGCCTGGGCTGCTTCAGCGTCGTCGTAGACCGAGGCGTCGTCGTAGTAGCCATCGGAGAAGTCTTCGGCGACAACGCCTTCAACAGCTTCGTCGTCGTCGTAGACGTCGTCACCTTCGTGGTAGCCGAACATCCGAGTGCCGAACATGGACCGCAGCGTCTCGGGCACTTCGCGAATTGTGGTGCCGGTCAACAGCAGTAGGCCGAACAACACGCCGATGAACAGCAGCGGCGCGCAGATCCACGCGGTCAGCCCCTCCGAAAGCGGTCCCCCGATGGCGAAACCGATAAATCCCGCGGCGGTTGCGCGTCCAGCCGGAGTATCCGGCGAGCCGGCCCACAAGTGCCATAGCCCCAGTGCCGGCAGCGCAACCATCGTCGCGCCCAGCACCAGCCGCGGGCGGGCGTCAGGGTTTGGCTCAGTGCGCATCAACAACAGCGCCACAGCGGCGGTGACCAGGGGCAGCACCCCGACCGCGGAGCCGATGAAGATCCGCACCACCGAGTCGACCCAGGCGCCGACCGGGCGGGCGGCGTGGAACCACGAACTAGCGGCGATCACGACCGCGACGCCCAGCAGCGCCAGGGCAATACCGTCGCGACGGTGACCCGGATCGATCTCGCGGGCCCGGCCCACTGAACGCGCGGTGCTACCGGTCCCCTTGGCCAGCATCAGCCACGTCGCACGCACCGCTCGGCCCGCGGTGAGCCCTGCGCTGGCCACCACACCGTGATGGCGCCGCCTGGCCGGCCGGCGGGGAGCCTGCGCGGGCCGACGAGCCGGCTTTTTCCGCGGCTGCGCCGATCGAGTACCGCTTCGCGGCGCCGCCTTTGACCTGCTCGTTCGAGCCCCCGACCGCGCGACAGTCTTGCTAGCCATGCGGCAAGCCTAATCGCAAACACACCATCCGCACCATCCGCCACACTGGTTACCTGAGCGTTACCGTCGAACCGGCGATTCAGCGTGGAAAACAGCTGGGTAGGGTGACAACCGTCACTCTTCGTCCAGGAGGCCTGAAATGCCCGTCGTCGTCGTCGCCACCCTGACCGTCAAGCCCGAATCGGTCGACATCGTTCGTGACATCCTCACGACCGCGGCCGAGGAGGTGCACGAAGAGCCCGGTTGTCAGCTCTATTCGGTTAACCAATCGGGCGAGACGTTCGTCTTCGTCGAGCAATGGGCCGACGAAGACGCGCTGAAGACTCATAGCAGCGCCCCCGCGGTAGCCAAGATGTTCAGCGCCGCTGGTGAGCACCTGGCCGGCGCCCCAGACATCAAGATGCTGCAGCCCGTTCCGGCCGGCGATCCGGACAAGGGACTGATTCGCCGGTGAACCCAAGCCCACTGGCCGGCAAAGTCGCGCTGATCACCGGCGTTGCCCGCGGGCAAGGTCGCGCCCACGCGGTCCGGCTGGCATCCGATGGCGCCGAGATCATCGGGGTCGACATCTGCGCGCCGATCGCCAGCGTTCCCTATCCGCTGGCGACCGCCGATGATTTGGCCGCCACCGTCAAACTCGTCGAGGACACCGGAGCGCGGATCGTCGCCAAGGAGGCCGATGTCCGCGACCGCGCCTCGTTGTCGGCCGCTGTTCAGGCGGGTATCGACGAGCTCGGCCGCCTCGACATCGTGGTGGCCAACGCCGGTATCGCGCCCATGCAGTCGGGTGACGACGGCTGGCATGACGTCATCGACGTCAACCTGACCGGGGTCTACAACACCATCAAGGCCGCGATACCCACCATGATCAAACAAGGGGCTGGCGGATCTATCGTGCTGATCAGTTCCGCCGCCGGACTCGCTGGTGTCGGCAGCCCGGATGCGGGCTCGGTGGGTTACGCCGCCGCCAAGCACGGCGTGGTCGGTCTGATGCGCGTATACGCGAATTTGCTTGCCCAGCAGAATATTCGGGTCAACTCGCTGCACCCGACGGGCGTCGAGACACCGATGATCAACAACGAGTTCACCCGCGAGTGGCTGGCCAAAATGGCTGCTGCGACGGATACGCCGGGCGCCATGGGCAACGCGTTGCCGGTGGAGGTGCTGCAACCCGAGGACATCGCCAATGCGGTGGCGTGGCTGGTGTCCGACCAGGCCCGCTACATCACTGGAGTGACCCTGCCGGTCGATGCGGGCTTCTTGAACAAGTAGACCGCATGCCACGAAACCCGGCGGCGCAAACGGCTTTCGGCCCGATGGTGCTGGTCGCCGTCAAGGCGTCTCGACACGCCGTTACGTGGGCATTCCCACGTCACGGCCGCTGGCAGGGTGATACTCCGTACGTGGCGAGCGACGAGGCTGTCCCGCTACCGGGAATACTGCCGGGGGCTCTTGCCGAGCCGGCATACCGCTACCTGTCAGCGCATCAGGCGGCTGTACTCGACGCCGCCACTCGCCGTTTGGATCTCGGCCCGCAGGACGGTCCCGACGAGCATCGCGTGATCATCTACGTCGACCGTCTGCTGTCGGTGCTGAACGTCGCGCCGGGCGGACTGCACGCGGTGGGATCGCTACGACAGCGGGTGGCCGAACTTCGCAATCAGTACACCGGCGGGATCGCTCTACTCGATCAGCTGGCCGGCGGCGACTTCACCACGGCGCCGCCGCTGCGCCAACAACTCATCCTGGCGCGCAGCCAACTGGCTGCGTTTGTCGGCATGCTGTTTGGCCACATCATCGAAGCGATGAGCCTGCTCGATGCTGAGGTCAGATTTCGATAACGGTCGGCACGATCATCGGCTGGCGGCGATAGGTCTCCCCCACCCACTTGCCGACAATGCGCCGGATTGCCTGCGCGATCCGGGTTGGATCGGTGACATTCTGCGCCGCAAGCGATTCCAGCTCTGCTTCGACCTTAAGGACGGCGGGCTCCAACGCCTTGGGGTCTTCGGAGAAGCCGCGCGAGGACAGCAGCGGCCGCGACGCAGGCGCTCCGGTCTCGCGTCGCACCACCACGGTTATCGCAATGAAACCCGAGGACAGAATCAGCCGCTCGCCCAATGTGGTGTCGCCAACGTCCCCGGTGATCAACCCGTCGACGAACATCTTGCCGACCGGCACCGCGCCGGCGATGCTCACCGCGCCGCCGACCAGGTCGACGCTGACCCCGTTCTCGGCCAACACGATCGACTCTTCCGGCACCCCGGTGCTGGCCGCAAGCTTGGCGTTGGCCCGCATCATGCGCCAGGTGCCGTGCACCGGCATCACGTTGCGCGGCCGGATCCCGTTGTAGAGGAATAGCAGCTCACCCGAGTATGCGTGTCCCGAAACGTGAACGCGCACTTGCTGGTTGGTAACAACGCGAGCTCCGATTTTGGCCAGCTCGTCGATGACGCCGTAGACGGCCTCTTCGTTTCCCGGGATGAGCGAGGACGACAAGATGATCAGGTCGCCGGACGTCAGCGTGATGCTGCGATGCTCGCCGCGCGACATCCGCGACAATGCCGCCATCGGCTCGCCCTGTGTTCCGGTGGTGACCAGTACAACCTGGTCGGGCGCCATCATCTCCGCGGCACCGATTTCAACCAGGTCCGAGTCGTCGACTCGCAGGAATCCCAGGTCGCGAGCGATTCCCATGTTGCGCACCATGGAGCGGCCAACGAAGGACACGCGTCGGCCCAATGCTGTTGCGGCATCGATGATCTGCTGCACGCGATCCACGTTGGAGGCGAAGCAGGCGACAATGACGCGACCGTGCGCACTTCGGATCAACCGGTGCAGCGTCGGTCCCACTTCGCTTTCCGACGGTCCGACACCCGGGATCTCGGCGTTGGTGGAGTCGCACAGGAACAGATCCACCCCGGAATCCCCGAGCCTGGACATTCCCGGCAGATCCGTGGGCCGGCCATCGGGCGGCAGCTGGTCAAGCTTGATGTCGCCGGTGTGCAAAACAGTTCCGGCGCCGGAGCGCACCGCGATGGCCAATGCGTCGGGAATGGAGTGGTTGACCGCGAAGTACTCGCACTCGAACACTCCGTGCGTGCTCCGCATCCCCTCGGCCACTTGGATGAACACCGGCTTGACCCGGTGCTCGCGGCATTTCGCGGCGACCAGGGCAAGGGTGAACTTCGAGCCGACGACCGGAATGTCGGGGCGCAGCTTGAGTAGGAACGGAATCGCCCCGATGTGGTCTTCGTGAGCGTGGGTGAGAACCAGCGCCTCGACGTCGTCGAGTCGGTGTTCGATGTGCCGCAGATCGGGCAGGATCAGGTCGACGCCGGGCTCGTCGTGCGTGGGAAACATCACCCCGCAGTCGATGATCAGCAAGCGGCCTAGATGCTCGAAAACGGTCATGTTCCGGCCGATTTCGCTGATTCCGCCCAGCGCTGTCACCCGCAGACCACCCTTGGCCAACGGACCTGGCGGCTGGAGGTCTACATCCACGGGTTCACCTGAGCACCGAGGCTGCGCGCATGTCGGCAGCCAGTGCCTCGATTTGCTCGGCCGTCGCGGCCATCTGTGGCAGCCGTGGGTCACCGACCTCGATGCCCTGCAGCCGCAGTCCCGCTTTCGACATGGTCACACCTCCGAGTCGGCTCATCGCGTTCGACAGCGGGGCGATCGCCACGTTGATCTTGCGGGCGGTGGTGTGATCTCCGGAAGCGAAGGCAGTTAACAAGTCTCGCAGCTGACCGGGTGCCAGATGCGAGATCACGCTGATGAATCCGGTGGCGCCCATCGCGAGCCACGGTAGGTTCAGCGCGTCGTCGCCGGAGTAGTAGACCAGACCCGACTCGGCCATCAGCTGCGTGCCGGCGTGTAGATCGCCCTTGGCGTCTTTGACCCCGACGATGTTCGGGTGGGCGGACAGCGCACGCAGCGTGTCGTACTCGATCGGTACCACCGAGCGCGGCGGAATGTCGTAGAGCAGCACCGGCAACGGTGTCGCGTCGGCGACAGCCGTGAAGTGCGCGAGCAACCCGGTCTGCGGCGGCCGCGAGTAGTAAGGCGTGACAACGAGAAGACCGTGCGCTCCCTCGGCGGCGCTTGCCCTCGCCAAATGGACACTGTGCGCGGTGTCGTAGCTGCCCGCACCGGCAATGACGCGGGCCCGGTCGCCGACGGCCTCGAGGACCGCCCGCAGCAGGGCGAGCTTTTCGGCGTCGGTGGTGGTCGGCGATTCGCCGGTGGTGCCGGAGATCACCAAACCGTCGCAGCCGGCGTCGACGAGATGTGTCGCCAATCGGGCCGCGGCCGGAAGGTCCAGGGAGCCGTCCGGGGCGAACGGCGTCACCATGGCGGTCAGCAGCGTGCCCAAGCGTGTGTAAACGTCGAATCCGCCGGAGCTCACGGACCCTAGGTTACCTGGCGGTACCAAACTCATTTGCCCCTGCGGTCCAGTTTGCTCAAGCCTCGGTGGCCAGCGGACTCGTCGCCACTTCGGTGCCGTCGGCCAGCGTCGCGATCTCGAAGTCGCCGAACACCGCCGGCGCGGCGCCAACCAGCAAACGCAGGCATGCAACGGCCAGGCGCCGAATCTCGATATCGGCGTGCTCGCTGGCCCGCATCGCGACGAAGTGCCGCCACGCGCGGTAGTTGCCGGTGACCACGATGCGGGTCTCCGTGGCATTCGGTAATACGGCCCGCGCGGCCTGACGGGCCTGTTTGCGACGAAGTACATTGACCTTCTCGGTGGGCTGACCCGTTGCGAACTTGGCTTCGAGCTTGTCCAGCAGCTCGCTGTAGGTGGCGCGGCTCGCGTCGGCGGCCTCGGAGAGGATGCGCCGCAATTCCTCGTCGTCTTCGATGCCTGGCGGCACGACGATCTGTGACTCGTTTTCCGGCACGTAGCGCTGCGACAACTGCGAGTAGGAGAAATGGCGGTGGCGGATCAATTCGTGAGTGCATGACCGCGAGATGCCGGTGATGTAGAACGAGACGCTCGCGTGCTCGAGCACCGAGAAATGACCGACGTCGATGATGTGCCGCAGATAGCCGGCATTGGTCGCGGTCTTGGGGTTGGGCTTGGACCAGCTTTGGTAGCAGGCCCGGCCGGCGAATTCGACCAGCGCCTCGCCGCCGTCGGCGTCGGTGTCCCACTCCACGTCGGGCGGCGTGATGAAGTCGGTCTTGGCGATCAGTTGCACGTGCAACGGCGCGGTCTCAGCCACGGCGATCACCCTACTGTTGGCCCTGCCGGCGACGACGCGGGCCGGGGACAATCTAGGGGGCTCGGTTGGCCACCGCGGCTTGCCGGGGTTGTCCATCTCGGCGGGAACGGCGCAGGTTCACCATCACCGCTCGGCAGACAAATGCGGGATGCGACAGGCGAATCGGGGCGTCGATGAGGCTGTTGACTCTGAAGAAACGGACGGCGACAACCGGATCGGACTCGGAGGCAGTCAGCGCCCAATCGACCAGCCGGCTGGCCACGCGCAAATATCGTGACCGTTTCCCCGCCACCGCCGGGAAGGCCAGATCCAAGCTCGCTACCATCTGCCAGGCCACCCGAACCGGTTTCGCTGAGGCACGGAAGTATCGCCGCGGCAGATTGGTCTCGCCGCGACGCAGACAAGCCCGCAGCGCAACGGCCTCCAACGCGGCCACCGTCATTCCCTGGCCATAGATGGGATTGAAACTGCAGATTGCGTCGCCGCAAACCAGCAGGCCATCCGGTAGTCGGGACATCTTGTCGTAGCGTCGCCATTGGCTGGATGGCATATGGTGGTGCGCCACGTCGCCGATCGGTTCGGCGGCCCGTATCGCCGCAAAAAGGTGGGCGGGGCAGTACTCCTCGGCGAATGACAGCATGCCGGCCAGGTCGCGGGGCGGCTGGTTGCCCACCATGCCGAAAACCGTGAACATCCACGTGTTGTCCTCGTAGCCGCTCAGGAACATTCCAGCTGGCCTGTCCGGCGCAGGGCCGATATCGACCAGCATCTCGTTCAGCGTGTTCGCGGGGATTCGCAGTAGTTGGCTTACGTAGTTTGTATGCATGACGATGTGGTCCTCAACCGGTCGCCCGTAGCCAAGGGCATCCAGGAACGCCGGCGTGTGCGCGCCGCGGCCCATCGCATCCATGACGACATCGGCCGTCAGCTCACGTTCGGCGCCGTCGTCGCGACCCACCACCCGCACCCCGGTGACTCGCCGACGATCCGGCGTCGACACTAGCTGAGCCACATCGTGACCGCTGAGGATCGTCACGTTGCTCATTGCCTGAAGGCGCTGCCGCACATGCCATTCCAGAAACGGCCTGCTCGGCAAGTGAATCGCCAGCGCTTGGGATTCTTTGGCGACCTTGCCCGAGCGCAGGATGTCGTGGCCGCCGAAAGACAAGTGGAGCTTGGACAGATCCCCGTTATCCCACACCGGAGCACCGTCGGCGACGAGTTCGCCGAGAATCCCGGGAAAGAGCTCATCGAAGATCTGCGCGCCGCGAGCCAGCAGGACATGGACGTGCCGGCCCTGCGGCACCCCGCGCCGGACAACGGGACCGTCCGGCAACTCGTCGCGCTCGATTATCGTCACAGTTTCGAAGAAGTCCGCCAGAACCCTTGCGGCGAGCAGTCCGCCCATACTGGCCCCGAGAACTACCGCTCGGGGGGCGACACGGTGTGCAAGATTCACTGCGCTACCGAGTTCCTTTGAGGGGAAACGCTATTGGTTTCCTGGGCATCCGTCAAAGCGGTGTAGCCGACCGCGGTCACCCGAACGCGATGCTGCTCAAGGAAGTCTCGATGGCTGGTCTCGTCGCCTCGTGCCCGCGCGAGCAACGCCCGCGAACGCAGTATCGGCAGTTCGTGGAGCACGAAACCGGGATCCACTGGTACGGCGGCAAGCCGGTCGATCGCCGCTTGCGCTTGCTGTCGGTCGCCATCAGATGCGCGTTCGATCAGTAGCTGAACCAGAACCTCGGTCGCCCGCCCGCGCCAAATCATGTCGCCGCTGACGTACGCGCCGTCGACGCGGGCCCGCACCATGTCGATTGCGCCATCGAGATCCCCCGTCCGGGCCTTCTCCATCGCGAACTCAGGGTCGACGATGATCAGCGGACTCAGCGAAAATCTTTGTGCCAGAGCCATCTTGCGAGCTTGGTTGAAGTGGTCTAGACCCGCAATACGTTGCGCACCACCGCAACCAGCCAGTACCAGGCCACGGCTGAGCAGGCCCATTCCTAGGATGAAGTCATCGCTGGAACTCTCGGCGATGCGAAGCGCCTCAGCAGTCTCGCGCATGGCGGTCGTATCTGCCCGCAGCGCACCGAATGGAATGGAGGCGACGTACTTCCACAGCAGGGCGAACACGTAACTCGTCGAGTCGAGCGGTGCGGCCATCTCGATCGAGGCCGCGGCGTCGTCGAGCCAGCCACGCATACCCAGGCACATCTTGACGTGACCCCGCATCGCGATCGCGGTACTAAGTGGCGATCCGAAGATCAAGTTGCCCTTGGTGGGGTCGCCATCGGCCAAGTCGATGAGCCGATTCGACAACCGCAACGCCTCGATCATTTCGCCGGCTTCGCATTTGGCGTAGATCGCAGCGAATAGCAGAGCTACGGTGAGCGTTGGGTCTCCGATCGATTCGAGCAACTCGCTTTGCTCCGAGGCCAGTTGGGCGGCCTCGGCAAAACGGTTGTGAAAAGTCAGCGCCATGATGAACCCGGTCATGCCGATCGCCAGCGAAACTTTGTCGCCAGCCGCTGTGCACAGGTTTCGCAGTTCGTCGAAACCCGTGTCGGCAATGCTGCCGCCGGCCCGCCAGAGGGTGCCGCACAGCAGGTTGCGAGGCGCGATCTGCAACGACGCCCGATCCGGTGCATCGGCCGGTAACCGGTCAGCGACCTGGCGGGCGCGCTGCCAGTTAGTGCGGGCCGCCCGGATATCGCGGAAGGCCGACCAACCGCCAGCGCGCATATGCCAGTCGAACGCCGCGCGCAAATCACCTGCCGCCTCAAGGTTTTCGGCGATCAACGCCGCGTGTTCGTCGGCTGCACCGGGGTCCTGCTCTTCGATCGCTGCGGCTAACCGCCGGTGCAGTTGACCGCGCCCGGCTTTCAACTGCGACTCGTAGGCCACCGTCCGGATCAGTGGGTGCCGGAATGCATAACCCGCGCGAGGAGCGAACATCACCTGATCGATCAACTCCACCTGAAGCAGCTCCGTGATCGCCGCCTCCACCTCGACGTCATCCAACAAAGCAGCTACCAGCTCGGCCCTGAACTGCGCTCCACTGACCGCCGCTGCGTACAGGAACTGCTTGGCCTGCCTACCAAGTCGGTCGATGCGAGCGGCGATGGTGGCTTGCAGGGTGGCCGGCACACTCACATCGGCGATGTCCTCTCGGCATACGAAGGCGCCGCGGTCGCCGTCGAGCACGCCGCGCTGAGCCAGGTCACGCACCATCTCCTCAGCGAAGAACGGGTTTCCGGCTGCCCGCTCGGCGATCCGCGCGCCCAGGGTTCGCACCGACGGGTCCGTACCCAGCAACTCGGTGGTCAACGCCGTGGTCTGCGACGAGTTCAGCGGCGCCAGCGAGATCGTCTGCGCGCCCGGTGTCCGTGACAGCGCCCCGCGATATTCGGGCCGGTAGGTGAGCACCATCAGCGCAGGGATTCGGGGCACAACGGTGACCAACTCGGCGAGCATCGCCTCGCTGACCTCATCGATCCAGTGCAGGTCCTCGATCACGTATTGCACTGGTGTGGTGCGGGCCAACGCGGCAGCGTTGAGTAAGGCCGCCAGCCGGCGCCGACGCGCGTCGGCGGTGATAGTAGGCGGCACCGCGTCCGGAACACCGATGCCGAGCAGGTCGTCGAGGAGCAGCAGGTCTTCAGCGTCGGCGTCGGGGATGAGGGCCCGCACCCGGGCCCGGCCTGCCTGCTCGTCAAGGTCGCTGACGCCGAACACCGTCTGCAGCAGTCGTGACACCACGCGGAACGGGACCTCGCGGGTATGGGACTCGCAGCTCACCGTGAACACCTCGACACCGCGGGCGGAGGCCATCGTCACGGCCTCGCCGGCAATGCGGCTCTTGCCGATACCGGGTGGCCCGACCACTCCGATCACGCATCCGGCGCCACCGATCGCCTGCTCGAGAATGCCGGCAACAGAGCTCATCTCCCATGTGCGTCCCACCAGCGTCGGCTCGCGCCGACCGACCCCCACCCGTTCAGCAGCGGTCCCCAACAGCCGCCGCGCGGGCAACGGCGCCTGGGCTCCTTTGACGTTCACCCATTCGGGCGCCCCGAGCACGGTGGCGTGTTCGACCAACCTTGCCGTTGACTCGCTCAGCATCACCCCGCCGAGCGGGGCTACCGACTCCATCCGTTGCGCTAACCCGACCTGCTCCCCTACCGCGGTGTAATCCCTTGCATCAGAGCTGATTTCGCCGGCGATTACTTGGCCAGAGTTGAGACCGACCCGCAGCCCTAATGGGACGCCGTCGCGGCGCTGCACCTCGTCGGCCAGCTGTGCGATCTGTTCTTGAATATCGAGAGCCGCCAGACAGGCCCGGAAGGCGTGGTCCTCCAACGCAACTGGAGCGCCGAACAACGCCATGATGCCATCGCCGGTGAATTTGTCGACTGTGCCGCCGTAGCGGCGGGTAATCTTTGCCGCGCAACCGAAGACGTCTGCCATGATCTCGCGCAAACGCTCTGCGCCCAGCGCAGAGGCCATTGTCAGGGAATTCACC
>CAVTSP010000023.1:0-85525 GCA_963737375.1 uncultured Actinomycetota bacterium
GCGCGACATCGAGATCGCCCGGTTGACCATCTCGCCGGCATCCGTATCGGCGGGCAACGCTGGGAGGTCTGGCAGCACCCGGTGCGCTTCAACGAGCAGGCCGGGCCAGTTCGAGGCGATCCACCCCAGGGCCACGCTGGCCTCGACGAGAGTGATCGCACGCAGTTCGCGCGCCGACAGCTCGTTCAGCCGAAACGTTGCGAGTCGCTCCTTTGACGGTGAACATTGAAGTGCCACACCGCATGTCAGGGTCCTGCGTGTCCAGTCCCTTTCGATCGACGGATACGGGACGTGCACGAAATCGAGTTGTGAACTCAGACTGAACTCCGATGCCCACCGGTCACCAGACGCACACCTTCGCGACGCCGCCCGCTCAGGGCGACAGCCGTTACCGCGCAACTGCGTTCGATCGCCATTGCATGTGCGTCGGAAAGCTCGATCATCGACGCTCAGAACGTGCCGAGATTCGAGAACATCCAGTACCAGAACCAGATGACCAGTCCCGTTCCTCCCCAAGCTGCGACGTAGCGCAGGATCTCCCAGACCCAATCCATGTCATACCTCCTCGTTGATGGGTTGTGGCATGCGCGATCGCGTCACCGGACCTCCAGACCGCGCACGGCGGTGGCGATCAGCTTCGTCAGCATCGTGTCGCGCTTGTCGGCATCGTCGGTCGTGGTGAGACGCCGTAGATGCCGAGCAGAAAGAACGTCGCACTGTAGAAGGCGTCCACTTCCGGATGCACTTCGCCATCGCCTCGCGCCCGCTCGATCTCATCAACCAGCAGAACGATCACGGGATGATCGCTCCAGTCATCCTTATTGGGGCGTGTCGGCGAGAAATGCAGCGCCAGTAGCTCTTTGAAGAGCAGCGGGCCGAGCCGCTGCTCCAGGCCGGCCACAAGATGGACCACTTCTGTCAACGCGGCGGCAAGTCCGTGTGCGTCCTCGAGATATTTGGCGAATTCCGCGGCGATGCGTGCTTCTTCGCGGAACTCCAGGTCAAGAAGTACATGCTCCTTGCTGGGGAAGTGGAAGAAGAACGTTCCGTGCGCGACGCCCGCGGCTGCGACGATCGCGTTGACATCGGCGCCTGTCATCCCCGAGCGCTTGAACTCGGCGATCGCCGCGCCGAGTATGCGCTCCCGGGTTTGTCGCCGACGCACCTCGCGTGCCGTGGCCTTGACCTGTGGCGCCATAGTCTAGCCTTTGTAGCGCGATTACTGACCAGAGTCAATGAGCAAAGTCAATAAGCGGGGAAGTCAGTCGGTGAAGATCTCGCGGTTGACGGAGTGCAGATAGGGAATCGCCAGGAATGGGGTGATGTAGAAGATGTCGTAGAGCCACCAGCCGACGACGGGGAAGATGACGCCGGCGTAGCGCACGTCCGCGAACATCGTCATGTTGAAGACGTAGACGCACCAGATCAGCACGCCCATCCAGCAGGTGATCACCATCCACTGGTGGCCCCACCGCTTCATCTGCAGGAAACCGATCGCGGCCGCGATCCGCATGGTGAACACCGTGAGGATCAGACCCACTTCGAGGGCCTTCTCGCCTGGCCCTGCCGCACCGCCGACCCACAGCTCGTTGTAGTGCCAGAAGTAGCCGGCGTCGAACATTGCGCCCCAGCCGTTCAACAGGATTCGGGCCAGGATGGTGTGATTGGCGACCAGGTCGAGCGCCCACCCCACCGTGTTGATGGCGGCGTCGATGATGACCAGGTAACCAAGCAGCGTCACCAGCATCGGGCGGACCGCCAGGCCGTCGCGCTGCGCCTTGCGCAGCAACCACACCCCGCGGAGAAACAGTGGGAGGCCGAAGATGCCGAGGGCCGCGGTGCCGATGAGGATACTGCCCGAGATGAGCCACTTGTCGGCCTGCCGCTGGGCGAGCCGCGATTGCTCGAAGTGTTCGTCGAGCTGGCTGCCCGTGGTGGTCAACGTGGGCGAATTCAACGATTCCTCCTGCCGATCGGCTGGCCCGATCTTCCCGCAGAGACTGACTGTCGTCAATCAGTTACTGCCTTGGAGGCTGCGTAGCGTGCTGGCCACGTAGTCGTCGAGCATCGCGCTCTGCGTGGGCCAATCGTGTGTCGTGGTCAGCAGCGCGTAGAGACCCAGCAGGAAGAACACGGCACTGTTCACCGGAACGACCTCCGGTGCAACGTGACCCAGACGTTGGGCTCGCTCGATCTCTTGGGCGACCCGCACGATGACCGGATGCTCTTTGCTTTCGTCCGCGGGACGGGTCTGCGAGAAGTGCAGAGCAAGAAAGTCTTTGAAGAGACTTGCGCCGAGGCGGCGCTCCAGACCCAGGATGAGTCGAACTGCCTCTTTGAGCGTGGAGGACAGATCGTGTGCGGCGCCAACATAGCGGTCGAGCTGTTTGGCGATGCGTTCCTCTTCGCGCCGTTCGAGTTCCAACAGCACGTGTTCCTTGGTCGGGAAATGAAAGAAGAACGTGCCGTGTGCGACTCCGGCGGCCGTAACGATCGAGCCGACGTCGGCGTCTGCCATGCCGCCCCGTTTGAACTCGGCGATAGCAGCTCCCAGTAGGCGCTCCCGGGTCTGCAGGCGCTTGGTCTCGCGCGCCGACGGCTTTTCCACCGTTGCCATAGTGCGTTTCCTCTGATCCGGGTTCCCCACCCCGTGTGCAGAATAGCCGCCCGAGGCGGCCGTCTGCGCTATTTCATTCCGTTGACTTTAGTCAGTTTTATTTGTTAGATGAGCACCACACGATGCGGGCGAGAGGATTGCGATGGCGCTTGAACAATTCAATCTGGAGGGCCAAGTCGCGATCGTTACCGGCGCTGGGAAGGGCGTCGGGCAGGGTATTGCGAGGGTCCTGGCGGAGGCGGGCGCTACCGTAGTCGGTACTGCGCGTACGGAATCCGATATCCGCGGAACGATCGCCGGTATCGAAGATGCCGGCGGTAAGGGACTGGCGCTCGTCGCGGATGCCATGAGCCGTCCGGACAGTGAGCGGGTTGTCTCTGCGGCCATGGAAAGCTTCGGGCGCATCGACATCCTGGTCAACAATGTCGGCGGTTCGACATACGCGCGCTTCCTCGACATCACTGACGAGGACTTCCGTCACACCTTCGACTGGTGTGTCACATCGGCGTTCATCATGAGCCAGCTCGTGGCGCCTCACATGATCGAGGCCGGCCACGGCAACATCGTCAACATCTCTTCTGGCTCAGCCCGTTTCGGCATTCGCGCGCTGACGGCGTATTGCGTCGCGAAGGGCGGCCTTGAGGCGCTTACCCGTGCGATGGCGCAGGAGCTTGCGCCGAAGATCCGCGTCAATGCGATAGCCCTGGGCTCGTTTGCCACCGACGGTCTGCAGGGGAGTCTCGACATGATGCCCGGATCGCAGGAGAAGATGCAGGAGTCGACACCGCTGCATCGCCTGGGCGACGTCGCCGACCTCGGGCGGCTGTGCGTATATCTGTCCACGCGGGACTGCTACGCGACCAACGCGATCTTTCATGTGGACGGCGGCATCGACTCCAACAACTCGCCGTTGCCGATTCCCGACTACTGATCAAGGACGAACGCAGGATGCGCAGAGTAGTTCAATTTTCGACCGGCAATGTCGGGGTCCATTCGCTACCGGCGATCATCGGGCGCCCCGATCTGGAATTGGTCGGTGTGCACGCCGCCAGCCCGGACAAGATCGGGCGTGACGCCGCCGAATTGTGCGGGTTGAGCGAGCCGACCGGCATCATCGCGACCGACGACATCGACGCGCTCATTGCGCTCAATCCGGATTGTGTGGTGTACACCGCGCAAGGTGAGACACGGCCCATGGAAGTCATCGAGCAGATGTCGAAGTTCCTTTCCGCGGGCATCAATATCGTGGCGACATCGATGGTGTGGCTGGTGACTCCTCGCCAGGCTGACGACTGGCTGCGGGTGCCGCTGGAACAAGCCTGCGAGGCCGGCAACGCCTCGCTGTATGTCAACGGCATCGATCCTGGCTACTCCGGCGACACCGAGGTGCATTCCGCACTTAGCCTGGTCACCCGCGCCCGGGCGATCACCGTTCAGGAGATCTTCGACTACGCCAACTACGACGACTACGAATTCACCGGCAAACAAATGGGTTTCGGCGTCAGCGCTGACGACGATACGCCGATGCTGTTCCTGCCGGGCGTCCTGACCACGATGTGGGGCGGTGCGGTTCGCAACCTCGCCGAGCAACTGGGCGTGCAACTCGATGAGGTTCGACAACGCATCGAGCCGTGGTACACCGACAAACGGATCGAATGCAAGATGGCGACGGTGGAGCCGGGACAAATGGCCGCCGTCAAGTTCGCGGTTGAAGGGGTTCGTGACGGAGTTCCGGTGATCACCATGGAACACATCACCCGGCTGACCGCTGACTCGGCCCCGGATTGGCTCTATCCGCCCGACGGGCGTCCTGGCGTTCATCGAGTCGTGGTCGACGGGGATCCTCGCGTCGAGCTGAACACCCATGTGTCACACCCGGGGCTTGACGTCACCGAGGCGGGATGTCTTTCTACCGCGGCTCGGGTGGTCAATGCGATCGACTGGGTCTGCCGCGCTCCCGCAGGGCTGATCGCCGTCGAGGACATCCCTGCGGCAGAAGTCATTCGCGGACTGATGTGGTGACGGGACCGACGCTGTCGAGCGGACGGGCCGCCGGCAAACGAGTGCTGATCACCGGTGCCGCGCGCGGTTTGGGCCGCAGTCACGCGCTCAGACTCGCCGAGGAGGGTGCGGATCTCATACTCATCGACCTCTGCGAGTCCCTGCCGGAGATCGAATACGACTTGGCTACTCAGGACGACTTGGCCGAGACGGTACGTTTGGTCACCGAGCACGGCGGCCGATGCGTGAGCCGAGTCGCTGATGTCCGCGACGAAGCGGCATTGCGCTCAGCTGTCGACGAGGGCGTCGACGAACTGGGCGGATTGGACAGCGCCGTCGCCAACGCCGGTGTCCTGACCGTCGCACCCTGGGACAGAACAACTTCCGATCACTGGCGCACCGTGGTCGACGTGAACCTCATTGGCACGTGGAACACCTGCGCCGCCGCGATCCCGCATCTGCTCGCCCAAGGCGGCGGCAGCTTGGTCAACATCAGCTCCGCCGGTGCGATGAAGGGTTTCCCGCTGCAAATTCCGTACACCGCATCCAAGTACGGCGTTACAGGCCTAACGATTGCGCTAGCCAATGAGCTTGCTGCACAGAGCATCCGGGTCAACTCAGTGCACCCCACCGGCACGCCCACCGGAATGATCCCGCCGTCGTTCGGCGCCACTCTTGGCGAGGAACGTCCGGACCTGATACCGATGTTCGTCAACGCCATGCCGACACCATGCATCGAACCCGTAGACGTCAGCAATGCGGTGCTGTACCTGATCTCGGATGAATCGCGTTTTGTCACCGGACTGCAGTTCAAAGTCGATGCCGGGGTGTCGATCAACTAGAGGTAGTGATCATGAAATCGAAGGAGGAGCAATGACGACGGTCGAGCAACGTCACGCAAAGACAACCAGGTCGCCGGTCGACAAGAAATATCGCGTAATCCAGTGGGGCGTCGGCAACGTCGGAACGATAGCGCTCCGCCATTTCGCCCATAACCCTGCCTACGAACTGGTTGGGGTGCTCTGCAACCGTCCTGAGAAGGTCGGCAAAGATGCCGGCGAGCTCTGCGGCAAGGCGCCGACCGGTGTGCTCGCCACCAACGACAAAGACACTATCGAGGCGCTGGAAGCCGACTGCGTCTTCTATGCGCCGCTGTGGTCTGATCCCGATGAGGTCTGCCGTCTGCTGCGCGGAGGTAAGAACGTCGTCGCGTCAGGTGGCGCATGGTGGTACCGAACCGAACACAGCCAGGCGGATATCGACAAGATCCATGCAGCGTGCCTCGAGGGCGGCACCTCGTTTCACGCCGGCGGTGTCAATCCCGGCTTCGCCGGAGACCTGCTCGTTCTCACGCTGGCCCGAATCGTCAGCCAGATCGACACCATCCACATCTACGAGGTGGTGAACTTCGGCAGGGACACCTTGAAGTACCTGTTCGAGATGGGCATGGGCAGTGATCCGGCCGGGTTTGAGGACGGCCCCAATCTGCTGGGCCAAGCCTGGCCGTTGTTCGCGCAGTCGATGGCCATGATCGTCGAGGGAATGGGCAAGACAGTCGACAGATACACCACCGAGGTCGAACTCGGGGTCGCCACCCGCGATATCCCGTTCGAAGGTGGCGAGACGAGCGACATGCCGGGGTTCAAAGGTGTGATCAAGAAAGGCACCGTTGCGCGGCAGCACCATAAGTGGACATCGTGGGTGGACGACAGACCGCTCGTTGTCTTCCACGAGATCTACACGATGGACACGTTCGATGCTATCGAGCCGCAGGAGGACTGGCCGCAGCACTACCACTACCGCATCGTGATCGAAGGTGATTCATCCACTGAGCTCATCCTGCAAGGGGCCAAGGATCCCGACGGCGGCTACGCGTTGCCCGGCTACACCTGGACCGCAATGGGCCCCGCCAATGCGATACCCGCCGTCGTGGATGCACCGCCGGGGTTCATGAGCCACAACGAACTCGGGTTGATGCCACTCCGCGGGGTCATCCGCCCGGGGCGTTCGCCCAGTGCCAGTGGCACTGGCTAGACAGCGGATCGCCGCCGAGTGGGACCACGTCAATGCCAGCGGGGCGTGCGTGCGAAAGAACGCGCCGGGCAGTTGGTTGATGGAAAGCGATGGCGCCTGATCTGCGACGTACCGCAACTTCACCTGCAGCGCGTTACCTTATCGTGACTTATTCGCGATTTGCTCGTAAGCTGCTGCCGTGACCCGGCACAAATTAGCCAGCGGTGGACAAAAGTCGCCGGTAGTGATGGCTGCGGTCATTGCGCCCGCCGCCGTCATATTTGCCCTTGGCGGTAGCGGCCATGCAGAGAGCCATCACGGCAAGGCAGATTCGGTAGCTGACGCCTCTCCGGCGTGTTGCCAGCTGCAGTTGACCGCCGCCACGCCGGCGGCTTCGTCGTGGGCCGCCTCCGCCGTGCAGCCAAACGGCGCTACTACCGATCCGACCGCCGCGTCGCGTGCGTCGCGCTGGCATGTCGCCTCGAAGAACGCCCCGCAGATGCTGATCGCGGACATCGCTCCTGAGCATGGCCTTCAGGTCAAGACGATCCTGGTGGCCCGCACCATCAGCGCGATTTTCCCGGAGATCAAGAACATCGGCGGCGTCCGGCCGGACTCTCTACCGTGGCACCCTCGGGGCCTGGCCCTCGACGTGATGATTCCCAACCCGTCCAGTGCTGCCGGCATCGCACTCGGCAACGAGATTGTCGCGTTCGCACTCAAGAACGCCGCCAAGTTCTCATTGCAGGATTGCATCTGGCGGGGTACGTACTACACGCCCAGCGGTCCGTCCGGATCCGGCTATGGCCACTATGACCACGTGCACATCACCACTCACGGTGGGGGATACCCCACCGGCGGCGAGGTCTACATCCGCTGACGAACGCGGTAAATCCCAGGCCCCCAAGGCCTTCGATGCCGAATTGTGATGTTTCGATTCAAACATCAAGGGCTGGTGCAGGTTTCGCCTGGTCAGTATGATCACTGGGCGCTCTTCGTTCTAAAGCTCACCGCCGGCCGTTGTGTTTCGTGGTCCAACAAACCGGACGAAACGTCTCTATTTGGAAACGGTCGGGTGTGGCGGAGTGCGTGTTGAACACCGGTCCATTAAAAATTGAGTTGGCCGAAAGAAGCTCGGCCCGGTGCGGTTGCACCGCGTTGATCTGCCTGGGCGTGAAAGAGAGTTGACGTCGATGACAACCTTCGACCGATTCAGCATCAAAGTTGTTGCTGGCATTGGGCTATTCGGTGCCGCGATAGCGCTGAGCCCCGGTGCAGCAGCGGCTCCGCTGAAAACCGGCGGCGCCGCGTGCATGTACGGGTCGGCAGGCGAAGTCGCCGCGCCAGCAGCTGCCGGAGCAGCCGGAGTGGCCGGAGTGGCCGGTGCGGGCGGTGCAGCGTGTGCGCCCGCGGGTGCCCCAATCGCGGACATGGCGGGCGCGCCGGCGGCGGCCCCGCTACCACTCGGTGCTCCTATCCCGGCCGGACTTCCGTTTCCCGCCGGAGCGCCGGTACCCGCCGGCGCGCCACTGCCCGTTGCGGTTCCGGCTGGTGCTCCGCTGATCGCGTTGGGTGGCCTGCCGGGCGCACCAATCGTGGACATGGCCGGTGTTGCGGGCGGCAAAGGTGCGCCAACGGGTTCGGCGCCGACGAGCGGGCCGGTGGCCGGCCAGCCGTTGCCGCCTGGTCCCGCTGGGTAAGCGTCACAAGGAAAAGCCCCCCGAGCCGGGGGGCTTTTTCTTGTCAGGATGAAAAGCGCTGTACGCCTTATTCCTTGACCACTACCGGGTCGCCGATGTTGACCGTGTTGAAGTACCACTCGGCGTCGGCGGGGCTCAGGCTGATACAACCGTGGCTGACGTTCTCGCGACCCAGGGAATTGAGGGCCCACGGGGCCGCGTGCACGAAGAGCCCGCGATTGGTGAAGCGGGTGGCGTACTCCACCGGGGTCTTGTAGCCCTCTGGGTCGGTGATCGGAACACCAACGCTGCTCGAATCCATAATCACCGTGCGCTCTTTCGACAGCACCGTGTAGACGCCGACCGGCGTAGGGAAGTGTGGCCGGCCCATCGAGGCCGGCATCACGCCCGGTTCACCCAAGTGCGGTTGGTGGTGCGGTGCCGGCAGCTGTTGCGACGGTGTTCTCGGAACTCCGTCGACACTGACGGTGAACGTGTGATCAGAGATATCGGCGACGCCGAGCACTGCGGGCCCCGTCTTGATTTCTGCCGACGCGCCGCCGACCGACAGGGCAATTGTGCTGTGCGCCGGCCAGAATCGGTCTGGAACCCATTGCGCAACATCACTTTTGATCCATTCGAACTTGCCGGTCATCGACGGCGAGGACGTGACGTGCACGGCGCGCTCGGCGGCCTTCCGGTTGACGACAGGTGAGCGGAAGTTGATGACGACGGGGTGTGCGACACCAACGACCTGATCTGCTGTGGGCCCCACTGAGGCCACCGGGAATCGGTAGGACTGGTCGGAAGCGGCCAGGCTTACGCCCGCGGGGCCGGCGACCACGGATGCGGCGGTACCAGCCGCCACCAGAGCAGATCTCAAGACCGCGTGCATGCACCCATTCCTTTGGTAGATGAGGTTGCACTAGCGATCGTAGGCATGTCCGGAATGTTGGAAGTGCAAGGGCGCGTTCGCGATCGGTAACGCCTTGGCCACGTTTTGGCTACGGCCCGAGCGAACCGCAGGCGTAGGGCTCAGCGAGCCCCTGATTCGCCCGAACTTGCTTGCCTCAGCAAGTCGGGATCGCCGATCTCCGCATCGCTGCGGGTCAGATCGAAGTGATCGAAGAGCCCCGTCACTTGGAGGACGCGGTCGAGGAATTGTGGGCGATGGTCCAGGTGTAGCGCTACCCGTGCCGCGGATGTGCGGCCGTGCAGCGTCAGGAGCCCGGACAGGGCCGCTGAGTCCAGGAACGTCAACTCGCTGAAGTCGAGATGAAGATCGCTCATGGCACTGTGCTGGGTAAGCAGTTGGGATGCGACCTCGACGAGGTCATCGGTGGTCTGGTAGTCGAGGTCGCCGGTGATTCGAACGGAGGTCGACCGTGCCGCAGTGGTGATTGTCAAGGAGTAGGTCATGGTTTCAGGTGGGGGTCGGTCGCCGAACTCTTCTTGTCGGCGAGGGTGGATGCTGCTGTCGGAACGCTTACCCACAAGGTCGGGGGTGGGAAACAATGTGACCGCCGCAACACCCTGCTGCATCCGATCTTGATATTCGCATCTGCGGCCGAGCCGGAGTCGCTACGGTCGAACGTACAAACGACGGAGGTGTCATGACGGGCCAGATCCCATTGGTCGACTATCTGGTGCTCGACGACGGCGACCCACACCTCGTCGCGCAGGAATGCACAAACTGCGGCGCCCGATTTTTTGATCGGCGCAATGCCTGCGCCAGCTGTTTCGCGTCGGAATTCACGACGGTTCCGGTGCCCACCGAGGGTACGGTTCGGGCGTTCACCATCGTCACTTTTGCCGCGCCCGGCATTCCCACCCCCTTCGTCGCCTCCGTCGTCGACTGCGATGGCACTCAGGTACGCACCAATTTGGTCAACGTCGAGCCCGATCCCGAGCACATCCGCGACGGCATGAAGGTGCGGCTGGCGACATTCGCGATCGGCAGCGATTCAGCAGGAACCGAGGCGATCGGCTTCGGCTTCGAACCCGCGACCTGACGATCCGTAGATATAAGGAGTAGCCCCATGAGTGCTAGCGACGACATTTGGATCCTCGGCATCCGGATGACCAAATTCGGCAAGCATGCCGACAAAGACACTGTCGATCTCGCGGCAGAGGCCGCGACCGGCGCGCTCGCCGATGCCGGCGTGACGATGGCCGACATCGGCGTCATCGCCGCCGGGAACCTGATGGCGGCCAACGCCGGAATCGGGCAGCAGCTGCAAAAGCAGATCGGCCAGACCGGCATCCCGGTCTACAACGTGGCCAACGCGTGCGCGACCGGAGCCACCGCGCTGCGCACCGCGATCATGGCTGTCAAGGCCGGCGAGGTGAAGTACGGCCTGGCGGTCGGGGTGGAAAAGCTGTCCGGTGCCGGGTTGCTCGGCGGCGCCGGAAAGAAGAAGGACGACGCGGACGTCTGGCAACCCAAAGGTCGCTACGGCGCGGTGGCGCCGGTCGACGGGCGGATCGGCACCGAGGCGATGCCCGGCGTTTTCGCCCAGATCGGCACCGAATACGGCCACAAGTACGGCGGCACAAGCTTCGAGTTGTTCGCCAGAATCAGCGAGAAGAACCACGCCCACTCGACGTTGAATCCGTTAGCGGCATACCAGAAGAAGTTCACCCTCGACCAGATCATGAACGACGTCATGATCGCCTACCCGAACACCCGGCCGATGTGTTCGGCCAACTGCGACGGCGCGGCGGCCGCGGTGGTGTGCAACGGCGAGACGTTGAGGTCGCTGACCTTGCAGCAGCGCAAGCGGGCAGTCAAGGTCGCGGCGTCGATCCTGACCACCGACCCGTTCGAGGATGGCTGCCAGGTGTTGCCGAACGTCAACACGCTGACTCGCAACGCCGCCGCGACCGCCTACGAGCAGGCCGGTATCGGACCGGGCGATCTCGATCTGGTCGAACTGCACGACTGCTTCGCCACCGCCGAGTTGGTGCACTACGACAACCTGATGTTGTGCGAAAAGGGCGGCGCCGCTGACTTTTTCAACTCGGGCGCGACGTGGCGGGACGGCTCGACCCCGGTGAACGTGTCGGGTGGGCTGCAGTCCAAGGGTCATCCCATCGCGGCCACCGGTATCGCGAACATCTGGGAGATCTGCCATCACCTGCGTGGGGAGGCGGGTGATCGTCAGATCGAGAACGCCAAGGTCGGTCTGGCGCACGTGATCGGCCTCGGCTCGGCGTGCGGCGTGCACATCCTGGAAAGGTCCGCTGCCTGATGGTCAGATATCTGGCGTGACAACGCTTGCCACCGTCTGGGGCATCACGCTTTCGGGGATTTCCCGTGTTGTCGTGCCGGACGAGCTCTGGCGGGTAACGAGATAGGTGTAGCGGTCGGCACCGGAATCCGTGCCGAGTGGTTCTTCGCTGTCGAGAAGCTGCTCGAGTGTCTCGCGATCGTCGGGATCGAGCGCATCGCCATCGAGGGTGCAACTGGCCTTCAGGCCGGCCAAGCCGCCGCGTCGCTCGATGATGTACTGCATTGCCTGCCTCGATTGTTCTTCGCTCAGACAGACACGTCGGGCTGCGCGATGCCGACCCGTGTCCATGCCTCGTCGATCCCACGATAAACGTCGCGATCGCGGGGAAACAGCGATCTCGCGGCCGAGCGGGTGAGGGCGGCGAACTCGCCGAAGTCCATGGATGGATTGGCTTTCGGGCTTGTCAACGCCGCGTACCAGACTTTGCCGGTCTTTTCCCAGGACCGCCCGCCGACATTGGTGGCCGACAGGTAGAAGGCGTGATTGGGGATGCCACTGTTCTCGTGCGGGTCGCCGCCGGCAATGTAGTCCGAGTAGTGCGACGGTTGCGGCGACAGGCACTGACGGGAGCCGGGATCGGCCATGTTGCGAAGACAGTTGTACCCCTTCGCAATTGCCGCCGGGCCGAGGACACCAGGTCCGATCAGCCAGTCGGCGTCCGGGACGTCCTGTTTGTTTCGCCACTGATGAAACATCGCCCCGAACGCGTCCGAGATGCTCTCGTTGAGAGCGCCAGGCTCATCGGAGTAGTCGAGACCTGCCGTGAATTGGGTAACACCATGGGTCAACTCGTGGCCGATGACGTCATCTGATTTCGTGAAGTCGGTGAACACTCGGCCGTCGCCGTCCCCGTAGGTCATCTGGGCGCCGTTCCAGAAAGCGTTGTCGTAGCGCACACCGTAGTGGATCGACGACATCAGCGTCATCCCGGCATCGTCAACTGAGTTGCGGCCGAAGCATTCTCGGTAATAGTCGACGACGGCACGGGTGGTATCGAACGCTCGCTTTGCCGTGATGTCTGTGCTGCTGCCGGGTTGCGTGACCGGCGAACCGGGCAGCGACCGAGTGTTCTTGCAGTCATAGACCGTCACCGCCGGCACAGTCGCGAGGGCGGTGGAAAAATCCAGGCCGGTGATTTTCGCGGCCAACAGACTGGCCTGCGTCGCGGTGGTGTGCGCGTCGCGCAGTTCTCGCCACGTGCCCTCGACGGCGACGCTGTCGCGGATCGCCTCGCGCGACTCTTCCGGAATCGAGTCGTCCTCGGCGAGCCTGCGCAGGACGGCCGTCGGCACGATGAACCGATCGCACACAGGATGGCTCCTTGTATCAGTGGATGCGGGCGCTGCCGCCGAGCCCGATTTCCAGGACGCTGCCGGTGATCACGCCGGGGTCGGTGACCAGGTAGAGCACTCCGCGGCTGACGTCTTCAGGCTGCAGCCACGGCTGAGGGATCGGGTTGGCCCTCATCATCCGGCGCACCAGGTCGTCCGGGATGTCTTCGCCGCCAGTGGGTTGCACCATCGGCGTCTGCGTCGTGGTGGGGCAGACGACGTTGATCGTCACGCCCTCTTTGGCGACCTCCAACGCGGCGGACTTCGCCAGGCCGATGACGCCCCACTTGGTGGCGTTGTAGGCGGCCAGATCGGGGATGCCCATCCGGCCACCCATCGACGACGTGACGACGATCCGGCCGAAGCGCTGTCGCCGCATCACCGGTATGGCCGCGCGCAGGATGTGAAATGCGCCGGTCAAGTTGGTGTCGATCAATTGCTGCCAGACGACGTCGCTGACCTCGTCCAGAGGTCCGGTGCTGACGATCCCTGCGTTGGCCACCACGATGTCGAGGCTGCCCAGGTCGGCGACGGTCTGTTCGACCGCGGCGTTGACTGCGGCACCGTCGCGAACGTCGAGGGTCAGTGGCACGCAGCGCCGGCCGAGCTCGTCGACCAGCTTTGCCGTCTCGCGTAGGTCGTCCTCGGTGCCGAGCGGGTAGGTCAGGTCGGCCATCGCGTTCGGGGCGTCGGCGACGACGATGTCGGCACCTTCGGCCGCCAGGGCCAGCGCATGCGCGCGACCCTGCCCGCGAGCTCCACCGGTGATCAAGGCAACGCGTCCATCTAATGCACCCATAGCCGATCAAGCTACCAGCAGGGTATTAGCCGCGGCTCGAAACTGATTGCAGCGGGGTTTATTTCGATGTTGGTCCGCTGGGGCGAAATGTTCGCCTACGCTCCATCAATGCATGAATCCGTGACGGTGCACATGGAAGCGCCGGCCGAGCAGATTTGGCGGTTGGTGTCCGATATCCGCAATACCGGCCGCTTTTCCCCCGAGACGTTCGAAGCCGAATGGCTCGACGGAGCAACCGGCCCCGGCGTGGGCGTCCGCTTCCGGGGGCACGTGAAGAGAAACGAAATCGGCCCTATCTATTGGACTACCTGCCGAATCACCGCTTGTGACCCGGGCCGTGAGTTCGGCTTTCAGGTTCTCGTCGGGGAGACCCCGGTGAACAACTGGCACTACCGATTCGACCCCGCCTCATCGGGCACGGACGTCACCGAATCGTTCTGGGTGAAAAACTATGGGATGCCGCGATTCGTTCGATTCCTCTTCGGGGAATTACGGCGCCGACGCAACATTCGCGATATGACGACGACGCTCGAGCGGATCAGGGCAGTGGTCGAGTCGGACTAGAAGAGGTTCGGCAGGATCTCGACGTCGAAGGTGCCGCTAGCGTTGTTGTCGATGTCGATGGCGGTGTTGTAGCTGCCACTCCCGGGTCCGTCGGCGTTACCGATCAGGTTGGCCGCGCCGGCGTTGGTGCCGTCGGCCAGGGCGTAGTTGCCGGTACCGCCCTCGGCTGTAGCGGAGGCGCCGTCGCCGTAAGCGATCGCCAAGCCGTATTCCCCTGATGCGGTGGTAGCGGTCGCGTTGCCGTCCTGGACCAGCGACATGCCGTTGAATGAAATGGCCAGGTTCAGACCCGGGTCCGCGGCGGGGAGGGCCCCTGGCGGGCAGCCGCCTGCCAGCATTTCGAGCGTGCTCGGGAGATATGCCGCGCGCATCGGGCAATTGCCCCATTTTTCGCGATTTTGTGCGGCCGTCAGTTAGCGCCGGCCGATCGCCTCCACCGAGTGATGGCGATGTGGGCTAACGGGCAGTCTGCGCGTGCACGTCGATGTACCGTCGCCGCATGGCTCAAGGTCGTCTCGCCGATCCGGATTGTTCGATCGGAACCGACCCTCGGTCGGACCCGCGAATGGTCGAGGCGCTGGCGCAGTTCGGGCTCGACGCCAACATGCCCGTCGTGCCACTCACCATCGATGCGCCGCTGGAGGAACGGCTGGCGTATGCGGAGATGTGCGAGGCGGGGATAGGCGCTGTGCTCGACGCCTTCGCGCCCGGCGTTCCCGACGCGGATGGCGTCACCACGACGACGACGACCATCACTGGTGAGGACGGCAACGACGTCACGCTGTACATCAGTCGCCCAGACGTCGACGGTCCGCTGCCGGCGGTGGTGCACCTGCACGGTGGCGGCATGGCCATCGCCAGCGCCGCCGACGCGATGTACTCGCGAATCCGGGAGCACCTGGCGGGTACCGGCCTCGTCGTCGTCGGCGTCGAATTCCGCAACTCCGGGGGAAAGCTTGGCCCGCATACGTTTCCGGCCGGACTGAACGACTGCGCGTCGGGAGTGCGATGGGTCGCGGCGCATCGCGCCGAACTTGGGGTCAGCCATCTGATTGTCTGCGGCGAGTCCGGCGGCGGCAATCTCACTCTCACGGTGGGTCACAAGGCGAAGCGAGAAGGATGGTTACACGAGATCGCCGGGTTCTACGCACAATGCCCGTACATCTCTAACCGGTGGCACGAGGTTCCCGACGAGTTGCCGTCGCTGCGTGAGTGCGACGGATATTTCATCAACCTTCAGCAGGCAGAGCTCCTCGGCTCGATCTATAACCCCGACGGTGAGCATGCGAACGACGCCACGTGTTTCGCCGGTGTCGCGACCGACGACGACCTGAGCGGTCTACCCCCGCATGTGATTTCGGTGAACGAGCTCGATCCGATGCGCGACGAAGGCTTGGACTATTACCGGCGTCTGGTGCGGGCGGGCGTGCCTGCCGTGGGCCGAGTGGTCGCGGGTACGTGTCACGGTGGCGACATGTTGTTGGCGGGCGCGATGCCCGATGTTTTCGCCGCCAGCGTGCGCGATCTCAGCGGTTTCGCGAAGGGCCTCGGCTAAGCCGGACCCAGTTGTAGATCGATAGGAGTCCCGATGGCGAAGGCACAGGGCGGAATTCGGCAGAACCTGAGTCGCGCTGCTGAGATGGCGAAAGGCGTACAGCGACTGTACGCTAGCGGCATCGGCGACCTCGGCAACCTCGGCGTGACGCTGCAGATCCGGTGGTGAGAACGTCTTCCCGCAGGAAGTCGAGAATCTACTCATCGAGCGTGACGATGTCTTTGATGCGGCAGTGGTCGGTGTCGACGACCATGAGTTCGGAAAGCGGTTGCGCGCCTGCATTGTTTCTCAACCGGGCGCCCCGCAGGACGCTGAGGAGATCAAGCTTCACGTCAAGAACAACTTGGCCCGCTACAAGGTCCCCCGAGACGTCGTGTTCATCGACGAGCTGCCACACAATGCCACGGGAAAGCTGCTGCGTCGGGTCTTGACCGAGATGGATGTCGACAGCTGAAGTGGTGGGCGCGAAAACGATTCATCGGGGCACATGCCTAGCCAGGTAGTACTCGTGAGGTCGGGCGTTGTCGACGGTATAGCCGATCGCCTTGGTGACGCCCTCGCTGTCGTAGTCCAGCCAGCGTTCAATGCGTTGGCGCTCGAATTCGCTCCAGGACGCGACGGTGAACCGCTCGAGGAACATGTCGGGTTGTCCGACACTGTGATACAGCCGCCAGCTGTGGCCGCCCGTCCGTAGCCGTGACCGCCTGACATTGCCCATCGACTGGACGAACTCATCGAGGTTCTTGGCCGCTACCTGGTAACGGACGGCAACCAGTACCGGTCCGTCCTGAGGGCATGGCTCGAACATCAGCGTCGGTGTCGGCCACGCATGGGAAACCTCGACGTCTATCTTGCCGGTGGACGGCGGCAATGGCAGCACGGCAACGCTGAGGACAACAACGCCCAGCGCGACCGCCGACCCGAGCAGCGCGACGTCGAGTCCCGCCCGCGTGGCGAGGGCACCCCAGGCATACGCGCCGATCGCCTGAGATCCGGTGGCGACCAACAGATACACCGACAACCCGCGGGCCCGAACCCAGCGCGGCAACGTCAGCTGGGCTGCCGCGTTCAACGTGGTCAGCGTGATCAGCCAGGCCATCCCCGAGATCACCAGGAAAGGTAACGCCGCAGCGAACGGAAGCCACGCGACTGCCAGCATTGCCAGCCCGTAGGCGGCGGCAGACGCCGCCAGTTGCAGGTTGTCAGACAGTTTGCAGGCGTATCAGCCCGGCGACCGCCACAGCGAGTACAGCACCCAAACCGACGGCCGCCACCGCCACGCCATAGCCACTGGCACCCAGGTGCCATCTGCGGGCGGCGACCACCGGCAGCAGTGCCAAGAGGGCCGAGGCGGGAAACAGGAAAAGCGCTGCGTGCAAGAGGATTCGGCGAAATATCGGAGCGTTGTTGACGAACAGCAGTCCGGTGAGGATGGCCTGGCCGAAGTGTTCTCGTTCGAGTGGGGCGATTTGCTTGGGCCGTTTCCACACCAGCAGGGCAACGATGATCCCTGCGAACGAAATCGCGTTGATCGCGAAGACCGCTGCGGGACCGGCCACCGCCAGGATCACGCCGCCGATCGCCGGTCCGATCGCGCGGGAGGCGTTTCCCGAGACGCTGCCCAGGGTCGAGACGGCCGGTATCTGCTCGCGCGGGACCACCTCGGGCTGAATCGCTTGCCAGGCCGGGGCGGCCAGTGCGGAAGCGCAGCCGATGGCCACGGTGAACATCAACAGTGTTGTCGGGCTGACGCGATCTAGGTAGGTCAGCACCGCCAGGGCCAGCGCCACCAGTACCGCATACGTCTGCAGGACGATCAGTAACCGGCGCCGGTCGAACAGATCGGCCAGCACACCGGCGAACAACGCGAAAATCAGCGTCGGCCCGAGGCTCGCCGTCTGTACCAGTGCGACGATGACGTCACTGCTGTGCTTTTCCACCAAAAACCATTGGGCCGCAACACTTTGCATCCACGTCCCGATGTTGGAGGCGAACGACGCGATGAACAGGTTGCGATAAATGGGATTGTGTAACGGCGCCCACGGCGATGGCTGGTCGGCGTCGGCGTGCTCCTGAATCTGAGTCACTGCCGAACTCTAAGACACCCAGCACCCGCTCCGCGCTTCTTGGTACCAACGGCAGTGCGACGCGGCATATCGGTTCGCATCGGTATGGCGAACACCCGTTGTTAATCGAAACTACTGCCTGTGTTCAACATTTGCCGGGCTGGTGTTTACTTTGAATGATATTGCGGTCACTAAGGATTCGGCGATAACCTGTGTCCATGACTCAGACCAGCACAACATCATTGATGGCGGCGGCGGGGCCGGCGGCGGACGGATCGTCGGCGGCGGGGCCGGTGGCGGCCGCCTTCTCGGCGGCGGGGCCGGCGGCGGCCGCTAACGCCAAACCACTTTCCCCTTACGATTGCGCCCCTTTAGTCCCCACGGCGGAATCGTGGGGACGCTGGACCTCCGCGGTGCGTATACCGCGGAGGTTTCTGCGTGAGAAGTGTGTTCCGGCAACCTACTTCGCGCAGACTCGGCGCCGACACGGTTCCCTGCGAGGCGGCACCCTGTCGCGACACCTCGCCGATCTCGCCAGCCATTTTTCACTCGACGAAGGCTTCTTGGCGCCGAGTGTTTTTCGGGGCTCCTGAAATCGTCTTGCTTCGGATTCCGCCGACTGGCGTGACCTACCGATCGACATCCTTGGGGTCGGGGAACGTCCGTTGTCGTCGCGACCACTTGTGACAGCCGCGGGTACCCCCAGCAATGTATTAAACATGTGGTTGACATAGGGCCGCTGCTGCGGCAATGTAGGGGGCATGTACGACGACGCCGCGTGTGTTCCATCTTTTGCCGAGGTCGACGGCGACGAATTAGCACGCCGTTTGACTGCCCTCGCCCGGGACGGTCAGATGGACAGCACGGATTGGCAGGCAGTGCAGGACGAACTTGCCCGACGCCGAGTCGAGCAAGCGCGGCGCACGGCAGCACCGTCCGGTGAATCGTTGCGTAGTCAGATTCTTGCCCACTTGGCGGAGGCAGAGGAGAGCACACCGTCGGAGGTAGCCACGACATTAAATCGCAGAACCACAGTCGTCTCACGGGTACTGACGAGTCTGCTCGAATCAGCGCTGGTCACCTTCGAATCGGACCCCAATGACGGGCGTATCCGCCATTATCGGCTGTCCACCTCTGACGCGGTATCGGAGGAAGGCGAGGTCAAACCCCCATCGGCCGATGAGGAGGAACGGCAGTACCTCAGACTCGCCATTGCTGCGGCAGTGTCTGCGCGCCGTAGCACGAACGACCTTGGCTATGCCGCCGACCGGTTAGAACGGGCGCTGGAACAAGCCACGGAGATCGAGGCAAACGGCTTGGCGCTGATCGCACGATGTGAGCTCGTCACCACGCTGCGTCAAGCTGGCAGACACGACGAAGTCCATCCCCACCTCGACGCCGTCGCCGAGATCGCGGCCGGGAAGATCGGCGTCGAGGCGGATCTGGTGGCTCCCGCCACCGCGTGCCTTCACTACGAGTTGGGTCGGCACGACCCCCTGCCCTCACGTCAGCGACTTGACCATCTGACCACGGCGGCGACCGTCTTCTCGCGATGCGACCAACTCGATGAGGCTCACGACTGGGCACCGCGCGAGGGGTGGGCACTCCTGGGCAGCGCCGAGCTTTGGCGTCAGCAGACCAACTTCGGCGCGGCTTTTGATTACGCCAAGCGCGCCGAATCGGTCTTCGCGGCTTACGGCGACACCTACGGATCGGCCGAAGCGACGCGCATGCAGGGATTGTGTCAGCGGCTCCGAGGCAACTTCTCGGAAGCGATCGCTGTTCTCAGGCGCGCCGATGATTTGGCCAAAGTAGATGCAGCCGATCGGTGCCGGGCTGACGTTTTGCTCCAACTGGGCGACGCGTTGCGTTGTGCGGGGGAGTTAACGGCTGCCGCTGAGACCTTGTCCGAGGCTGCTGAGATCGCAGGCGAGATTGGGCGTACTCGTACGCTTGGCTTCAGTCTCACCGCTCTGGCCGCAGTCAAGTATGCCTCCGGCGAATTGGGCCAGGCGTGGGACTTTGCCACGAAGGCCGAGCAACAGCTTGCATCGTCTCCGCCGGGCCGGGCGCTCAATGCGAGACGGCAAGCCGTTATCGCCCGGGAGCTCGCCGCGAATGGCGATCCCACCAAATGGGACCTAAGCATGGACTTCTTTCGTCAAGCGATGGCGCAGTACCGCACCCTGCAAAGCCCCGCGGGGATTGCTGCCTGCCTCGTTGGTCTTGGCAAGGTTTACGAGAAGCACGGCGCACCCGACCCTGCGATCGGCGACCTGATTGATGTTGCGAGTTCGCGGGCTGGCCGCATGCTGATCCCCATCGATCCGTGGATACCGAATCTCATGCAGCAGTGGGCTGAGGAGTCAGCCGACCCCAGCGTGCATCGAGTTGCCGACTGGACGTACAGAAGCGACGAGAGTCCGCAATCCGCCGCCGCGGACGAGATGGCCGGTGAGCCGCGTCAGGAATCCCAACTTTTCACGTTTAAGGCAGCCAGGTCCAACTGCTGGCATCGGCGGGCGGCAGATTCGGATCCAGCACACCTACGGCGGGTAACGTGCCGGGGGCGTCGTGAAAATGAGCGTGCCCTCCCTCGCGCGGGACGGAGGTGCATGCGCTGAACGTCGTGTCCTCGCTATTCGCCAGGAGGTGACCTGGTGTGTTCGCGATGACGCCGACGCATTGGCAATATCCGGCCAGCGTATCCAGGCCCCTGTCGGCGGTGCCGATCGTCGGCGTCCACGAAGGCGACAGCAGCAGATTCACCCCGGCTGCCACCATGGCCATGAGGAGGTCGTTCGAGTTGAGGTCGGCGCAGATCGCAACCGCTAGTCGGGTGGCCGTTCCGGCTGCCAGCTTGAGCACATGTGATGACGGCGCGATGTCCTCAACGTAATTAGGGTTCACGCCTCCTGGGCGAATAACGAACGGTTCGTGCTTCTCGACCCGAAGGATCGGTTGCCGATCGAGAAACACGTGCGTGGTGTTGGTGCGTTTCCGGTCCGCGTCCTCCATGTGGGCGCTGCCAGCGACGATGAGGTCTGCCAGCGGGAGAGTGCTTTTGGCGATCAACGTGTCGAGGCCGTCCGGGGAATGCAGACAGAATTCGGGCAATACCGCGATCGGTGCGATCTTCCCGGCCTTTGTGAGGGCATCGAATACCTGTTGGTGAGCTTGCGCCTTACTTGCTTCATTCGCAGCAGAGGCGGTGGGTGCATGTTCAGGGAAAACGTTCGGTTTATCCGACGGAAGCTTCGGGCGAATGAAGAAGAACCGCTCCCGACAAACGTCTAGCACTGGCAGGGCCATGTCCTTGCCATCGATGGGATGCACGGTGGCAATCTTCGGAAGCTGATACGCCAACGTGGCGACGCCGTCCTTGTCGACTTTGTCGCGGGCTTCGAGCCGTTGCGCGCACGTCAGGTCCAGCAGATCGCGGAACGTGTAGTCGAGATCCACCGACCAATCGGGCTCCCACAGGACGAAGTTGCACCGTTCGTTTAGCAGATTCGGGTGCGTCGTCCAGGGACGGGGAGTGGCGGGCATGTTAGCCAGCCACCGCTCCGGTAGCGGCAGAACAGAACCGCGCTCGACGCGCACGACTGACGAAGCATTGGCGAAGAACAAGCGCGCCGCGGCCAGACAGATCCCCTCCAGCACGGTGATCGTTGCCAGCGCGGGGGTCGCCCGCGCTTTTGCCAATCGCTCTTTGAGTGCCGGGCTCGGGCCTGCGCAGCGTTCGCCGTCGACACTCCACATGTGCGTGCTTTCAGTGGCGGCCATACCGCGAAGGTTGACGATCATGTCAGCGGTTGCCGCATATTGGTCGTTTTTCACCGCCCGGCGCTGGGTCAGACAGTCTTGCCCGAGCAACCCGACAACGCTCATCAGTTTGTCATCGCCTTCAAGTACAGCGATGAGTCGGTCTACTTCCATGGCTCGGCTATCACCGTTTTCCTGCGACTAAATCCGACGCGCAGTTGACACCTGCCTAACGGCTAGAACTTACAGCGGGCGGGCGCGGTTCCGTTGCGAATAGCAGATAAGCGCACTGGGAGTGTTCGGAAGTTTTGAACACCGTTGTCGCCGCTCAAAGTGGAGCCGATGACGGGAATCGAACCCGCGTATTCAGCTTGGGAAGCTGATGTTCTGCCATTGAACTACATCGGCAATGAAGCCTGGAGAAGGCTAGCACCCGGCGTCGTGCCGTTCATTGGGATCACCGGCCGCTACGCTCGTCGCGTGCTGCTTTCCGATCGCGATCTCCGAGCCGAAATCGCCGCCGGCCGGCTGGGAATCGACCCCTTCGACGACGCCCTGGTCCAGCCGTCCAGCGTCGACGTCCGGCTGGACAGTTTGTTCCGGGTCTTCAACAACACTCGCTACACCCACATCGACCCGGCGCAGCAACAGGACGAGCTGACCAGCTTGGTGGAACCGGCCGAGGGGGAGCCGTTCGTGCTGCATCCCGGCGAGTTCGTCCTCGGCTCCACGCTGGAGACGTGCACGTTGCCCGAGGATCTGGCGGGGCGTCTCGAAGGCAAGTCGTCGCTGGGACGTCTGGGACTGCTCACCCATTCCACCGCCGGCTTCATCGATCCCGGCTTCAGTGGCCACATCACGCTGGAGCTCTCGAACGTCGCCAACCTCCCGATCACGCTGTGGCCGGGTATGAAAATCGGCCAGCTGTGCATCCTGCGGCTGACCAGTCCCGCCGAGCATCCCTACGGCAGCGCGAGCGTCGGGTCGAAATACCAGGGCCAACGCGGACCGACCCCGTCACGGTCGTATCTCAATTTCATAAGGTCCACTTAAGTTCACCTGCAGTCCAGCACAGGTTCGATAGCGACGATCCATATGTAGCGCCGGACGCGGTATTCCCTCCGCCTAAAGCCGTGGCGCGCTACGAATGGCTCTTGGAGGCGCGATGGATATCGTGCTCGGGGTGTCGATGGCACCCACATCGGTTCGAATGCTGCTCGTCGAAGGTGAAAACGCCGACGGCGTCACCGTCGAGGACAACCAGTTCTCCTTCGCCGCCGCCGACGATGCGGCCACGCTGAGTGCGGCCGATCAGGTGATTTCGGCGATCCTGGGCACCCGCGAAGGTGCCACCGAGGCCGGTCATGCGCTGACATCGACCGGGGTCACGTGGACCGATCCGGTGGACGCGGCCGCTCTGCGGGATGCCCTCGCCACTCGCAAAGTCGAAAACGTCATGTTGGTGTCGTCGTTCATGGCCGCGGCTGCGTTGGCGCAGACCGTCGGTTGTACGGTCGGCGACTCCCACACCGCCCTGCTCTTCCTCGAGCCCGACACCGCGACGCTGGCTGTCATCGATTCCGCTGACGGCTCCATCTCCGACGTCCATAAGGAGTTGATGTCAGGCGGCCACAGCGTCGCCGAATTAGCCGAAATGGTGACTGGTCTGGAGGCGTTGGAGACACGTCCGCAGAGCGTGTTCATCGTCGGCTCCGGCGTGGACGTCGCCGCGATCAAGCCTCAACTGGAGGCGGTGACAACCATTCCGGTCACCGCGGCCGAAGAGCCAGAGACCGCGCTGGCGTGGGGCGCCGCACTGGCGTCTGCAAACGCTCCGCTTTTTGCGTCGTCGACAGCGGCGCTGGCTTATGCGCTCGATCCCGGCACCGGCGCGATCGACCCCTACGCCGTATCGCCGGGATACCTTGCGGCACCCGATGTTCCGCTTGGTACCACGTTGGGTGAAGATGATCTCGCCTACAGCGCTGTCCCGGATGAGGACGCCGATGCCCACACCTTGGCGCAGGATGTGGTGAGCGAGCAGCACGTTGAAAGCGAACCCGAGCGCCGACCCCTGGTGCTCGTCGGAAGCATCCTCGCGGTTGTCTTCGTCGCCGCCGCGCTGTCGCTGGAAGTTGCTCTGGCGCTTGGTATTCGACCGAGCGTGGCCCTGCTTCCCCGGCCGCTGCAGAACCTCATCATCCAGGCTCCGGCACCTGCTCCGGCCCCAGCGAGCGTCGACGTGCCGGAAGCTCACCGCATGAACGTCCCGGCGGTGGTGCCCCCGCCGGCGAACGCGCCGATGCCGGCCCCGCGGCCGGCCGCTCCGCCGCCAGTCGCGCTGCCGATTCCCGTGGCGGCGCCACCGGTGCCGGCTGCCCCGCCACCGGTGCCGGTCGTCGCCCCTGCCCCAGTCGTGCTCCCGCTGCCGGTGCCGATTCCGGTGCGTACGCCGAATCCCGTTCGCGTGGGTCCGGTCCACGCGCCGACTCCGCCAGTGCATCTACCCGTGCAGCCGCCCGTGCAGATGCCAGAGCCGGTACATCTGCCCGCCCCGCAGGCACCGCTATTTCCTGGAATACCCATACTGGGCATTCCAGGAATCCCGGGTATTCCGGGCATCACGTCTCCCGCTCCGCATCAGGGGCCCGGCGGTTTCGGCGGCAATCCCGGTGGTAACCCTGGCGGCTTCGGTGGTGGCAACCCGGGTGGGTTTGGTGGCGGGCCGGGTGGGTTCGACGGCGGCCATGGGTTTGGTGGCGGGCCGGGTGGGTTCGACGGCGGCCATGGGTTTGGTGGCGGGCCGGGTGGGTTCGACGGCGGCCATGGGTTTGGTGGCGGGCCGGGTGGGTTCGACGGCGGCCGGTGGGTTTGGTGGCGGGCCGGGTGGGTTCGACGGCGGCCATGGGTTTGGTGGCGGGCCGGGTGGGTTCGGTGGCGGCCATGGGTTCGGTGGCGGTGGTTTCGGTGGTGGTGGTTTCGGCGGCGGCCTAGCGGCGGAGGCTTTGGTGGCGGACACCACTAACCCGGTGGCCGGAGGTGCGACAAGGTAAAATTCTGGTGGAAGGGTCGGCCGGGGGGCATGTTTCGACCGTTGCGTCCCTGGTCATATCTTCGTAGAACACAGCTGAGTCCGCGTTTGTAACGCTGCGCTCCGGAGTGGCGATTAACTTCTGTGTCGGCGACCTGAAAGGCGCGTAATCGCAGAAGGCCCGCGGGCGATCAGCAAAGTGGCGGGAGGTTTTGTGGACACCGTACTTGGTGTGTCGATGGCGCCCACGACGGTCCGTATGGTGCTGGTCGAGGGAGAAAATGCCGACGGGATGACCGTCGACGAGGACAACTTCGCGGTCACCGATAGCGAAGACCCGGCAACCCTCAGCGCGCCAGATCAGGTGGTCGCGGCGATTCTCGGTACCCGGGAAGGTGCCAGCGCGGCAGGCTATGAACTGCTGTCGACCGGGGTGACCTGGACCGACCAGCGGGCAGCGGCCGAGCTGCGCGACGTACTGGCCGCTCGCAAGGTCGAGAACGTGATGCTGGTGTCGTCGTTCCTGGCCGCAGCGGCGCTGGCGCAGTCGATGGGCAGCGCTACCGGTTATTCCCACAACGCGTTGCTCTATGTCGAACCGGACTCGGCGACGTTGGCCGTGGTGAACACCACCGACGGCTCGATCATCAACGTCCAGCGCGAGCAACTGCCCGACGACGACGACCAGGCGGTGGCCACGCTGGTCAATCTGGCGTCCGTTGCTGAGGGGCTCGACCTGCAGCCAGAAGGCCTGCTGGTAGTGGGCTCAGGCGTCGACATTCCCTTGATCAAGCCGGCGCTCGAGGACGCCACCTCGCTGCCGCTGAGCGTGCCCGACCATCCTGAAACGGCACTGGCCCGTGGCGCGGCGCTGGCTTCGGCCAATGCGCCGCTGTTCGCCTCCTCGACCGCCGCGCTGGCCTATGCGCTGGACCCCGGTACTGGTTCGGTGAGCCAGCACGTGGATACGCCCGGATACCTGGCCGTCGCGGAAGCGGCCGTTCCCAGCGCCGAGGCGGGCGCCGACGCGCTGGCCTACAGCGCCGTCGCCGACGATTCGGCGGCGGTCTACACCGCCATAGGCCCCGACGCTTACGCCGGTGTCGACGAGCACGAAGACTTCACCACCGGCATATATCCCGACTTCCGGCGGTTAGAGCACGAACCCGAAACTCGCAAACCGTTTTTCGTGGCGATGGGCGTGCTGATCATTTTCGTCGCCGGCGTGATGGGGCTGGTGATTTCGCTGGCGTTCAGCATCCGGCCCTCGGCTTATACGCGGCCCAGCCTCAGCCACAACGTGATAGCGCCGGCCCGGATCCCGGCCCCGCAGCGCGCAGCACCACCAGTCCCGGCGGCGGCACCTGTGCCCGGCCCCTGCCCGGTGCGCCCCAGCGCCGATTCACGCGGCCGTTCCGGCCCCGGCGCCGCCGCCGGTATTCGCGCCGGCACCACCGCGGGTTTTCGCACCTGCGCCAGCACCGCCTCCCGCGTTCGCGCCGATTCCGATTCTTCCGGGGATCCCGGGGCTTATTCCGCCGCCACTGTTCGGCCCGCCCGAGCGCGGGCCCGGTTGGGGTGGACCCGGCTGGGGCCACGGCGACGAAGGCGGTCGTGGCGGTGGTCCTGGTTGGGGCCACGGTGGTGGAGGCTGGGGCCACGGCGGCCACGGTCACTGATGAGCCGGGGGAATACGCCGGTCAGGCCATAGCCGCCGCGCCCGGCCGTCGGTATCGTCGTTGTCAAAACTGGGTAATCAACCTGCTCCGCTCACGTCAGTGACCGGCCCCGGTCAGCGAGCAAGCATTTTTGGAGGAGAAGTGGACACCGTACTTGGAGTGTCGATGGCACCCACTGCGGTCCGCATGGTTCTCGTAGAGGGCGAAAACGCCGACGGTGTCACCGTCGACGAGGACGGCTTCGACGTCAACGCGTCCGCTGACGCGCCGACGATCAATGCTGCCGACCAGGTAGTGTCGGCCATCCTCGGCACCCGCGAGGGCGCCTCCGACAGCGGCTACCAGGTGCGATCGATCGGCGTGACCTGGACTGACCCCATCGAAGCAGCGGCGCTGCGTGACGCGCTGGCCGCCCGCAAGGTCGAAAACGTGATGCTGGTGTCGTCGTTTTTGGCCGCCGCGGCGCTGGCCCAGGTCGTCGGCAGCTCCGTCGGACATGCCCAGACCGGGCTGCTGTTCGTCGAGCCCGATACCGCGACGCTGGCCGTGGTCAACACCTCCGACGGCTCGATCACTGAGGTGCACCGCCAGCCGCTGACGCCTGGTCGCGATTCGTTGGCCGAACTCGCCGCGCTGGCATCCGGAGCCGAGTCGCTGGGCACCCGGCCCGACGGCCTCTTCCTGGTCGGCTCCGGCGGTGTCGACATCGCCGCGCTCAAGCCGCAGTTGGAGGCGGCGACCGGGCTGATCGTCAGCGCGCCCGAGGAGCCGGAGACCGCGCTGGCCCGGGGCGCCGCGCTGGCGTCGGCCAACGCGCCGCTGTTCACCTCGTCGACCGAAGCGCTGGCTTACGCCCAGGATCCCGGCACCGGCTTCATCAACCCCCTCGCCGTCGCACCGGGCTACTTCGATGTCGCCACCAACCTCGCGACCGGCGAGCAGGCCCTGGCCTACAGCGCCGTTACCGACGAAGACGGCGACGCCTACACCGCGTTTGCCGGCGAGGAGGCAGATTTCCAAACCGGTACCTATACCGGCGTCGCTGAAGCTCCGTCAGAGGGTGGTCGTAGGCCACGCTTCCTGGTGGCCACTGCCGTCGCCGCGCTCTTCGTCGTCGGGGCAGCGGCGCTGCTCGTGGCGCTGGCGGTCAGCATGCGACCGACCGCTGCCACCAGGCCCGACCCTGGTCACAACGCCAAGCCGGCGCCCGCTGCGCCCGCGGCCCCGGCACCGGCGTCCGCGCCGGCTCCCGCACCCGCTGCACACGCACCGGCGCCAGAGGCACCCGCGCCGGCACCGGAAGCACCGGCTCCCGAACCTGCAGCACCGGCGCCCGCTCCCGCGGCGCCTCGCACCTGCACCCGTGCCTGTCGCGCCGGCCCCGGTCCCGGAGCCGGTTGCGCCGCCGCCCGTTGCTCCGGCTCCAGTGGCGCCCGCTCCTGCACCGCCTCCTGCTGTGGTGCCGATACCCATTCCGATTCCCGGTGTTCCGCCGATCTTCGGCGGCCCCAGTTACGGCGGTGGCGGCGGTTATCCCGGCGGTGGTGGCTACCCCGGCGGCGGCGGTTATCCCGGCGGCGGTGGCGGATTCCCCGGCCCCGGTGGCGGTGGTGGCTATCCCGACGGCGGTGGCCACGGCGGTAGCGGTGGTGGCGGCTTCGGCGGCGGAGGTCACGGCGGATTTCTTTGGTGGCGGGGGTCACGGCGGCTTCGGCCATTAATTCGCCGTGCCTGGCCTGGGCTTTTGATGTTCGACGGGTAACCGTCATCTGACGTTTGCCCGCCGATCAGAAGAGCGATGCCGTTAGCTCATTGCAGCAACATACACACGGGTGTATGAGGTGCACCGTATTTGGTACTGGTTATCTAGGTGCGACCCACGCGGCCGGAATGGCCGAATTGGGGCACGAAGTCGTCGGTGTCGACATCGATCCCGGTAAAGTCGCCAAGCTCGCCGCCGGCGATGTTCCGTTCTACGAGCCGGGCCTGCGAAAGCTGTTGCGCGACAACATCGCCGCCGGTCGACTTCAGTTCACCACCGACTACGACCTGGCAGCCGAATTCGCCGATGTGCACTTCCTCGGGGTCGGCACTCCGCAGAAGCGCGGCGAATACGGCGCCGATCTGAGCCATGTTCATGCCGTAATTGACACGCTCGCACCGCGTTTGACGCGGCCGTCGGTGATCGTCGGGAAGTCCACCGTCCCCGTCGGGACCGCTGCCGAGTTGGTCGGACGTGCGCGCGATGCCGCACGTCCGGGGGTGGACGTGGAAATCGCGTGGAACCCCGAATTCCTGCGCGAGGGCTTCGCGATCCAGGACACGCTGAAGCCGGATCGCATTGTGCTTGGCGTGCAGGATGGTTCGACCCGTGCTGAGGTCGCGATCCGCGACATGTACGCGCCGATGCTGGACGCCGGCGTCCCCTTCTTGGTGACGGATTTGCAGACCGCAGAACTGGTGAAGGTGTCCGCAAACGCCTTTCTGGCCACCAAGATCTCGTTCATCAACGCGATCTCCGAGGTGTGTGAGGCAGCTGGTGCCGACGTCACCCTGCTGGCCGACGCACTCGGTCACGATCCTAGAATTGGGCGTCGATTCCTCAACGCGGGCTTGGGTTTTGGCGGCGGTTGCTTGCCAAAGGACATCCGCGCCTTCATGGCCCGCGCCGGCGAGCTGGGTGCCGATCAGGCGCTCACCTTCCTGCGGGAAGTCGACAACATCAACATGCGACGCCGCACCCGCATGGTCGAACTCGCGACCAAGGCGTGTGGCGGATCGTTGTTGGGCGCCAACATCGCGGTGCTCGGAGCCGCGTTCAAGCCGGAATCCGACGACGTGCGCGACTCGCCGGCGCTCAACGTCGCGGGCCAGCTCCAACTCAACGGGGCCGGCGTCAACGTCTACGACCCCAAGGCGCTGGAGAATGCACAGCGACTCTTCCCGACCCTGAGTTACGCAGTCTCGGTGGAGGAAGCGTGTGATCGCGCCGACGCGGTTCTGGTGCTCACCGAGTGGCCGGAGTTCGTCGACCTCGATCCGGATCTGCTGGCCGACCGGGTGCGCTCCAAGGTCGTGGTCGACGGCCGTAACTGCCTGGATGTGCAGCGCTGGCAGCGAGCCGGCTGGCGGGTGCACTGCCTGGGGCGGCGGGTGGCCTGACCGCGCTCGAACTCCTGACGCAAAAGCGCGCCTAGAACTGCACGCCGTTGCGGCCGCACGCGGTACGTTGCACGTCATGACCACATCGGAGATCGCCACCGTCCTGGCATGGCACGAGGCGTTGAACGCGGCTGATGTCGACACCTTACTGAGCCTGTCCAGCGAGGACATCGAGGTCGGCGACGCGCACGGCGCAGCCCAGGGCCACGCCGCGTTACGGGAATGGGTAACCGCCAACCCGCGCTCAGTCGAAGTCGGTCGATTATTCGTCCACCATGGGGTGGTCGTCGTCGAACAAAAGATCAGCGGCCCAGGCGAATCCGGCTCTGACGCCGCGTCCGCCTTTCGTGTCGTACGCGACCACGTTACGTCGGCGTTCCGTCACCAAAACTTGGCCGCGGCGCTGGCCGCGACCGAACTGACCAACGCCGATCTGGTCGACTGAGGGGTAGGCGATGCGCGGGATCATCCTGGCCGGCGGCGCGGGTACGCGCCTGCATCCGATCACCTTGGGCGTCAGCAAGCAGCTGCTGCCGGTCTACGACAAACCGATGATCTACTACCCGCTGTCCACGCTGATCTTGGCGGGCATCCGCGACATCCAGGTCATTAGCACCGCTTCCGACGCGCCGGCGTTCGGGCGAGTACTGGGTGACGGCAGCGCATTCGGCATCAACATCAGCTACGCGGTGCAAGACGAACCCGAAGGGCTGGCCCAGGCATTCTTGATCGGCGCCGATCACATCGGCTCTGACTCGGTGGCTTTGGCGTTGGGCGACAACATCTTCTACGGCCCCGGTTTGGGCAGCAACCTCCGACGCTTTAAAAACCTCAGCGGGGGAGCGATTTTCGCCTACTGGGTGGCTAACCCGTCGGCATACGGAGTTGTCGAATTCGGCGACGACGGCATCGCACTCTCGATTGAAGAGAAGCCGGCCACGCCGAAATCGAACTATGCGGTGCCCGGCCTGTATTTCTACGATAACGACGTCGTCGAGATCGCCCGGGGTTTAAAGCCCTCCGCGCGAGGCGAATACGAGATCACCGACATCAACCGGACCTACCTCGACCAGGGTCGCCTGGCCGTGCAGGTTCTGACCCGTGGCACGGCTTGGCTGGATACCGGCACGTTCGACTCGTTGGCCGATGCCGGTGACTACGTTCGCACGCTGGAACGTCGCCAGGGCCTGAAGGTCAGCGTGCCTGAAGAAGTCGCGTGGCGGAGGGGCTTCATCGATGACGATCAGCTGGCCCGGCGCGCGAAGTCCCTGCTGAAATCCGGCTACGGGGCCTACTTGCTGGAGTTGCTGGAACGGCGCTGACGCTCAGCCACCCGACAGCGGACGTCCCATGACCGTCAAGCGGTTTCCGTAGCGAGGCCCGTGCCCGAACCCGCCGGACTTGCCGCCGGCCGCGCCGGGCATACCTGGCATGCCGGCCGGGACGGCATTGGTGCCGCCGCCAGTCGGGCCCACCGCGTTGGTCCAGCCGCCACCGGCGTACGTCACACCGCTGTGGTTGGCGACCTGCGCCGCCGCCGTCCATGCCGGCGGGACCGAGAGCCGGCCGACCAGTGTGCTGCCCGACGTATTCACCGAAACGCCCACGTTTGGCACAGCTGCCGCCGGCAGTGGTGCCGGCGGCTGGGGCGTGATCAGGCCGGTGACTCCGGCACCTCCAGGCGCCGACTCGACGCTTGGTTGCAGCGAGTTGATGTCGGCTAACCCGCTGGTGATCGCTGGTGTGACGATCGCGGGGCTGATATATGAGCCCGACACGAAACCGTTCAAGAAGGTCGAGTTCAGGAAGGTTCCGATGGGGCTCCCATCGGCGCCGTCCAAGAAAGTCGAGGAAGTCGGTCGAGCAAACTCGTGGGCTGGCGTAGCCGCATTCGTCGCCGCGGATAGCGGCGAGGTGAGCTGGTTCAACGCCGACGGAACGCTGGATATGGTTTGTTGCAGCGCCGACTGCACACCGGTCCCGGTGGCGGCGCTCTGGGCCTGGGTGACCGCGGCCCCCTGCGTGGCCTGAGCGGCTGGATTCGACGTCTCGGGCGGCTGGGTAAATGGCTTTACCGTTGCGGCCGTCGCCGAACTCCCGGCGTAGCCGTACATCGCCGCGGCGTCCTGCGCCCACATCTCGCCGTAGAGCGCCTCGTTGGCGGCGATCGCCGGGGTGTTCTGGCCGATGACGTTGGTCGCGACCAGCATGGCCAGCTGCGCCCGGTTGGTCGCAATTTGCGGTGGCGGGACCGTCAACGCGAATGCGGTCTCGTAGGCGGCCGCGGCAGCTGATGCCTGCGTTGCGGCCTGCTCGGCCTGCGCGCCTGTGGTCGCCATCCAGCTGATGTACGGGGCGACGGCGGCTGCCATGGTTGCTGATGTCGGGCCGCGCCAGTCGTCGTCGGCCAAGACATTGATCGTGGCCTGGTACTGATTTGCCGCCGAATCGAGCTCGGCGGCTAGCAGATTCCATGCCGCCGATGCCGAACGCAGAGGCGTCGACCCGGGTCCGGAATACATTCTCCCAGAGTTGATTTCAGGTGGTAGAGCGCCGTAATCCATGGTCAGAAGTCCAACCTGGACGGCGTCGAGCTACGCGATCGGTTGCGGTCAGCCGTTGCTGCGGGCGACTGTGCCTGCTGTGCAACAGAAAACATCGCAATGCTCCTTTCGATAAAAGCTGATCTAGGAAGATCCGGTGGTGCAGGAATTGTGTTCTCCGCAGGGGTGCGAGGGCTTGCTGGGGCATCAACCGTCAGTCGATACGCCGCACCCTCCGTAGTCAGGTCCTGTGCACCGCAGAACAACTCGTGCAGCCACTACTGTGTGGCAGGCCAACAAGGCGGAAGCATTGGCAGAGATGTAATCCATAGTGCGCCCAACCTTCACCGTGGCGCGCGTTCTATGGCCAAATTCATAGAAAGTTCAAATCTCCATGCGCAGCGTCAGCACGGCCGGATGGAGACGCTCGGCGAACGGTGAGACGGTAGCAGGTGGACACCGCATACGCTGGGTCAACCGAGATACGACGTCAAGCTACTGGCGGTAGCTGGCCAGGAAGTTGCCCAGTCGCTCGATCGCGCGGGCAAGGTCGCGCGACCACGGCAGGGTGACGATCCGCAGGTGATCCGGCGCGGGCCAGTTGAATCCGGTGCCCTGGGTGACGAGGATCTTCTCCGACAGCAGCAGGTCTAGAACGAGCTGCTCGTCGTCGACGATTTCGTACACCTCAGGGTCGAGCCGCGGAAACGCGTAGAGCGCTCCGGCGGGTTTGACGCAGGAGACCCCGGGGATTTCGTTGAGCTTCGACCAGGCGACATCGCGCTGCTCGAGCAGCCGCCCGCCGGGCAGCACCAAGTCGTCGATGCTCTGGTGACCGCCCAGCGCGACCTGAATGGCGTGCTGCGCAGGAACATTCGGGCACAGCCGCATATTGGCCAGCAGGTGAATGCCTTCGATGAAGCTGCTGGCGTGATCCTTGGGGCCGGTGATGGCCAGCCAGCCCGCCCGATACCCGGCCACCCGGTAGGCCTTCGACAGCCCGTTGAACGTCAGGCACAGCAAATCCGGCGCGACCGAAGCCAGGCTGATGTGTTGGGCGTCGTCGTACAGGATCTTGTCGTAGATCTCGTCGGCGAGGAGCAGCAGTTGGTGCTTGCGCGCCAAATCGGCGATCTGCGTGAGGACTTCGCGGCTATAGACAGCGCCGGTCGGGTTGTTCGGGTTGATCACCACCAAGGCCTTGGTGCGCTCGGTGATCTTGGACTCGATGTCTGCGATATCCGGTTGCCAGCCCTGGGTCTCGTCGCACAGGTAGTGCACCGGAGTGCCGCCCGCCAGCGACGTCGATGCCGTCCACAGCGGGTAGTCGGGCGCGGGAATTAGAACCTGATCGCCGTTGTCCAGCAGCGCCTGCAGGGTCAGCGTGATCAGTTCCGAGACACCGTTACCGAGATATACGTCGTCGACGTCGAAACGTGGGAAGCCGTCGACGAGTTCGTAGCGGGTGACCACCGCGCGCCGCGCGGGCAGGATGCCCTTGGAATCCGAGTAGCCCTGCGCGTAAGGCAGCGCCTGGATCATGTCGCGCATGATCACGTCGGGCGCATCGAAGCCGAACGGCGCAGGATTGCCGATGTTCAGCTTGAGGATGCGGTGACCCTCAGATTCCAGCCGGGCGGCGTGATCATGCACCGGCCCGCGGATCTCGTAGAGCACGTCCTGCAGCTTCGATGACTGCGCGAACGTACGCTGCCGCGGCTGTTGCCCCGCGTTCTGCCATGGCAGCTGGTGAGTGGTCACATCACCAATGGTGCCACGGCTGTCTATCTAATTAATAATTCTTTCGATGTCCTGATCAGCGCTTACCTGGTGGGCGGGCCCCACGGGCGATGCCCAGGCCCTTCACGGGTGCCGCTGGCGCAGCGTCGTCGCCGCCGTTGCCGTCACCGTCGGCAGGCGCCGATTGCGGCTCGTCCTTCGCCTCGGACTCGGGCTTGGACTCCGGTTCCGGCTTTGTCTCGGGTTCGGACGCCGGCTCCGGGGTTGCCGGGGCTGGGGAAGCCGAAGCCTTCTTGGCTCCGGGGCGCTTCGCCCCTGCGGCGATTCCCAGTCCCTTGACCGGTGCGGCCGGCGACGTTGCCGCTGGGGCCTCCGCAGGTTCGGCCTTCTCCTCTGGCTCCGCTGCGGGCGCCGCCGGCGCTGACGCTGCGGGCGCCTCGGCGGTCTTCTTCGCGCCGGGCCGCTTGGCCCCGGCGGCCAGGCCCAGCCCTTTCACGGGCGCGGCGGGAGCGGCCGGTGCGGATTCGGTCTTGGCTTCGGGCTCGGACGTCGGAGCGGATTCCGCTGCAGCAGCAGGCTTTTCCGCCGCCTTCTTGGCGCCGGGCCGCTTTGCGCCGCCGGCGATGCCCAGTCCCTTGGCCGGGGCTGCGGAGGCCTTGTCCTCGGCGGGTTTCTCGTCGGAGGCCGGCGCCGCCGTCTTGGCGCCCGGGCGCTTTGCGCCACCCGCGAGCCCCAAGCCGGTGACGGCCTTGGCGGATTTGTCGTCGGCAGGTGCGGCGGCCTCGGGCTCTGCGGACGCCTCAGCCGGGGCAGTCGCGGTTGCGGTAGACGCCTTGGGTGCCGCCTTCTCGGCCTTTTCGGCACGCTCAGCGGCCTGCTTGGCGGCAGAACCCTTCTCGGGCAACGTGACGGTGCTGCGGTCAAGCGACTCGAGCAGCAGCTGCGCGACGTCGCGGACATCGACGCCTTCGCGTCCGGCGGCCTCCTGGCGGTCGTTCACACCGTCGGAGACCATCACCTTGCAGAACGGGCACGCGGTCGCCACGGTGGTGGCACCGGTGGCCAGCGCTTCGTCGACGCGCTCGTGGTTGATCCGCTTGCCGATGTGTTCTTCCATCCACATCCGCGCACCGCCGGCGCCGCAGCAGAAGCTGCGGTCGGCGTGTCGCGGCATCTCGGCCAGCTTCGCGCCGGCCGCGTTGATCAGCTCGCGAGGTGCCTCGTAGACCTTGTTGTGGCGGCCCAGGAAGCACGGGTCGTGGTAGGTGACGTCTTGGGGGGAGGCTGGGCTCACCGGGACCAGTTGCTTGTCGCGGACCAGCCGGTTGAGCAGCTGGGTGTGGTGCAGCACGGAGTAGTTGGCGCCGAGCTGCTTGTATTCCCGGCCGAGCGTGTTGAAGCAGTGCGGGCAGGTGACCACGATCTTGCGGTCGACGGTCTCCACGCCCTCGAACAACTCGTCCAGGCTCTCCTTGGCTTGCGCGGCCAACTGCTGGAACAGGAACTCGTTGCCGGAGCGGCGGGCGGAGTCGCCGTTACAGGTTTCGCCCGTGCCCAGCACCAGATACTTCACCCCGGCGGTGGACAGCAGTTCGGCGACGGCCTTGGTGGTCTTCTTGGCCTTGTCGTCGTAGGCGCCGGCGCAGCCGACCCAGAACAGGTACTCGAAACCTTCGAAGCTGTCGACGTCCTCGCCGTAGACCGGGACGTCGAAGTCGACCTCGCTGATCCAGTTGGTCCGGTCGGCTGCGTTCTGGCCCCACGGATTGGCTTTGGTCTCAAGGTTTTTGAACAACACCGACAGCTCCGAGGGGAACTCGGACTCCATCATGACCTGGTAGCGGCGCATGTCGATGATGTGGTCGATGTGCTCGATGTCCACCGGGCACTGCTCGACGCAGGCGCCGCAGTTCACGCAGGACCACAGCACGTCGGGGTCGATCACGCCGCCTTGCTCGGCGGTGCCGACCAGCGGACGGGCCGCCTGCTCGGGCCCGTGTCCGGGCACCCGGCCGAAGCCGGACTCGGGAACGTGGTGGCCCTCTTCGTGTGCGGTTTCGAGGTCCAGGCCCTCGAGCGGCTCGGCCTTCTTTTCGCCAAGGATGTAGGGCGCCTTGGCCATCCAGTGGTCGCGCAGGTCCATGATGACGAGCTTGGGAGACAGCGGCTTACCGGTGTTCCAGGCCGGACATTGCGACTGGCAACGTCCGCACTCGGTACAGGTGGCGAAGTCGAGGTTGCCCTTCCAGGTGAAGTCCTCGATCTTGCCGCGGCCGAAAGTGGCGTCGTCCGGCGGGTTTTCGAAGTCGACGGGCTTACCGTGGGCCTCGATCGGCAGCAACGGGCCCGAGGCCGTCGGGCAGCCGCTTGAAGGTGACGTTGATCGGCGCCAGGAAGATGTGCAGGTGCTTGGAGTGCAGCACGATGATCAGGAAGATCAGCGCCACTGCGATATGGGCGAGCAGTGCGATGGTCTCGATCCACTCGTTGGCGGCGGTGCCCAGCGGGTGCATCAGCACGCCCATGCCGTGCGAGAAGAATGCGCCCCAACCGTAGGGGAAGTTTCCGGTGTTGACCGAGGCACCGCGGAAGAAGGCGAAGCTGAAGATGACCAGAAAGATCATGAACAGGACCAGCCAGGCACCGCCGGTGTGTGAGCCGTAGAACCGTGACGAACGGCCGTGCTCCTTCGGTTCGGAGCGCAGCCGGATGATCGCGAACGTGGTGATGCCGAGCAGCACGCCGAGGGCGATGAAATCCTGCAGGAAGCCCAGCGCGTTCCAGTGGCCCACGATCGGGATATGGAAATTCGGGACGAACAGCGTGCCGTAGGCCTCGATGTAGACCGTAATGAGGATGAAGAAGCCCCACATGGTCAGGAAGTGCGCCACCCCGGGGACCGACCATTTCAGCAGTCGGCGCTGGCCGAACACCTCGGAGATCTGGGTCCAGATCCGGGTGCCGACATCGTCGGTGCGGCCGGTGACCGGCTGACCGGAAAGCGTGAGTTTGACCAGCCACAGCACCCGGCGTGCGGCGAGCAAAGCGATGATTGCCGTCCCGCCCAGTCCGACAACGAGTCTGATCAGCATCTGCGTGTGCACGGAAAATCTCCCCACATCCGATGTTACTGACGAGTAACTAGAGTAGTGCTACTCGCCGGTAACTTAACTACTGCACCTGCTCAAGCCGCGTAAGCCTGCTCATAGTGACATCCCCGAGGGGGCCACCGCGACGAAGGATGCCCTAACTTGACCGTCGCGGCACTGAGTACCCCGGCGAAGCGCCCTCGACTCAGAAGTGCGGTATCGGCGGTACTGGGGGCAAATTACTGCGCCACCAGTGGCGGCGGGGATGCTGCGGCGTCCAGGTTGCGCTGGGTGGCGAGGGCTCGATCGTCACTTCCGACGTCGTGGTGGTCGGCTCGGTGGTCGATGGGGTCGTCGACGGTGTGGTGGTGTGCGACGAGGTAGGGGTTGATGTCCGCGTGGTGGTGGGCGCCGGTGCGCTACCCCCGTTGCCGCGCGCCAAGATGGCCAGGCCGTAGATGATGATCGCGATCAGCATCACCACCGCCAGGCCCCACAGGGCGAGGACCCACCGCTTGAGATACCAGGGCGACGGGCTCTCGCCAACGCTGAAGCGCTCGGTCTCGTCAACGCCCCGCGAGTAGTCGTCGTACGGCGGTCGGTAGCCGCTCACCGCTAGCGGGTCCCGCTGGCGTGGTGATGGTGATGATGGTGACCTTCGTCCTCGCTTGTGGTTGTCGTCGGTGGAGTGCTCGTGGCCGGCTCGGTGGTGGTCGGCAGGACGGTCGTCGCGGTGGTTTCCGGCGGAGCGGCCGGTTCGGTGGTCGTGGTGACCTCGGTAGTGGTTGTCGGCGTCACGGTTGCTGTCGTCGGCGACGTAGGGGTTTGCGTCGTGCCTCCGGTGCCGTTGGTCTGGTCGGCGAGCAGGTAGAACGCCAACCCGAGCAGGATCGCGACGAACAGGCCGATGGCGACCAGAACGATCGGATTGCGGTACCACGTGCTGCGCTGGGGGGAGCCCTGCTCCTCGCCGCTGTAGTCGTAAAAGCCGGTCGGCGCTTCGCTTGGGTCGTCAGGAGGTTCGTAGCCGCTCACGTGCGCCGATCCTAGCCTCGGATGCTGGCAGGTTTACAGCGGCCGCGGCTCAGAACCAGTGCGGCAAGTGCAAGTGGTGGTGATGTCGCGGCGGTGGGGCCGGGGACGGGGAGTTGTTCGCCGGCGGCGGCGCCTCTTCCGGTGTCTGCTCGGGCGTTTCGGGCGGTGGCGGTGTCTCGGTCGTGGTCGGCGGGGAGCTCGTCGGCGAGGTTGAGGACCGGGCCGGTGTGGTGGACGTGGTGGTCGTGGCCGGGCCACCGGTCTCGCCGCCGCGGGACAGCTCGACGATGCCGTAGATGAGCAATGTGACCAGCAGTGCGACCATCAGCGCCCACAGGGTCAGCAATACGCGCTTGCGGTACCAAGGCGCCGGCGCGCCGTCGAGCGCAGCGGAGTCGACATCTTCAGCGGTTCGTTCCGGCTCGTGCTCGTGAACCTGCCAACCTTCGACGTCGTATTCGGCCATCCGTGTCGGCTGATCACTCGGGTCGTCGGGAAGCCCAGTCACGCCTGAAATGCTACGTCAGAGCTGTCGTTGCACTTCGTCGGCGAAAAGCGCAAGGTGTTCGAGGTCTGACATGTCCAGCAGCTGCAGATACGCCCGCTGCAAGCCGATCTCGGCGAACGGTCCGAGCTGGTCGACGATCTGGTTGGGCGTGCCCGCCAGCGGCGAATTGGACCGCAGCTCGTCGACCTCGCGCCCGATTGCGGTGGCCCGCTTGGCGATCTCGGCTTCGTCGCGCCCCGCGCACACCACGAAGGACGCCGAGTAGATCATCGAATCGGTGGGCCGGCCGACCGCCTCGACGGCGTCGCGGACCCGGTCGAACTGCATCGTGATGGTGTCCAGCGACGCGAACGGCACGTTGTATTCGTCGGCGAATGTGGCGGCCAGCCGTGGCGTTTTCTTGGCGCCTGACCCGCCGATGATGATCGGCGGGTGCGGCCGCTGCACCGGCTTGGGCAGCGCGGGCGAATCGTTGACGGCGTAGTGCGCTCCCGCGTAATCGAACGTCTCACCGATCGGGGCGGTCCACAGGCCGGTGATCAGTTCGAGCTGTTCGGTGAGGCGGGCGAATCGCTCGCGCAGCGGCGGAAACGGGATCGCGTAGGCCAGGTGTTCCTTCTCGAACCAGCCGGTGCCGACGCCGAATTCGACACGACCGCCGCTCATTTCGTCGACTTGGGCCACCGAGATGGCCAGCGGGCCGGGGTGGCGGAACGTCGCCGACGTGACCAGCGTGCCCAACCGGATCGTCGACGTCTCGCGCGCGATTCCGCCCAGCGTCACCCAGGAGTCGGTCGGGCCGGGCAGCCCGTCGCCGCTCATCGCCAGGAAGTGGTCGGAACGGAAGAACGCGGAGAACCCCAGCGATTCCGCGGCTTTTGCGACCGCGAGCTGGTCGGAGTAACTGGCGCCTTGCTGCGGTTCAACGAATACCCGAAAGTCCACGAGCGCTACATTAGGCGGCGTTGCTTAGACCTGCCGATGAGTATCGACTGGCAACCGCAGTCTGTCTGGGGGTGAGCAGAACACATTTATCAATGTCGATATCCGCCGACGGCTACGTCGCCGGGCCCGGTCAGTGTCTGGAACACCCCGGCGGGGTCGGCGGCATCACCCTGCACGAGTGGCACCGAGGCGCCGCGAGAGATCATCCGGTCAATCGGCAGGTGCAGTCCGAAATGCTCGATGGTATGGGCGCAACGATCATGGGCCGCAACATGTTCGGCCCGATTCGCGGGCCGTGGGGTGACTCGGATTGGCAGGGTTGGTGGGGCGACACTCCGCCTTACCACTGCCCGGTCTTCGTCCTGACTCATCACCCGCACGACCCGATCGGGTTGCAGGGCGGGACGACGTTTCACTTCGTCACCGACGGGATCGAGGCCGCCTACGCCCGGGCCGTCGAGGCGGCCGGCGGCGCGCCGATCTCGATCGCCGGGGGAGCTTCGTGTGCGCGGCAGGCGATCGCGGCGGGCATCGTCGACGAGATCGACCTTCAGGTGAGCCCGGTCATCCTCGGCTCGGGTGAGCGTCTCCTCGACGGCTTCGAGGCGGGTAGGCCGACTCTCGAGATCGACCGGGTGCTCGAAGCACCGGGCGTTGTTCACCTGCGATACCGGGTTATTCGATGAGCTGAGCCGAGCGACCATATTGGTGGTTAGGTCAGGATCGTGAATTCCCTCGCGAGGTTTTTCCGCGACACCGTCGCGGTTCGGATCCTGGTCTCGGTGGTGCTCGGTGTCGTCGTCGCTCTGGTGCTGGGCAATACGGTCGGCTGGCGGTTCGCGCTCGGCGGTTGGGTGGCCGCGGCTGCGCTGTATGTGGTGTGGACGCAACACATACTGGTCGGAATGGATGCCGAGCAGACCTGTCGATGGGTGACCCGGGAGGACCCCACCCGGTGGCTCGCCGACGTGGTCGTCCTGACGGCGAGCGTCGCAAGCCTGGGTGGGGTCGGCTACGTGGTGGCTGCGGGATCGAAGCTGTCCGGCAGCGGCGCGTTGGAAGCCGCCATCGTCGGCATCCTGGCCGTCGGCGCGTCGTGGTTTGCGGTGCACACGCTGTTCACCGTCCACTACGCGCGGCTCTATTACTCGGATGAGCCGGGCGGCATCAACTTTCACGATCCGAATCCGCCGCGCTTTAGAGATTTCGCGTATCTCGCCTTCACCGTCGGCATGACATTCCAGGTCTCCGACACCGAGATCGGGTTGACCACGATCAGGGCGACGGTGCTGCGCCACGCGCTGCTGTCGTATCTACTCGGCGCGGTGGTACTGGCCGTCACGATCAACTTGATCGCGGGGCTCGGCTCTCGAATCTAATCTGGCAGAACCCTGGGTCGATTGGCGCGCGGATCTGCGCATTTCCACTGCACAATTCGCCCCATTAGCTGCGGTTCAGGCCTAACATTGAGCATCATCCGTGAAGGCAAACGGTGTGGGTTCCCGCGTAGCCGACTCGGAAGTTAGGTCTGGGAGGAACCTGCAATATGAACCTCAAGCGCTTGGCCGCCGCGGCGGCGATCGCCGCCGGCGTCGGCATGTCGGGACTTACGAGCGGGGTAGGGCTTGTCAATGCCGCCCCGTTGGACCCGCTGCCGCCGGCCCCGGGCTTCCAGCCGGATCCGACCGGGCCGCCGCCGCCGGGTATTCCAGCCGAAAAATGCTGGCGGTATGGGCGCACCGGGGCGGGAAATGGCCAAGCCGGCGGCGGGATTCCGTTATATCCACCGCCGTGCAAAGGGACTTACTGACCATTCGCCGGCTTAGAAGGTGTCGACCTTCTCGATGCTGACGAACATGCCGTGGCCGGTGTGCTCGTTGGTGAATCGGGTGCCGCTTTCGGTGGCCGCGATCGTCCAGCCGGCTGCGTCGTAAGTCAGGTAATCGATTGTCACCGTGGGGATATCGCCAAGGTTGCCCAGCACCCATTGCACGTCGCCATTGGCAGTGATGTTAACGCCGTTGGTGCGCTCGCCTTCTTGCATCGGCGAATTGGTGAACTGGGCCTCGCAGCCGACGCTGTCGCTGTCGATCTGGCAGCGGGTCTGGCCGGATTTGGTCTCGATGAAGACGTGCCCACTCTGGTCCGGCGGCAACGGGATTGCCCCGGCCGGCGGGTTACCGCTCGACGGTGCCGGACCCGAGGGGCTCGGCGAGGGGATCGACGGCTTGGCTTTCGGGAACGACGGCTCGGTGGGTCCTGAGCCCGGCGAAGCCACCGGGTTGCCGTGCGTGGTCGAGTGGCATCCGCTGAGCAGAGCAGCACTGAGCATCAGGCCGACCAGTAGCCGGCCGCCGGTTTCGGGGGTCTTGATTTCGAGCGGAGACATCGCAGAACAAGCGTACGCACGAGGCGACGCAAGCAACGGCAGTGACGCGCCCGCGAAAGCTGTTCCACCCGTCACAGACAGGGACGATGCGCCCCGTCAAGCCGGGGGAAAACCGCCCGTCGCCACCGGGCCCCAGCGGCGCGGGGTCACCCGGATCAGGCACTTGCCCTGCTTGGCCATCGCGGCGCGGTACTCGTCCCAGTCCGGGTGCTCGCCGGCGATCGCGCGGTAGTAGTCGACCAGCGGTTCGACGGCGTCGGGCAGATCGATCACCTCGGCGTCGCCGTCGACCTGCACGTACGCGCCGTTGAACTCGTCGGAGAGCACGACCACGCTGGCCTCGGGAGTGCGCCGGATGTTGACGCTCTTGGCGCGCTGGGGGTAGCTCGCGATCACCAACCTGCCCTGCTCGTCGACGCCGCCGGTGACCGGCGAACTCTGCAACGATCCGTCCGCGCGGAAGGTGGTCAGCACCATTCGGTGTCGGGGCCGGACGAAATCGAGCAACTCGGAAAGGCCGACTTCATCGGCCGTCGCAAATTTGGTAGCCATGCCTCCAACGTAACCGTGCGGGCCGTACGCGACCCTCAGCCGTCACAGGCATCTCTAGCCGGCCCGGCGATCATCGGGACAGATGCGACGAACCGACGTCGCCGCCTGAAGCTAATTGCTCTGGGACTCCTCAGTACTCGCGATCAGCGCCTGCGCCGCTGGGCCGAACATCGTCTGCTTGATGGCGCCCAGCGTGCCCTGGTCCTTGCCGTTGAGCGGGCGCAGCAGATCGACGGCCGCAGCCGTCACCGCACCCTCGCCCGCGACCGCATCGACGATGCCCAGCCTCACCGCCTCGTCGCCGCCGAAGCGTCGCCCGGTGGTCATCGAGGCGACGGCCGCCTGCGGCGCGAGCTTGGCTTGGATCAGCGCAGCCATGCCCGGCGTGAACGGGATGCGGATGTCGACTTCGGGGAAGCAGAAGTAGCCGCGGTCCGAGCGCATCACCCGAAAGTCATGCGCCAGCGCCAGCATTGCCCCCGCGCCGAATGCGTGGCCGACCACCGCTGCCGAGGTCGGGATCGGCAGGGTGAGAAATCGGGCCAGCATGCCCTGCACCTTCCCGACGTACCAGGTTGTCTGATCGCCGTGCGCCATCAGCCAATCCAGATCCAGGCCATTGGTGTAGAACTTGCCGCCGCCGGTCGTCACCAGCCCCTGGGCATCCGAGCTGACCACCTCGTCCAGATGGGCATCGATCTGGTCGAGAAACTCTGGCGAGAAACGGTTCTCGTCGTCTCCCAGGTCCAGAACGGCAATCTTGTCTTCGTAGCTCAGGTTGAGTCCCACGATGTTCTTCCTTTCTTCAGAGGCGGTGGTCCCACATCGAGGACCGCACGTACCGCTGCCCGCAGGTATTCTCGGGCGGTTGGATTGGCCCACCGGTCGCGGCGCAAAACGATAGCGGTGGGTAGGTCGACGATGCAGGTGGTGATCGTGTCGACGGCGTGCGCGTCGTTGCGGTCCCAGAGGTTGACCGCGAGTCGGATCATCAAGGCGACCAGCAATCGGTGGAGATCGCTCAGCTCGGCGGCGACATCGTCCGGCAGATCCGATTCCAGCAACTCCTCCCGGGATAGCGCCCACAGCACTTTCGAGGAGTCCGGATACTGCTCGGCGAAGACCACCGGCGCATCGGCGGCGGCGATCACCGCAGCAATCGGTGCCTGCGGCCCGGCGGCGGACAGGGCCTGATCGACCAGCGTGTTCTGGACGGCGAGAAACCGTCGGCCGGCCCGCAGCCAGGTGCGCCCGATCAGACCTGAGCGCGATCCGAACGTGTGGTAGAGCGCGCCGTTGGAGACACCGACGGCGGCGCTGATCGCGCGGATGGTTACCGCGGCGGGGCCGGACGTCACGGTCAACGACTCGACGGCGTCCAGAACCCGGTCAGGTTCGTAGACGCGCGGGCGGGGCACCCCCGAACAGTAACAGAGCGTCTGCTCTATTACTCCGTTGCCGGCTCCGGAACGTCTGCGGTGTGCTCGTCGAGTGCGGCGGCCGCGGCGCCCACGTGGTTGCGGACCAGGAACCAGCCGCCGGTCAGTGCCGGTCCCGCGACAATCAGGGCGGTGATGATCCAGATGCCCCGCTCGGCGTCGAGCGCCATCAGCACCACCACGCCCGCCAGGAACGCCAGCGTGACGAAGCCGCTGTAGGGCGCCCACGGCATCTGGTAAGCCGGCCGCTGCGTGGTCCCCGCTTTGGCCAAGTAATACAGCCGCAGTTGGCACGCCACGATCGTCGCCCAGGCCGCCAGGATGCCCAAGGCCGCGATGTTGAGCACGATTTCGAAGGCCTCGCTTGGTGTGATGGCGTTGAGCGCCACACCGAACAGGCCGATCACGAAGGTCAACAGGATTCCGCCATAGGGCACACCGTTTTTCGACATCCGTGCGGTGAACTTCGGCGCACTGCCGTTGATCGCCATGGACCGCAAGATGCGGCCCGTGGAATACAGGCCGGCGTTCAGGCTGGAGAACGCGGCGGTGAGCACCACCACGTTCATCAGGCTGCCGGCGCCGCCGAAACCGACCCTCGAGAAGAACGTGACGAACGGGCTCTCGTTGTGTTTGTAGGCCACGTACGGCAGCAGCAACGCCAGCAGCGCAACAGATCCGACGTAGAAGATCGCAATTCGGAAAACCACCGAATTGATCGCCCGCGGCATGATCTTCTCCGGCTCCGCGGTCTCCCCGGCAGCGGTTCCCACCAATTCGACCCCGGCGTAGGCGAACACCACTCCGGAGGTGACCAGCACGACCGGTAGTAGACCTGTCGGGAAGAATCCGCCGTGTTGGGTCCACAGGCTCGGCCCGGTGGTGTGACCGTCGACCTTGAAACGCCCGACCAGAAAGACGACTCCGACGACCAAGAACGTCGTCAGTGCAACCACCTTGATCAACGCGGCCCAGAACTCCAGCTCGCCGAAGGCCTTCACCGAGATCATGTTCACCGACACGACAGCCACTAGTGCAAACAGCGCAACAGTCCACTGCGGTATCGCTTGCATCGGTGTCCAGTAATGGAAGTAATTCGCGATCGCGGTGGAATCCACGATGGCCGCCATCGCCCAGTTCAGGAAATACATCCAGCCCGCAACGAACGCCACTTTCTCGCCGAAGAACTCGCGCGCATAAGACACGAACGAGCCCGACGACGGGCGCCGCAGCACCAGTTCGCCCAATGCGCGCAGGATCAGGAAGACGAAAATGCCGCAGAACCCGTACACCAGGAAGAGTGCGGGGCCTGCCGACGCCAGCCGGCCGCCGGCGCCGAGGAACAAGCCGGTTCCGATCGCCCCGCCGATGGCGATCATCTGGATCTGGCGGGGGCGCAGGTCGTGGTGGTAGCCGGCGTCTTCGCGGGCAAACGCGGCGTTTGCGCCCGCGGCAGGGTCGGGCGTGCTGGGCGGCGGAGGCATGGATTTCCTATCGTCGTGGGGCAACGCTGCGGCGCCGGGCACGACCGCTTAGGGGGTGGTTGGCGAAACTATCCCACGGTGTGATGTCCGCCTCAACCGATCGGGAACAAACTCGTGGGTGACCTCGTTGAGCCCTGTGACAACCTTGAGTGACACAGACTCAACCTTGGCTTGACAACGACATACCGTTGAAGGCAGTGTTGAGCGCAGTTCACTCAGCAGCGTAGTGCTTACGAAGTTCGATTATCAGGGAGGATTCACTATGGCTCGTGCGGTCGGTATCGACCTCGGGACCACCAACTCCGTCGTCGCAGTTCTCGAGGGTGGCGACCCCGTCGTCGTCGCAAACTCCGAGGGTGCAAGGACGACTCCATCCGTCGTGGCGTTCGCGCGCAACGGCGAGGTGCTGGTCGGCCAGCCCGCCAAAAACCAGGCGGTGACCAACGTCGATCGCACCATTCGCTCGGTCAAGCGCCACATTGGCACCGACTGGTCGGTGGAGATCGACGGAAAGAACTACACGGCACAGGAGATCAGTGCTCGCGTTCTGCAGAAGCTGAAGCGCGATGCCGAAAGCTACCTCGGCGAGGACATCACCGACGCGGTGATCACGGTGCCCGCCTACTTCAACGACGCCCAGCGTCAGGCGACCAAGGAGGCCGGCCAGATCGCCGGTCTCAACGTGCTCCGGATCGTCAACGAGCCGACCGCGGCCGCACTGGCCTACGGCTTGGACAAGGGCGAGAAGGAACAGACCATTCTGGTCTTCGACCTCGGTGGTGGCACGTTCGACGTGTCGTTGCTGGAGATCGGTGACGGCGTTGTCGAGGTCCGCGCGACCTCCGGTGACAACCACCTCGGTGGTGACGACTGGGACCAGCGTGTCGTCGACTGGTTGGTCGAGAAGTTCAAGGGCACCAGCGGCATCGACCTGACCAAGGACAAGATGGCGATGCAGCGGCTGCGTGAAGCGGCCGAGAAGGCAAAAATTGAATTGAGCTCGAGTCAATCGACCTCGATCAACCTGCCCTACATCACCGTTGACGCGGACAAGAACCCGCTGTTCCTCGACGAGCAGCTGACCCGTGCCGAATTCCAGAAGATCACCCAGGATCTGCTCGACCGCACGCGGCAGCCGTTCCAGTCGGTGATCAAGGACGCCGGCATCGCGGTGTCCGACATCGACCACGTGGTGCTGGTGGGCGGGTCTACCCGGATGCCAGCGGTGTCGGATCTGGTCAAGGAGATGACCGGCGGCCAGGAGCCCAACAAGGGCGTCAACCCCGACGAGGTTGTTGCCGCGGGTGCTGCACTGCAGGCCGGTGTGCTCAAGGGTGAGGTGAAAGACGTTCTGCTGCTTGACGTCACACCGCTGAGCCTTGGTATCGAAACCAAGGGTGGCGTGATGACCAAGCTGATCGAGCGCAACACCACCATCCCGACCAAGCGGTCGGAGACCTTCACCACGGCCGACGACAATCAGCCGTCGGTGCAGATCCAGGTCTTCCAGGGTGAGCGCGAGATCGCGGCGCACAACAAGCTGCTCGGCAGCTTCGAGTTGACCGGCCTGCCGCCGGCCCCGCGTGGCGTGCCCCAGGTCGAGGTCACCTTCGACATCGACGCCAACGGCATCGTGCACGTCACGGCCAAGGACAAGGGCACCGGCAAGGAGAACACGATCAAAATCCAGGAGGGCTCCGGCCTTTCCAAGGAGGAGATCGACCGGATGATCAAGGACGCCGAGACGCACGCGGACGAAGACCGCAAGCGTCGCGAAGAGGCGGACGTCCGCAACCAGGCCGAGACGCTGGTCTACCAGACGGAGAAGTTCGTCGCTGAACAGCGCGAAGCCGAAGGTGGATCCAAGGTCCCCGAGGACACGCTGAACAAGGTGGATGCCGCAGTGGCAGAAGCCAAGACGGCACTGGAAGGCACCGACATCGGCGCCATCAAGACCGCGATGGAGAAGCTGGGCCAGGAGTCGCAGGCTCTCGGTCAGGCCATCTACGAGGCCACCCAGTCCGAGCAAGCCGCCGGCGGCGGCGAGTCCGGTGCGGGCGGTGCCGACGATGTTGTCGACGCGGAGGTGGTCGACGACGACCATGAGGGCCAGTGACCGAGGGCAATCCAGAAGAACCGGTCATCGTCACCGACAAGCGGCGGATCGACCCTGAGACCGGCGAAGTACGTCACGTTGCTTCGGGTGCCGCCCCTTCGGGGGCGGCACCGGCCGGCCAGGGCGCAGGTGCAGCCACCGACGAAAAGGTCGCCGAGCTGACCGCTGATCTGCAGCGGGTGCAGGCCGACTTCGCCAACTACCGCAAGCGGGCACTGCGCGACCAGGAGGCGAGCACCGAGCGGGCGAAAGCCGCTGTGGTCAACCAATTGCTGGGTGTGCTGGACGATCTCGAGCGCGCACGTAGCCACGGAGATCTGGAGTCGAGCCCGCTGAAGTCGGTCGCCGACAAACTGGTCGGTGCGCTGTCCGGTCTCGGGTTGACGGCATTCGGTGCTGAGGGCGACGACTTCGACCCCGCGCTGCACGAAGCGGTGCAGCACGATGGAGACGGCGGCGAAGGCTCCAAGCCGGTGATCGGCAACGTGATGCGACAAGGCTACAAACTCGGCGAGCACGTGCTTCGGCACGCTCTGGTCGGGGTGGTGGACACCGTTGCAGACAACTCTGGGAACGCCGACACAAGCGATTACGAAGCGAAAAAGGGTGAGCAGCACGCAGAATCAGAACCGTCGGAGAAATAGCGACGGCAGGACTCAAGGACGGCGGAGGAGGTGACGCGCTATGGCTCAACGTGAATGGGTCGAGAAGGACTTCTACAAAGAGCTGGGCGTCTCCTCTGACGCCAGCGCCAAAGAAATCAAGACGGCGTACCGCAAATTGGCGTCCGACTTGCATCCGGACAAAAACCCGGACGGGGCTGAACAGTTCAAGGCGGTCTCCGAGGCGTACAGCGTGTTGTCCGACGAGGCCAAGCGCAAGGAGTACGACGAGACCCGTCGACTCTTCGCCGGCGGTCGGCGATTCAACGGCGGCAGTGGTGGTGGCGGTGATTTCGCCGGTGGTTTCGGCGGGGACGGCGCTGAGTTCAACCTCAACGACTTGTTCGACGCGGCCGGGCGTAGCGGCGGCAACAACATCGGTGACTTGTTCGGCGGATTGTTCGGCCGCGGCGCGCAGCCTCGGCCCAGCCGGCCGCGCCGCGGCAATGACTTGGAAACCGAAACCGAGCTGGACTTTCTGGAAGCCACCAAGGGCGTAGCGATGCCGCTGCGGCTGACCAGTCCGGCCCCGTGCACCAACTGCCATGGCAGCGGCGCCCGGCCGGGCACCAGCCCCAAGGTCTGCCCGACGTGCAACGGCTCGGGCGTAATCAGCCGCAACCAAGGCGCTTTCGGCTTTTCCGAGCCGTGCACCGACTGCCGCGGCAGCGGGTCGATCATCGAGCATCCCTGCGACGAGTGCAAGGGAACGGGTGTCACCACCCGCAGCCGCACCATCAACGTCCGAATTCCACCCGGTGTGGAAGACGGGCAGCGGATCCGCCTTGCCGGGCAAGGCGAGGCCGGCTTGCGTGGGGCTCCGTCGGGAGACCTGTACGTCACCGTGCATGTGCGACCCGACAAGGTGTTCTCTCGTGACGGCGATGACCTCACTGTCGCCGTGCCGGTCAGCTTCAGCGAATTAGCCTTAGGAACAACACTTTCCGTGCCGACGCTGGATGGAAAGGTTGGCGTCCGGGTCCCCAAGGGTACGACGGACGGTCGCATCCTGCGGGTACGTGGGCGGGGTGTGCCGAAGCGTTCCGGCGGGCAGGGCGACCTTCTGGTCACCGTGAAGGTGGCGGTCCCGCCGAATCTGGAGGGCGCTGCGAAGGAGGCGCTCGAGGCCTACGCGGTCGCCGAGCGATCCAGTGGGTTCGATCCTCGTGCCGGATGGGCGGGTAACCGCTGATGGCCAAGAGTCCCAAAGAATCAAGCGCACGAACGTTTCTGATCTCGGTGGCCGCCGAGCTGGCCGGTATGCACGCGCAGACGCTGCGTACCTATGACCGGCTCGGCCTGGTCAGCCCCAGCCGCAGTTCCGGTGGGGGACGCCGCTATTCGCAGCACGACGTGGATCTGCTCCGTGAGGTGCAGCGGCTGTCCCAAGACGAAGGCGTCAATCTCGCTGGCATCAAACGGATTATCGAGTTGACCAATCAGGTCGAGGCGCTGCATTCGCGGATGAACGAGATGGCTGCCGAGATCGAGGTGTTGCGGCGGAATCAGCGACGAGACCTCGCGGTCCTGCCGAAGAGCACCGCCGTGGTGGTCTGGAAGCCGCGCCGCTAGACGCGACTCTGTCAGACGCGGATCGAGAACTGGGCGATGCCCCAGTCGCCGGGCTGCGCCGATCGGTAACCGCCGCGACGCAACGCGTCCGTCGGGGCGGTCATCGGCTCGAAGCACACGACGTCCTCGCCGGGCGGTGCGAAGATCTGCGCCGCCGGATAGCCCTCTTCGAAGTGGACCTCGATCCGGCGGCCGCCACCCGACACCGCGAACGCAGCGCCGTCGGCAACCTGGTCGTACCCGTCGTCAAAAGTCCTGTCGCCCAACGCTTCATTGAGGGCCGGCTGGATGACGACGTCGCCGGTGGGCAGTCCCTAGTCGTCGAGCGCCAGGTGGCGCATCGCCGGGGTTTCGATCACCCACTGATCGCGCGGCACGTCCGGCAGCTGTAGGTACGGGTGGAATCCGAAGCACAACGGCACTGCATCTTTGCCGGTTGGGGTCACGACAACGCGCAGCCGCAAGGTCCGCTCGATCAGCGTGATGGTCAGCGCCAACCGATGCGGAAACGGAAAGCTGGCCAGCAACTCCTCATCGGAGGTGAAGTCCACCTCGCCGGTGAGCTCGTGGCTGGATTCGTGGGTCACCCGCCAGTTGGGAAAGGCGGCGAGTACGCCGTGGATCGGTAGGCCGTTGGGATCGGTCCGCACCCCGTACTCGCCGTCCGTCAGCGTGACCGTCCTGCCCTCGGCCTCATATGTGTTTGCGCCCAGCCGATTTGCCCAGGGATACAGCAGTGGGATGCCCATTGTTTTCCCATTGGCCACGTAGGCGTCCAGCCCGCGGCGTTGTCCGAGCAACTCGGCGCCCGAGTCGGTCAACGAGATGCCGATCATGCCGGCCTCCGGCACGAACTGGGCCTCTACCGATGACGACGGGTCGCTCAGCGTGACGATGTGCACCCGATGAGACTAGGCCAATTCAGCTGCATCGTCGGCGACTAGCGGGACAACGGGTCGTGCTGGATTCGCTCCGGTGGAGCACCTTTGGCGATCAGCACGTCCTTAGTGGTGCGCACCATCTCGGGTCCGCCGCAGATCAGGATCTGGCGGTCGCCCCAATTGCCGTATCGGGTGACGACGTCCACCAGCTTGCCGGTCTGGCGCAGGTGCAGGCCACGCGGCGGTGTCACGTCGGGGTAGTCGGCGGCCCAAGCCGGGTCGCCCTTGAGTTCGGAGACCGGCGTGACCGACAGCCATGGATTGCTCGAGGCGATCTGCCATAAGGTCGGCAGGTCGTAGAGCTCGCATGGGTAGCGGCCACCGAAGAACAGGTGGACGCGCGGGTTCTCGCCCCAGCGGGCGAGGTCCATGACGATCGAGCGCAGCGGCGCGAGGCCGGTGCTGCCCGCCACCATCAGCACGTCACCGCCGTCGCGGTCGACCTGCAGGGCGCCGTGCGGGCTGGACAGCCGCCATCGGTCACCGGTCTGGGTCTCGTTGACGACGGCATTACTGACCAGCCCACCTGAGACCGCCCGGACGTGAAACTCGACGGCCCCGGTCTCGTCCGGCGGGATGGCCGGCGTCAGGTATCGCCACCGCCGCGGGCACTGCGGCACAGCGACATTGACGTACTGGCCGGCGTGATAGGGCATCGGATTGTCCAGTTGCAGCCGGACCACGGCCAGGTCGCGGGAGACCCGAAGATGCTCGACCACCGTGCCGTCCCACCAGGCCGGCCCGTGTTCTGCCTCGGCGGCCCCGCTCATCACCCCGGTGATCAGGTTCAGCGATTGCCGGGCGGCGGCGTCGACGGCGTCGGTCCACTCGTCGGCGAGCGCATCGCGCAGGGTCGCATACAGCGCCTGCCCCAGCGTTTCGTAGTGCTCGGGCAGCACCCCGTACTTGCGATGGTCGCGACCCAGCTGGGCCAAGAACGCCACCGGCTGTTCGGAACGCTGAGCGACCAGTTCGCCGTACAGCCACTTCAGTGCCTGGGCGAAGGCGGCTCGCTGAGCCGCCATGTCGGGCGGGAACAGATCTCGCGGCGACACATCGAAGGAAAACCAGCGGGTGTAGAAGCGGCCGATGAGCCCGTTGCCGTCGTCAGGATCCACGGCGGCATGCAACGCCGCCAGCGCATCCCGGTCGTTGAGGCTCACGGCCGCCGATTTTAGGCGTGGTGCAGCAGCGGGTGGATGCCGTTGTAGACGACCATCGCGCCGATCAGGACGAGGATGGCGGCAAGCAACACGGCGTTGTTCTTTTCCATCCAGTCTTTGAGTCGTGCCATCGAGTCGTCAAGGCGATGGCCGGCAGCCGCGTAGGCGAGGATCGGGATCGCCACCGATGATCCGGCGGCGACGATGAAGATCACCGCGGCCGTCCACTCGTCGGCGACGGCGAGCCCGTCGCTACCAATGGCCAAACCGGCCAGCGCGCACATGATCAGCACCTCGAGCCGGACCACCACCAACACCAGACCGGTGATCGCCGCGCGTCGGGGCGTCATGGTTTCAAAGGCGCGCATCCACTTCGGCGATTCGGAGTGACCTTCCCGGGACAGCCAGCGGTAGACGCCGAATGCGATCAGCGCCAGGCCGAGGACGACGCGCAGCCACGACGCCCAGGTCGGCGGCGACTTACGCAGCCCGTCCAGGGCGTCCGACGACGAGGCAAAGATCGCGGTCAGCGCGCACAACCCCAACAGCCAGCTGCCGAGGAACGCGAGCCCGGTAGGCCGCGGTCGCGGCGTCTGCAGCACCAGCACCGCCGGAATGATCGACAGCGGTGAGATCGAGATGACCAATGCCAGCGGAATGAGCGTGGTCAGCACTGAGCCCAAGCTTGCGGTCACGGGCTGATCTTCGCAGACTCAGCGCCGACGCAGTACCCAGGCCGGTACCCAGTGGGTGACCGCTTTGCGCTTGGACCCGTAGGCGATCGGATAGGTCACCAGCCCCCACCAATCGCCCTGCTCGCAGATGCCCCAACAGCTCAGCTGACCCTCGACGACCTTGTGCAGTTGCAGACCGTTGGGGTGATAGCGCCCGGTGCGATGCGGCTCGCGGGGAAACAGCACCGTCAGATCGACCAGCACGGTGAGGGGCGGGCGCACCACCCGAAACGGGTTGCGCACCGGCTGCCCGTTGTATCCGATCGATGCGAGGTCGCCCACTGATCGATCATACGTTCGAATAGGCCTGCTGGCGGCCGCCTTCGGCGCTCACCCGGCCTAGACACCGGATCGCCTTTTCCCGAAAAATGAGTAGAGTTGAGCGGAACAGACTCAACCTTTACGGCGTTGCACAACGTGACAAGCATTTGCAGCGGGCCCCGGTGGGCCCGTTCTGAGTAAAGAAACGGAGGTGTCGTGGACTCTTTCAACCCGACAACCAAAACGCAGGCAGTGCTGACATCGGCGCTGCAGGCGGCAACTGCCGCCGGCAACCCCGAGATCAGGCCGGCTCACCTGCTGCTAGCCCTGCTCACGCAGAACGACGGGATCGCCGCGCCATTGCTGGAGGCTGTCGGCGTCGAGCCCGCCACCATCCGCGCCGAAACGCAGCGCATCCTGGACCGGCTGCCGCAAGCCAGCGGCGCCAACTCGCAACCGCAGCTGTCGCGTGAATCGCTGGCGGCCATCACCACCGCGCAGCAGTTGGCCACCGAGATGGACGACGAATACGTCTCCACCGAACACCTGATGGTGGGTTTGGCCACCGGCGACTCCGAGGTCGCCAAACTGCTCACCGGTCACGGCGCATCGCCGCAGGCGTTACGCGAAGCGTTCGTGAAAGTGCGCGGCAGCGCCCGGGTCACCAACCCCGACCCCGAGGCCACCTATCAGGCGCTGGAGAAGTACTCCACCGACCTGACCGAGCGCGCCCGCGAAGGCAAGCTCGACCCAGTCATCGGACGGGACAACGAGATTCGTCGCGTCGTGCAGGTACTGAGCCGTCGCACCAAGAACAACCCGGTGCTGATCGGTGAGCCCGGTGTCGGTAAGACCGCCATCGTGGAAGGTCTGGCCCAGCGCATCGTCGACGGCGACGTCCCCGAAAGCTTGCGTGACAAGACGGTCGTCTCGCTCGACATGGGTTCGATGGTCGCGGGTGCCAAGTACCGCGGCGAATTCGAGGAACGGCTCAAGGCCGTGCTCGACGACATCAAGAACTCCGCCGGCCAGATCATCACGTTCATCGACGAGCTGCACACCATCGTTGGCGCCGGTGCGTCCGGTGAGGGTGCGATGGACGCCGGCAACATGATCAAGCCGATGCTGGCCCGGGGCGAACTGCGCCTGGTCGGGGCCACCACGCTCGATGAGTACCGCAAGTACATCGAAAAGGACGCCGCGCTGGAGCGGCGCTTCCAGCAGGTGTTCGTCGGCGAGCCGTCCGTCGAGGACACCGTCGGCATCTTGCGCGGCCTGAAAGACCGCTACGAGGTGCACCACGGTGTGCGCATCACCGACTCCGCGCTGGTGGCGGCCGCCACGCTGTCCGACCGCTACATCACCGCCCGCTTTTTGCCGGACAAGGCGATCGACCTGGTCGACGAGGCAGCCAGCCGGCTGAAGATGGAGATCGATTCGCGGCCCGTCGAGGTCGACGAGGTAGAGCGCTTGGTGCGCCGGCTCGAGATCGAAGAGATGGCTCTTACAAAGGAATCAGACGATGCGTCGCGCGACCGTCTGGAGAAGTTGCGCTCCGAACTGGCCGACCAGAAGGAAAAACTGGCCGAGCTGACAACCAGATGGCAGAACGAGAAGAACGCCATCGACGTCGTCCGCGAGCTCAAAGAACAGCTGGACACGCTGCGCGGCGAATCCGAGCGTGCCGAGCGTGACGGCGACCTGGCCAAGGCCGCCGAGCTGCGTTACGGGCGCATCCCGGAACTCGAGAAGAAGCTCGACGCCACGGTGCCGCACGCGGCGGCCCGCGAGAACGTCATGCTCAAGGAGGAAGTCGGACCCGACGACATCGCCGATGTGGTGTCGGCGTGGACCGGCATCCCGGCCGGGCGGCTGCTGGAAGGCGAGACCGCCAAGCTGCTGCGGATGGAAGACGAGCTGGGCCGGCGCGTCGTCGGGCAACGCAAGGCCGTCGCTGCGGTTTCGGATGCGGTCCGTCGCACCCGGGCCGGGGTCGCCGACCCCAACCGGCCGACCGGTTCGTTCCTGTTCCTCGGGCCCACCGGTGTCGGTAAGACCGAACTGGCCAAGGCGCTGGCCGACTTCCTGTTCGACGACGAGCGCGCGATGGTCCGCATCGACATGAGCGAGTACGGCGAGAAGCACTCGGTGGCCCGCCTGGTCGGTGCGCCTCCCGGCTACATCGGCTACGACCAGGGTGGTCAGCTGACCGAGGCGGTTCGCCGCCGGCCCTACACCGTCGTTTTGTTCGACGAGGTGGAAAAGGCCCACCCGGATGTGTTCGACGTGCTGCTGCAGGTTCTCGACGAGGGCCGGCTCACCGATGGTCAGGGCCGCACGGTCGATTTCCGCAACACCATCCTCATCCTGACGTCCAACCTCGGGTCGGGCGGTACGGAGGAGCAGGTGATGGCCGCGGTGCGCTCGGCGTTCAAGCCGGAGTTCATCAACCGTCTCGACGACGTGCTGATCTTCGACGGCCTCCAACCCGACGAATTGGTGCGGATCGTCGACATTCAGCTCGAGCAGCTGGCCAAGCGTCTCGCGCAACGACGTCTTCAGCTCGAGGTGTCGTCGCCGGCTAAGGAGTGGCTGGCGCACCGTGGGTTCGACCCGGTTTACGGCGCCCGTCCGCTGCGGCGGCTGGTGCAGCACGCCATCGGTGACCAGTTGGCCAAGATGCTGCTGGCGGGTGATGTGCACGACGGCGACGTCGTGCCGGTCAATGTCAGCGCTGACGGCGACTCACTGGTGCTGGGCTGATTCCACGCTCGCACAACAAGAATCGCCCCCGTTATTCGCGGGGGCGATTCTTTGTTTCTGCTGACGACGACACCGCTCTCACGCGAGGCAGGAATTGATCAATTTTATTTCCGCCAAGGTCAACCCGGAGACCTACGCTTATTGTCATGACGCAAATCCTGCCGCGGGCAATTGTGCTTTTGGGATCGTGGGCGATCGGACTACTGGTGGCGGCGTGGGTCGTTCCCGGAGTGTCGTTGTCGGTGACGGCGTTCGTCGTCGCCGTTGTGGTGTTCTCGGTGGCGCAGGCGATGCTGTTGCTGCTGATCGTGAGGTTGCCCCATGCGTATGCGTCGCTGCTGCTCGGGGGCTTCGGCCTGGTATTGACCATCGTCGCGCTGAGTCTCGCCTCGCTGGTGACTCACGGGCTCACCATCCGCGGCCTTGCATCATGGCTCGCCACAACGGTCGTGGTGTGGCTTGTGACCACGGTTGGCGCAATTTCGCTGCCCGAGCTGTTCGCACGCGATGAGGCCAGGTCCACAACTAGTGGTCGGCTGTAGGTCCCGCAAAATTGGGCATTTCGGTGAGTGTGCCGGCTGAGTAGCATTTGTGTATCTCGTCCGACGACGGAGGGAGACGTGATGGGCGATACGCATCACGATCCGACGGACCATTCCCGGACCACGCAACCGCACGCTGGAATCGCGATGAAGGACAACTTTCTCTGGCCCGGGTTCATTTTGCTGGCCGTTGCGGTGTCCGGAATGATCAGCACGGTGGCAGCGGCCGCCTACCGGCATTACGAGTGGCTCGCCACGACGGGGCTCGTCGCGGTGCTCGGAACGATCGCCGGAGCGCTGTGGTTCGTCGTAGAGTTTCGCCGCGTGGCCCGCATCGAGGAGCAGTTCGCGTCACACCCCGATAGCCGGCCCGGCAAGCTATCCATTTGACGCCGGCCCGCTTCGTCGCCGAACGGGTAGCAAACTTTAATTCGGTTGTGACCTGCTCGCATTCCCGATTGATGGTCGAGAGCAGCTAGGCTACGTGGCGATGGTTCCCCTCTGGTTCACGCTCTCCGCGCTGTGCTTCGTCGGCGCGGCGGTGCTGCTGTACGTCGACATCGACCGCCGTCGCGGCCGAGGCCGGCGCCGCAAGTCGTGGGCGCGTTCGCACGGATTCGACTACGAGCAGGAGTCCACCGAGATCCTCAAGCGCTGGAAGCGCGGCGTGATGTCGACCGTCGGCAGCAATATCCCGGCGCACAACGTCGTGCTCGGCCAGATCCGCGGTGAGGCGGTCTTCATCTTCGACCTCGAAGAAGTCGCCACCGTGATCGCCTTGCATCGCAAGGTCGGCACCAACGTCGTCGTCGACGTGCGGCTCAAGGGCCTCAAAGAACCTCGCGAGAACGACATTTGGCTGCTCGGCGCGATCGGTCCGCGGATGGTGTATTCCACCAACCTGGACGCCGCCCGTCGCGCCTGCGATCGCCGCATGGTCACCTTCGCGCACACCGCGCCCGACTGCGCCGAGATCATGTGGAACGAGCAGAACTGGACGCTGGTCAGCATGCCGATCGGTAGCACCCGCGCTCAGTGGGACGAAGGCCTGCGCACGGTGCGCCAATTCAACGACTTGCTGCGGGTGCTGCCGCCGGTGCCGCAATCGACCGCAACACCAGCTGCGCCGCAAGCGTCTGCGCGGCGCTCGGCGTCCCCCAGCCGGCCGCTGGCCCCCGCCGGTCGCAGCGAGACTCCGCAGCGGCATGCCGAAACCACCACCCGTGAAAGCGGATCCGCGACGCGCGCCGCGACCCCGCCGCCTGCGCGTCAGGAGCCGAGCCACCGCCCGCCGACTGGCCGTAACGGTCACCAGGCGTCACATCACCAACGCTGAGTCAGAGCCGTACGGGCGCTAAGTACACTGGCGCCGTGCCTCGCCGCGTCGCCCTGATCACCGGGCCTACCTCCGGAATCGGCGAGGGTTTCGCTCGTCGCTACGCCGCCGACGGCTATGACGTTGTCCTGGTGTCCCGCGATGCCGACCGGCTCAATCAACTGGCCGCCGAATTGTCCAACGAGGGCGGCTGCAACGTCGAAGTGCTGCCGGCCGATCTCGCTGATGCCGCCGGCCGGGACAAGGTCGCCGAGCGGTTGACGGCCGGCGGCATCGACGTACTGGTGAACAACGCCGGCTTCGGCACCTCCGGCGAATTCTGGACTGCCGACCCCGCCCAGCTGCAGCGGCAGCTCGACGTCAATGTCACCGCGATCATGCAGCTGACCCGGGCCGCATTACCGGCGATGATCGACAAAGGCGCCGGCACGGTCATCAACGTCTCGAGTGTGGCGGGCCTGCTGTCCGGTCGCGGGTCGACCTATTCGGCGTCCAAGGCGTATGTCGTGTCGTTCACCGAAGGTCTCGCTGTTGGGTTGCGCGGCACCGGCGTCGGGATACACGTCGTGTGCCCGGGATACGTGCACACCGAGTTCCACGACCGGGCCGGCATCGACATGACATCGCTGCCGTCGTTCATGTGGCTCGAGGTCGACGACGTGGTCCGGGAAACCCTCGCCGAGGTGGCCCGCGGCAACACGCTCATCATTCCCGGGCTGCAGTACAAGGTGATCACCACGGCAACCCGGATGGTGCCGCGAACGCTGGCGCGCGCAGCCACGAGTGTCTTCGGTCGGGGCCGTGGCCGAACGTAAGCCTGAGCTCACCGAATTGGCCGACCTGGTCCGCCAATTGGCGGTCGTGCACGGCCGCGTCACGCTGTCGTCCGGCAAGGAAGCCGACTACTACGTCGACCTGCGCCGGGCCACCCTGCACCATCGCGCCGCGCCGTTGATCGGCCGGCTGGTCCGCGAGCTCACCGCCGACTGGGATTACGCCGCGGTCGGCGGTCTCACCCTGGGTGCCGACCCGGTGGCCACCGCCGTCCTGCACGCACCAGGCCGCCCCATCGACGCTTTCGTCGTGCGGAAATCGGTGAAAACCCATGGCATGCAACGCCTTATCGAAGGACCCGACATCGCTGGCCAGCGGGTGCTGGTGGTCGAGGACACCAGCACCACCGGTGGGTCGGCACTGACCGCGGTGCGGGCGGTGCTGGAAGCCGGCGCGCAGGTCGTCGGCGTGGTGACTGTCGTCGACCGGGCCACCGGTGCTGCCGAAGCCATTGAGGCCGAAGGGTTTCCGTACCGCAGCGTGCTGGGGCTGGCGGACCTCGGGCTGAGTTAGTCACCGTGCGCACTGTCATCGCGATGATCGCGACGTTGGCGCTGACCTGCGCGTGCTCGAATTCTGCTGTCCGGCAACAGGTCTACGGCGCCGGAACTGCGCGGATCGGTGAATCGCTGGCGGTGCTGGGCTGGAACACGTCGATTTCGAACCTGCGCTGGCAAGACGACTATGTGCTCGTCGACGTCGATGCGGCACCGACCGATCCGGCGAAACCGCATGCCGACCCGGGTGATATCCGCTTCGGGCTGTATGGCGCGCTGGCGCATCCGATGGAAGCGGTCGGCATCGGTAGCTGCGACGGTGTGAAAAACCTTGTCATCCAATCGCTTTCCGCACCAGGCGGCAAGCGGCTGACCGGGACGGTATGCCTGGGCCCGATGAAGGACCGCGCGACTGTCCGCGGCATCTATCTGTATTCGCCGCGCGATCGCATCGCCGGAACCGCAGCCGCCTACGCGGCGGCGTTCCCGGTCGGGGTGCTGCCGACCAACGAAAGTGACACCGGGCTGGTGGTCAGGACCACCAGTGTGGCGGCGTGGCGGGCCGACGGGTCTCAGCTGAATCAGCAATCGCTCGGCGACCCGGCTGCGTTCAACGGGAACGGTTACATGCTGCTCGGCTTGCAGGCCGACACCATCGCCGCCAAGTATCGCGACGACTCCGGAGCCCGCGGCGGACCGATGATGCTGCTCGCCTCGCCGACTCTGCCGGCGCCCGGCCTGAACCCGGCCTGCACGGCCTACGGGGCGTCGGTGCTGATCCTGCCCGAGGCGTCGCTGGACTCGGTGCACGTCAACGCGTCACTGTGCACCCAGGGTGAGCTCAACAACGCGCTGCTGTACGCGACGGTGTCGATCGTGGGCACCCACGCTGCGGTCTGGACACTCAAGTGAGCGAGCCCGGCCCCACGGAATGGGCTGTCCCGTCGACTGGGGGAGTCGGCCCCTGGGAGGGTCCGCTGCCCGACGATCCGCGGTATGACCCCGAGTTGCTGCGCGACGGCGACAGCCGCAACGTCGTCGACGCCTACCGGTACTGGAAGCGCGAGGCGATCGTCGCCGACATCGACAAACGGAGACACGCGCTCCATGTCGCGATCGAGAACTTCGGCCAGGACGCCAACATCGGCGGGGTAGTCCGCGCCGCCAACGCCTTCGCTGTCGACACCGTGCACATCGTCGGCCGTCGCCGGTGGAATCGTCGCGGCGCCATGGTCACCGACCGCTATCAGCGTCTCCAGCATCACGACGACACCACCGAGCTGCTGCGCTTCGCCACCGACGCAGGTCTGACGGTGGTCGCCGTGGACATCGTGCCGGGTGCGGCGCGACTGGAGCAGACCACACTGCCTCGCGACTGCCTGCTGCTGTTCGGCCAGGAAGGCCCCGGCATCAGCGACGACGCCCGCGACGGTGCCGCGCTGACCGTCTCGATCGCGCAGTTCGGGTCGACGCGCAGCATCAACGTCGCCGTCGCGGCCGGGATCGCCATGCACGCCTGGATCAGCCAACACGGGCACATCGACCGAGCTTGGTAGGGCAGGATCAGCAGACATGGATCAGGTATGGGTCAACCGGGCGGTCAGCGCGGAGGCCGCAGTCGCCGGTCGACATCTGAAAAAGCTGTGGGCGCTGCCCGGCACCCAGCTCGGCGTGGTGGCCTGGCCACCGACCCGGCGCGATCGATGGTTCGGCGGCTGGCACTACTGGTGGCAGGCGCATCTGCTGGACTGCCTGGTCGACGCCGAGCAGCGTGACCCGCAACCCGAGCGGCGCATCAAGATCGCCCGGCAGATCCGCGCACATCGACTGCGTAACAACGGATCCTGGGTCAACAACTACTACGACGACATGGCCTGGCTGGCGCTGTCGCTGGAACGAGCGTCGCGATTCGCCGACGTCGACCGCGACAAGGCCCTACGCAAGCTCAATGACCAACTGGTCAACGCGTGGGTTCCCGAGGACGGCGGCGGAATCCCGTGGCGCAAGCAGGACCAGTTCTTCAACGCCCCGGCCAACGGGCCGGCGGGGCTGTTCCTGGCCCGCTACGGCGACCGGCTGCGTCGCGCCCAGCAGATGGCGGACTGGATCGACGAGACGCTGATCGACCCCGAGACACACCTGGTGTTCGACGGCATCAAGGCGGGCTCGCTGGTCCGCGCCGAATACACCTACTGCCAGGGCGTGGTGCTCGGCCTGGAGACCGAACTGGCCGCCCGCACCCACGACGCCCGGCACGCGCCGCGGGTGCATCGCCTGGTGGCCGCGGTCAACGAGAAGATGGCGCCGGGCGGGGTATTGCGCGGTTCCGGCGGCGGAGACGGCGGGCTGTTCTCCGGCATCACCGCCCGCTATCTGGCGTTGGTGGCCACCACGTTGCCGGGCGACTCCGTTGACGACGCCAAGGCCCGCGACACGGCCCGTCAGATCGTGCTGAAATCGGCACAATCGGCCTGGGACAACCGCCAGTCGGTGGAAGGGCTGCCACTGTTCGGGCCGTCCTGGGACGAGACCGCCGAGTTGCCGACGGCCGGCGGGCAGCAGGCGCAGTTCGTCGCCGGCGCGGTCATGGCTTCGGAGATCCCCGAGCGCGATCTGTCGGTGCAGCTGTCCGGTTGGATGCTGATGGAGGCCGCCCACGCGGTGACCGCCGGCGACGACGTTGAAGGGACCAGCGATGAGTAAAGTCCACGCCGATGCCGAGTCGGCGCTGCACGGCCTGCTGAAGGACGGGATCACCATCGCCGCAGGCGGTTTCGGCCTGTGCGGCATTCCGGAGAACCTGATTCAGGCGCTGGTGGACAGCGGCGTCAAAGATCTCACCATCGTCGGAAACAACGCCGGCGTCGACGATTTCGGCATGGGGCTGCTGCTCAAGGCGCGCCAGGTGAGCAAGGTGATCGCCTCCTACGTGGGCGAGAACAAGGAGTTCGAGCGTCAGGTGTTGGCCGGCGAGCTGGACCTCGTGCTGACTCCGCAGGGGACACTCGCCGAGAAGCTACGTGCCGGCGGTGCCGGCATTCCCGGCTTCTACACCCGGACCGGGTTCGGCACCAACCTCGCCGAAGGCAAAGACACCCGGGTCTTCAACGGCACGGAATACGTTCTGGAAGAAGGTATTCGGGCTGACGTGGCCATCGTCAAGGCGTGGAAAGGGGACAAGGCGGGCAACCTGATCTACCGCAAGACGGCCCGCAACTTCAACCCGATGATCGCCACCTGCGGCACGGTGACCATTGCCGAGGTGGAAGAACTCGTCGAGGTCGGCGAGCTGGACCCCGACCTGGTCCACACCCCCGGCATCTACGTCGACCGGATCATCGAAGGCCCGGGCTACGAGAAGCGCATCGAATTCCGCACCACCAGCGGTGGCGCGGCGCTGACGAACGACAGCCCGATCCGCGAGCGGATGGCCCGGCGCGCGGCCCAGGAACTGCGCGACGGCTACTACGTCAACCTGGGCATCGGCATTCCGACGCTGGTGGCCAACTACATTCCCGACGGCATCAAGGTGACGCTGCAGTCCGAGAACGGTCTGCTCGGCATCGGCGCCTACCCGACCGAGGACGCCGTCGACCCCGACCTCGTCAACGCCGGCAAGCAGACCGTCACCAGCCTGCCCGGGTCGAGCTTTTTCAGCAGCGCCGACTCGTTTGCGATGATCCGCGGCGGCCACATCGACCTGTCCATCCTGGGCGGCCTCGAGGTCGCCGAAAACGGTGACCTGGCCAACTGGATGGTGCCGGGCAAGATGGTCAAAGGCCCCGGCGGCGCGATGGATCTGGTGTCCGGCGTCAAGCGGGTGATCGTCGTGATGGATCACACCGCCAAGGACGGCAGCCCGAAAATCCTCAAGCAGTGCTCGCTGCCCGTCACCGGCAAGGCCGTGGTCGACGTGATCATCACCGACCTATGCGTGTTCGACGTCGACCCCGACCACGGCCTGACGCTGATCGAACTGCACCCCGGCGTCACCATCGCCGACGTGCGCGCCAAGACCGGTTGCGATTTCAAGGTCGCCGTCTGACCGCCACGCGTGGCTATGGTGGAAAGGGTGACTACCCCACATAGGCCGGTCCTGACCCGGCGGCATGTTCTGTTCGGCACCGCCGTTGCCGGCGCTCTCGCCGCCACGGGATCCGTGCTGGCATGCACCGCATCGGGTGCGCCCAGAACGCCGGCGAAGACGTTCGAGGTCAACCACAGCGACGACGAGTGGCGCCACCTGCTGAACTCCCAGCAGTACGACGTGCTGCGCAATGCGGGCACCGAACAACCGTTCAGCAGCCCGCTCAACGATGAGCATCGGACCGGGACCTTCAGTTGCGCGGGCTGCGGCCAGGACCTGTTCTCGTCGACGACCAAGTTCGACAGCGGCACCGGGTGGCCGAGCTTCTACCGAGTCCTCACCAACGCCGTCCTCGAGCAGCAGGACAACAGCATGGGAATGGCGCGTACCGAAGTGCTCTGCAGCCGCTGTGGCGGGCACCTCGGCCACGTCTTCAACGACGGACCGGCACCGACCGGCCTGCGCTACTGCATGAACGGCGTCGCGATGAGCTTCCGACCTAGCTAGTCACTCGCATTCCCGCGCGCCGGCGGAGTACGTGCGAGGACGACGCGGCTATTCAGCGACTGTGAGCTGATCCTGCTCGTCGCGGGCAGCCCGCTTCCTCTTCAGATACGCGCGGCCGGTGGCGATGAAAGCCGGCAGCATCGACACGAACAAGATGCCCAGGACGATCTTTTCCAGGTTCTGGTGAATGAACGGGATGTTGCCCAAGAAGTATCCGGCGATCGTGACGCCGCCACCCCACAGCACCCCGCCGACGATGTCGAAGGCCAGGTACACGGGGTAGCGCATGTAGGACACCCCGGCGACCACCGGCGTGAACGTCCGCACGAACGGCATGAACCGGGCCAGGATGATCGCCGCCGGCCCGTATTTCTCGAAGAACGCGTGCGACTCGGTCACGTGGTGCTGCTTGAAGAAGCGCGAGTCTTCCTTCTTGAACAGCGCGGGCCCGATCCGGCGGCCGATGAAGTAGCCGGTCTGGTCGCCGAGGACCGCGGTTAATGCGACGGCCGGGGCCAGCACCCAGATGTCGAGGGTGCCGTGAGCGGCCAGTAGGCCACCGGTGAACAGCAGCGACTCACCCGGCAGCAGGGGAAACAGCAGACCCGTCTCGACGAAGACGATGGCCAGGATCGTCGGCAACACGGCCGATGCGAACAGTCCCTGAGGACCGATCCAATACATCGGGTCGAGGATGTTGGGCATTGCCACTAGGCCTTCCTCGTGGATTTCACGTGTTTCAAGATACCGGCGCTGACCGCCGCCCTTCACCGGGCGGGCTGCGGACCCGCCGAATGTATTGCGATACTGATGCGACCCGTCAGGAAGGAAGCCGCATGCCCATCGCAACGCCAGACGTCTACGCGGAGATGCTGCGACGCGCCAAGGACAACGAGTACGCCTTTCCGGCGATCAACTGCGTCGGCTCGGAATCCGTCAATGCCGCCATCAAGGGTTTCGCCGATGCCGGCAGTGACGGCATCATCCAATTCTCCACCGGCGGAGCTGAATTCGCTTCTGGCCTCGGCGTCAAAGACATGGTGACCGGCGCGGTCGCGCTGGCCGAGTTCGCCCACGTCATCGCGGCCAAGTACCCGATCAACGTGGCCCTGCACACCGACCACTGTCCCAAGGACAAGCTGGACACCTATGTGCGTCCGCTGCTGGCGATCTCGGCCGAGCGGGTGGCTGCCGGTCAGAACCCGCTGTTCCAGTCGCACATGTGGGATGGCTCAGCCGTGCCGATCGACGAGAACCTGGAAATCGCCCAGGAGCTGCTGAAGTTGGCCGCCGCCGCCAAGATCGTCCTGGAGGTCGAGATCGGCGTCGTGGGCGGCGAGGAAGACGGCGTCGAGGCCGAGATCAACGACAAGCTCTACACCACCCCCGAAGACTTCGAGAAGACCATCGACGCCCTGGGCCACGGCGAGCACGGCCACTACCTGCTGGCCGCGACCTTCGGCAACGTCCACGGCGTTTACAAGCCGGGCAACGTCAAGCTTCGCCCCGACATCCTCGACCAGGGCCAGAAGGTGGCGTCCGCCAAGCTGGGGCTGCCGGACGGTTCCCAGCCGTTCGACTTCGTCTTCCACGGCGGGTCGGGTTCGGCGAAGTCGGAAATCGAAGAGGCGCTGCGCTACGGCGTGGTGAAGATGAACGTCGACACCGACACCCAGTACGCGTTCACCCGGCCGCTGGCCGCCCACATGTTCACCAACTACGACGGCGTGCTGAAGGTCGACGGCGAGGTGGGCAACAAGAAGGTCTACGACCCGCGTAGCTATCTCAAGAAGGCCGAGGCGTCGATGACCGAGCGGGTTATCGAGGCCTGCAACGATCTGCACTGCAACGGCAAGTCCGTCACCGGGTGACGGCGACGGACCTGCGCCCCGATCGGTCTGAGGGGACTCGCTTTTTTCGTTTTCGCACCATATGCGATATCACCGGCGACAGCCGATGAGCTTCAGCTGGAACTGGATTCGCAGATCTTCCACTGATCGTCGCGGTATTGCAGATCGAAGCTGCGAGTCGAGCGGGTCTGCGGCGCGTACGCCATGAACGCGGTGACGTTGGCTTCGGCGTGGGTTCCGTCGACGACCACCTGGTCGATGTTGGCGACGACGGGATACTGCTTGGCAGCCGCGACGCGGTGGTAGGTGTCGCTCCACTCACGCTGGTTGTAGTTGACGTAGTCGTCGCGCATGCTCCCGCAGGTAAGGCTGCGCAGCTTGGTCAGATCGCCGGTCTGCACGGCGGCATCGAAGTTCTGGATCGTGTTGCGGACCTGGTCTTCCTGTGACGCGGCGGACTTTCTGTCGTTGCGGGTCAACAGCACGGTGCCCAGCACGGCGACCGCGGCCAGCGCCAGGATGATCAGGATCAGCGCCAGTACCCAACCCCAGCTTCGCTGACCCGACGGGCCGGAACTTGGATCCCAGCCGGGGCGGAATCAGTTGTGGCGTAGCGGTTCTCGAGCCCGGTTGGCCGCCACCGGACTGCCTGCCCTGCGCGAAGACCTCGGTAGCCGGGTCGCTGGCCGCGTTGATGATCGCGGTTTCCTTGGCATCGAAACCCGGGGCGGTGAAACGACGTTCACCCGGCTGATGCTGGGGGATCGGCGGCTGTTGTTCCAGTCCGGCCGGGTCGATCACCTCGGTCGCGGGGTCCGCTGTCTGAGGGCCGGGTTCGACAGCGGTGTCGGCCTCGGATTGCCCCGCGTCGCCCGCGGCGCCTGGCTCGGCCGAGTCCGAGGTGTTGTCGCGGTCAGACCCTGATGGATTGGGCATAGGCGCTGCTGTCCTCTTCGGTTTCGAAATACCGTTTGAAGCTTAGCGACCCGACGGCAGTCCCGGCGTCGCGGCGTGGTGCTCGCACGGCACAATGGCGCCATGAACCCGATGCACGATCTGCTGGGACCCAATCCGACCTTGTTGCCCGGTGACCCGGACGCCGAAGCCCAACTGGACGCCGGCGACAACCCGACCGCCGTCGCCGCGGCGCACCCGTCGGCGTCGGTCGCCTGGGCGGCGCTGGCGGAGGATGCGCTGGCCGACGACAAGGCGATCACCGCCTACGCCTACGCCCGCACGGGCTATCACCGTGGCCTGGATCAGTTGCGCCGCAACGGTTGGAAGGGCTTCGGGCCGGTCCCGTTCTCGCACGAACCGAATCGGGGTTTCCTGCGTTGCGTGGCGGCGCTGGCCCGCGCGGCCGACGCGATCGGTGAGACCGACGAGCAGGCCCGGTGTCTGGATCTGCTCGACGACTGCGACCCCGCTGCCCGCGAAGGCCTCGGCCTGATCTGACGGCGTCAGAGGCCCACTGAGCAGTCACCCGGCGGCTCGATCTGGATCGTCGCGTGATCGAGTCCGCGCGCGGACAGCACTGCCTGGGCCTGATGAAGAACCCGCGCTGAGTTGTCGCTGCCGGCCAAGTGAGCGGTCACCATGTCCTTGCCGGGCACCAGCGTCCAGACGTGCAGATCGTGCACCTCGCTCACGCCGTCGACCGCTGCCAGCGCGGCCCGTAGTTCGTCGACGTCGATGTGGCTCGGCGAGGCTTCGGACAGGATGCGCAGCGCGCCCGCGGCCAGCGACAGTGCCCGCGGTAACACCCAGAGCGCGACGAGGACGGCGACGACCACATCGGCGTAGGGCCAGTGCGTGGTGATGGTGACCACGCCGGCGATGAGCACCCCGATGCTGCCGACGGTGTCGGCGATCACCTCCATGTAGGCGCCTTTGACGGCCAGGCTTTGCGTCGCGTGCGAGCGCAGCAGCAGCGCGACGGCGGCGTTGGTGGCCAGCCCGGTCAGCGCGACGACGATCATCGGGATGCCCGGCACTTCGGGTGCATGACCGATGCGCCCGATCGCCTCGCGCAGGATGAGCGTGGCCACCCCGATCAGCAGAACGGCGTTGGCGACGGCGGTGAACACCTCCGCGCGATGCCAGCCGTAGGTGCGCGCCGGGGACTTACTCCCGCGCTGGGCCAGGATCACCGCGCACAGGCCCATGAACGTGGCCGCGACGTCGGTCAGGATGTGGCCGGCGTCGGCCAGCAATGCGATGGAGCCGATCAGCAGCGCCGTGGTGAGTTCGACGAGAAAGAATCCGCCGAGCAGCGCGGTGGCGATCGCCAGCCGGGGCGCGGGCGTACCCGGACTGGCGTGATCGTGTCCGGCACCCATAGCCAGCAATATATGCGGATTTACGCATGTATTGCAAGGTCGGCATGGCTACTCCGGGGCCGCACCATTGACAGGGCAGGGCGCCTGTAGTTCAGTCGAGCAAACTAAACGGGTGTCAAGAACGGGTCGTTCATGGCGGCGTACATTCGCTGGAAAGTGGGGCTGACCGCCCGTGCACATCGACTTCGCTCCCGAACTGGACGCATTCCGGCAGGAAGTGGCGGCCTTTCTGGATACCGCGCCGACCCCGGCGATCCGCGAGGCCGGCCGCAAGCTCGACGAGCGCCTTCGCTCCGTTCGACGAGGTCATGGAATGGCAGCGCATTTTGCATCGTCAAGGCTGGGCCGCCCCAGCCTGGCCGGTCGAATTCGGTGGACCCGGCTGGTCGGTCGAACAGCGGTTCATCTTCGCTGAGGAGTACTGCGCGCGCGACCTGCCGCCACTGCTGCCAAATTGTCTCCAGATGGTGGGCCCGCTCCTGATGGAACTGGGCACGGCCGAACAGCAGGCAAAGTATCTGCCAAGGATTCTCGCGGCCGAAGATTATTGGACGCAAGGCTATTCCGAACCCAACTCCGGTTCGGATCTCGCGTCGCTCACCTGCTCCGCGGTCGCCGACGGCGACGACTACGTCATCAACGGCAGCAAGATCTGGACGACGCTGGCCCACCGGTCCAACCGGATGTTCATGCTGGTCCGCACCAGCACGGAGGGAAAGAAGCAGCGGGGCATCACCTTTCTGCTGCTCGACCGCACGGACTACCCGGGCATGACCATCCGGCCGATCGTCGGTCTCGACGGCCTTCCCGAGCAATGCGAGGTGTTCTTCGACGACGTTCGGGTGCCGCAATCCGGTCGCGTAGGGGAGGAGAACGACGGCTGGACCGTCGCCAAGGCGCTGCTGAAGCACGAGCGGGGCGGCTCGGCGCAGGGCCCGTTCCTGCGCCGGCGGGTGCGTCTGATCCGCGACGCCAGCACCACTGCCAGTGCGCCGAACGGTGGTGTGCTGGCTGATGATTCGGTGTTTCAACGCGACTTGGGTGAAGTGGAGGCCGATGTCGCGTCCTACGAGTACTTCGAAAAACTCGCGATCAGCGGGCATCCGGTAGCCGATGACCCGGCGTTTCCTTCGGTCAAGAAGACGATGGGCACCGAGTTGACGCAGAAGCTCTCGGTGTTGATGACGCGCGTCGCCGGTCTGGAGTCGCTTCCGCTGCAACACGAGGCGCTCGCCGTCGGGTCCTCGCATCCTGCGCTGGGCGACGAGCATGACCTGATTGCCATGCCCTTCTACCTGAACTCGCGGGCCACCACCATCTACGCGGGGACCAATGAGGTACAGCGCGACCTGATCGCCCGCAGCCTGCCGTTTGCGGGAAGGAGCTGAGGCTGATGGACTTCTCCTTCTCGGATGAGCAGACGATGTTGCGCCAAAGCGTGTCTCAGTACCTCGGCCGGTTCTATGCCTTCGACCGGCGGCAGGAAATCATCGGCTCCGAACGCGGAACCTCGGCCGAAGTGTGGCAACAACTTCGAGAGTTCGGGCTTCTTGCGCTGCCATTCCCCGAGGAGGTTGGCGGGTTGGGTGGATCGTCGACCGACGTCGTCGCCATCGCTGAACTGTTCGGTGAGCATCTGGTGAGCGAGCCCTATCTTTCGTCGGTGATCTTGAGCGGGTCGGGCGCTCGCGATGGTCGAGGAGAATGATGCCGCGCGCGACATGGCTGGCCATGATCGCCGACGGCGAAGCGCTCGGAGCCTTCGCTCACGAGGAGGGCCGCGGGACCGCCGACCCGGCGCGGATCGCCACCACCGCCACGCTCGGCCCCGGCGGCTATCTGCTCAGCGGCGAAAAGCGGCTGGTGCTGGGCGGCGGCGACGCACAGGTCTTGGTGGTGACGGCGCGACTGCTCGGCGCTGGCCACGCCGACGATGAATTGGGCATCGTGCTGGCTGACCCCGGACGCGCCGGGGGTGTCCCTGACGACCTACCGCACGATCGACGGACGTAAGGCCGCGAACGTCGCGTTCGACGAGGCGCCGGTGGTTCTTCTCGCATCCGATGCCGCGGCAGCCATAGACGGGATCCTTGAAGGAGCCATCCTTGCGCTGTCCGCAGAGGCTGTCGGCGCCATGAATGTCGTTGGTGGAGAACACCGTCTCCTACGCGGGAACGCGGCAGCAGTTCGGGGTACCGATCGCCACGTTCCAGGCGGTGGCGCACCGCCTTGCCGACATGAAGATCGCCCTTCTGAAGGCACGGTCGACATTGCTCTACACCACCGCGCTCGTGGAAGCGGCCCGCGCGCAAGCGCGCGACATCTCGTTGCTGAAGGCACAGGTTGGCCGCCTTGGCCGGGCGGTTGCCGAGAGCGCGATCCAGATCCATGGCGGCATCGGAATGACCGACGAGATCGCGATCGGCCACTATCTGAAGCGAATCCTGGCCATCGATGCGATGTTCGGCGACAGCGACTACCACTACCGAAGGTCGGTGCGCGCTAGAACCAGGCACGCCAGAACTGCGTGAGACCGGCTCCGGCCTGCCACAGCAACCCCGGCACCCCGGACAGCTCGAAGACCTGGTCGACGAGCTCGAAGAACCAGTGGTTCAGCGGCTGGGCGAACAGCAGCAGAAACAGCAGCAGGAAGCCGTACGGCTTGAACTGTGCCAACGCCCGCTGGGTCTCCGGGCTCAGGTGCGGCTCGAGCGCGTTGTACCCGTCCAGGCCGGGAATCGGGAGCAGGTTCAGCAGCAGCGCGGTGATCTGCAGAAAGCCCAGGAACGCCACCCCGGCCCACAGCACCGGGTGCAGCGGGTCGAAGAACAGGTTGGTCACCTCGAGCAGCACGATGGCCAGCACCAGGTTCGCCGTCGGACCGGCCAGGCTGACCAGCGTGCGCTGCTTGGCGGACATGCCCGAGGTCCGCACGTACACCGCCGCGCCCGGCAGGCCGATCCCACCGATCGCGGTGATCGCGATCGGCACCAGGATCGACCACACCGGACTGAGCGTAACGCCGCGGATCCATATCCAGGTAGCCGCGCAGCGCGATGTCGCGGTCGCCGAATCGCCACGCGGTGAAGGCGTGCCCGAACTCGTGCAGGCACAGCGACACCACCCAGCCCGCGATCACCAGGATGAACACCGCGGCGTAGGACAGCGGCCCGACGTCGTCGCCGACCCAGTAGGCCAACCCGCCGCCCAAGACGGCCACACCGACGATGGCCCAGAAGACCGGGCTGGGCCGCACCGACTGGTGCAAGTCACGGGCGCTCACGCGACGAAACTACCGGACGGCTAACCAACCCTCGGTGTTCCGGTAGATCGTCGAGCGGCGCGCCGGTCGCGGCGCGGCCACCCCGTCGCGGACCACCGAGGCCTCGACGCTGCCCAGCTGCGCGGCCCGCCCGATCAGCCAGCGACGCGTGCCTGACACGCGGGCCCGCAATCCGGGCAGCGCCGCCGTCGGCTCGACCGTCACCTCGGCGACGCTGCCGTCGAACAGGACTGCGTCGTCGACCACGGCCTCGCCGTGCAGCAGCTGCTGCTCGCCGGCCGGTTGCCAGACGGCTGACCCGACGATGACGGACCCGGTCTCGTCGCGGATCAGCGGCACCCGTTGCGCCGTCCCGCGCCGCGCCCGGCGGGCCGCCCGGGCGCCGGAGGGCAGGCGATAGGCCCGGGTGGCCGGCGTGCGGCGGCGCGGCACGTAGGCCACCTCGACGTTCAGCAGCTCGGCGCGCAGCAGCCGGGTGAGCACCGACGCGAGGTCGGCGTCGGCACCGACCACCACCACCCGCCGCGCACCACCGATGTCACCGGGATCGACGATCGGCAGCCCTCGCAGCGGACGCGGCAGGTCACCGCCGAAAGCCAACACGACGATCTCTGGGGTATTCAGGAGCTTCCTCGCAAACGGCTGAGATAGTGTGGGTCACCGGCTGGACCACAATAAGCGGCCCGAATACGTGGGATTTAACAGGAGCAAGCCATGCCGGCAATCGTCCTGATCGGCGCCCAATGGGGCGACGAGGGCAAGGGCAAGGCCACCGACCTTCTCGGTGGCCGCACCAAGTGGGTCGTTCGCTATCAAGGTGGCAACAACGCGGGGCACACCGTGGTGCTGCCCAGCGGCGAGAACTTCGCGCTACACCTCATCCCGTCGGGAGTGCTGACGCCCGGCGTCACCAACGTCATCGGCAACGGTGTGGTGATCGATCCGGGTGTGCTGCTCGACGAGCTGAAGGGTCTCGAGGACCGCGGCGTCGACACCTCGAAGCTGTTGATCTCCGCTGACGCGCATCTGCTGATGCCCTATCACGTGGCCATCGACAAGGTGACCGAGCGCTATATGGGCAACAAGAAGATCGGCACCACCGGCCGCGGCATCGGGCCCTGCTACCAGGACAAGATCGCCCGCATCGGGATCCGGGTCGCCGACGTGCTCGACCAGGAGGTGCTCACCCACAAGATCGAAGCCGCACTGGAATTCAAAAACCAGGTGCTGGTCAAGATCTACAACCGCAAAGCGCTGGACGCGGGGCAGCTCGTCGACGCCCTGCTGGAACAGGCGGAGAGCTTCAAGCACCGCATCGCCGACACCCGGCTGCTGCTCAACAACGCGCTGGAGGCCGGCGAGACGATCCTGCTGGAAGGCTCGCAGGGCACGTTGCTCGACGTCGACCACGGCACGTATCCCTATGTGACGTCGTCGAATCCGACCGCCGGCGGCGCGGCGGTGGGCTCCGGTATCGGCCCGACCCGGATCACCACCGTGCTGGGAATCCTGAAGGCCTACACCACCCGCGTCGGCTCGGGCCCGTTCCCGACCGAGTTGTTCGACGAGAACGGCGAATACCTGTCCAAGACCGGCGGCGAGTTCGGTGTCACCACCGGCCGGCGTCGGCGCTGCGGCTGGTTCGACGCCGTGATCGCCCGCTACGCCACCCGGGTCAACGGCATCACCGACTACTTCCTCACCAAGCTCGACGTGCTGTCCAGCCTGGAGACGGTTCCGGTGTGCGTCGGCTACCGGGTCGACGGCAAACAGACCTCGGAGATGCCGATGACCCAGAGCGATCTGCACCGCGCCGAGCCGATCTACGAAGAGCTGCCCGGCTGGTGGGAAGACATCTCGGAGGCTCGCGAGTTCGACGACCTGCCCGCGAAGGCGCGTGACTACGTGCTGCGGCTGGAAGAGCTTGGCGGAGCTCATATTTCGTGCATCGGTGTGGGCCCGGGTCGCGACCAGACCATCGTGCGTCGCGACGTTCTGGCGGCTCGCCCGTGACTGACTCTGAACAGCGACCGGAACAACTCGACCCCGACTACGACCACCACGGCGGCTTCCCGGAGTACGGCGCCGCCAGCCCGGGTCCGGGCTTCGGCCGGTTTGTCGCGGCCATGCGGCGGTTGCAGGATCTGGCGGTGTCCGCCGACCCCAGCGACGACCTCTGGGACGATGCCGCCGGACATGCCGAAGCGCTCTCGGCGCAACTCGCTCCCTTTCAGGCGCCCGAGGGCGAGGCCCCGGCGGGCCGGTCGCCGCAACTGCCCGGGATGGGCAGCCTGCTGTTGCCGCCGTGGACGATGAGCAGGTACGACCCGGACGGCGTGGAGATGCGCGGCCACTTCTCCCGTTTTCACGTCGGCGGTAACGGCGCGGTGCACGGCGGTGTGCTGCCGCTGCTGTTCGACCATGTCTTCGGGATGGTGGTGCACGCCGCCGCCCGGCCGATCAGCCGAACCGCTTACCTGCACGTCGACTACCGCAAGATCACCCCGACCGACACCCCGCTGGTGGTCCGCGGTCATGTCTCCGCGACCGAGGGCCGCAAGGCGTTTGTCCGGGGCGAATTACTCGACGGCGACACCCTGCTGGCTGAGGCGAACGGCCTGATGATCCGGTTGCTGCCGGGCCAGCCCTGACCCACCCTCAGTCAACCCACCTATCCTTGAGCACCGTGATCATGGGAGAAGGTGAAACCGGTGGCTGACGGCACGCCGCAGACGGAGTTGTTGCAGCAGCCCAGCGACGCTGATCGGCCGACGGTCATGCTGCTGGGGTCCGGCGAGTTCAGCCGCGAGCTGGCGGTCGCCCTGCAGCGGCTGGGCGCCCACGTGATCGCCGTCGAGCGGTACGCCGACGCACCGGCGCACGGCGTGGCCGACCAGGCCCTGGTGGTCAACATGACCGACGCCGACGAGCTGGGCGCCGCGATCAAGCGGCTGCGACCGCATTTTGTGGTGACCGCTTCCGACGCGGTGGCCTCCGATGCATTGACCGCTACCTCATCCGAGGCCGACGGCCTGGCAGCGGAGTTCGTCCCGACCGCGCGCTGTGCGCGGCTCACGGCCGACCGGGAAGGCATGCGCCGGCTGGCCGCCGACGAGCTCGGGCTGCCGACCGCGCCGTTCTGGTTCGCGGGATCACTCGACGAGCTGCGGGCCATCGCCGACCACGCCGGCTACCCACTGCGGGTGCAGCCGGTGGCCGCCGTCGGCGGGGAGGGGCAGTCGATCGTCCTGCTGCCGGGCGACCTCGAGCCGGCCTGGCAGCGGGCGGTGTCCGCCGGTGGCCGGCTGGCCCACAGCCGGGTGCTGGCCGAAGCCCTGGTCGAAATCGACTTCCACGTCACGCTGCTGACCGTGCGTAGCGAGGGCCCGTCCGGGCCGACGCTGGACTTCTGCGCGCCGATCGGTCACGGCGAGGCCATCGGAGACGTGCAGGAATCCTGGCAGCCGCAAGACCTGAGCCCCGCGGCGCTGGACGCCGCCAAGTCGATCGCCGCCCGCGTCGTCAAGGCGCTCGGTGGGCGCGGCCTGTTCGGCGTCGAGCTGATGGTCCGCGGCGACGAGGTGTACTTCAGCGATGTCACCGCCCGGCCGTTCGAGAGCGGCCTGGTCACGGTGCGGACGCAACGGTTGTCGGAATTCGAGCTGCAGGCGCGGGCCATCCTGGGACTGCCGACCGACACCATCATGATTTCGCCGGGCGCGGCCGAGGTGATCTACGCCGGTACCGGCGGCGCGGTGCAGCGCCCGCAAGGCTCCCGGGCTGCCGGCGCGCTGGGTGATGCGCTGCGCACCACCGAGAGCGATGTGCGGGTATTCACTCGCGATGAGTCTGAGGCGCGGCGTCCGCTGGGGGCGACCGTCGTGACCGCCGCCGACGTGACCACCGCCCGCGGCCGCGCCCGGCACGCGTCGGCCGCACTGCGCAGGCTCTGGTAACTCACCGGCTTCCCCGCGAACGGTCTCCTAGCCGGATATGCGAGACTCACGCGGGTGAGGTACGCAGGAGATATCACCCCCGAGCAGGCATGGAAGCTACTCAGCGAGAACGCCGAGGCGGTTCTGGTCGACGTTCGCACCGACGCCGAATGGCGATTTGTCGGTGTTCCCGACCTGGCCAGCCTGGGCCGTGAGGTCGTGTACATCGAGTGGAACGCCGCTGACGGTAAGCGCAACGACAACTTCGTCGGCGACCTGCTCGAGCATGTCCCGGCCGGTGACGATCGCCCAGTCGTGTTCCTGTGTCGTTCCGGTAATCGCTCGATCGGCGCGGCCGAGGCCGCCACCGAGGCCGGCATCACCCCGTCTTACAACGTGATCGACGGATTCGAAGGCCAGCTCGACGGCGACAGCCACCGCGGCGGACGGGGTTGGCGCGCAATCGGTTTGCCCTGGAAGCAGACGTGAGCGCTTCCGCCGGCGACGATGCAGAGCGCAGCGATGAGGAGGAGCGGCGCAAATCCCCGGACGTGCCGTCGGTCCGGATACCGGAGCCGCTGCCCGAGGGCGTCAGCCAAGCGACCATCGGGGTGCGCGGCGGGATCCTGCGGTCGCAGTTCGAAGAGACCTCCGAGGCCCTGTATCTGGCCTCGGGCTACGTGTACGGTTCCGCGGCGGAGGCGGAGAAGGCGTTCACCGGCGAGGTCGACCGCTACGTCTACTCGCGCTACGGCAACCCCACGATCACCATGTTCGAGGAGCGCCTGCGTCTGATCGAGGGTGCCCCCGCGGCGTTCGCCACCGCCAGCGGAATGGCCGCGGTCTTCACGTCGTTGGGTGCGCTGCTGGCCGCCGGCGATCGACTTGTGGCGTCGCGCAGTCTTTTCGGCTCCTGTTTCGTGGTCTGTAGCGAAATCCTGCCGCGCTGGGGAGTCGACGTCGAGTTTGTCGACGGCGACGACCTGTCGCAGTGGGAGAAGGCGCTCTCGGTCCCGACTCAGGCGGTGTTCTTCGAGACGCCGTCCAATCCGATGCAGTCGCTGGTCGACATCGTCGCGGTCACCGAACTCGCGCACGCGGCCGGGGCAAAGGTCGTGCTGGACAATGTCTTTGCGACTCCGCTGCTGCAACAGGGTTTCCCGCTCGGCGTTGACGTGGTGGTCTACTCGGGCACCAAACACATCGACGGGCAAGGACGCGTACTGGGCGGCGCCATCCTCGGCGACAAGGAATACATCGACGGCCCGGTGCAGAAACTGATGCGGCACACCGGGCCCGCAATGAGCGCCTTCAATGCCTGGGTGATGCTGAAAGGCCTTGAAACACTGGCAATTCGGGTCGATTACCAAAACAACTCGGCGCAGCGAATCGCCGAATACCTGGAGGGCCATCCCGCGGTTCGGTGGGTTCGCTACCCGTTCCTCGCCTCGCATCCACAGTACGACCTGGCCAAGCGGCAGATGTCCGGCGGCGGCACCGTGGTGACCTTTGAACTCGACGCGCCGGACAGCGCGGCCAAGCAGCGTGCGTTCGAGCTGCTCGACGGACTGCAGCTGATCAACATCTCCAACAACCTTGGCGACTCGAAATCCCTTGTCACGCATCCGGCGACGACAACCCATCGTGCGATGGGCCCCGAAGGCCGAGCTGCTATTGGCTTGGGCGACGGGGTTGTTCGCATCTCGGTCGGACTGGAGGGCACCGACGATCTGATCGCCGATATCGACAGGGCCTTGAGCTAGCAGACTGCTGGGAATTCGCTGGGGATCACGGAATCAACTTATCTCGCAGCCGATTACCTGTCTGTTCACTGTGTTGTTGTCTAGATTTTCCCGTTGATTCGATGCGACAGGGCCATTCGACGTAATAGTGGAGTGGTGAGTACTTCCTGCATCAGCCGGCCGCGGACATCACGTCATCCGCTGACCGGCGATTTCCATGAGTGGGCTGTCGTTGTTGACGGCGACGAAATTGCCTGGCAAAGCTACGCGGGCCCGCTGAGATTCGACGACACCGACTTCGCCATCGCGACGCGCAAGCTGTTGTCGATCGAACCCGACGAGCTCCCCGCTCTGGTGGGTGAGCACATCGAATTCGGCTCACCCGGCGAGGGCCAGCCTCGTCTGATGGTGCACTCGACCACTCCCTACGCCAACAGCTTCGAAACGGATCTCACCGCGATGGTGGAGGGCCGGCCGGTATCGGACCTCACCACCTATGTGGAAACCCGTGGGCTCTATCTCGCGCGCAGTGGCGATCTCGTGGTCGGCCGGACCCGGCCGTGGCGCTGCGGTAGCGCCGCGAAAGGTGTTCAGCGGCTGACCCTTCCAGATACCGACTATTACTACATGTCGCAGGCGCTGCTGCGCCGCGCGGTCGACGGCGGCGACCGCGATCCGGTCATGCGCCAGATCATCGAGTTTCTGCGCGAACATCCGTCGGCCGTGGTGTGCCCCTACGACTTCGAACCCGAATTCCAGCTGCTGGTGGCCTGGTTGGCCCGTGCCTCCGGCCTGGGGCGAATTCGAGTCGACGCCAACGATTCTCGCCTCAGCATGTGGAATGGCAAGCGCATGCTGCATCCCACCGTGCAGTCCGCGCTGGGCCTCGACAGCCTGGTGGCGGGTCAACCGGGCGCGGTCATTCTGGAACACGAGCATCGGGTCAGTCCGGCGTTCCAGGCGCTCCAGACGCCGCTCCCGACGCTGCCCGGCTACACCGTGACCTGGCAGGCGGATCGTCATGCCTTCGGTCGCGATCTGCTCCGTGCAGGCGCGCTTTTGCAAGGCCGGTACGGGCTTGACCATGCCTGCCTGAAGCCGTCCGAGGGCGGCAACGGCGGACGGATCACGCCGGGTATCGAACTCGACGACGCCGGGCGGCTCGAAGAACTCGCGGCCAATGCCTGGAAGCTGGGCGGGGATCAAGTTCTCGAGGCGCACGTCACCTACTTCGACAGAGAAGTCGGCGGCGAACGCGTGTTGACCACACCGTCGGCGCACGTGCGCGCCGGCGAGTTGCTCGACGGGCTCACCCTGCAGTTCATGCGCGGCACGTCGTGGAAGGGCAACATGTTCGTCGGCCCCGCGGACTGGGACGGCCTCGGCTTGGACGCCGAGCGTGTACACCGGGCTGCGCACGACGATGGCTCAGCTGCACCAGCGGCTGGGTTTGTTGCACTGCGGCATCGACTTTGCCGTCGGCACCGTGGGCGGCGTGTTCGGCGATACCGTCATGGCCGCTGTCCAGGACATCAATCCGAAAGTCACGGGTGCGCTGTTCCTGCGGGAGTTCATGGCGCGCCATCCCGCGATCGGCACCGGCGCGGCCACAAGAGTCCTGAGCCCCGACGCGACGGAAAGTGCCGAACGGATCCACGAGTTGGTCGCGGAATTCTCGACCGCCCGGCAGCCCTGCGAGGAGGTCGCCGTCGTACCCGGCCGCTGGGCGATGATCGCCACTTCGGCAGCCACGTCGCTGTCGGCCGGCGCTGCGGCGCTGACCATGGAACGGATGCTCGCCGCCGCGCGCTGAACCCGTTTGGTGACGGCGCGATAACAAGTGGCGCGACCCGCCCGTTGAATACCGGGAACGTTGCGGTGCGCAACTTATCGTCGTTTTGTGTATCGCCGCACCGTGCTGAAGCTGCCGTTGTTGTTGGCCGCGGGCACGGCTCTGGCGCAGTCGCCCCGCGCCTCCGCTGAGCCGCCACGTGCGTCCGCCGAGTCGAGTCGGTGGTCCTCCGATCGAGCCAACCGCTGGTATCAAGCCCAGGCCTGGCCCGTCGGCGCGAACTTCATCACCTCCACCGCTATCAACCAACTCGAGATGTTTCAGCCGGGCACCTACGACCCGCGCCGCATCGACACCGAACTCGGTTGGGCCCGTTTGCATGGACTCAACACGGTGCGGGTTTTCCTGCACGACCAGCTGTGGGCCCAGGATGCGCGTGGCTTCCAAACCCGTCTGGCGCAGTTCGTCGGCATCGCGGCTCGCCACCGCATCAAACCGCTGTTCGTGCTGTTCGACTCCTGCTGGGACCCGCATCCCCAAGTGGGTCGCCAGCATGCCCCGACCCCCGGTGTGCACAACTCCGGCTGGGTGCAGGGCCCCGGCGCTGACCGCATCGACGACAAGAGCTACACCCGGACCCTGCAGGACTATGTCACCGGCGTGATGAGCCAATTCCGCAACGACGACCGGGTTTTGGGTTGGGACGTGTGGAATGAACCCGACAATCCCGCGCCGCAGTACGCCAGCGTCGAGCGCAGCGACAAGCTGGACCGGGTGGCCGACCTGCTTCCGCAGGTGTTCACCTGGGCGCGCGCAGTCGACGCACGTCAGCCGCTGACCAGCGGCGTGTGGGACGGCGAGTGGGCAGATCCCGGTAGCCGCACCACAATTCAGAACATTCAGCTGGCCAACTCCGACGTGGTCAGCTTCCACTCCTACGCCGGGCCGTCGGCGTTCGAGTCGCGCATCGGCGAGCTCACCCCGCACGGGCGCCCGATTCTGTGCACCGAGTACATGGCTCGGCCGCAGGGCAGCACCATTCAATCGATCTTGCCGATTGCCAAGCGGCACAACGTCGGAGCGATCAACTGGGGTCTGGTGGCAGGCAAGACGCAGACCTATTTCCCGTGGGATTCGTGGAAGCATCCGTACCCGGCGGTCCCGAAGGTGTGGTTCCACGATCTGCTGCGGCCCGATGGAACGGCTTTCGAGAACATCGAATCTCAGACCATCAGATCCCTGAGCGTCCCAACGGCCGGCTAGGCCGTGACCGTCGCCAAGTCAATCCTGCTGTTCGCGCTGGCCGCGATTCTCGAGATCGGCGGTGCATGGCTGGTATGGCAAGGCATCCGCCAGCACCGCGGGTGGATTTGGGTGGGGTTCGGTGTGATCAGTTTGGGCGCCTACGGTTTCGTCGCCACGTTTCAGCCCGACTCGCAGTTCGGTCGCGTGCTGGCCGCCTACGGCGGCGTGTTCGTCGTCGGGTCGCTGGCGTGGGGGATGGCGCTGGACGGATTTCGGCCCGACCGGTGGGACATCATCGGCGCGGCGGTCTGCCTGGCCGGAGTCGGCGTGATCATGTACGCGCCGCGCGGGCACTGATCACTGGTTGTGTTCGACGACTCCGGTCGCATGCTGCGCGCGGTCCTCATAGCTGCGGCGGGCGTGGGTGTCGAGGCTGAGGAACACCGTGTCGTTGCCCATTTTCTTGTTGAGCCAGCGCCGACCGCCGTCGGGCATCAGCGCCGCGACTGCGGCGAATGACTTACCCCAACTAGGCACCGATACCCGGGATTTCGGCTTGTCCAGGACTTTGACGATCGCCGCGGCGATCTCAGCCGGCTCGACCGGCTTCTGGGCGGACGACGGCGTTGTCCCCGAGATCAATTCAGTGTTGGTGAAGGTCGGCAGCACCGCGGAGATTTTTACTCCCTGCGGGGCGAATTCGTCGGCCATCGCGGTGGACAGTCCGACCACGCCGAATTTGGTTGCCGCGTAGACGATCTGGCCGGGAACGGCGACCATGCCCGCCAGTGACGCGATGTTGATGATGTGTCCGCTGCGGCGCTTCACCATGTCCGGCAGCACCAGCTGACAGCCGGTGAGCACGCCGTAGAGGTTCACCTCGATCGACGAGCGGATCGCCTGCGCCGACTGCTCGAGGAACGGGCCCACCGGCATGACGCCGGCGTTGTTGATCAACACATCGATGTGTCCTCCGCCGTCGGCGCGGGCCTTGTCGAGAAAGGCCGCGAACGATTCTTTGTCGGTGACGTCAAGGGGATGGCCGGTTACCTGTCCCAGGGTGCTGATACCGGCGACGGCGCTTTCGAGCACATCGAGGTCACGGTCGCCGATGACGACCCGGGCGCCCCGGGCCAACAACGCCTGCGCAGTCGCGTAACCGATGCCGCGGGCAGCGCCGGTGATGACGATGGTCTTGCCCTTGATGTTGTTCATTCGACGGACTTTACAGCTGTCAAGTCTGGTGCGGAACCGACCTATCGCCGCTGGTGAGCTGCCAGGACGGCGCCTTGCCGGCCGCGCATGGATCTAAATTACATACCAAGATCTCAGGTTTTGTTCGTCTAACTAGCCGAACGGACTGCCTATTGCGCGAAAAGATACTGTCTGATATCTCTTATTACGCGAACGATACTAAACGAATGAAATATGGCAGGTTTGCAAGATGTCAGTCTGCCAGCCGGGAGAGGTGACCGATGAGATCTGTATCTGTGGGCAGTGCTGTCGGAGGGTTCTCCCTCAGTCAAGCCTTCAGCTGGCCCGATCCCGACATCGAGGGCACCCTCATCATCTCGCAGCCCTCGATTGACCCCGAACTGTGGGCCGACTATGCGACCGGTGCCGTTCGCAGCTACAGCAAGCGTGGCGTCGAATGTGCTCTCGACATCGAGGCGCTGCGCAGCGGCGACGACACGATCATGTTCGGCGCCGTGGTCAACGACTCCGGTCGCGTCGCAGGCGGGTACCGGGCCATCGCGCTGCGCTCGGCCGACGACTCCCATGCCGTCGAGGAGTGGGCGGGCCATCCCGGCCAGCAGGACGTGCGACAGATGATCGCCGAGCGCGTGCCCTACGGGGTGCTGGAAATGAAGACCGGCTGGGTGACCGACGCCGCCGGCCGAAATCCCTTTCTGACCACCGCTCTGGCGCGCAGTTGCTTCTACATGATGGTGATCCTGGATTTCCAATACACCATGTGCACGGCAGCCACCCAGGTGCTGAACAGCTGGCGGTCGTCCGGGTCTGTGGTGGCGCCCATTCCGGCCACGCCGTATCCCAACGAGCACTACCGAACCAAGATGATGTGGTGGAACCGGCGCGACTTCGTCAGCCACGCGGTGCCGGGCCAGCTCGGCAAAATCGTCAGTGAGACAAAGGAATTGCTCCATGAGCAATTCCGCCGAACCAGGGTCGACGCCGGTATTTCCAGTCTGGTCCCGTCCTCCCCGGCGGAACTCGTCCTGTCGCACGCCTTCGAGGTGGCTTAACGAGTGCCTCCCAATCCTTTGACAAACGTCCAGTCCGCAAAACTAACCGAGGTAACCACCATGGATAACAGTTCAGAACCCGTTTGGATCATGTTCGCGACGGATGTCGAAAGTCGCGACAAGTTGCTCAAATACGCCGGTGGATCGCAATGGCAGGTGGATCCCCGCACCGCGGCGTCGCTGATCCTGGTCGGAGCGGCCGAGCGCCTGGCATCTCCGCTCGAATCCCAAGTCGTCCCCGGGGTCAACGGAATGTCGATGATCAACCGGGAAAGCGCCTGAGCCTCGAGGCCCAGTAGTCACACCAGCACCGTCAGTCGGGTGCCACCCGTTTTCGGAAATGTGTACACATGCGATATCACCCGACCGTGATATCGCCCGTGGACACAAAACGAAAAAAGAATGTGGTCGGACTCAGCGACCGAGGAGGCTCGCTGGTCAGATCCCGAGGTCCTTGGCGACGATCGTCTTCATGATCTCGGTGGTCCCGCCGTAAATCGTCTGGATGCGGGCATCGACAAACGCACGCGACACTGAATATTCCCGCATGTATCCGTACCCACCGTGCAGTTGTAGACAACGGTCGGCGGTCCGCACCTGAAGTTCGGTGGTCCACCATTTCAGTCGCGCCGCCCGCGCCGCAGTGAGCTCGCCGGTCAGATGTTCGGCGATGCAGTCGTCGAGATAGGTACGCGCGATATCGATTTCCGTCGCCAGCTCGGCGAGCACGAACTGAGTATTCTGCAAACCCGAAATGGGGGAGCCAAAAGCCTTGCGCTGCTTGACGTAATCGAGCGTTTCGGCCAGGACACCCTCGGCGGCGGCCACCGCGCCGACGGCCAGCGACAGTCGCTCCTGCGGCAGGTTGTTCATCAATTGGTAGAAGCCCCGGCCTTCCTCGCCGAGTAGATCGTCGACCGAAACGCGCATATCGGCGAAGCTGAGTTCGCTGGTGTCCTGGGCGTGCAGGCCGATCTTCTCGAGATTCCGGCCGCGACTGAAGCCCGGCGTATCCGGGTCGACGACGAACAGGGACAGACCCTTGTGCCGGTCGGGCCCGGTGCGCGCTGCGACGACGAACAGATCGCCGGTCTGCCCGTTGGAGATAAAGGTTTTCGCGCCGTTGAGCACATAGTGATCACCGTCGCGTACCGCTGTGGTGCGGATCCCGGCCAGGTCGCTGCCGGCGCCCGGTTCGGTCATTGCGATGCCGATCACCGTCTCCCCGGTGACGACTCCGGGCAGCCAGCGCTGCTTCTGCTCGGGCGTCGTCAGGTCGGTGAGATAGGGCAGCACGATGTCGTTCTGCAGCGACAACGCGATGGCCTCGGCGGCCGCCCCGGCTCGCTGAAGTTCGTCGACGACGATCGCGTTGTAACGAAAGTCCTCGACACCCGCCCCGCCGAACTCCTCGGGGACCGAAAACGCCAGCAGTCCGAGCTTGCCGGCCTCGGTGAACAGCGACCGGTCCACGCAGCCGGCGTTCTCCCAGTCCTCGTGGGCCGGGACCACGGTCTGCTCAACGAAGTCGTGCACCATGTCGCGGAACTGCCGGTGCTCGGACGTGTACTCCAGCCGTGCGCTCATCGGGTCACTCCTGTCAGCGGAAAGCGTCGAGGCCGGTGAAGGCCTGGCCCAGGATCAGCTGATGCATCTCCGGAGTGCCCTCGTAGGTGAGCACCGACTCGAGGTTCACCATGTGCCGGATCACCGGATACTCCAGCGATATACCGTTGCCGCCCAAGATGGTTCGCGCCGTTCGGCAGATCTCGATCGCCTCGCGGGTGTTGTTGAGCTTGCCGAAGCTGACCTGCTCGGGTCGCAAACCCACGCTGTCCTTGAGCCGCCCCAGCTGCAGCGCCAGCAACAGGCCCTTGTGCAACTCGACGGCCATATCGACGAGCTTGGCCTGGGTCAACTGGAAGCCCGCGATCGGCCGGTCGAATTGCTTGCGCTCGCCGGCGTAATCCAGCGCGGCCTGCCACGCTGAACGCGCGGCGCCCATCGAACCCCAGATGATCCCGTACCTCGCTTCAGACAGACACGACAGCGGACCCTTGAGTCCCTTCACCTCCGGCAGCACCGCGTCGTCGGGCAGACGAACGTCGTCGAGGACCAGCTCGCTGGTGATCGATGCCCGCAGCGAGAGCTTGTGGTGGATGGTGTTCGCGGAGAACCCCGCCGTATTGGTGGGGACGACAAAGCCGCGCACGCCGTCATCGGTGACCGCCCACACGACCGCGACGTCGGCGACCGAGCCGTTGGTGATCCACATCTTGCGGCCGTTGAGAACCCAGTCCGACCCGTCGCGGCGTGCCCGGGTGGTCATCGAGGCGGGGTCGGATCCGGCGTCGGGCTCGGTCAGCCCGAAGCAGCCGAGAAGTTCGCCCGCGGCCATCCCGGGCAGCCAGTGTTGTTTCTGTTCCTCGGAGCCGAATCGCCAGATGGCGAACATGGCCAGCGAGCCCTGCACGGAGACCATCGACCGGATGCCGGAGTCGGCGGCCTCCAGCTCCGTACATGCCAGCCCGTAGTGCACGGCCGACGCGCCGCCGCAGCCGTAACCCTCCAGGTGCATGCCGAGCAGGCCGAGCTGGCCGAAGTGTTTGGCCAGCTCACGGACCGGCAGATCGCCGATCTCGAACCATTCCGCGATGTGGGGCAGGACGTGCTCGCCGCAGAACTGGCGAACCGTGTCACGCACTGCGATCTCGTCGTCCGACAGCGATGCATCCAGGCCCAGTGGGTCCTGCGGATTGAAGGCGGGAAGTGTGCCGGTGCTCATGGATTCATACTGCCACCGCAGGAAAGCGGGCCTAGGCTGCCCAGGAGGAACCAGCATGGAGGGAAGAGGCAGGTATGCCCCGACTACTTCGCGTATCGGCCGCGTTCCTACTGACCGTTCAACAACGTGCCGACCCAGGACTCGATGTGTTCGTGGTTCACCTACAGCACACCAGACGCAGCCAAAGACCATGTCCTGCAGACCAATACGTCCGTCGGACCGATGTTCGCGAATATCAACACCGGAGTCAAAGCCTTCGAATCGCAGAACTGCCAACCCTGGACCCGGGTCCCGTAAAGCAGCCGCGCTAGTCGCAGTTGACGCACACCCCGGTCAGCGACAACTGCATGCCGCAGTTGCAGAAGCTGCCCTCACGCCGAACATCGGCGGAACGCTTGCGGCTGAGTGGCACCCGATTCTCGGGATGCTCGACGTACCAGGTTCCCTTTCGCGAACTGGGCCCGTACCCGGCGCCGTTGCTCGTGACGCCGGCGATCTCTTGTTCGGTGGTGAAGCCGGTCGTGTAACCGTGGAAGATATGCAGATCGGGGAGTCCATCGGGCCTTTTGGCTACGACGTACGGCTTGTCGGCACGCATCACCGCTCGGTATTCGGTGGTGCCGGCGCGTGCTGGTGATGAGGCGGATGAATTGATGGTTCGCGGTGGGGATGTGCGCCTTCGCCATCGCCGCGAGCAGCGAATCGGGCGTTTGGTCTGCAATGGTCACATTTTTTAACAATAGGCCCTCGCAGCGATGACGTCGGACGCCGTCGTCGCGGCGAACAAACACTTCAGCAGTCTTTAGTCAGCTGGCTGACCACGATTCACACCCCGAACACCTCGCGGTTGCTGGTGAATTCCGCGGTGTGGTCAGTAACGAATTCCTGCACGGGAGTGGGCTTCTTGCCGCCGATCCTTTCGACGACGTCATTGGTGCCCGCGAAGATCCCGTTCTGGTAGTCGACCGCGCCCTTGGCCAGATGTTGGGCCTA
>CAVTSP010000024.1:0-273564 GCA_963737375.1 uncultured Actinomycetota bacterium
AGCGATCAATACCGCAATTCACTGGAATCCACGCAAAACGATTCTGCCCCTAACCAGTGCGCGATGGTGTCCATCGCCCCGTCGCATAGATGCTCGGTCCGACACCGCGCGGCATATGTCTTGACCTGGTCGGGGAGTCGCCTAATTGCCTCGAACGTGTTGCATGGCCAGGGCCCCAGCCTGCTCCGAATACGCACTTTCAAGATCCGACACCGCACGACGGCTCGAATCTAGCGAATAGAGGCACCTCAGATGTCGTCGTCTGCGGGAGCGTCCGCAGAACCGAGCTTGTGGGCGCAAGACGGCTGGGAAGTGTGCTTGTTGCTTCCTCAGTCGCTCCTATGATCGGTTCAGAAGACTCGCTGGAGTCGAGGAGGGTCGGGCGCGCTATGTCAGGGGAAGCTATCCCGCTGTCGGTGGTTCCAGCCGCGCTGGATAGCGCATCAGGAGTCATCAGCGGCCAGGCGGCGCCGCTGACCACCACGCCGAGCGCCGCGCCAATGTCGATCGAGGCAGCCGGCCAAGCCGGCGCCGCAGTAGATCAAGCCGTTCACGCCTACTGCGCTGCCTTCGCGCAGCGGTTGTCGACGGTGGCAGTTGGACTTCATGGGACGGCCAGTGCCTACACGGCTCAGGAGGCCGCGAATAGTCAGGCGATGGCCGCCATCTCGCCACAGCGGTTGGTGTAGCCGTGGCTGGCACGCTGACGCGCTCACGGATCGAAGCGTTCGATCAGACTGCGAATCAGTTGTCGCAGTACGCCGCTCGGTGGCGGGCTGCCGCTGGTGATCTTGATCAGGCTGCTCAGGCGTATGTGTCGCAGATCGCCAGCCCAAGCGGCACGCAATGGCAGGGACAAGCCTCGGCGGCGGCGCTCGATGCGGCCCACCTGGACCGTGTATCGGTTGTCGGCGCGGTTATGCATGCCCACGACATGGCCGACACCGCGGAAAAGGGCAGCAGTGGTCTGCTCGGCGCGCGAGAGGGCGTGCTAGAGGCCATTGCTCAAGCCGAGGCCGACGACTTCACGGTGGGTGAGGACCCGTCAGTCGCCGACAATAATTATCACGCAGACCCCGCGAGTTACGCGGCCCGCATGACCCAAGCAGAGGCGCACCTCGGCTACATCGAGCACCACGCGGGACTTCTCGAGGCCGAAAACCAGCGTGTCGCAGCGCAACTCGGTGCCGGTGCCACCCAAATGGGCGGCATGGTGCCCACGACATGGAGAACAAACGGTGGTCCCAAGGCCCCGGAAAATCCGCGCGACCACAAACCTAAAATTCAAGCCGTCGACCGCATCCTCAAACAAGGACCTGACCAGCCGCCATGGCAGCCACCACCACCGCCATACCCACAGGGGCCACCTCTACATCCAGGCTTGCCGCCCGACGGGGTTCATCCTCCGGTCGACGGGCCGGTGAGCGCCGGGTCACCCAGTCGGCCCAGCGCACAACGCGATGGCGAGCTGAGCCTATGGGATAAAAACGGTGGCGAGTGGCGATACGATCCTGGCCAGGACCCTCGTCACTACCCGCACTGGGATTACAACCCCCACGCACAAAAGTTCGATCAGTGGAGAAACGTCGGCATAAACGACCTTCCGACTCACAGAGAAGGTGTGGCTCCGCCGCGCTCAGGCACGGTCGGCACCCCGCCCGCCGCCGCACAACCCGCGCCCCCTGGGCTTGAATCGCCGGCGCCCAAAGTCGGCGAGGGAACGGGGATCGGCGGCGGACCGTCTTTCGGTCCCCAGGTCATCTCGCCTCCACATGCCCACCAGCACTGGCTTGATGAAACCCACATCCAAGAATGGGGAGACGGCCCGGCTGGTAGCCACTGAATCTTTACTTGCAGACACGGCCATCACGCCGGACATTGCTATTCCCAGTGGCAATCCGCGACTTCTGAATCAATTAGCTCGGTTCGGGATACCCTAGCGCCGCTGCAATACTGGGCTTGTTAGGTATTTACAGTCCCCCGGTCTCCTGTACTAGCAGACCGGGCGGGCGGAGGATATACGGCCTCGGGCGGAAGCAGGTTCACGGGGTATTCGTTCCGCGAGATGACAATTGTCTCTGTAGGCGCTGACATACCTTCGAGGTAGTGGTGGCCCTCGGGAATGCCCGAATCAACCATGGAACTTAGCAACTCGATCAGTTCTGCGGCTTTGGCTGCATCGAGCCGCCAGACTACGGCGCCACGTTGGAACTCAACGTCTGCTGCTTTCGCTTCAATCCGGAACAGGTGGTTTGTTGCACCGTGGTCTAGCCGAGCGAATCCTTGCTGAGCCGCCTGCGTCACCGCAGCTAGCACCTCGCTGACCCCGGCGTCGTCCATAGCCAAGAGCACCGCGTCGCGACCAGAGTCGAGCTTCTCGACCAGTTCGGCATAAATGACGCTCATAAGCAACCATGCTTTCTCACTGTCAAACAAAATAGCAACGGCCAGAAGCTATTGGCTGTTGTGCTGATTGCAACGGACTGCCGCACGGACGATCGACGGCCAGCGCCGCAAGGTCTAAATCGGTTGCAGCCCGGTCAGATAGCGCTGAGCGAGTTCTTGGTAGGCCTTCGGGTTCACCTTCACCCACATCTCGGCACCGGTACCCGCGATCGGCCCCTTGACAACGGCAGGCGCTCCGACCACCAGCATCTCGGCCGGGATCTTGGTGCCGCCGGTCACCAGTGCGCCGGCCGCGACCAGGCTGCGTGCGCCGATCACCGCGCCGTCGAGGACGGTGGCGTGGTTGGCGATCAGCGCCTCGGCTCCGATGCGGGCGCCGTGGATGATGCACATGTGCGCGACGGTCGCTCCGGGACCGATGTCGACGGGGATGCCGGGCGGCGAGTGCAGCACGGATCCGTCCTGCACGTTCGCGCCTTCACGCACGATCACGGGCCCGTAGTCGGCGCGCAGCACGGTGTTGAACCACACTGACGCTCCGGCCTCGACCGTCACGTCGCCGATCAGGGTAGCGGTGGGTGCAACGAAGGCGGTCGGATCAACCCTCGGTGCTCGGCCTTCAAAGGCAAACAGCGGCATCGTTCAGATATACCGCAGGCCGGGTACTCGGACAGTCCATCAGCGCCGAGAACAGCAATGATTGCGCGATCCCGGGAAAAAACTGTAACGTGTTCTAGTTAGAAGCCAAAAATTTGGAGGCGTCATGGCTACCGAGACCGCCGCTGTTCGCGAGATCGACGCCGGCACCCTGCCCGACCGGTATGCCCGCGGCTGGCACTGCCTTGGCCCGGTCAAGGACTATCAGGACGGCGAACCGCACGGGATCGAGGCGTTCGGTACCCACCTCGTGGTGTTCGCCGACTCGCACAGCGATCTGCACGTGCTGGACGGATACTGCCGGCACATGGGCGGCAACCTGGCACAAGGCACTATCAAGGGTGACGAGGTCGCCTGCCCATTCCACGATTGGCGCTGGGGCGGGGACGGCAAATGCAAGCTGGTGCCCTACGCCAAGCGGACCCCACGGTTGGCCCGCACCCGCTCCTGGACCACCGACGTGCGCAGTGGCCTGCTGTACGTCTGGCACGACCACGAGGGCAACCCGCCACCGCCCGAATTGCGGGTTCCCGAACTTCCCGAGTTCGCCAGCGACGAGTGGACCGACTGGCGCTGGAACTCAATGCTCATCGAGGGCTCCAACTGCCGCGAGATCATCGACAACGTCACCGACATGGCGCACTTCTTCTACATCCACTTCGGTCTGCCGACCTACTTCAAGAACGTCTTCGAAGGCCATATCGCTTCGCAGTATCTGCACAACGTCGGGCGGCCGGACGTAAACGACCTGGGCACCTCCTACGGTGAGGCGCATCTGGATTCGGAGGCTTCTTACTTCGGCCCGTCGTTCATGATCAACTGGCTGCACAACAGCTACGGCGGCTACAAAGCCGAGTCGATCCTGATCAACTGCCACTACCCGGTCACGCAGGATTCGTTCGTCCTGCAGTGGGGCGTCATCGTCGAAAAGCCGAAGGGCATGGACGAGAAGATGACCAACAAGCTGGCCAAGGTCTTCACCGAGGGAGTCAGCAAGGGATTCCTGCAAGACGTCGAAATATGGAAGCACAAGACCCGGATCGACAACCCACTTCTGGTCGAGGAAGACGGCGCCGTGTACCAGATGCGCCGCTGGTATCAGCAGTTCTACGTGGACGTCGCCGATGTCACGCCGGACATGACAGACCGCTTCGAGATCGAGGTAGACACCACCATCGCCAACGAGAAGTGGCACGTCGAGGTCGACGAGAACCTGCAGAAGCAGGCTTCAGAATCCGAAGCGAAGGCCGAGCAGCCCGCTACATGAGCCCGCCTGACCTGCCGCCTGACGTCGATCGGCTCGCTCGATCGATGCTGATGCTCCACGGCGATCACGAAAACCATGACGAGCCGGCCCCGGCCGGTAACGGTAAGAGCGGTGGGTCTTGGTCTAAGGCACCGGATTTCGCCGACGATCCGGAGCGTGCCGCCGCGGTGCAGGAGGCCACCCGCGCTGACCGCACCCGCTATCTGACCTCCGGCCTGCAGCCAGTGGACTGCCGGTTCTGTCACGCCACGGTCGGTGTCAAACGTCTGGGCCCCGGACACACTGCGGTGCAATGGAATAACGGCGCATCACAGCGTTGCGCCTATTTCGCCGAGGTGCGCGCGACCGGCGAACCCAGCGCGCGAACCCGGGCCTGCCCGAAACTCGCCGACAGCATCGAACACGCAGTCGCCGAAGGGTGCCTGGAAGCAGTATCCACTGCTACCCCGCCGGGGGACGGCTGAGATCACAGCCCGGCGAAGCGCTCCTTGACGGCCTCGGCGGTCAGCCCGTAGTCGGCCAGCGAGTACTTATGCTTGGGAGCCCTTGCGCCGGTTTGGCTTTCGGCGTGACTGTCCTCCATCGCCTGCCGTGCCGCATCGGTGAGCGGGATGTCGAACTTGCGGTAGATGTCGGCGACCGTACCGAGCGGATCGGCGATCAATTCGCGGTAGTCGACATCGTAGAACTGAGCTGAGCTGTACTTGGCCCGCGCGGTGTTGAACTGCTCTAAGCCGCGCGACCAGGTTTCCACCGAGTCCGAACCGATTTGCGCCCCGACGAATTTCGTCGACCATCCGTCGGTGGTGTGCTGGGCCAGCGAACACATCGACGCCATGATCGTCTCGACCGGCCGATGCGTCTGGATGACCAGGGCGTCGGGATAGGTCTCCATCAACGCGTCGAGAGCGAACAGATGGCTCGGGTTCTTCAGCACCCAGCGCTTGTCGGCGTCGTTGAGTCCGATCAGCTGAAGGTTTTTGCGATGACGCTGATACGCCGGCGTCCAGTCCTGCTGCGACAACCACTTTGAATAGCTGGGCAGATGCGCCAGGGACTCGTAGGACACCGAATGCAGCGACTGGCGCAACAACTGCCAGCATTCCTCGAGCTCGTAGGCGGCCATGAAGTGCAGGCCGGTGTAGCCCGGGTTGTCCTGATGATGCTGGGTGAACTGGTCGTCGAGTTGGCGGTACAGCGGGTGAGACTCCCACGTCTCGCGCGGCGGGCGCGGCTGCGGGAATTCCGCCAGCCACATATGCAGGCCCTGATGTGCCGGGTCGGCCCCGAGCAGCCGGTGAAGTGCCGTGGTCCCGGTACGCACCAAGCCGGTGACGAAGATCGGCCGTGTGATCGCAACATCGGCGTGCTGTGGGTACTGCTTCCATGCAGACTCGGACAACAACCTGGCCACCAGTGCGCCGCGCAGGAAGAAGCGATTCATCTTGCTGCCCAACACCGTTAGGCCCGCCTCTTGTCGGTACGAATCGAGCAGCACGCCGAGCGCTTCGCGGTAGTTGTCGTTGTCGTCGCCGAAGTCGTCGAGTCCGGTCAGCTTGGCCGCCGAGGCATGCAACTCGTCGACAGTGGCGATGTCGGTGCGTTCAGTTGCCATGTCTAGTTGTGGTACTCGCCGCAGTTGACATCCAGCGTCTGCCCGCTGATACCGCTGGACAAGTCGCTGGCCATGAACATGATTGCCGACGCCACCTCGTCTTCGGTGGGCAGCCGCTTGAGGTCGGAGTCGGCCGCAGTCGCCTGGTAGATCTGGTCGGCGGTGGTGCCGTACTTTCCGGCCTGATGCTCGAAGTAGCCCTGCAACGTCTCGCCCCAGATATAGCCGGGTGCAACGGAGTTCACCCGGATGCCCTTTTCGCCGAGCTCGGTGGCCAACGACTGCGACATCGACAGCAGTGCGGACTTGGCCATCTTGTAGGCCCCGTATTTGGCCTGCGAGTGGCGCAGCACCATGGAGTTGACGTTGACAACCGAACCGTTGGACTCCTCCAACGCCGGCGTGAACGCCTGGATGAGACGCAATGCACCCAGCGCGCTCAGCTCGATCGCATCGCGGATGTGCTGAAAGCTGGTTCCGGCCAACGGTTTCATCGATGGCACCCGGAAAGCGTTGTTGATCAGAACGTCAACCTTGCCGAAGTTCGACGTGGTGGATTCCACCAGGGCGGCCACATCGTCGTCGTCAGTGATGTCCGCGCGTACCGCCAGGGCCTTGTGCCCGGCATCGCCGAGCTGCTTGGCGAGGTCCTCCAGCCGCTCCACCGTCCGCGCCGCCAGTACCAACTCGGCACCGTCCTTCGCACATCGGTGCGCTAGTGTGGTGCCGAGTCCCGGGCCCACGCCGCTGATGACGATTACTTTTTTCTCGAGCATTCCGGTCATGATTACCCCAGCATCCTGGCTGCAATTTGCTGTTGGCGCAACGCGATTCGTGTACGCCAGTCCTGTTCAGAGATCTTATTGTCCGCGTAGTGGGGCAGCGCACCCGGGAGCGCATCGATATTGACCAGTTCGACGGTGGGGCCGTCGGCCTCAGTGAGCTGACGCGAAACCCTTTGCCAGCGGAACTGCAGGAAACCGCGGCGATGGCCGAGCGTCTCGACCCAGTTCGTGACACCCGGGTTCTGGTCGGCGACGACGATTCGGACCATGCCGTCGGGATCCGCTTGTGCCTGAGTGTTGTTCAGCGACGTCTGGTGATTGATGTAGTCCAGCGAGATGTACCACAAGCTCCCCAGCTGGAAGCCGAGGTAAGGCGCGTCCGTCACCGGCAACGTGATGACGAGAGCCTCGTCGGGCCCAAGCTCGAAATGCCCGACCGAGGAATACTGCGTCGCCAACCCGCCGGGCGTCAGCCGCGGGGCGACCATGGTGTTGACCGGCAGATCCAGATAGAACCACTGCGGGAACTGCAGCCAGGTCTTGATCCGGTTGACCAGTTGCTTTCCGGCTGCGCTGTAACGCTTTTCGATTGTCGCACGGCTCAGCGGCGGCGGCGCGGTGCCGACGGTATCGGATCGCGAGATGGTGAAGGTGCCCCGCCGTGCCGCCCAGTCGGCGTAGACCTCGCGGATCACCAGCTGGCCGGGGCTGGTGGGCCGCACCTGCCATTGAAAGCTGCCGTCCGAGGCGATCTCGAGCTCGCGGTCGTCGAACGCGGCCTGGCTGGCGGGCACGTTGTCGTCGGTGTACTCGCCGCCGAGCAGTTGAAAGCTCACGTCGGTGGTGGTCCCGCGGACGCCGGCGACCACGTAGTCGTGGTCAGGTTGGACTCGACAGCCGAAGTACATAGTGTCCGGATTGTCCAGGCCCATCTTGCTGTACGGTCCGGTGCCGGAGAGCAGCACCGGGTGGTCGCGGTCGTAATCGAACACCATGTGCGTGCACGCAGCCACGCAACCGGCGAGGTATTGCAGCCCCTCGAGCAGGTCCGCTTCGGTCTCGATGTGTGGTGCGGCGGCGACTAATTTCTCGGACTCGGCGATGGCAGCGACAAGCGGCTCGGAGAAGAGGGGATCGGACACGCCTCGACGCTAGAACGTGTTCTAGTTTTCGTCAACAAGCGAACATTGCGAGTCGTGGCCGGTGGCCTTCAGCGACGACGCGGATTCACTCCTACGTGCACTGCTGGGATAGGTCGATCAGGTGCTGTCGCACATCTGGATGCCGATTCAAGTAGCCGATGACATCGGGGCCGCCACCCTCTGCCTCGGACTTGGACTCGAGCTGCCGGTGGAGGTCGGGATGCCGCTGCAGGTACGCGTTGATGGAATTACCCACGGTCTCATTGCACGGAGCCGCGTTGGCCACTGGCAACGCGATCATGGTAGCCGCCGCGACCGTCAGCAGTCCCCCGGTGAGAATGCTCCTTAATGTCGTCTTCATGCGCGCAAAGCTACTCGCGGCAGCTATGCGCAACCTGTGCAAACGCTCAGACTATGGCGAGGCCGCAGCGCCGCTTTCTTGTTCGCGCTTGATCTCCAGAGCGATGTCGATGAGCTGGTCTTCCTGACCACCGATCAGCTTGCGCTGCCCGGCGCGGTGCAGCAGTTGGTGGGCCGGAACGCCGTAGCGCTCGGACTGGCGGACGGCATGCTTGAGGAAGCTGGAGTAGACCCCGGAGTAGCCCATGATCAGTGCGTTGCGATCGAGTATGCATTCGGCAGGCATGGCAGGCGCGACCACCTCTTCGGCGGCGTCGGCGATGTCGAAGAAGTCGATGCCGGTCTTGACGCCGATCTTGTCGAACACGCCGATCAACGCCTCTACCGGCGCGTTGCCTGCGCCTGCGCCGAACCGGCGGCAGGAGCCGTCGATCTGCTTGGCACCGGCCCGGACCGCCTCCACCGAGTTGGCCACACCCAACCCGAGGTTCTCGTGCCCGTGGAAACCGACCTGGGCGTCGTCACCGAGTTCGGCGACCAGGGCCGCCACCCGGTCGGCCACCGCGTCGAGCACCAAGGCGCCCGCCGAGTCGACGACGTAGACGCACTGGCAGCCGGCGTCGGCCATGATGCGGGCCTGCGCGGCCAGCTTCTCCGGCGGGATGGTGTGCGACATCATCAGGAAGCCGACGGTTTCCAGGCCGAGCTCGCGAGCCAGCCCGAAGTGCTGAATCGAGACGTCAGCTTCGGTGCAGTGGGTGGCGATCCGGCAGATCGAGCCGCCGTTGTTCTGCGCCTCCTTGATGTCTTCTTTGGTGCCCACACCGGGCAGCATCAGGAAGGCGATCTTGGCTTCTTTGGCGGTCTCGGCGGCGAGCTTGATCAGCTCCTGCTCGGGCGTCTTGGAGAAGCCGTAGTTGAAGCTCGAACCGCCTAGCCCGTCGCCGTGGGTCACTTCGATCACCGGCACTCCGGCGTTGTCCAGCGCGGCCACGATGGCGCCGACCTCTTCTTTGGTGAACTGATGACGCTTGTGGTGCGAGCCGTCACGCAGGGACGTGTCCGTCATCCGGACGTCCCAGATCGGGTTGAAGAAGATGTCAGATGTCATGCCTGTGCTCCCTGAGCTGTCGCCGATAGCGATTCCTTGGCGATCTCCTCGCCCACCTTGGTGGCCGCGGCGGTCATGATGTCGAGGTTGCCCGCATACGGCGGCAGGTAATCGCCGGCGCCTTCGACCTCGACGAAGGTGGTGACCAGTGCCTGGCCTCCGGAGTGCACCGACGGGTCGTCGAACTGCGGGTCGTTGAGCAGCCGGTAGCCCGGCACGTAGGTCTGCACTTCGGCGACGACGTCGCGAATCGATTGGGCGATCGCGTCGCGGTCAGCGTCTTCGGGGATGGCGCAGAAGATGGTGTCGCGCATGATCATTGGCGGATCGGCCGGGTTGAGGATGATGATCGCCTTGCCGCGTTTCGCGCCACCGATGGTCTGCACGCCGCGCGACGTGGTCTTGGTGAACTCGTCGATGTTGGCCCGGGTGCCCGGCCCTGCCGACGATGACGACACCGACGCGACGATCTCGGCGTAGGGCACCTCCACAACGCGACTGACGGCGTAGACGATCGGAATGGTCGCCTGACCGCCGCAGGTGATCATGTTGACGTTGGGTGCGTCGAGGTGCTCGCGCAGATTGGCCGGCGGGATCACCGCCGGGCCGACTGCGGCTGGCGTCAGGTCGATCGCCCGAATACCGGCAGCCTCGTATTTCGGCGCGGCGTCGCGGTGCACGTAGGCGCTGGTCGCTTCGAAAACCATGTCGGGTTTCTCGGACTGCGCCAGCAGCCAGTCGACACCTTCGTGGGTGGTCTCGAGACCCAGCTTGCGAGCCCGGGCCAGGCCCTCGCTCGCCGGGTCGATGCCTACCATCCAGCGCGGCTCCAGCCACTCCGAGCGGAGCAGTTTGTAGAGCAGATCGGTGCTGATGTTGCCCGATCCGACGATCGCCACACTCATCTTCGACGGCATGGATGCTCCTTCATCTCTTGTAGCGACCCGCTGCGCCCGGCTTCGCCGCGCTTGCGATCGCTCCTTCATCTCTTGTAAGCGACCCGCTGCGCCCGGCTTCGCCGCGCTTGCGATCGCTCCTTCATCTCTTGTCGCGACCCGCTGCGCCCGGCTTCGCCGCGCTTGCGATCGCTCCTTACTCGAACGACAGTCGGACGGACCCGAGCCCGTCGAAATCGGCGACGAAATTGCTGCCCGGAGGTGCGTCGATAGCCCGGGTGCACGAACCGGGCAACACGATGTCGCCGGCCCGAAGCCGCACCCCGAAGCTTTCCACCTTGCGGGCCAGCCACGCCACCGCGGTCACCGGATTACCGAGCACCGCGTCGCTGCGGCCCTCGGCGACCACCTCGCCGTTGTTCGTCAACACCGCATTGATCTTGGTGATGTCGATGTCGGCCGGCTTGACCCGCGCGGCACCCAGCACGAAGCCCGCCGAGGATGCGTTGTCGGCGATGGTGTCGCACAGCGCGATCTTCCAGTCGGTGATCCTGGTGTCGATCAGTTCGATCGACGGCATGAACGCCTCGGTCGCGGCCAGCACGTCGTCTTCGGTGCAGTTCGCGCCCGGCAGGTCGTGGGCCAGGATGAATCCGACTTCGACCTCCACCCGCGGGTAGAGATACCTGTCGGACTTGACGGGGACATCCTCGAAGACCTGCATCTCGTTGAGCAGATGCCCGTAGTCGGGTTCGTCGACGCCCATCATCTGCTGCATCGCCAGCGACGACAGGCCGACCTTGTGGCCCACCACCCGGGCGCCCTCGGCTACCCGTTGACGGATGTTGATCAGCTGAATTTCGTAAGCGTCGACGACGTCGATCTCGGCGTGGCCGGCCGTCAACGGAGCGATAGGCTGGCGGCTCCGCTCGGCCTCTGCGAGATCGGCGGCCAGCGCGTCGCGGGTGGCTGCCGGGATCATTTAGCCGAAGTCCCCTCGTTCGATTGACCGGGGCGGTAGCGCCCGGCCCCGGCAATTCTATAACGTGTTCTACATGACAGCTCAGGAGTTCGACGTCGTCGTGGTCGGAAGCGGCGGCGCCGGCATGGTTGCTGCTCTTGCGGCCGCCCACCGGGGTCTCAGCACTATAATCGTAGAGAAGGCTGCGCACTTCGGCGGCTCCACCGCCCGCTCCGGTGGTGGCGTATGGATTCCCAACAACGAGGTCCTCAAGCGCGACGGCGTCAAAGACACGGCTGAGGCGGCCCGCACCTATCTGCACGGGATCGTCGGTGACGTCGTCGAGGCGCAGCGGATCGACACCTACCTCGAGCGCGGACCCGAGATGCTGTCGTTCGTGTTGAAGCACTCCCCGCTGAAGATGTGCTGGGTGCCGCAGTACGCCGACTACTACCCCGAGGCGCCGGGTGGTCGCGCCGGTGGCCGCTCGATCGAGCCGAAGCCGTTCAACGCCAAGAAGCTCGGCCCCGACTTGGCCGGACTAGAGCCGCCGTACGGTAAAGTTCCGCTCAATGTTGTTGTGATGCAGCAGGATTACGTGCGGCTGAACCAGCTGAAGCGTCATCCGCGTGGTGTGCTGCGCAGCCTCAAGGTCGGTGCACGCACGATGTGGGCGAAGGCGACCGGTCAGGCCCTGGTCGGTATGGGACGCGCGCTGATCGGGCCGCTTCGAGTAGGGCTCCGCAAGGCAGGCGTTCCGGTGCAGCTCAACACGGCGCTGACCGACCTCTACGTCGAGGACGGTGCGGTCCGCGGCATCTACGTGCGTGAGGCCGGGCAATCGGAAGCCACCGAGCCGCAATTGATCCGGGCGCGCAAAGCCGTGATCCTCGGCAGCGGCGGGTTCGAACACAACGAGCAGATGCGGGTGAAGTACCAGCGCGCACCGATCACCACCGAATGGACTGTCGGCGCAAAGGCCAATACCGGTGACGGCATCTTGGCCGCCGAAAAGCTCGGTGCGGCACTGGACATCATGGAGGACGCCTGGTGGGGCCCGACGGTTCCACTGGTTGGTGCACCGTGGTTCGCGTTGTCGGAGCGCAACTCGCCCGGGTCCATCATCGTCAACATGTCCGGCCAGCGATTCATGAACGAATCGATGCCGTACGTCGAGGCGTGCCACCACATGTACGGCGGTGAATTCGGCCAAGGCCCCGGCCCGGGTGAGAACATTCCGGCGTGGCTGGTGTTCGACCAGCAATACCGCGACCGCTATATCTTCGCTGGACTGCAACCAGGACAACGCATTCCGCGTAAGTGGATGGAGTCCGGTGTGATCCTCCAGGCGGACACCTTGGAGGAGTTGGCCACCAAAGCCGGTCTGCCGGTCGAGGAGTTCGCCGCGACGGTGCAGCGATTCAACGGTTTCGCGCGATCGGGCGTCGATTCCGACTACCACCGCGGCGAGAGCGCCTACGACCGTTACTACGGCGACCCGACCAACAAGCCGAACCCGAACCTCGGCGAGATCAGTCATGGGCCGTACTACGCCGCCAAGATGGTGCCGGGCGACCTCGGCACCAAGGGCGGAGTTCGCACCGACGTACACGGCCGGGCGTTGCGCGACGACGGCAGCATCATCGAAGGCCTCTATGCGGCAGGCAATGTCAGCGCCCCGGTGATGGGTCACACCTATCCCGGACCGGGCGGCACCATCGGACCCGCCATGACCTTCGGCTACCTGGCCGCATTGCACATCGCCGGGGCGTCCGGCGACGATGCGGATCAGAATGATCCGAGGAGGAACCGGACCGAGGGAAAGCGCTGACATGCCCATAGATGTGGACGTCGCGCTGGCCGCCGAGCTAGAACCGGTCGAATTCACCTGGAGCAGTAGCGATATCCAGCTCTATCACCTCGGGCTGGGTGCGGGCGCCGATCCCACGGACGCTCGCGAACTGCGCTACCTAGTCGACGACACCCCGCAAGTACTGCCGACATTCGGCAACGTCGCGGCGACCTTTCATGTGACCAAGCCGCCGACCGTGCAGTTCCCCGGCATCGACATCGAGTTGAGCAAGGTCCTGCACGCCAGCGAGCAAGTCACCGCGCCGGCGCCGCTGCCGCCGTCGGGTTCGGCGAAGGCAGTGACCCGCTTCACCGACATCTGGGACAAGGGCAAGGCCGCTGTCATCTGGTCCGAGACCCGGGCGACCGCGCCAGACGGGACGCTGCTGTGGACGCAGCGGCGTTCGATCTTCGCTCGCGGCGAGGGTGGATTCGGTGGCGACCGCGGGGCGTCGACGTCGGCGGCCGCACCGGACCGGGCGCCGGACCTGGAACTCGACATCCCGGTGCTGCCGCAGCAGGCCCTGCTCTACCGGCTGTGCGGCGACCGTAATCCACTGCACTCCGATCCCGAATTCGCCTCGGCCGCAGGATTTCCGCGGCCCATCCTGCATGGCTTGTGCACCTACGGCATGACCTGCAAAGCGCTGACCGACTCCGTGCTCGACGGCGACGCCGGCGCCGTCGGCTCCTACAGCGCACGGTTCGCCGGCGTGGCCTATCCCGGTGAGACGCTGAAGGCCTCGGTCTGGAAAGAAGACGGACGCCTGCTCGCCACCGTCACCGCACCTGCGCGCGACGACGCGGTCGTCCTCAGCGGCGTAGAGCTGACCCCGGCTTAGCCTTTGCCGCTCCCTTTACGCCGAACGCCCGGCTGGCCGAGACTGCGTCGTCGAGCGCCCGGCTAGCAGAGCGATCGGCGGGCCAACGCCGCGCGAGCACGGTTTACGACCTCGGCGGGTCGATCTCTCGCTAGTACGCGGACGACAATCCACCCACGTCGCTCAAGCATTTCCAGTCTCCGAACGTCCCAGGCGTACTGCCGTCGATCGGTACGGTGCTGCTCGCCGTCGTACTCGACTGCGACCTTCACGTTCTCCCAGCCCATGTCCAGGTAGGCCACCGCAGAACCGAACTCGTCGCGTACCGCAATCTGCGTTTGCGGCCGCGGTAAGCCGGCCTCGATCAATACGACCCGTAGCCAAGACTCCTTCGGCGACTGTGCACCCGCATCGAAAAGTTCGATCGCTCGCCGCGCTCGCGCGATCCCGCGGCGTCCGGAATACCTGCGAGCAAGCAGCTCGACATCAGCAGCTTTGATTTCCGTCGCTCCGGCTAACGCGTCTATCCCCGCCACCGCAGTCATTTTCGGGTACCAGCAGCCTAGGTCGAGCGCTGTCCTTATCGGCGATGTAACCACGACACCGCCGATCACTTCGATTTCGTCCGCCTCGACAACGTCCCTGTGCAGTTGTATCCCGGCCGCACGATGGCGATTGTCGTGGATCAACTCCACAGGTCTTCTCTCGTCGACCCATTTACTCCCGTGCAGCGCGGCTGCCGAGAACCCCGCCACAACTCCCCGGCGGCCGGTCCACAACCACCCTGCCTCGGCGCGCAACGTAGCGGTGATTTCGGCGTTTCGATCGACGTACACATCTCGAAGTACTCGGTAGTAGCGCGTTTCCAATTGGCTCTTGGTCAGCACTCCACCTGCAATGGCTTCGCTTCCGACAAACGGCTTGTCCATCGCCGCAGATTCGCATGCAAGATCATCGCCGTCACTTCAGCTGTCGAGCGCCCGGCCAGCCGAGCGTCGGGCGCCGAACGCCCGGCCAGCCGGGCGCGCACAAGAATCTAGCCGAGGATCAGGCCGGAGGTCGGCACGCCGGTGCCGGCGGTGACCAGCACGTGCTCGACGTCGGGCACCGGGTTGACCGAGGTGCCGCGCAACTGGCGAACTCCCTCGGCGATGCCGTTCATGCCGTGGATATAAGCCTCACCGAGTTGCCCGCCGTGGGTGTTGATCGGCAGTCGGCCACCGATCTCGATCGCACCGTCGGCGATGTACTCCTTGGCCTCTCCCCAGCCGCAGAATCCCAACTCCTCCAACTGGATCAGCGTGAACGGCGTGAAGTGGTCGTAGAGGATCGCGGTCTGGATGTCCGTCGGCTTCAGACCCGACTGGGACCACAGCTGCTTACCCACCAAGCCCATCTCCGGCAGCCCGTCGAGCTCCGGCCGGTAGTAGCTCACCATCGAGTACTGGTTCGGGCTTGCACCCTGAGCCGCGGCCTCGATGACGGCAGGCCGATTCTTCAGGTCCTTCGCCCGCTCTGCGGAGACGATGACGAGAGCCACCGCGCCATCGGTCTCCTGGCAGCAGTCCAGCAGCCGCAACGGCTCAGCGATCCACCGTGAATTCTGGTGTTCCTCAATGGTTATCGGCTTTTCGTAGAAATACGCCTTCGGGTTCTTGGCGGCGTGTTTGCGGTCCGCCACCGAGATCGCCCCGAAGTCGCGGCTGGTAGCCCCCGACAAATGCATGTAGCGCTTGGCGATCATCGCTACCTGCGCGGCGGGTGTCGACAGCCCGTGCGGGTAGGAGAACGAGTTGTCCACCCCGGTCGAATCGGCGTTCTCCACCAACCGAAGCTGCACCTGGCCGAACCTCTGACCAGAGCGTTCATTGAAAGCCCGGTATGCCACAACGCAATCCGCTACGCCGGTCGCAACCGCGATGGCCGCCTGCTGGACCGTCGCGCACGCCGCGCCTCCGCCATGGTGGATCTTGGAGAAGAACTTCAGATCCCCGATACCCGTGGCGCGGGCGATGGCCACTTCGGTGTTGGAGTCCATCGTGAACGTGACCATGCCGTCGACATCGCCCGGCGTCAGACCGGCGTCGTCGAGCGCATCCAGCACAGCCTCGGCCGCCAGCCGAAGCTCGCTGCGGCCCGAGTTCTTGGAGAAGTCCGTGGCGCCGATGCCGGCGATCGCGGCCTTACCGGATAGTTCACCGGCCATCAGAACCCCCGATGGTCAAGGTCGCGTTCGCGATGACGTGATCGCCAAGGCTGTTGCTGCCAACGATTTTCAACGTGATCAACCCATCATCGACCGAGGTCACTTCGCCCTTGAACGTCACCGTGTCGTAGGCGTACCACGGCACACCGAGCCGCAGACCGATCGACTTGATGAACGCCGACGGGCCGGCCCAGTCGGTGATGTAGCGCTGAACCAGACCGGTGTCGGTGAGGATGTTGACGAAGATGTCCTTGGATCCCTTGGCCTGAGCCTTGTCCCGGTCGTGGTGCACGTCCTGGTAGTCGCGGGTGGCGATCGCCGTCGAGATGATGAACGTCGGGTCGCCGTAGAAAGCCAGCTCCGGCAGCTTGGTGCCGACCTCTACCGTCGCGGCGCTCATGCCGAGGGCTCCCATGCGTACAGCGTCCACGCCGGCCCGATATCGTTGGCCGGGAAGTCGATATACGTTGCCCGGACCGGCATGCCAATCTCCACGGTCGCCGGGTCGACATTGCGAAGCTCACCGAGCATCCGCACGCCCTCCTCCAACTCCACCAGCGCGATGACGAACGGCAATGTGCGGCCGGGCACCTTCGGGGCGTGATGCACCACGAAGCTGAACACTGTGCCTTCACCGCTGGCGACGACGTAGTCGGTCGCTGTTTCTTTATCCAGCCAGATCGCCGGCACCGGTGGATGCTGCAAGCTGCCGTCGGAGCGCTTCTGGATCCGCAACTCGTGCGCCTTGACGCCGTCCCAGAAGAACTTGGTGTCCTTGGACTCCGAAGGCCGCATCATGGCGTTGGCGTCGAGGTCCTCAGGCACCGAAACCTCGGAAGCGCCAGCAGCAGGCTTGAATTTCAGTATCCGCCAGTCCATTTCGGCGACGTCCTCATCGCGGACGCGCCAGACGATGTGCTGGTTGATGAACCAGCCCTCGCCGAGGCCAGTCTGCTTGGGCCCGACCACATCGCCCATCTCCGAGTGGATCGTGACTTCCTCACCGGGTTGCAGATACCGGTGGTAGGTCTGCTCGCAGTTCGTCGCGACCACACCGATGTAACCGTTGTCGTCGAACAGCTTCATAATCGGACCCATCGGATCGTCGCTCGGGCGTTCCCCGCCCAGGCCGAACATCGTCCACACCTGAATCATGGCCGGAGGCGCGACAATTCCCGGGTGCCCGACGGCGCGCGCTGCGCCCTCGTCCCGATAGATCGGGTTGGTGTCGCCGATGGCTTCGACCCAGCTGTTGACCATCGGCTGGTTGACCGGATCGCGACCCACGCGCGGCTTAGGGCCACCGGCCGCTTTGATTTCCGCGAGCGCCTGGTGGATATCTGTCATCTGGGCACCCTCGGCACTTTGAGGCCGGACGCCGCGATCATCTCCCGCATCACTTCGTTCACGCCTCCACCGAAGGTGATCACCAAATTGCGCTTCGTCTGCGAGTCGAGCCAGTCCAGCAGCTCGGCTGTCGCGGGCTCAGCAGGGTTGCCATACTTGCCGACGATCTCCTCGGCAAGACGACCGATGTACTGAATGCTCTCGGTGCCAAAGACTTTCGTCGAAGCGGCGTCGGCCACATTGATCTCTTCCCCGGCGGCGGCCACCTGCCAGTTGAGCAGCTCGTTGACCCGCCACATCGAATAGATCTCGCCGAGCGAGCGCTTCACGTCCTGGTGGTCGATGGGGGTGACCCCGTCACCGCCCGGCTTGGATGCCCAGTCGTGCAACCGGTCGTAGATGCCCGCGGTGCGGCCGGCCGGGCCGAGCATCACCCGTTCGTTGTTGAGCTGCGTGGTGATCAGCCGCCAGCCGCCGTTCTCCTCGCCGACCAACATGTCGGCAGGCACCCGGACATCGTTGTAGTAGGTGGCGTTGGTGTGGTGCGCGCCGTCGGACAAGATAACCGGCGTCCAAGAGAAGCCCGGGTCTTTCGTATCGACTATCAGGATCGAAATGCCTTTATGCTTCACGGCTTCCGGGTCGGTGCGGCACGCCAGCCAGATGTAGTCGGCGTCGTGACCGCCGGTGGTCCACATCTTCTGGCCGTTGACAATGTATTCGTCCCCATGGCGCACGGCGGTGGTGCGTAACGACGCCAGGTCAGTTCCGGCCTCGGGTTCGCTATAGCCGATCGCGAAGTGCAGCTCGCCGGCCAGGATCGGCGGCAGGAATTTCTTCTTCTGCAGATCGGTGCCGAACTGCTGCAGCACCGGGCCGACCGTCTGCAGAGTCACCGCGGGCAGCGGAACGTCGGCGCGATGTGCCTCGTTGACGAAGATCGATTGCTCGATCGGGCCGAGGCCCAAGCCGCCGAACTCTTTTGGCCAGCCGACACCGAGCTTGCCGTCCTTGCCCATTCGCCGGATCACGGCGCGGTAGGCCTCGTTGTGGCGGTCCTTCTCCATCGCCTTCATCTCGTCGGACGAGATCAGGTTCGAAAAGTACTGCCGCAGTTCGGCTTGCAGCTGACGCTGCTCTGGAGTCAGTTCGATGAACATTGCGCTCCCACCAGGTCGAGGCGATGAGATGGCCCGCCCAAGAGTCGGGTCAGGTCTTTGATCGTGGAGTAGTACCGGTGCATCGGATAGGTGATGTCCATCCCCATGCCCCCGTGCAGGTGGTGGCAGATCTGCATCACCCGCGGCGCCTGCGAGGTGATCCAATAACCGAGCACGTCGAGATCGTCCGCTGCATCGCGGCCTTCGGTAAGTCGCCAGATTACCGATGTTGACGCCAAATCGATTGTCCGCGAGGCGATGTAAACTTCTGCGAGCTGCGCGGCGACGGTCTGGAAGGTCGACAGTGGCCTGCCGAACTGCTGCCGGGTCCCCACATAGTCGGCGGTCAGCCGCAATGCGCCGGCCACCAGGCCGGCTGTGTATGCACCGATCGCGGCCAGCGCCAGTTGGTTCACCCGCTGCGCCGTAGCCCCGACCAGCACGTCGTCCTCGCCGACCGCCACGTCGGAAAAGGTGACCACGTACTCGTCGGATCCGCTGGACGTCGGGGTTTTCGAGATCTGCACACCGTCGGCCTTGGGCGAGACCACGACGACGGCGCTGTCCGCTGTGACCAGCAGCCACTCCGCGTTTTGGGCGTACAAGACACCGACTTTGGTTCCCGACAAGCGGCTGTGGACGAAGGTCGTCGCAGGCCGGTCCGGCAGCGCGGTGCCGGGCTCGTTGAGCGCGGCGGTGAGCACGTCTCCTTTGGCCAGGCCGGCAAGGTAGCGGTCCTGCTGTTCGTCGGAAGCCAAGTCCAGCAACGGAATCGCGCCGAACCCGATGGTGGCCAGTGCTGGGCCGATCAAGCCGTGCCGACCGATTTCAGTCAGTGCGGTAGTGATCTCCGGCAGGCCGACACCGTCACCACCCACCCGTTCGGGCACCGGCAAGGCCGTCACACCACCGGCGACGAGTGCCTCCCACGTGTTGGCCCGGTCCAGCACCGAGGTGACCACATCAGCGACAGCTTGCTGTTCGGGGTCCGGCGTGAAATCCATCAGCGGGCACCCGTGTAGTCGACATGCCAGTGTTTGATGCCGTTGAGCCAGCCCGAACGCAGCCGTTCGGGTTCGCCAACCGGCTTCAGGTCCGGCATGTGATCGGCGACGGCGTTGAAGATCAGGTTGATCGTCATCCGGGCTAGGTTTGCGCCGATGCAGTAGTGCGCTCCGGTCCCGCCGAAACCGACGTGCGGGTTCGGGTCGCGCAAGATGTTGAACGAGTGCGGGTCCTCGAAGACCTCTTCGTCAAAGTTGGCCGAGCGGTATGACATCACCACCCGCTGGCCTTCTTTGATCTGCACGCCGGCCAACTCGACGTCCTCGTTGGCGGTGCGCTGGAACGCCGAGACCGGGGTGGCCCAGCGGATGATCTCGTCGGCGGCTGTCGACGGCCGTTCCTTCTTGTAGAGCTCCCACTGATCGGGGTTCTGCGAGAAGGCGATCATGCCGTGGGTGATCGAGTTACGGGTGGTCTCATTGCCTGCCACCGCGAGCATGATGACGAAGAAGCCGAATTCGTCATCGGAGAGCTTCTCCCCGTCGATGTCGGCCTGGATCAGGGTCGTGACGATGTCGTCGGTCGGGTTTTCGTTCCGCTCCGCAGCCATTGCCATCGCGTACATGATCAGTTCCATCGACGATTGCGCGGGATCGACGTCGGCATACTCGGGGTCGGTGCCACCGGTCATCTCATTGGACCAGCGGAACAGCTTGTCGCGATCCTCCTGCGGAACACCCAGCAGGCTGGCGATGGCTTGCAACGGCAACTCACACGACACCTGCTCGACGAAGTCCCCGCTGCCCTCGGCCGCGGCGGACTTGGCGATGCTCTGGGCGCGTTGGGAGAGTTCCTCTTCGAGTCGTCCGACGGCCCGGGGTGTGAACCCGCGGGAGATGATCTTGCGCAGCCGGGTGTGGTGCGGCGCGTCCATGTTGAGCATGACGCTGCGCTGCAGTTCGACCTGCTCCCGCTTCATCTCCGGTGGCCAGGTCGGGATGGCGCCGTTCAGCCAGCTGGAGAAGACGTCGCTGCGCTTGGACACCTCCTTGACGTCGGCGTGCTTGGAGACGATCCAATAACCCTTGTCCTCGAACCCACCCGCGCCACCGGGAATGTCTACCCAGTGGATCGGCTCAGCCGTGCGCAACTCGGCAAGCTCCGTGACGGGCAATGCAGCAAGATTTACGTCCGGGTCGAGAAAGTCGAAGTCGGCGGGGATTGTGGGGGGTGCCATAGCAGTGCGCTCCTCAATTGCAACGTGTTCTAGTGCCAGTAAAACACGGCTCCTGCGCAGATAAAAGGCAGGTCGTCATCCTCGCTTGTCAGAGTAATGAAACGTGTTCTAGCCTGACCAGCATGGGTAACCCGGTAATTGTTGAAGCCACCCGCAGCCCGATCGGCAAGCGCGCTGGATGGTTGTCAGGACTGCACGCCACCGAGCTGTTGGGTGCCACACAGAGGGCGCTCGTGGAGAAAGCCGGCATCGATGCGGGGGAGGTCGAACAGGTCATCGGCGGCTGCGTGACGCAGTACGGCGAGCAGTCCAACAACATCACCCGGGTCAGCTGGCTAGTCGCCGGGCTGCCCGAGCAGGTCGGCGCGATGACGGTGGATTGTCAGTGCGGCAGCGGCCAACAGGCCAACGGCCTGATCGCCGGCCTGATCGCGGCGGGCGCCATCGACGTCGGCATCGCGTGCGGCATCGAGGCGATGAGCCGCGTCGGCCTGGGCGCCAACGCCGGTCCCGACCGCGGGATCCTGCGGCCCGCGTCGTGGGACATCGACCTACCCGACCAGTTCACCGCCGCTGAGCGAATTGCCAAGCGCCGCGGCATCACCCGCGAGGACATCGACCAGTTCGGATTCGACTCTCAGCGCAAGGCCAAGCAGGCTTGGGCCGAAGGCCGCTTCGACCGCGAGATCAGCGGCATCGAAGCGCCGGTGCTCGACGAGAACAAGCAACCGACGAGTGACAGGCACGTCGTCACCAAGGACCAGGGTCTACGGGATACCACGCTGGAGGGCCTGGGCCAGCTCAAGCCGGTTATCGACGGCGGGATCCACACCGCGGGCACGTCGTCCCAGATCTCCGACGGCGCGGCCGCCGTGCTGTGGATGGACGAGGACAAGGCCAAGGCGCTCGGGCTGAAGCCACGGGCCCGGATCATCAGCCAGGCGCTGGTCGGCGCCGAGCCGTACTACCACTTGGACGGCCCAGTGCAGTCGACGGCGAAGGTGCTGGAAAAGGCCGGCATGAAGATGGGTGACATCGACATCACCGAGATCAACGAAGCGTTCGCCTCAGTGGTGCTGTCCTGGGCGCGGGTGCACAACCCCGACATGGACACGGTCAACGTCAACGGCGGCGCGATCGCGCTCGGTCACCCGGTGGGCAGCACCGGCAGCCGGCTGATCACCACCGCGCTGCACGAACTCGAGCGCACCGACCAGACCACCGCGTTGATCACCATGTGCGCCGGTGGTGCGCTGTCGACCGGCACCATCATCGAGCGCATCTAACGCCTGGCGACGACGCAGAGCGCGAAGCGCGATGAGGAGGCAGGTAGTCAATGACAGTGATGTCCGACCAGGACCGCATCGCGGCGGCGCAGGCCTACATCGACGCGCTGGTCAGCCACCACGGTGACGAGGTCCCGTTCGCGCCGGACTGCGTCCGGATCGAGATGGGCATCAAGACTGGGTTCTCCGGAAATCACTTGCGGCGCAGCCTGAATCGCGGGCCGCAATTCCGGATCATCGAGGCGTGCACACCGCCTAAGTTCGAGGTCGACGGCGACCAGGTGCGCGCCCAGTTCGACGTCATCACCAAGCCGACGCTGGCCGGGCGTCGGGTGTGCTCACACGTCGACGAGACGTTTCTCATCGTGGACGGCGAGATCCGACACATCAAGGCCCAGATGCGCCCGTTCATCCAGAAAACCTAGGATCATCGACATGGCCAACCCGCCTCGCGCACTCAACTCCGCCGGCACCGGCGTCGCCATCAAGTGGATGTCACGGGTCAACACCCTGGCCTACAAGGTGTCCGGCGGACGAGTCGGTGGAACGTTCCTCCAAGGGGCTCCGGTCGCGCTGCTGACCACCATCGGCCGCAAGAGCGGCGAACCGCGGGTCAGCCCGTTGCTCTTCTTGCGCGACGGCGACCGCGTGGTGCTAGTGGCCTCGCAGGGCGGCCGGACCAACAACCCGATGTGGTACCTCAATCTCAAGGCCAACCCCAACGTCACGGTGCAGATCAAAAAAGAAGTTCTGGCGTTGACCGCCCGCGACGCCACCGAGGCCGAACGCGCCCATTACTGGCCGGAACTCGTGGCGATGTACTCCTCATTCGAGGACTATCAGAGCTGGACCGACCGGATCATTCCGATCGTCATCTGCGATCCGCGGTGACGCGGGTCTGATGAAAGTTCTGGTCACGGGGGGCACCGGGTTCGTGGGTGCCTGGACGGCGAAGGCCGTCCAAGCTAGTGGACACCAAGTCAGATTTCTGGTGCGAAACCCTGATCGCCTGGACACCAGCGCCGCGCAAATCGGCGTCGACGTCGGCGATCACGTCGTCGGTGACATCGCAGACCCGGACAGCACTGCCGCGGCGCTGGAGGGTTGTGACGCCGTCATTCATTGCGCAGCAATGGTTTCCACCGACCCCGCCCGCGCCGAGGAGATGTTGCGCACCAACCTCGAAGGCGCCCGCAACGTGCTCGGAGCGTCTGCCGCCGCGAAGCTCGATCCGATCATTCACGTCTCGAGCTTCTCGGCGCTGTTTAGCCCCGGTTTGCCGATGCTGCATGCGGACCTGCCCGTGGTCGGCGGGTCCGATGGCTACGGCAAGTCCAAGGCGATCGTCGAAGCGTATGCGCGAGGTCTTCAGGACGCCGGCGCGCCAGTGAACATCACCTATCCCGGCATGGTGCTGGGGCCACCCGCGGGTGATCAGTTCGGTGAGGCAGCCGAGGGCGTGGAGGCAGCAATCAAGATGCGCGGTGTGCCCGGGCGCAGCGCAGCATGGATCGTGGTGGACGTCCGCGACCTCGCCGCCTTGCACGTCGCACTGCTGCAGCCGGGCCAGGGGCCGCGCAGATACATGGCCGGTGGCCGACGCGTCGCGGTGGATCGCCTCGCATCGCTGCTCGGTGCCGCCGCCGATCGCAACCTGGTGGCTGTCCCAGTCCCGGATGTCGGATTGCGTGCCCTGGGGCGTTTGTTCGACGTCATCGGCGATTATCTGCCGTTTGACACTCCGATAAACTCCGCGGCGATGCAGTACTACACCCAGATGCCGCCCTCAGACGACACCCCTGCCGAACGGGACCTCGGCATCACGCAACGCGACGCGGCGCAGACCCTCGCCGACACCGTCGACGGGCTGCGGGAGATTGGCCGCATTTAGGTCCGACCTACCGGAATTACCGGCCGCGACACTGGTCGGGCTGTCCGCTACCGGTTGTGAGCTGGCTTAAGCAAAGCTGTGATCTGCCTTAAACATCCAGCTCGTATGGGATAGATTGCCTCCCGTGACAGGCACTCCGCACCGGCTCGTGCGTCCCTTTGCTGTCGGGCTGCTGTCGATCGGTTTGCTGTCCACGGCGGCGGGACTGGCCTCGGCCGACGATGGGTCGATCATCATCGACTTCGTCCGGCATGCAGAGTCGATCGACAACCACGCGGGCATCATCGACACGGCCCCTCCCGGCACTGCACTCGACACGACTGGCTTTGGTCAGGCAACCGACGTCGCCACCGCAATCCAGAATGAGTACGGGACCAACATCGCCGGGGTATTCGACTCCGAGGAACTCAGGACCCAACAGACCGCGCAGCCCTTGCTGGATGCGCTGAGCACCGCAGCCGGCCATACGGTGGCTGCCACGCCCCTCGACGGGCTCAACGAGATCCCGGCGGGCGCTTTCGAGGGCGACCCGACAACCAGCCTCGAGGGCATCCTCTACCTGTTGGGTCCACTCTCCTGGGCGATGGGCGATGTACTGGTCCCGGATATCGGCGACCCGAGCGTCAATGGCGTGACATTCGACGAAAGCTTCGGAACCGCAGTGCAATCCATCTACGACGGAACGGCGAGCGCGACCGGGACCGCGAACGACGTCGCGTTCTCCAGTGAAGGCGCGATCGCCGTCTGGACGCTGATGAACGTGAACAACCCGGACTTCTCCGTTCTCCTGCAGGCGGTGGAGCAAACCGGAGGATTCCTACCCAACACGGGCCAGGTCGTGGTCGAAGGCAGCCCTGGGGATTGGACACTGGTCAGCTACAACGGAGTTGACGTACCGCAGGATCCCGGGCTGGGCACCGAGCTCTTCGTCGACTTCCGCAACCTGATCGAGGCGCCGCAATTCGCCGGCTACGACATCTATGAGGCCCTGCTGACCGGCAACTCGGCGACGATCGATGGCGCGCTTCAGACCGGCCTAGGCCAAGTCGACTCGGCGCTGGCACAGTTCCCGGTCGCGGTGTTCGACGATATCGTCACGGCCCTGGGCGGTACCGTCTGAGCCAATCTTGTTGATGGCGAATGAATTCCGGCCCCACCACGCTGCCGTGTCCCGGTACATAGATGGCATCAGGTCCGCCAATCGCAAGAAGACGGTCGAGCGTATCGGGCCACGCAGCCACATCGGAATCCGAATCGATTGCCGGATAGCCGGATTCCTCGATGAGATCGCCGGCGAAGATCACGGTCCGCTCGCCGATGGCACCCGGCACTGAGACCACGAGATCCGCATCGGTATGGCCGCTCCCCAGCCGTGCGATGGTCACCTCGCGGTTCCCTAGGTCGATGACTGCGGCGTCGTCGACTGCGTTCTGAGGCGCCCGCAGTGCGGCGATCGCGTGTTCGATCTCAGTGGCGTCAGCTCCGTAACTCAGTGCATCGTCGCGAAGCTGAGCAATTTCGGTTGTCAGGTAGTCCAAAACTTCCGGTGCGCAGTATATTTGAGCATCTGAGAATCCCCCCGAGCCCAACACGTGATCGAAATGCTTGTGGGTCAACACCACATGCTTCACGCTGCATCCGGCAATCAGGCGCACGTCGTCGTCAATAGCGTGCGCTTCAGTCAGCGTGGTACCGCTGTCGACCAGCAACGCTCCCGCAGTGCCCTGCACCAGACCCACAGTGACGTCGAGGAACGGCAGTCGACAACGATGCACGCTGTCGGTCAACGACTCCCAGTCGAAGTGCACAAGCAGTCAGAGCAGGCCGGGGATCAAGCGCCGTACACCGGAACAGGTGTCCGCGCCTTGGCCAGCAGATCGGAAACCACCGGCCCCAACTCCGCGGGGTCCCATCGTGCGCCCTTGTCGATCTGGGGTCCGTGCGCCCAGCCTTCGGCGACGCGGATCTTGCCGCCTTCGACCTCGAATACCTGGCCGGTGATATCGCGAGATTCGTTGCTGCCCAACCAGACTACCAACGGCGAGATGTTCTCCGGCGCCATCGCGTCGAAGTCGTCTTCCTGGGTGGACATCATGTCGGCGAACACCGTCTCGGTCATCCGGGTCCGGGCCGACGGCGCGATCGCATTGACCGTGACGCCGTAGCGGCCCATTTCGGCGGCACCGACCAGAGTCATCGCCGCGATACCCGCTTTGGCAGCGCTGTAGTTGCCCTGACCGACGCTGCCCTGCAGGCCGGCGCCCGAGCTGGTGTTGATGATCCGTGCGTCAACCGTTTTGCCTTCTTTGCTCAGGCCGCGCCAGTAGGAGGCTGCGTGCCGCATCGCGCCGAAGTGACCCTTGAGATGAACCGCGATGACGGCATCGAACTCTTCTTCGCTGGTGTTGGCCATCATTCGGTCGCGCACGATGCCGGCGTTGTTCACCAGGACGTCCAGGCCGCCGAAGGTGTCAACGGCGGTCCGGATCAGAGCTGCGGCCTGGTTCCAGTCCGCGATGTTCGACCCGTTGGCGACGGCTTCACCTCCGGCAGAGGTGATCTCGTCGACCACACTCTGCGCCGCGCTGCCGCCACCGGCCGGCGATCCGTCCAGGCCCACACCGATGTCGTTGACGACGACGCGGGCGCCTTCGGCGGCGAAAGCCAGAGCGTGCGCTCGTCCGATGCCGCCACCTGCGCCGGTCACGATGACCACACGGCCGTCAACTATGCCCATAGTTTTGTTCTCCTCTTACTTGATCGCGTCCGCGTTGGTGGTGGCCAGATAATGCGGGGGCTCGCCACCGCCGTGCACCTCGAGCGAGGCGCCGCTGATGTATGACGCCGCATCCGAGGCCAGAAAGGCTGCCGCCCAACCGACATCGGCGGGCGTCGCAAGCCGGCCGAGCGGTACGTTCTTCGAGATCGCTGCGATCGAGTCGGCGTCGCCATAGAACAGTTCCGACTGCTCGGTTTCCACCATCCCGACGACGCAGGCGTTCACCCGGACCTTCGGCCCCCATTCCACCGCGAGGGTCTGGGTGAGGCTTTCCAGGCCGGCCTTGGCCGCGCCGTAGGCACCAGTGCCCGGCGACGGCCGGCGGCCGCTGAGACTGCAGATGTTGACGATCGACCCACCACCAGGCTGGCTTTGCATCACCTCGTTGGCGTGCTGGGAAACCGACAGCGCACCAAGCAGGTTGAGCTCGATGATTTTACGGTTGAACTTCGCACTGGACTCCGCCGTCAAGACGAAGGGCGAACCTCCGGCGTTGTTCACCACCGCGTCGAGGCGGCCGTGCCGCTCGACGATCGCGTCGATCATCGCCTTGACCGCGTCGTCGTCGCGGATGTCGCAGGCGTGGAATTCGTAGGGCAGGCCTTCGACCTCACGCCGCGCGCAGGTGACGACGGTGGCACCCTGCTCGGCGAAAATTGTGCTGATGCCGGCGCCAACCCCTCGAACACCGCCAGTCACCAGCACGACCCGACCGGTGAGCCCGAAGCTGAATGCGGGGCCGCCATCGGCATGAGTCACTGTGCTAGCGTACCAAGCAAGTGCTTGCTTAGGTAAATCGTCCCCATCGCCCCCCAAGGAAGTGGTCGAGGATCTCGATGACAATCACGTCGCGCACCGCCGAACCGGGGATAGTCGCAGTCACCGTCGACTACCCGCCCGTCAACGCCATCCCGTCGCGCGGATGGTTCGAACTCGGCGAGGTCCTGACCGCAGCCGGCAACGACCAGACCACTCACGCGGTAATCCTGCGGGCCGAAGGCCGCGGCTTCAACGCCGGGGTGGACATCAAAGAAATGCAGCGCACTGAGGGCTTCACCGCGCTGATCGACGCCAACCGCGGTTGCTTCGCCGCCTTCCGCGCGGTCTACGAATGCGCGGTCCCGGTAATCGCCGCGGTCAACGGTTTCTGCGTCGGGGGCGGCATCGGGTTGGTTGGCAATGCCGACGTCATCGTGGCGTCCGACGATGCCACCTTCGGCTTGCCCGAGGTCGAGCGCGGCGCACTGGGCGCGGCAACCCATCTGTCACGACTGGTCCCGCAGCACATGATGCGGCGGTTGTTCTTCACCGCGGCCACTGTCGACGCCGCGACCCTGCATCACTTCGGCTCGGTGCATGAGGTAGTGCCACGCGAGGAACTCGACGAGGCCGCGCTGCGGGTAGCCCGCGACATCGCCGCCAAAGACACCCGGGTGATCCGCGCGGCAAAGGAGGCGCTGAACCTGATCGACGTCCAGCGGGTCCACTCCAGTTACCGCATGGAACAAGGCTTTACCTTCGAACTCAACCTCGCCGGAGTGGCCGACGAACACCGCGACGCATTCGCCGGAACGGCGAAGGGTGAGAAGAAGTGAGCGACAAGCGCACGACTCTCGACGACGCCGTCTCGCAGGTAAGCAGCGGCATGACCATCGGTATCGGCGGTTGGGGCTCGCGACGCAAGCCCATGGCGTTCGTCCGCGCTCTGCTGCGCACCGACGTCAACGATCTGACCGTCGTGACCTACGGCGGCCCGGACGTGGGGCTGCTGTGCTCGGCCGGCAAGGTCAAGCGGGTCTACTACGGGTTCGTCTCGCTGGACTCGCCGCCTTTCTACGACCCCTGGTTCGCCAAGGCCCGCAGCGGCGGTGCGCTCGAGGCCCGCGAAATGGATGAGGGCATGTTGCGGTGCGGGCTACAAGCGGCGGCACAACGGTTGCCGTTCTTGCCAATTCGCGCCGGACTGGGTAGCTCGGTACTCGACTTCTGGGAGGGTGAGCTGAAGACGGTCACCAGCCCCTATTCGGCGCCCGGCGGCGGACACGAGACGCTGCTCGCCATGCCGGCCCTGAACCTGGACGCTGCATTCGTGCATCTCAATCTCGGTGACATCCGGGGTAATGCCGCCTACACCGGTATCGACCCCTACTTCGACGATCTGTTCCTGATGGCCGCACAGCGGCGCTACCTGTCGGTGGAACGCATCGTCTCCACCGAGGAATTGGTCAAAGCCGTACCGCCACAAGCATTGCTGGTGAACCGGATGATGGTCGACGGCGTGGTGGAGGCACCCGGTGGTTCCCACTTCACCACCGCGGCGCCGGATTACGGCCGAGACGAGAAGTTCCAGCGGCACTACGCCGAGGCCGCAGCCACCGAAGAGGGTTGGCAGACGTTCGTCCAGACCTATCTGTCCGGCGGCGAAGCCGAATACCAAGCGGCCGTGCGCAAGTTCGCCGAGGAGGCGTCATCGTGACCGACACCGCGGGTACCCGCGCCGAGGTCTGCGCAGTCGCCTGCGCCGACCTGTTTCGCGATGCGGGCGAAATCATGGTCAGCCCCATGACCAACATGGCGTCGGTCGGCGCGCGACTGGCCCGGCTGACGTTCTCCCCCGATATCCTGCTGACCGACGGCGAAGCGCAGCTGCTCGCTGACACCCCGGCGCTCGGCAAGACCGGGCCCGTCGAGGGCTGGATGCCGTTCGGCCGGGTATTCGAGACGCTGGCCTGGGGTCGGCGGCACGTGGTGATGGGCGCCAATCAGGTTGATCGCCATGGCAATCAGAACATCTCGGCTTTCGGTCCACTGCAGCAGCCGAAGCGACAGATGTTCGGCGTCCGCGGCGCGCCCGGCAACGCGATCAACCACGCCACCAGCTACTGGGTCGGCAACCACTCCAGCCGGGTGTTCTGCGAGACGGTCGATGTGATCTGCGGAATCGGCTGGGACAACATCGATACCGACAACCCGGCGTTCCGGTTCGCCAACACCTACCGGGTGATCACCAATCTCGGCGTGTTCGACTTCGGCGGCCCGGGTCGTACGATGCGAGCCCTGTCGCTGCACCCTGGCGTCACCGCTGACGAGGTTCGGGATAACACCTCGTTCGAGGTGCACGGCCTCGACGAAGCCGGCGAGTCCCGGCTGCCGACCGACGACGAACTACATCTGATCCGCGAGGTCATCGACCCGAAGGCATTGCGCGACCGGGAGATACGTTGACGAAACTGCGGACGCCGCTGACTGAGCTGCTCGGTGTCGAGCACCCGGTGGTGCAGACCGGAATGGGCTGGGTGGCCGGCGCGCGTCTGGTGGCCGCGACCTCCAACGCGGGCGGACTGGGCATCTTGGCCTCGGCCACCATGACGCTCGACGAGTTGGCCGTTGCGATCGGGAAGGTCAAAGCGGCCACCGACAAACCGTTCGGCGTCAACATCCGCGCCGACGCAGGCGACGCCGGCGACCGGGTTGATCTGATGATCCGCGAGGGCGTCAAGGTCGCGTCGTTCGCGTTGGCGCCCAAGCAGGAACTGATCGCCAAGCTCAAAGACGCGGGTTCCGTGGTCATTCCGTCGGTCGGCCTGGCCAAGCACGCGAAGAAGGTCGCCTCCTGGGGCGCCGACGCGGTGATCGTCCAAGGCGGCGAGGGCGGCGGGCACACCGGGCCGATCGCCACGACGCTGCTGCTGCCCTCGGTGCTCGATGCCGTCAGCATTCCGGTGATCGCCGCGGGCGGGTTCTTCGACGGTCGCGGCCTGGCCGCGGCGCTGTCGTATGGCGCCGCCGGAGTGGCCATGGGCACCCGGTTCCTGCTCACCTCGGATTCCACCGTGCCCGAAGCGGTGAAGCAGCGTTATCTGCAGTCCGCTCTCGACGGCACGATCGTCACCACGCGGGTTGACGGCATGCCGCACCGGGTCTTGCGCACCGGCCTGGTCGAGAAGTTGGAGAGCGGCTCGCGGGCAAGGGGTTTCACCGCCGCAGTGCGTAATGCCGGCAAGTTCAAGAAGATGTCGCAGATGACCTGGGCGTCGATCATTCGCGACGGCCTGGCGATGCGGCATGGTAAGCAGCTGACCTGGTCGCAGGTGGTGATGGCGGCTAACACGCCGATGCTGCTCAAAGCCGGCCTGGTCGACGGCAACACCGACGCCGGAGTCTTGGCTTCCGGTCAAGTGGCCGGCATCGTCGAGGACCTGCCGTCATGCGCGGAGTTGATCGACGCGATCGTCGCCGAGGCCATCAAGCACCTACAGTCGGCGGCCGCGTTCGTGCAGTGATCTCAGGACTCGACGACCATCAGGGTGTGCCCGGTCGGGTCGCGAAACCAGAACATCGGTGGAACCGGCTCGCCCATTCGCGATACCTGCGCGTCGACGTCGACACCGAGTTCCTTGAGCGCCGCGTGGGTGGCATCGATGTCGTTGGTGGTCAGCGTGATACCGGTATTCGTCGGCTGAATCGGTCCGCCCTCCGGCGGGGGTGGCGCAAGCGCGATGCCGGTGTTGCCCTCGGATGGGTAGACCTCGATCCAGCGATAGCCGCCGCCGAATGGCTCGTCGGTTCGCTTCTCGAACCCGAGCGACTCATAGAACGCGACCGCTTCGTCCTGCTCGACGGTCGGCACGCATACCAGGCTGATCGTTGTCAGGCCCGTCGTCGTCGTGGTCATGCTGTTCCTCCTGTTTTGTCGATTCCGTAGGCGCGAGCAATGTCTTGGGATCCGCCCCAGCGGCTGTAGGTTGGGGACTGCGGCCAGCCCTCCGGGGAGTCTTGCCACTCTTCTTGACGGCCGTAGGGAAGTACATCGATCAACGGGAACGTGTAGCTCAGTTGTTCAGTCCCACGGCCATTGGTGTGCCACGTTCGGTAGACCCGATCCCCATCGCGCAAAAAGACATTGAGGCCGAACCCACCGCCGGGTGGGGCACCGACATCCGCGCCGAACGAGCTGTTCGCGGTGGAGTACCAGGTCATCTGATTCCCCACCCGCCGCTGGTATTCGAGCGCTTCGTCGATCGGACCCTGCGTGACGATGACGAACCGGGCATCGTAGTTGTCCAAGAATTCGAGCCGGGTGTACTGCGACGTCAAGCCGGTGCAGCCCGGGCACTGCCACTCCTCACCCGGAAACCACATGTGGCTGTACACAATCAGCTGCGATGTGCCGTCGAAAATCTCGGCCAGACCTACGGGTCCGTTTTCGCCTTCCAGAACGTAATCCGGCATCGCGACCATCGGCAGCCGTCGTCGCTGCGCTGCGATGGCGTCAAGCTCTCGGGTGGCCGCTTTTTCCCGGACACGCAGGGCTTCCAGTTCGCGCTGCCAGGCCGGCTCGTCCACCACGGGCGGTAATCCTGCGGTCGTCACAACAATCCCCTCCGGAAACACGATGTTCACGCTGTCAACATGCTAATGTTCACACCGTACACTTTCGCGCCGAGAGGGGTCAAGCGTTGACCACCCTGAAGACCGGCTACCACCACGGTGATCTGCGCATTGCGTTGATCGACGCGGGCCTGCATCTCACCCGGACTGGTGGGCCGGAGGCATTGACCATTCGGGAAGCGACTCGGCGAGTTGGGGTTTCGCCGAACGCCGCCTACCGGCACTTCGTCGATCGCGAAGCGCTGTTGAGCGCGGTGGCGTCGGCGATTCAGCATCGGATGGCGGCCCGGATGCAAAGTAAAGCGCGCCGGCCGGCGTCTGATCGGCTGCGCGCGGTCGGCATGGGCTACATCAAATTCGCGCTCGACGAGCCCGGCTGGTTCACGGTGGCCTTCTTCGGTGCAGACGCGCCGACCGAAACTGACACCGCGCCACCGTATCTGGCATTGATCGACGCACTCGACGCGATGGTCAGCGCGAACGAACTTTCACCCGAGCGCCGAGTGGGCGCCGAGTGGCCATGCTGGTCCGCGGTGCACGGATTCGCCGAACTCGCGCTGCGAGGACCGTTGCGTCACGCCAGCCGCGGTGACATCGACGCCTTGGCTGGGCGCACGGTCGACGACATCATCGCGGGTGCGGTGCGCTGAAGGCGCCGAAAGTGAATCCAGCGACGCAACACGCCGATCTGGCGTCGTATCGTTCACGCTCGACGGGTCATGGGCGCCAGCCGGCTGCTTGCATGGCAGCAACTACCCGGGTGATGAACGTCGCCTCCCGGTATCTGAGTAATTCACTGCTGACTCTGACGATCACCCAACCTAGGTCGAGCAAGGCTGAATATCGGTCGATGTCACGGTCGCGCTGTTCAGCGTCTGTCCAGTGTTGCGGCCCGTCGTATTCGATGCCGACTTGAAACTCCTCGTAACCCATGTCGATGCGCGCGACAAATTCGCCATATGCGTCGCGCACCACAATCTGCGTTCGCGGAGCCGGAAGTCCCGCATCGATGAGGGCGAGCCGGGTCCTCGTCTCCTGGGGAGACTCAGCGCCGGCGTCGACCAACGGCAGAACCCGCCGGAGCCTCATGACACCGCGCGCGCCGGGATGTCGAGACATGATCGCTTCGACATCGACGTCTTTGACATCGGTCGCATTCGCCAAGGCATCAAGCTGCTGTACCGCCCGCAATCGACTACTCACTCGGCGTCCGATGTCGAATGCCGTTCGGGCAGGACTCGTTACGACGATCCTGCCGACCTGAGATATTTCGTCCGGTAGCAGCGTCTCGCTGTGGACGGTGATGCCGGCGGGCGGATGGCGGTTAGCATAGGTCAACTCAGCATTGAGCGCTGCATCCACCCATTTTGCCCCGAGCAGCGCAGCGGCCGAGTGCCCCGAAACGGCTGCCTGCCGTCGTGACCATAGCCACGCCGCCTCCGCACGCTGCCGCGCCGTCAAGGTGATGCCGCTAGGTACGTAAACGCCGGGATAAACCGGGTCGTAAAGCGCGCGCATTGCACGCTCTGGCAGGGCCTTGGCGGCCAGCACTTCAGAGCCGAGAAACGGCCAGCATGGTTCCTTCATGTGGCGATGCTGCCAACGAGCACCGACAAGCGCGCGACTGTGAATATCGCCACGCGACACGCCGATCAGACGTCGCGTGGTTCACACTCGGCGCAACCCGTTACAGGCGCTCGATGATCGTGACGTTGGCGGTGCCGCCGCCTTCGCACATCGTCTGCAGGCCGTAACGGCCGCCGGTGCGCTCGAGTTCATTGAGCATGGTGGTGAAAAGCTTTGCCCCAGTTGCACCTAACGGGTGACCAAGCGCAATCGCTCCGCCGTTGGGGTTGACCTTCTCCGGGTCGGCCTTGATCTCCTTGAGCCAGGCCAACACGACCGGCGCGAATGCCTCGTTGATCTCGACGGTGTCGATGTCCTCGATGGACAGGCCGGTCTTCTCCAGCGCGTAACGGGTGGCCGGAATCGGGCCGGTGAGCATGAAGACCGGGTCGGCGGCGCGGGCACTGATGTGGTGGATGCGCGCACGCGGCGTGAGGTTGTGCGCCTGCACTGCGCTTTCTGAGGCCAACAGCACCGCGCTGGCGCCGTCAGAAATCTGGCTGGCCATCGCGGCGGTCAGTCGACCTCCCTCGACCAGTGGCTTGAGGCTGGCCAACTTCTCCGGCGACGACTCACGCGGACCCTCGTCGACGCGGAACGCGCCGTGTTCGGTTTCCACGGCGATGATCTCGTTGTCGAAGTGGCCGCCGCGGATCGCGCCGAAGGCGCGTTCGTGGCTGGTCAGTGCGTACTGCTCCATCTCCTCGCGGGACAGGTTCCACTTCTCGGCGATCATTTCCGACCCGCGGAACTGCGAGATTTCCTGATCGCCGTACCGGTGCAGCCACTGCTTGGATTCATTGGTGGGCGAGGTGAACCCGAACTGCTCACCGACAATCATCGCCGACGAGATCGGGATCTGACTCATGTTCTGCACGCCGCCCGCCACGATCACGTCCGCCGTGCCCGCCATGATCGCTTGTGCACCAAAGGAAATGGCCTGCTGGCTGGATCCACACTGCCGGTCGACGGTGACGCCGGGAACCTCTTCGGGATAGCCGGCCGCCAGCCAGGAGAGCCGGGCGATGTTGCCGGCCTGCCCGCCGATCGCGTCGACACAGCCGGCGATCACGTCCTCGACGGCGGCGGGGTCGATGTCGACCCGATCGAGTAGTCCACGCCAGCCGAGCGCACCCAGGTCGACGGGATGTACGCCTGCGAGCGAACCGTTGCGCTTACCAACGGCAGTGCGCACAGCATCGATGACATATGCCTGGTTGTACGAGGCCATTTCAGACTCCTTCTTTGGTGATTCCACCTAGGACGATAGCGAGATATTGCTGACCCACCTGTTGCGCGGTGAGCGGTCCGCCGGGCTGATACCAGCGCACCGAGACCCAGGTGGTGTCTCGGATGAATCGGTAAACCAGGTCGACGTCGAGATCGGGACGGAGATACCCCTCCTCGATGCCCTGATGCAGCACGTCGACCCACATCTTGCGTTGCTGCTTGTTCATGTCCTCGAGGTAGGAGAACCGGGGCTGCGGCAGCAGTCGCTTGGCCTCATCCTGGTAGATGACGACCTGGGCGTGCCGATGCTCGATGGCATCGAACGACGCCATGAACAGCCCTTTGAGGCGCGCCAGCGAATTCGGTTGCGTGTCAACGATTTCCTGGTATCGGGCAAACAGCCAGTCCATGAACTTCCGCAGGACCTCGTCGACCATCTCTTCTTTGGACGAGAAGTGGTGATACAGGCTGCCGGAGAGGATGCCCGCGCTGTCGGCGATGTCGCGCACAGTGGTTGCGCGCAAACCACGCTCGGCGAACATCGACGCGGCGAGATCCAGCAACTCGTCGCGTCGGCTGTTCGGCGGGCTCGGTTCGGTCATGGATGCTGGCTCGACACCGAAATCACTTCTCCAGTGAGATAACTGGAGTAGTCGCTGGCCAGGAACGCGATCGTCGATGCCACTTCCCATGGTTCGGCGGCCCGGCCGAACGCCTCACCGGCCGACAACTGATCGAGGAGTTCGGTCGAGCTGGTCTTGTCGAGGAACTTGTGTCGGGCGATGCTCGGCGACACCGCGTTGATCCGTACCCCGTATTCGACGGCTTCGACTGCGCTGCAACGGGTGAGCGCCATCACCCCGGCTTTTGCAGCCGCGTAGTGGGACTGCGAGTGCTGAGCGCGCCAGCCGAGCACGCTGGCGTTGTTGACGATGACGCCGCCGTGGTCCGCGTCGCGGAAGTAGCGCAACGCCGCCCGGGTAGTGCGCAGCACCGAGGTCAGCGTGACGTTGAGAACGCGGTCCCACTCCTCGTCGGTGATGTCGACCACCGGCGTCTGACCGCCCAGGCCGGCGTTGTTGACCAGCACGTCGAGCCGGCCGTACCGCGCGGTGGTGGAGGCAATCAGCGCGTCGACCTGCGCGGTGGACGTGACGTCGCAGACGACGCTTTCCACCCGGCCCAGTCCCAGCGCGGTCAACTCGTCGCGAGTCTCGCCGAGCCGCCGTTCGTGATGGTCGGAGACGACGACGTCAGCACCCTCGGCGAGGGCACGCCGGGCGGTGGCCGAGCCGATGCCGGTGCCCGCCGCGGCCGTGACAACCACGACCTTGCCCTTCAGAAGCCCGTGTCCGGCAACTTCTTTCGGCGCAACGGCTAGCGTCATCGGGCCTCCCTTGGTAGGCCGAGCACACGCTCGGCGATGATGTTGCGCTGAATCTCGTTGGACCCGCCATAGATGGTGTCGGCGCGGGTGAACAGGTAGAGCCGCTGCCACTCGTCGAAGTCGCCGCCCGGTAATGCCAGACCGGCCTTGCCCTGCACATCCATCGCGATCTCGCCGAGTTCGCGATGCCAGTTGGCCCACAACAGCTTCGAGACATTATCCTGCCCAGGCTGTTCGACATCCATCGTCGCCAGCGCGTAGGAGCGCATCGCCCGCAAGCCGGCCCAGGAGCGGGTCAGCCGTTCGCGGATCAGCGGATCATCAGCTGCGCCAGTCTTTTTGGCGAGCTCGACGACAGCCTCCAGTTCGCGGGCGTAGACGATCTGCTGACCGAGCGTCGACACGCCGCGCTCGAAGGTCAGCGTTCCCATCGCGACCCGCCAGCCGTCACCGGGCTGGCCGACCACCAGGTCCGCATCGGTGCGGGCGTCGTCGAAGAACACCTCGTTGAATTCGGAGTCCCCGGTCAACTGGACGATCGGGCGGACGTCGACCCCGGGCTGGTCGAGCGGCACCAGCAGGTACGACAACCCGGCGTGACGCTTGGAACCCTTCTCGGTTCGCACCACCACGAAGCACCACTGCGCCCAGTGCGCCAGCGACGTCCATACTTTCTGGCCGTTGATCACCCACGCGTCGCCGTCCAGCACCGCGGTGGTGGCCACGTTGGCCAAGTCGCTGCCGGCGCCGGGCTCGGAGTAGCCCTGCGACCACAACTCGGTGACATCGAGAATCCGAGGAAGGAAGCGCTGCTGATGCTCGGGCGTGCCGAAGGCGATCAGCGTCGGCCCCACCAGCTCCTCGCCGAAGTGGTTGACCTTGGCCGGCGCGTTGGCGATCGCGTATTCCTCGTAGAACGCCACCCGATGCGCGACCGACATTCCGCGGCCGCCGTGTTCGACCGGCCACCCCAGACAGGTCAGACCGGCTTTCGCGAGATGCTGGTTCCAGGCGCGCCGCTCTTCGAACGCCTCGTGCTCGCGACCGGGGCCACCGAGCCCCTTGAGAGCGGCGAATTCGCCGACCAGGTTCTCGGCCAGCCAGTCGCGGACCTCGGCCCTGAACTCCTCGACGCCTTGCACCCTTGTAGGCTAACCTACCAAGCACTTGCTTTGTTAGCCCGGCGGCGATGTGCGCTGTACAGCGGCAACGGATAAGCCGGGTAGTCCGCAGCTAGGAGTTCGATGTCGAGCCATCCGCAGACCATTCCTGCGGCGTTGGACCACATCGCGCGCGAACTCCCCGACCACAACGCCCTGGTCTCCGAGGACCGGACGCTCAGCTTCGCCGAGTTACGCGACGAGGTGCGCCGCGCCGCCGCGGCGATGATCAGCCTCGGTGTGAACGCCGGGGACCGGGTGGCCATCTGGTCGCCGAACACCTGGCACTGGGTGGTTGCTTGCCTGGCCACCCACTACGCGGGCGCGACCGTGGTGCCGCTGAACACCCGCTACACCGCCGCCGAGGCATCCGACATCCTGGCCCGCACCGGCGCTCCGCTGCTGGTGGCGATGGGCCAGTTCCTCGGCGCCGACAGAGTCGCCGATCTTGATCTTTCGGCGCTGCCCGACCTCCGGCACATCGTCCGGGTACCGATCGATGGTGACGACGGGAGCTGGGACGACTTTATCGGGCGCGGCCTCGGAGGCGAGGCCGTCACGGCGGCCGATGCCCGGGCCGCGGCGGTCCAGCCCGACGACCTCTCCGACGTCCTGTTCACCTCCGGCACCACCGGCCGCAGCAAAGGTGTGCTGTGCGCCCACCGGCAGTCGCTGGCCGGGTCGGCGGCGTGGGCGGCCATCGGCAAGATCACCAGCGACGACCGCTACCTCTGCATCAACCCGTTCTTCCACAACTTCGGCTACAAGGCCGGCATCCTGGCCTGCCTGCAGACCGGCGCCACCTTGATCCCGCAGCTGACCTTCGACGCCGAGCAGGCGTTGCGCGCGGTCGCCGAGCATCGAATCACGGTGCTGCCCGGACCGCCGACCATCTACCAAACGCTGCTCGACCATCCCGCGCGCGGCGGCTACGACCTGAGCTCGCTGCGGTTCGCGGTCACCGGCGCAGCGACCGTCCCGGTGGTGTTGATCGAGCGGATGCAGACCGAACTCGACTTCGACATCGTGCTGACCGCCTACGGCTTGACCGAGTCCAACGGGATGGGCACCATGTGCCGCGCCGACGACGACGCGGTCACCGTAGCCACCACCTGCGGGCGGCCGATCGCCGATTTCAACCTGCGCATCGACGATGTGACCGGCGAGGTGCTGCTCCGCGGGCCCAACGTGATGCTCGGCTACCTCGACGACCCGGACGCCACCGCGGCCGCCATCGACAGCGACGGTTGGCTGCACACCGGTGACATCGGAAAGCTCGATGCCGCAGGCAATCTTCAGATCACCGACCGGCTCAAGGACATGTACATCTGCGGCGGCTTCAATGTCTACCCCGCCGAGATCGAGCAGGTGCTGGCCCGCCTCGACGGTGTGGTGGACTGCGCGGTGATCGGGGTGCCCGACGAGCGACTCGGCGAGGTGGGCCGAGCCTTCCTGGTGGCGCGGCCCGATTCCGGGCTCGACGAAAAGTCGGTGATCGCGTACACCCGCGATTATTTGGCGAACTTCAAAGCCCCACGTTCGGTGAGGTTTGTCGACGCGTTGCCCCGCAACGCGGGCGGCAAGGTGGTCAAACCGCAACTTCGAGAGATGGCCTGATGGATCTGCAATTCGACGACGAGACGCTGACATTCCAGCGCGAGGTGCGCGACTTCCTGTCGTCGCACCGCGACGCGTTCCCGACGCGCTCCTACGACACGGCGGAGGGTTTCGAGCAGCACCGGCTCTGGGACAAGGTGCTTTTCGACGCCGGACTGTCGGTGATCACCTGGCCGGAGAAGTACGGTGGCCGCGACGCGACCCTGCTGCAGTGGGTGGTCTACGAGGAGGAATACTTCCGCGCCGGCGCACCCGGACGGGCCAGCGCAAACGGCACCTCGATGCTGGCGCCGACGTTGTTCGCGCACGGCACCGAAGAGCAGTTGGATCGGGTACTGCCGAAAATGGCCAGCGGCGAAGAGATTTGGGCCCAGGCCTGGTCAGAGCCCGAGTCCGGCAGCGATCTCGCCTCGCTGCGCTCGACGGCAACGCGCACCGACGGCGGCTGGCTGCTGAACGGCCAGAAGATCTGGAGCTCACGAGCACCGTTCGGCGACCGCGCGTTTGGACTATTTCGTTCGGACCCCGATGCGCAACGGCACAGCGGCCTGACCTATTTCATGTTCGACTTGGATGCGAACGGCAGCACGGTTCGTCCGATTGCCCAACTCGGCGGCGACACCGGGTTCGGCGAGATCTTCCTCGACGACGTCTTTGTGCCCGACACGGATGTGATCGGCACGGTGAACGACGGCTGGCGGGCCGCGATGAGCACGTCCAGTAACGAGCGCGGCATGTCGCTACGCAGCCCGGCCCGATTTCTGGCTTCCGCCGAACGTCTCGCCCAAACGTGGAAGACCAAGGGCAACAACTTGTTCGGAGATGACGTCGCCGACGCATGGATCAAGGCACAGGCCTACCGGTTGCACACCTTCGGCACTGTGTCCCGGCTGGCAGGCGGTGGTGAACTGGGCGCGGAGTCCTCGGTGACCAAGGTGTTCTGGTCAGACCTGGACGTTGCGATCCACCAGACGGCATTGGAGATCCGCGGAGCCGATGGCGAACTGGCCGACACCTGGACGGACGGGCTGCTGTTCGCCCTCGGCGGCCCGATCTACGCCGGCACCAACGAGATTCAACGCAACATCATCGCCGAGCGGCTACTGGGACTACCCCGGGAGAAGGCGAAATGAGATTTGATCTTGACGAGCAGCAGCGTGACTTCGCAGCCAGCATCGACGCGGCGCTGGCGTCTGCCGATCTTCCGGGCGCGGTACGCGCCTGGTCCGACGGTGACACCGGCCCCGGCCGGAAGGTCTGGGCGCGCCTGGCCGACCTCGGGGTCACGGCGTTGGCCGTACCTGAGAAGTTCGACGGCATTGAGGCGCACCCGGTCGACCTGGTCGTCGCACTGGAACGGCTGGGCCACTGGGGTGTTCCCGGTCCGGTGGCCGAATCTATTGCGGTAGCGCCCGTTCTACTCGCCGACGACGAGCGGTGCGCCGCGCTGGCATCCGGCGAGCTGATCGCGACCGTCGCCCTTCCACCACAGGTTCCGCGCGCCACCGACGCCGACACTGCGGGTCTGACGTTGTTGGCCGATCTGGACGGAACGGTCAGCGAAGCGCGCCCCGGCGAGCAGCACGAGTCGGTGGACCCCAGCCGCAAACTGTTCGACGTCGCCCCGACCGATTCGACCTGGCAGGCCGATGTCAGGCGCGCCTACGAATTCGGGGCGCTGGCCACCGCCGCCCAACTGGTCGGGGCCGGCCAGGCTCTGCTGGACACCGCGGTCGAGTACGCGAAGCAGCGCACGCAGTTCGGCCGGGCCATCGGCTCGTATCAGTCGATCAAACACAAGCTGGCCGATGTGCACATCGCGCTCGAGTTGGCCCGTCCACTGGTGTACGGCGCCGCGCTGTCGCTGGCCGATTCATCGCCCGACACCGCGCGAGATGTGAGTGCGGCCAAGGCTTCAGCCTCGGACGCTGCGTTGCTGGCCGCGCGGTCTGCGTTGCAGACACACGGTGCGATCGGGTTTACCGCCGAGCACGACCTGTCGTTGTGGCTGCTGCGAGTGCAGGCGCTGCGCCCGGCCTGGGGTGACCCGGCCGCGCACCGGAGACGAGTTCTGGAGGCTTTATGAGTGACGAACGGGAACTCCTGCGCGAGACCGTCGCGGCGCTGGTGGCCAAGCACGCCGCCCCCGCCGCTGTCCGCGAGGCAATGGAATCCGAACGAGGCTACGACGAGTCGCTGTGGCGGCTGCTGTGCGAGCAGGTCGGTGCGGCCGCACTCGTGGTGCCTGAGGAATTCGGTGGTGCCGGCGGCACTCTCGGTGATGCGGCCATTGTCCTCGAAGAGCTCGGCAGGGGCCTGGTGCCCAGCCCGTTGCTCGGCAGCACATTGGCTGAACTCGCGCTGCTGGCCGCCGACGAGCCCGACGCCGAGGCGTTGGGTTCGCTGGCTGAGGGCGCGGCGATCGGCGCGGTGGTGTTCGACCGCGACTACGTGATCAACGGCGACATCGCCGATGTGGTGATCGCGGCCGGTGACGGAAAGCTCGACCGTTGGACGGAATTCAGCGCCGAGCCCGTCACCCCGATGGATCCGACTCGCCGGCTGGCCCGCCTCACACCGCAGAACACAGCGTCACTCGGCGCTGATCCGGGCCTGGCCGATGCGGCGGCGATCTTGCTCGCCGCCGAACAGGTCGGGGCAGCCACCCGCTGCCTGGAGCTGACCGTCGACTACACCAAAGAGCGGCAGCAATTCGGCCGCGCGATCGGCAGCTTTCAGGCGCTCAAGCATCGGATGGCCGACCTGTACGTCGCGGTGCAGGCTGCGCACGCCGTGGTGAACGACGCCGCCGATGCACCATCGGCAACCTCCGCCTCGCTGGCCCGCGTGGCGGCCAGCGAGGCTTTCAGCACGGTGGCCGCCGAGGGCATTCAGCTGCACGGCGGTATCGCGATCACCTGGGAACACGACATGCAGCTGTACTTCAAACGCGCACATGGCAGTTCGCAGTTGTTGGGCCCGCCGCGCGATCACCTGCGTCGGCTTGAATCCGAGGTGTTCTCCTCCGGCGACGGTGCACAGAGCTTGGCGCGATGAGGAGAAGCCGGACAGCTGCTCTACCGTTGACCCCATGACCGATGGGGTCGCGCTGCGCGCGGGGGTTCCGCCGTTCTACGTGATGGACGTCTGGCTGTCGGCCGCCGAACGTCAGCGCAGCCACGGCGATCTGGTCAACCTGTCGGCGGGTCAGCCGAGTGCCGGCGCTCCCGAACCGGTACGCGCCGCCGCCGTCGCCGCGCTGAATCGCAACCAGCTCGGCTATACCGTGGCTCTGGGCATTCCGGAATTGCGCGCGAGTATCGCGGCGTCGTACCTCGACCGGTACGGCGTGCAGGTCGACGTCGACGACGTGGTGGTCACGACGGGATCCTCGGGCGGGTTTCTGCTGGCGTTCCTGTCCTGCTTCGACGTCGGCGACCGGGTTGCGGTCAGCAGCCCCGGCTATCCCTGCTACCGCAATATCCTCACGGCATTGGGGTGCGAGGTCGTGGTGGTCGAATGCGGCCCGGAGACCCGTTTTCAACCGACTGCACAGATGCTGGCCGAACTCGACCCGCCGGTGAAGGGCGTGGTGGTGGCCAGCCCGGCCAACCCGACCGGCACCGTCATCCCGCCAGCGGAGCTCGCTGCGATCGCGTCCTGGTGCGACGAATCAGGAGTGCGGCTGATCAGCGACGAGGTGTACCACGGGTTGGTGTACGAAGGCGCCCCGCAGACCAGCTGCGCGTGGAGTACGTCGCGGAATGCGTTCGTAGTCAACAGCTTTTCCAAATATTTCGCGATGACGGGCTGGCGGCTGGGTTGGCTGCTGGTGCCGGCCGAACTCCGTCGCGCGGTGGACCGGCTGACCGGTAACTTCACCATCTGCCCACCCGTGCTGTCGCAGCACGCCGCGGTTGAGGCATTCACGTCGGCGTCGGTTCAGGAAGCCGAGGGGCATCTGCACCAGTACGCCGCCAATCGCGCGACGCTGCTCGATGGTCTGCGACATATCGGAATCGACCGGCTGGCGCCGACCGACGGTGCGTTCTACGTCTACGCCGACGTCTCCGATTTCACCGATGATTCAATGGTGTTCTGTTCAAAGTTGTTGGCCGACACCGGGGTAGCGATCGCCCCCGGTATCGACTTCGATCCCGAGCGTGGCGGTTCGTATGTCCGGCTCTCATTCGCAGGTCCGGGGAACGATATCGAAGAGGCGTTGCGCCGGATCGGGTCTTGGCTGCCGCATCTCGGCTAGGGCGAAACCTCGGCGATACGGGCTTCGAGCGCCGGGCGATCGCCGGTGTCGGCCAGGTTGATGCCGAAGCGATCGGTTAACGCGTCGGCCACTGCCGTGGCATCAGGCAGCTCGATCTTTTCCGTCCCACCGGCGCGGTGGACGGAGAGGTGCCGACCAGACAGGTTGCACCGGCCGTCGGCGAGGACCAGCGAGGCCATCAAGTTGGTGACGAAGTGCGACGACGGGTGCGTGGAGACATACCAGCTGCCCACCTGTAGATCGATCGGCGGTGCTGTCTTGCTGGCGAATTCGTACAGCGATTGCCACTCGCCGCGGATTTCGGCCTGCAACACCAGGATGTCGCCGCGGCTCTGCAACCGGTACGGCTCGTGCGTCGTCTGCTGGGCGCTGCCCGTTTCCAGCCGCAGCGGCGACGTCGGCGTCTGGCCGCCGAAACCCACGTCGACGAGGAACAACTGCGGCGCGCCGGGGGGTGCCACTCCCAGCAGCGTGTGCGTCTGCGGCGGCACCGGCGAACCCGGCGGCGCCGTCCAGACCACCCGGGCGGCGAATCGGTGCACCCCGAAGCCCAACTCCTGCAGCACGTGGCCCATCAAGCCGTTGTGCTCGTAGCAGTAGCCACCGCGGCGACGGTGAACCAGCTTGTCGAACAGTGCCTCTGGACTCAGGTCGTCGACGGGCACACCCAGCAGCGGATCGAGGTTCTCGAACGCAATCGCCCGGGTGTGCGCAGTCATCAACTCCTGCAGGACGTCGAGGGTCGGATCCGCCGCACCGTCGTAGCCGATCCGGGCGAAGTAACCCGTCAGATCCAGCGCCATGTGGGCCATTGTGGACCCATGACGACCGGGTCACACGGCGCGGGCCTCCACCAGGCTCAACGGCGACGCGGTCGCAACCAACCGGGTCATCTCAAAACCGGCCCGGCCGAGCAGATTCCGGTACTCGGCGGCAGTCCGTTCACGAGCCCCCAGGTTCAGCAACATCTCCAGGTCGGCCCATTTGCCGGGAAAGTCGCGGTCGTGGTCGGGGATCACCAACTCCACCAGCAGGACGGTGGCATCCCGACCTGCAGCAGCGTGAACGTTGCGCAGGATCTGCACTGCCTTCTCGTCGGGCCAGTCGTGCAGGATGTTCTTCAACAAGTACGCGTCGCCACCGGGCGGCACCTTGTCGAAAAACGAGCCCGGCTCGATCCGAACCCGATCAGCTAACCCGTTGTAGCACAGATATCTTTAACACGGTGGATACGACGGCCGGCAAGTCGTAGAGCACTCCGTTAATGCCCGGCGTCGCGCTCAGGATGGCGGCCAGCAACAGGCCATGCCCGCCGCCGACGTCGACAATCGTGGGATAGGCGCCGAAGTCGTAGGCGGTAACGACGGATGCATCGGTCAACCGCGAAATACTGGCCATGGTCCGGTTGAAGAGATCGGCATGCTCGGGATCCTCGGCGAAATAGTCGAAGCCCTCCTTGCCGTGCAGCGTCGGCACCACCGATCGTCCGGTGCGGATCGAGTCGGCCAGCAGCGTCCACCGCTCACGCTGCTCACGCGATCCGTAAAACTGCGCCGCCGCCGACATGGACGCGTCGGAATCCGAACACAAGGTGCGGGCAAGGGAATTCAGCTCGTAGCGGCCATCGTGGCGGCGACGGAAAACGCCCCGGCCGATCAATGCCCGCAATAGCCGGCGCAGCGCGTCGGCATTCGCCCCCACGGTTGCCGCCAACTCGTCGATGGTCATCGGTCCGGCTTCCAGCGCGTCGGCGACGCCGAGCTCGGCGGCGACCGTGATCGCCTGAGACAGCCAGGTTCCAACGATCATCTCCATCATCGCCGCCGGCGCCGGCATCAAGCGCTGGTTGAGTCGATACAGGTGGTGGCGGAGCCGCTCGACGACCCGGGCCGCAGCGACGAGCGGCACTTTCGCCATCACCGCACCTCGGCAGGGGTCGCGGCGCTGATGTCCGCAGCGATGTCGCGGTGACTGGTCCAGCCGATGAATCGGGTCAGCGCCCAGGTCATGGCGCGGTCCGAGATGAGCGACGCGGGTCGCAGTGCGGCCTCGCTGTGCGACACCTGCTTCGTGGTAACCCATGACACTGCTTTGACTCTTCGGCGACGGGTTTTCTCGTATCGGCGTAGCGCGGCGTCGGTGTCGCTCGAATCCGACAGCGCTTTGCGTAGCACCATCGTGTCCAGCAGCGCCTGGTTGGTGCCCTGCGCGAGCGTGGGCGGCATCGTGTGCGCGGCATCGCCGAGCAATGTGACCGCACCGGCCCCAGCGTCGGGAACCGAGTGGCGGTAGTGCGGAAACGGTGATGGGGCGAGATCGTCGTCGGTCAACGTGGCGAGCACTTCGTCGGCAAGATCGGACCATCCCGCGAAGCGCCGACGGATCATCTCGATCGGCCGTTGCGGCCTGAGAAAGCCTGGTGCCCATGGCAAGTCGAACCACCATTGCAGATCGGTGCCGCCCGCCGGCCACAGGCCAAGGTTGCCGTGCTCGCCGATGATCATCCGTGCGACGCGGTGCTCGGCGATGCGGGGAAGAGTGACCAGCCCTTGCCAGCTACACCAGCCAGTCGGCTTCGCGGGTGGCGCACCGAGCACGTCACGAACCACGGAATGTAAGCCGTCCGCACCGATCAAGATATCCCCGGTGACAGCGCTGCCGTCCTGCATGTCGAGACGCACCCCGTCGCCGGTCTGGATCACCGAGACCGCGCGGGCCCGGCATTGGATGCGATCGGCGGCAAAGCCGGTGAGCAACCGCTCCAGCAGCACTCGACGCGGGACCATCCGGACGGGTGCACCAAGTCGGTTCACCATGGTGTCCAGGTCGACGGTGGTCAGCGGGCGACCCGACGATGTCATCACCCGCACGGCGGATAATGCCTGACCGGCTCCGGTCATGTCGACGCCGAGCTGGTCGAGGACTGTCGCGCCGTTCGACCAGATCGTCACGGCACCGCCACCGGCAGTGACGTTCGGCCGCTGGTCGAAGACCGTGACATCGTGCCCGTCGCGCAGCAGCCCGCGGGCGGCGGCGATGCCGCTCACGCCCGCACCGACAACGAGGACCCGAAGCCGACTCATGGCCCACCCTTTCCGCCGCCAACTGCTGCTAACTACGCGGTAGCCCGGCGAAAAGTTCACCGGGTTAGCATCCGCAGATGGGCCTGGAGATCTCCGACCACGAGCGTGCCGCGCTGGCCGAGCTTGCCCAGTTCCCGCTGCTCGCCGCGATGACCGGCCGTAGGTCGCGCCGGTTTCCGGTCGGCGGCCAGATCCCCGGCGGTGCGCTCGCCTATACCAGCCGGCGGCCGGTTCAGCCGCTGTCGGAAGTCGAGCGGGCCTTGCTCATTTCGGTCACCGGCGGCGTGACGGGCTGGAACTTCGGGATCACCCACCATCCCGGGTACGCACCGTCCTTTCCCAACTACTCGGGAAGCGCGACGGGGCGGACGTTTCCGTCTGCGGCGGGCTTTCATACCAGCCAGCTGTTTTTCACCGACGAATCCGGGACCTACCTGCTGCCCAGTCGCGACGAGCAACCGCGCGAATTCGACAGCACCGAAGCGTGGATAAGCCACACGGCGGAGTCCTTTGTGCGCATCGCAGACACTCGCCTCGAACTCCCCCGCGAAGAGCCGTACATGGAAGGCCACAACACCTGGATCGGCAATCACCCCGGCAGCCTGCTGGCCTTCCCGGTGGCCGATCTCGCCGAACACCTGATGGAGAACCTGTGGTTCTTCGCGGCCAATGGTTATCCGATCGTCGACGACATCAACGGCCGCAATATCCCTGGCCTGGAACGGTTTTCATCGCTTTCACACGCCGATGACCCACTTCCGATGTCGTTCGTCGAGCAGTACACGATCACCGAGGCCAGCGCCGAACTCGCGATCGCCGCCAACAACGGGGTGCTGGCATTGCAGGCAATGGGTCTCGGCGGCTGGACCTACGACGGACTGGACCGGTTGTCCGTGCTGGGTGGCTCCGGTGATCCGCGCGCTCCCGGCCTGGGGTTCGTCGCCGACCACGACGACCGCTGGCCTTTCCCGAACGTCACCGGGCTACCGGGATATTTCGAGACGCTCAGCCCGCCGCACGTGCCGTCGATCGCGGCCGGAGTGGAGAAGCTGGTCGAGCGAAAATTCAAGCCGGGCGGACCTTTTCACCCTGATACGCCCGGCCCATGGTCGGATACCGCGAAGGTGCGGGGCTCGGCGCTACCGGCGGAGGGCATCCAGGATTTGGTGACCGCAGAAGCCTCGTACATCTACGACACTTTCGGCAAGCTACCCGGCACGGTCCCGACAGTGCACGTCCTGATGTACCTGCAGGCACAGCATCTCGACACGGACTTCTACGACGAACTATTCGGCCCCGGCGCATATCTGGGCACGCACGCCGACCATCAAGCCCGCTGGCACTGACGCTAGACGGGGCTGCTCGCGTTGGTCCTGCTGCCGGCGGGTGCATAGCAGTCCGGGTCGGCGATCTCCCAGTCCGCACGCCAACTGGGCGGTGCGTGATTGAGCAATACGCCCGGCTCTAGCCACTCGTAAAGCTCAGCGTAGGAACGTTGTTCGGTGGGCGATACCCGTTTGCGCAGCATCTGCGGGTTGAGCATCGACAGGTCCGAGACCCCCATCGAGGCCATCATCCGCATCGCCTGCGCGACGGTCGCGCGCTGGTAGTTGTAGACCCGCTCGCTCTTGTCGGCGACGTCGAGGGCGCGGGCCCGCAACGGATCCTGGGTTGCCACGCCGACCGGGCAGTGATTGGTGTGGCACCGCTGAGATTGGATGCAGCCCGTCGCCATCATCATCGACCGAGCCGAGTTGGTGTAGTCGGCACCCTGGATCAGTCGTTTGATGATGTCGTTTCCAGAGGCGACCTTGCCGGCGGCCCCGATCCTGATCCGGTCCCGCAGACCGGTCCCCACCAATGCGTTGTGCACGATCATCAACCCGTCGGTGAGCGGAAGGCCGACGTTGTCTTCGTATTCCAGTGGCGCGGCCGCGGTGCCGCCCTCGGCGCCGTCGACGATGATGAAGTCGGGAGTCACCCCTTCGGCCAGCATCGCCTTGCAGGTCGCCAGCACGTCGACCCGTGAACCGACGCACAGCTTGAAGCCGACCGGTTTTCCACCGGCCAACTCGCGCAACCGCGCCACGAATCGAACCAGTTCGCGCGGAGTGTGGAACGCCGAATGCGCGGCCGGACTGACGCACTTCTCCCCGACCGGCACTCCGCGGTAGTCGGCGATCTCCTGGGTGACCTTGGCGGCCGGTAGCACACCGCCGATGCCAGGCTTGGCGCCTTGGCTCAGCTTGATCGAAATGCACTTAACCAGTGGGTGAATCGCCTTGGCCGCGAACGTATCTGGGTCGAAGGAGCCGTCTTTGGTGCGGGCTCCGAAGTAGCCCGAGCCGAGCTCCCAGATCACGTCGGCACCGCCGAGATGGTACGGAGTCAGGCCACCTTCGCCGGTGTCATGGGCGAACCCGCCTTTACGGGCTCCGTTGTTCAGCGCGCGCAGCGCATTGGCAGACAGCGCGCCGAAACTCATTGCGGAGACGTTCATCAGGGCCATGTCGTAGGGCTGCGTGCAATCGGGTCCACCGACCCGCACCCGGAACGGCTCCTCGGGCGGTTCGAGCGGGCGCGCCGAATGCACCAGATACTCGTAGCCGAGCTGATCGATATCGCGCTCAGTGCCGAATGCGAGTTCGGCGGCGGTGCCTTTGGCCCGTTCGTAGATCAGCGACCGGACGTCGCGGTCGAACGGGCGGCCATCGAAGTTGCGCTCGATGAAGTACTGCTGCAGCTCCGGTCGCAGCGCCTCCAGCAGAAACCGCATGTGCCCAAGGATCGGATAGTTGCGCAACACCGAGTGCTGGCGCTGAACCAGGTCGTAGATACCGACAGCGGCCAGGATCGCGACCAAAGCTGCGGGAAACCACCAGACCCATGTCACGATCAGTGCCGGCACCACCAACGCCACGGCCAGCACCGTGAGCACCGCGACCAAGAAAAACCGGATCAACGCAGCCGCCTCCCGCGAAAGAGTGTTCGGTGGCGAGCGTAGCGCTTGCAAAAACCCGTGACCGACGTCGCATGACACTCAGTAGCGAACCCGAAATCCGCCGATCACCGTGACCGTGTTGCCGTCGGGGTCGGTGAAGCGCCGGGACAGTCGAGCACGCCGCTCGCACCCACACCGCCCGGGACGACCTGCCACTCCACCAGTGTGGGCATCGGGTTGTTGTCGGCCGCCCGCCCGAACAGCTTCTCGTACCAGCGCCGGCTTCTGTCCAGGTCAGCACCGGCACAACCGCCAAGACGTGCTCGATTGTCATGTGTTCCCCTTCGATAGACCACGCAGGGTCAGACCTGCCACGCGGCCCGAATTCATCGCCGACGCCTCGTCGCGCTATCGAGCGTAGACTTTGAAATATCGCCGCTCCGACAAAGGAATTCGGCCAGGTTTATGCCCGCCGACTGGCGGCGCACTCTTGGCAGAGGTGGTAGCGGGTAAATCCGACACCAATCAGGCTCTTTTCTGAGCCGCTGAACGGAGATTCGTCTTGAACTACATCGCCGAAGTAAAGACAAAGCTGCAGGACGTCGTCGAGGGATTCAAAGACAAGGCCCAACGTGACAGCGAAACGATCGCGTCCGACACTCACGTCGCCAGCTCCCGGGCCGCAACAGATGGTGACGACGGAAGTTACGTCGGCCGCACGGGGCCGGACATCGACTCCGACGTCGAGCAGAGTGGCGCCGAAGCGCGAAGTGAAGAGAGCCGTCTTTCGCCGTAGCAGCACGGCCCCTGCATTCCAGAACGCCGGCTACAACCAGGTGTCCTGGGTGGTCGTGGTCAGGAACGCCTCTAGATCGTCACGCCATTGCGCCGGCGTGGTCTTGTCCGGCTCGATGCCGGTGTAGTCGCCGCGATAGAACAGCAGCGGCCGCGGCTTGATCTGCGGCACCTCGGACAGCGACTCCACCGCGCCGAACACCACGAAGTGGTCGCCGCCGTCGTGCACCGAGGCCACCCTGCAGTCGATGTAGCCCAGCGATCCCTCGATGATCGGCGAGCCGAGTTCCGAAGGATGCCAGTCGATTCCGGCGAACTTGTCCGGCTCTCTCGAGCCGAAGCGTGCCGAGACGTGCTTTTGACTCTCGGTCAGCACGTTGACGCAGAACTTCCCGCTCGCCTCGATGGCTTTCCACGACCGGGACACTTTTGTCGGGCAGAACAGCACGAGCGGCGGCTCCAGCGAAAGCGCCGCAAAGGACTGACATGCGAAGCCGACCGGGACGTCGTCGTGCACGGTGGTGATGATCGTGATGCCGGTGCAGAACTGACCCAGCACACTACGGAAGGTGCGCGCGTCAATCTGCTCGGACATTTACTTGAAGCCGACGCTGAAGTCGTGACCCCACAGGCTGATCGCGGTGCTCTCCCGGGCAACCCAGTCGGTATCTTCGACTTGCCTTCCCTCACAACCGAATTCGATGTCGAACCCGCTGGGAGTCTTCATGTAGAACGACAGCATCAGGTCGTTGACGTGGCGGCCCAGCGTGGCCGACATCGGCACCTTGCGCCGAATCGCCCGGTCCAGGCACAGCCCGACGTCGTCGGCCTCGCCGACCTCGATCATCAGGTGGACGATGCCGCTGGGGGTCTCACCCGGCATGAAGGCCAGGCTGTGGTGACGGGGGTTGCAGCCCAGGAAGCGCAGCCAGGCCGGCGGCCCGTCGGCGGGCCGGCCCACCACCTGCGGCGGCAGTCGCATCGAGTCACGGAGCTTGAAACCCAGCACATCGCGGTAGAAGTGCAGCGTCTCGACGTCATCTCGGGTGGTCAGCACGACGTGACCCAAGCCCTGCTCACCGGTGACGAACTTGTGGCCGTACGGGCTGACGACTCGACGATGCTCGAGCGCGGCGCCGTGGAAGACCTCCAGGCCATTGCCGGAGGGGTCGGAGAACCTGATCATCTCGTCGACCCGACGGTCGGCCAGTTCGGCGGCGGTGGCTTCCTTGTACGGCGTGCCCTCGACGTCGAGCCGGTTTCGGATCTCCTGTAGGCCTTCGGCATTCGCACATTCCCAACCGGCTTCCGAGAGCCGGTCATGCTCGCCCGGCACGATCACCAGTCGGGCGGGGAAGTCGTCCATCCGGAGATAGAGCGCGCCCTCGGTGCTGCCCTTGCCCTCGATCATGCCGAGGACTTTCAAGCCGTAATCGCGCCAGGCCTGCATGTCGGTGGCCTCGATGCGCAGGTAACCCAGTGAACGGATGCTCATCACACACCTCCCAGGAAGTCGATGGTCAGCTTGTTGAATTCGTCGAACTTCTCCACCTGCGCCCAATGCCCGCACTGGCCGAACACGTGAAGCTGCGCACGCGGAATCGTCTTGAGCGCCACCAGCGCACCGTCCAATGGGTTCACCCGGTCTTCGCGGCCCCAGATCAGCAGCACCGGCTGACGAAGTTTGTGCACCTCGCGCCACATCATGCCGAGCTCAAAATCGGCCCCGGCGAACGACATTCCCATCGCTCGGGTCGCCATCAGCGATTCCGGTGTGCTGGCCAGCTCGAAGCGCTGCTCGATCAGTTCCGGGGTGATCAGTTTCTGGTTGTAGACCATCACCCGTAGGAACGCCTCGAGGTTCTCGCGGGTCGGCTCCACAGAAAATTTCCCGAGCCGCTTGACGCCTTCGGTGGGATCGGGCGCGAACAGGTTGATGCTGAGCCCACCGGGGCCCATCAGCACCAACTTGCCGGCTTTGTCCGGGTAATCCAGCGCGAACCGGACCGCGGTGCCACCGCCCAACGAATTACCCACCAGCGGAACACGTCCCAGGCCCAGGTGATCGAACAGACCCTTCAGCGCCCGGGCCGCGTAGTGATTGAACTGCCCGTGCTCGGCGCGCTTGTCCGACAGACCGTAGCCGGGCTGGTCGACGGCCAGCACGTGAAATCGCTCCGCCAGCACCGGGATGTTGCGGGAGAAGTTCGTCCAGCTCGCCGCACCCGGCCCACCGCCGTGCAGCAGCACGATCGTCTGCTCGTTGCCGACACCGGCTTCGTGGTAGTGCAGCTTCAGTGGTCCGTCGACGTCGACTTCGACATAGCGAGAGGTGGATTCGAACGTCAGCTCTTTGGTAGCCGTCACCGCTCAGACCATGGTGTCGCCGGGCGGCAGCCCGAACTCGTGATTACCGAAGATCTGGTAAGCCCGCTCAGGGTCGTTGGCCGCGTGGACCCGGCCGGCGTGCGCATCGCGCCAAAACCGCTGCACCGGTGCATCGCTGGCCAACGCGGTGGCGCCGGAGGCCTCGAACAACCGGTCGACGGAGGCGATGGATCGCCCGGTGGCACGTACCTGGTCGCGGCGGGCGCGGGCCCGCAGTTCGAACGGGATCTCCTTGCCGGCGGAAAGCAGCGCGTACTCGTCGCTGACGTTGCCGATCAGTTGCCGCCACGCGGCATCGATGTCGCTGGCGGCTTCGGCGATGCGGACCTTGGCGAACGGGTCGTCCTTGGCCTTCTCACCGGCGAACGCGGCACGCACCCGTTTGCCCTGGTGCTCGACGTGCGCGTCGTAGGCACCGTAGGCCATGCCGACGATCGGCGCCGAGATTGTCGTGGGATGCATTGTGCCCCAGGGCATCTTGTAAACCGCGGCGGTGTTGTTCTGATAGCCGCCGGCGGTGCCGTCGTTCATCTGCTTGTAGGATAGGAACCGGTGTCGCGGCACGAAGACGTCCTTGACGACGACGGTGTTACTGCCAGTTCCTTTGAGGCCCACCACATGCCAGACGTCATCGATGCGGTACTCGGTGCGCGGGATCAGGAAGCTGCCGAAGTCGACCGGCCGCCCGTCCTTGATGACCGGCCCGCCGAGGAAGGCCCACGTTGCGTGGTCACAGCCCGACGACCAGTTCCACGATCCGTTGACCAGGTAGCCGCCGTCGACCACTGTGCCCGCACCCATCGGGGCGTAGGACGACGAGACACGCACTCCTGCGTCGTCACCCCAGACCTCGTCCTGAGCCTGCTGGTCGAACAGCGCCAGGTGCCAGTTGTGCACACCGATGATCGAACTGACCCAGCCGGTGGACCCGCAGGCGCTGGCGATCCGGCGGACCGCCTCGTAGAACACCGCAGGGTCGGTTTCCAGGCCGCCCCACTGCTTCGGCTGCAGCAACTTGAAGAAGCCGATTTCCTGGAGCTCACTCACCGTGGCATCCGGCAAGCGCCGCAGGTCCTCAGTTTCCTGGGCCCGCTGGCGCAGCTTGGGCAGTAGTTCGTCGATGCCGTCTAGGACCGACTGGGCGTCACGTTGTTGAATGGACGTCACGGCTTCCTCCAATAAGGGTGGCTTATGTAGGCCAGCACAGACAAAGACTAGAACACGTTCCGATTTGTGTCGAGCAGCGTATTGCTGCGGCTGGTAGCCATACCTATCCAAGTTTCTGTAACCTGTTCTAGTTATGACCGAAGGAAAGGCGGGGTGGTGACGGGCGCAATTCCCGACGAGCCGCTCGGCAGCCACGTTCTGGAGCTGGAGATCGCCGACGTCGTCACCGAGACCGACGACGCGCGGTCGCTGGTCTTCACGGTTCCCGACGATTCCCAGGTACCGGCCGAGCGCCTGCGCTACGCGCCTGGCCAGTTCCTGACGCTGCGCATTCCCAGCGACCGCACCGGTTCGGTGGCTCGCTGTTATTCGCTGTCCAGCTCACCGTTCGCCGACGAGGCGCTGACTGTCACGGTCAAGCGGGACAAAGACGGCTACGCATCGAACTGGCTGTGCGACAACGCCCACGCCGGCATGCGCGTGCACGTGCTGGCACCGTCAGGCACCTTCGTGCCCAAGACCCTCGACAGCGACTTTGTGCTACTGGCCGCCGGCAGCGGAATCACGCCGGTCATGTCGATCTGCAAGTCCGCGCTGTCCGAAGGCGGCGGCCAAGTGGTGCTGCTGTACGCCAACCGCGACGAGCGGTCGGTGATCTTTGCCGACGCGCTGCGCGAGCTCGCCGCCAAGTACCCGGACCGGCTGACCGTCGTGCACTGGCTGGAATCGCTGCAGGGGTTGCCGTCGGCGAACGCGCTGGCGCAGCTGGCCGCTCCGTTCACCGACCGGCAGGCGTTCATCTGCGGGCCGGGGCCGTTCATGGAGGCCGCGCGCGAAGCGCTCGAGAGTCTGAAAGTGCCTGCGGCGCAAGTGCACCTGGAGGTGTTCAAGTCACTCGACAGCGACCCGTTCGCGGCGGTGACAATCGACGACAGCGTTGATAGCGACGATTTGCCTCATGCCAGCGCGGTGGTCGAACTGGACGGCCAGACCCACACCGTGTCGTGGCCGCGCAAAGCGAAGCTGCTCGATGTACTGCTCGATGCCGGCCTGGACGCGCCGTTCTCCTGCCGTGAGGGCCATTGCGGCGCGTGCGCCACCACGCTGCGCAACGGCAAGGTGCGCATGGAAGTCAACGATGTGCTGGAACAGCAGGATCTCGACGACGGGTTGATCCTGGCGTGCCAGGCGCACCCGGAGACCGATTCGGTCGAAGTCACCTACGACGAATAGCCGCAGCGTAAGTTCTGCTCAGGCGCGGCGAGACGGAGGACGAAGCAGATGATGCGGCTGGTCACGGCGTTGGCAGGCGTCGGTCTGATGCTGGCGCTGACGCCGCCCGCGGTGTCGTCGGCAGCGAGTAATAACGCCACCACGCTCACGCCGCTGCCCGACGGCACCCAGCTGGAGACCTTCTCCCGGCTCGACTGCCATCCCGCAAACGGCAGCTGCGACTTCACCGTCGGCGCCGACCGCAAGTCGGCCGACGGAGTGATCGGGTTCCCCAACGACCTGTGGTCGCGGCAGAGCACCACCATCCGGCCCAACAGCCGCACCGCGTATCTGGACGTGCACGCGACCGCCCAGTACGACCGGGTGATGAAGGACGGCGGCGCCGACGAGGTCACCACGATCTATATGGGCGAGGGTCCGCCGGAGAAATACCAGACCGTCGGCCGGATCGACGCGACCGACTGGCACACCGGCCAGCCCCGGTTGAACATCAACGTGATCTCCTGCACGCATATTCAGGTGGTCTACAGCGGGGTCAACATCACCTCGCCGAGCACCTGCGCGCAAGCCAACTTCTCTTAGGGCGTCAAAGCTTGCGGGACAACACGTTTGCGAACGTGTGGAAAGTGATCACCGCTCGAACGCGGCGATGATCGTCAGGCGGCCTCGGGCAGGTTCAGCTTGACTCAGAATGCTTCGCACGTGCTTCTCGACGGTGCCTTCGGTGAGCCACAGCTGACGGGCAATGCCGGCGTTGGAACGCCCCTCTGCCATCAGCGCCAGAACTTCGTGTTCCCGAGGACTCAGAGCAGCAAGCGGATCTTTGCGTCGGCGGCCTGAAACCAACTCTTGGATAAGCGCCGGATCGATCACCGAGCCGCCGTTGGCGATCCGGTGTAGTGAATCGACAAAGTCGGCCACATCGACCACCCGACTCTTGAGGAGGTAACCGATCGCACGGCCGCTGGCCAGAAGCTCCATCGCGTGTTCGACCTCGACATGAGCCGATAAAACCAAAATGCCGGTCTCGGGCTGCTCTTCCCGGATGACTCGCGCGACATCGAGGCCTTCGGTGGTGTTGCTCGGCGGCATACGGATGTCGACGACAAGCAGATCGGGATTCTCTGCGCGCACTACTGCGAGTGCTTCGGTTCCGTCGCCGACCCGGCCGACGACGTCGAAGCCAGAGCGCCGAGCAGGCTTGCCAACCTCGCGGAGGAGGGCGTCGTCATCGGCACGACGAACGCCGGCCGTGAATCGGTCCTCTGCTGGCGCGCTATGTGCGTTGCTGGAGTCAACTTGCATGCGCGACGTCCTTTCGGCCATCCGACCAGATTGCATTTTGCTACGGACAGACACCTAAAGCCACTAATGGACACTGCCCGCTCGAACTCGTTCATGCCACGAGCGGATGGCGCGGCGGGTGAGCTGCATGACACCGGCGCTGCACTGCAACGCGAGAAGGTGCGATACGAAGTCGTACGGTCGATTTCGTGTTTTGCCAATGTGATGGCTGAGATTGACTGCATTGATAGCTCAAAGGCGCTCGCGAGAGGTGTCGCGGGCCATCCCGGAGGTTTTCGTCCGCCAGTGCGGCGACCCGCGCTCGACGTCCCAGAAGTCCGTCGGATTCTGCAGGGCGCGAGTAACGGCCGCTGATCATGATGTCGTCAGCGATTCCGGGTGCGCCGCTTTCGGTGGCAAAGACGACCCCGTGGCCGTTGGCGCGCAACACCTGCCAGCTGACGGCGACTTCGGTCGGGTCGAAGTCGCGGTCAGGGATCGGAATCAGCACGGTACCCATCGTTAGGTCAGGGCGGCGACTCCAGGGGAAGGCGCAATGAAACCTAATTCCACCCACATGAGGATGTGTTCAGGCGTATCGACCGCTTTGTCGTAGTCGGTGAGATGCCCGTCGGGAAAGCCGGTCAGGTAGAGATTCCCGGCCGCTAGGTAGCTCAGGAACAGCGCGGCGATGGCGATCACCACGCACGCAACCGTGCCGCGCATCCCAGAACTTTTCATCCGCCATTGCAGAGATCCCGCGCTCGATGTCCCAGAAGTCCGTCGAGATATCTGTACCCGTGAGAAAAGGCCGAATGATCATGATCTCTAAGCTATACTTTTTGCCTCTCGTGGCTAGAACTTTCATCGCCGTCGCATTTCCCGCGCCTCGCATTCGCGATCAATCTCGATGTTCGACATTGAAGTCGCCCGACTCTGAGGCACGGGTGAAAAGGGATCTGGACTCGATGAACCGCGATGGCCACTCCCCATACCTGGTACGCAACGACGATCGGAGCTCCGACAGCGGAGCACAAACAACGCACGGATACGCGCCGCCGCCGACGCCGGCATGTCGTGGCTGTCCATTAGGACGGCTAGACCACCATGCCGCACCATTGCCACGATATTCTCCCCATCGAGCGGAAAGAGTTCGCTCACAGGCATCTTCTTCAGTACTGGTTCGTCGTATGCTGCAAGCAAGAGTGATGTGCCGTTAGGCTCGTAGCGGAACAACGACGCGTTGCGAGAATACAGACAACTGGAAATACGGCGAGACGGCTGAGAACACCTCCGATGGCGGTACGCCACGTGTCACCAATGTCGCGACTCGACGCAGCGCAGTCTGCTGCCGTGCGGCGAAATCGGCTTCGTGCTTGCGCCGTTCGGCTTCGATCGCGCTTGCCCGGGCCAAGCTCGCGAGACTGTTTGACAACAGTGCCACGATGAAAAAAACGCCAACCACGACTGAGTTCTGGGGCTGTGCCAGTCCGACGCTTTCCGGCCAGCTTCGGCAGTAGTCGAACGCCACTGCGCTGGCCAGTGCCGTGATCGCGCTGATCCGACCACACGCCGCCCCTACCAGCAGTACCCCGAGGAGGTACACATCCCGAAAGCATTGGTCGGAGCTAAATGTTTGAGCAGACGATGAGAACCGTCTCCAGGCCGATTAAAACCACGCCGGCTACGAGTCCACGCCATAACGTTGGAGGTGTAGGACGCACCAGCAGCGACACGATCCGCCCGCGCGGTCGTTCCGGCCGGCCATTGTCAACCTGAACGATCACAACGTCTGCCACATCACCGGCATAGCACGCGCGATGGTCCGCTGCAATATCGATAGCGGAGCCTCGTTTCAGTTACCCGCTAGCCGGTAGCGAAACATTCCAGCTGCCTGCAATCCCACATAGCTGACAGCCGCATAGGCACAGGCCCCTCCGAGCGAAATGATAGGTTCCTCAAAAGATGAAAGGAGGCGACGATGAAATCTCATTGAGCAATACTGCCATTGGCAGTACCGCAATCGCATTGGCACAACAGGCCGGAGCAAGCAACCAGGATGAAAACACTGGAATGGCTAGCTCAGGCAGGTATACCTGGCCACGACGGCATTACCGGTGTCATCTCGTATGGCAACAAAAAGTGCGATGCCCTTAATGGCGGGCAGTCACTTCGTCACGGCGGCACGCTGGCCATAGCTACGCAGAGGACGTCGCACCTGCTGGACCAACACCAGCGCACAATGTCGGCGTCGTCCGGGTGTCGTCGCAGGCATACTGCGCCGGCCACGCTGGCGGTGCTGCCTATCACCGCGGCTACCGCATTGTCCTCACCGGCCGGGCACTGCCCCATCGCTCGATCTTGCTCGACGGTAAAGCGACCAATGGTCAGTTGATGGTCGGCCGCTTCGACGTCAGCGAAGGCGAAGCACCCCCGTATCACAAACACACCCGCGAGGACGAAGTCTTCATGCTCATCAAGGGGACCGCGTTACTCTGGCTCGACGATAAGGAGATGGAGCTGTCGGAGGGCGGAATCGTGTTCTTGCCCAAAGACATACCGCACGCCTACCGCATCACATCCAAGAAGGCCGATCTGCTGATGATCAACACGCCCGCTGGAATCGAAGGGTGTAGCCCGGCCAGCGCGCCGACACGTAATCGCCGTCGTCGACGAGGAACGCCGGACGAGAATCGACACGGTGTCGCGGGCACCGGAGGCGTCCGACAGGCGGCGACCGCGCCGACGTCGCAGAAGTCGAGGACGCAGGGCGCGAGTAACTCCGCCGCACGGAATGTACCCCGATGGCTGATCGGGTACTCGCGCAAGTACGGAGTAGTGCGGAGAAGGGGAGGCATGTTCCGCTATGCCGGTCGTGACAGAGCCACGCCGCGCGGGCCCGAGGGCTTCGAGATCACCCGAGCGGATGAGCCGAGGGGGAGCAGACACAGATCGGGCAAATCATTCGGCCCTCGCGAAGGCGTAGACGACGAGGCGGTGCAGGATCTCGCTGTCGATGTAGGAGCGCATTACGCGGGAGCGGTGGAAGAAGGGCAGCAGCCGCGCTAACCGCGCGATTGCCGGAGATTTAATCAGCGCGGCAGGCCCAGTAGCCGTTCGGCGGCCACCGTCAGCAGAATCTGCTCGGTGCCGCCGGCGATCGTCAGGCAGCGGGTGTTGAGGAAGTCCTTGACGATCTTGTCCGCGACGATGCCGGATCCCTCGCTGAGATCCATCCGGTATTCGGCCAGTGCCTGCCGGTACCGCACACCGATGAGCTTGCGCACACTCGACTGAGGGCCGGGGTCTTTACCGCCCACTGCGAGCTGAGCAATGCGCTGATCGAGGAGCGAACCGACCTGCGCGGTGATGATCAAATGCGCGAGCTGATCCTGCAGTGCAACATCGAGATTCGCCTTGGTCGCCTCAGCGAGCAGCTCTTCCATCGGATTGCCCAGCGCAGTCCCCGCCGCCATCGCGATGCGCTCGTTGGCCAGCGTGGTGCGGGCCAGTCGCCAGCCGTCGTTGACCGTGCCGACCACCAGCTCGTCGGGAACGAACACGTTGTCGAGGAAGACCTCGTTGAACAACGCGTCGCCGGTGATCTCGCGCAGCGGCCGGATCAGGATGCCGGGCGAACTCATGTCGATCAAGAAGTACGAGATGCCTTTATGCTTTGGCGCGTCCGGGTCCGTTCTGGCCAGGCAGACACCCCACTGCGCTTTGTGCGCCGACGAGGTCCACACCTTCTGCCCGGTCAGCTCCCAACCGCCGTCGACTCGGACCGCCTTGGTGCGCAGAGACGCCAGGTCTGATCCGGCTCCGGGCTCGGAAAATAGTTGGCACCAAAAGATTTCGCCGCTCAGGGTGCCCGGTACGAAACGCTCGACCTGTTCGGGCGTGCCGTGTTCGAGAATCGTCGGCGCCGCCCACCAGCCGATCACCAGGTCGGGCCGGGTCACGCCGGCCGCCGCCAGTTCCTGATCGACCAGTAACTGCTCAGCCGGCCCCGCTCCGCGACCGTGCGGTGGGGGCCAGTGCGGCGCCAACAGCCCTGTCGCGGCCAGCTTGGCCTGCCGCTTGTCCTCTGGCAGCGCGGCGACGCCAGCGGCCGCGTCGGCGATCTCGGGCCGCAGGTCGGCGACGTCGCTGAGGTCGATGCTGAGATCGCGGCGCACACCGTCTTGGGTCAGCTCGGCGGTCCGGCGCAGCCAGCGGGCAGACCCGCCGAGGAACTGCCCGATTGCATAGGCCCGGCGCAGATACAGATGCGCGTCGTGCTCCCAGGTGATCCCGATGCCGCCGAGCACCTGGATGCAGTCCTTCGCGTTGGCCTTGACTGCCTCGATTGCGACGCCGGCGGCGATGGCCGCGGCGATGGAGAGCTGACGAGGGTCACCGTCGCGGGCGGCGCGGGCGGCGTCGGCGGCAGCTACCGCCACCTGCTCGGTGCGACAGAGCATTTCGGCACACAGGTGCTTGATCGCCTGGAAGCTGCCGATCGGTTTGCCGAACTGCTCACGCACCTTCGCGTAGGCGACGGCGGTGTCCAGCGCCCAGCGGGTAATCCCCGCCGCTTCGGCGGACAGCACCGTCGCGGTCAGGTCGGTCACCCAACCCGCGGGAGCGTCGATCACAGTGGCCGGAGCCGAGGTGAGCACCGCACGCGCCAGCGGCCGGGAGAAGTCGGCGGCCTGCAACGGCTCGACGGTGACGGTGCCTGCTGCTTCGGCTGCGCCGGAGTCTATGAGCAGCCACGTCTCGCCGGCCGGCACCAACAGCAGTCCGCCGGCGACGCCGCCGAGCACCCACGGCACCGTCCCGGACACCTGCGACGCCGTCTCGTCGAACTCGACATCGCTGTCGAAGGCAACCCCGGCGGTGCGCTGCCCGGACGCGAGGGCCTCCCGCAGCGTCGGGTCGGACACTACGAGCGTGGCTAACGCCGTGGTCGCGACCGGGCCGGGCACCAGCGCCCTGGCCGCCTCTTCGACCATCGCGGAAAGGTCTTCGATGCTCCCGCCGGCGCCACCGCAGTCTTCGGGAACCGCGACACCGAACAGGCCGAGGCCGGCCAGGCTCTCGAACACCGGCTGCCAGGCTTTCGGCTCACCCTGCTCGATATCGCGGACCGCTTCCGTCGCGCCGGAGCCGGCAGCCCAGTCGCGGACCAACTCCCGCGCCGCAAACTGTTCGTCGGTGATGGTCACGGCCACCTGAGCTCCTAGATCGACGGAAAATGGCACAGCGCGAGACGCACCGCACGGCACTAGAACGTGTTCTAATAGTGCCAGTGTTCGACCGTCAAGTCGAATGCCATCGCAGCAGGACATCCCGGTGTCCCGGCCGCACGGAGGTGAGAGATTCACGCTCGGTATGCGTATCGTTTCGGGCGAGCGCGCAGAAAAAGGAGCTGTTCGTCAAATGACCCCTTTCGATTCGGGGCCGGCACACACCACGTCGGGGAAACCCTCGGGTTCGTCCTCTGCGCAACCTCGTGAGGTGATGAACGTGGCGGTACTCGCCGAGTCAGAACTCGGCTCCGAGGCGCAGCGCGAGCGTCGCAAGCGCATCTTGGACGCGACGATGGCGATCGCCTCCAAAGGCGGCTACGAGGCTGTTCAGATGCGCGCGGTGGCCGATCGGGCAGACGTCGCGGTAGGCACGCTGTACCGGTACTTCCCGTCCAAGGTGCACCTGCTGGTTTCCGCGCTGGGTCGCGAATTCGAACGGATCGACGCCAAGACCGACCGCTCCTCGCTGACCGGCGGAACGCCTTATCAGCGGCTGAACTTCATGGTCAGCAAGCTCAACCGGGCGATGCAGCGCAATCCCCTGCTCACCGAGGCCATGACGCGTGCCTACGTCTTCGCGGACGCCTCGGCGGCGGGTGAAGTCGATCACGTCGAGAAGCTGATCGATTCGATGTTCGCCCGGGCGATGAGCGACGGCGAACCGAGTGAAGACCAGTACCACATCTCGCGGGTGATCTCGGATGTGTGGCTGTCGAATCTGCTGGCGTGGCTGACCCGTCGGGCGTCGGCCACCGATGTCAGCAAACGACTGGATCTGGCGGTTCGACTGCTGATCGGCCACGGGGACACCGCTAACGTCTGATCCCTCAGGCGGGCGGTCCGGCGGTTCGTCCGCGGATCAGTTGGGTTTTGATCACCTCGACCGTCGGGTCGAGATCTCCGCTCAGTAGGAGTTCGCCTGCGCGACGGCCCTTTTGCAGGCTCGGCTGCGCGACTGTGGTCAGGCCGCGGCTCATCGCCTCAGGCACGCCGTCGAAGCCGGTGACCGTCATCTGGCCGGGCGCGAACTTGCCACGGGCGCGCAGAAAGTCCATCGCCGACACCGCCAGCACGTCGGCGGTGCACATCAAGCGCCGTGATCCGCGGGTTGGCATTCAGCGCGATTTGAGCGGCGACGCCACCGGATGTCGCGGTGTGCTCGTGGCTTTCGACGACGGTCAAGGCATCCGGGTCGAGACCGGCGGCGCCCATCGCTTCGCGGACGCCGCGGATGCGTTCGCCCTGGACCTGAAAAGTCGACGCGTGGAGGCGCTTCGGGTCGACCAGACCCTGATGCCGGTCTCGGAGCAGCCGCATCGTCAGCAGCCCGATCTCGCGGTGGCCCAGACCGAGGACGTAGTCGGCAATCTCACGCATCGCGGCGCGGTCGTCGATGCCGACCCAGGATGCGCCGGGCACGCCTTTGGGTTGGTCAACCACCACCAACGGCAGTCGCCGCTGCAGCACCACCTGTAGGTAGGGGTCGTCACCGGCCGACGAATAGACCACGAAGCCGTCCACGCCGGCGGCGAGCACCGACGCGGTCCCGTCGGCGACACTGCGGCTCGGGCTCACCGCGACCAGCAGCAGCCCCTGTCCGCCCTCTTCGCACGATTGCGCAAGTCCCGCAACGAAATCCAGCGCCGCGGGATCACTGAAGGAATAGGTGAGTGGTTCGGTGATCACTAGGCCCACCGCACCGGCCCGGCGGGTACGCAGCGATCGCGCGACTGGGTCAGGTCCCGGGTAGCCCAGGCGTTTCGCGGTGGCGAGCACACGTTCACGCAACGCATCCGACAGCTGATCGGGTCGGTTGTAGGCATTCGAGATGGTGGTGCGAGAGACCTTGAGCTCAGCAGCCAGCGACGCCAGCGTCGCCCGGCGTCGCGGCAGTGGGCTCATGAACTGTGAGGTTACCGGGCATTTCTCGGGCGAGCCGTCTTTCGGCGACTACGCCTGAGCCCTCGGAGATCGTGACGGGCCCGAAGCTTCGCGCGGCCGCGCGCCTAAGCTATCGACCGTGGCCAGAATCGACCTCAATGCCGACCTGGGTGAGGGCTTCGGCGTCTGGCGGCTCGGCGACGACGACGCCATGCTCAGCATCGTCAGCAGCGCCAACGTCGCCTGCGGATTCCATGCGGGCGACCCTGCCGGACTGCTGTCGGTGTGCCGGCTGGCGGCCGAGCGCGGCGTGCGGATCGGCGCGCAGGTGAGCTATCGAGACTTGGCCGGCTTCGGCCGGCGCTTCATCGACGTCACCCCCGAGGATCTGCTCGCCGACGTCGTCTATCAGATCGGCGCCCTACACGGACTGGCGCAGGCCGCCGGCTCCGGGGTCTCCTACGTCAAACCCCATGGCGCGCTGTATAACACGATCATGACCAATCGCGAGCAGGCCGCTGCCGTGGCGGAGGCGGTGCAGACCGTAGACCCGGGTCTGCCGGTGCTCGGCCTGGCGGGCTCATCGTTCTTCGACGAGGCCGGCCGGCGCGGCCTTCGCACCGTGGCCGAAGCGTTCGCCGACCGCGCTTATCAGCCTGACGGCCAACTTGTCCCGCGGCGCGAACCCGGCGCGGTGCTGGACGATGCAGCCGCCATTGCCGAACGCGTGCTGACCATGGTGACGTCGGGAACCGTCACCGCCGTCGACGGCTCAACCGTCACAGTGAGCGTGGAATCGGTCTGCGTGCACGGTGATTCACCCGGCGCGGTGCAGATCGCGACCGCTGTCCGGGAGCGGCTGAAGGCCGACGGCATCGACCTGAAGGCGTTCTGCTGATGCGACTGCGACCTGGGCGTCCAGACCTTGCGCGGCACGCACACCGCTTCACTGTGCCGGCCGCCGATTCCGATGCGCCTCTGACGATCACATGGCTGGGGGTGTCGACACTGCTGATCGACGACGGCTCCTCGGCACTGATGACCGACGGCTTCTTCTCCCGGCCAAGCCTGGCCCGGGTCGGGCTCGGCAAAGTGGCACCGTCGCCTGCCCGGGTCGACGGGTGTCTCGCGCGGGTCGGGGTCAAACGCCTCGCGGCGGTCGTACCGGTGCACACGCACTTCGACCACGCCTTGGATTCCGCGCTCGTCGCTGACCGCACCGGCGCCCAATTGGTCGGCGGCGAGTCCGCGGCGAATGTCGGCCGTGGCTACGGCCTTGACGAGACCCGGTTGGTAGTCGCCGACTCGGGTGCGCCAGTTCGGTTGGGCGACTTCGATATAACACTCGTGGAATCGCACCACAGTCCACCTGACCGGTTTCCGGGCACCATCGACCAGCCCGTCGTGCCGCCGGTAAGGGCTGCTGCCTACCGATGCGGAGAGGCCTGGGCGACGTTGATCCATCACCGTTCCTCAGACCGTCGAGTCTTGATCCAGGGCAGCGCCGGGTTTGTGAAAGGTTCACTGACCGGGCAGCGCGCGGATGTCGTCTATCTCGGGGTGGGCCAGCTCGGCGTGCAGCCGGAGTCGTATGTCGTCGACTACTGGGCGGAGACGGTGCGCACCGTCGGGGCACGACGGGTGGTCCTGGTGCACTGGGACGACTTCTTCCGGCCGTTGTCAAAGCCGTTGCGAGCCTTGCCCTATGTCGCCGACGACTTGGACGTGTCGCTGCGCGTGCTTAGTGGGCTGGCCGAGCGCGACGGTGTCGCGCTGGACATGCCGACGGTGTGGCGACGCGAAGACCCCTGGGCGCGAGTTTGACGCTCTTTCTGGCTGTCCTGTCGCTGGCGGCGGTGCTGGCGTTCGCGGTTGCCCGGCCACGGGGCTGCCCGGAAGCGTTCGCGGCGGTGCCCGCTGTGGTGCTGTTGCTGGCCGTCGGTGCGATCTCGTTGCACGACGCGACAATTGAGGCCGAGCGTCTGTTGAAAGTCGTCGCGTTCTTGGGCGCGGTGCTGGTGTTGGCGAAGATGTGTGACGACGAAGGCCTGTTCGAGGCGGCCGGGGCGGCGATGGCGCGTGGACGGGTGAGTTCACGACGTCTGCTGGGACAGGTGTTCGTGATCGCGGCGATCATCACCGCGGCGCTGAGCCTGGACGCCACCGTCGTGCTGCTCACCCCGGTGGTGTTGACCACGGTTCGGCGGTTGCGGGCACCGGTCCGGCCGCACGCCTACGCCACCGCGCACTTGGCCAACGCCGCTTCGCTGCTTCTTCCGGTGTCCAATCTGACCAACCTGCTTGCCTTTAACGCCTCAAAGCTGTCGTTCATCAAGTTCACGTTGTTGATGACGCTGCCGTGGCTGGCCGCGGTGGGCACCGTCTACCTCGTTTTCCGGGTCTTCTTCCGTCGCGATCTCGACGTGCCGACTCAGCCCATCGAGGATGAACCCGCGCCTCCGACACCGGTGTTCGCGTTGGTGGTGGTGGCCCTGACGCTGGTCGGGTTCGTTGTGGCCGAAGCCGTAGACGTCGCGCCGGCGTGGGCGGCGTTGGCCGGGGCGGCAGTGATGGCGCTGCGCAGCCTTGCCCGCCGCCACACCACGGCGGTGGAAATCGTGCGTGCGGTGAATGTGCCGTTTCTGGTGTTCGTGCTCGCGCTGGGTGTCGTCGTGCAGGCGGTGATGCGCAATGGTGTGTCCGGCCGAATGGGCGCGCTGCTGCCGTCCGGCACGGGATTGCTCGCCCTGCTCGGGTATGCGGCGCTGGCCGCCGTGCTGGCCAACATCGTCAACAACCTGCCCGCGACGCTGGTACTCGTGCCACTGGTGGCGCCGGCCGGCCCGGCCGCGGTGTTGGCCGTGCTGATCGGCGTGAATATCGGCCCGAACCTGACCTATGTCGGTTCGTTGTCGAACCTGCTGTGGCGCAGCGTCTTACGACGTTACGACATCACTGCCAGCGTCGGAGAGTACACCCGGCTCGGCTTGTTCACCGTTCCCACATCACTGGTGGCTTCGGTGCTGGCGCTGTGGGCTTCAGCCCGACTTCTCGGCGTCTGAACCTCGATAAGCGCATGAGTCACAGGAATCACTCCGAGTAGGGATACTGCCTTCTTCGATTCGAACCCACATGCGGTATCACTGAGGGACGACCTCGAGCGATACCTGGTGATATCGCATGTGGTCTTATTTCCAAATTCGGTGCACCCAGCTGAAGCGGTACTTACGAGGCTGCTGTGACACGCGGACGCGAGCTAGCTTCTACGTTGACGCGCGATTTCAGCCAGCACCACGCCGGCAGCGACCGAGGCATTCAACGACTCGGTGGGTCCGGCCATCGGAATCGACACCACCCCGTCGCAGCTCTGACGCACCAGCCGGGACAGCCCCTTGCCTTCCGATCCCACCACCACGACGATCGGGCCGGCGCCATCCACGTTGTCGACGATCGTGTCACCGTCGGCGTCAAGCCCCACGAGCTGTAAGCCTTTGTCGGCCCAATCCTTCAGTGTCCGATTGAGATTGGTGGCACGCGCGACGGGGATCCGCGCAGCGGCGCCCGCGCTGGTTCGCCAGGCGACCGCGGTCACCGAGGCAGATCGCCGCTCGGGAATCAACACTCCGTGACCACCGAACGCCGCGACCGAGCGCACGATCGCGCCGAGATTCCGCGGATCGGAGATGTTGTCGAGCGCGACCAGCAGTGCGGGCGGATTGTTAAGGGCAATCTTGAGCAGCTCGTCGGGATGCAGGTAGGCGTACGGCGGTACCTGCAGCGCAATCCCCTGATGCAAACCGTTTGTGGTCATCCGGTCCAGGTCATTACGCGGAACTTCCAGGATCGCGATGCCGGCATCGGCTGCCAGAGTGACGGATTCGCTGAGTCGTTCGTCGGCCTGAGCGCCGAGTGCGACATAGAGCGCGGTGGCGGGGACCCCTGCGCGCAGACATTCCACCACGGGGTTACGCCCGAGCACGGTCTCGACCGTGTCGTCCTTGCGCTTGACAGGCCGGCGCGCCTGCACCTTGGCACGCTTGGCGGCCGGGTGGTTTGGCCGCATGTGCGCAGGCGGAGTTGCTCCGCGACCCTCCAGACCGCGCCGCCCCTGACCGCCGGAGCCGACCGTCGGACCCTTCTTGGAGCTTTTGCGTATAGCGCCGCGGCGCTGCGAGTTACCGGCCATCGGCGTGGGCCTCCAACGACCATTGCGGGCCATCACCGGTGTCGGTGACCTCGATGCCGGCGTCTTTGAGCCGATCCCGGATCTCGTCGGCAAGCTTCCAATCACGTTGCACGCGAGCCTGTTGGCGTCGCTCCAGCTCGGCGCGCACCAGCACGTCCACCGCACCGAGCGCGGCCGACGTCTCGTCACGGGACTCCCAGCGCTCGTCGAGCGGATCGCAGCCGAGGATGCCCATCATCGCCCGGATCGCGCCGGCCTCAGCCAGTGCGGCGTCGTGGTCTCCGGCGTCGAGCGCACGGTTGCCTTCCGCGCGGGTACGGTGCACCTCGGCCAGCGCGGTCGGCACCGCGAGATCGTCATTGAGTGCCGCCGCAAACCGCGGGGTCCACTCGCCCGGCTCGACCGCACCGACCCGGGTCCGCACTCGATGCAGGAAATCCTCGATACCGACGTAGGCGTTGACCGCGTCCTTCAACGCGGTCTCGGAGAACTCCAGCATCGAGCGGTAGTGCGCGCTGCCCAGGTAGTACCTGAGCTCGGCCGCGCGGACCCGCTGCAGCATCGCCGGGATCGCCAACACGTTGCCCAGCGACTTGCTCATCTTCTCGCCGCCCAGGGTGACCCAGCCGTTGTGTAGCCAGAACCTGGCGAACTTGTCGCCGGCGGCGCAGCTCTGCGCGATCTCGTTCTCGTGGTGCGGGAACACCAAATCCATTCCACCACAATGGATATCGAATTCCGGTCCGAGGTAGGTGCGGGCCATCGCGGAGCACTCCAGGTGCCAGCCCGGCCGTCCGCGTCCCCACGGCGTGGGCCAGGACGGCTCGCCGGGCTTGGCGCCCTTCCACAGCGTGAAGTCGCGCTGATCACGCTTACCGGTTGCCACGCCTTCGCCTTGATGGACGTCGTCGAGCCGATGACCGGACAACTGGCCGTAGTTGGGGTAGCTCATCACGTCGAAATAGACGTCGCCGCAACCCTCGTAGGCGTTGCCGGATTGGATCAGTTGCTCGATCAGCTCGACCATCTGGGTGATGTGGCCGGTGGCCCGCGGTTCGACAGACGGCGGCAGGACGCCGAGCGCGTCGTAGGCGGCGGAGAACGCCCGCTCGTAGGTGGCCGCCCATTCCCACCACGGCCGGCCCGCCGCGGCGGCTTTGTTCAAGATCTTGTCGTCGATATCGGTGACGTTGCGGACGAAAGCAACGTCGCAGCCGCGCGCCGTCAGCCAGCGCCGAAGGATGTCGAACGCCACTCCGCTACGCACGTGGCCGATGTGGGGCAGGCCCTGGACGGTGGCACCGCACAGGTAAATGGAAACGTGCCCGGGCCGCAGCGGAACAAAATCACGAACGGCGCCAGTTGCCGTGTCGTGTAGCCGCAGGTCGGCGCGATCGGTCACGACGTGCCAGCTTACCGGGCCGAACGCGGCACCGATGACCACCGCGGCCGAGTGGGTCGATTCCGGCTACCGAGCGCGCCGGACAGGGCGCGGGCATTCACCGGCACAGGGAAACGATCAGCGCGATGCGAAGTGATCGCCGGCTAAGGCGAGGTGTTGTCGGCGCCGAGCAGCAAAGCCGTCGCGATTGCGGCCCGGCCCTCGCCACGTCCGGTCAGCCCCAGCCCGTCGGTCGTGGTGGCAGACACCGACACCGGCGCATTCAGTACCTCCGAGAGCGCCGCCTGCGCCTCCGCGCGGCGCGGGCCAACCCTGGGTCGGTTGCCGATGACCTGCACGGCAGCGTTGCCAACCCGAAAGCCGTGTTCGGCGAGGAGGTTCGCGACGTGACGCAGCATCGTCATGCCGCTGACGCCGGCCCAGCACGGGTCGTCGACACCGAAGACTTCGCCGATGTCGCCCAGGCCCGCCGCGGACAGCAGCGCGTCGCACAGCGCGTGCACCGCCACGTCACCGTCGGAGTGCCCCGCGCAGCCGTCGACGTCGGTGAACAGCAGGCCCAGCAGCCAGCACGGCCTGCCGGGTTCGATGACATGGACATCGGTGCCCAGGCCGACGCGGGCGTTCACTGGCTCACGATCGCGTGCGCCAGCAGCAAGTCCAGCCGGGTGGTGATTTTGAAGGCGAGCGGATCGCCGTACACCACCTGAACCTGACCGCCGATGTGTTCGACCAGCGACGCGTCGTCGGTGAAGTCCACCGACCCAGCCTGCTGGTAGGCCCGGAGCAACACCTCGGTGGCGAACCCCTGCGGCGTCTGTACGGCGCGCAGCCCGGCTCGCTCCGGTGTTCCGAGCACTGCGCCGTTGGCGTCGACGGCCTTGATGGTGTCCGAGACCGGCAGCGCAGGCACAACCGCCGGATGCCCGGCCCGCAGCGCTTCGACGACGCGCACCACCAGATCGGGCGGTGTCAGCGCGCGCGCGGCGTCGTGCACCAGCACAAAGTCGGGTTGTTCGCCGTCGTTGACGGCGGCTAACGCCAAACTGACAGAATCGCCGCGATTGACTCCCCCGGCCACGACGGTCGCGTCACGGCCCAGGATCAGCTTGGCCCGGTCGGTTCGGTCAGCAGGTACCGCCACGACGACGCGGTCGACCACGCCGGATTTCAGCAGGCCATCGACCGCACGTTCGACCAGGGTTCGGCCGTCCAGCTGATAGAAGGCTTTCGGTACGCCAGCTCCCAGCCGTTCGCCGGAGCCGGCGGCGGGGACCACCGCGACCGTGCCGGTCAACCCCGGTCCTCGTGCGTCAGGAGACTCAGGAAGCGGCGGCGAGCGCCTCGTCCAGGATGATCGACGCTCTGGCGTCGTCCGTGCTCTCGGCGAGCGCAAGTTCGCCGACCAGAATCTGTCGGGCCTTGGCCAGCATGCGCTTCTCGCCCGCGGACAGGCCGCGCTCCTGGTCGCGGCGCCAGAGGTCGCGGACAACCTCAGCAACCTTGTTGACGTCCCCGGAGGCAAGCTTTTCCAGGTTGGCCTTGTAGCGGCGTGACCAGTTGGTCGGCTCTTCGGTGTGCGGCGCGCGAAGCACCTGGAACACCTTGTCGAGGCCCTCTTGGCCGACCACATCGCGCACGCCGACATACTCGGCGTTTTCAGCGGGTACTCGAACTGTCAGGTCTCCCTGCGCAACTTTCAAGACGAGATACTTTTTTGGTTCCCCTTTTATGGTTCGGGTTTCAATCGCCTCGATCAACGCAGCACCGTGGTGTGGATAGACGACGGTGTCTCCGACCTCAAAATTCATCAGTTTCGAGCCCCTTTCGTTACTCCATACTAACACGCCGTGCAAACACGTGCGGAACAACGGTGCAGGTCAGGGGCACGGCGCGTGCGGAGAGGGGGTTGACAGACCGAAAAATTCATGCAACACAGCGGGCAATTCAGAATCCTCTCGGCGCCATCCATAGACCGTCGGCGCCAGCCAGTTCGTCTCAGGAATCGGGTGACTGCGCTGCTCTACCCGCCTACTCACGGCTTCGGAGCCCTCAGCTTCCGCGGGACCGACCGACCTACTACTGTGCATAGTCGAACCGCCAGTGCGTTCGAGGGCCGAGCAGGAGGCTTTGGGTGAACCGCTTCGAAAACCGCGTCTCGAGTTCCCGCCCGAGCCGTCGCTCGGCAAAGCTCGCTGCGCTTGCCTCCGGCGCCTTGATCGGCGCCGTGACGATGTCCGGATGCAGCGCCGGTCAGATCGCCCAGACCGCCATGCAGCAATCTGCCGTCGACGGCAACCAGGCGACGGTCAAGAACGTCGCCTTGCGCAATGTGCACATTCAGGCAGTGCAGGCTGGCGATTACCTGCGCCCGGGCGCCACGGTGGACCTCGTCCTCGTTGCCGTGAACCAGTCGCCGGACATCACCGACAAATTGGTCGGGATCACCACTGACATCGGCAAGGTGACAGTCACCGGCGATCCCACCCTGCCCGCCAGCGGGGTGCTGTTCGTCGGCGGTCAGAACGGCCAGACCAAGAGATCCGACAAGGCGGTCGAGTCCGGCGACACCCTCAAGGCGACCATCGCGTTGAGCAAGCCGATCACCAACGGCCCGAATTACGACGTCACCTTCGATTTCGAGAAGGCGGGCAGCGTCAGCGTGGCGGTGCCGATATCGGCACCGGAAAGCTCACAGCGCTAACCTCCGCTGATCTGTCACACCCGCCGGATACCGTCAGCGGGTGGCCAAGGCACGCTCGCAGTATCGCTGCTCGGAATGCCGCCATCTCACTGCCAAATGGGTCGGTCGCTGCCTGGAATGCGGTACCTGGGGCTCCGTCGACGAGGTCGCGGTGCTCAGCGCGGTCCGGGGTGGCAACCGCTCCGCGGTGAGCCCGTCATCGGCTGCGATTCCAATCAGCTCGGTAGAGCCTGACGGCACCCGGCACTGCCCCACCGGAATCGACGAACTCGACCGCGTCCTGGGTGGCGGCGTCGTGCCGGGTTCGGTCACGCTGCTCGCCGGTGATCCAGGAGTCGGCAAGTCGACGCTGCTGCTCAAGGTTGCCCATCAGTGGGCGGTGGCCGGGCGGCGGGCCCTGTACGTGTCCGGCGAGGAGTCACGGGGCCAGATCCGGATGCGCGCTGACCGGACCGGCTGCAGCCACGACGAGCTGTATCTGGCCGCCGACTCGGACCTCCATTCCGTGCTCGGCCACATCGATGCGGTGCAGCCGACGCTGGTCGTCGTTGACTCAGTTCAGACCATGGCCAGCTCCGACACCGACGGCGTTGCGGGCGGGGTTACGCAGGTGCGTGCGGTGACCAGCGCGCTGACCGCCGCGGCGAAGACCACCGGGGTGCCGCTGATTCTGATCGGCCACGTCACCAAGGACGGAGCCATCGCCGGCCCCCGCTCGCTGGAGCACTTGGTCGACGTGGTGCTGCACTTCGAGGGTGACCGTAATTCGCTGCTGCGCATGGTGCGCGGCGTGAAGAACCGTTTCGGTGCCGCAGAAGAAGTTGGCTGCTTTCTATTGCAGGACAATGGAATTGAGGGCGTCGCCGACCCGTCCGGCCTATTCCTGGATCAACGGCCGCAACCCGTCGCGGGTACCGCGATCACCGTGACCCTCGACGGCAAGCGACCCCTTGTCGGCGAGATTCAGGCACTGCTGGCCACACCGTCGGGCGGCTCGCCCCGGCGCGCCGTCAGCGGCATAGACCACGCGCGGGCCGCGATGATCGCCGCAGTGCTCGAGAAGCACGCCCGGCTCAAGATCGCCGTCAACGACGTCTACCTGTCGACCGTGGGCGGCATGCGGCTGACCGATCCGTCGTCGGATCTGGCGGTCGCGGTCGCACTGGCTTCTGCGTATGCGAACCTGCCGATGCCGGCCACCGCGGTAATGATCGGCGAAGTGGGGCTGGCCGGCGATCTGCGCCGGGTCAGCGGAATGGAGCGCAGGCTGGCAGAAGCCGCCCGGCAGGGCTTTACGACAGCGCTGATCCCGTCGGGTGCCGTCACCGTGCCGACGGGATTGAAGACGCTGCAGGCGGCCAACATCGGCGCTGCGCTGGAGCATGTTCTCCACATCGCCGAGCGCCGGGACAAGGCGCCCGCGCCACCACATCGACTGGACTCAGCATCCACGGAGCACAATGAGTGGTGATGACAGTCGGCAAATCAACGACAAACGGTTCGGCGCAGCAGCAACGTCCCACCCTTCGTGAGGCAGTTGCGCGGCTGGCGCCGGGCACCGCACTGCGCGACGGCCTGGAGCGCATCCTGCGCGGCCGAACCGGGGCCCTGATAGTCCTCGGCTACGACGACAGCGTGGAAGCGATCTGCGACGGCGGGTTCTCCCTCGATGTGCGGTACGCGCCGACCAGGCTTCGCGAGCTCTGCAAGATGGACGGCGCGGTGGTGCTGTCCACCGACGGCAGTCGAATCCTGCGGGCCAACGTGCAACTGGTGCCCGATCCGTCGATACCCACCGACGAATCCGGGACGCGGCACCGTTCGGCCGAGCGGGCCGCCAGCCAAACCGGCTACCCGGTGATCTCGGTCAGCCACTCGATGAGCATCGTGACCGTGTACCTCAGCGGCGAGCGCCACGTGCTCGCCGATTCGGCCACTATCTTGTCGCGAGCCAACCAGGCCATCGCCACGCTGGAGCGCTACAAGATGCGACTCGACGAGGTCAGCAGGCAACTGTCGCGGGCCGAGATCGAGGACTTCGTCACGCTGCGCGACGTGATGACGGTGGTGCAGCGGCTCGAGTCGGTCCGACGGATCGGCGTCGACCTGGATGCCGAGGTCGTCGAACTGGGCACCGACGGACGACAGCTGCGACTGCAGCTCGACGAGTTACTCGGCGGCAACGACGCTGCCCGTGAGTTGATCGTGCGCGACTACCACGCCAACCCCGAGCCGCTGTCCAAGGAAGAGGTCGCCGCCACGCTGGACGAGCTGGACGCCATGTCCGACGCCGATCTAATCGACTTCATCACGGCGGCAAGGGTTTTCGGATACCCGTCGACGGCGGAAGCGCAGGACTCGGCGGTGAGTTCGCGCGGCTACCGGGCGATGTCGGAGATTCCACGGCTCCAGTTCGCCCATGCCGACCGTCTGGTCCGCGAGTTCGGCTCGCTACAGGGCCTGCTGGCCGCCAGCGCGGGCGACCTGGAAGCGGTCGAGGGCATCGGCGAGATCTGGGCCCGCCATGTGCGAGAGGGCTTGTCGCAGTTGGCCGAATCGACCATCGGCGATTCGCTTACCTGAGTTCAGCGTCAGCCGCCTGGAGCGGGCGCCGGGCCGGGTAGTGGCCCAGGTGCCGGAGGTCCGGGCAACCCGGGCGGCGGCACAGGCGGTGCCGCACCCGGAGGTAGCGGCGGAGCCAAGATGAACGGAACAGCAAGGGAGCGAAGGTTTCCCAGCTGCACGACGAGGTTGTAGGTGCCGGGCCCGATCGCCGGCCGCGGTAACGGGCAGTGCGGAGCCGAGCCCATCCCGGTCCAGGTGACGGCGGTGGTCACTTGCTCGCCCGGTGCGAAGGTCTTGACCAGAGTCTCGTTGGACGGCGCGCAGTCCAGGTTCGACCACAGCCGCTTGTTGTCCAGTGAGTACACGTAGGCGGCCAGCACCGCGGCGCCGACGTCGCGCTTGCAGGCCACCAGGCCGATGTTGGTGACGACCATGACGAACTTCGGCTGATCGCCGGTCGCGTACTGCGGCGCGTTGGTCAGGCCTTTGACGGCCAGGGTGGAGTCCGGGCAGTCGTCGCCGGCATTGAGCACGGGCGGCGGCTGGACCGCGGCCGTCGGCGTCTCGGCCGGCTGACCGGTGTTCTCACCGGCCGGCGGCTCAACCTGCGTCTTGACCTCAGGCCCTGGGTTCTGCTGGCCTTGTGCCGTGGGTTTTTTAGCCGTACCGGAGGTGTTGGCGCCGGCGCTTCCGCTCAGGACCGCGACGATGATCGCGACCACAACGGCGACCACGACGACGGCGATGCCGATCGCCAGCCCCCGGCGACGCCAGTAGATCTCCGGCGGCAGCGGGCCTCGCGGTTCCAGATCCAGCACATTTACACGGTAAGGCCAGGTCACGCCAACACGGCCGACCTGGCTCGGCGTGTCGCCCAGTCCGCCCGTTTTTCATCCGAGATGAAGAAGTCCCGAAATCGAGGCTTAATTTCCGATAAGAAGATCCTATGGATGGATACCGGGTGCTCACGAAGGTCGCCGGCATCGGCTTGATGGTCGGCTTCGCCAGCGTCCTGAGTAGCCAGGCCGCCCACGCTGATGACACCGTGCTCGGCCCGCTGGCCGGCAGCGACACCGCGATCATCCTCGGCGGAACCACCGAGCCGATGCCGTCGACCGCCTTCGCGCAGACCGCCGAAGATCTGTACCTACATGCGCTGGGCTTCGACGGTGGGGCGACGGGATCCACGGTCTGCGACATGATCGCGACCGACCCGTGCAGCGCACCGCTGCAGGTGCTGACCACGCCCGAACTGATCCAGCAGGGGCCGAGCAGTCTCACCGGCGCGGACGACGTCATTCTTGCAGTGAGAGAACGAATTCAACGCCAATCCAGGCGCTTTCAGTGCCGACCACCCGCTGACGATCTTCGGCTACTCACAAAGCGCCACCGCCGAGTCGATCGCCATGAGCCGACTCGAAGCAGACGGCATCCCGCAAGCCGATCTGCACTTCGTTTTCATCGGCGACCCATCCCTCGCTGACACCGGGGTGTGGCCCAATCTGGTGACAGATTTGGACGGGATCTTCGGGACGAGCCTGACCAACACCTTGCTCACAGACCTCGGCTTTGACGGCGTGCTGGGCAACGTGACGCCAGACGACATCTACCCGACCACGATCTACACGCTGGACGGCGACGGCGTCGCCGACTTCCAGCCGGACTTCAACTCCGGTGGCTTGCTGGCAACTATCTACGGCCTGTTCGTCACCCACGTCGAGTACCTGGGGTTGACCCCGACCGAGATCGCCGACGCGACCACGACGGTCGACAACTTGATCACCAACGTCGCCATCCCCGACAACTTCAACGACGCCACCGCGTGGCTCAGCGCGGTATTCGAGGGTGGGGCCGCCAACAGTGGATTGCTCGAGAGCGTGTTCAACTCCCTGGAGCTGTACCTGACCAACTCGTTCTAGTCGTCGACCTTGTCCCCGACGTCACCGATGATGTTGCGGATGACGACCCGCCCGTCGGCGAGGTGGTAGGTGGCGCCGACAATCGCCAATTCTCCGGCAGTAACCGCTGCGGCGATGGCCGACGAACGCTCGAACAGCTGCGTGCCGGTCTCCACCACGTGGCGCGCTTCGAACTCATCCGGTCGAGTGAGGCCTTCACGGCGGCCCAGCAAAATCGACGGCGTCACCCGCTCGATGAGGTCGCGCACATAGCCGCCGGGCAAAGCACCGTCGTCCAGGGCGGCCAGCGTCGCCTTGACCGCGCCGCAGCTGTCATGACCGAGTATCACGATCACCGAAACCCCCAGCGCGCCGACTGCGAATTCCAGTGATCCCAATACCGCGGAGTCGATCACGTGACCGGCCGTCCGGACCACGAACATGTCACCGAGGCCCTGGTCGAAGATCAGCTCGGCGGCCACCCGGCTGTCACCGCAGCCGAACAGCGCCGTAGTGGGCTTCTGCCCTTTGGCCAGGCTGGCCCGGTGCGCGACGCTTTGGCTGGGGTGTGCGGGCTGGCCGGCGACGAAGCGCTCGTTACCCTCTTTGAGTGCTTTCCACGCAGTTACAGGATCGGTATTCGGCATGCCGCTCATTCTGCCGTAGTAGGCCATGACGCCCTCCCTAACGCCGAGTGAACTTCTGGACTGGTACGACCGGTCACGACGCGACCTGCCGTGGCGGGATCCCGACGTGACGCCGTGGCAGATCCTGGTCAGCGAGTTCATGCTGCAGCAAACACCGGTGTCGCGGGTGGAGCCGATCTGGCGAGACTGGGTGGCGCGCTGGCCCACGGCATCGTCGACGGCAGCGGCCGGCCCGGCCGACGTCGTGCGGGCCTGGGGCAAGCTCGGCTATCCGAGGCGGGCCAAACGTCTGCACGAGTGCGCGATCATCATTGCGCGTGATCACGCCGATCAGGTTCCCGACGACGTCGAGGTCTTGCTGACGCTGCCCGGCGTGGGCAGCTACACCGCCCGTGCCGTGGCGTGCTTCGCCTACCAGCAGTCGGTGCCGGTGGTCGACACCAATGTGCGACGGGTGGTGGCCCGGGTCGTGCACGGCCGGGCTGACGCCGGCTCGGCCTCCGTGGTCCGCGATCACGCCGACGTGTCGGCGTTGCTCCCCAAAGATGCAACAGCGCATACATTTTCAGCAGCGTTAATGGAATTGGGTGCCACGGTGTGCACCGCGCGAACGCCGAAGTGTGGCCTGTGTCCGCTCAGCCTGTGCCAGTGGCGGCAAGCCGGTTTTCCGCCGCCGGAAGGCCCGGCCCGTCGCCCGCAGGGCTACGCCGGAACCGATCGACAGGTGCGCGGTCGACTGATGGACGTATTGCGCGGCAACGATTTACCGGTCACCCGTGATCAGCTCGACGTCGTCTGGTTGCGCGACACCGTGCAGCGCGACCGGGCGCTGGAGTCGCTACTCGCCGATGGCCTGGTGGCCAAGACCAGCGACGGGCGATTCGCCCTGGCCGGCGAAGAAGGCTAGCCCGCAGCCAGAAATGACTCCACCGCTTGGCGGTATGCCTGGGGCGCCTCGTCGTGAACCAGGTGTCCGGCGTTCGCAACGCGTAAATATGTTGTGCGATAGCCACTCTCGCTCATCGACTGCATCTGGCCGGTGGGGGCCACCGAGTTGCCGGCCTCGATGAGTAGGGCCGGTGAGCGCACCGCCTGCCATTGCGCCCAGTAGTCACGGGTGCCCCATTCGGCGGCGATCTCGATCCACCGGGACGTGTGCCCGTGCAGCCGCCACCCGCTGTCCGTCCGGTCGAAGGCTTCCAAAAAGTACCGGCCCGCGAGCTCACCGAACTCCGCAGACACCTTCTCCGGGGAATCGAATTCGACCGGCAGATTGTGCAGCCAGGGCTCCCACGGGCCAGTGGTACGGCCGCGGAAGTCCGGAGCCATGTCCTCGACCACCAGGGCTGAGACCAGCTCGGGGCGCTCGGCGGCCAGACACCACGAGTGCAGACCACCCATCGAATGTCCGACCAGACGTGCCGGAACGCCCAGCGTGGCCACGGCGTCACCGAGGTCGGACACGAAGCGTTCGGTGCTGATCGGGTACGGATCGTCGACGTCGCGGCCACGATGCCAGGGAGCGTCGTAGGTGTAGACGGCACCCAGCTGAACCAGCCATGGCAGCTGACGTGACCAGGTGCTGCCCCGGCCCATCAGGCCGTGCACCAACACCAGCGGTTCGCCTTGTCCACCGCGATGGGTTAGCAGATCAGCGGCCATGCGCCTATCTTCGCGCGCTTTAGGCCAGCAATGGCTCGCGCGGTAGCCTTGCCCAATGCCAGTGGTGAAGATCAACGCAATCGAGGTGCCCGCAGACGCAGGCCCCGAACTGGAGAAGCGGTTCGCCCACCGCGCGCACGCAGTCGAGAACTCGCCCGGCTTCCTCGGCTTTCAGCTGCTCCGCCCCACCAAGGGTGAGGACCGGTACTTCGTAGTGACTCAGTGGGAGTCCGAGGAGGCCTTTCAGACGTGGGCGACCGGTCCGGCCATCGAGGCGCACGCCGGCGAGCGGCAGAATCCGGTGGCGACCGGAGCGTCGCTGCTGGAATTCGAGGTTGTGTTAGACGTTGCCGGATCCGGTCAGTAAGCCCTGTCGGCGCTCACGCCGCCGCCGGGTCGCGGCATTGGCAGCCGCCGCGCTACTCACCGCCCTGACCCCGGGCTGCACGCCGCCGCGATCGCCTTCGGCGAATGCGGCCGGCACCGGTCGAGAGATCGATATGAGAACCCCGGCCGGTCTGCGAGCGCAGCAGACTCTGGACATGCTGAACTCGGACTGGCAAATCGGTCCCGTCGGAGTCGGCACCCTGGCGGCGCCGAAAATGGTCAGCCAGGTACAGACCATGATGGAAAAGATGTGGTGGGACCGGCCTTTCACCTTGCGTGGCGTCGACCTCAAGGCAGGCGCGGCCACCCTGCAGCTGACAACGTCTTACGGCGCCCAACAAGAGCTTCGGATTCACACCCAGGACGACACCTTGGTGGACGGGTTCGATCTCACCACGCTGCCACCGAAGATCTCATCGTGGAGTGACGTCGACGCGGTGCTGGGCAAGACCGGAGCCCGCTACTCGTGGCAGGCCACCAAAATCACTGACGGCCACTGTGATCGGTTGGCCGGCACCAACACCGACCTTTCCCTGCCGCTGGCGTCGATCTTCAAGTTGTACGTGCTCTATGCCGTGTCGGATGCCATCAAGGCCGGAACGGTGTCATGGGACGACCAGCTGACCGTCACCGATAAGGGCAAGGCCGTCGGTTCGAGCATGGATTTGCCGGTGGGAGCGCATATTTCGGTGCGCACCGCCGCCGAGAAAATGATCGCGACCAGCGACAACATGGCGACCGACATGCTGATCGAAAAGGTCGGGCCCCAGGCCGTCGACGACGCGCTGGTCCACACCGGGCATCACGATCCGGCCGCGATGACACCGTTCCCGACGATGTACGAACTGTTCACCGTCGCCTGGGGCCGCCCGGACCTCCGCGAGCAATGGAAGAAGGGGACTCCGCAGGACCGTGCCGCGCTGCTGCAAAACGCCAATTCGGCTACCTACCAACCGGATCCGTTCCGCGCGCATGTGCCGGCCTCCGAAATCGGCGCGGAATGGTACGGCAGTGCTGAAGACATCTGCCGGGTGCACGTCGCACTGCAGGCCGGCGCTGTGGGCGCGGCCACGCCCGTCAAGAAGATCCTCGACGTCGCTACCGGGGTCAACCTGGATCGCAATGATTGGCCCTACATCGCCGCGAAAGCCGGTGGGCTGCCGGGCGATCTGACATTCAGCTGGTATGCGATCGACAAGACCGGGCAGCCGTGGGTGGTGAGCTTCCAGCTCAACTGGCCACGCGATCACGGGCCGGCCCTCGGCGGCTGGGCGTTGCAGATCGCCAAGCAGGTCTTCGCGCTGCTACTCGCGCAACACTGATCGGCGGTTGCGTGCAACCCCTGGTCCGTCGCCTGTTGTCGACCTGGAATCGTCGCGACTTCGCCGAAATCGGTGTCCTGCTCGGCGTGATCGCGCTGATGCACGTGGTCGGCTTCGCGGTACTGGTGTTCGCCATCGCGCCGCATCACTATCGCGCCGGCACCCAGATATTCGGTGTGGGGCTGGGCGCCACCGCCTATCTGTTCGGACTGCGGCACGCGTTCGACGCGGACCACATCGCCGCCATCGACAACACCACGCGCAAGCTGATGGCCGACGGTAAGCGGCCCAAGACGGTCGGCTTCTGGTTCGCCATGGGTCATTCGACCCTGGTGCTCGTGATGGCCGTGCTGATCATGGTCGGCGCGCGGGCGGCGGGCGCACTCGCGGACGACAAGTCGTCAACTCGGCACTTGCTCGGCTTTGCTGGAACCCTGGCCTCGGGGCTGTTCCTCTACTTGATCGCGATCATGAATGTGATCGCGATGATCGGGATCTACCGTGCCTTCACCAAGCTCCGGCAGGGCTCCTATTCCGACACCGAAATCGAAGCGGCGCTTAATGATCGGGGATTTTTTGCCCGCCTGCTACGTCCGATCATGAATCGCATCACCCGCCCGGTGCAGCTGTATCCGGTGGGCGCATTGTTTGGCCTCGGATTCGACACCGCCACCGAAGTCGCGCTGTTGGCGCTGGCCGGCACCGGTGCGGCAGCCGGCCTTCCGTGGTACGCGGTCTTGGTGGTGCCGTTGCTGTTCGCAGCGGGCATGACTCTGATGGACACCTTGGACGGACTGCTGATGACGGTGGCCTACGACTGGGCGTTCATGCAGCCGGTGCGCAAGATCTACTACAACCTCGCCGTCACCGGCCTGTCCATTGCGGTGGCGCTGCTGATCGGATCGATCGAATTAGTCTCGATACTGCACGACGACCTCGACTGGGTCGATCCGATCACCAGCTGGATCAGCGGCATCGACCTCAACAACGCCGGGCTGGCGATCGTGGCACTGTTCGCCGTCACGTGGATCGGGGCGGTCGGCTACTGGAAACTGGCGAACGTCGAAGCGCGCTACCAGCCCGCCGAGCCGACCGAATAAACGAAAAGACCGGCTAACGCATAGCGCTAGCCGGTCCTTCGAGTTGGATTACGGCGTGGTCGTGCCCGTGGTACTGCCGGCTGCGTGAGCGCCGGAGCTCGCCAGGTCAGACTCGGCCGGCTTGCGAGCACCGGAGAACGTGAACACCGCGTCCTCGCCGTTGCCCTCGCCGTCCCAGTTGTCCACGTCGACCGTGACAAGCTGGCCCGGGCCGACTTCGTCGAACAGGATCTTCTCGGACAGCTGGTCCTCGATCTCCCGCTGGATGGTGCGCCGCAGCGGACGAGCACCGAGCACCGGGTCGAAGCCGCGCTTGGCCAGCAACGCCTTCGCCTTGTCGGTCAGCTCCATGGCCATGTCCTTGGCCTTGAGCTGCTTGCCCACCCGGTTGATCATCAAATCGACCATCTCGATGATCTCTTCGCGGGTCAGCTGGTGGAAGACGATGATGTCGTCGATGCGGTTGAGGAACTCCGGGCGGAAGTGCTTCTTCAGCTCGTCGTTGACCTTCTGCTTCATCCGCTCGTAGTTGTTCTCGCCACCACCCTGGGTGAACCCCAGCCCGACCGCCTTGCTGATGTCGGAGGTGCCCAGGTTCGAGGTGAAGATCAGCACGGTGTTCTTGAAGTCGACCGTGCGACCCTGCCCGTCGGTGAGACGGCCATCCTCGAGCACCTGCAACAAGCTGTTGTAGATCTCCTGGTGCGCCTTCTCGATCTCGTCGAACAGCACCACCGAGAACGGCTTACGCCGGACCTTCTCGGTGAGCTGACCACCCTCTTCGTATCCGACGTATCCCGGCGGGGCACCGAACAACCGCGATGCGGTGAAGCGGTCGTGGAACTCACCCATGTCGATCTGGATGAGAGCGTCGTCGTCGCCGAACAGGAAGTTGGCCAGCGCCTTGGAAAGCTCGGTCTTACCCACACCGGACGGGCCGGCGAAGATGAACGAACCGGACGGGCGCTTGGGGTCCTTCAACCCGGCACGGGTACGACGGATCGCCTTGGAGACAGCCTTGACGGCGTCCTCTTGGCCGATGATCCGCTTGTGCAGCTCGTCTTCCATCCGCAGCAACCGGGTGGTTTCGGCCTCGGTGAGCTTGAACACCGGGATACCGGTCCAGTTACCGAGCACCTCAGCGATCTGCTCGTCGTCGACTTCAGCAACGACATCGAGATCGCCTGAGCGCCACTGCTTTTCGCGCTCGGCACGCTGGTTGACCAGCTGCTTTTCCCGATCGCGGAGGCTGGCCGCCTTCTCGAAGTCCTGCGCGTCGATCGCGGACTCCTTCTCCCGGCGCGCGTCGGCGATCTTCTCGTCGAACTCGCGCAGGTCTGGCGGAGCCGTCATCCGGCGAATCCGCATGCGGGCACCGGCCTCGTCGATGAGGTCAATTGCCTTGTCCGGCAAGAACCTGTCGTTGATGTATCGGTCGGCGAGGGTGGCCGCAGCCGCAATCGCGCCGTCGGTGATCGACACCCGGTGGTGCGCCTCGTAGCGGTCGCGTAGACCCTTGAGGATCTCGATGGTGTGTTCGACCGTGGGCTCGCCGACCTGCACCGGCTGGAACCGGCGCTCCAGGGCAGCGTCCTTCTCGATGTACTTGCGGTACTCGTCGAGCGTGGTCGCACCGATGGTCTGCAGCTCGCCGCGGGCCAGCTTGGGCTTGAGGATCGACGCCGCGTCGATCGCACCTTCGGCAGCTCCGGCACCGACCAGCGTGTGCAGCTCGTCGATGAACAGGATGATGTCGCCGCGGGTGTTGATCTCCTTGAGTACCTTCTTCAGGCGCTCCTCGAAGTCACCGCGATAGCGGCTGCCGGCCACCAGCGAACCCAAGTCGAGGGTGTAGAGCTGCTTGTCCTTGAGCGTCTCGGGGACCTCGCCGTGCACGATCGCCTGCGCCAGGCCCTCCACGACGGCGGTCTTACCGACACCGGGCTCACCGATGAGCACCGGGTTGTTCTTGGTGCGCCGGGACAGCACCTGCATGACCCGCTCGATTTCCTTCTCGCGACCGATGACCGGGTCGAGCTTGCCCTCCATGGCTGCGGCAGTCAGGTTGCGGCCGAACTGGTCGAGCACCAACGACGTCGAAGGTGAGCCGGACTCGCCGCCGCGGCCGCCGGTACCGGCTTCCGCGGTCTCCTTGCCCTGGTAGCCGCTCAGCAGCTGGATGACCTGCTGGCGCACCCGGGTGAGTTCCGCGCCCAGCTTGACCAGAACCTGGGCGGCAACGCCCTCGCCCTCACGGATCAGCCCAAGCAGAATGTGCTCGGTGCCGATGTAGTTGTGGCCGAGCTGCAGCGCCTCGCGCAGGCTCAGCTCCAGGACCTTCTTGGCGCGCGGGGTGAACGGGATGTGACCCGACGGAGCCTGCTGGCCTTGGCCGATGATCTCCTCGACCTGGCTGCGGACACCTTCCAGTGAGATGCCCAACGACTCCAGCGACTTGGCCGCGACCCCTTCGCCTTCGTGGATAAGACCCAGCAGAATGTGCTCAGTGCCGATGTAGTTGTGGTTGAGCATCCGGGCCTCTTCTTGCGCCAGGACGACAACCCTGCGGGCACGGTCAGTAAAACGTTCGAACATTGGCGTTTACCTGCTCTCCCTCACCATCGGTACTTCGTCATTCTCGGCACAGGGGCCGACATCGCGTACCTGTCTTCCACTGTAGTGCGCGCGCGGCCGGGCTTCCCACCTTGCGGTCGCTAACCCAATACGGTTGCACCAAGGCAACGCGGGAAAACGCCAAATCGTTTCCCGCTCCGGTGATGGATCAGTTCGCCACCAGCGAAAGCCGAACCTGCCCGCTCGCGTGGCGCGCCGATCAGGTTGCGGCGTGGAACGCGTCGATGACGTCAGCCGGGATACGGCCGCGGGTGGACACGTTGTGGCCGTTACGACGGGCCCAGTCCCGGATTGCGGCACTTTGCTCGCGATCGATAGCGCCACGCCCCCGACCGGAGCTCGAGCGGCCGCGGCGACGGCCACCGACCCGGCGCGATGCTTCCACCCATTGCTTCAGGTCGTTGCGGAGTTTCGCCGCATTCTTGCCCGAAAGGTCAATCTCGTAGGTCACGCCGTCGAGGCCGAATTCGACGGTTTCGTCGGCGGCCCCTTCGCCGTCGAAATCGTCGACAAGGGTGACGGTCACTTTCTTGGCCATTAGCTGAGCCTCATGCTTTCTTCTTAGACACCTGCCATAAAGACACGTGATCTGGACCGCCCCCGCGATCAATCTGCCATATTCAGGCAGGTTATTCAATACAGCGACAAAGTGAGGGGTCAGTTACTAAGCGGACGCACAATAGGAAACAATACCGTCTCGCGAATTGACAGGCCGGTCAAAGCCATCAGCAGGCGATCTATGCCCATTCCGGTTCCGGTGCAAGGCGGCATAGCATGCTCGAGCGCAGCAAGAAAATCCTCGTCGAGCACCATTGCCTCGTCATCGCCGGCCGCGGCGGCCAACGCCTGCTCGGCGAATCTTTCCCGTTGCACGACCGGGTCGATCAATTCCGAGTATCCCGTGGCCAGCTCGAAACCCCGAATATACAGGTCCCACTTTTCGGTGACACCGGCGATGCTGCGATGTTGACGTGTCAAAGGGGTTGTCTCGACCGGAAAGTCTTTGACGAAGGTGGGTGCGGTCATCGTGGCGCCTACGGTGTGCTCCCAGAGTTCCTCGACCAACTTGCCGTGCCCATAGCCGCGGTCGGTCGGCACCTCGACATCAAGTGATGCCGCGATAGCGAGCAAGCGATCAACGGTGGTGTTTGGTGTGATCTCTTCCCCGAGTGCCTCCGATAGTGACGGATACATTTGAATCGACGCCCATTCTCCGTCGATGTCATAGACGCTGCCGTCGGGAAGAGAGAGTTGTCGAGTACCGATCGCCTCATCAGCCACCTGTTGAATAAGCTCACGCGTCACAACGGCAGAATCGTCATACGTTCCATACGCTTGATAGGTCTCCAACATGGAAAACTCTGGAGAATGCGTGGAATCGGCGCCTTCGTTTCGGAACACTCGATTTACTTCGAAGACCTTGTCGAACCCACCGACCACACAGCGTTTCAGGAACAGTTCCGGCGCGATCCGAAGGTAGAGATCCATGTCGAGCGCATTGGAGTGCGTGACGAACGGGCGCGCCGCGGCGCCGCCCGCCAACGTCTGCAACATCGGCGTCTCGACTTCGAGAAAGCCGCGTTGCTCCAGGGCATTACGCAATGCGCGCATGACGGCAATTCGCTGGCGGGCAACCGTGCGTGCCTGGGGCCGAACAATCAGGTCGACGTAGCGCTGTCGCACCCGCGACTCTTCGCTCATCTCTTTATGCGCGACCGGCAGTGGCCGCAGCGCCTTGGACGCCATCTGCCAGCTATCGCCGAGCACGGACAATTCTCCGCGGCGCGAGCTGATCACCTCGCCGTGGACGAAGACGATGTCGCCGATGTCGACGTCGGCTTTCCATTCGTCGAGGGCTTCCTGCCCGATGCCGGCCAGGCTGAGCATGACCTGCAGTTGGGTGCCGTCGCCGTCTTGCAGGCTGGCGAAGCACAGCTTGCCGGAGTTGCGGGCGAATACCACCCGGCCGGCCACCCCGACGATGTCGCCGGTGGTCGAATCGGCCGGCAGGTCGGGATACGCGGCACGAATCTGCGCCAGGGTGTGAGTACGGGCGACTTCGACGGGATAGGGATCGCGGCCCTCGGCCGCCAGACGCTCGCGCTTGTCCCGGCGTATCCGGAACTGCTCGGGTAGGTCTTGTGGGTCCTCAGAGTCGTAGTCGGCGGCGCTCACGACCTGCCAGCTTAAAGGAGGAACGGACTGCCGGTGTTCGGAGGCGCTCAGCGTGCGGTCTTGAGCCGTCCGCGCTGGCTGTCGCGGTTGCGCTCGAAGACCAGGCGCAGCCCTTGCAGGGTCAGGTGCTGGTCGTAGTGGTCGACCGAGTTCAATTCGGCCAGCAGCAGCGGCGCGGTGTGGCCAGTCGCCACAACCGTGACCTGGTTGTCTGGGCCAAAGCCGTCGACGTCCGCGCGGATACGACCCACCAGCCCGTCCACCAGACCTGCGAAGCCGAAAACGGCGCCGGCTTGCATGCATTCGACGGTGTTCTTGCCGACCACCGAGCGAGGCCGGGCCAGCTCAACCCGGCGCAGGGCGGCCGAGCGGGCCGCCGCGGCATCGGAGGAGACCTGGATACCCGGCGCAATCGCGCCACCCAGGAATTCGCCTTTTGCGGACACCACGTCGACGCAGATCGAGGAGCCGAAGTCGATTACGATCGCGGCGGTGTTGTACTTCTGAAAAGCCGCCAGGCAGTTGACAATTCGGTCAGCACCAACCTCTTTGGGGTTGTCGACGAGCAGCGGGATACCGGTACGGACACCAGGCTCGATGAGCACATGCGGCACCGTCGGCCAATACTGTTCGAGCATCAGTCGCACCTCGTGCAGCACCGACGGCACGGTGGACAGCGCCGACGCGCCCGTGAGCTGATCCGAGTCGTCACCGATCAGACCGTCGAGGGTCAATGCCAGCTCGTCGGCGGTGATCTCGGATTCGGTGCGAATCCGCCACTGCTGGACGACTTTCGCATGCTCCTTCGCACCGGAGAGCAGCCCGATAACGGTGTGGGTGTTGCGGACGTCGATGGCCAGCAGCACGACTAGCGGACCTTCATCGCGGCGAGACCAGCTCGCCCGCGTCGGCAGGAACGAACGCCGGGTCGCTGCCGAGGTCGATCGCATTGTTCTCGGCGTCGACGAAGACAATTTTGGGTTGGTAACGGCGCGCCTCGGCGTCCTCCATCTGGGCGTAGGCGATCAGGATCACCAGGTCGCCGGGATGCACGAGATGTGCGGCCGCGCCATTGATTCCGATCACACCGCTGCCGCGCTGACCGGTGATGGCGTAGGTGACCAGCCGCGCACCGTTGTCGATGTCGACGATGGTCACCTGCTCACCTTCGAGCAGATCGGCGGCATCCATCAGGTCGGCGTCGATCGTCACCGAGCCCACGTAGTGCAGGTCTGCCTGCGTGACGGTCGCCCGGTGGATCTTCGACTTGAGCATTGTCCGTAACATCAATTCCTCCAATGTGATTCGAGGGGTTGATTGCCGAGGGCTGCGGGAACTCGCCCGTCGGCGTCGATGGTCGTTCCGATTTCAATTCCAACGTTGTCGAGCAGTCGGGTCTTGCCGAGTCGGGCCGCGACGAGCAAGCGACCGGCGCCGTTGACGGGGGCCGGTCCCAGCGCGCTGTCGCGAACTTCGAGGTAGTCCACGTCGATCGCGGGCACCTCGGCCAGCACCGAGTGCGCCGCGTTCAACGCAGCTTCCGCGCCGCCCGGCGCGGCATGCGAGCCGGCCAGTAGCGCCGCCGACAAAATGCCGGCGAGTTCGCGTTGCGCAGCGTTGAGGTAGCGGTTACGTGAGGACATCGCCAGGCCGTCGGTTTCGCGCACGATCGGCACGCCGACCACCCGGACATCGATGTTGAGGTCGGCGACCATCTGGCGGACGAGTACCAGCTGCTGATAATCCTTCTCGCCGAAGAAGATTCGATCTGGCGCGACGATCTGCATCAGCTTGCAGACCACGGTGAGCATGCCCGCGAAATGGGTGGGCCGCACAGCACCCTCGAGCTCCGATCCGAGCGGCCCGGGATTCACGGTGGTCCGTGGGCCGTCCGGGTACATCGCCGAAGCGCTTGGCGCGAAGACTATTTCGACTCCTTCACCGCGCAGCAGAGCCAGGTCCGCCTCGAGGATCCGCGGGTAGGCGTCGAGATCTTCGTCGGTGCCGAACTGCAGCGGATTCACGAAGATCGACACCACCACGACCGAACCGGGCACCAGCTTGGCGGCTCGGACCAGAGCAAGGTGGCCGTCGTGCAGTGCACCCATGGTCGGCACCAGCATCACCCGTCGACCGGTGTGGCGCAGCGCGCGACTGATCTGGCTGACCTCGCCCGGGTTCGCGTACACGTTGAGTTCGCCCGCGTTGAACTTCGGCGGCCGCCGGATGCTCACCGCGTCAACACCTCCAGCACCTCTTTGGGTGCATGCACTTTCTCGGCGGTGCGCATCGCGTTCACCCGGTAGGCCTGCGCCAATTGCGGGTCGACCGTCTGCAGCGCGCGCAGGTGACCGGCGACAACGCCGGCGTCACCGCGGGCGATCGGGCCGGTCAGCGCCGCCTGGCCGCGTTGCAGGGTGTTCTCCAGCGCCGCGCGGGCCAGCGGCCCCAGGATGCGCTCGGCGATCCCGCCGGGCTGGTCGTCGACCAGCTGCTGGCCGAGCAGTTCGGTGCCCGAGACCGCGGCCCGCAACGCATCGAGTGCGTCGGTGAGCACCGTGACGAGGTGGTTACCGGCGTGGGCCAGGGCAGCGTGATACAGCGTGCGAGCCTGCTCGGGCACCCGAAACGGCTCGCCGCCGATCTCGAGCACCAGCGACTGCGCGATCGCGTAGCCGACCTCGTCGGCCGCGGTGATCCCGAAGCAGGCGTCCGGGAGACGGGCGATGTCCTCGTCGGAGCCGGTGAATGCCATAGCTGGATGGATGGCCAGCGGTATGCAGTCCAGCACGCTCAACGGCGCCAGTACCTCGATGCCGTTGACTCCCGAGGTGTGCATGACGATCGTGCCCGGTCGAACCGCCGACGTGGCAGCCAAACCCGATACCAGGCCTGGCAATTCGGTGTCGGGCACGGCCAGCAGCAGCAACTCGGCGTTGCCCGCGACGTCGGGTACCGGCGCTATCGGAGTGTCCGGCAGGCGACGCTCGGCACGCTGCGTGGATGCGCGGGAAACAGCGCTGCACGCGACGACGACGTGGTCTACGCGCTCGAGCGCGACACCCAACGCCGTTCCCACCCGGCCGGCGGAGATGATCCCCACCTTGAGCCGAGCCGGCCGCAATCCGTCGAACTGCACCATCGCAGACGACCCTCACAAGTCTTCTTGGTTTCGTTCCAGTCCCGCGAAGCGGGTACCGGACGGTCGCGACAACTCTACCGCGACAGGTAGCCGAAACGGTGTGGTGTTCGCCTCAGTCTTCGCGGCGGCGGCGACGCCCGCCCTCGGTCGGCGCCGCAGATTGCAGCCGCGCCAGCAGGTCGGCCACCGACTGGCCGCCGGACTGCGGCTCCTCGGACTCGGCAGGCGCCTCGGTGCTGCGATGACGAGCATCGGCCGGTGGCGGCGGCGACATCGCCGGCCCACGGTCCGGCGCCGGCGGCGGTGTCGGCGGAGGTGGAGGCGGTGGCGGTGACATCGCCGGCGGAGGGGCCGCGGAGGCGGCGGCGGGGTCGGACTGTTCGACAGAGTGCCGCGACCGTGCGCGTCGACCCGATTCGCTCCAGTCGCCATCCGGTTCGCCGGTCTGGCCTAGCGCCGATTCGGCGGGCGCACTGGAATGCCGGCCCCGACGCTCGGCCGGCGGCTCGGCGGCGGGCTCACCGATGCCCGGTGAGCGATGCGACGGCTTGTCGCGCGAGGGCGCGTTGTCGTACGCCCACGACGGTGTCGCGGGGCTTTCGGGCTGGCCGGGGTTCCAGTTGCTGCCAGGTGCTCCTGGCGGCAACCACTGTCCCTCGGAACTGACCGGCTGCCAGGCCGCCGGCTGCTCGGGTTGCCGAGGCGCCTCGTTGGGCGGCGGCCACGGGATCCGCGGCGGTTGCTGCGGCTGCTCGGGCGGCGGGGTGAACTGCGGTTCGGGCTGCGCGGGGCCATCGGCTCGACGGTGGGAGCGCCGCGGGGGCGGAGGTTCGAACCGCTCGGGTCCGGTTCTCGGCACCGGGCCTGGCGGGGCCCATCCGCTGGGCTGGCCCTGCGGCTGCGCCCAGCTGGGGCCTTCCGGCTGACGCTCCACCGGACTTGCGGGCTCAGGCGGGGCTTGCGGCGGTGTCCACCCGGGGACCGGCGCGGGCTCGTGGCGGGCGGCGGGGGCTTCCTGGTCGCTGGAACGCCGGTGCGAACCGCGATCCGGTTCGGGTGTTTCGGGTGCCCGGTTCTGCCTGGCCGGCGGGTACACCTCGGGTAGCTGCGGCGCGTACTCCTGCTGGTAGCCCTCCGCTGCGGGCTGCCGAGGCGGACTAGCGATCAGCGGCTCCTCGTGCACGTCGATGATCGAGTTGTCGTCGGAGCGTCGGGCAGGCTCCTCGGCCCGCACGGATGCGACCCGATTGACTCGTTCGCGGGCGCTTTCGTTGTCACGATCCCATTCGCCGTAGCCGCGTACAGCCTTGACTCGGTCGCCTTCCAGAGCCGGGCGGTCACTGAGCTCCGCGTCGAACAGGATCTCCAAGTTGGTCCGCAGCGCGGCCAGCTCGGCCCGCAATTCCGACACCTCGTCGTTGGCCTGCGCGCGCAGTTCGGTAGCCAGCTCGCGCCGCAGCTGAGATTCCACGGTGAGCTCGTATTCGCGGCGGGCCGAGATCTCCCGGTCCAGCTGCAGGTCGTAGACGAGCTTGAGGTCCCGCGCCCGGGCCTGATCCACGTCGCTTTGCCGGCGGTAGATCACCGAGACGAAGGCAGCGACCACGGCGGCCCACAACGCGAGTATCACCGCGAGCTTGAGAAGCTCCACCTGGTTGGTGAATACCAGTGCAGAACTGGCGCCAATCGCCAGAACCAGCAACGCTGTCAGCAGCACCCAACCCGGTCTGCGGCTGGCGCGCCGCGCCCGTGCGCCGCGGGCCAGATCGGTCATGGCCCGACTGTACCGGCCCTACGTCACCGAGCGTGTCGCGCGCTACGGCGTTTCTCACCTGGACTAATCGCCTGATTCCGGAGGTCATCGGGGCTAGCTAACTTTCGGCGCCCTCGCCGTTCTCGGTCGGATCTCCCGGTGATCGACAGCAATGTTGCAACCACAGCGCGGCGGCCAACAGAGTGAGCGCACTCAGCGCGGCAACGGCGGTTCCGAAGGTGTCCTCGGCCGCCACCTTGAGCCATGCCCGCCGCGGCAGCAGATAGACCAGGACGCCGGCCCATCCGCCCAACGCCAGCGCGCCGACCCAGGCCGACGCCTTGGCGATGACCAGGCTGCGGGCCACCGTCAGTGGATGAAGCCAGCCGGGTGCGTCGCCGATCTCACCGTCGTCGATCTTGGTCCGCACATGGCGCCCCCAGATCGCCTCGGCGATGCCAACGGTGATCAGCGAGAAACCGGTCCACGCCGTGATCGGCGGGAACCATCGATAAAACAGCACCACCAGCAGGTATGCCGCCACCCCGGTGCCGAGCACCGCGGCCGCCAGGTCGCGTTTCCGGGTGGGGCCCATCAGCTTTCGGGGCGCGGCTCGAGGACGAAATCGGTGTGCCGCACCCCGGCCCGGTCGTTGGGATCCAGCTCGGCGATCAGCTTGGCGACCGACTGCGTGCCGCCGGCCACCGTCAGCTCCGCGTCGGGGTCGATCGCCAGCCAGGGAAGTAGGACGAAGGCGCGCAAGTGGGCCAGCGGATGCGGCAGGGTCAGGCCGTCCTCCAGGGAAAACAGCTCGCTGTCGCCCTCGAGTGACGTCAGGTGGCAGCAGATCAGATCGACGTCGAGGGTGCGTGGGCCCCACTTCTGCCCGCGCACGCGATCCGCGGCGACTTCCAGCGCCTGCGCGCTGCGCAGCCAACCGTGCCCGTCGAGAGTCGGGTCGTCGGCGATGAGCACCGCGTTGAGGAACGGGCCCTGCTCGACACCACCCCAGGCCGCCGTCTCGTAGACCGGCGACACCGCCTGAACCGTGTCCCCGAGCCGGTCGAGCACCGACTGCAGCCGGGCCAGCCGGTCACCGAGGTTCGATCCGATCGATAGCACGACACGAGTCACAACGGCACCACCCGACCGCGGCCACCCCGCCGGGACCGGCGGGCCACCACAGCGACGTCATCGAAGGTCTGCGGAATCGGAGCTTGCGGTTTGTGCACAGTCACCTCCACAGCGTGCACACGATGGTCTTTCATGACGTCCTCGGCGATTTCGCCGGCGACCGTCTCGATCAAATTACGGGCCGGGCCCGCGACCACGGCAGCCGCCCGCTGCGCCAGGATGCCGTAGTCGTAGGTGTCCGTCAGGTCGTCGCTGTTCGCGGCGTCCGCCAGATCTATCCAGACGGTGACATCGACGACGAAGTCCTGACCGTCGGCACGCTCGTGTTCGAACACGCCATGGTTGCCGCGAACTTTCAAGCCGCGCAACTCGATTCGATCAGCCATTGGTCCTACCGCCCACCCTGCGTCCACGCCTCGACCACTTTGACAGCATCGACCGAGGCTCGCACGTCATGTACCCGAACTCCCCAGGCACCATGCAATGCGGCCAAAGCCGACACCACCGCGGTCGCCGTCTCGCGGCCATCGGGCGGCCGGACCTCGCCGTCGGGGCCTGCCAACAAGCTGCCCAGAAAGCGCTTGCGCGACGCCCCGATCAGTACCGGGACGCCACCGGCCACCAATTCCGGCAGGGCATGCAGTAGCGCCCAGTTGTCGCGACCGGACTTGGCGAAACCCAAGCCGGGATCGATGACCAGCTTGGCCGGATTCACCCCCGCGGCGACGGCGTCCTCGACGCACGCCATCAGCTCGGCGCGGACCTCGGCCACCACGTCGCGATAGGGCGGCACCTGATGCGGCTGCTCGGCCGACACCGAGCGCCAGTGCATCAGCACCCACGGCACGTTGGCTTCGACCACCAAGTCCGCCATGGCCGCGTCGGCGTGACCACCGGAGACGTCGTTGACCATCGAGGCACCGTTTTCCAGCGCGGCTCGAGCCACACCGGCGTGCATGGTGTCGACGCTGACGGTAATACCCTGGGCGGCAAGCTCTTTGACGACGGGCACGATGCGGGCTATCTCCACCCGAGGATCGACTCTGGTGGCGCCGGGGCGGGTCGACTCGCCTCCGACATCGACGATCGATGCGCCGTCGGCGGCCAACGCCAAGCCCTGCTCAACGGCGCGGTCGGCGTCGAGATAACGCCCGCCATCCGAGAACGAGTCGTCGGTGACGTTCACAACCCCCATGACTTGGAGGCGCGTCGTGCTCACCTGCGCAGGATCAGTTCGAGCGCCTCGGCTCGAAGTGCACTGTCCGACTTGAACTGGCCACGCACGGCCGAGGTGGTAGTGACGGCGCCGGGTTTGCGAACGCCACGCATGGACATGCACAGATGTTCGGCTTCCATCACGACGATGGCTCCCCGCGGATCCAGTTTGCGCATCAACGCATCGGCGATCTGCGCGGTGAGCCGCTCCTGGATCTGTGGCCGCTTGGCGTACAGGTCGACCAGTCGGGCGATTTTGGACAGACCCGTCACTCGGCCGTCGACGCCGGGGATGTAGCCCACGTGAGCGACACCGTGAAACGCCACCAGATGGTGCTCGCAGGTGGAATACAGCGGAATCTCTTTGACCAACACCAACTCGTCGTGCTGCTCGTCAAAGGTGGTGTTCAGCACGGCATCCGGATCGGTGTAGAGGCCCGCGAACATCTCCCGGTAACTCCGGGCGACGCGGGCCGGCGTATCGACCAATCCGTGCCGGTCCGGGTCTTCCCCGATTGCGTAGAGCAACTCGCGGACAGCCGCTTCGGCGCGCGGTTGATCGAAGACTCGGCCGTTGAGGGTCGCGGTCTGGGAATCCGGCGGCACCATCACAGAACTCCGTTCGTGTCAGCCACGGGTCGACGGGTTGGACGGGCTCGGGCCGCCGCCGGGCGGGGCTGTTGGGTCAGCGGCCTTACTTTCTTCCGGCGCGGGTGCGCCGGGTGGCGGGTAGGGCGGATACGGCGGGTAGGGCTGACCCGAGTGCTGATGTGGTGGCGCCGGCCAATGCTGCGGCTGCTGCGACGGCGGGTACCAGTACCCCGGCTGTTGCGGCGGTGGCCATCCCGGCGCGTGCCAGCCGGCCGGCGCACCGTAGTCGGGCTGCGTCGAATTCTGTTGACCGTTCCCCGGACCATTATGAGAACCGTTGTTGCCGTTGGGCGTTCGCTCGGCATTGGCCTGTTCGGCATCCCGCGCGGCGGCGGCGATAGCCGCCTTGAAGGCCGGCTCGGGAACTGGCTTGGGCCACGGCTCGCCGCGCTCGATAGCCAACTCGCCGGGGGTCTTGATCGGCGGCTTGTCCGACGGAATGCGGCCACCGAAGTCATCGAAAAGGGTTAGCCGCGGCCGTTTTTCGACATCGGCGAAGATCGCCTCCAAGTCGGCGCGGTGCAGGGTTTCCTTTTCCAGCAGCTCGCCGGCCACTGTGTCGAGTGTGTCGCGGTATTCGGTGAGAATCTCCCAGGCCTCGGTGTGAGCGGCCTCGATGAGCTTGCGCACCTCGTCGTCGATGTCCCGGGCCACCTCGTGCGAGTAGTCGGCTTGGTTGCCCATGGTCCGGCCGAGGAAGGGATCGCCGTGTTCGGTGCCGTATTTGACCGCACCGAGTTTGGAACTCATGCCGAATTCGGTGACCATCGCGCGTGCGATCTTGGTCGCCTGCTCGATGTCGGACGACGCGCCGGTGGTGGGCTCATGGAACACCAGTTCCTCGGCGGCGCGCCCGCCCAGCGCCATCACCAGTCGGGCGATCAGTTCCGAACGGGTGTGCAGTCCCTTGTCGTCCTCGGGCACCGCGAGCGCGTGCCCTCCGGTGTTGCCGCGAGCCAGGATGGTCACCTTGTAGACCGGGTCGACGCCCGGCATCGCCCATCCCGCCAGCGTGTGCCCGGCTTCGTGGTAGGCCGTGGTCTTCTTCTCCTGCTCGCTGATGATCCGGCTCTTGCGCCGCGGTCCGCCGACCACTCGGTCGACCGCCTCTTCCAGTGCTGCGCCGGTGATCACGGTGCCGTTTTCACGGGCCGTCAGCAGCGCCGCCTCGTTGATCACGTTTTCCAAGTCGGCGCCGGTCATGCCGACGGTCCGCTTGGCCAGGCCATCGAACTCGACGTCGGGACCGAACGGCTTGCCCTTGCAGTGCACCCGCAGCACTGCGCGCCGGCCGGCCAGGTCGGGGCTGGACACCGGAATCTGGCGGTCGAAGCGGCCGGGCCGAAGAAGTGCCGGATCCAGGATGTCGGGACGGTTGGTGGCCGCAATCAGGATGACGCCGGCGCGCTCGCCGAAGCCGTCCATCTCCACCAACAACTGGTTCAGCGTCTGCTCGCGCTCGTCGTGCCCGCCGCCTAGTCCGGCGCCACGCTGGCGTCCGACGGCGTCGATCTCGTCGACGAAAATGATGCAGGGGCTGTTCTGTTTGGCCTGCTCGAACAGGTCGCGCACCCGGGAGGCACCGACGCCGACGAACATCTCGACGAAGTCGGAGCCGGAGATGGTGAAGAACGGCACCCCGGCTTCACCGGCGACGGCCCGCGCCAGCAAGGTCTTACCGGTTCCCGGCGGGCCGTAGAGCAGGACACCCTTGGGGATCTTGGCGCCCAGCGCCTGATACCGCGACGGGTTCTGCAGGAAGTCCTTGATCTCGTAGAGTTCCTCGACCGCTTCGTCGGCGCCGGCGACGTCGGCGAACGTGGTCTTGGGCATGTCCTTGTTCAGCAGCTTGGCCTTCGACTTGCCGAAGCCGAAGCCCATCCGGGCGCCGCCCTGCATGCGGGAGAACATCATGAACAAGCCGACCAGTAACAGCAGCGGCAGCACGTACACCACGATCGAGCCGATGATGCTGCCCTGGTTGACGGTGGTGCTGACCTGGGTGTCCTTGCTGCCGTTCAACTGATCGAACAGCGGGACCGCGTAGCCGGTCGGGAAGTGGGTGATGATCTTGTCGGAGCCCTCGGTACCGGTCGCCGCGCTTTTCAGCGTCAGCCGGACCTGCTGCTCACGGTCGTCGATCTGGGCGCTCTTGACGTTGCCGCTCTTGATCTGCGCCATCACCACCGACGTGTCGACCGGCTTGAAGCCGCGGGTGTCGTCGCTGAAATAGAAGAAAGACCAGCCAAGCAGCAGCACGACTGCGATGGCCGTGAGCGTGCGGATCACGTTTTTTCGGTTCATCAATCATCGGCCGACGTCGGCCAGGTCCTTCCCGATACACGCAGCTGGAATAGTCCAGGCTACCTTTCCTGGTGATCGCCAGCTCGGCCGCAGGTCGGGCGCAGCGGGTCACCACCATCCGGCACCGTAGTGATCGCCAGTCCGGCCAGAGCCGGACGCGGGCGGTCGAGCCGTGGATCGCCTCGGTATGAACAACGGAGAGAAGTTCCCGACACCTGACGATCGGGGGCAGGCGTGTGCTTTGGTGAAGCTGTGTCTGACAGCCAGCGCATCACCGAACGGGTCATCGAAACCAACGGCGTGCAGTTGCACACCCTGGAAGCGGGTGAGCCCGGCGCCCCGCTCGTGGTGCTGGCTCACGGGTTCCCCGAGCTTGCCTATTCCTGGCGCCACCAGATCCCGGCGCTGGCCGCTGCCGGCTATCACGTGCTGGCACCCGATCAGCGCGGTTACGGGCACACCACCAGCCCGGTGGATATCGCCGACTACAACGTCGCGGCCCTGTCCGGCGACCTGATCGGCCTGCTCGACGACGTCGGCGCCGAGAAGGCGGTATTCGTCGGCCACGACTGGGGTGCCCCAGTGGTGTGGGGTTCGGCGCAACTGCACCCGGAACGGGTCTCAGCCGTCGTCGGCATGAGCGTTCCGCCGGTGCCACGATCGAAGGTGGCGCCGACGACGGCGTTCCGCACGATCTTCGGCGACAACTTCTTCTACATGCTCTATTTCCAGGAGCCCGGGGCGGCCGACGCCGAGCTGGGCGCCGACCCGCGCCGGACCATCACGCGGATGCTGGGTGGGCTGACGCGCTCCGAGGATCCGGCGGCCGCGCTGCGCATGATCGCACCGGGGCCCGCAGGCTTCATCGAGCGCCTGCCGGAGACCGATGGCCTCCCGGCCTGGATCACGCCGGAGGAAGTAGACCACTACGTCGACGAGTTCACCCGCACCGGCTTCACCGGCGGGCTGAACTGGTACCGCAATATGGACCGCAATTGGGAGCTGCTGGCCGAACCGCCGGCCACCACCATCGACATGCCGGCCATGTTCATCGGTGGCACCGCCGACCCGGTGCTGAGCTTCATGCGTCCCGACCGGGCGCCCGAATTGGTGACCGGCCGCTACCGCGAGGTGCTGATCGACGGCGCCGGGCACTGGCTTCAACAGGAGAAGCCGGACCAAGTCAACGAACTGCTGCTCGACTTCCTGTCGAGTCTGAAGACCGGCGCCGAACAGTCATGAACCGGCCGCTGAACTTCGGAGTCTTCATCACCCCGTTTCACCCAACCGGCCAATCCCCCACGTTGGCACTCGAATACGACATGGACCGCGTCGTTGCACTGGACCGCCTCGGATTCGACGAAGCGTGGTTCGGCGAGCACCACTCCGGCGGTTACGAGCTGATCGCCTGCCCGGAGGTGTTCATCGCCGTGGCCGCCGAGCGGACCAAGCACATCCGGCTGGGCACCGGCGTGGTGTCGCTGCCCTACCACCACCCGCTGATGGTGGCCGACCGCTGGGTACTGCTGGACCATCTGACCCGTGGGCGGGTGATATTCGGTACCGGGCCGGGCGCGCTGCCCTCGGACGCTTACATGATGGGGATCGATCCGATCGAGCAGCGCCGGATGATGCAGGAATCGCTGGAAGCGATCCTGGCCCTGTTCCGCGCCGGGCCCAGCGAGCGAATCAGTCGCGATACGGACTGGTTCACCCTGCACGACGCGCAATTGCACATCCGCCCCTACACCTGGCCCTACCCGGAAATCTCCACGGCGGCAATGATTTCGCCGTCCGGACCGCGGCTCGCCGGAGCAATGGGCACGTCACTACTTTCGCTGTCGATGTCGGTTCCCGGCGGTTACGCGGCGCTGGACAACACCTGGCCGGTGGTCGAAGAGCAGGCCGCCAAAGCAGGCCGGGACGAGCCGAACCGCGCCGACTGGCGAGTCCTGTCGATCATGCACATCGCCGATACCCGCGAAAAAGCCATCGACGACTGCACCTACGGCCTGCAGGATTTCGCCAACTACTTCGGCGCCGCCGGGTTCGTCCCGCTGGCCAATGCCGTCGAGGGAGCGCAGACACCGCGCGAGTTCGTCGAAGACTATGCGGCCAAAGGTAATTGCTGTATCGGCAGCCCCGACGACGCGATCACCCACGTCGAAGAATTACTGGAGCGGTCCGGCGGATTCGGCACGCTGCTGATGCTCGGACACGACTGGGCTTCGCCCGAGGCGACCTATCACTGCTACGAGCTGATGGCCCGCAAAGTCATTCCGCACTTCAAGGGTCAGCTCGAAGCGGCCCGGTCTTCGCACGAATGGGCAAAGGATAAACGCGACGAGTTGATCGGCCGCGCAGGCCAAGCCGTCGTACAGGCGATCAACCAGCACGTCGGCGAACACCAGTCGGAAAGCCGCCGCAGCTGATGCGCGCGTCAGTGCTGCGGGACGGCCGGATGGTGTATCGCGATGACCTTCCCGACCCCGTACCTGGACCCGGCCAGGTGCTGGTGGCGGTGCGATCCTGCGGAATCTGCGGCTCCGACCTGCATTTCGCCTCGCACGGCGCCGAGGTGCTGTCGCTGAGCGGTGAAATATCCAGCGAGGCCGGCGGTATGGACGTCGACTTGAGCCGCGACGTCTTCATGGGACACGAGTTCAGCGCGGAGATACTCGAGCCAGGGCCAAGCACGCACACGCATCCAGCGGGAACCCTCGTCACCTCGATCCCGGTGCTGCTGTCGGGCAACAACATCGAAGCGATTGTTTACAGCAACACAACGGTGGGCGGTTACGCCGAGCGAATGCTGCTTTCGGCGCCCCTGCTGCTGCCGATTCCGAACGGCCTTGACCCGCAACATGCATCGCTCGCCGAGCCGATGGCGGTTGGGCTGCACGCTGTGAACAAGTCCGGGATCCAGTCCGGCGAGTCCGCGCTGGTGCTCGGCTGCGGCCCGATCGGCATCGCGGTCGTTGCCGCGTTGCGCATCCGCGGAGTCGAGGCGATTGTGGCAGCGGACTTTTCACCGAAGCGGCGTGAGCTCGCCGCCACGATGGGTGCGCAACAGACCATCGATCCCGCGCAAGGTTCACCGTTCGACACCGCGAAACCGTCGGTGGTGTTTGACGCGGTCGGTGTTCCCGGAATCATCGACGATGTGATGCGCCGGGCTCGGCACGGCACACGGTTGGTCGTGGTGGGAGTCTGCATGCAGGCCGATACCGTGCACCCGTTCTTCGGGATCGCCAAAGAGATCAGCGTCCAGTTCGTGCTCGCCTACGACGCAATGGAATTCGCCGATTCACTGCGGGCGATCGCCGAGGGTGACATCGACGTCAGCCCGATGATCACCGGCGCCGTCGGCCTCGAGGACGTCGGGGCCGCCTTCGATGATCTCGCCGACCCGGAACGTCACTGCAAGATACTGGTCACACCCTAGGTGTAACTCATCCTCCGACCGAAGGTCGAGGGACCACGGTCGGCTTGAAACCGTAACGGGGAGCCGCAAACTGCGTGCCGCGTCCACCGTTGCCGCCAACCATCGGCACTCCGCCCATGCCGTTGGCGACGGGTTGCGCGGTCAGAGGTTGCGAGGACACCGGGGTGCCGAGGTTGCCGACCGAGGTGACCGCGGGGCTCACGGACGGAGCCACACCACCCCAGCCGGGCGGCACCGACAGCCTGCCGACCAGTTCCGCCTTGCCTAGTCCTCCGACTGCGACGCCGGGAATTCCGGCAGGCAGGCTGGGCGGTATCGCCTCGGTGATATTGGCGGCCTTGCTCACGGCCGGCATCATGCTGTGGGCGAGGCCGTCGACGTCTTTGAAGGCGGTTGCGAAAAGCCTTGTGGGGGAGACCAATCTGATGAAGGCGTCGAAGCCGGTACTTGCATCCAAGGTTTGCGATCCCGTTATGCCCTCAAGAAGGTCGCCCATCACCCCGCCCACGACGATGCCGTCGCCGTTGGAATTCCAGACATGTCCGGTCAGACCGAGCATGGTCAGGAGGTTGTCCACATTCGTCATCCACGGCGGTGCGGGCATCTCGCCGGCCAGCGCGGCCAAGGTGTCGGTTATCGCGGACTGCGCGCCGCTGGAGCCGACCGCTTGAGCGACGGCTGCCGCCTGTGCACCCAGCCCGGCGGGATTGGCCGACTCCGCTGCCGTGGCGAAGGGGGCCAGCGTCGAGGCCGCCGACGATTCGCCGGCGTAGCCGTACATCGCCGCCGCGTCCTGTGCCCACATCTCGGCGTACTGAGCCTCGGTCGCCATGATCGCTGCCGTGTTCTGCCCGAAGAGGTTCGTCGAAACCAACGCCGTCAACAACGCGCGGTTGATCGCGATTTCCGGCGGCGGCACCGTCGCGATGAACGCCGTCTCGTAGGCGCTGACCGCGGCCGCGGCCTGAGCTGCGACCCTCTCGGCCTGCACTGCGGTGCCGACCAGCCACTCCACCTGCGCTTGCGATGAAGTGGCCATCGACGCCGCCGCCGGCCCCAGCCATGATCCGTCGGTAAGTGCGGCGACCACCGATTCGTAGGCGGACGCCATGTTGTGCAGCTCGGCGGAGAGGGCTCCCCAGGCAGAGGAGGCTGTCAACATCGGCCCGGAACCGGCCCCGGAGTACATCAACGCCGAGTTGATCTCCGGCGGTAACGATGCGAAATCAAGCATGGCGGCCGACGACCTATCCGACCGCTGCGGCATTGGCGGCCTCGGTGGCGGCGTACGAACCGGAGCTGGCGCTCAGCATGGTCGCCATGAATTCCTGGACTGTCGCGGCGTGAGCGCTGACCGTCTGATAGAGCTCCGCGTGCGATGCAAACTGGGCAGCGGTGAGCGCTGACACCAGATCACCGGCGGCGGGCATGACCCCGACCGTCGGTGAAGCGGCGGCCGCATTCCGGGCCTTGAGCGCCTCGTTGATGGTGTGAAGTTTCGCTGCCGCCGCGGCCAGGACGTCGGGCTGTGCGATGACGTTTGACATAGCTCCTCCGAAAAGTGCTCGTGCTCAACAGCTTCAGTCGGCATCGTCGCGACTGAAGCGGATCCTGAGACACGGTAAGCCGGCCATGTCCCGCAAACACAGCCTCCGCAAACCCTGTTCACCGTCGAGTCGATGACTATTCATTTAGCTGAAGGACTGAACTGGCAGTTATGAAATGAGCATGAAAGTTGTTGGTGTTCAATATGATTAGAAGGCAATATGAACTTCTCGATGTTTGCCAGCTTACTCGGTAAGCTTTGCTCACGCCATCTGAGCGCGTCTTCACGAGGGCGCTTCAGTGCCGTCAGCAGTAGACAAACCCGAATAGTACTGAGCAAAAACGATATTCAGCGTCCTGCCCTCGAATAGGCCTATACGGCAGGCGGTTTAAGTTCGCCTGAACAGCTCCTGGCCGCGCTAGACTCCGTCAGCGCCTGCGCGGCCCCGGCCCGTCCACCCATGTCGCGCGGGCCGATGAGCCCTGCGCTGGTATATCTTGGTGCGAACTGACCGACTCGTCACGAACGAGCACGACGTGAAGCAGCTGTCAGCCAACGCAGTCGACCGTCCCGGCGTGGCGACCACAGATGCCCCGAGGAGGCCCATGCCCGGGTCGGCGCTGAGCCTGCCGCAGCAGATGCTGCGGCGGCGCCCGATCAGCGGCGCCCCAGTCGCCGCGGGCGCCTCGGCTGAGTTGCAACGCACTCTCGGCGTCTTCCTTCTGACAATGTTCGGTGTCGGCGAGACGGTCGGGTCCGGCATCTTCATCGTGCTGTCGCAGTCGGTGCCACAAGCCGGGCCGGCGGTGGTCATCTCGTTCATCATCGCCGGCCTCGCGGCGGGTCTGGCGGCGATCTGCTACGCCGAACTGGCCTCGGCGGTACCCGTCTCCGGATCGGCCTACTCGTACGCCTACGCCACACTCGGCGAATTCGCGGCGATGGGAGTTGCGGCCTGCTTGCTGCTCGAGTACGGCGTGTCGACCGCCGCAGTGGCCGTCGGCTGGAGTCAATACCTCAACAAGCTGCTCGACAACGTCTTCGGATTTGTTCTGCCACAATCTATTTCAGCGGCACCATGGGATCCCCAGCACGGACTGGTCAACCTGCCGGCGATTGCTCTGGTGGCGATGTGCGCGCTGTTGTTGATCCGCGGCTCCAGCGCATCCGCTAAAGCCAACGCCGTGATGGTGATCATCAAACTCAGTGTGCTGGTGCTCTTCTCGGCCATTGCGTTCACCGCATTCAATGCGGGCAACTTCCACGACCTGGCGCCGTTCGGCGTCTCCGGCATCAGCCTGGCCTCGGGCACGATCTTCTTCGCCTACATCGGTCTTGACGCGGTCTCCACCGCCGGCGACGAAGTCAAAGACCCGCAACGGACGATGCCGCGCGCGATCATCGCCGCGCTGCTGATCGTGACCGCGATCCATGTGCTCGTCTCCGTCGCCGCCCTCGGTGCGCAGCGGTGGCAGGACTTCAAGGGTGAGGAAGCGGTGCTGGCGGTAATCCTGGATCACATCACCGGCAACACCGCTGGCAGCACCATTGTCGCTGCGGGCGCGGTTATTTCGATCTTCTCCGTCACCTTGGTGACGCTGTACGGGCAGACCCGCATCCTGTTCACGATGGGCCGTGACGGGCTGCTGCCGACGACTTTCGCAAAGGTGAACCCCCGCACCATGACTCCGGTGCGCAACACCCTGATCGTGGCATTCGCGGTGGCTGTGCTGGCCGCGCTCGTCCCACTGGAACGGCTGGCCGAAATCGTGTCGATCGGCACGTTGACCGCGTTCATCGTGGTATCTGCGGGCGTGATCGTGCTGCGAATTCAGGAACCCGACCTGCCGCGCGGTTTCAAGGTGCCCGGCTATCCGGTGACACCCATCCTGTCCATCGCGGCGTGCGCCTACATTCTGTTCAGCCTGCACTGGTACACGTGGGTTGCGTTCAGCGCCTGGGTCGCGGTGGCACTGACCTTCTACCTGGCGTGGGGCCGCCGGCACAGCGCCCTCAACAGCGACGCCGACTAGGGTGCGAACCATGCCCGCCAGACGCGCCACGATGCCGCTTCGTCTCATACTCGCACGCGTCGTGCTCGCAATAGGCCTCGCCGCGACAGCCTCCGCGTGCGATCACGCCGCCCCGGAAAAGGTGGGCGAGAATCCACGTCAGGTGACCGTCGTCGGCTCCGGTCATGTGCAGGGCGTCCCCGACACGCTCACCGCCGACGTCGGCATCGAGTTCACCGCCCGCGATGTCACCTCCGCGATGGACCAGACCAACACCCGCCAGCAGGCCGTCATCGACGCCCTGACCCAGGCTGGCGCCGACCGCAAGGACATCAGCACCACCGACGTCAGCCTGCAACCGCAGTACGACAACGCCGGCGCGGCCATCGCCGGTTACCGCGCCGCCAACGCGATCCGGGTCAAGATCCACCCGGCCGGCACGGCGTCGCGGCTGCTGGCCGTCATCGTCGGCACCGGCGGCGATGCGACCAGGATCAACTCGGTCAGCTACTCGATTGCCGACGACTCACAGCTGGTGAAAGACGCCCGGGCACGCGCGTTTCAAGACGCCAAGGACCGCGCCGCGCAATACGCGCAGCTGTCCGGCCTCGGGCTGGGAAAGATCATCTCGATTTCGGAGGCCGCCGGAGGCGCTGGCCCTCCCACGATGCCCGCGCCGATGCGGGGAGGCATGGCGTCGGCCGTGCCGCTGGAGCCTGGTCAGCAGACGGTGAGCTTCTCGGTCACCGCGGTGTGGGAGCTGCGCTAGCGGCCCGTCGTCAGACCTGAACTTTCATCGGTGCCACACCCCAAATTCCTTCGCAGTACTCAGCGATCGCGCGGTCGGAGGAAAACTTGCCGCTGCGCGCCGCGTTGAGAATGGACATGCGTGACCATGCCTCCGCGTCCTGCCAGGCTTCGCCGACCGCGGCCTGGCAGTCCACGTACGAGCGGTAATCGGCGCACACCAGGAACGGGTCGTGAAAGCGCAGCGAATCGACGACGGGACGCAGGATCTCGGTGTCGCCGCCGGTGAAATGCCCGTTGGCGATGAGGTCCAGCACCTCGGCGAGCTCGGGGTCCCGCTCGATGTACGTCGACGGGCGGTGGCCCTCTGCGTAGACGCGGGCAACTTCCTCCTCGTTGAGACCGAACAGGAAGAAATTCTCCGCGCCCAGCCTCCTCCAGCATCTCCACGTTGGCGCCGTCCAGCGTCCCGATGGTCAAGGCTCCGTTGATCATGAACTTCATGTTCCCGGTGCCGGAGGCTTCCTTGCCTGCGGTCGAGATCTGTTCGGACAAGTTGGCGGCCGGATAGATCAGGTGCGCGTTCTGGACATTGAAGTTGGGCACGAAAACGATTTTCATGAACCGGTTTACGTCCGGGTCGGTGTTGACGATGTCGCCGACGGCGGTGATCATTTTGATGATCCGCTTGGCCATGAAATATCCCGGGGCCGCCTTGCCGCCGAAGATGAAGGCACGAGGGGGAATCGACAGGCCGGGATTCTTCTTGAGCCGGTTGTACAACGTGACGATGTGCAGCACATTGAGGTGCTGACGCTTGTACTCATGAATCCGCTTGACCTGGACGTCGAACAGCCAGGTCGGGTCGAGCTCGACACCCGTCGTCGCGTGCAGGTACTCCGCGAGCCGAGCCTTATTGGCGCGCTTGACATCTCGCCAACTCTCCCGGAAGGCGCGGTCATCGACATAGACTTCCAGCCCACGCAGCCGCTCCAGGTCCGTCAGCCAGCCGTCGCCGATCGTCTCGTCGAGCAGCTCGCGCAATCCCGGGTTGGCCAGCGCCAAGAATCGACGCGGCGTCACGCCGTTGGTGACGTTGCCGAATCGCTCTGGCCACAACTCGTAAAAATCTTTGAGGACACTGGCTTTCAACAGCTCTGAATGCAACGCGGCCACGCCGTTGACGGCGTGACTGCCCACGGTGGCCAGGTGCGCCATCCGTACGCATTTGCCACCGTCCTCACCGATCAGCGACATCCGGCGGATCCGGTCTTCGTCGCCGGGGAAACGGGCGCGCACCTCGTCGAGGAAGAATTCGTTGATCTGAAGAATGATCTCCAAGTGCCGCGGCAGTGCCTCCCCGAATATCGACAGCGGCCAGGTTTCCAGCGCCTCGGGCAGCAGTGTGTGGTTGGTGTAGCCGAAGGTAGCCACCGTGAGCTCCCACGCCTGATCCCAATTCATCGAGTACTCGTCGACCAGTAGCCGCATCAGTTCGGCGACGGCGATCGACGGGTGCGTGTCGTTGAGCTGGATCGCCCACTTCTGCGGCAGGCCGCTCAGCGGCTGCCCGACTCGCTCCTGATGGATGCGCAGGATGTCCTGCAAAGAGCACGTCACGAAGAAGTACTGCTGCATCAACCGCAGCCGTTTACCGGCTTCGGGTTCGTCGTTGGGGTAGAGCACCTTGGAGACGGTCTCCGAGATGACCTCTTCGTCGACCGCCTTGTAGAAGTCGCCGGTGTTGAAGACTTCCAGCGCAAAGGATTCCACCGCCCGCGCGCTCCACAACGTCAACGTGTTGCAGGTGTTGACGCCGTAGCCCTGGATCGGGGTGTCGTAGGAGACACCTTTGAGCACCCGTTGCGGGACCCAGCGGGTGTGGGTCTGACCCGCGTCGTCCTCATACCGCTCGGTGAAGCCGCCCCAGTTGACGATGTAGCTGGCATCGGGTTTGTCGATCTCCCACGGATTACCGTAAACCAGCCAGTTGTCCGTCTTTTCGACCTGCCAGCCGTCGCGGATCTCCTGCTCGAAGATCCCGAACTCGTAGCGGATGCCGTATCCGATGGACGGCCGCTCGAGGGTGGCCAGCGAGTCGAGATAGCACGCGGCGAGTCGACCGAGGCCGCCATTGCCCAGTCCCGGCTCTTTCTCACACGACGTGATGATGTCGAGGTCTTGACCCAACTCCGTCAGTGCCTGCCGCGCGGCGTCCTCGATCCCGAGGTTCAGCAGGTTGTTGCCGAGCTGGGGACCCATCAGGAACTCGGCCGACAGGTAGCACGTCACCTTGTTCGGAAGCTTGAGCCAGTCCTGGGTGGTGGCCATCCAGCGCTGCTGCATCCGATCGCGTACCGCCAGCGACAGCGCGCGGTAATAGTGCTCCGGCGTCAGCACCGACGTAGGCCTGGCGATCGAGTACACCAAGTGGTCGCTGATGGCCTGTCGCAGCGCTCCGGCCGACATCCCGGTGCGCGCTGCGCTCGGTACTGTGCGGCCCGTTCCGCGACTGGTCGGAGTGCCGTCGGATGATTTATGCACCAGATCGGTCATGGCGATGCGTCACGCTCCCGTTTGTTGGCCGGTCGAGGATTCGCCAGTGTGTCACCGTCGTGTTTCGGCGACGACAGGCCTTCGGGTCATTCCCGTGAATTAGCGTTCGCTGGCGGTCGGAGGCTCAGTCACCGATGCCCATGATCTGCAGCAGCTCCCGGTAGTCGGTGATGCGATAGTCGGGCTCGCAGTCTTCGTATTGCTTTGTACCCTGGTCCGAGTCGAACATGATGGTCCGCATTCCGAGCTGACGTGCGCCGTGGATGTCGCGGAACATGTCGTTGCCGACATAGACGGTCTGGGTGGCCGGCACCCCCAGTCCCTGCAACGCGTATTCGAACAATCGGGGGTCCGGTTTGCGGAAGCCATGGTCACCGGAAACGATGATGGGGTCGAAATAATCTGTCAGCCCAACCTTGTGCAGTTCGCCACGCGCATAGGCGGTTTGGGCGTCGGTGACGATCGCCAGCGGAAACCGTTGCCGCAACTTTTCGAGCATCTCCCGCACGTGCGGATAGAGTTTCAGCTTTTTGCGCGACACCCCGCGGTAGATCTCTGCCAGCGTCAGCGGTAGTTGGGCGAAACGTTCGGGCGGTAATGCGCGGGTGTAGTCGCTGCCGTAGTCGTCGATGATCGAACGCCAGATCGCGACCGCATCGAATTCCGGATATTGATGTGGGCTATCCCGTTGCTGGCGTTTCAGACGTGCGAAATACTCGTCGCGCACCTGGTGCCGGCGCATGTCGATGCCCTGGTAGGTCAGAAAGTGCCCGATCGACCGGAAAATGTCTTCACGGTGCTCATCGGTGTGGATGTGCACGAGCGTGCCATTGACGTCGAACGCGACAGCGGTCACTCCGGTCAGTGCGGCGGCCACGATCAACTCGCCTGCAACAGCCGCTTGGATTGCCGGACAAGCTTATTGCGGTAGTCGGCGTGAACGTAATCGTTGCGGGCAACCCGCAGGAGATTCATCGCCATGTAGTAGGGAAGTCGCGCCGTAATGGACCGGAACGCCGCGTCGCGGTCAGGGAAATGGCAGCAGTATTCCCATAGGAAGTGCCCGATGAACGGCTCCGCGCGGTAGGGCTTGCCGGTCGCTGACATGAACGCGTGCTGCATCTCGCCGGCAACCCGGCCGATGTCGAACATCCGGTCGCCCCACCTGGCCCGCTCGAGGTCGATGGCTGCCACGTCGAGGCCATGGCCGAACAGAAAATTGGCCGGGGTCGCATCGCCGTGCAGCCACACCTGACGATCACCCCACATCGACGTCCTGTCTCGCCATAGCCCCTGGAGCCACAGCAATTCATCGGCGTCCCATGCGCCGACTCGGTTCCGGTCCTTCAACTTGTCGACCAAGCTGCCGAAGTATTGGCAGTCGACGTCGAAGTCGACGGTGGCGCAGTTGGCCGTCCTATTATGTTGAGTGGCAAGAAAATACGCCAGCGCTTTCAGGCGCCAATAGAGATGGCTGTCGTTGCTGCGGCGAATGCACTGATTGATTGCGTGACTGAATTGCTCGCCTGGATAGAACTCGATGGCCAGCACACTGTTGAGATTCACGTCCACGCCCAGTGGCCGCACCACGTGGTGCGGCGAGCCCACCAGGTCATAGCTACGCAGCCCCTGCATCGCTTCGAACTCCCGATAGGCTGCCCGCGCGGCGCGGTCGCGGTCCCAGCCGAACCGGGGACCGTAGAACTTGCAGATCACCCGCGCTCCGCTGTGCCTTTCCTCGTACGCGTAGACCTCGTTGCTGGCCCGCAGCCGAAAAGCGCGAAACGCTGGGTTGCGTTCGTACACACCCAGTTGTTCACGGACGATGCGGCACAGAAATCCGTGCATGCCGTCATCGCCCGACACGTATCCGACGTATTCGCCAAACACGACGCCTCCCTGCCGTGCCGGCATTGACCCCGAGCTGTTCGCCTGGCGTACACAGGATGTTCAGATGATAGGTTGCGGCGCCCGGACGCGCATGCCGACAGAGTGAGCGCGCGTGACCCACGGATCGGAGCGTTGCCGCCGACAGTTGAAGTAGGCATTCAGTCCTGGTAGACCCGCGGGTCCAGGGTGCCGATGTAGGGCAGATCGCGGTAGCGCTCGTCGTAGTCCAGGCCGTAGCCCACCACGAACTCGTTGGGGATGTCGAAGCCGACGTAGGCGATCTCGGCGTTGGCGCGCAGCGCGTCCGGTTTACGCAGCAGCGTGCACACCCGCAGGGAGTGCGGATGGCGGGTGGCCAGGTTGCGCAGCAGCCACGACAGCGTCAGCCCGGAGTCGACCACGTCCTCGACGATCAGCACGTCGCGTTCGTTGATGTCGCGGTCGAGGTCCTTGAGGATCCGCACGACGCCCGAGGAGGAAGTCGACGATCCGTAGGAACTGACCGCCATGAACTCGAACTGGTTGGGCAGTGGAATCGCGCGGGCCAGGTCGGTGACGAACATGACCGCGCCCTTGAGCACGGTGACCAGCAGCAGGTCGCGACCATCGACGCCGGCGCGTTCGCGGTAGTCCTCACCGATCTGAGCTCCGAGCTCGGCGATGCGGGCCTGGATCTGATCTTCGCGCAGTAGGACCGATTTGATGTCCCCTGCGTACAGCTCCGGTGAGTCCGCCGCCACGAGGACAGCGTGCCATGCCTGCGGGCTGGAGACCAATGCTGGCCCAGCTAGACCGGCTCCCGACGCAAAGTCAGCAGCCCGTCGCTTCGCCCGGCGACCAACCTCTGCCGACGCAACGCGGACCCGACTGCGACCCCACCCTGGCCGCGCCAGGCGGTGACCAGAGTGTCGACTCCGCGAATTTGCTTGTCGGTCAACCCGATCGCGCCCCCGGCAATCAGCCAGCTGCGAATGACGCCTCTGCGAACCGGATCAGGCAACGCCGTCAGCAATCGGGCGTCGAGCTCGTCGTTGGTCGCGACTGTCCTCATCGCCTGATCGATCAGCGAGTCGATCAGCTCGGTGTCCGCGCGAAGCGCGGTCGCGGTGCGTGCCAGCGCCTCGGCCACTCCGCCGCCGAGCACCTCCTCCAACAGCGGCAGCACGTCGTGACGCAGCCGGCTGCGGGTGAAACGCCGATCGACGTTGTGCGGGTCATGCCAGGCGCTCAGGCCCAACTCCACGCACGCGGCGTGGGTGAGCTCACGACGCACCCCCAGCAGCGGCCGGCACCAGGGCGGGTCGTAGGGGCGCATACCGGCGATCGACCGCGCACCGGAGCCGCGACCCAATCCGAGGAGCACGGTTTCGGCTTGGTCGTCGAGAGTGTGCGCCAGCAACACCGGCCGGCCGTGACGGGCGTCGGCCAGTGCACGGTAGCGGGCGTCGCGTGCCGCGGCTTCCGGGCCGCCCTCCCCGTCGACCTCGACGCAAAGAACTTGAGCCTCAACGCATCCCAGTTTCTCAGCCTGCTGTTGAGCGGCTGCTGCCACCGCTGCCGAGCCGGGCTGCAATCCGTGGTCGACGATCAGCGCCGCGGTCGGCCGTATCGACGCGGCAATGCCGGTGAGCGCCAACGAGTCCGGGCCGCCGGACAGCGCCACACACCAGCTGTCGGCGGTGCCGAGATGTTCCGTTGCGAACGCCGCCATCGCTGCGCGGAGTTCGGCTACAGCACCCGGTCGATCCATCGTTGCGGGTATTCGATCTCGATCGGCCGGGGCAGGGTGTCCGGACTGGTCCAGACTGTGTTGAACCGAGCCATTCCGACGCGGTCGACGACGTGGTCGACGAAGGCCTTGCCCCGGGTGTACTGACTCAATTTGGCGTCGATACCCAGCAGCGCACGCAGTAACCGCTGCAGCGGTGGCTGTTTACGATTCCGTCGCTCGTCGAAGCGCGCGCGGATGGTAGCGACCGACGGAACCACAACGGGCCCAACGGCATCCATCACATGATCGGCGTGGCCCTCCAACAGGGTGCCGAGCACCAGCAGCTGATCCAGCGCCTCGCGCTGCGGCTCGGACTGCACGGCGCGCAACAATCCGAGGATGCCTGCCGAGTTCGGATCGGACTGCGACGAGTCGGCGCGGCCGCGGGCGAATTCGGCCAATCGGCTCACCACCTGTGTGATGTCCTCGCTGCCATCGACGGTCAGCACCCCGAGCGCCTGCGACATGTACCCCGACAACCACGGGTTAGCGGTGAACTGCACTCGGTGGGTGACCTCGTGCAGGCAGACCCACAGCCGGAAATCGGCGGGTTCCAAACGTAATTGGCGCTCGACTGCGATGACATTGGGGTAGACCAGCAGCAGCGTGCCGGCGTCGGTGAACGGGTCGTATTGGCCGAGGATGCCGGTGGCGACGAATGCCAGCACGGCACCGGTCTGCGCGCCGGTGAGGCGCCCGCTGATCACGCCGCGTGGCTTGTCGGTTCCGCCGGTCATCACCCGCATCGACTCTGCCGCCGCCCGAATCCAGCCAGGCCGGTCGACGATGCGCGCCTCGGGTACCGCCGCGTCGGTGTGCAGACCGGTGACGTCGCGCACCGGCGGCTCGGCCGCTTTGGCTGCGGCGGAGAGGTTTTCGATCACCTGGCGGCGGGTGTAGTCGGTGGACGGCGGACCCGGACGGGCCAGCCACTGGCCGACCGTCGCTGCGAATCCCCAGTCGACGGCACGCCCGACGGTGACGTCAGCCGAGGCGGTCATGTGACGCATCCGCACGACCACAGCGCGACGGCGACCGCGTCGATCGCCGTGCGACCGGATTGCCCGGCGTCATTGGAGATCAGCGCGAAGCTCAGGACCCGTCCACTGCGGTCGGTCACCACGCCGGCTAACGCGTTGACGGCGGTCAGTGAACCGGTTTTGGCGCGCAACCAGCCGGCAGGACCGGAACCCGCCGGAGTGCCGTCGATAAAGCGATCCGACAGCGTGCCGCTGCCCCCGGCGATCGGCAACAGATCCAGCAGCGGCCGCAGCGTCGGCTCATCCGGGCCGGCTGCCGCCTGCACTACGGCATCGAGGGTTTTGGCGGTCAGGCGATCTTCGACGGACAACCCGCTGGAGTCGCGCAATATCGCGCTACCGGTGTCGATGTGCGCGGTGCTGAGCCGATTGGTCACGGCGGCGACGGCCCCGGTAAAGCTCAGCGGCCGCTGCATGGACGCGGCCACCTCGCGGGCGATGCATTCCGCCATCACGTTGTCGGAGACGTTCATCATCTCGTTGAGCCGGTCGATCAGCGGTGCCGACTGAACCGCGGCCAGTTGTCGCGCGCCGGAGTCCACCGGCGCGTTGGTGACGGTCACGCGCTGCGGGTCGACGCCCAACGCGGCGGCCAGCGCGTGGCCCGCGTCCAGGGCGGGCGTCACCGATCGGCGCGACTCGTCGGTGGCGGGCTGAACCCGTCCGGCGTCGAGCATCACCGACTCGATCGGCGCGATGTCGCCGCCCTCGATGTCGGCCGGGTCCCAGCCGGGGGCAAAGGTGGGGCCGCTGAACAGTGAGGTGTTGACCTGGACGGCGCTGGGCGTCACGCCGCTGCGACGGACCTGGTCGGCGAGATCGCTGAGCCGGGCCGCGCCGTGGTACCAGGTGTCCTGCCCGGGCGCCGCGCCTGACAGCGTCGGGTCGCCGCCACCGACCAGCACGACGGTCCCGGACTGATCAGCGGCTACAACGCGGGTGGTGACCCTCGCATTGCGGTCCAGCGCCAGCAGCGCGGCGGCGCTGGTCAGCGTCTTGTTCGTGGACGCCGGCTGCAGCAGCTCGTCGTCGGACTGCTGCCAGAGCTCTTCGCCGGTCAGCGCGTCGGTGACTCGGGCGCCCAGCTTGCCCAGATTGGGATCGGCCGCCGCCAGCGCCAGCGCCGCGGCCAGTGCCGTGTGGCTGGGTATCGGCGCGTTGGCCGCGACCGGGACGACGCCCGGCTTGGCCGTGACGGCCGGCGGCGGTGGCGGAACGTGCGCGCTGGCGCCGCCACCGTCGCTGGTGAGCAGCGCTGCGGCGGCCACCAGGGCAGCCACGATCGCCAGCACGCCCAGTCCCACGATCAGGTGGGTAGACGTACGCCACTGTGTGGGACGCATGGCTCTCCTGACTTCTCTGCGCCCATTGTGCTTCAAGCCCCGGCGGACCGACGTGGTGCGGGAGTCCTACGATCAACACCAGGCAACATTTCTCAGGCGAAGGAGCCGGACCGGTGCAATTCGACGTGACCGTCGAGATCCCCAAGGGTCAGCGCAACAAGTACGAAGTCGACCACGAGACGGGCCGGGTGTTTCTCGACCGCTACCTCTACACGTCGATGGTCTATCCGACGGACTACGGCTTCTTCGACGACACCCTGGGCGAAGACGGCGATCCGCTGGACGCTTTGGTGCTGCTTCCGCAGTCCGTCTTCCCGGGCGTGGTGGTCAAGGCGCGGCCGGTCGCGATGTTCCGGATGACCGACGAGGCCGGCGGCGACGACAAGGTGCTGTGCGTGCCGGCCAAGGATCACCGCTGGGACCACATCCAGGACATCGGCGACGTCCCGCAGCACGAGCTGGACGAGATCAAGCACTTCTTCATGCAGTACAAGGCGCTCGAGCCGAACAAGTTCGTCAAGGCCGCCGATTGGGTGGGCCGCGAGGAAGCCGAGGCCGAGGTGCAGCGGTCAATCGAGCGGTTCAAAAAAGAGGGTCACTGAATATTTCGCGTTCGGCTCTGAGCGAACGCTCTAAGGGTCGAAGCCGCCGCGCCGCGGTGGCATCCTGGCTAGGTGGGCCCGCTTCATTACGCTGCGAACTTCTGGTGGCTGATCTTTCCGCTCGGCGGCGCGATCGGCGGCGGCGTTCGGGCGGTCGCCGCAGCCAATGAACGCCGGGCCGAACGGCGACTCGAACGGTATCGAATCAAGCACCAGGCCAAGGTCGCGATTGCTGAGGCATCCGGGCGCGAGCGGGGCAACAAGGACAGCCGACGGCGCGAGATCGTCAAACTCCTTGCTGCGCATGACCGAATCGATACCCGGTGGCTGGACTACGAGGTCGACGTCGCCCGACTGCTTGACTTCCCGCTGATGACCGACATGCGCAATCCGCTGACCGTCGCATTTCACAAGGCCAAGCAGCGGGCCGAGCTGCTGCGCCCGGAACGACCCGACGATGTGCTCAGCGATCGGGCCGCGCAACTCGAATACCGCGACGCCGTACACGAATACGTCAGCGCGTTCGACGTTGCTGAAACCGAAGCGATTCGCCGTCGTCGCAGCGATTTTTCCGACGACGAGCAACACCGGCTGGCACGCGCCCAGAACCTGCTGCGGCTGGCCCAGGATGAGGCCGCGTCCCCACAGGAGCGCCAGAGCGCCTACACCCGGGCGGGCCGCGAACTCGACGGGCTGATCGCGTTGCCGGCCGCGGCGCGAGCCGGTATCGAGCAGCGCATCGCCGCCCAGATCGAAGCCTGATCGGCGCTCGGACTCAGCCGGCCGCCCTAGTCGGCGCCCTCGGAGGCGGCACTCTTTTTCGTTTTGTGACCACCCGCGATATCACGTGGCCACGGTGATATCGCCGGTAGTCACGATTCCGCGCAGAGGACGGTCGGCAGACTCACATACCGAAGTGACCGATGCGGCTCAGCGCGGCGCCCGCGGCTCGTCACCTCGGGTGGCGACGATGCTGGCGGCCGCGGCGACGACCAGGGTCGCCGCGATCACCGCCAGGCTGACCGGAGTCGATATCTCCGGGACTCCCAGGTGCCTACCGCCGTTGATGAACGGCAGGTCGTTCTCGCGCAGCGCATGCAGGATCAGCTTGACGCCGATGAACACCAAGATCACGGCGAGCCCTTTGGACAGGTAGGCCAGGCGCTGCAGCAGGCCCTCGACGATGAAATACAGCTGCCGCAAGCCCATCAGCGCAAAAACGTTGGCGGCCAACACCAAATACGGCTCCGAGGTCAGCCCGTAGATCGCCGGGATGGAATCCAGCGCGAAGATCAGGTCGGTGGCACCGAGGGCGAGGACGACCAGAGCCATCGGCGTGATCGACCGCCGCGAACCCTCCTTGACGACGAGCCTGCGGCCTTGCCAGCTGTCGGTGACGCTGAGGTGATTGCGGGCAAAACGGACCAACCCGTTCTCGCTGTCGGCGTCGTGCGTCGCCCCGCGCGCCAATCGCACCGCTGTGTACACCAGGAACGCGCCGAAAACGTAGAAGACCCAGGGGAATCGTTGAATGGCCGCAGCGCCCAGTGCGATGAAGACGCCGCGGAAAACCAAGGCGATCACGATGCCGATGAACAGGGCCTCGCGTTGATAGACCCTCGGCACGCCGAAGCTCGCCATGATGATGACGAAGATGAACAGGTTGTCGACCGACAGGCTGTACTCGGTGAGCCAACCGGCGAAGAACTGGATCGCGAACTGCCGGCCGTGAAAAAACCACGTCCAGACTCCGAAACAGACCCGCCAGCCCGATATAGGCCGACAACCCGAGACGCGGAGCGGCGCATCGTCGGCTCCCCGGACCGGCGCGCCATCACCAGCACGTCGAACAGCAGCACCCCGATGGTCACGCCCAGGGTGACGAACCACTCCAGCAGGGAGACGTGCATGGGGATACCTCCGGTCGTTGACAACCAGAGGTCTCTTCCACCGCCGCGATCACGACCGCGACGGCCCGCGGGCCGGTCACCCGATGCAGGGCGACGTGATGACGACTGCGCGGCCGAGGAATACTCCCCTCCTCGAGCAGTCTGTCAGGTGGGTGGCATCGCGGCATGCGGAGGGCGGTCAGCGGTGTGGGTAGTTTCAAACAGTGACCGAAGTGGGCGGCAGCCCTGGCGTCGGAGCGTTCGCCGGCCCGATCGCCCGCAGCAGCATGGCCCGCGTGGGCGCCGCGACCGCCGTGACCGCGGTCTGCGGCTACGCGGTGGTCTACCTGGCCGCCCGCGACCTGGCGCCGGCCGGATTCTCGGTCTTCGCGGTGTTCTGGGGAGCGTTCGGGCTGGTCACCGGTGCGGCCAACGGTCTGCTGCAGGAGACCACCCGCGAAGTTCGCTCCGCCGGCTACGCGGAGGTGCTGCCGGACGCACGCACGCACCCGTTGCGGGTGGCAGCCGTGGTGGGGCTCGGCGCCGCGGTCGTGATCGCCGGCAGCTCGCCGCTGTGGAGCGGCCGGGTGTTCGCGCAGGCGCACTGGCTGTCGGTGGGTCTGCTCAGCGTCGGGCTGGCGGGGTTCTGTCTGCATGCCACGTTGTTGGGCATGCTGGCCGGCACCAACCGCTGGACGCAGTACGGGGCGCTGATGGTCACCGACGCCGTCAGCCGGGTGGCGGTCGCTGCGGCCGCCGTGCTGATCGGCTGGGGCCTGGTCGGATTCCTGTGGGCCACCGTCGGGGGCGCGCTGGCCTGGCTGATCATGATCGGCGTTTCTCCATCGACGCGGGCGGCGGCCAGGCTGCTAGCACCGGGCGGCATGGCGACCTTTTTACGCGGCGCGGCGCATTCGGTCACCGCCGCCGGAGCCAGCGCGATTCTGGTGATGGGCTTCCCGGTGCTGCTGAAAGTCACGTCCAACCAACTCGGCGCCCAGGGCGGGGTGGTCATCCTGGCGGTCACCTTGACCCGCGCACCGCTGCTGGTACCGCTCACCGCGATGCAGGGCAATCTGATCGCGCACTTCGTCGACCAGCGAACGGCCCGGCTCCGGGCGCTGCTCGCACCCGCCGCCCTGGTCGCCGTGATCGGCGTGGTCGGGGTGCTGACCGCAGGCCTGCTCGGGCCGTGGCTGCTGCGGGTGGGCTTCGGGCCGGACTATCACGCGGCGGGTCCGCTGCTGGCCTGGCTGACCGCGGCGGCGGTGGCGATCGCGATGCTGACGCTCACCGGTGCGGCCACGGTCGCGGCCGCGCTGCACCGGTCCTATGCACTGGGCTGGGTGTGCGCGACGGTCGCGGCAACGCTGCTGCTGTTGTTGCCGCTGCCACTGCAGACCCGCACCGTGATCGCACTGCTGTGCGGCCCGCTGGTCGGCATCGGCGTCCACCTGGTCGCGCTTGCTCGTCTGGGCCGCTGATCTGCGTGTACCTTGTGGGCTTGATATGCCCAGTGAAACGCGCGACGTCTGGATCGTGGTGCCCGCCTTCAACGAAGCGGGCGTCATCGGCGACGTGATCACTGAGCTGCGGTCGGTTTTCCCGAACGTGGTGTGTGTGGACGACGGCAGCGCCGACGACACTGGCGACATCGCCTTGCGGGCCGGAGCGCATCTGGTGCGGCATCCGGTGAACATCGGCCAGGGAGCCGCCATCCAGACCGGCGTCGAGTACGCCCGCGGCCGGCCAGGGGCCCAGCTCTTCGCCACCTTCGACGCCGACGGTCAGCACCGCGTCACCGATGTTCTCGCGATGATCGCCCGGTTGACCTCCGATGGCGCCGACATCGTGATCGGCACTCGATTCGGCCCGGGCGTCAGCCGGCCACCGCTGCTGAAACGTGTTGTGCTGCAGACGGCTGCATGGCTGAGCCCGCGGGGCCGCCGACTGGGCCTGACCGACAGCAACAACGGCTTGCGGGTGTTCAACAAGACCGTCGCCGATCGGCTCGACATCACCATGAACGGGATGAGCCACGCTACCGAATTCATCATGCTGATCGACGAAAACCGTTGGCGGGTAGCCGAACAACCCGTCGAGGTGCTCTACACCGAATACTCGTCGGCCAAGGGGCAGCCGCTGGTCAACGGGGTCAACATCATCGTCGACGGCTTTCTGCGAGGAAGGATGTCGCGGTGAACTGGATTCAAGGTCTGCTGATCGCCTCGATCGTCGCTCTGGTGGTCTACCTGCTGCGCTCGCGGCGCAGCGCCCAATCGCAGGCCTGGGTCAAGGTCGGCTTTGTGTTGTTCGTGCTGGCCGGCGTGTACGCGGTGCTGCGGCCCAACGACACCACGGTGGTGGCACATTGGCTCGGGGTGGCCCGAGGCTCCGACCTGATGCTGTACGCGTTGATCGTCGGGTTCAGCTTCAGCACGCTGAGCACCTACTTGCGTTTCAAAGACCTCGAATTGCGTTACGCCCAACTGGCCCGTGCGATCGCGCTGGAGCGCGCTCAGCCGCCGGAGTGATCAGCCCGCCCCGGTACCCCAGTGACTGATTCGCTTTGCGCCCGGTTCCGACCGCCGAACCGGCGCCGGAGCACCGTCGGCAAATCTTTACGAAAAACTGACAGCGATACCCGCCCGCTCAGTGCACCTGCTCGGTACGGATGAGGAATGGCCAGGCACCCGAAGATCCGCGCGTCGACGACCGTCTCGACGCGCACGGTCGTGAACCCGTAACCGTGCCATTTGCGGGCTGGTGGTCGCCCCCGGCAATGCCGGACTTCGGCCGCTATCTACGACGCAAGCGCAACCGCGAACGGCTCATCGATACCACTTTGGAGTTGTGTGCAGCGCTCGGGTACGAGGCGACGACCGTCGACCAGATCGCTGCTGTCGCCGACATAGCGCCAGATCGTTTCGTGGACTACTTCGAGAACAAAGACGCAGTGCTGATGGCCGTACTCGACGACGCCCAACAAGCCGTAGCCGCAGCATTTGTACACGTGGGCGGCGGCATCAATCCGGAGCAAGCATTACTCACCGCCATCATTGAAGACCTGGCCGTGATCAGCGAAGGATGCGGCATGGCCACTGCGCAACGACTGGCCGCCATCGCTCAGACCGTTCGAGCGCACGCCGATCTGGACAAGCACGCGTCGGCTGCTGAGCTCGCTGATGACTTCTTCGAGGTCACGGTAGAGCGTCCCACTCTTGATCTGACGCGCATCGCCAGCTGGAACTGACCAGCCCAGGCAACAACGGCACCGTGAACTAACCGTGGGTGTGCCTGAAGTAATCCACCGTCCGCGCCACGCCGTCGTCGAGCGATACCTGCGGCCGCCAGCCCAAAACCTTTTCGGCTGAACCGATGTCGAGGCACGACCGCTTCAGGTCACCGAGACGCGGCGGTTGAAATTCCGGGTCGTCGGGAGCGCCGACGGAGGCGGCGACCGCCGAATGTAGTTGGCGGTCCGAGGTTTCCAGTCCGGTGCCGACATTGAATCGTTGCCCGCCGCCGTCCGGGCCGGAGGCTTTGACGAACGCGTCCACCACGTCGTCGACGTATACGTAGTCGCGGGTGTTGGAACCGTCGCCGAACACTTTGGTGGGCTTACCGGATAGCAGCGCCTGAGCAAAGATCGCCACCACGCCCGCCTCGCCGTGTGGATCTTGGCGGGGCCCATAGACATTGGCCGGTGCGATGTGCGAGCACTCCAGGCCGTAGAGATGCCGGAACGTGTTGAGGTAGATCTCGCCGGCAACCTTGCCCGCGGCGTACGGCGAGGCCGGGTCGGTGGGCACTGCTTCGCTGGTCGGGTAGGTCGGCGGCGTCCCGTAGATCGACCCGCCCGACGACGTGTGCACGACCTTGCGCACACCGGTCTGCCGCGCTGCGTCGGCCAGCCGCACGGTCCCGATCACGTTGACCGATGCGTCGAATTGCGGGTCGGCGACCGAGTGCCGAACGTCGATCTGCGCCGCCAGGTGGAACACCACCTCCGGACGATGCTCGTCGAAGATCGCTTGCAGATCGGCGGTGACGATGTCGGCCTCGACAAAGGTGAACTCGGCGGTATCGGCCAAGTGCTCGATGTTGGTTGCGCGCCCGGAGGCGTAGTTATCCAGGCCGACGACGGTGTGCCCGTCGCTCAGCAACCGGTCGACTAGCGTCGATCCGATGAACCCGGCAGCCCCGGTGACCAGTGCGCGCACCGGCTCACCATACCGACGGGCCCGCCGGCTACCGAACGTGGCGCTGGCCGCCGGGCTGCTCATCGCCATCCAGCTGGTGGTCCGCGGGTTGCTGGCGTTTCGCGGCTACTTCTACTGGGACGACTTCATTCTGGTCAGCCGGGCCGGCACGCACGGCCTACTGTCGCCGTCTTTTCTGTTCGACGACCACGACGGCCACGTCATGCCGGCCGCGTTCCTCGTCGCCGGGGCCATCACCCGCGTGGCGCCGCTGAACTGGATCGGCCCGGCGATCAGCCTGGTGGTGCTGCAACTGCTGGCCTCGCTGGCACTGCTTCGCGCGCTGCACGTGATCCTGGGCTGGCGTCCGGTTCTCCTCGTGCCGCTCACCTTCGCGCTGTTCACCCCACTGGGTGTGCCGGGGTTCGCCTGGTGGGCCGCGGCGTTGAACTCACTGCCGATGCTGGCCGCGCTGGCCTGGGTATGTGCCGACGCGATCCTGTTGGTTCGCACCGGCAATCAGCGGTATGCGCTCACCGGCGCACTGGCCTTCCTCGGCGGGTTGCTGTTCTTCGAAAAGGCCGCGGTGATCCCGTTCGTCGCGTTCGCGGTCACCGCGCTGCTGAGTTACGTGCAGGGCGATCGCGCACCGCTGGCGAAAGTGTGGCGGGACGGCCTCCGATTGTGGCTCCTGTCGCTGGCTCTGACCGCCGTCTGGATCGCCGTCTACCTGGCCGTGGTCAACCAGCGGCGGTGGAGCACCGATCTGGCGATGACATGGGATCTGTTGCGCCGCTCCATCACTCACGGCATTGTCCCAGGCTTGGTCGGCGGACCGTGGCAATGGGGCAGATGGGCGCCGGCCTCGCCGTGGGCGACTCCGCCGACGTCGGTCATGGCGTTGGGCTGGTTGGCGCTGGCCGCGATACTGGCGCTGTCACTGGTTCGCAAGCAGCGCATCGTGCCGGTGTGGCTGACCGCCGCCGGATACGTGGTCGCCTGTCAGGTGCCGATCTACTTGATGCGCTCGTCGCGCTTCACCGCGCTGGAGTTGGCCCAAACCTTGCGCTATTTATCCGATCTCGTGGTGGTGCTGGCGTTGCTGGCCGCGGTCGGCTTCTGCGCGCCCAACCGTCCGTCGTCACGCCGACTGGACGTGTCCGTCCCGCGCACGGCAGTCACGACCGCGGCGGCGGCCGCATTCGTGGCGAGCAGTTGCTACTCGACGGCGACCTTCCTGACCTCCTGGCGAGACAATCCCGCTCAGCCCTACCTGCAGAATGCCCTGCGAGATCTGGCTGTCGCGCACGCGACGTCGAGTGCGCCGCTGCTCGACCAGGAGGTCGATCCGCTCGTGCTCGGGCGGGTGGCGTGGCCGGAGAACCTGGCCGGCCATCTGTTCGCACTCATCCATGATCGACCCGAATTCAGCTCGACGACAACACAATTGAGAATGCTCAATACGCAGGGTCACTTGGTCGATGCGCAGGTGACCTGGGTCCGCGCGATGACACCTGGCCCGGTCCCGCAATGCGGCTATCTGGTGCAGCCCGACCATCCGATCGAGATCGGCCTCGATGGCCCCCTGCTACCGACGGATTGGGCCGCCGAGGTCAACTATCTGGCCAACAGCGACGGTTCGATGACGCTGGCGCTGTCCGACGGGACCAACACCCGGGTTCCGGTGCACCCCGGGCTCAACCGGGTGTTCGTGCGACTACCCGGCGCGGGCAACGCCATTCGGGTGCGGGCCAACACCGCTGCACTGAGCGTGTGTATCGCGGCCGGGCCGGTGGGGTATGTGTTGCCGCGCTGATCCGAGGCAAAGGTGGAGCCCCCGTTCAGAGTTGGTTGATGGCCGGCAATTCTGCGTTGGTTGATCCTTGACACTCTTTGTTCTGGTTTAAAGCCGGGACCGGTGCCAATTGCCCGCTTGTTTTCGTACCTCACCGCGGAGGGTTCGCAGCGTTGTGAACGGCGCTTAGTTGCTGAGGAGTTCGGCCCAATGTCGACGCCGGGTCGCCGTGGTCAGCGGTGTGTTTCGGTGGTCTTGGATTTTTCCTCAGCAAGGGTGAAATAGTTCTCTTCCTCCTGCAAGAAGTGCAGCCGTAGCAGCGTGTACAGGCCGTAAAGGCACGCGAGCAGGTCTTCGACCTGATCGGGCTGTACCGATCCGGCCGACCGGGCAAGCGTAAGGTGGGCGCCGATCCGTTCGGCCAGCCGCTGGATTTCGGCGTGGGTGCGGCTCATCGTGGCCGTGGCTTCGCCGCTACCGAGCGGGTCGGCCAATGCGGGATAGAGCTGGGTTTCCTCCGCGTGTTCGTGGGGCAGAATCCGATCGGTGAGAAAGCTTTGCGCTTGGGTCAACGACTCCAGCGCGGCCGGGCCAGCGCCAGCTCCTACACTGTCAGCGGCGTCGCGCAGCAATCCGATCGTTTCGCGCAACTCATCGTGTTCGCCCGCGAAGCGGCGCAGCATCTGCTCGGTCTCGGCGGACAGCTCGACCCCGACGTCCGGATTGCCACGCAGTGCCCGCAACGCATTGAGTATCACGGCGACATCGATGCCCTCTTGCAGCAGCGCACCCGCAGCGGGCGCCAACCAGCCCAGCGCGGCGATCACCATGGCCAACAGCGACAAGCTCATCCCGACGGCTGCGCTCTGAACAGCGATCCGGCGCGACCAGCGGGCGATGTCCATCGCATCGGCGAGACGGTCCAGCCGATCGGTGGTCAACACGACATCAGCGGCCTCGGAGGAAGCCGTGGCGCCGCGCGCACCCATCGCGACCCCGACGGTGGCGGCGGCTAAGGCAGGGGCGTCGTTGATTCCATCACCCACCATCACGGTGACGGCGCGATCCTGTTCGGCCCGCACTGCGGCGACCTTGTCGGCCGGGCTCTGGTTGGCGTAGACCTCGTCCAACCCCAGCACGGTGGCAACCTCGTGGGCCGGCTCGGGACGATCGCCGGTCAGCATGATGAGCCGGTCAAACCCGGCCGTCCGCAACCGGCGCACGGTACGGGGTGCATTGCGGCGCAACGGGTCTCGTAGCAATATGGCGCCGGCCGGCTCTTCATCGATGCACACCCACGCGATCGCGGCCGTGTCCAGGTTGGCCCGGTTGACAGCCGCGCGTGCCCATCCCGCCCCGATCGTGTCACCGGTCAACTTGCCGACCCCGACCCGGTGACCGTCAACCGCGGCGGTGACGCCTCGACCGGATTGTTCGACGACGTCGACCGGGAGCGACAGCGGCACACCGCGGGTGAGGGCTTCAGTGACAATGGCCTCGGCCAGCACGTGTGGCGACATCTGGTCCACCGAGGCGGCCAGCCGCAAGACCTCAGCGGCATCACGCCCGGGTGCGGCCAGCACTTCGACCACGATCGGGCGTCCCATCGTGAGGGTTCCGGTCTTGTCCATCACCAGAGTCGTTGCGTGTCCGAGGTTTTCCAACGAGCCGCCGCTGCGGATCACCACGCCCTGACGCGACGCCCGTGACAACCCGGAGACGATCGCTACCGGCGCCGCCAGCAGCAGCGGACACGGCGTGGCCACCACCAACACCGCGACCGCCCGCACCGCAGACCCGCTCGCCCACCACGCCGCGCCGGCAAGTAGCAGCGTAAACGGCAGAAACCACGCCGCGTAGCGGTCGGCCAGCCGCACGATCGGCGCGTTGTCCGCCCCGGCCTGCGCGGCCAATCGCACGATGCCTGCATAGGTGCTGTTCTCCGCCGTCGCGGTCGCGGTCAGCTCGAACACATTGCCCGCGTTGAGTACACCGCTGCGCACCGGCTCGCCGACCCCACGTTCCACCTGCAGCGGTTCCCCGGTAAGCGCCGACTCGTCCAGCACCGCGACAGTGTCGACGATGCGCCCGTCCACCGGCACCACCTCGCCGGGACCGACCACCAGCCGATCATCGATGACCACCTCGGCCAGCGGTATCTCGCTCACCTCTGAGCCGGTGCGTCGGCGCGCGAATCGCGGTGCACGCTCTAGCAGAGCCCGCAAGTCATGGGAGGCGCGGCGCGTGGCCCCCGCGTCCAGTGCCCGCCCACCGGCCAGCATCACCGCGATCAACGCCCCCGCCAGGTACTCGTGCACCTGCAATGTGCCGATCAGCGACAGCACCGCGATCAGATCCACCCCGAGCCGGCCGCCGCGCAACGCCGCCAGCATCCACACCACCGCCGGCACCACCGCGACCGAGGTGCCTGCGATCCAGCACCAATCGGCCACGACGTGCGATCCAGTGAGCCATGCGATCCCGCCGGCTGCCAACGCACTCATCGTCACCACCACCAGGGCTGGCTCGACCAGTCGCCGCAGCGGCATCATCCATCCACGGGGTGGTGATCTCATACCGTCCCCACCGCAGACTCCTCGGGCTTGTGGCTCCTCCGCGCTAACGCCTAACCCCGACCCGGTGCGCCGCCCGGTCAGGTGTACCCAGTCGAGCAGGCCGCAGTCCCGCAAACCTAGGGGCGCAATGCCCTGAAACCGAGGTCCGTATACCTATCCCGCGTTGCTCGTCACATGTTGGCCGGCCCCTGATGCAGGGAGCGTCAAGGCTCAACCGGAACACTGTCGGGCATCACCCGAGAAAGACGTCAAGCATCAGCCGAGGTACTACGGCAAAGGTGGAGCCACCTAGGAGAATCGAACTCCTGACCTGCTCATTACGAGTGAGCTGCTCTACCGACTGAGCTAAGGTGGCGCGCCCTGTCGGGCGGGACGAGTCTACGGCAGGGACGCTTGAGCCCCCAAAGCCCCCGACCCGCTCAGTCGCGAAGTTGCTGACCGATGGTGGCAACCATCGCGTCGACGGCGAACTTGGGCTTGACGTTGATGGCGAGTGCCTCGCGGCACTCCAGCACGGCTTCGATGCAGCGCAGCAACCGGTCTGCCGGCACGTGCGCGGCCATCGCCGCGATCTGTTGCGCCATGTCGGGATGGTTGGCGCGCGGGCCCGGTGCGCCCGCGGCGACCAGCAGCGCGTCGCGAAAATAGGTCGCCAGGTCGATCAGCGCACGATCCAGCGCGTCACGCGACGCCCGGGTCTGGCGCGACTTCTGCCGTCGTTCAAGGTCTTTGATCGCTCCGGCGGACCCGCGCAATGCGCCGGCCGTGCCCTTCCCGGTGCCTCCGGCACCCAGCGCTGTGCGCAGCTCCTCAGTCTCGGCTTCGTCGCGATCGGCCGTCAGAACCGTCGCTTCGGACTCGGCGGCCGACACCAGCGCCTCGGCCGCGGCGAAGGCCTTCGACCGGGTCGCGGCATCGCGGGCCAGCCCCAACGCCTGCAGGCGCCGATCGCGCGCCTCCGGATCGGTGGCAAGCCGCCGGGCCCGGCCGACGTGGCCGCCGCTGACCGACGCCGCCCACGTCGCGGTCTCGGCCGACAGCCCGTCGCTGTCGATCAGGACCTGCGCGATGGCATCCGGCGGCGGCGTCACCAACGCGACATGCCGGCAGCGGGACCGCAGTGTGATCGCGATGTCTTCGGGGTCGACCGACGGCGCGCAGAGCAGGAAAACCGTGGACGGCGGCGGCTCCTCGACCACCTTCAGCAACGCGTTCGCGGCGCCCTCGGTGAGCCGGTCGGCGTCCTCGACCACGACGATCTGCCAGCGTCCGGTGCTGGGTCGCCGCGACGCGACCTGAACGATCGCACGCATCTCGTCGACGCCGATGGACAGCCCCTCGGGAATGACGCGGCGCACGTCGCCGTGGGTGCCGGCCATCGTCGTCGTGCAGGACCGGCACTCACCGCAGCCGGGCACGCCATCGGAGCTGCACTGCAGGGCCGCCGCAAAACACAGCGCGGCCACCGAGCGCCCCGATCCGGGCGGGCCGGTGATCAGCCAGGCATGCGTCATCGCGCCGCTGTGAGTGGAATCACCGCGGGCGGCCGTCGCAGCAGCCACCAGGTCGGCCTCCACCGATTCCTGGCCAACCAGGCGCGCGAATACCCGTGACATCACCGGCAAGAGTAGTGGCCACCGGTGACCGTCCCGCACGATCAGCCACCATATACTGCCGTTTTGGCTACTTTTTGGTCCCTGCCGACCGATACGGTGTGCAGGTGAGTATGGCCGGGGCGCTTCCCGGACGGATCAGTGGATTCGTCCAGTGGCTGGTGCGTACGCCGTGGCCGGTGTTCTTGCTGAGCCAGTTGCAGGCCGACATCATCGGCGCGCTCCTGGTGCTGGGCTTCCTGCGCTACGGGCTGCCACCGGAAGACCGCATCGAGCTGCAAACGCTGCCGACGCTCAACCTGGCTACCTTCAGCGGGTCGATCGTGCTGCTGTTCCTCCTGGGAACAGCGGTCAGCGCGCGTTTGCTGGTGCCGGTGTTCCGGTGGCAGCGCCGCGACTCGCTGCTCGCCGACACCGACCCGGCCGCCACCGAACTAGCCCGTAGCCGGGCGCTGCGGACGCCCTTCTACCGCACGGTGATCAACTTGACGTCCTGGTTGTTCGGCGGCGTGGTCTTCATTGTCACCAGCTGGCCGGTGGCCCATCACGCGGCGCCGGTGGTGGCCGTGGCGACCGCCCTGGGCGCCACCGCCACGGCGATCATCGGCTACCTGCAGTCCGAACGGGTGCTGCGCCCGGTGGCCGTCGCCGCCCTGCGTGGCGGGCTCCCGGAGAACATCCGGGCCTCGGGCGTGATCGGTCGCCAGATGCTGGCCTGGGCGCTGTCCACCGGGGTGCCGCTGCTGACGATCGTGCTGGCCGTGGTCGCCGACAAGGCGGAGTACCTGCACGGGCCGCCGGAGAAGCTCCTGAACCCGATCCTGCTGCTGGCGTTGGCGGCGCTGGGCATCGGGCTGGCCAGCACGCTGCTGGTGGCCACGTCGATCGCCGACCCGCTGCGCCAGTTGCGTTGGGCGCTGGGTGAGGTGCAGCGCGGTAACTACAACGCGCACATGCAGATCTACGACGCCAGCGAGCTGGGCCTGCTGCAGGCCGGCTTCAACGACATGGTCCGCGACCTGTCCGAGCGGCAGCGGCTGCGCGACCTGTTCGGCCGCTACGTGGGTGAAGACGTCGCCCGGCGTGCCCTGGAGCGCGGCGCTGAACTGGGCGGCCAGGAGCGCGACGTCGCGGTGCTGTTCGTCGACCTGGTCGGCTCGACCGAGCTGGCGGCGACGCGACCACCCGCGGAGGTGGTGCTGCTGCTCAACGAGTTCTTCCGCGTCGTGGTGGATACCGTCGGGCGGCACGGCGGATTCGTCAACAAATTCCAGGGTGACGCCGCACTGGCCATCTTCGGCGCGCCGATCGAGCACCCGGATGCCTCCGGCGGTGCACTGGCCGCGGCGCGCGAACTGCACGACGGACTGCTGCCGGTCATCGGCTCGGCGGAATTCGGCATCGGGGTGTCCTCGGGCCGCGCCATCGCCGGGCACATCGGCGCGCTGGCCCGCTTCGAGTACACCGTGATCGGCGACCCGGTCAATGAGGCGGCGCGGCTCACCGAGTTGGCCAAACTGGAAGACGGCCACGTGCTTGCCTCAGCGGTAGCGGTCAGCGGCGCCCTGGATGCCGAAGCGCTGTGCTGGGATGTGGCCGAGGTGGTGGCCCTGCGCGGACGGACCTCGCCGACTCAGCTGGCCCGGCCGCTCAACCTGGCGATGCCGGAAGAGGTGTCCAGCGAAGCCAACGGTTAGCGACCGGCAGGCGGCGCGAGCGTGAGGTCGCCGGGCAGCAGTGGCCCGATGTCGATGAACGACTTGCCCTGCGGGTCCGGGGTGCCGACCGGGTCGTTGCCCAAGTTCAGCAGGTCGCTGAGGTGCGGCACGTTGGCCGGCTGGCCGCCTTCGAGCACCCCGGCATCGGACTCGGTGATGTTCTGCACCACGACCGGGGTTTCGACCCCGCCCATGGTCTGCAGGAGGTCCGCGAAGGAGGGGCTGTTGACGTCGGGGTTCTCGTGCGAGTTGTTGGAGAGTTGCATCGCGGGCACCTCGACGTCGCGCAACGGCGGCGACGACGGGGCGGCGATCAGGATGCTGATGCCACCGAGCGCAACACCAGCGGTGATGCAGTATCGGACGGCGGGTCGCATGATTCTCCCTGGCGGACGCGTGACCTTTTCACAGCGTGTGTAGGGACACTGTACCTGAGAACTGGCTGAGAATCACCCATCAATTTCCAGGTTTTGCCGATCTGCCCGTAAATGTCCCGCTAGCTGCGCTTTGCCGCCTTCTTGGCCGGCGCTTTCTTCGCGGTTTTCTTCGCTGCCGTCTTCTTGGCCGCCGGCCTCTTGGCCGTTTTCTTCACCGGGCCCCGCGCGCGCCGATCGGCCAGCAACTCGGAAGCGCGGGCGTCGGTGATCGACAGCACGTCGTCGCCCTTGCGCAGGCTCGCGTTGGTCTCGCCGTCGGTGACGTAGGGGCCGAAGCGACCGTCCTTGATCACCATCGGCTGGCCGGACGCCGGGTCGTTGCCCAGTTCACGCAGTGGCGGCGCCGCAGCGCCCTGCCGTCCGCGCCGCTTGGGCTCGGCGTAGAGCTTCAGCGCCTCTTCGAGGGTCACATCGAAGATCTGGTCCTCGGTGGCCAGTGAGCGAGAGTCGGTGCCGCGCTTGAGATATGGGCCGTAGCGGCCGTTCTGCGCGGTGATCTCCTCTTTGGAATCGGGGTCGATGCCGACCACCCGCGGCAGCGACAACAGCTTGAGCGCGTCCTCGAGCGTCACCGTCTGCAGGTCCATGCTGCGCAGCAGCGAGCCGGTGCGCGGCTTGGGACCGGTGGGTCTTCTTGCCCTTCTTCGCCGGTTGTCCGGCCGTGCCGTCGTCGTCGTCCGGCTTGGGCAGCACCTCGGTGACGTACGGGCCGTAGCGGCCGTCCTTGGCGACGACTTCGTGCCCGGACACCGGGTCGACCCCGAGTGAGCGGCCTTCCTGCGGCGTCGAGAACAGTTCCTCGGCGACATCGAGAGTCAGCTCATCGGGAGTCAGCGAGTCGTGCAGATTGGCTCGCTGCGGCGTCGGTTCGCCGTCGTCGCCGACCACCATCCGCTCGAGGTACGGCCCGTTCTTGCCGACCCGGACGTTGACCGCGCGCCCCTCGACATCGTCAAAAAGCTTGATGGAGTTGACTTCTCGGGCGTCGATGCCTTCGAGGTTGACGCCGACGAGCTTTTTCAGGCCACCGGAGCGGGCGATCGAGTCGGCCACGCCGTGATCGCCGCCGAAGTAGAAGTTGTTCAGCCAGTTGGTGCGCCGCTCGGTGCCGGACGCGATCGCGTCGAGTTCGTCTTCCATCGCGGCGGTGAATCCGTAGTCCACCAGACGCCCGAAATGCTGCTCCAGCAAACCCGTGACGGCGAACGCCACCCACGACGGGACCAGCGCGCTGCCCTTCTTGTGGACGTAACCGCGGTCCTGGATCGTCTTGATGATCGATGAGTACGTCGACGGCCGTCCGATGCCGAGTTCTTCCAGCGCCTTGATCAGAGACGCCTCGGTGTAGCGGGCCGGCGGGTTCGTCGAGTGGCCGTCCGGGGTCAGCTCGGTGGCATCCACCCGCTGGCCCTGGGTCAGCTGCGGCAGCCGGCTTTCGGCGTCGTCGGCTTCGCCACCGGCCTGGTCGTCCACCGTTTCTACGTAGGCCTTCAGGAACCCGGCGAAGACCAGGGTGCGACCGCTGGCGCTGAACTGCAGTGCCCTCCTGGTGCCTGCCTCATCAACTTCGCCGTTGATCCGCAGGCTCAGCGTGGTGCCCCGGGCGTCGGCCATCTGGGAGGCGACCGTGCGCTGCCAGATCAACTCGTAGAGCCGGAACTCGTCGCCGTCGAGCTCGCGCCGCACACCGTCGGGGGTGGCGAAGGTTTCCCCCGCCGGGCGGATCGCCTCGTGAGCTTCCTGCGCGTTCTTCACCTTGCGGGTGTACTGGCGCGCCGACGGGTAGACGTACTCCTCGCCGTAGAGCTGACGGGCCTGGGTGCGGGCCGCGTTGATCGCCGACTGCGACAGCGTGGTCGAGTCGGTACGCATGTAGGTGATGTAACCGTTCTCGTAGAGCCGCTGGGCGATGCTCATCGTGCGCTCGGCGGAAAACCGCAGCTTGCGGCCGGCCTCCTGCTGCAACGTCGACGTCATGAACGGCGGATACGGGCGACGGGTGTAAGGCTTTTCCTCGACCGATCCGACGGTCAGCTGGGAGCCGCGAAGACCCGTGGCCAGCGAACCGGCGCTGGACTCGTCAAGCACCACGACTTCGTCGGGCTTACGCAGCGTGCCCAGCGAGTCGAAGTCGCGGCCGGTCGCGACCCGCAGGCCGTCGACGGCGGTCAGCCGGGCGTTGAACGTCGGCGGCTGGGCTTTCGGATCGGAGACGCTGGCGTCCAACTCGGCCACCACGTCCCAGTATGCGGCGCTGCGGAACGCCATCCGGTCGCGTTCGCGCTGGACGATGATGCGGGTGGCCACCGATTGGACCCGGCCCGCGGACAGCTTGGGCGCCACCTTTTTCCACAGCACCGGGCTGACCTCGTAGCCGTACAGCCGGTCCAGGATGCGGCGGGTCTCCTGGGCGTCGACCAGGTCGATGTCCAGGTCGCGCGGGTTGGCGGCGGCTTCCAGGATCGCCTGCTCGGTGATCTCGTGGAAAACCATGCGCTTGATCGGAACGCGCGGCTTGAGGGTCTCCAGCAGGTGCCAGGCGATCGCTTCGCCCTCGCGGTCACCATCTGTGGCCAGGTAGAGCTCGTCGACGTCTTTGAGCAGGCCCTTGAGTTCGGTGACCGTGCTCTTCTTGTCCGGGCTGACGATGTAGAGCGGCTCAAAGTCTTCGTCGACGTTGACCCCGAGCCGGGCCCAGGGCTGGGACTTGTATTTCGCGGGCACGTCGGCCGCCGCCCGCGGCAGGTCACGAATGTGGCCCCGGGACGACTCGACGATGTAATTAGCGCCCAGGTAGCCGGCTAATTTGCGCGCCTTGGTCGGCGACTCGACAATGACGAGTCGCCGCGTAGCGCCATTCTCGCCGCCGTCAGCCACCTTTATTTACGCTCACTTTCTGACTTCATCGTCCCCTGCAGGCACGCGGACCGGAGTTTCCGCGATCAGCCAGCGTCAATCTACGGTGCCTTTCGGCCGGTAGACACCTGACAATGTGGCACCCGAGATGGGTCGACGCAAACCGACCCCCCGTCGGCGGGTCGGCTGATTGCCGCTAGACGCGCGGCCAGAATGGCAACGCTTCCGCGACCTCAGGAGGGTCTCCAACATTCTCTACCAGGCGCGATAGCCTTCGCCGGCCGCTGATTCGCAGCGCAGGACGGGCCCCGCGGGTGCCGATCAGGGTCGGAGCGATCCCGACCCGCATGAGCGCCGACGCCAGCGGCGAATGGGTGTCCGGCGCGTGCGGGTCCAGGCCCAATAGATAGCGGTCGGCGTCGGGGCTGCCGGCGGCCAGTGTCCAGGCGCGTAATTCCCGAGGTCCGGGCAACCACAGCGGCGGCAGGGTCTTGACCGCGCCGCGGGTCCATTCACTGGCCATCGGCCGCAGCCGGGCGTCCACTGCGGTGCGCACCAGCGGTGTGTGTTCGTCGGTCTGGGTGATCTCAGCGGTCAAACCGGCCTCGTCGATCATCTGGGCCAGCGCCCGCGCGCGCCAGTCCTGATCGACCACCACCGACAGCCGGGCCCCGCTGCCGACCGTCACGATCTGGCCGGCGGCCGCGAGCACCCCGGTGAGGTCGGTGACCGCAGGCGGCACCGACTCAGCCGAGAAGAACGACAGCTGGCTCACGTCACCGACAGTAGGCGCCCGACCGACGACGATGCGCGCCGCAACGCGGCGGGAGGAGGAGTCGGTCCATCAACCCGACCGCGACGCAGGAGACGGCGTGCGGAGGTGACCGCAACGAAAACCCCCCGTCCGAACCCGATGATGGGGGGCGGTGCGGGGGGTGTCGTTGCTAATAGCTCAGACGGCGCGGACGCCGGTGGCCTGAGGACCCTTGGGGCTCTGTCCGACCTCGAACTCGACTTTCTGGTTCTCTTCGAGGGTGCGGAAGCCGCTTCCCTGGATCTCCGTGTAGTGGACGAACACGTCGGCCGAACCGTCTTCGGGGGCGATGAAGCCGAATCCCTTTTCCGCGTTGAACCACTTCACAGTTCCCTGTGGCATTTCTCGATGTTTCCTTTACTACTCGGGTGCGGAGCATCACCTCGATACTCCGGGCCCGTTCCGACCGCTTAACCTTGCTGAGTCGCCGGAACTTCACCCGACCTACAACCTCGCAGGAACCGCGACCGCAACGTCGATCCTGCGAAAGTTTGACACGAACACAGAAGCTGCGACCGCAAACAGTCAATCACGTTCACCGCCTCAACGACAGCCTCAACGGACGAATTGAGCTACCACGAGGTAAACAATTCGGATGCAGTGCCGAAACGCCCGGTCGCAGCGGGATTATCGGTCGCAGATTCAAGCGTTCAGTTCGAATCAGGAGGCAGTTAATCGTGGTGACGTTCGGCAGCGAGTTGCTCGCCGCCGCGGTCGCCGGCACCGAGGCGGGTGAACACCCGCTGCGTCATGTCGCCGAGCTGCCGGCACGGCATGGCCGCCAACAGCCTTGGCCGACATGGGTCGAGCCCGATGTGCTGCGCGCATTCACCGACCGCGGCGTCAGTTCGCCGTGGGCACACCAGGTTCAGGCCTCGAATTTGGCGCACGCCGGCCGTCATGTCGTCATCAGTACCGGCACCGCGTCCGGGAAATCGCTGGCCTACCAACTCCCCATCCTCACTGCGCTGGCGGCCAATCCGCGCGCTCGCGCGCTGTACATCTCGCCGACCAAAGCCCTTGGCCACGACCAGCTGCGGGCCGCCCACTCGCTGTGCGCGGCCGTAACGAGGCTGGCCGATGTCGCGCCGACTGCCTACGACGGCGACAGCCCTACCGAGATACGCAGGTTGGCGCGCGAACGCTCCCGCTGGGTGTTCTCCAACCCCGACATGGTCCACCTGGCGCTGCTGCGCAACCACGCCCGCTGGGCCATGTTCCTGCGCAACCTTCGATACGTGGTGGTAGACGAATGCCATTACTACCGAGGCGTTTTCGGCTCGAACGTGGCGATGGTGCTGCGGCGCCTGTTGCGATTGTGCGCGCGATACTCCGCCGACCCGGCCGCGGTTCCGACGGTGATCTTCGCCAGCGCGACGACGTCGGCTCCGGGTGCGACCGCCGCCGAACTCATCGGCCAGCCCGTCGAGGAGGTCACCGAAGACAGCTCACCGCAAGGTGCCCGGACGGTGGCGCTGTGGGAACCCGCGCTGCGCACCGATCTGACGGGTGAAAACGGGGCCCCGGTAAGGCGATCCGCCGGTAGCGAGGCGGCGCGCCTGATGGCCGACCTGGTCGCCGAAGGCGCACGCACCCTGACCTTTGTCCGGTCGCGCCGCGGTGCTGAACTGACCGCGCTGGCAACCCGCGCACGACTGGAAGACATCGCTCCGCAACTGACCGAGACGGTGGCGTCGTATCGGGCGGGTTATCTTCCCGAGGACCGCAACGCGCTCGAGCAAGCACTGCTCGACGGGCGGTTGCGTGGTCTGGCCACCACCAACGCGCTGGAACTGGGCATCGATATCGCCGGGCTGGATGCGGTGGTGCTGGCCGGTTTTCCCGGAACGGTCACCTCGTTCTGGCAGCAAGCCGGCCGATCCGGCCGGCGCGGGCAGGGCGCGCTAGTGGTGCTGGTCGCCCGCGATGACCCGCTGGATACCTACCTGGTGCACAACCCGGCCGCCTTGCTGGACAAGCCGATCGAGCGGGTGGTGATCGACCCGACCAACCCCTATATTCTCGGCCCGCAGTTGCTTTGCGCTGCAACGGAATTACCCATCGAGGACGCCGAGGTGCGTGCGCTGGGCGCCGAGGACGTGGCCAACGCTTTGGTCGACGACGGCCTGCTGCGACGGCGATCCGGTAAGTACTACCCGGCGCCGGGCGTGGATCCCCATCCGGCAGTGGATATTCGGGGCCCGACGGGCGGTCAGGTCGTGATCGTCGAAGGCGACACCGGACGCCTACTGGGGACGGCGGGCGCAGGTCAGGCGGCCGCATCGGTGCATCCGGGCGCGGTGTACCTGCACCAGGGTGAGAGTTTCGTGGTCGACTCGCTGGACTTCGACGACGGCATGGCTTTCGTACATGCCGAAGATCCCGGATACGCCACGTTCGCACGTGAGCTCACCGATATCGCGGTCACCGGACCCGGCGAACGCCGTACGTTCGGGCCGGTCACCCTCGGCCTGGTCCCGGTCAGCGTGACCAACCAGATCGTGGGCTACCTGCGCCGTCGACTCAACGGTGAGGTGATCGATTTCGTCGAGCTGGCTCTACCACCGCACACCCTGGACACCATGGCGGTGATGTACACCGTCACGCCAGAAGCATTGGACGACAACGGCATCGATCCGCTTCGAGTACCCGGTTCGCTGCACGCCGCGGAGCACGCCGCTATCGGCCTGCTACCGCTGGTGGCCAGCTGCGACCGCGGCGACATCGGCGGCCTGTCCACCGCCGCAGGCCCCGAATCCGACGGTCTCCCAAGCGTCTTCGTGTATGACGGCTACCCGGGCGGAGCAGGCTTCGCCGAACAGGGCTACCGCCAGGCGAACACCTGGCTGGGCGCCACCATCGCGGCGATCGAGGCATGCGAATGCCCGTCGGGCTGCCCGTCGTGCGTGCAATCGCCGAAGTGCGGCAACGGCAACGATCCGCTTGACAAAGCAGGAGCAGTAAAGGTGTTGCGCCTAGTGCTCACCGCGCTGGCGAACGGGGTTCAGACACAGGCGTGAGCCGTTCACCGAACGCGCTTGGCGCAGCCGCAAAATACCTGCCGCTCCGCGAGCTGTGCAACTCTGACGCGCTCGCACGTAAGACCCTCAGCATGGTCACAGTGAATGGCGCCCGGATTCGACAGTGAGGCAACGGGTTATCCGGCTCCACACGGCTAAACTGCTGAGCTATGACCGACGACTGGCTGCTGGTGGAAACGCTGGGCAGGGAACCGGCCGTGGTTGCCGTGGGCCGTCAACTGCAGGACCTAATTCCTATAACCACGTTTTTGAGGCGCAAAGCTGGTCGCGCCGCCATCCAGTCCGCGATCGCCGAGTCGGTACAGACCAGCAAAGGTCTGGTCAGTATCACGCCCAAGAAAGCCCGGGTGATCCGAACCGAGCCGGTGTTGATGTCCGACGGCCGCGTCCACGGTGTGCACGTCTGGAGCGGGCCACCCGAGGAGGAGCCGCCCGAGCGACCGATTCCGGGCCCGCTGAAATGGGACATCACCACCGGGGTGGCGACCGATACTGCGCAGTCGCTGACCAACATGGGCCGCAACGTCGAGATGGAGAAGCCCGAGGAGCGCGCGTTCGCGGAGTGCTGGCCGTCGGGTGAACTCAAACCCAACGAAGGCCGGGCGCTGGCGGCGGCGGTCAGGTTCGAACCGGGCCACACGATGTGCGATACCTGGGACGGCCGGGACTGGCAGGGCAACCCCATCCGGGTGAGCTTCGCGGTGCGCAACGGGCTCGAAGACGGCGTGGACGGCCGGGAGCACATGGTCGCGCGGGGCATGAACTGGCGCGCCGAATGCGCCGACCAGCCGACCCGGTCGGACCGGCTTGCCCAGCAGATATTGCGCGGACTGGCCGAGCCCGGGGTGCACCGGGCGTTGTTCGATCCGCACAGCTGGACGCTGCTGAAATGGCTCGACGCGCCGTGCCCGTTCTATGACTGGCGCCGCATCGCCGCCGACAGCCCACGGATACATCCCGATGACGAGGCGAAGAGAGCCGCGATGCGCACCGAGTTCGCCGCCGGGGCAGCGTGTGCGGTGCTGCGGCTGCCGGCTCACGACGGTGGGTGGGTACCGATCCACGTGACCGTCAACCGGGTGGAACTCGACGACGACGCGTTCGCCGGGCTGGTCTCGGTGCGGCTGCCGACCGACACCGAGCTCGCCGCGGCCGGCCTGGCGGACTAGGCCGGACCGGCGCGGGCGGCGGCCCGCGCAGTGCCCCATCGCCCGGCGGGTACCTCGACGGTGATCACGACGTCCAGGTCGTCGACCACACAGCCCGTCGTGCCGGCGCGCATCGCGCGGGCTACCGCGTGCGCCTGCGCGCAGGCCGTCTCGGCTCCGGCAGGCACACGCGCAGCGGCGGCCAACGCGGCCAGATCGGCGGCGGCCTGGGCCCGGTGTCTGGCCACCACGGCGGCACCCAGGTACGCCACACCGCCGGTGACGGTCAGCAGCACGACGACCATGGCCGCCGCGACGACGGTGACCGCCCCTTGCTCGTCACCGACGTTCGATCGCCGCCACTGCGGTCGCGGTGAGACGCAGGACGAAAAGCAGATTCGACCCGGTGGTAACCGTCGCGACGACGAAGCCACCGTCGCGGCGCAGTTGCACGCCGGCGCCGGCCGGAGCGACGCCACGGGCGGCGGCGACCGCTGAGCGCTCGTCGCCGCGCGCCGCCAACCGGGCAGCCTCACGCGCGGCGTCGATACAGCGGAGTTGCATCGACATCGCGGTGATGCCGGCCAGACACAGCACCAACACGGTGACCAGCGTGGCCACACCTAGCGCCGCTTCGACGGTAGTCGCTCCGGCATCGTCGGCTAGGCCTTGGTGTTGAGCGCGCGGGCGATGATGTTCGTCAACGCCGAGACGATCGAGTCGCCGGTCACCACGGTGTAGAGGATCGCCGCGAAGGCCGCCGCCGCGATCGTGCCGATGGCGTACTCGACCGTTGACATACCCGACTCGTCCACCACCAACAGTGTCAGGCGCGTCTTCAATTCGTGAAACATGTTGCTCCTCTTCTCTTTTCCGAACTAGCACCGTCATAACAAGCCTGATTGCAAGAAGTCGCCGGCCAGCCCGGCGATGACCGGGACGATGCCCAGGCAGACGAACGCCGGAAGAAAGCACAGGCCGAGCGGGCCGGCGATCAGCACGCCCGCACGCTCAGCTGTCGCGGCGGCAGCATGCGTGGCGTCCTGCCGGCACTGCGTGGCGAGCCCGGACACCGCATCGGCCAGCGCCGCACCCGACGCCGAGGACCGGCGAGCCAGTCGCAACAAGGCGTCGATTTGCGGGTCGACCGGGCCGGACACCGCGGACCACGCGACGGCCGGGTCGGCGCCCAGCGCTAGCAGATCGGCTGCGCGGCGCAGTATCTGCGCCAGTAGCGGGGGCGCGGATCGGGCCGTCGCTGCCGCGGCGGTCGACACCGCCATCCCCGCCGCGAGGCAGACTGCCAGCACGTCCAGACTCGACGCGACGGCCAGTGGATCCGGCCCGCTCGGCTGCTGCGCCGGCACCCGCGGCGGGCCGGCTGGCGTCGCGGCGCGGAACCGAACGGCCGAAGGCCCGGCGCCGCACAGCAGAGCCGCCGCCAAAAGTATTGCTGCGACCGAAATCATCTGCGCCGCTCCTCCTCATCGCTTCGCTCTGCATCGTCACCGGCGCGGGTCATCACGCGATCGCCTGGTCGGTGATGCGGTCCGACCACAGCAGCCCACCGCAGACCAGCGTCAGCCCGACGACCAGCAGACAACCGCCCAACTGTCCGCCGAGTAAGAACGCCATCGGGCGCGCTCCGATCAGCTGACCCATCACCACCGAGAACAACGGAAGGCCGGCAAGGATCGCCGCGGTGGCGCGAGCGCCCGCCATCGCCGACCGCACCTGGTCCGAGAATCTCTGTCGCTCAGCGATATCGCGCTGCGCGGCTTGCATCAATGCCGACATGGCCAGGCCGTGGTCGGCGGCCAATTGCCAGCACACCGCGAGTCGTTCCCAATGTGCTTGCAACACTGAGGTTTCGCCGACGCCACGCAAACCCGCGGCGACATCGGCGCCCAGTCGGGCGCGCGCCGCCACCGCTCGGCACGCACCGGCAACCGGTCCGGCTGTCTCGTGCGCCGCCACGTCGAATGCGGCCGCCGGGTGGGCCCCAACCCGCAGTTCGCCCACCAGCACATCGATCGCCGTCTCCAACTCACGGCTCTCATCTGATCCCCGATCGCTACGCCGTCGACGTCGAAAGCGCAAAGCCAGCGTCGCAACGAGCACACTTGCCGCCAAGACCGTTGTGAGCGGCAGCAATACGGCACCCACGGCCAGAGCACCCACCGTTACCCAGCCCGCTGCCCGTGGCGGTAGCCCCTTACGGTTGCGATCAGCGCGGGCCAGTCGCTGCCGAGGCGACGACGGAAGCACCAACACCGCAGCGGCCAACGCGACCGCGGCGAGCACCGGTCCGTTCATGACGGCCGCCGGCCCCGCAGCAGCCCGCGGAAACCGCCGATCTCGTCGGTTTGTCCACGGTCGGCGTGCCACACGGTCACTGCTTGCACCCGTTCTCCGGTACGGCGAAGGACGGCGATTTCAGCGAGATGCCGTCGCCCATCACGATCGCGGGCCACATGCAGCAGCACCTGTACTGCTGCGGCCAATTGGCTGTGCAGCGCAGCACAATCCAGGCCACCGAGAGCGCCCAGCGCCTCCAGTCGGGCCGGGACCTCGGCGGGGTTGTTGGCGTGGACCGTGCCGGCACCGCCGTCGTGTCCGGTGTTCAGCGCGGCCAGCAGGTCGACCACCTCGGCGCCCCGGACCTCGCCGACCACGATACGGTCCGGACGCATCCGCAAGGCCTGTCGGACGAGTTGGCGCACGGTGACCTCGCCGACGCCTTCGACGTTGGCGGACCGGGCCACCAGTCGCACCAGGTGCGGATGCGGTGGCGCCAATTCGGCGGCATCCTCGACGCAGACGATCCGTTCGTCCGGCGCCACCGCGTTCAGCATCGCCGACAGCAGCGTCGTCTTGCCCGCGCCGGTTCCGCCGGACACCAGAAACGCCAACCTGGCCGCGATGATGTCGTCGATCAATTCCGCCGCCGTGGGCGCGATGGCGCCGGCGGCGATCAACGCGGCGAGATCCTGGGTGGCCGGCCGCAGTACCCGCAACGACAGGCAGGTCCCACCCACAGCGATCGGCGGGAGTACGGCGTGCAGCCGAACGGCTGATCCGCCGGTGCCCGCCCCGATCAACTGGCCGTCCACCCATGGCTGCGCGTCGTCGAGACGCCGGCCGGCTGTCAATGCCAGCCGCTGCGCCAATCGCCGCACCGCGGCCTCATCGGCGAACCGAATATCGGTGCGCCGCAAACCTTTCCCATCGTCGATCCACACCGCGTCGGGAGCGGTGACCAGCACGTCGGTGGTGCCGTCGGCACATAGCAGCGGTTCCAGGATCCCGGCACCGGTCAGCTCGGTCTGCAGCATCCGGAGATTGCTCAGCAGCTCGGTGTCACCGAGTACTCCGCCGGACTCGGCCCTGATCGCGTCGGCCACCAGCTGGGGGCGAAGCGGGGCGGATTCGGTCGCCAGTCGCTCCCGCACCCGATCGATCAGCGAACCGCTCATGCCGCCCGGCTATCGGTCTGTACCGCCGGATGCGCCGGCAGCAGGGCGAGTAATCCGCGGGCCGCCGCGGCCAGCGCCGAGCGCCGGCCCAACCGCAGGCCACCGTGCTCGAGCTGCTCGGCCAGGCGTGGCTGCGGCTTCATCGACGCCAGCAGCGGCAGGCCCGCGATCGCGGCCAGTTCATCGGCGCGCAGTCCGCCCGGCGCCGGACCCCGGACCACCAGCCCGATGTTGGGATTGATTGCGGCCAGCACCGGAACCAGCGTCGCGGTCGCCGCACAGGCCCGCACATCGCACGGGCTGACTACGACAACGAGATCAGCTGCGTCCAAAGCAGTTTCAACCGCGTCACTCATTCGGCGCGCAAGGTCGCACACCACTGTCGCTCCGCCGCGACGGCCGGCGTCGAGCACGGCTTGCACTGCGCCGCCATCCAATTCGTAACCGCGCCGGGTACCCGACAGCAGACTGATGCCGCGGTGCCGGGGTAACGCATCGCGGACCGCCGACCAGGTCAGCCGGCCTCCCTGCAGTGCCAGGTCAGGCCAGCGCACTCCGGGCGTGGTCTCGGCGCCGACCAGCAGATCGATCCCGCCGGCCCAGGGATCCAGGTCGACCAGCATCGCTTCGTTTGCCGCCTGCGCCAGTGCGGCCGCGAAGAGCGAGGCACCCGCACCGCCGCATCCGCCGATCACCGCCGCCACCGCGCCGCGGGCACCGTCGTCGCGAGCTGATTCAGCGGCCTCGGCCAGCGTGCGGACAAGATCGTGTTCCTGCGCAGGCAATCTCAGCACATGGCCGGCACCTACATCGATGGCCGCGGCCCAGGTTGCCGGTGGTGGATCGTCGCCGCTCGCCACGACCACGTGCGCGCGACGGGGCAGACCGGTGAATGCACAGCCCAGCGCGGCCGCCTCGTCGAGCACGACCGCCGCGGCCGCCGACCACGCCTTCCTGCTCACCGGTAAGGCACTGGCGGCGTGGACAACTCGCACACCGACCGCTGCCGCAACCCGATCCAGTTCGTCGCGCAATGTGGGATCGGCTAGAACAGCCAGGACTCCGCGCGCATCGTTGATCGGCACCGGGCCACCGTGCCGCGACGGGTCTCGCACCGCCAGTCACGCAGGAGTATTTGTGGACAACGCCCGGGCTGTGGACAATTCGCAGCGGGCAGTCGGGCTAAGAATTTGCCCGACAAAAGGGACGACCCCCGCCAGGGGGGGAGGAGGCGAGGGTCGTCGTGAATCAGCCCCGGGGGGTCGGGCTGATACACCCTCGGCTAAGCCGAGTGATGCTTACTATACACATGAGAGTGTGACGCAGCGCAAGGGTTGCTGGCCAGAAATAAGTAACGCCTTTAAGTAGCTGAACCATCGGTCTGAAAACCGTCGCGATCGTGAAAACAACGTCTGAACAGCGCTTTTGTTGACAGCGTCGCGATTTGTCGGCGCACCGCCCTATGCTGGGGCGGTGACCGTCTCCGACTCGGCCGCTGACCAGCAAACTTCGTCGACGCCCACCGGTCCTACTGCGCGCACGGCTGCCTTCTTCGATCTCGACAAGACGATCATCGCCAAATCCAGCACGCTCGCGTTCAGCAAACCCTTTTTCGCGCAGGGTCTGATCAACCGTCGGGCCGTCCTCAAGTCGAGCTACGCCCAGTTCTTGTTCCTGCTCTCCGGCGCCGACCACGACCAGATGGATCGGATGCGCATTCATCTGACCAACATGTGCACCGGGTGGGACGTCGAGCAGATCAGGACGATCGTCAACGAGACCTTGCACGACATCGTCACGCCGCTGGTGTTCGCCGAAGCCGCCGACCTGATCGCCAGCCACAAACTGTGCGGCCGCGACGTCGTGGTGGTGTCGGCATCCGGCGAGGAACTGGTGGCGCCGATCGCGCGCGCACTGGGAGCCACTCACGCAATGGCGACCCGGATGGTCGTCGAGGACGGTAAGTACACCGGCGAGATCGGGTTCTACTGTTTTGGCGAAGGCAAAGTGCAAGCCATTCGGGAGTTGGCCGCGCGCGAGGGCTACCCGCTCGAGCACTGCTACGCCTACTCCGACTCGATCACCGACATGCCGATGCTCGAGATCGTCGGTCATCCGAGCGTGGTCAATCCCGACCGCGCGCTGCGCCGCGAAGCCACCGCCCGCGACTGGCCAGTGCTGTCGTTTTCCCGGCCGGTGTCGCTGCGTGACCGCATTCCGGCGCCCTCTGGAGCAGCCGTCGCTACCACCGCCGCGGTGGGAATCAGCGCCCTGGCCGCCGGCGCGCTGACCTACTCGCTGCTGCGCCGGCTGTCGCTGTAGCACTCCCCAGCAAACCCTCGTCATAACGGGCCGGCATCGCTTTGATGATTTCATGACATTTGGCTCTTGATGTGACCGGGGTCACGTAGTACAAAGGATCTACGGAAGTCCGGTACGGCCAAGATCGATCCGGAAGAGAAGGGCCGATCTCCCGAACGGGGCAACCGAGCACGGTTCCCGGCACCCACGCGAAGTCATAGCCGCGATAATGGCGAAAGTGTTGCGGGCCTGCGTAATTGCGATAGTGAACGGCGTCGACAACCCTTTGGGTGGGGCTGCAACCGGAAGCGTCGCAAGATCGCCGAGGCCACCCCACGCAACCCACAGATGCACGCTTGGTAACCGAGATCCGTGCTAGCGGGCGGCGAGCCGAAATCCTTCGGCACGCCGCCCGCCTTTATTAATTCTGGTGCCCGTGATCGCCCTGCTCGGTCAGCGTTTCAGCAATCGCCAACGCCTCCTGCGCGCCGGTGCGCATGGCGCGGCAGGACAACACCAGCCAGGCAGCCATCCCCTCCGGCGTTCCGGCCGCGAAACCGGCCATCGCCTCGCGGTAGTCCGCGGCGCGACGCATCCAGCCGACCTCCGGCACCCCCAACCCATGCGGGTCGAGCCCGGTGGCGATGGTGACCAACCGCGACACCGCGCGCGCCACCACTCCGTCCGCGGTGCCGAACGGCGCCAGGGTCAGCAGCTCACCGTGCGCGACGGCAGCGATCACCGGGGCCGGCGCCTAGGTAGCGCCGGAGACGATCTGGGCGAGCAGCTCCAGACGCGGTCCGACGTCGGGCTCGGAGCGCGGCCGACCCAGCCGACTCTCGTCGACGCGGTCGGCCGCTGCCAGCATGTGCAACCGGGCCAGCGCCTGCAACGGCGCGCGTTGCCACACCCCGACCAGGTTGGTCTCGCCGCCCTCCAGCGCCTGCGCGACGCGCAGTGCCCCGGCGAAGACCGGGTCGCTGATGGCGGATACGTCCAGCTGATCGTCGAGTTTGCGACCGCCGCCGTCCAGCACCGCCGACGCTCTGGCCGACCGCAGTGCGGCCTCAGCGGCGGTCACCGGCCAGCGCCGCAGGTTGGCGCGGTGGCGGTGCGCCCGCCCGAGCGCCTCACGCGCTTGTTCACTGGCGGCAGCGACACCGGGCAGCTCCATCAGCGGAGCAAGCGGATCAGACCTGCTCATCGGCGCCACTCCTTCTCATCGCGTTTTATTGCCCGACTTCTCCTCATCGCTGCGCTCTGCATCGTCGTCGGGCGCTGCATCGTCGCCGACGCAGGTCACGGGTTGCCAGCGTAGCCAGCACCCGCACCGGGAACCGCGGCCAGGAGCTGCCGGGTGTACTCGTGCTGCGGCCGGGCGAACACATCCTCGCTGACCGCGTGTTCGACCACCCGGCCAGCCTGCATCACCATCACCTCGTCGGCGATCTGCCGGATCACCGCCAGGTCGTGGCTGATGAACAGATACGTCAGTCCCAGCGCCGCCTGCAGCTCGGCAAGCAGTTCCAGGATCTGCGCCTGCACCACGACGTCGAGTGCCGAGACGGCCTCGTCGCAGACCACCACCTCGGGCCGCAACGCCAGCGCCCGTGCGATCGCCACCCGCTGGCGCTGTCCCCCGGACAACTCCCGCGGGCGCCGGTTCAGCACCGACGCCGGAAGCGCGACCTGCTCGGCCAGTTCACGGACGCTCCGCTGGCGTTGACGATGATCACCGATCCGATGGATCCGCAGTGGCTCCGCGATAATCTGCGACACCGAATACATCGGATCCAAACTGCCGTAAGGGTTCTGGAACACCGGCTGGATTTTGCGACGGAACGCCAGCGTCTCCCGACGGCCCAGCGACGCGGCGTCGGACACATCGGCTCCGTCGAAAACCACCGTGCCCGAGCTTCGTTGCAGCAGGCCGAGCACCATTCGGGCCAGAGTAGATTTCCCTGATCCAGATTCGCCGGCGACCGCCAACGTGGTACCGCGGCGCAGCCGGAACGAGACATCGTCGACGGCGCGCACCTCGGACGTGCGCCACGGCACACCCTGCGACGACCGGTAGATCTTGGTCAGCCCGGAGGCGACGATCAGGTCCGCCGAGTCCTCGGGTACAACCCGGCGTGCGATGGGAGCAGCACGCAGCGATGGCGCCGCCGCCACCAGACGTTGTGTATAGGGATGCTGTGGTTCGTGCAGAATCAGTTGTGCCGCGCCGGTTTCCACCACCTGGCCCTGGTTCATCACGATCAGCTGCGCAGCCCGTTCGGCCGCCAGCGCCAAGTCGTGGGTGATCAGCAACACCGCGGTACCCAGTTCACCGGCAAGCTGCTGCAAATGATCGAGGACGCGGCGCTGCACGGTGACGTCCAGGGCCGACGTCGGCTCGTCGGCGATCAGCAGCCGCGGGCGGCCGGCCAACCCGATGGCGATCAGCGCGCGTTGACACATTCCGCCGGACAGCTGATGCGGATACTGCCGGGCCCGCAAGCCAGGGTCGGGCAGACCTGCGTCGGCCAGTAAGTGCACCGACCGGCGATCGATATTGTTTGCGCGCAGCGCTTCTCGTACTTGAAAACCAATCCGCCACAACGGGTTCAGGTTGGTCATCGGATCCTGTGGCACGTAGCCGATCCCACTGCCCCGGATGGCCCGGAATTGCCGCCGGGTGGCAACGGTGAGGTCGACTCCATCGAACTCGATGCGGCCCGCGGTGATGCGCCCGCCGGGCGGAAGCAGCCCGAGAATCGCCGCGGCGGTGGTGGACTTCCCCGACCCCGACTCACCGACGATCGCCACGGTCTGCCCCGCGCGCACCTCGAGGTCCACGCCCTGCACCGCCGGATCGCCTTCCCCGAAGCGGACTTCGAGTCCGGTGACGCGCAGCAGTGGCACATTCATGGGCGCCATGCCCGCGACGACGGATCCAGGGCATCCCGCAGAACGTCGCCCATGATCATGAACGCCAGCACGGTGATCGCCAGCGCGCCAGCGGGATAGAACAGAATCGGCGAGCCGGCACGCAGTCGAATCTGGTCGACATTGATGTCACCGCCCCACGACACGACCGACGGCGGCAATCCGACCCCGAGATACGACAGCGTGGCCTCGGTGACGATGAACAATCCGAGCGCGATGGTGGAAACCGCGATCACCGGGCCGATCGCATTGGGCAGCACATGCCGCAGCAGGATGCCGAACCTGTTCAGCCCGAGAGCTTTCGCTGCCAACACGTAGTCGCTGCCGCGGACCGCGAGCACAGCGCCGCGGGTGATCCGGGCGATCTGCGGCCAGCCGAACAGGGCGAGGATCGCGATCACCGTCCACACCGTGCGGCGATGCATGACCTGCATCAGCACAATTGCGGCCAGCAGCAACGGGATGGCGAAGAACACGTCGGCAATACGGGAGACGATCGCATCGAGCCAGCCACCGTAGAAACCGGCCAGCGCCCCCAGTGCGCCCCCGACGACGAACACCAGCAGGGTGGCGCCGAGGCCGACCGTGATCGAGGCACGCGCCCCGTAAACGGTGCGGGCGTAGATGTCGTGGCCCTGCAGATCGGTGCCGAACCAATGCGCCGCCGACGGCCCGAGCAGGCTCTGGTCCGGGTTGGCGTAGCCGGGGTCGGCTGCGGTGAACAACGACGGGAATACGGCGACCACGACGACGAGGCCGATCAGCACCGCGCTGACGACGAACTGCGGACGGCGGCGCAGCGCGCGCCAGGTGTCACGCCAAAATCCGCTGTCACCAAGCATTTCAGCCATAGCGAATCCTCGGGTCCAACGCCGCGTACAGCAGGTCCACGGCCAAGGTGGTGACGAGGTAGACGACGACAAGCACCGTCACGATCGACACCACGGTCGGCGCCTCTTGACGGGTGACGGCCTGGTAGAGCACGCCACCGACACCGTGGATGTTGAAGATGCCTTCGGTGACGATCGCTCCGCCCATCAGCGCGCCGAGGTCAGCGCCGAGGAAGGTCACCACCGGGATCAGCGAATTGCGCAGGATGTGCACGACGACCACACGCTGCCGTGACAATCCTTTCGCTGTAGCAGTTCGCACGTAGTCGGCATGCGCGTTGTCGGCGACTGCGGACCGGGTCAGCCGCACCACGTAGGCGAATGACACGGCGCCCAAAACGATTCCGGGGAGCAGTAGCCGGGCGAAGGTCGGTTGGTCGCCCACCGTCACGGCCGCCAGACCCAGCCGAACGCCGAACACGAACTGCGCCAGGAAGCCCAGCACGAAGATCGGCACCGCGATGATGACCAGGCTGACGATCAGTACGCCGCCATCGAAAATTCCGCCCTGGCGCAGCCCGGCAATCACCCCGAATCCGATGCCGAACACCGCCTCCACCGCGAGCGCCACCAAAGCCAACTTGAACGTGACCGGAAATGCCTGCGCCAGAACGGTACTCACGGGTAGCCCGGAGTAGGCGTGACCGAGATCGCCGCGCAGGACGCCACCGAGGTAGTGCAGGTACTGCAACCAGAACGGATCGTCGAGGTGGTACTGCGCACGCAACTGGGCGGCCACCGCCGGACTCAGCGGACGATCGCCGCCCAGCGCCGCGATCGGGTCGCCGGGCAGCAGGAACACCATGCCGTAGATCAGCAACGTCGCACCCAGGAACACGGGGACCATGGCCGCGACGCGTCGGGCGATGTACCAACCCATGTCAGGCCTTCACGATGCGTTCGTAGTCAGGCAGCCCATTCCAGGTCAGTGCTACCTGGCCGACCGCGGCAGAGCGCCCTGCGACCGCGACGGTGTACCACAACGGCACGACCGGCATGTCCTGCAACAGGATTCGCTGAGCATCATTGGCCAGCGTGAAGGACTGCGCCAAGCCTGGGGCGCCCTCAGCCGCGGCGATCGCGGCGTCGAACCGCGGGTTGGAGTAGCCGACGTCGTTGGCACCCGCACGGCTGACGAACAACGGTTCCAGGAATTCCAGCATCGACGGGAAGTCGCCCTGCCACCCGGCGCGGAACGCGGTGGTGATCGTGTGGCTGGTGATCTGGGTCCGGAATCCGGCAAAGGTGGGCTGTGGCGCGCCGACGGCGTCGATGCCAAGCGTGTTCTTGATGCTATTGGCCACCGCATCCACCCACTCCTGATGTGAGCCGTCGGCGTTGTAGGAAATCGCATATCGGCCAGACCATTTCGAGATGGCATCGGCCTGCGCCCACAGCGCCCGCGCGCGGTCCGGGTTGAAGTTCAGCGCATCGTTGCCGTCGATAGCGGGGTTGAATCCGGGCAGCGAGCCGGCCGTGAACTCGCGGGCCGGCGTGCGCGCACCGGAGAAGATCTTGCGGCAGATCTGGTCCCGATTGACCGCCGCGGAGAGGGCGAGGCGGCGCAGTCGACCTTCCTCGCCGGAGAAGTGCGGCAGTCGCAGCGGCGTGTCCAGGCTCTGGTTGGCCGCGGCAGGTGCGGTCACCGCCCGGTCGCCGAGGTCTCGGCGGTAGACGGGCAGCACGCTCGGCGGAATGGTATCCAGCACATCGAGATTGCTCGACAGTAGGTCGGCGTAGGCGGTGTCGAGGTTGGCATAGAAGACGAACCGCAGGCCTTTGTTCTGCGGCATCCGGTTGCCGTGATAGCCGGGGTTGGTCACCAGGTCGAGCTTGACGTTGTGCTGCCAGGCCGGGTTGCCCGGCTGGTCGGCAAGCCGGTATGGGCCGTTGCCGATCGGATGCTGGCCGAACGACGCCATGTCTTTCAGCGCGGCCTCGGGCAGTGGGTAGAACGGCGAAAACCCAAGCCGCAGAGTGAAATCGATCGTCGGTCCGTTGAGCCGCACGGTGAATTCGTGATCGTCAACCACCTGCAGCCCCGACATCGTAGTCGCGGTTGGCTTGGCCGCGGCCACCTCGTCGAAGCCGGCGATCGGGGCGAAGAAGCTTTGCTGCAGTTGAGCATTGGCGGCCAAGGCGCCGTAGTTCCAGGCGTCGACGAAGGAGTGCGCGGTGACCGGCGACCCGTCGCTGAACACCCAACCCGGTTTCAGGGTGATCCGGTAGTTGATGTCGTCGGTGGTCTCGATCGCGCTCGCGACTTCCAGCGTGGGTTCGCCCTTCGCGTCATAAGACATCAGGCCGGCGAACAGCCGGTCGACGATCCGGCCGCCGTTGGAGTCGTTGGTGTTCGTCGGGATGAGCGGGTTCTGCGGCTCGCCCGCGTTGACGATCACCACGTCGGTGCGGACGTTGCCCACGCCGCAGCCGGTCAGCGATGCGGCGGCGAGCAATGCGGTCACCGCAAGAATGCGAAACCGGTGCAAGCCGTCCTCCTCCGATCCGCCATAGAATTCAGTCGTGGCTATCACCGAACTCGCCGAGGGTACCGATGCGGAGCACCTCGGGGAATTGATCGGCTTGTTCGGCATTCCCATTGTTGGACTGGCTTTGTTGATCGTCGGTCTTCGGCGCCGTTCACAGAGCAGTCGGCAGCGCGCATTCGACAACCCACCGCCTGGTCCGTATCCGTATGGCTATCCTCCGGCGAACGGTCCGGGCGCAGGCTACCAAAACCAGCCCGGGCCGCCCGTTTATCCACCGCCGTACCCGCCCGGCTACCCGGCCCCGCGTCCCCGCGGCTCTTCGGGGACCGCGCTGATCGTGATCGGGTCGCTCCTGCTGGCATTCGGTGTGTTCGGGTTCATCGGCCGACTGGGCGAGGTGTCCTCACAATCCCTGCACTCGGCGCACGTCGGTCAGTGCCTCAGCCAATCCGATTTTCAGAACAGCGATCTCACTGCGGCACCGCGTGACTGCGCAAACCCCGACTCGATATTCGAAGTAGCGGCGAGAGGCGACGCGTCCGGGAATTGTCCCGACGGCACGACCGACCGCTCCGCATACGCGTTTCTGCGCAAGGGGAGCATCACCTTGTGCTTGATGCTCAACCTCAAACAAGATCAGTGCTATACCGCGACCGGCACGGCGGACAACCCGTCATTCGCTACGGCCACCTGCGCCGCCGCGGGCCGGCGGATCAAGGTCGTCAAACGCGACGACGACAGCTCGGACCACGCGCTGTGTCCGGCGGGGACAAAGGCGGTTTCATATCCGAAGCCCGCGCGACTGTATTGCCTACAGCGCCTCGAAAATTAACCCACTCTGCTCGGCCTGATTGTTCGGTTCACCCCTCGCCGCTGGGGGTACCCCACAACAGCCACTCGGCCGTATCGTCACCGGACTAGGCTCGTGCGCGTGACCGAGACCAACACCAAGGCACCGTCCTATCCGCCATCGAAAAAGTTCGCCGCGCAGGCCAATGCACGCGATGACCTGTATCAACAGGCCGAGACCGACCGGTTGGCGTTCTGGGCTGAGCAGGCCAACCGGCTGTCCTGGGCGACCCCGTTTTCCGAGGTGCTGGACTGGTCTGATGCTCCGTTCGCAAAGTGGTTCGCCGACGGCAAGCTCAACGTCGCCTACAACTGCGTCGACCGCCATGTCGAAGCCGGCAACGGCGATCGGGTGGCGATCCACTGGGAGGGCGAGCAGATCGGTGACGCCCGCAGCCTGACCTACGGCGAACTGCAGGACGAGGTCTGCAAGGCCGCCAACGCGCTGAACGGTCTGGGCCTGGTCGCCGGCGACCGCGTCGCGATCTACCTGCCGATGATCCCGGAAGCCATCGTCGCGATGCTGGCCTGCGCACGGCTGGGACTGATGCACAGCGTCGTGTTCGCCGGCTACACCGCCGCCGCTCTGCGCGCCCGAATCGCCGACGCCGAGGCCAAACTGCTGATCACCGCCGACGGGCAGTTCCGGCGCGGCAAGCCGGCGCCGCTGAAGAACGCAGCCGATGAAGCGGTAGCCGACTCGGACACCATCGAGCACGTCCTGGTGGTCCGGCGCACCGGCATCGACGTCGACTGGACGCCGGATCGCGACGTCTGGTGGCACGACGTCGTCGACTCGGCGTCGCCCGAACACGAAGCTGAAGCGTTCGACGCCGAGCACCCGCTGTTCCTGCTGTACACCTCGGGCACCACCGGTACACCCAAGGGCATTGTGCACACGAGCGGCGGCTACCTCACTCAGGCGTCCTACACCCACCACAACATCTTCGATATCAAGCCCGAGACCGACGTGTTCTGGTGCACCGCCGACATCGGCTGGGTCACCGGGCACACCTACGGCGTCTACGGGCCGCTGTCCAACGGGGTGACGGAGATCTTCTTCGAGGGAACCCCGGACACACCCACCCAGCACCGCCATTTCGAGATCATCGAAAAGTACGGCGTCACAATCTATTACACGGCACCGACAATGGTCCGGACGTTCATGAAGTGGGGTCGCGACATCCCGGCCGCCCACGACCTGTCCAGCCTGCGACTGCTGGGCACCGTCGGCGAGCCGATCAACCCGGAGGCCTGGCGCTGGTATCGCACGGTCATGGGCGGCGACGCCATTCCCATCGTTGACACCTGGTGGCAGACCGAGACCGGCGCCGCCATGATCTCCCCACTGCCCGGCGTCGCTGCGACCAAACCCGGTTCGGCGATGACTCCGCTGCCGGGCATCTCCGCCAAGGTCGTCGACGACCACGGCGACGAACTCGCTACGCCCTCGACCGACGCCGGTGAGCACACGGCGGGATACCTGGTGCTGGATCAGCCCTGGCCATCGATGCTGCGCGGCATCTGGGGCGATCCGGACCGCTTCCGTGAGACCTACTGGTCGAGGTATGCCGAGCGCGGTTACTACTTCGCCGGCGACAGCGCGCGCTACGACTCCGACGGCGCCATCTGGGTGATGGGTCGGATCGACGACGTGATGAACGTGTCGGGGCATCGCATCTCCACGGCCGAGGTGGAGTCGGCGCTGGTCGGGCATGCGGGGGTGGCCGAGGCCGCGGTCGTGGGCGCGACCGACGACACCACCGGGCAGGCGATCTGCGCGTTCGTCGTGCTGCAGGCCGACCATGCCGACAGCGTGGGCGAGGAGATCATCGACGAATTGCGCGCCGAGGTGGCGAAGGAGATCTCGCCCATCGCCAGGCCGCGGGAACTGCACGTGGTGCCCGAGCTGCCCAAGACCCGCAGCGGCAAGATCATGCGCCGCCTGCTGCGCGACATCGTCGAGAATCGAGACCTCGGCGACACCTCGACGCTGCTCGACCCCGGCGTCTTCGACGCGATTCGGGCCAGCAAATAGTTAGGCGGGAATCGGGACGAACCCGGCGCCGGGACGGTTCTTGGCCGCAAGGTCGGCCAGGTCGGCGTTGATCGACTGCACCACCGCCGGTGTGTGCAGCGGAATGTACTTGGTGACGCAGACCGGCAGGTTGTCGCTGAAGGCGCCGTGGATCATCCCGACCAGCTGATCGTTGACGGTCACGGGGGCGCCCGAGTCGCCCGGCTGTCCGCACACCTGCATGAGGATCGTGCCCGGATCCTGACCTGGGCCCCACGTGACACCGCACGAGTTGCCGGTGGTCCGGCCCTGCTTGCACGCGACCTGACCGAACGCCGGATCCGGCCCGATGCCGTTGATCGCGAAGCCGCCGAAGTTGGCTTGCGGCACCACTTTGGACTTATCGAATTGAATGACCGCATAGTCGAGTCCGTCGTTGCCGGACACCATGGTTCCCACGTTGCCCCGGTTTTTGGCCTCCTCGACGGCGACCACCGCGCCCGGGCCGCCGCAGTGCGCCGAGGTGAAGCCGATCAGGTCACCCTTGGGATTGGTGCCGATAGTGGTCAGCGTGCACAGGGCATCGTTGTTGACGATGATGCCCGCTCCGCCGCCGAGCGGAATCCGATCGTCGGCTTGCGCGGGGGCGTCGAGCAGACCGAGCAGGCTTCCCGCCACGATCAGGGCCGCCGTCCCCCTGAGCAGCGGACGGCTCGTGATCTGCAACGCGGTTCTCCCGTCGGCAAAAAAGTACGCACGCCAGAATTGGCGGCGCCAGTCTAGCGTGGTCAGTGCCCAACGGCGCCCATCCTCAAACGGCCCGGCCTGAAACGGCCTTGCCTCGTCTGGCGCCGGACTGCATGGCAACATGAACCGCGACGACCGCGCGTCCTACGACGATGCGCCGGATAATCAGAGCCAGCTCGGGAGGACCGTCTGTGAGCAAGTCAGACCGAAAGAACGGAAACCAGCGCGCTGATGGCGTTCCCAGCACACTGACCAGCATCCCACTGACCGATCCCCACGCGCTGTCCGCCGAGCCGTCGATCGGCGAGCTGGTCAAAGATGCCACTTCGCAGATGTCGACGCTGGTGCGCGCGGAAGTCGAACTGGCCCGCGCCGAGATCACCCGCGATGTCAAGAAGGGTCTGACCGGCAGCGTCTTCTTCATTGCCGCCCTGGTGGTGTTGTTCTACTCGACGTTCTTTTTCTTCTTCTTTCTGGCCGAGTTGCTCGACACCTGGTTGTGGCGCTGGGCGGCGTTCCTGATCGTTTTCGGGATCATGGTGGTGGTGACCGGCGCCCTGGCGCTGTTCGGGTTCCTGAAGGTCCGCCGTATCCGCGGCCCGCAGCAGACCATCGAATCGGTGAAGGAGACCCGGTCGGCTCTCACTCCGGGCCACGACAAAGCCTCGGCGCCGGCGCTGAATTCGGGCGGGACGCCCACCGATCCCTCGGGTTGGTAGATGGCCCCACCAGATCCGTCGGTAACCCGCATCGACGGTCCATGGCGCCATCTCGACGTGCACGCCAACGGCATCCGGTTCCATGTCGTCGAGGCGACGCCGGATGGTCAGGACACGCCGTCGACGTCACTGCCGCTGGTCATCATGCTGCACGGCTTCGGATCGTTCTGGTGGTCGTGGCGCCACCAGTTGCGCGGCCTGACCGACGCCCGCGTGGTCGCGGTGGATTTGCGCGGCTACGGCGGCAGCGACAAGCCGCCCCGCGGGTATGACGGCTGGACGTTGGCCGGCGACACCGCCGGACTGATCCGCGCCCTGGGGCACACATCGGCGACACTGGTCGGCCACGCGGACGGCGGCCTGGTCTGCTGGGCGACCTCGGTGCTGCACTCGCGGCAAGTGCGCGCCATCGCGGTGGTCAGCTCGCCGCACCCAGCCGCACTGCGCCGCTCGGCGCTGACCCGCCGCGACCAGAGTCGGGCGCTGCTGCCGTCACTGCTGCGTTACCAGGTGCCGATCTGGCCGGAACGCGCTCTGACCCGGCACCACGGCCGCGAACTCGAACACCTGATCCGTAGCCGCGCCGGCGCTAAATGGCTTGCCTCCGAAGACTTTTCCGAGACGATCGGCCACCTGCGTCAGGCCATCCAGATTCGGTCGGCCGCCCATTGCGCACTGGAATACCAGCGCTGGGCGGTCCGCAGTCAGTTACGCGAAGAGGGTCGACGCTTCATGCGATCGATGAGCCGGCCGTTCGGCATACCGATGCTGCACATCCACGGCGACGACGATCCGTATGTGCTGGACGATCCGGTCGCACGAACGCAGCGCTACGCGCCGCACGGCCGCTACGTATCAATTGCCGGCGCAGGGCATTACAGCCACGAAGAGAAACCGGACGAAGTCAACGCGCACCTGTCGCGATTTCTCGACCGGGTTTACCGCTCGCCGGTCAACTGACGCATTCGCCGGTGGGCACCGGTGTGGTGTCGCCGATGTGCGAGAGCTGCCCGGCGACCTCTTTGGCCGTCAGTACGAAACCGGTGTCGTTGTCGTCGACCGCCGCACCGAACACGACACCGATCACCTGACCATCCAGGTCGATCAGTGGTCCACCCGAATTGCCTTGTTCCACATTAGCTCTGACGGTGTAGACCTCGCGGTTGATCGTCGCCTTGCGGTAGATGTCCGGCCCGTTCAGCTCGATGAGTTCGCGGATCCTGGCCGGCGTCGCCATGAATCCGCCACCACCCGGATAACCCATCAAGATGCCTTCGGTGCCTGATGTCACCGGAGAATTGGCGAACGCCAGCGGCCCGGCCGGCAGGTGCGGAACCGACAGGATCGCGATGTCGATGGTCGGGTCGTAGGACACCACGGTGGCGTCGTACGGATTGCCGCTGGCCTCGACGGTGACGTTGTTGGAGCCGGCAACCACGTGCGCATTGGTCATCACGCGATCCGGTGAGAGCACAAATCCGCTGCCCTCCAGCACTTTCGAGCAGCTCGGTGCGATCGCGCGGATCTTCACCACACTTGGTTCGGTGTTCGCGACAACGGGATTCTTGGCCAGCGCGGAATCCGGTGCCGCGACCGCCACGACGGGAGTTCGGCTGAACGGCTCCAGCACCTGCGGCAGACCCGAGGTGTCCAGCAGCCCCGACAACCGCTTCGGCACTGTCTTGAGCCATGGCGGCGCGTAGTCGTTGACTTCGCCGAGCACTCGCGAACCTCGCACTGCAGCAGCCAAACTGGGCTGACCCGCTGATGACGTCAACGGGGTGGCCAGCAGCCATGCCGCGACCAGCACCACCACCAATTGCACGGCCACACCGACCAGCGAGTCGAGGAACCGGACCGAGTTGCTGTGGATCGAGCCGCGGACCGCGCGGCCCAACACCACTCCGGCGACCTCGCCGACGACGACCAACGCCAGGATCAGGAACAGCGCGGCGAACAGCTTGGCCCGCGGCGCGGCGACATGCGCGACGAGGTGCGGGGCCAGCAGCACACCGGCGATCGCGCCGAGCAGTACACCGACGAACGACAGCAGCGAGCCGAGCGCACCTGAACGCCAGCCCGAGACCGCCGCGATGAACGCGACTGCCAGCACCGCGATGTCCAACCACTGTGAGGAGCTCATCACGCATCTTCCTCGTCGCCGACCAGTGCCATCGCTTCGTCCAGTTCGCGAATATCGCTGGCGTCCCAGGGCTTTGCCCAACCAGCGACATCCAGCATGGCGGAAATCACCTGACCGGTGAAACCCCAGACCAGCATCTCGTTCAACAGGAATGCCGGCCCGGCGAAGCGGCGGCTGAAGGTGCGGCGGTACACCATCAGCCGGTTGGCGGGATTGATGAAAGCCCGGACCGGAACCCGGGCCACTATTGCTGTTTCCGCCTGATCCACCACGGCCACCGGCCCCGGGTCCGGCGAATATGCCAGCACGGGCACGACGTGAAAACCCGACGGCGCGATGAACGTTCGCTCCATCGTGGCCAGTGGATGCAGTCTGCCGGTGTCGATGCCGGTCTCCTCGCGCGCTTCGCGCAGCGCGGTGGCCACCGGACCGTCGTCTCCGGGATCGGATGCGCCGCCGGGGAATGCGGCCTGGCCGGCGTGGTGGCGCAGCGTGGCGGCCCGCACAATGAGCAACAGGTCGGCGTCCTCGGGCGGCGAATCCGGTGCGGCGGCACGAGACTCGTTTACCGACGGACCGGAGAACAGCACCAGTACCGCCGCGTCGCGGCCCTTGTTGCCCGTCAACTTCTTCGACGCGGTCACCATGGCCAGCACGTCGGCGGGCAGTCGTCGCTTGTACGTATCGGGAATCTCGGCGATGTTGTCGACCAACGGTCGCAGCCAGGATGGGCCGAGTTCGGGCGTCAACGGATCCGTTCCGCCCAGGCGATCGAGACGCTGGGGAGTGCCGCCTCCACTCACCGGCGCCCCCTTCGTGCATCCAGCTGCCCGACCGCATCCGCAATCTCGTCGGCAGTCGCGAAAGCGCGGGGCAGCGTCTCCGCAACGCTACCGTTCGAGTCCAGCACGACCGTCGCGGGCATCACGTTGGGCACGTGCAACGCCGCCGCCAGCCGGCGTCCGCCGTCCTGCAGCGTCGGCAGCCGGACCCCGAGTTCGGCCAGTCGCAGCAGGGCCGCCGTCTCGTTCTCGTCCTGATGCACGGTCACCACGATCACGTCGGGGCCGACCCGTCGCTGATACTCCGCCATCGCGGGAAGTTCAGCCGCACACGGGGCGCACCAATACGCCCACATGTTGAGCACGACGCGATGCCCGGCCAGTGCCGGCCCGACGTCGACGGCCGAGCCGTCGGCCGCGCATTCGACTGTCACACCACGCAGCGCCACCGGGCCCGGCTGCCCGCTCGGACGTGGACACGGCGCGAGGTCGGCCCGCTGCCGCGGCCCGGCCAGCGCGGCCGCGGTGTCGGCGTCGCGGTGTTCGCGGGCGGAACCGATCGGTGCCGACGTCGGCGGCTCGGTCGTCGAGGGATGGGACGCATCGCGCAGTGCCACCACCAGGGCCGTGATCAGCGCCGCGACCACCACCAGCACCGCGAGGGTCCAGCGGGCGGTTCGAGTGTTGAGCGTGATCAATGGAGCCGGTGCCGTCGCTAGAGCCCGGCCATCGCCAGGAGGTGTTCGGCCTCCGGGCCGGTGACCAACGCGGCGGCGATTTCCGGCTCGGTGGGCCCGGTGCCATACGACGGACAGTCCTTGGCCAGCACGCACACCCCACAGGCCGGCTTGCGGGCATGGCAGACCCGGCGCCCGTGAAAGATCACCCGGTGGCTGAGCAGCGTCCACTCCTTGCGTTCGATGAGTTCGCCGATCGCGCGCTCGACCTTGACCGGGTCTTCCTCCGCCGTCCAGTGCCACCGCCGCACGAGGCGGCCGAAATGGGTGTCGACGGTAATTCCGGGGACGTCGAACGCGTTGCCCAAGATGACGTTGGCGGTCTTGCGACCCACACCGGGCAGCGTCACGAGCTCTTCCATGGTGCTCGGAAGTTCACCCTCGAAGCGCTCGATCAAGGCTTGACCGAGGCCAATCAACGACGTCGCTTTATTGTGAAAAAAACCGGTCGGGCGAATGAGTGCTTCAAGTTCGTCGCGGTCGGCCTGTGCATAGTCCACCGCGGTCCGGTAACGGACGAACAGCGCCGGGGTGGTGAGATTCACCCGCTTGTCCGTGCTCTGCGCCGACAGGATCGTTGCCACCGCCAGCTCCAGCGGCGTGGTGAAATCCAGTTCGCAGTGTGCGTCGGGAAACGCTTGCGCCAGTTGACGATTCATCCGGCGAGCCCGGCGCACCAAGCCGGTTCGGGTCTCCGATGCGAAGCGGCGGGCAACGGCCGCGACGGGGCCCGCGGAGCCCTTGGCGGCCTTGGCGCTGGCACGAGAAGGTTTGCCCATTGTCACCTCGATAGAGTGCTAATTCGTGATCCCGCTGAGACCTTAGCCGTGTTTACTTGCTGCTTGTGTCCTGGTTGCTAGTTGCATTCACCCCGGGGTTGCTAATGCTGGCAACTTTCGGGCTTGCACGCCTCGAATCGGGCTTGGAGAAAGACACAGTTACCGCAACTGATGTCGCGCAATTCCTCAAGCAGGCCGAGCCTAACGATGTGCGCACATTGGCCCGGGAGGGAATGCCCGAGGCGCTGGACGGTATGCACCGACGGATGGGCCACGGCACCGACGAGGCGCCCTACCTACCCAACCGCGACGAGCCGACCACCGATCAATTTTTGGTGGCCGCCATTGTCTCAGCCCCAAATCAGACCGGCCTTTCCGGACAGCGGTATCAGCATTCGCCATCGAATCGGCAATTTGGGCCGCGTCAGCATGCCAATCGTGTGTAGCGTTGGCATGCTCGAGTCGAAGACGTACCTCCTAGACTCATCACGCCAGACTCTTAGAGACTGGCGCGCAGCTGTGCCTACCGGAGTCATTTAAATAGCAAAAGGGGCAACGTGGACGAGATCCTGGCGAGGGCCGGAATCTTCCAGGGGGTTGAACCGAGCGCCGTCGCCGCGCTGACCAAGCAACTGCAGCCCGTCGACTTCCCGCGCGGACACACAGTTTTCGCAGAGGGCGAGCCGGGTGATCGGCTTTACATCATCATTTCCGGCAAGGTCAAGATCGGCCGTCGCTCACCGGACGGCAGGGAAAATCTGCTGACCATCATGGGCCCGTCCGACATGTTCGGTGAGCTGTCGATATTCGACCCTGGGCCGCGGACCTCGAGCGCGACGACGATCACCGAGGTGCGGGCGGTGTCGATGGACCGCGACGCGCTGCGGGCCTGGATCGCCGATCGCCCCGAAATCGCCGAGCAGTTGCTGCGCGTGCTGGCGCGCCGGCTGCGCCGCACCAACAACAACCTCGCCGACCTCATCTTCACCGACGTGCCTGGTCGCGTCGCCAAGCAGCTGCTGCAGCTCGCGCAGCGCTTCGGTACCCAGGAGGGCGGCGCGATGCGGGTGACGCACGACCTGACTCAGGAAGAGATCGCCCAGTTGGTCGGGGCCTCCCGCGAAACGGTGAACAAGGCGCTGGCCGACTTCGCCCATCGCGGCTGGATTCGCCTGGAGGGTAAGAGCGTGCTGATTTCGGACTCCGAACGGCTGGCCAGGCGCGCCCGCTAGCGACGCGAGACAGAAGCCAGGGCTGCTCGATCGCCGGGTCGACGACCGTGGGTTCTGGTTGGCGTCGATCAGCGACGCAGATAGTCCAGCTGGGCCTGCACCGACCATTCGGCGACGTCCCACAGCTCTTCGTCGACGTCGACATAGACGTGCTCGACGACCTGCCGGGTGGTGGCGTCATCGCCGAGTGTGCGCAGCGCTGACCGGATCTGATCGAGCCGCTGTTCGCGGTGCGCCAGATATCCCTGCGCGACCGCTTCGATGTCGGCCAGGTCAGGGCCGTGACCGGGCAGCACGGTTCGCCCGCCGAGCCCGCGCAGTCGTTGCAGCGAATCCAGATAGTCGGCCAGGCTGCCGTCTTCGTTGTCGATGACCGTCGTTCCACGGCCCAGCACGGTGTCGGCAGTCAACACCGCGTCGTCAAGGACGAAGGACAACGAATCGGCGGTGTGGCCGGGTGTCGCCCAGACCGTGATCCGCACGCCCGCGGCGTCGATCACCTCGCCGTCGATGAGTTCGCCAGACATGCCGCGCAGAAATCCGCTGCCCGCCGAGCGCACCGGCGCACCGGTGAGATCGACCAGCTTGTCGATGGCGTCGGTGTGGTCGCCGTGCCGGTGGCTGATCAGCACCAGAGCGATGTGGCCCACGCCGGCGACGGCCGCGATGTGCTCGTCGTCATCGGGTCCGGGATCGACGATGACGACCTCGTCGCTGCCGGGGCCGCGCAGCACCCAGGTGTTGGTGCCCTCCAGCGTCATCTTGCCCGGGTTGTTGGCCAGCAGCACCGATGCGGTGTCGGTGACCGGGCGCAGCCGGCCGTACGCCGGATGAGACGTAGATGCCTCGGCGGACTCAGTCATGGCCGCTAACCGACCTCGACCACCAGCTCAACCTCGACCGGGGCATCCAACGGCAGTTCCGCGACGCCGACCGCCGAGCGGGCATGCACGCCGGCATCGCCGAACACTTCGGCGAGCAGATCCGACGCTCCGTTGAGCACGCCTGGCTGGCCGTTGAATCCGGCTGCGGAGGCGACGAATCCGACCACCTTGACCACCTTGGTCACCGAGTCGATGCCGACCAGCGAGTCGATGGCCGCCAGCCCGTTGAGCGCGCAGATGCGGGCGAGTTCCTTGCCGTGCTCGGGCGCGACCTCGACGCCGACCTTGCCCGACTGCACCAACTTGCCGTCCTGCATCGGTAGCTGGCCGGAGGTGTAGACCAGGTTGCCGCTGCGGACAACCGGGACGTAGGAGCCCAACGGCTGCACGACGACCGGCAACTCGATGCCGAGCTCTGCCAGCCGCGCCTTGACAGATCCAGCGGTCACTTCGGGCGTTTCAGATATGCGACGTGCTGCTCACCGGTGGGGCCTTGGAGCACGGAGACCAGCTCCCACCCGTCGGCCCCCCACTGGTCGAGGATCTGCTTGGTGGCGTGGGTCAACAGCGGGACTGTTGCGTATTCCCAGGTTGTGGGTTGGCTCATATCCCGAGCTTATCGGCAGCGACTTAGGAGCCGATGGCGCCCAGCGACGATGCGCTCTGCAGAGCAGAGCGAGGAGGAGCTGGGCTAACTCGCTAGCATGCAAGGGTGGGGACCACATCGAGCGGTGGCAGCAACGTCAGCTGGCCATCGCGATTGTCAAAAGCTCGTCTGCATTTCGTCACCGGCAAAGGCGGGACCGGCAAATCGACGGTTGCTGCGGCGCTGGCGCTGACCCTGGCCTCCGGCGGACGCAAGGTGTTGCTCGTCGAAGTCGAAGGGCGCCAAGGCATTGCGCAACTCTTCGACGTGCCGCCGCTGCCCTACAAGGAGCTCAAGATCGCCAGCGCCGAGCGCGGCGGCCAAGTCAACGCGCTGGCGATCGAACATCGAGGCCGCGTTCCTGGAATACCTCGACATGTTCTACAACCTCGGCATCGCCGGTAAGGCGATGCGTCGGGTCGGAGCGATCGAGTTCGCGACGACGATCGCGCCCGGCCTGCGTGACGTCCTGCTCACCGGCAAGATCAAAGAGGCGGTCATCCGCGTGGAAAAAGGGGCCAAGACCCCGGTCTACGACGCGATCGTCGTCGACGCGCCACCGACCGGTCGCATCGCCCGCTTCCTGGACGTCACGCGGGCGGTCTCCGATCTCGCCAAGGGCGGACCGGTCTACTCGCAGGCCGAAGGTGTGGTGAAGATCCTGCACTCAGACCAGACGGCCATACATTTGGTCACCCTGTTGGAAGCGTTGCCGATGCAGGAGACCAAGGAGGCCATCGACGAGCTGCAGGAGCTGGGCTTGCCGATCGGGTCGGTGATCGTCAACCGCAACATCCCGGTCTTTCTGCAGCCCGACGATCTGACCAAGGCTGCCGACGGTGACGTCGACGCCGACGCGGTGCGTACCGGGCTGGCCGCCGCCGGGATCAAGCTCAGCGACGACGATTTCGCCGGCTTGCTGACCGAGACCATCCAGCACGCCACCCGGATCACCGCACGGGCGGCGACCGCGGAACAGCTCGACGAGCTGAAGGTGTCGCGGCTGGAGCTGCCGACCATCGCCGACGGCGTCGACCTCGGCAGCCTTTACGAGCTGTCGGAATCGCTTGCACAGCAGGGAGTCCGATGAGTACCACGCCGCCGGTTCTGGATATCGCCGGCATTCTCTCCGACACCGCCAACCGCGTGGTGGTGTGCTGCGGCGCGGGTGGGGTCGGTAAAACCACCACCGCCGCGGCCATGGCGCTGCGCGCCGCGGAGTACGGCCGAACCGTGGTTGTCCTGACCATCGACCCGGCCAAGCGACTGGCACAGGCGCTGGGAATCAGCGATCTCGGCAACACACCACAGCGCGTTCCGCTCGATGCCGAGGTGCCCGGCGAGCTCTACGCGATGATGCTCGACATGCGCCGCACCTTCGACGAGATGGTGGTGCAGTACTCCGGACCCGATCGCGCACAAGCGATTTTGGACAACCAGTTCTACCAAACGGTCGCCACCTCGCTGGCCGGCACTCAGGAGTACATGGCGATGGAGAAACTCGGCCAGTTGCTGGCCGAGGACCGCTGGGATCTGGTGGTGGTGGACACGCCGCCGTCGCGCAACGCACTGGACTTCCTCGACGCACCCAAGCGGCTCGGCAGCTTCATGGACAGCCGGCTGTGGAAGCTGTTACTGGGACCGGGCCGCGGGATCGGCCGATTGGTCACTGGCGCGGTCGGCCTGGCGATGAAGGCGCTGTCGACCGTCCTCGGCTCGCAGATGCTCTCCGACGCCGCGAGTTTCGTGCAGTCACTGGACGCGACCTTCGGCGGCTTCCGGGAAAAGGCTGACCGCACCTACGCGTTGCTCAAGCGGCGCGGCACCCAATTCGTCGTGGTGTCGGCTGCGGCACCGGATGCGCTGCGGGAGGCGTCGTTCTTCGTGGACCGGCTGTCGGAAGAGAAGATGCCGCTGGCCGGGCTGATCCTGAACCGGACGCACCCGATGCTGTGTTCGCTGCCGGTCGAGCGCGCGATCGACGGCGCCGAGACCTTCGAGAGCGACGGCGCCAACGCTTTGACCAAGGCCGTTCTGCAGATTCATGCCGATCGCGCGGCGACGTCCAAGCGGGAGATCCGGCTGCTGTCTCGGTTCACCGGTGCAAATCCCCACGTCGCTATCGTCGGGGTTCCGTCGCTACCGTTCGACGTCTCCGATCTGGAGGCGCTGCGGGCGATCGCCGATCAGTTGACCGCGACCGGCTAACTGTCGGTCAGCCGACGCTGCGGTGCTTGCGCTGGGTGCTGAAGAACTCAGCCCAGGACACCACTTCGGGGTGCTGCTTGAGCAGCGCACGCCGCTGACGCTCGGTCATCCCACCCCAGACGCCGAACTCCACACGGTTGTCCAATGCGTCAGCACCACACTCCAGCATCACCGGGCAGTGCCGGCAGATGACCGCCGCTTTACGTTGCGCAGCCCCGCGCACAAACAGCTCGTCAGGATCAGCAGCCCGGCACAGCGCCTTGGCAACCCAGGTGATTCGCGACTCCGCCTCCACCCCTTGAAGAGCGGCATTTGTTGGCGTTGCGCTTGTCTTATGCGGCGCGGTCCGTATAGCTGACACCAGCGATTTCCCTTCGCTACTTGCCACGGTGTGGCGCTCACTGCGTGATCCAGAACTCCGATGCGACCTATGCCACACTGCGCTGCTCGGTGTTACCTGTATCTCATTGTCTGGATAAGCTACGTGGTCAGGTACCAATTACGCAACATTCTGGAGACCCTTTTTTGGGACGACCGTGCAGTCCGATCATGAAGGGCGCCGGGAACCGGCGATCGAGGCGACTAACAGTGGCCTGAGCTGCGGCTGAGAGAAACCTGAGGCGTGGCGGCCGGAGAAAAAGTTCTCAGCGGCCACTCGCGAAGACGTCTGCCGTGGCGCCGCTAGTGTAGTAGCCATGTCGGAGCGCCCCGCGACTGCGGTCACCATCGCCAAGCTCGCCGGTTGTTGCCTGCTCGCCAGCGTCATCGTCGCCGCCCTGCTGTTTCCGGTGGCCGGTGGAATCGGGTTGGTGTCCAACCGCGCTTCCGAGGTCGTCGGCAATGCGTCGGCGCAGCTGCTCGAGGGCGACGTCCCGGCGGTGACCACGATGGTGGACGCGAAGGGCAACACCATCGCGTGGCTCTACTCTCAGCGCCGCTTCGAGGTGCCCAGCGACAAGATCGCCAACACCATGAAGCTGGCCATCGTCTCGATCGAGGACAAGCGCTTTGCCGAGCACAACGGGGTGGACTGGAAGGGCACCCTGACCGGCCTGGCCGGCTACGCCTCCGGTGACGCCGACACCCGTGGTGGCTCGACGCTGGAGCAGCAGTATGTAAAGAACTACCAACTGCTGGTGATCGCACAGAGCGACGCCGAGAAGCGCGCGGCCATCGAGACCACACCGGCGCGCAAGCTGCGCGAGATCCGGATGGCGCTCACCCTGGACAAGACCTTCACCAAGCCGGAAATCCTGACCCGCTACCTGAACCTGGTGTCGTTCGGTAACAACGCATTCGGCGTACAGGACGCGGCGCAGACGTACTTCGGCGTCAATGCCTCGGACCTGAACTGGCAGCAGGCCGCGTTGCTGGCCGGCATGGTCCAGTCAACCAGCGCGCTCAATCCTTACATCAACCCGGACGGGGCGTTGGCCCGGCGAAACCTGGTACTGGACACCATGATCCAGAACATCCCCAATGAGGCCGACGCGATCCGCGCCGCCAAGGCCGAGCCACTGGGGATTCTGCCGCAGCCCAAGGAGTTACCGCGCGGCTGCATCGCAGCCGGCGATCGCGCCTTCTACTGCGACTACGTGCAGGCCTACTTGTCTCGCGCCGGGATCAACAAGGAGCAGCTCGCTCGCGGCGGCTACCTGATCCGCACCAACCTCGATCCCGATGTGCAGGAGCCGGTCAAGCACGCGGTCGACACCTATGCCAGCCCGAGTCTCGAGGGCATCGCCAGCGTCATGAGCGTGATCAGGCCAGGGAAGAACTCGCACAAGGTCATCGCGATGGCCAGCAACCGCACGTACGGGCTGAACACCGAGGCCGGCGAGACGATGCGGTCACAACCGTTCTCGCTCGTCGGCGACGGCGCCGGGTCGATCTTCAAGATCTTCACCACGGCCGCTGCGATGCAGATGGGTATGGGGATCAACACCAACCTCGATGTGCCGGCCAGATTCCAGGCCAAGGGCATGGGCAACGGCGGCGCCAAGGGCTGCCCGAAAGAACAATGGTGCGTGGTCAACGCCGGCAACTACCGCGGATCGATGAACGTCACCGACGCGCTTGCCACCTCGCCCAACACCGCCTTCGCCCGGCTGATCCAACTCGTCGGTGTCCAGCGAACGGTCGACATGGCGGTCAAGCTCGGACTGAGGTCCTATGCCGAACCCGGCAGCGCCCGCAACTACGACCCAGAGAGCAACGAGAGCCTGGCCGACTTCGTCAAACGGCAGAACCTCGGCTCGTTCACACTCGGCCCGTTTGAACTCAACGCGCTCGAATTATCCAATGTCGCAGCGACATTGGCATCAGGCGGCATGTGGTGCCCACCCAACCCCATCGACAAGCTGATCGACCGCAACGGCAATCAGGTCGCCGTCACCACCGAGGCATGCGACCAGGTTGTGCCCGAGGGCCTGGCCAACACCCTGGCCAACGCGATGAGCAAAGACGCACTCGGCGGCGGCACCGCGGCCGGATCCGCCGGAGCAGCCGGCTGGAATCTGCCGGTGTCGGGAAAGACCGGCACCACCGAGGCGCACCGGTCGTCGGGCTTCGTCGGCTTCACCAACCAGTACGCGGCGGCCAACTACATCTATGACGACTCCACATCGCCCTCGGACCTGTGCTCGTCGCCGCTGCGGCGTTGCGGCGACGGCAACCTCTACGGCGGTAACGAACCGGCCCGCACCTGGTTCACCGCGATGAAGCCGATCGCCACTCTTTTCGGCGACGTGAAGATGCCGCCGACCGATCGGGAGTACGTCGAAGGCGGCCCCGGATCCCGGGTGCCCAGCGTCGCCGGTCTCGACGTCGACGCCGCCCGTCAGCGATTGAAGGAGTCCGGCTTCCAGGTCTCCGAGTCACCCGCGTCGATCAACAGCAGCGCGCGCTACGGCGAGGTGGTCGGGACCTCGCCCAACGGCCAGACGATCCCGGGCGCGGTCATCACCATTCAGACCAGCAACGGCATCCCGCCGGCGCCGCCGCCGCCACCCGACGGCATGCCTCCGGCGCCGGTGGGCTCCCAGGTGATCGAGATACCTGGCCTTCCGCCGATCACCATCCCGATCCTGGCGCCGCCACCGCCTCCCTAGCAGTTCTGCTGGTGTGTGACGCGCCTGCACCCGGCAACCGGCAGTAGGCTGGCCTGCATGCCATCGGCTATCAATGCATTGAAAAGTACCGGCGCGGTTGCGCTCGGAGCGGCTGTCGCCGGCATCGGATACGCCTCGCTCATCGAGCGCAATGCGTTCGTGCTGCGCGAGCAGACCATCCCGGTGCTGGACCCGGGTTCGCTTCCGCTACGCGTGCTGCACATCAGCGACCTGCATATGCGGCCCGGCCAGCGCCGCAAGCAGGCCTGGGTGCGTGAGCTCGCCAGCCTGGAGCCCGACCTCGTCGTCAACACCGGCGACAACTTGGCACACCCCCGGGCGGTGCCTTCGGTCGTGCAGAGCCTCGGTGACTTGCTCTCGGTGCCGGGCGTCTTCGTTTTCGGTAGCAACGACTACTTCGGCCCGCGCCCGAAGAACCCGCTGAATTACCTGACCAACCCCGGCCACCGGGTGAAGGGGCAGCCGCTGCCCTGGCAGGACCTCCGGGCGGCGTTCACCGAGCGCGGCTGGCTGGACCTGACGCACAATCGCCGCGAGTTCGAGGCGGCGGGTCTGCATATTGCGGCGGCCGGTGTCGACGACCCGCACATTGCGCGGGACCGCTACGACGCGATCGCGGGCCCGGCCAGCCCGGCCGCCAACCTTCGGCTGGGGCTGACTCATTCACCGGAGCCTCGCGTGCTGGACCGGTTCGCCGCGGACGGCTATCAGCTGGTGATGGCGGGCCACACCCACGGCGGGCAACTATGCCTGCCGTTCTACGGAGCGCTGGTGACCAACTCGGGTCTGGACCGCTCGCGCGCCAAGGGCCCGTCGCGCTGGGGTGCCGATATGCGGTTGCATGTGTCCGCCGGGCTCGGGACATCCCCATACGCGCCGGTGCGGTTTTGCTGCCGGCCGGAGGCAACCTTGCTGACGTTGATCGCGGCACCCACTGGAGGCCGGGACGCGCTTCATGACCGGGACCGGTCACAGCCCACGTACTCAGTGGGCTGAACCGTCACGGCTCAGCTGGTCAAAACCCCGGATCCCGATGCGGCCGCGCCGACCCGGTCAGCGTGCCCGGTCAACGCGGATTCGCCCCACGCTTGATCGACGTCGCTCCCGGGAGCGGTAACCAGCAGCCACAGCACCCCAAGGGCCAGGATTCCGCCGAACACCACGGCGCCTAACACCGTCATGATTTACCTGCTTCCGTTGCACATCGTGCGTGATCAGTCTATTTAGCGATGCCCACTCCCGAGTTATTCCACGCCGGGTGTGGCGCAGATCGCTGGCACTGACGGCGCCGGTCCGCTTTAGGAGGCTGCCAGGTCGGTGCGATACGCTGTCGAGGCTTCAATCGGGGTGTGGCGCAGCTTGGTAGCGCGCTTCGTTCGGGACGAAGAGGTCGTGGGTTCGAATCCCGCCACCCCGACTGTGTTTTGGCTGGTAGCAGGTCCGGCGAGCTTGCTACGCCGATTGCCGCAGCGTACCCGGTACGTTTTCCTGATCAGTTTCACTGTCGCCGTTGGCAATTGACGGTCGCAGTGCAGCCGTCCGGTGCTGGTCCAGAACGTCAGCCAAGGCATCCAGGTCCGAATCGAACAGATCGGCGTAGGTCTTGAGCGTCAGGCTCGGGTCCTCGTGGCCGAGCATCCGGGCAAGTGCAAGCACGTTGCCGCCAGCCGACACCGCCAAGCTCGCGGCAGTGTGCCTCAGGTCATTCGGTGTGACCGTCGGGAAGTCGGCCAGCGATTCTCGAGCCACGTTAAAGACACGCGGTCTCCAGAGAGACACCCGCAGAGGCCCACCGTTCGAGGTCGAAAAAAGCAGATCGCTAGGACCCTTGCCAAGCATCTGCTCGCCGAGATCGCCTGCCAAGAACGCGGGGAAAGGCACCGAGCGGCGCTCATGGTCCTTCGGTGACTTCCAGTTCAGGCGGCCGTCTGCCTCGGCTACCGCCTGTGTGATCTGCAGGCGGCGACGCAGCAAGTCCACCGACGCGACCGAGAGCGCGGCCAGTTCGCCCCAACGCAGGCCCGTGTACGCCAAGAGACGGACCACTAGGCCGTGCCACTTGGTTACCGCAACCCGTTCTTGGTGCAGGCGATGGTTGAGCTGAACATGATCGACACCATGGGCTATGGCATCCGGCGCATGAATGACCGTCAAGCTAGACGTTATTTGCCTTTGCCTGATTACGATCTCTCCCAACGAGATACGGTGAAGCTCATCATCCATGGCGGCGTAGTGGACACCGCCTATACACGACTCCTTCTCATGAATACCGATCTGCCGTTCACGGACATTCTCGCGCTTGACCGGGTTCAGAAGAAGCTGACGATCCCGGATGACGCCGTCCGTCGCCTGCGCAAGCGAAGTTGATTGAAGGCCGGCGGCCACATCTGCACGTCGCAGCCAATGTCGCGGCGGTCACGGCGAGCAAGGCGGAGTACATTCGCACGCGGGCGCAGGACGATGAGCACTACGTGAAGATGATTACCGACTACTTGCGGAAGTTCACGAGCGCGACTCGCAGGGACGTCGATGACCTGATCAAAGACAAGCTCAGCGAGGCCCTTGACGACAGCCAGAAACGAAACAAGATCTCCAACTTGCTGACCAAGATGAAACGCAGCGGGCTGATTCAGAACACGGGCACCAAGAGTCATTCGACGTGGGAGCTACGGGGATAAATACCGTCTAAGTCGGGGATGTCTCGATTTATTAAATGTGACCTAAATTACAATGACGAGGATCAGGCCAGCTCAGAGCCTATTTTTAATTTCGGACGAGCGCTCCATTGCCGATAGGACGCCGAAACAAGAAGCGCCGACTAATTATCTCCGCGATGTGCTGTGCCGCCCGAGGTTGAGCGTTTACAACGTGTGGCCCGGTGGAGACCGAACTGCCCGGTGTCCATCTGGGCCACGCCCACCCTGGCTCCAGGGAACGACGTGGTGGACGTGGAAGACCTCGGGGAGGTCATTGCCGCACTCGGCACAGACATGGTGCTGGCGGTCGGCGATATGGGTGCGCTGGCTCCCGCTGAAAAGACGCCTCGGATCACGGCGAGGCCCTTCTGTGCTCACTTCGCCGCATACCTAACTCTGTGAACCGTGCTTGGACATCCGGGCTACAACTTCCTGTTGTTGAGAATTGACAACAAAACAGTACATTCGCTGATGTTGTTGAGTCAAGACAAGAAGGCGTTGTACGGTTGGGCTCGTGAGTGACAGCGGCGGATCATCCTCAACCGAAGCGGATGGTCAAGAGGGAGAAGCGCCATACGCTTGGCTCGGACGCCAGGACTGGACAGACGACGACTGGAACCGCTGGCTTGAGCGAAACCCATGGAGACGCGACGTCGGGCCGGACTTCGATCAGATTGTCGGCGAGAACGTGCAGAGGTTTCGGACGGCAGCGGGTCTGACCCAAGCGGAGCTTGCCGCTGCCCTAAGCGCTGAGGGCGACCTCATTCATCAACAAACGGTCCAGAAAGTCGAAAAGGGCCTGCGGCCACTGAAGTACAGCGAGGCAGTCCGTATATCCAACGCCTTGAATGTCAGTCCCACTCAGCTTGCAGACAGCGGCGATCGAGCAGTCTCAAACGCAACGTTCCTGAAGAAAATCGCAGCAGCTAACACGATTCGAACCGAGCTGAAGTCAACCGCTGACCGGCTGGCCTCTCGTCTCGTTGAACTGGCTGAACTACTTGGGCTCACCAACATTCGTGCCAATTCCCAACCAGATGCGTACCTGGCTGAGGATGCGGAACGGCTGGTAAAGAGCAACTGGGGAAGGGATTTCAACCAGAGCGTTGGTGAAGCCTTGCGTGACCAGCTCACCATCAGTGGGGTTCTGGAAGATGTAGACGCGCCAACTTACGTGGAGATCCTGCAAAACCTGATCGGAGCGATACAGCCAATCAAACCCGGAGACGCCCTGCCACCTGAATCGTGGAGAGATGAGTCAGACACGTAACCGCCGCGCTGGCGTCGAAGATCGCTGGACGAAGACAGTCCGGGACAACGAGGGGAATGCTCGGACGGTATCGAGCGCGGCGAAGGGCAACGGAAGATGGTGAAAGTACTCTCTTTAACTGACCAACAGCCAGTACGCGGGCCGGTACGTTTTCCCGGCGGATGGCGGTTGCTGATGAGTGTGGGTCAGTGACGGAGAACTCTTGCTAAGCAGGCATTATCCATCCTTGACCATCATCAGCCCACGTCAGCCATCTTCCCTGATCGCCGTCGTTCGGGACGAAGAGGTCGTGGGTTCGAATCCCGCCACCCCGACTATGAAATGGCTCGTAGAGCCACTATTCAGCGACGTCCGGCGCCGCTGCGCCCTAACGCCACGCCAGAGAAACGATCCGAGCCGCCGAACTCAACTCCAGCTGCGGTCCAGGTTCGAACCGGTCAGGTCGGCCAAGTCAGATGCCGGGGAACCACACGTCGGGCGGCAACAGGCTGGAGATACTCTCAACGGCCGCCAGCGCCGCTGACGTGTCAGGCAGGTTACTAAATAGCTCGGTGGGGACGGTAGAACCGGCTGCTTCAAACCAGAAAGCTGAGCCAGACGCTGGGTTATCCACGTAAAAGTCGGTACCCATGGCGGTGGTGAGGACATCTTCCTCGTTACCGTTGGCGAACGTCACGTAGATGTTATCGAGCGCGGCGGTCACGTCGGCCGGCGGCATCTGCTCGGTGGCCGCGTTGAAGCTGGGGTCGTACGCGAAATCGCTCACCGTCGCACCCTCCAGGCCACCCGGGTCGGTACCACTCGTGGCTGTGCCGAAGTCGTAGACCGACGAATCAGTGTACGGGGTTGCGCGATCAGTCTCGAACACGTCATAGCTACCCGCGGCGACTTTCGAACCATCTACTTATACATCGGTCGGCTGGTACTGCTGCCACTCGGTGAAGAACGGCTGGAACCCCACATACCCGTCGGGGCCGAGTGCCGTGTAGGGCACTTCTGGGCCAGCGGACCCCAAGGTAACTTCGTCATCGGCGTGCGCCAACGCCAGCGGGATCAACGCGGCCGCAGCAGCGGCACCCAACCCAGCCCAAACGACACGAGACATTAAAACCACTGGATCCCCCCTATAGTCACTGCAATCAACCGCAACAAGCGCGGAATTTGAAGATGCTAACCCGACCGCGGCCTCGAAGCACCTGGAAACAGAAAATATTTATCAGTGCGAAAGGGCCGCGTCACCTATTCCCCTGATTTGTTGCCTTGACATTGCGGTTCGCCAAGAGGAGCAGACTAGCCGTTATTCGGAGATTGCTCAGCCGAATAAGGGCTCCGGCAGTCCCGCGACCGGCGCTGTTGCAGGTCGAACTTCGCGTCAGCGTCGAACTCGAACACTGTCATCGAGTTCATGATGTGCGCACGTCGATTTCAGACGTGTCGCTCTTCAATTTCGAAGTACACGAGGTCGGGCAGCTCGGAAATCGACTTGACCGTGGTCCTCGAACGTGTCGATTCAACATGCCCACTGACTGAGTATCTCCGTGTACTGGTACCAGTCGTGGACTTGAAGGAACTTTCCGATGCGTTCGAAATGGTAAATGACACGAATTGGCAAACGGTGCCTAGTCCTGTGCTGCCCGTGCGGTCGGCACGAATTGTTTCATGAGGTCCTGATACTGCATGACCTTGCGAGTCAACGGACCCAGATCACCCACGAGCGTAGCCCCTGGCCCATCGACGGGACGTGGACCGCGAGCGAGGATATGCGGCGGCTCCTCGGTGGTTCGAATATTTGACGCCGACGCGCACACGTAACAGTCGCACAAAATTGCGTGTTCAAGATCGATCGCTCCGCCCAAATCGACTGCGTGGCTGTCGCAAACACTGGATGATCGCCGAGTGAAAGTCATCGTTACTGGCGGAAACAGTGGCGTCGGCGCAGCAACCGCGACCACCCTCGCGGCCGACGGGCACAGCGTCGTCATTGCCTGCCGCACGATCGCGAAAGCAGAGCGGGCAGCCGCCGCAATGAGCGGCGATGTGACGATCGCCCACCTGGACCTGGCAGATCTGGCCAGCGTGCGAAAGTTCGCCGACTCGGTGGACGACGTCGACGTGCTGATCAACAACGCCGGCGTGCTGGGTCTGCCGCTGACGCGCACCGTCGACGGATTCGAAGCCCACATGGGCACGAACTACCTCGGCCATTTCGCGTTGACGTGCCTGCTCGGCGACCGGATCCAGGACCGGGTGATCTCGGTGGTCAGCTCGGCCTATGCGCTGAGCCACTTGCATCTCGACGACTTGAACTGGGACAACCGCCCGTACTCCAAGTGGTCGGCCTACGGCGAATCCAAGCTGGCCGTGATGCTGTTCAACCACGAGCTGACCAGCCGCGGCATGCGGACCTATATGACCGATCCGGGTGCGACGGACACGGACATCAGCCGGGACGCCACCGGGGTGGTGCCGTGGATTCGCGAGCACACCTTTCGCCGGTTTCCGGCTCACAGCGCGGCCACTGGCGCACGGTCGACCATTCAGGCGGTCGCCACCGATCTGCCCAGCGGGACTTATCTCGCGCCGCGGTTCAATCAGTGGGGCAGGCCGAAAGTCACCAAGCCGCGCAGCAAGGCACGCGACGGCGCGATGGCACGCCGTCTCTGGGACTTCTCTGTCGAGCTGACCGGCTGCGACTGGCCCGTTTGACTAGGGCGGACGCGTGGGTACACACCTCCGTGACTCACGCACAAGCGATCGTCGAACCTCGGCTGCCGGCCGCGCACGGGCCGTTGTCGGCGGCCGTCCGGCGTAGCCTCACCCGGCCCGCCCCGCACGACCAGCTGACGCGGGGTCGACGCGCCGGTCGGCGACTCGGATCCGTACGGTCTGGATCTGCAACTTGCCCTGTACATGTGCTACGAGCTGCACTACCGCGGCTTCGCCGACGTCGATCCGACCTGGGAATGGAATCCCGGATTGCTCCATCTGCGAGCACAATTGGAGCGCACCTTCATTACCGGAGTGCGCCGCGACGTCGGCCCCATCGATCCCGATCGAACCGCCAAGGCCGAAATGGACGATCTGTCGATCGAGTCCGCCGACGGATCGGGACCGTCATATTGGTTGCGCGACAACGGAACCTGGCCGCAGATGCTCGAATACTTCGTGCACCGTTCGCTGTACCACCTCAAAGAGGGCGACCCGCACGCCTTCGTGATCCCCCGTCTCAGCGGTCAGGCCAAGGCCTCGTTCGTGGCCGTCGAATTCGACGAGTACGGGGCGGGGCGCGGGGAGAGGGTGCATCAGCAGTTGTTCGCCGATCTGTTGACCGCCGCCGGACTCGATGCGACCTATCTGGCGTATCTCGACGTTGTTCCCGCCGAGGCGCTGGCAGTGGTGAACCTGATGTCGCTGTTCGGTTTACACCGGCAGTTCCGCGGGGCGGCAGTCGGACATTTCGCTTCGACTGAGATCACCTCGTCGCCGGGCTCACGTCGGTTGGTCGATGCGCTACGGCGTCTGAACGCACCGCCGGAATGTGTTGCCTTCTACCGCGAACACGTCGAGGCCGATGCGGTCCACGAGCAGGTAGTGCGTCACGACGTAGTGGGTGCGATGGTCGCGCGAGAGCCGCACTTGGACCACGACGTGGTGTTCGGTATTCGCGCAAACGCCGTCGTCGAAGACCGGCTCGCCGATGTGATCATGGCGTCCTGGAACGCCGACAAGACGTCCTTACGACGGCCGCTTGACTGAATTCGACCGTGCCGCAGGCTTACAGCGTCGGTGGCTGGTGTCGCACATCGGGTAGATCTTGCTGCGCCGGCATGTGCAGATCGCCACCATGAAGCGGTCGGATTCGACGACCTCGCCGTTGGGAGTCTCGATGCTCACCGGACCAGGTATCAGCACCGGCCCATTCGGCACCACCTGAACCCGAACCGGGTCCGTCACGGTTTGTCCGCCCGGATCACGACCAACTCCTCGGTCCGGCAGCCGCGCTTGATCTGTCCGGTGACTTCCAGCCAACCGGCGCGAGCCGACAACACTGGGCCGAAGGGGATTGTTTGCGCGGCAACGACTTCGGCGTTCAGGCCGGTCGAGCGTAACGATTCCAGAGATTTGTCGACACCGGACAACGTCGATTGCACCATCAGTAGCGAGCCGCCGACATCCAGTAGACCCGCCGCGGACTCGCACAGTGGGTCGAGCACCATCCGACCGTCGACGCCCGCGTTCCAGGCGCGAGCCGGACCCGCGGTGAGCGGGATGACATCGGTGTCGCCCGCCGGCGGAGTCGGCACGTAGGGCGGGTTGGACACGATGAGGTCGAAAGGCGCGTAATCCAGCGCACCCGACCATGATCCCTCGAGGACGTCGATGCTGACGCCGGCGTACGCAGCGTTGCCTCGAGTGCAGCCCACTGCGCGAGGGCAGATGTCGAACGCGACCACGCTCGACGCGCCCCGTTCGGCTGCGGCGATCGCGACGACGCCGCTACCGGTGCACAGGTCCAGGACCCGGCCTCCCCTCGCCAACCCAGTCTCGCGCAATGTGTCTATCAACAGTTGCGAATCATGCTGGGGCGGATAAACGCCGTTGGTGTCGAGCGGATTGCGCGCTGCAAGGTAAGCAATGGTCACTTCGGCCTCTCAAAATGCTGATTGCCGTAGTGCTAACGGCGACGTCGGGAGACAAATGCCCACTATTTACAAACTCGAAACAGGATTACCCAGCAAAGGGCTCAGCCGTGTACCGGAGCTTGCTCGAGTTGGTGGATGAGCTTCGCGCAGAACGCCGCAAGGTCGTCGGGTGAGCGACTGGTGATCAGGTTCCCGTCCACGGCGACTTCTTCGTCGACGACGTCGGCGCCGGCGTTTTTCAGATCCGTGCGGATGCTCGGATAGGACGTCACCGTGCGGCCCGCGACCACGCCCGCCTCCACCAGAGTCCACGGCCCGTGGCAGATGGCGGCGACCGGTTTGCCCGAGTTGACGAAGTCACGTACGAACGCGACGGCGGACTCGTCCAGTCGTAGCTTGTCCGGATTGACGGTGCCGCCGGGCAATACCAGCGCATCGAAATCGTCAACGGATGCCTCGGACACGACCTGATCGACTCGAATAGTTCCGGCCGGCTCCAAGTCGTGGTTACGCGCTTGAATGTCAGCGGTTTTCAGGGACAGCAGCTGAACGTGTGCGCCGTTCTCTGTCAACTGCGCGCGCGGCGTCTCGAATTCGACCTTCTCGACACCGTCGGCAGCCAGAATTGCTACTTTCTTGCCTTGCAACGATTTTGACATGATGCCTCTCTCTAAGCGGCTGACCGGAGCGCCGCCAACAGCGGCTCAGCGGCCTCTTTGAGGAATTGCTGTTGGGTATCGCCACCGACTTGAACCAGGGCGATATCGGTGAATCCTGCTTCCCAGTAAGGGCGCACGGCATCGACGATGGCATCGAGGTCCGGCCCACAGGGAATGCTGTCCGCCACGTCCTCGGGCCGAACGAACTGAGTGGCGCCGGCGAAACCGGCCGGTGTGGGCAGATCGGCGTTCACTTTCCAGCCGCCGCCGAACCAGCGGAATTGATCGTGCGCGCGCTCGATGGCCGCATTCCGATCATGGTCCCAACAGATCGGGATCTGTCCGACGATCCGACCGCCGCCGGCGATCCCGTTGGCCTGCCGCGCGGCATGCCACTCGCGCACGAGCTCTCCGTCGGGTTCCACCGCGATCAGGTGGTCGGCCAGGGTCCCGAGCTTGTCGATCGCCTTCCCACCGCCCACGGCCACACCGATCTCGACCGGGACGTCGGGCAGGTCCCACAGTCGCGCGGAGTCCACTTGGTAGTAGTCACCCCGCCAATCAACCAAGTCGCCGCCGAATAGGCTGCGAATGATCTCGATCGCCTCGCGCAGCATGTCCTGCCGCTGCGTGACCGCCGGCCAGCCCTTGCCGACCACGTGCTCGTTGAGATTCTCGCCACTGCCCAGACCGAGGGTGAACCGCCCGTCGGCGAGAATCTGCACCGTCGCCGCCTGCTGCGCGACGATCGCCGGGTGGTAGCGCATGGTCGGGCAGGTCACGTAGGTAAAGAGGTCGATTCGCTCAGTGACCTGCGCAACCGCGCCGAGCACGGCCCAGGCATTGGGTGCATGGCCCTGCGATGTAAGCCACGGCGAGAAGTGGTCGCTTGCGACCTCGAAGTCGAAACCTCGATCCTCGGCCGAAATCGCGTTCTGGACAAGGTCTTTGGGGCCGTTCTGCTCTGTCATCAGGGTATAGCCGAACCGGGTCATACCAATCGGGGTACCCCTGACCTGCCTCCGCAAACGGCGGCCGTGGCGCCAACTGGATCGGACCGCGTCAGAGGCGGTCCTTGACCGCCTTCGACAACCGCGACCCGTCCGCCTTACCCGCCGCAATTGCGCTGGCCGCCTTCATCACCTGACCCATCTGCTTGACGCCCGGGCGCTGGCCCAACTCCTCGGCCACCTGCGCGATCGCGGTGTCGGCCACATCGGCGACCTCCGCGTCGGTGAGCGGGGTCGGCAGATACTCATCGATGACCCGCGCTTCGGCGTGTTCGTTCGCCGCGAGCTCACCGCGCCCGTTCTGGGTGTAGATCTCCGCTGCCTCGCCGCGCTTGCGGGACTCCTTGGCCAGCACTTTGAGCACCTCGTCGTCGGAGAGCTCGCGGGCCGCCTTGCCGGAGACCTCCTCGGTCTGGACCGCGGCCAGCAGCATTCGTAGCGTCCCGGTGCGCAGCTTGTCCTTCGCCTTCATCGCATCGGTGAGATCGGCCCGCAGTCGAGACTTGAGTTCAGCCATGGCGGAGACGCTACGCGCCGGACCGCGGCACGTTGAGAAATGCCCGGGTGCTCGACAGTATGGAGCCATGCGTGCCAGCGACAATGCCGGGCTTCGCGGCGGCGGCTCCGCCGGGTGAGCGAGCCGCCGCCCGACTATCCATACAGCGGTTACCCGCCGATTGGCTACGGTCCTCCCACTTACCCTGCTTACCCCGCCTACCAGGCTTATCCGGCCTATCCGCCGCCGGGCCCGCCAGCGGGTGCCCCGCCGCCACCGGTTTACCCCTGGCAGCCCAGCTACGCCCCAGCACCGCCATACGGCGCTCCGCAGCCACCTGTCCGCGGACCGTGGGCGCCGGGGATCATCCCGTTGCGGCCGTTGAGCCTGAGCGACATCTTCAACGGCGCGGCCCTCTACATTCGGGCCAACCCCGGAGCCACGCTGGGATTGACCGCCGTTGTCGTGGTCACCGCGCAGATCATTTCGCTGGCCGCATTCTTCGGACCCTTGGCCGCGGCCAGCCGGCTGAGGACTGCGCCGCCCGATCAGCTCACTGGAGGTGATGTCGCGGCCTGGGTGATGTCGGGCGGGCTCGCCGGGTTGGTCGGTTGGCTGACCGGCATCCTGCTGACCGGCATGCTAACGGTCGTGGTGGGGCGCGCCGTGTTCGGTGGCAGCATCGGCGCAGGCGAAGCGTGGGCCCGGATTCGCGGCCGGCTACCGGCCTTGCTGGGTCTGGTCGCGATCGAGGCCGCCGGGCTGATCCTGCTCGGCGGCGGGGTAGGGATGATTATCGGGGTCACTGCTGCCGCGGGCAACGTGGGGGCGGCGGTTCTCCTCGGCTTTCCGCTCGCGCTGGCATCGATTGCCGGAGTGCTTTATGTCTACGTGGCATTGACGTTCGCACCCGTGCTGATCGTGCTCGAGAGAATGCCGGTGATCGCTGCGATGACACGATCGTTTGCTTTGGTACGCAACAGCTTCTGGCGAATACTCGGCGTCCGGATGCTGACGTGGTTGGTGGTGATCGCTGATCGCGGGTGCCATCGCCGTCCCATTCGAGTTCCTCGGTCAGCTGGCCGGCGGATCCGGCCCCCAGTTGGCCGCCGCGACGGTGGGGGCCGTCGGAGCGGTGATCGGCCGGATCATCACCGCGCCGTTCAGCGCCGGCGTGGTGGTCCTGCTCTACACCGACCGCCGAATCCGCGGCGAGGCATTCGATCTCGTGCTGCAAACCGGTGTCGCCCGAGGCCCTGCGGCCACCGCCTCGAGCGACTACCTGTGGCTGACCCGGCCGGTGTAAGGACCCTGAAGTAGATGCCAACTATCGACATCGACCGCGACACCGCGCACGAGGCCGCCCAGCGTGAGCTGGACAAGCCGATCTACCCCAAAGGTTCAGTATCGCAACGGATCAACGAATGGATCCACGAGTTTCTCTACCGCATCATCGAGAAGGGCTCGTCGCTCCCGGGCGGTTGGTTGACCATCACCGTGCTAATTATCTTGCTGATTGCAGCGGTGATGATCGCGGTTCGCATCGCGCGCCGAACAATCCGCACCCGCGCCGGCGGCAACTACCAGCTGTTCGATACCGGGCAGCTCACCGCCGCGCAGCACCGCGCCATCGCGGAACGCTTTGCTGCCGAGCAGAATTGGACCGCGGCGATTCGCCATCGCCTGCGCGCAGTGGCCCGCGGCCTGGAGGAGAACGGCACCCTGGACCCGGCGCCGGGCCGCACCGCCAGTGAGCTGGCCACCGACGCTGCCGGTCAACTGCCCGCGCTGGCCGCCGAATTATCGCGAGCGGCAACGGCGTTCAACGACGTCACCTACGGCGAAAGGCCCGGCACCCAGGTCGCCTACCAGCTGATCGTCGATCTCGACGACCACCTGCATCACCGTTCCGCCGCCGGCCAATTCGGACCATCCGAGCAGCTGATCCCCTACTCGTGGACCCCGGTCCGGTGATGGTCGCCCCGACACTTCGTCCGGTGCGGCGGCGACCATGGTGGTGGATGCTGACGGCGCTGGTCAGCATCTGCGCGGTAGCCGCAATAGCCACCTATCTGACCGCGACCCGGCCGGGAGGGCGACTGGATCCCGAAGCGACCGGCCCCGACGGCGGGCACGCACTGGTCGCGCTGCTGCGTGATCACGGCGTCACCGTCGTCGTCGCGAGCAGCGTGGACGAGGCGGTGAACGCGGCGCGCCCGGGATCGCTGCTGTTGTTCGGCCAAACCCAGCGCATCACGTCCGGGCCGCTGATGAAGCACCTGGCTGACGGTTCCGGCGATCTGCTGCTGGTCGAGCCCACGTCGCGCGCACGCGCGGCGCTGTCCCCGGGAATTCGTAGCGCCGGAACCGAATCAGCCGACGATTCCCCGGATTGTGTTCTGCGAGAAGCGAACCAAGCGGGAGCAGTGGACTTCGGGCCGTCGAACACCTTCCGGGCTGTCGGCGACGCAACCGTGACGAGCTGCTATGGCGGCGCGTTGGTCCGCTACCGGGACGGCGACCGCAGTGTGACCGTGCTCGGGAGTACCGAGTTCATGACGAATGGTGCTTTGTTGCGGGCCGGAAATGCCGCGCTGGCGATGAACCTGGCCGGTGGGCACTCGCGTCTGGTCTGGTTCGCACCGCAACACATCGAAGGTGGACCGGCGGCCAAGGGAGAGATTTTCGACCTGATTCCGGAGAACGTGAGCTGGATGGTCCTCCAATTGTGTCTGACTGTGGCGCTCATCGCGGTGTGGAAGGGCCGTCGGATCGGGCCGCTGGTCGCCGAGGACCTGCCCGTGGTGGTCCGCGCGTCGGAGACGGTCGAAGGTCGCGGTCGGCTGTATCGATCCCGGCGAGCCCGGGATCGCGCCGCACAGGCACTGCGCACCGCAACACTGCAGCGCCTGCTCGTACGACTCGGTCTGGGCGCCGATGCCCCGCCACCAGCGGTGGTGCAGGCAATCGCGGCTCGCAACAGGTCCGACCCGGAGATGCTGCGGCACATCCTGTTTGGCCCACCGCCGGCCACCGACTCCGACTTGGTAGCGCTCTCTCATGCACTCGATGACGTCGAAAGGCAGGTCACCCACCCATGACTCAACCGCCCCCCAGCTCAGCTCAGCCGCCGGCGGCCCAAGCGGCGCGGCACGCGTTGCTCGCGCTGCGCGGCGAGATCGGTAAGGCAGTCGTGGGGCAGGATGCGGTGATCACCGGGCTGGTGATCGCGCTGCTGTGCCGTGGACACGTGCTGCTCGAAGGCGTACCGGGCGTGGCGAAGACGCTGCTGGTTCGGTCCCTTTCGGCCGCGCTGCAACTGGATTTCAAGCGCGTCCAGTTCACCCCGGACCTGATGCCCGGCGACATCACCGGGTCGTTGATCTACGACAACCGCACAGCCGCTTTCGCTTTCCGCAGCGGCCCGGTTTTCACCAACCTGCTGCTGGCTGACGAGATCAACCGAACCCCGCCGAAGACTCAGGCGGCGCTCCTGGAGGCGATGGAAGAGCGCCAAGTCAGTGTCGACGGCGAAGCCAGGGTGCTGCCCGACCCGTTTATCGTTGCGGCGACGCAGAACCCGATCGAATACGAGGGCACCTACCAATTGCCGGAAGCTCAGCTCGACCGGTTCCTGCTGAAGCTGGAGGTGCCGCTGCCGCCGCGCGACGCCGAAATCGCCATCCTCAGCCGGCACGCACGTGGATTCGATCCGCGCGACCTGTCTGCGATCCGGCCGGTTGCCGGCCCGGCGGAGCTGGCCGCTGGACGCGACGCGGTGCGTCGGGTGCTGGTGGCCGACGAGGTACTCGGCTACATCGTCGACATCGCCGGCGCGACTCGGCATTCGCCAGCGTTGCAACTGGGTGTATCACCGCGTGGCGCAACAGCTTTGCTGGCTACCGCACGATCCTGGGCGTGGCTCTCGGGGCGTAACTACGTGAGTCCTGACGACGTCAAGGCGATGGCCCGCCCAACACTGCGGCACCGGGTGCTGCTCCGGCCGGAAGCGGAGCTGGAGGGGGCCACCACCGACGGCGTGCTCGACGGCATCCTGGCCTCGGTTCCGGTGCCGCGCTAGTGGTGTTGACCGGACGTACCGGCCAGATCGCGCTGCTGTGCGTGCTGCCGATCGTGGTATCACCCTGGCCGGCAGAGACTTTCACCGTTCTACTGAGCCTGCTCGCGGTCATGGTCCTGGCTGATGTCGCGTTGGCGGCCAACCCGCTTCAGCTGGAGTACACCCGCCTGCCGAACGGCTCGGTTCGGCTCGGCGAACCGGTGACTCTCGGCCTGCTGATCCGCAACACCGGTCGACGTCACTTCAACGGACACGTTCGCGATGCCTGGCCACCCAGTACGCAGGCCGAACCGGCAAGCCACGCCGTCGATGTCGTTTCCGGACAGGTCCTGCGGGTGGACACCTTCCTGCGGCCGATCCGTCGCGGCGATCAGCAGTCGGCAGCAATCACCGCGCGTTCGATCGGTCCGCTGGGCATGGCGGGTCGGCAGCGATCACGCCCGGTGCCCGGCGAGGTGCGGGTGCTTCCGCCGTTCCTGTCCCGCAAGCACCTACCGTCGCGGCTGGCCAGACTCCGGGAAATGGACGGGCTGCTGCCCACGTTGACGCGCGGCCAGGGCACTGAATTCGACTCGCTGCGTGAGTATGTGGTCGGTGACGACGTCCGCTCCATCGATTGGCGGGCGACCGCCCGTCGGTCCGACGTGGTGGTGCGCACTTGGCGGCCGGAACGCGACCGGCGGGTCGTCATCGTGCTCGACACCGGACGCACCGCCGCCGGACGCGTCGGAGTCGACCCGACGGCCGGCGACCCCAACGGCTGGCCGCGGCTGGACTGGTCCATGGACGCCGCGCTGCTGCTTGCGGCACTCGCCTCGCGAGCCGGTGACACCGTCGACTTCCTCGCCCACGACCGAGTGACCAGGGCCGGTGTGTTCGGGGCGTCACGCACCGAACTCCTGGGGCGGGTGGTCGAGGCGATGGCACCATTGAAACCTGCCCTCATCGAATCCGACTCAACGGCAATGGTTTCCGCGGTGATGCGGCGTATTCGACGACGCGCTCTGGTGGTGCTGATGACCGACCTCAACGCCAGTGCCCTTGACGAGGGCTTACTGCCGGTGCTTCCCCTGCTCTCGACCAAGCATCAGGTGATCGTCGCCGCGGTCGCCGACCCGAGGGTGGAGGAATTGGCTGCCGGCCGCTCCGATGCGGCCGCGGTGTATGACGCGGCGGCCGCCGAACGCTCACGCAGCGAGCGATCCACGATCGCGTCGCGGCTACGCCATAGCGGCGTGGAGGTCATCGACGCGGCGCCCAGCGAGTTCGCGCCCGCACTGGCCGACCGCTACCTGGCGATGAAAGCCGCTGGGCGGCTGTAGCTCAAGCGGTTGGCACGACATCCGGAGCGTCGGCGATGTCACCGGTGTCGCCTGCCCGCATCGCGCGACGCCCGAAATGCACCACATACGTCAGAAATCCGACCTCGGCGAGAACTCCGATACCGATCCGCACAAACGTCGGCAACGGAGAGGGCGTGACGAAAGCCTCGATCACACCCGAAACCAGCAGCACCACAACCAAACCCACGGCGGCCGAGACCACCGCACGACCCTGCTCGGCGAGCACCTGCCCACGCGGCCGGTCGCCCGGTGCGATCACCGACCAGCCCAGTCGCATGCCGACGGCGCCCGCCAGGAACACTGCGGTCAGTTCCAGCAGGCTGTGCGGCAGGAGCAGCCCGAACAGCACGTCCGCTTTACCGGCTGCCAACATCAGCCCGGCAATGACGCCGAGGTTGGCGGCGTTGGCGAACAGCACGAACGGGATCGGCACCCCCAGCACGACCGAGAACGCGATGCACTTGGCGGCCACCCAGGAATTGTTGACCCAGACATGCAGACCGAACGCTGCGGCTGCATGTTCGCTGTAGTAGGAGGCGAAGTCGTGATTGACCAATTCATCGATCTCGCTTGGTGTTCCGATCGTCGACTGTACTTCCGGGCTGCCCATGACCCACAGTGCGATCACCGCGGTCACCGCGAAGAAAATGACGGCAGCCGCCAGCCACCACCGCCAGGCGCGGTAAGCCACCACCGGGAACGACACTGTCCAGAACCGGGTGAACTCGCTGGACAGCGGGGCATGCGCGCCGGTGACCGCGGCGCGGGCCCGCGCGACCAGGCTCGAGAGCCGGCCGACCAGGGCGGAATCGGAAGAGCCTGAGCGCAGCATCGACAAGTGCGTGGACGCCCGCTGGTAGAGCTCCACGAGTTCGTCGATCTCCGCACCGCTGAGCCGGTTGCGGCTCCTGACCAGTTGCTCGAGACGATCCCAGCTGTCGCGGTGAGCGAGCACGAACGCGTCGACGTCCACCGCACCGACACTAGCCCGCCGGGTAGCGTGCGCAGTATGTCGGAGGTGGTGACCGGGGACGCCGTGGTGCTCGATGTGCGCGTTGCCCAGCTTCCGGTGCGGGCGGTCAGCGCGCTGATCGATATCACCGTCATCATCATCGGCTACCTGATTGCGCTGACGCTGTGGGCGGGCACACTCGGCCATTTCGACGACGCCGCGGTCGGCGCGATCATGGTCATCTTCACGGTGCTGGTGTTCGTCGGCTACCCGTTGGTGCTGGAGACCGCGACGCGTGGACGCACGGTCGGCAAAATTGTGATGGGTCTACGGGTGGTGTCGGACGACGGCGGGCCGGAGCGGTTTCGCCAGGCCTTGTTTCGTGCGCTGTCATCGATCGTCGAGATCTGGATGCTGTTAGGCAGTCCCGCGGTGATCTGCAGCATGCTCTCGCCAAGCGCCAAACGGATCGGCGATATTTTCGCCGGCACGATCGTGATCAGCGAACGAGGGCCGAAGTTGGGGCCGCCGCCGATGATGCCGCCACAGCTGGCGTGGTGGGCGGCATCGCTGCAGCTGTCCGGACTCAGCGCCGATCATGCTGATGTCGCGCGCCAATTCCTCTCGCGGGCAACGCAACTCGATCTGCAACTGCGAGATCAAATGGCGTATCGGATCGCCAACGATGTGTTGCGCCAGGTGGCTCCGCCACCACCGCCGGGTACACCGCCGCAGCTCGCGTTGGCCGCGGTGCTCGCCGAACGGCACCGCAGAGAATTGGCTCGTTTACGGCCCTACCCTGGGGCGCCGTTTCAGCACGGGTACGCGCCGCGCCGTTAGCGCTGATTACTGCACGACGGTGACGCCGAGGATCGCGATGTCCGCGACCAGTAGCGCCAACGCCGTCACCGGAATCGCGAAACCCCATCGGCGCCGCGCGGTGAAGATCGAGAGAACGATCGTCACCACCGCGACGGCGGGTGCGCCGTAGTACAGCGTGTCGAAGCTGATTCCGCGCGGACCCAAGTTCGGGCAGGCCTTGTCGCTGCAGGCCGCCGTGCTCATCACCGCGCCCAGTGCCACCGCCATCGTGATGCCCGCGCCAACCACGGTGAGCAGGGCAAGTCCCCAGTTCAGCCACAGTCGCCGACGGTGGGGGCTGCTGTTGGCGTCCGACCCGGCCGGCAGTGTGCCGCGGTCCTGATCCGGGCGGCCTTTCACGTCGGCGTTTTCCTGACTCATGAGTAGGTGCTACCCCGCCGCCGGAAGCCGCAAACGGCCACGGCCTGACGGCTAACCAAAATTCAACCTTGCGTGACGATAGCTTCCGATATATCGTCGGCGTATCGGTAGCGCATTCGGCGCTACGTTTCCAGAAACGAGATCAACCCATGAACAACCCATTTTTTGAAGCAGGCGTGCCCCATGTGGGCAGGCCGTTCGCAGGTGAATCGGGGCCTTCGGGCTTCGGTTTCGCACCCCAGGACCGCCGCGCCCTCCACGAACAGCGCAAGCAGGCCCGCCGCGAATTCCGCGACTACGTCCGAGGACATGACGCCGGGCATGACGGACCGTTCGGACCCGGTTTCGGCCGGGGCCGCGGCCGCGGATTCGGACCCGGTGGCTTCGGTCCGGGCTTCGGCCCAGGATTTGGCCCCGGTGCCTTCGGGCCGGGCGGACGCGGCGGACGCCGCGCTGGCCAAGGCCGGCGCGGTCGTCGAGGTGATGTCCGTGCCGCCATCCTGGTGTTGCTCGCCGAGCGACCGATGCACGGCTACGAGATCATCCAGGAGGTTGCCGAGCGCAGCCAGGACCTGTGGAAGCCCAGCCCCGGCTCGGTCTACCCGACTCTGCAGTTGCTGGTCGACGAGGGCCTGATCGTCGGCACCGAAAGCGAAGGCAGCAAGAAGCTCTTCGAGCTGACCGACACCGGCAAAGAAAGCGCCGAAAAGATCGCCACCCCGCCATGGGACGAGATCGCCGACGGCGTGGACCCGGCCCATCTCAACCTGCGCGCAGCTGTCGGCCAATTGTTCGGCGCCGTCGCGCAATCCGCGCACGCCGCCAGCACCGAGCAGCAGCAGCGCATCCTCGAGATCATCAACACAGCCCGACGCGAGATCTACTCGATTCTCGGCGAAGACGACTGATCATCCCGCAAGCGGTGGGGGCCGGCATCAGCTGGTCCCCACCGTCGGCGTCAGGTGACCTCGACCCAACCCAGAGTGCGCTGCACCGCTTTTCGCCATCCCGCATATCCCGCGGAGCGTTGCGCCTCATTCCAGGCCGGCGTCCACCGCTTGCCTTCGCGCCAATTGGCCCGTAGGTCGTCGGGACCCGACCAGAAACCAACCGCCAGGCCCGCCGCGTAGGCGGCGCCCAACGCCGTCGTCTCGGCGATCACCGGGCGCACGACCTCGACACCGAGCACGTCTGCCTGAATCTGCATGCACAGGTCATTCGCGGTGATCCCGCCGTCGACTTTCAAGACTCCAAGGTGCACACCGGAATCGGCTTGCATCGCGTCGACCACATCGCGGCTCTGATAGCAGATCGATTCCAGTGTCGCGCGGGCCAGGTGCGCGTTGGTGTTGAAGCGCGACAGCCCGACGATCGCGCCGCGGGCATCCGAGCGCCAGTAGGGCGCGAACAAGCCCGAAAACGCCGGCACGAAATACACCCCGCCGTTGTCGTCGACTTGGCGGGCCAAGTCCTCGCTCTGCGCCGCGCCACTGATAATGCCGAGCTGATCCCGCAGCCATTGCACGGCAGAGCCGGTGACGGCGATCGAACCCTCAAGGGCGTAAACGGCTTTGGCGCTGCCGAATTGGTAGCACACGGTGGTCAACAGGCCATTGCCCGACCGAACGATGTTTTCGCCGGTGTTCTGCAGCAGGAAATTGCCGGTGCCATAGGTGTTCTTGGCGTCGCCGGGCTGCAGACAGACCTGCCCGACCATGGCCGCGTGCTGGTCACCGAGAATTCCGGTGATCGGCACCTCGCCGCCGAGGGGGCCGTCCGTCGACGTGAGGCCGTAGGGCTCGAGCGGCGAGGACGCCGCGATGGTCGGAAGCATGGTGGCCGGAATGTCGAAGAACGACAGCAGTTCGTCGTCCCAGTCCAACGTTTCGAGATTCATCAGCATGGTGCGGCTGGCATTGGTGACATCGGTGACGTGAACTCCACCCCGCGGGCCGCCGGTGAGATTCCACAACAGCCAGGTGTCGATGGTGCCGAACAGCGCGTCGCCACGCTCGGCGGCCGCACGCACACCGTCGACGTTCTCCAGGATCCATTGCAATTTGCCGCCGGAGAAATACGTCGCCGGCGGCAGGCCCGCCTTGTGCCGGATGACATCGCCGCGGCCGTCGCGGTCCAACGCGGACGCGATCCGGTCGGTGCGGGTGTCCTGCCAGACGATCGCGTTGTAGTACGGCCGGCCGGTGCGCCGGTTCCACACCAGCGTTGTTTCACGTTGGTTCGTGATTCCCAGTGCGACCAGGTCTTTCGACGACAGGTCGGTCGTGTTGAGTGCCGACATCAGCACCGACGTGGTGCGCTCCCAGATCTCGATCGGGCTGTGCTCGACCCACCCGGCGCGCGGCAGGAGCTGCTCATGCTCGAGCTGATGCCGACCCACCTCGCTGCCGTCGTGCCCGAAGATGATGCAGCGAGTGCTGGTGGTGCCCTGATCGATCGACGCGACGAACTCGGCCAACTGCTTCCCTCCCGCGCTCGACGTCCATCATGGACTACGCGGGAAGCAGTCGGTCAGAGACCGGCGATGGCGCTCAAGCCGACGTCAGGATTGAGCACCGAACCGAGCTCGAAGATCGGCGTGATCGCCCCGCCGACGTCATCCAGTCCGACCTGGAAGAGCAGCGGAACCGTCACCAGGAACTCGGAGGTGTCCGAACCCGGTGCTCCGGTGAAAAAGTCGACGTCGAAGGGCAGCGAGTTGGATACTCCGGTGAGGTAGTTGTCGAGTGCGAAGTCGGACGAGTTGATGCTGAGCGTGTCCTGGTATCCGCCGAGATCGATCGGCCCGAACGAGATGACACCCAACGCGGGGTCGGGTGTGCCGCCGAGGTCGATCAGGCCGATGTCCGCGTTGACGAAGTCGGCCGGATTGACAGACGAGATCGGCGTGATCGTTCCGCTCGACATCGGTGAAGCCGCCCTGGAACAGAAACGGGATGGTGAGCAGCACCTCGCCATTGCCGGAACCAGCAGGATCGAAGTAGATGTCGAGGTCGGACGGGTAGCCGCCGACGGGTGCCGCGAGGTAGTTGTCGAACGCCCCGGTAACGGTGTTGTACGTCAACGACTCGGTGTATCCGTCGATGGCGATCGGACCGATGGACGACAGACCACTGTCGGCGCTTGCGACCGAACCGGTCAGCAGTGCCAGTGCCGGCGACGCGATCAGCGTCCCCGCGGCGACAGCGGCTATGCGGCGGTAACTGCGACCCACTGTCGGCATTGTCGGCATTGTCGGCCCCCCGAATCTTTTCCTGTGAAGCACGTAAGACAGACCTGAGATTGTTGCAAGTATCCTCCGTATGCGTCAATACCGCACTTCGTAATTCACCCATAAGGCACACATCGGCAATTCGCCGTCGCAACAGTTCATTTGGCCGATCTGGTTGCGCGACTCCGGCTAAACCGGTTGCATCGACGTGGTGGGCGAAGACGTCAAGCGGACCACCTACACACGGGTGGACCGGCAGGAGTACCGGCGCAAGGTGCAACTCTGCCTCGACGTCTTCGAGACGATGCTCGCGCAGTCCAGTTTCGAGTTCGACCACCCGCTCACCGGGATGGAAATCGAATGCAACCTCGTCGATGACGCCTACCAACCGGCGATGACGAACTCAGATGTGTTGGCCGCCATCGCCGACCCGGCTTACCAGACCGAATTAGGCGCGTACAACATCGAACTCAACGTTCCGCCCCGCCCACTGGCCGGCGACACCAGCGTGCAACTGGAAGACGAAGTGCGGGCCAGTCTGAACGCCGCCGAGACCCAGGCAAGCGCCGACGGCGCCCACATTGTGATGATCGGGATCCTGCCGACGCTGATGCCCGAACATCTCACCAGCGGATGGATGAGTGAGTCGGCGCGCTACGCCGCGCTCAACGACTCGATCTTCAACGCCCGCGGTGAAGACCTCCAGATCGACATCGACGGACCTGAACCGCTCAGCATGAAGTCGACGTCGATCGCACCCGAATCCGCCTGCACCAGCATGCAATTGCATGTGCAGGTGTCGCCGGACGACTTCGCCGCCAACTGGAATGCCGCGCAGGTGCTGGCCGGACCGCAGCTGGCGCTGGGCGCCAATTCGCCCTATTTTTTCGGCCACCAACTGTGGTCGGAGACCCGCATCGAACTATTCGCGCAGTCCACCGATACGCGGCCCGACGAGCTGAAAACGCAAGGGGTACGGCCACGGGTGTGGTTCGGCGAACGCTGGATCACCTCGATCTTCGACCTGTTCGAGGAGAACGTCCGCTACTTTCCGTCGCTGCTCCCCGAGGTGTCCGACGAAGATCCGGTCGCCGAACTCGAAGCCGGACGGACCCCGCACCTAGCGGAGCTGCGGCTGCACAATGGCACGGTCTACCGGTGGAATCGGCCGGTGTACGACGTCGTGGCGGGCCGGCCACATCTGCGGGTGGAGAACCGGGTGCTGCCCGCCGGGCCGACCGTCATCGACATGTTGGCCAACTCCGCCTTTTACTACGGCATGCTGCGCACGCTGTGCGAAGAGGACCGCCCGGTGTGGACCATGATGGATTTCGCTGCAGCCCAACGCAATTTCATGACCGCTGCCCGCCATGGCATGCGGGCAGAACTGTTCTGGCCGGGTTTCGACACGGTCAGCGCCGCAGAGTTGGTGCTCGACGAACTGCTGCCGATGGCGTACGACGGGCTGGACCGCTGGGGTGTTGCCGCCGAGATCCGCGACCGGTTGCTCGGCGTGATCGAAGGGCGGGCGCGTGCCCGCCGCAACGGCGCGAGCTGGCAGGTCGCCGCTGTGCGGGCACTGGAACGCCGTAGTCTGGCCCGGCCTGCCGCGCTGGCTGAAATGCTGCGGATGTACTGCGGCCACATGCACAGCAACGAGCCCGTCCACAGCTGGGCCGATCCATAAGCGGCAGGGCCCGGAGTAGGTTGGAGCGCATGGCAAATGAAGTGATGGACTGGGAAGGCGCATATCGCCAGGAGGGCGAGTTCGAGGGCCCGCCACCGTGGAACATCGGCGAGCCGCAACCGGAATTGGCGGCGCTGGCCGCAGCCGGAAAGTTCCGCAGCGACGTGCTCGACGCCGGATGCGGCTACGCCGAACTATCGCTGACGTTGGCCGCCGACGGCTACACCGTGCACGGCGTCGACCTCACCTCAACCGCTGTCGCCGCCGCCACCAAGGCCGCCGAGGAGCGCGGGCTGAAGAACGCCACCTACGAGCAGGCCGACATCACCGCGTTCAGCGGACACGATGGCCGCTTCAACACCGTCGTCGACAGCACCTTGTTCCACTCGCTGCCCGTCGAGGGCCGCGACGCGTACCTGCAGGCGGTGCACCGGGCTGCGGCCGACGGCGCCGGCTACTTCGTGTTGGTGTTCGCCAAGGGCGCGTTCCCCGGCGAGTGGGAGCAGAAGCCCAATGAGGTCGACGAGGACGAATTACGTTCGGCGGTCAGCAAATACTGGGAGGTCGACGAGATCCGGCCGGCGTTTATTCACGCCTTCATCCCGCCGGCGCCACCGGATTCGGACGTGCCGATGCCCGAACACGACCGCGACGAGAAGGGCCGGATGAAGTTGCCGGCCTACCTACTCACCGCGCATAAGTCCGGCTGAGCTTCAGCACCCGGCAGCTGTCGCCTCAACGAGCGCCGCGGCGAACGTCACCAGATCGTCGTCTGTCGTGTCGACGTGCGGCGAGATCCGTAGCACCGGCGCGGTCAACTCCAGCGGTGCGCGCTGGAGTATCACTGCCGTCGTCACAATCCGGCGTTCGGCGATCAGCCACGCGCGAACCCGCTGCGGGTCCGCCCCGTCGAGAGACGCCAGCGTCGTGATGGCGCTCGGCTCGTCGACCGCCTCGACCACCCGCCACCCCGGCACATCCGCGAGGACGGTCCGACTGGCCCGGCCCACCTCCGCCAGACGGGAACGCACGGCGGTTGGATCCGCAGCCAGATGCTCACCGATCGCCACCGAAAATCCGACTCGCGCAGCAATATTTGCTTCACCCAATTCGAGCCGGTCGGCGTTGGACAACGACCCGACCCACTCCTTCGGGGGTAGTCGTGGTTGCAGCCGTTGCATCAAGCGTCGGACGCACCGCCAGCACCCCGACGCCGCGCGGGCCGGCGAGCCACTTGCGCGACGACGCATAGACCGCCTCGACGCCACCCACCGCGCAGTCGATCTGTCCGAGTGCCTGCGCGGCGTCGACGATGAGCGGCAGCCCCAATTCGCGGCACACGCTTGCCATTTCGGCCAGGGGCTGCACCACGCCGCGATGGCTGGCCACGGCGGTCAGGTGGACCAGATCCGGCGGCTCGGCGGCCAGGCTGATCGCGGCCTCTTCGACCACGACCCGGCCGTCGGCATCCGTCGGCAGCGTCTGGCGGTCGAAGCCGTGCATGGCTCATCAGCGCCAGGTTGGGTCCGTACTCGCCGGGAAGACAGGCCAGCGTCCGGGCGCCCGGCGGCCAGCTGGACAGCAACAGATCCAACGCGTGCTGCGCCCCGGTGGTGAACACGACCTGCGCATCGGGCATGCCGGCGAGCGAGCCGACCGCGGCGCGGCCGGCATCGAGAACGGGTGTGGCCGCCTCGGCCGCGACGTACCCGCCGACCTCGGCTTCGTGTCGTGCATGCCGGGCGGCCGCGTCGATGGCGGCCACGCTCTGCCGCGAACACGCGGCAGAGTCCAGGTGCAGCCCGGCGACCGGCGGACGGGCGGCCCGCCAGGCCTCGGCCAGGCCGACGCTCACTTGACCGACAGCGACAACCCGAAATCACCGGCAGCGTCGGTCCACCACTGGGTGAGCCGCAGGCCCACATGCGCCAACTCGTCGGCCACACCCTCGGCCCGGAATTTGCACGACACCTCGGTGAGGACCTGTTCGCCGGCGTCGAAGTCGACGGTCAGATTCAGCGCCGCGATACGAACCCGCTGCGCCTGATCGGACCGTAGCCGCATCTCCATCCGCTCGTCGACCGCGTTCCAGGTGGCGACGTGGCGGAACGCGTCGACGTCGAAGTCTGCGTCGAGTTCCCGGTTGATCACCGCCAACACATTGCGGTTGAACTGCGCGGTGACCCCGGCCGCATCGTCGTAGGCCGCAACCAGTCGGCCGACGTCCTTGACCAGGTCGGTGCCCAGCAGCAGGCTGTCGCCGGGCTGCAGCGCCGCGGCCAACCCGGCCAGGAACTCCGCACGGGCGTCGGGCTTCAGGTTGCCGATCGTCGACCCCAGGAACGCGAACAGCCGACGGCCGCCGGTCGGGATCTTGGCCAGGTGCTCCTCGAAATCGCCGCAGACAGCAGCGATTTCAATACCCGGATAATCGTTCTGGATAGCCTTCGAGGCTAGGGACAACATGCTCGCGTCGACGTCGAACGGAACGAACCGGCGCAGCGCTCCACCGTCACGCAAAGCGTCCAGCAGCACCCGGGTCTTCTCCGACGTCCCACTGCCCAGCTCGACCAGCGTGTCGGCGCCGGCGGCAGACGCGATCTCCGCGGCGCGGGTATGCAGGATCTCCGCTTCGGCCCGAGTGGGGTAGTACTCCGGTAGCCGAGTGATCTGATCGAACAGGTCGCTACCGACCGAGTCGTAGAACCACTTGGGCGGCAACGACTTCGGTGAGCTTTGCAGTCCAGCACGTACGTCACGACACAGCGCCTCGTACGCCGAGTCCGCGGCCAGGTGGTTGGACAACGTCAGCGTCATCACTATCCCTTCGTTGGGTTCAAAGCGGTCATGGTCACCCGTTCGGCAGTGACCTCGACGAGGTGGCGGTCGGGGACGTCCTCCCAGCCGGGCTGGTCGTCGTATGGCTCGCTGGCGAGCACCAGGCCGTCATCGCGACGCAGGATCGACAGGGTGTCACCCCAGGTGGTGGCTAAAAGACGAGAACCGTTGGCCGCCAGGATATTCAGCCGCGCGTTCGGATCAGCGGCGCCCACTTCGGCGATCGTCTGTCCCAATACACCGAGGCCGCGTTCGAAAATCAGGGCCGCGAGAATAGCGCTGTCGCAAGTGGATTCGGCTGCCGCGCCGGCAGGAAGCACATCGCGGTCGACGACCCCGTTGTGCGAAAGCAGCCACTGTCCGTCGGTGAACGGCGCTGTCGCACTGGCTTCGATCGGCATACCGACAGTAGCTGAACGCACCGCGGCGACCAGGCAGTGACTGCGCAGCGCCGGTCCGATGGAATCGAAAGAAACATCTCCCCACAACGGTGTCGGGCTACGCCAGCGCCGCGGCGTCGCGCCGTCGAAAAAACCCACGCCCCAACCGTCGGCGTTGAACAGGCCGTGCTTCTGCCGACGCGGGGCATACGACTGCACCCGAAGACCGTGCGGCGGGTCGAGCACCAGCGAGGACACCGATGTTTCACGTCCCAGCCAGCCGAGGTGGCGGCACATCAGGGGCGACCCCCCGGGTCGGCGTCGACGGACCATGCCAGCCGGACACCGGAGAAGATCTGCCGGCGGTAGGGGTGATCCCAGTTGCGGAAGCTGGGCCGCACGATGCCCGACTCCACGGCCCACGACCCGCCCCGCAGCACTCGGTAGTCGCCGCCGAAGAACGGCTCCGAATATTGCGTTGATAGATCATCGGCGTGAAGCCAGGCCAGGGCTCGAGCTCGGAACTGGTCCACTCCCACACGTCGCCGAGCATCTGCTCGACCCCGTAGGCCGACGCACCGCCTGGGTAGGCGCCGACCGGCACAGGGCGCAACGCGTCGCCGCTGAGATTGGCGTGTGACGGTGACGGCTCCTCGGACCCCCAGGGATAGCGCCGGCGCAGATTCAGCTGCGGGTCCCAGGCGCACGCCTTCTCCCATTCGCGTTCGGTGGGCAGCCGCGCTCCGGCCCACGCCGCGTAGGCCTCCGCCTCGAAGTAGCTGATGTGCTGCACGGGTTCGTCGACGGGGATGTCCTCGACATGACCGAACCGGGTGCGGGTCTGCCCGTCGGCGTGCCAGAACTGCGGTGCGGTCAGCTGTGCGTTTTCGCGGTGCTCCCAGCCACGCGGCGACCACCAACGGGACTGTGCATAACCGCCGTCGTCGCGGAACTGCTGCCATTCGCCGTTGGTGACCGGCACCCGGCCGATGCGGAAAGCCGGTAGGTCGACGATGTGCGCGGGTCGTTCGTTGTCCAGCGAGAACGGCTCGTCGGCGCCGTCGACGCCGAGCACGAACGGTCCCCCGGGCACCAAGACCGATGTTCCGGCTAGCCCGGCCCGACCCGGCGGTGGCGTGCGGGTCTCCAGCAGCAGTGCCGGGCCGCTGCGCAGGTTCAGTGCTTGCAGCATGGTCTCGTCGTGCTGGTTCTCGTGGCTGACCACCAGGCCGTAGACGAAGTTCTGCTCCGGTTCGTCGGGGAGCCGATCAAGCGCATCGAGCGAAGCCGCCCGCACGGTCCGGCAGTAGCTGCGGGCCTGATCCGGGGACAGCAGCGGCAAGTCGGCGCGGCTGGCGCGGGAGTGCACAAAGGCGTCATAGAGGTTTTCCACCGCGCTGGACAGGATGCCCGGCCGATCCGGGTTGCCGCCGCGCAGCAGCCACAGCTCTTCCTGCTGGCCGATATGCGCCAAGTCCCAGACCAGCGGACTCATCAGCGGGTCGTATTGGCGATGCAATTCCGCGTCGTCGAAGTCGACCAGCCGCAGGGTTCTCATCCGGGCCCGATGCATATCGCGGACCAGTGCTTCGCGTGACGTCACCGCTCCCCTAGTGCCAGAGCGGTCACGGTCGCTGCGATGCCGCCTTCGATCACCCGGTCGGAGAAGTCATCGGCCGGGCAGCGACCCTGTTCCACCGCGGCGACGAGCCGCTGCATCCCGTCGCGCAGCCCGGCGGGTGCGCGCTCGGCGGCAATCGCCACGCATCGGTTGGCGGCGGTGAAGATCCGCTGGTCGTCCAGGCCGATCCGGGCGGCGGTGTCCCAGGCAGTGGCGACGGGTTCGACCGCTTCCGCCGCCAGGCCTGCGGCCACCGGGTCGTCGAGCAGGGTCACGATGGTGAACACCACCGCCGGCCAGATATCAGCGGGAAGACTGTCCAGATAGCGGATTTCCAGCCACTGCCGCGGCCGCACTGGCGGAAACAGCGTGGTCAGGTGATATTCCAGGTCGTAGCGGGTGGGCCGGCGACCGCCGAGCAGTTCGCGGCCGTCGGCCCAGTCGGCAAACGGCACGCGGTGGGTGACCGGCACCGCCTCGGGCGAGTGCACCAGCATGACCGGCGCCTTGAGCGCGTACCGCGCCCAGTCGGTGCCGGGATCCTCGCCGCTCGCGGTCAGGATCGGCCCGCAGCGCGCCGAGTCGAGTTGGCTCCAGACCCGCTGCCGTGACGACCGCCATCCGCAGAACTGCCCGCTGAGTAGTGGCGAGTTGGCCGAGATCGCCACCATCACCGGCCCGAGCGCGTGCGCCAGTCGGACCCGGTCGGCCCATCCATCCCGAGGCCCCGCGTCAAGGTTGACCTGCACCGACGCGGTCGAGGTCATCATCGCCGCGCCGGCGTCCCCGGTGTTGCTGGCCGTGAAGAACTCTTCCATCGCGCGGTAACGCGGACCCGGGTTGACCCGCTTGGCCGGGCGCAACGGATCCGCCCCCAACGACACCAGACCCAGGCCCGCGGCGTCGAAAGCCTTTCGCAGCACGGCCTGATCGCCGGACATCGCCTCGATCGCGGCCGTCACTCCCAGCACGGGCGGGCCGGAGAGCTCGACAGCGCCGCCGGGTTCGACGGTGACGGCGCTTTCGCCGGGCATGGCCGGTAGCGACTCCAGGACACCGGTGATCTCATCCCAGCTCGGGCGGCGCCGCGGATCGGCCGGGTCGTAACAGTGCGCCTCGATCTCCAGGCCGACGCGGGCCACGGGTCCGTCGGCCAGGCAGCCGTCAGAGATGAATTGCGCTGCGGCCGAGGCGCTGGCAAATTCGTCGTCCGCCAGACGCGCGGGATCTACCTGGGACGCGACGGCAAACGCCATGATCGGAATCCCTTCGCGCCCGGACCGCCGGCTGCGCTGGTTGCGCGTGACTACTCGACGATAGTTACAAGACTCATCTACCAGATGGCACGGACATATTCCCGAGGGTCTCCGACCGCTACTGCCCGAGCGCGTTCTGGATCGCGCCGGCCAGCACATTCACCGCCGGACCACCGTTACCGGACTGACAGACTTTGGCTTGCAGCAGCACGTTTTCCCTCAGACGGGTCTGGGTGAAACATCGGCGGTCCGTCCCGGCCTCCTGCTTGCTCCACGAGGCGTCGGCGGCGGCCGCCGGACCACCGTCGAATGACCACACCTGCGTCGTGCCGTTGTCCAGATGCATGGGAGTGGTCTGGCCCGAGCAACCGACTGTGCGGTCCACTACGCGGTGGAACGCGGCGCCGGCCGCCGCGCCGGTGGCGAACACCCCAACGGCCTGCTTGACGAAGTGCGTCTGGTCGGTCGGCGAGGTCTGCGTACTTGCGCCGTTGAACGACGCGAGATCGGGATCGTTGTAGACCTCCGGCAACCCGATGTCGGCCCAGTTGTTGCACACCGGGTTGTCGACGAAGAACCCCTGGAACGGCTGATTGAACAGCGATTCGTCCCGCATCGGTCCCCCGACGATGTTGCCCACCGAACCCTTACCCAAGACGGCGTAGCTCACCACGCCGGGATCCGATGGCATCGCCGAAGCGACCGGGACAGCCAGAACGGCCACGAAACAGCCGACTGACGCGCCGAGTGCCGTGGCGACAGCGGAGATCTGTCTAGTCATCGCCGATGCGACGCCGCTACGGCGAGTAGGTCGGTGGCGGCGGCGGGGGCTCTTCGGGACCGCCGTGACCGCCGTGGCCGCCAGGGCCGCCAGGGCCGCCCGGACCCATACCCGGGCCCCAGGGGCCCCACGGACCGCCGGGACCCGAACCCGGTGGGAACGGGCCGCCCGGGAACACCACCCACGGCGGCGCACCGTCAGGGCCGGCCGGCGCGTCGGGGGCAAACATCCCGTGGTGGTGATGGCGGTATTGCGGACCATGTCCGGAGAGCTCGGCGCCGGCGAAGAAGACGACCGCCAACACGAAAACGGTTCCGGCCACGATCACCACCCACGCCGCCGCCTGATACAGCCGGGCGTTCCTCGCTACCGGCGGCGGCGCAGCAGCCGGTACGGCCGCGAGCGGGCCGGGAGGTGGCTGGATCGGGGGTTCGGTTGCTTGGGTCATCACTAGATCATGCCCAGACGCGGTCCGACCATCAACCAGCCGCGCGCGCGAGGCTGCTTAATATCCGAGCGCCCACACGAATTTCAGGATGACGACGGCGATCAGCATGACTCCGGCGACGATCGCCACCCAGGCCGCTACTTGGTAGAGCCGCTCGGATTGCGGAGCCGGGATTGGCGCCGGCGCGGCCGGCGGCAGCGGGCTAGACGGGTCAGGAGTCTCGCTCATACCCGCATAATGCCTCAGCGCCGAGGTGTCCGCGACTGCTCCGTTACCGGGGTGGGGTACCGAAAATGAAGAGCCCGGCGCCCCGTGAGGGCGCCGGGCTGGTGGAAAGTCGGGCTACGAGTGCGCCGGAGCCAACGACGGAGCGACCGATTCCGGCATGTGCGACGGTCCGGGACCGACGAAGCCGTGGTGGAATGCAGCGCCCTGGTCGTGGTGGACGCGCCCGACCGTGGGCGCGGGCCTCCCTGGCCATGCTGGTGGTGCCAGCCGTGGTGATGGCATCCGTGATGCCCCAGGTGGGCGACCTTGAAGCCGGTGAAGAAGATGCTCAAGACGATGAACGTGATGCCGGCGACGATCACGACCCACGCCGCGAATCGGTAGAGCCAATAGGGTTTGACCGCCACGGTCGCCGGCTCCGTGGCGACTGTGGTCGGTGTGGTTGGGGTGTCAGGTGTTTCGCTCATACCTGAAATGATGCGGTCGGCTACAGATAGGTCCCGCTGGGTACAACTTATGAAACAGCTATGAGCCACGCCGGCTAATTCGCCTCTGACCAGGGTTTGAACGGGTTGACCGCGAACTGGATCACCCGATACGGCGACCGGGCCCGCGCGTCGGTGTTGTGCCACTGGCTGACGAACACCCGCACCTCGTCCAGCGTCGACCCCGGTGAAATGTATCCGCCGTACGGCTGGGCCAGCCGGTTGTCGTGCGGCGGCGGCAGGCTTTCAGCGGGTTCGGGCCACTCGTCGTGCTGGACGACGGTGGTGACCGGTGCGCTGCTCAGCGAGATCGGGTCGTCAGCCACCCTCACCTCCATGTTGCCGGTGCTCGAGTTGAAATACGACAGCACCGCCTTGCCGTCGATCTGGGTGAAGCTGATCTCACCGACCATGTCGCCCCACAACGCTGTTGGCGGTTTACCCCAGCCGCCGTCCGGACCGGGCGCCCAGCCTTGCCAGCGGGATCGGTCGCCGAAGTTCTCCGGGGCGACGCGGTAGAGCACCATCGGTTGGCTGCGGTCGAAGTTGTCGGCGACGATGTACACCCAGCCGGTCTGCGACTCGGGCGCCGGTATCGGGTCGTAGTAGCCGCTGATCTGCGACTGCTGGCCGCCGGCGTAGTCGGCATTGCGGACCGAACCCGGCACTGTCTGCCAAAGGCCTTGAGCAGCTTCGGCTTTCACCAGCCGAGAACTCTGCGGAACCAGGTCTTTGGTGGTGGTGATCAACACGTAGTTCTGCCGGTTGATCTGCACGACGCCGGCTGGCAACTGGGAGGCCCCCGACGGCGTGGGCTCGGCCAGCAGTGGTTCGGAGACGCCGGTGACCCCGGTGTATTTCACCCCGTCCGGATCGTCCACCGACGACGTATCCACCCGCAATGCGATCGGCGAGTAGTAGCCGCCGAACCCGACGCCATCGCCCGCGAAGCTGTCGCCGCACACCTGGACCACCTGCGTAGGGAATTCCAGGAACACGCACAGGTCGGTCGCGCCGATGCCGTAGTCGCGAGTGGGTGTTCCGGTGCCCGCGGCCGGGCCGATGCGGATCACCTCACCGGGCGCCAGGGACGGGAGCACCGGCTGCGGCATCGGGGCCGGCGGATCGGCATACGCGAGCGAAACCCCTTGGCAGACAGAGAGAACACGTCACAACCGCGACCATCAGTGGGCAACGGGCGGGGCTCACCCTCGAATCACAGCTGCGCGGCGAGTAGCTCGGCAATCTGAATAGTGTTCAATGCCGCGCCTTTACGCAGATTGTCGCCCGCGACGAAGAGCGCCAGCCCGCGCCCCTCCGGCGCACCGGGGTCGCGACGGATCCGGCCGACGAGGGATTCGTCGACACCGGCAGCGGCCAGCGGCGTCGGCACGTCGACCACCTTGACCCCCGGAGCATGGGAGAGGAGTTCACGAGCCCGCTGCGGCGAAAGTGGTTGGGCGAATTCGGCATTGATCGACAGGGAGTGACCGGTGAACACCGGCACCCGCACACAGGTACCGCTGACGAGCAGCTCGGGAATGCCTAGGATCTTGCGGCTCTCGTAACGCAGCTTCTGGTCTTCGTCGGTTTCACCGGAGTCGTCGTCGACCAGCTTGCCGGCCAGCGGCACAACGTTGAACGCGATCGGTGCGACGTACGCCTTCGGCTCGGGGAAGTGCAGCGCGCTGCCGTCATGCACCAACTGTTCGGCAGTCGTCGATCACGGCGCGAGCCTGTTCGGCCAACTCGGCCACCCCGGCCAGTCCGGTGCCGGACACGGCCTGATAACTCGACACGATCAGACGGACCAGCTGGGCCTCGTCGTGCAGCACCTTGAGCACCGGCATCGCGGCCATCGTCGTGCAGTTGGGGTTGGCGATGATGCCCTTCGGCCGATTTTTCGCGTCGGCGAAGTTGACCTCGGAGACCACCAGCGGCACCTGGTCGTCCTTACGCCACGCCGACGAGTTGTCGATCACGATCACGCCGGCGTCAGCGAATCGCGGCGCCTGGACCCGCGACATCGTCGCGCCCGCGGAGAACAACGCGATGTCCAAGCCGCTCGGGTCGGCCGTGTCGGCGTCCTCGACCTCGATCTCCTGGCCGCGGAACGGCAGCTTGCGGCCCTGCGAGCGGGCCGACGCAAAGAACCGGACGCTGGTCGCCGGGAATTCGCGCTCCTCGAGGAGCCTGCGCATCACCTGACCCACCTGCCCGGTGGCCCCTACAATCCCGATCGATAAACCGGTCGCACCCATTTCTATCGTCCTGTCCCCGCATACACCGTGGCCTCCTCGGCACCGCCGAGGCCGAATGCTTCGTGTAACGCGACAACAGCCTTGTCTAGTTCGGTGTCGCGGCACAGCACCGAGATCCGGATCTCCGAGGTGGAGATCAGGTCGATGTTGACGCCGACTTGGGCCAGCGCCTCGCAGAACGTGGCGGTGACCCCGGGGTGGCTGCGCATGCCGGCGCCGATCAACGACACCTTGCCAATGTGATCGTCGTAAAGCACTTGGCTGAACCCGATTTCGTCCTTGAGCGCGTCCAGCTTCTCCACCGCGGCCGGTCCGCTGTCGCGCGGGCAGGTGAAGGTGATGTCGGTCTTGCCGTTCTCGATCTTGGAGACGTTCTGCAACACCATGTCGATGTTCACGTCGACATCGGCGACCGCACGGAACACCTTGGCGGCGTAGCCCGGGTAGTCGGGGATGCCGACGACGGTCACCTTGGCCTCGCTGCGGTCGTGTGCGACGCCGGTCAGGATGGGCTCTTCCATGGGTATGTCCTCGATTGATCCGGTGACGATGGTGCCGGGCTTGTCCGAGTACGACGAACGCACATGCACCGGGATGTTGTAGCGGCGGGCATATTCCACGCAGCGAAGCATCAGGACCTTCGCTCCGCAGGCGGCCATTTCGAGCATCTCCTCGAAGGTGACCGTGTCCAGCCGGCGGGCGTTGGGGACGATCCGCGGGTCGGCGCTGAAGATCCCATCCACGTCGGTGTAGATCTCGCAGACGTCGGCGTGCAACGCCGCGGCCAACGCGACCGCGGTGGTGTCCGAGCCGCCGCGGCCCAGCGTGGTGACATCGCGGGTGTCCTGGCTGACGCCCTGGAACCCGGCCACCAGAACGATCCGGCCCTCGTCCAGGGCTGCCTGCAGCCGGGTCGGGGTGACGTCGATGATCTTGGCCTTGCCGTGGGCCCCGGTGGTGATCACGCCTGCCTGCGAGCCGGTGAACGAGCGGGCCTGCGCGCCGAGCGACTCGATGGCCATCGCGACCAGCGCGTTGGAGATCCGCTCGCCGGCGGTCAGCAGCATGTCCAGCTCGCGCGCCGGCGGAGCCGGGCAGACCTGCTGGGCCAGATCCAGCAGGTTGTCGGTGGTGTCACCCATCGCGGACACCACCACGACGACGTCGTTGCCCTGCTTTTTGGTCTCGACGATGCGTTCAGCGACGCGACGGATCCGGTCGGCGTCGGCCACCGAGGATCCGCCGTATTTCTGCACGACGAGCGCCACTGTTGCTCTCTCAGGTTCTTCAGTACTGGCAAGTAATTTGGGTCGGAACACAGAATACGTGGACTGACACTGTGACCTGCACCCGCCGGTGAGCGGCATTTGGTATGCAGAGGGGCCGAGACAGTGCGAGGAAGGTGTAACCGATGGCGAACAGTCCCGCGGTGCTGTGGGGAGACGAACCCGACGAGCATGACTACCCGGCGGCGGCCGACTACCTCGCTCTGGTGGCTGCGGCAGACCAGGTCAGCGAGATCGTGGCGGCGCTGAAACAGTCCCCGGTGGTACACAAAAAGGCCAAGGACCTGCTGCGTGCCTCTCAGCTGGCGCTGTTGCCGAAAGACAACCCGCATGTGCAGCTGGACTTGAAGAAGATCAAGAACGGCAAGCGCCTCTCGCCGATCCTCGTCGTGCGCGGCGACCTCAACACCGGGGTTGCCCTGCAGATCGCCGACGGCTACCACCGGGTCTGCGCGAGCTACTACACCGACGAGAACACCGACATCCCGGTCCGGATCGCCCCGGCGAGGAAGTAGCCGCCAGGGGTTTTGGGCAAGCATGCAGGCGCGGTAAGGTACGAGACGTGCAGCGGGTGCTCCTCCTCGGACGCCGCGACGGGGCCTGATCCAGACCGGCTTCCTGTCGCGGGTGTTCGCGATGCGCCGGTCTAAGAATCTCGAGGCAAGCCAGCCTCACCCCATTCCCCCGGAGCAAACACCGTGACAAATTTTTCTAGCTTTCCCTCAGCCGATTTGAGCGAATCCCCCGACGCATTCAGTTCCAGTCGAACCATCACCCAACCCGCAGGTCCGCCCAACGCCGGACAACCCGCGTGGAACACCCAGCGCGGATCGTCGATGCCGGTCAGCCGGTACCGACCGTTCGCCGACGAGGTCGAGCCCATCCGGCTGGCCGACCGCACCTGGCCCGACCGGGTCATCGACACAGCGCCGCTGTGGTGCGCAGTGGACCTGCGCGACGGCAATCAGGCGCTGATCGACCCGATGAGCCCGGCCCGCAAGCGCCGCATGTTCGACCTGCTGGTCCGGATGGGCTACAAGGAGATCGAGGTCGGGTTCCCCTCGGCAAGCCAGACCGACTTCGACTTCGTTCGCGACATCATCACCGAGGGTGCGATTCCCGAGGATGTGACCATCCAGGTGCTGACCCAGTGCCGGCCGGAGCTGATCGAGCGAACCTTCCTGGCCTGCGAGGGAGTGCACCGCGCGATCGTCCACTTCTACAACTCGACGTCAATCCTGCAGCGCCGGGTGGTGTTTCGGGCCGACCGCGCCGCGGTGCAGGCGATCGCCACCGACGGCGCTCGCAAGTGCGTCGAGGAGGCCGCCAAATACCCTGGCACACAATGGCGTTTCGAGTACTCGCCGGAGTCCTACACCGGCACCGAACTCGAATACGCCAAGCAGGTGTGCGACGCGGTCGGCGACATCATCAAGCCCACGCCGGACAATCCGATCATCTTCAACCTGCCGGCCACCGTCGAGATGGCCACCCCGAACGTCTACGCCGACTCGATCGAGTGGATGCACCGGAATTTAAAATGGCGGGAATCCGCCGTCCTTTCTCTGCACCCCCACAACGATCGCGGAACTGCCGTCGCCGCAGCCGAATTGGGCTACCAAGCCGGGGCCGACCGGATCGAGGGTTGCCTGTTCGGCAACGGCGAACGCACCGGAAATGTCTGTCTGGTGACGCTGGGGCTCAACCAGTTCTCCCGCGGCGTCGACCCGCAGATCGACTTCTCCAACATCGACGAGATTCGGCGCACGGTCGAGTACTGCAACCAGTTGCCGGTGCCCGAACGTCACCCCTACGGCGGCGACCTGGTGTACACCGCTTTCTCCGGCAGCCATCAGGACGCGATCAACAAGGGCCTGGACAGCATGAAGGTGGCGGCCGACGAGGCCGGCTCCGATGTCGACGACATGCTGTGGCAGGTGCCCTATCTGCCGATCGATCCGCGCGATGTCGGGCGCACGTACGAAGCGGTGATCCGGGTCAACTCGCAGTCCGGCAAGGGCGGGGTGGCCTACATCATGAAGGCCGACCACGGGCTGGCGCTGCCGCGACGGCTGCAGATCGAGTTCTCCAAGGTGATTCAAGAGATCGCAGAGGGCTCAGCCGGGGCCGGCGGCGAAGTCACTCCCAAGGAGATGTGGGATGCCTTCAACGACGAGTACATCGCGCCGATCCGGCCGCTGGAGCGGATGAAGCAGCGCGTCGACGCCTCCGAAGAGGATCACGGCCTCACCCGGATCGCTGCGACGGTAAAGGTCGACGGCGCCGAGACCGAGATCACCGGCTCGGGCAACGGGCCCCTTGCCGCGTTCGTCGACGCGCTGGCCACCATCGACTTCGACGTGGCAGTGCTGGACTACTCCGAGCACGCGATGAGCGGCGGCGAGGACGCCCAGGCCGCGGCGTACGTCGAGGCGCACATCGGCGGCAGGGCGATCGCGAGGGCGGCGCAGCCGGGCGAAGCGGGTCGTCCTGATGAGCGTAAGACGGTGTGGGGCGTCGGTATCGCACCGTCGATCACCACGGCGTCGCTGCGTGCCGTCGTGTCGGCGGTCAACCGGGCGGCACGGAGCTGAGACGTCAGGCCGAGACCTTGGCCAGCAGCATCCCGGCCAGGGTCTGGGCCTGCACGCAGCTGTCGGCGCCCACGATCAGATAGATCCAGCCCTTGAGCACGTCGACGGTCGCGGGCGGCGCCACGAAACAGAACGCCTGATCGCCCAGCCCCGGGACACTCTGGACATGGCCGGCGCTCTGCTTGTTGACGGCAAACCCTTTGGCCTGCGAATCCAGGCATTTCTTGTCGACGGGCTTGCCGTCGATGCAGTACTCGTTGTTCCAATACAGCTTGAAGCTGACGTCGTTGCCCGCCGTCGGGATCGAGGTGCATTGCGCCTCACTCGGCGACTGGCTGCCCTGGGCCGCGGGAAACGCGCTGCCCATCACCCGGCTGATGTCGGCCGCGCTGAGCAGGCCGCAGAAGTTTTCGGGAACCTGCACGCCGGCCGACTTCGACCCTGGGCCGGCGTCGTGAGAGCACGCGCACACGGTCACGAGGACTGCGAGCGTTGCCAGCCAACTCATTAGCGGTCTCACTGCCAGATGGGGAACGGTGATCGGCATGGCTCGATCCTTTCAGCATCCGTTCATCGATCACTGGCCCCACGCCTTCGCCCTACGACGAGTCGGCCTGAATGTCCGGTTATCCGCCATTATCTTCCGGCCGAATAGATTGAACGAGCTGCTGAATGGTTATAACTACTCGACCTTTGAGTGCGGGCGGGTGTCTGGCTTCCTACCAGCTCTGGCCTGCACGGATGGGCGAGCCGATGCAGCACTCCGTCGCCCCGGGCGGCCCCAGTTCCAACCTGGACGGGCTTTGGCATGCCAGACAAGCACAGCCGGTGGCAGGCCGCCATCGCGCATCGGCGACTTCTGGACGTCGCATTGTCGTTATCGCGTTGGCCGTGCTGGTTGGGCTCGCCCTGGTGGTTCACGCGGGATGGCTGGTGTTGACCCATACGAGTGCAGCCTCGCGGCCATATCCACCGTTCGAGAGAACGCAACGGCAGTCGGCCGCTGCTGCGGACGACTGGATTCGGGCGAACGTGCCGGCCGGAACGCATCTGCTCGCTGACGGATTCGACCCACCCGCGGGCTACCAGCCCGTACCACTGGAAACGGCCGGGTCGAACTGGAAGAACTACCGCTACCTGGTCACCTCGACGACAGGGTCTGGCGATGACTCCTTGGCCCCGTGTGGAGTTCTCGTACCGGTCGCGATTTTCTATCGACATCGACCGAGTCGAGCGACTGCAGGCCGGCGCGGCACTACAGGAAAACCCGCATTTGATGTCGTCTCCGTCGGCCAAAGACATCCTGGCGGCCGGGCAACTCGACCTGCGGGCCGCCGCGGTGTTGACGGCCCTCGTCATGCAAGTGCCGTTCGCGCTCAACGAGATCGTTGTCGTCGCCCCCGAAGCCGCTGCTGAGATGCCTGCCCGTTCGATCACGCTCTACAGCTCGGATCCAGCTGGTTTCACCCGGGCGCTCAGCGGTGTCGTCGCACCGATGGCGCCCGACCAGGTCACGGTCGGTGAAAACGGCGCCATCGCGCTGCACTGGCCGCTCAGGTCGTCACTGCTCATGCCGCGTGACTAGAAAAGCGCGAACTGCTCTCCCGCAGTTGCCATCTCGGCGCCTCCCGCCACCGCGCCGACGCCATCCATGAACTTCGCGTCGGACAAAAGTGGCACACCCAATTCGTGGGCCTGGTGGCCCTTGCCGCGAGCCGGTCGGTGTTCGTTGCAGATCACCAGCGAGGTTTCCTGGTCCACCGCGTCGGCGTAGGCCAGACCGGCGTGCAGAATCCTTTCGACCAGCTCGTCGTGGGTCCGCGCGACCTCGGCAGCCAGCGCGACCCGCATGCCCTGCATCAGCGGGCCGCCGCGGACGTACGGGCCTGGATTCGGGTACGGGCAGGGCATCCGCGACGCCAGCGCCTTCAACGGCCGCAGCTCGTCGTGGGTGACCCTGCCGCTCGGCCAGCGGCGGCGGGTGACCGGGCGGACCGGCAGCCAGACGTCGCGCTCGCGGGCCCGCTGCAACGAGGCGGCCAGCACATCGGTCAACACCACCGCGTCGTCGAACGCGTCGTGCGCGCGCCGCTGCGTCACGCCCCAGTGCGCGGCCAGTGTCTCCAACCGCAGATTGTCGGTGCCCAGTTCCAGGCGGCGGGCCAACTCGACCGTGCACATGACGCTGTCGATCGGTAGCTCGACGTCGGCCAGCTCGGCCTCCGCGGTCAGGAAGCCGTAGTCGAACGCCACGTTGTGCGCGACCAAGGTCCGCCCGCGGACGAGTTCGACGACATCGCCGACGATCTCATTGAACTGCGGCTGGTCCTCCAACATCTCGGCGGTCAGCCCGTGGATGTGGGTGGGTCCCGGGTCGACCCCCGGATTGAGCAGGCTGACCACGGACTGCTCGACGCGGCCGTCGGCGTCGAGCGCGAGCACCGCGAGGCTGATGACGCGGGCGCTGCCGGGTGTGAAACCGGAGGTCTCGACGTCGATGACGGCCCAGCCGGCGCCCGGCTCAGTTACCGGCCGACCCCAGGGTGTCACCGCCGCACTGTCTCGCATGAACCGAGGATTCCACGCCCGGCCGACATCGCCGGGTCGCTGCACGACGTGTCGGACAGATAACCTTTTTTTCGTGATCAATGCCCGGGGACGTGTCGCCCTTGCCGCCGGAGCCGGCGCGCGCTGGGCATCCCGGGTGACCGGCCGGGGAGCCGGAGCGATGATCGGCGGCCTGGTCGCGATGACCTTGGACTCCTCGATCCTGCGGCAGCTCGGCACCGGGCGGCGCACGGTCGTCGTCACCGGCACCAACGGCAAGTCCACCACCACCCGGATGACTGCGGCCGCCCTGCGGACCCTCGGAGCCGTCGCCACCAACGCAGAGGGCGCCAATATGGACGCCGGCCTGGTCGCCGCGCTGGCCGCCGACCGGGCCGCTGCGCTGGCGGTGCTCGAGGTCGACGAGATGCACGTGCCGCACGTCGCAGACGCCGTCGAGCCGGCCGTCGTCATCCTGCTGAACCTGTCCCGCGACCAGTTGGACCGCGTCGGGGAGATCAACGTGATCGAGCGCCGGCTACGGGCCGGGCTGGCCGCGCACCCGCATGCGGCGGTCGTCGCCAACTGTGACGACGTACTGATGACCTCGGCGGCCTACGACCACACCAACGTGGTCTGGGTCGCCGCGGGCGGGAGCTGGGCGGCCGACTCGGTCAGCTGCCCGCGCAGCGGTGAGGTGATCGTCCGCGACCATGGGCACTGGTATTCCACCGGCGCCGACTTCAAACGGCCCAGTCCGCAGTGGTGGTTCGACAACGAAACCCTCTACGGCCCAGACGGATTGGCGGTTCCGATGCGACTTGCGCTACCCGGCGCAGTGAACCGGGGTAACGCCGCGCAGGCGGTGGCCGCGGCCTGCGCGCTGGGTGCCGACCCGGTCGCCGCGGTGGCCGCGGTGGCCGGCGTGGACGAGGTCGCCGGCCGATACCGGACCATCCAGGTCGGCGCGCACTCGGTGCGAATGTTGCTGGCCAAGAATCCGGCCGGCTGGCAGGAAGCGCTGTCGATGGTGAACACAGACGCCGCCGGTGTGGTGATCGCGGTCAACGGACAGGTGCCGGACGGCGAGGACCTGTCGTGGCTGTGGGATGTGCGCTTCGAGGAGTTCGAGAGGGACTTTCATGGACTCCCCGTGGTGGCCGCCGGCGAACGCGGCACCGACCTGGCGGTCCGACTGGGCTACGCCGACGTGGACCACACGCTGGTGCACGACACCGTGGCTGCGATCGCGTCGTGCCCGCCCGGGCCCATCGAAGTGGTGGCCAACTACACGGCGTTTCTGCAGTTGCAGCGCAGACTGGCCCGCCGTGGCTAACGACGCTTCGATCTCAGCGGTACGAATCGGACTCGTACTACCCGACGTGATGGGCACCTACGGCGACGGCGGCAATGCGGCGGTACTGCGACAGCGACTGCGCCTGCGGGGCATCCCCGCGGAGATCGTCGAGATCACGCTGGCCGATGCGGTGCCCGACAGCCTCGACCTGTACACGCTGGGCGGTGCCGAGGACTACGCACAGCGGCTGGCCACCAAGCACCTGATCCGCCATCCGGGGCTGCAGCGCGCGGCGGGTCGCGGCGCGCCGGTGCTGGCGATCTGCGCGGCCATCCAAGTGCTCGGCCACTGGTACGAAACATCGGCGGGTGAGCGGGTCGACGGTGTGGGCCTGCTCGACCTGACCACGTCACCACAGCCCGCGCGCACGATAGGCGAGCTGGTCACCGCGCCGCTGCTGGCCGGGTTGACCGCGCCGTTGACCGGCTTCGAAAATCACCGCGGCGGAACGCTTCTCGGCGATGACGCGACGCCACTAGGCGCGGTGAAGAAGGGCGCGGGCAACCGCGCCGGCATCGGGATCGACGGCGCGGTGCAGGGCAGCGTGTTTGCCACGTATATGCACGGGCCGTGCTTGGCCCGCAATCCCGAGTTCGCCGACCTGCTGCTCGGCAAGGTGGTCGGTGACCTGACGCCGCTGGATCTACCCGAAGTGGAGTTGCTTCGCCGCGAGCGGCTTCGGAGTTAGCCGCCTCGGAGGGCGCACTCTTTTTTCGTTTTGTGACCACATGCGATATCACGGGCCCTGGTGATATCGCGGGTAGTCACGTTTCGCAGCAGAGGGTATAGGCCGGACGCAGGTATCAGAGTTGCGGATGTGACTGCTCAGACCATTGCGCGGCGGCCGGTCAGCGCCCGGCCCAGGGTCAGCTCGTCGGCGAATTCCAGGTCGCCACCCATCGGCAACCCAGACGCGATCCGGGTCACGGTCAGGCCCGGAATGTCGCGCAGCATCCGGACCAGGTAAGTGGCCGTCGCCTCGCCTTCGGTGTTCGGGTCGGTCGCGATGATCACCTCGGTGATGTCCACGCCGTCGACCTGCTCGCCGATCCGGTGCAACAGCTCGCGAATCCGCAACTGGTCCGGCCCGACACCGGACAGCGGGTCCAGGGCGCCGCCCAGGACGTGATAGCGCCCGCGGAATTCGCGGGTGCGCTCCACAGCCTGTACGTCCTTGGGTTCCTCCACGACGCAGACCTGCGTACCGTCGCGGCGCGGGTCCGCGCAGATGCGGCAGCGCTCGTCGTCGGAGACGTTGCCGCATACGGCGCAGAACCGTACGCCGTTGCGAACCTTGGTCAGCACCGCGGTCAGCCGGTCGATGTCCGGCGGCTCAACCGACAGCAAGTGAAAAGCGATGCGCTGGGCGCTCTTTGGCCCGATACCCGGCAGCTTGCCGAGCTCGTCGATCAGATCCTGGACCGGTCCTTCGAACATCAGCCCTGCGGTGCACCCAGTGAGCCCATCCCGCCGGCCAGCGGTCCGAGCTGTTGCTGCGCCATGGTGGCGACCTGTTCGGCGGCGTCACCGAGCGCGCCGACGAGCAGGTCCTGCAGCGTCTCGACATCGTCGGGGTCGACGACCTTGGGGTCGATCTTGACCGCGACGACCTCGCCGCTGCCCTTGACGGTGACTTCCACCAGCCCGCCGCCGGCCTTCCCCAGCACCTCGGAGCTGATCAGCCGCTGCTGGGCCTCCATCAGCTTTGCCTGCATCTGCTGGGCCTGGGCGAGCAACGCCGACATGTCGGGCTGGCCTCCGGGTTGCATGACAGTCCCCTTGCGTCTTGGTATCGACTTGGTTGCGCCTGCGCGGTGCGGGCGGTTCAGAGTTCCAAGCGTAGACGGCGCAGGGCTAACGTGGCGGCGTGCGCATACCTCACCGACTGCGTGTCCTGTATCGCCCGCGTGGCATAGCCCCTGCGGCGTTGGCCGCGGCGGGCATGATCGCCATCGCTACCGTCGCACCGGCCCCGCCGAGCGCGACCGCGGCACCCGGCAGTATCGCCGGCATGATCGTGTTCCTCGATCCCGGTCACAACGGCGCCAACGACGGATCGATCAGCCGTCAGGTGCCCACCGGTCGCGGCGGCACCAAGGACTGCCAGGCCAGCGGAACCACGACCAACGACGGGTACCCGGAGCACACCTTCACCTGGGACACCACCCTGCGACTTCGCGCCGCGCTCAACGCGCTGGGCGCACGAACAGCGATGTCCCGCGGCGACGACTCCACCGTTGGCCCGTGCGTCGACCAACGCGCCGCAATGGCCAACGCGCTGCACCCGAATGCGATCGTCAGCATCCACGCCGACGGCGGTCCGTCGGGCGGACGGGGTTTTCACGTCAACTATTCGGCGCCGCCGCTCAACCAGGCTCAGGCCGGCCCCGCGGTGCAGTTCGCCCGGGTCATGCGCGACCAGATGCAGGCCTCAGGCATCCCGCCGGCCAGCTATATCGGCCAGGACGGGCTGTACGGGCGTTCGGACCTGGCCGGGCTGAACCTGGCGCAGTACCCATCAGTGCTGGTCGAATGCGGCAACATGAAAAACCCGGTCGACTCGGCGCTGATGGAAAGCCCCGAGGGACGGCAGAAATACGCCGACGCGGTGGCCCGCGGTGTCGCAGCATTCCTCGGCGGTCAGGCCGCCGCCCACTAGCTCTCGATTTCCTTCTTCAAGTTGGCCAGCACTTCAGCCTGAATCTTCTTCAGTCCCAATGGCGCGAACGTCTTCTCGAAGAACCCCTTCACTCCGCCGGCGCCCGTCCACGTGGTGGTGACCGTGACGCTGGACCCCGGTCCGGCGGGAGCCACGGTCCAGTTGGTGACCAGGGTCGAGTTGGCGTCTTTCTCGATGACGGCGTGGCCGGCGACATCGACGCTGGCCTTGATGTCTCGGACGCGTGACTTGGTGGCCTGCAGCTTCCAGCTGGCGACGGTTCCCTGCCCCTGCCCGCCTTCGAGCACCCGGTAGTCGTGGTAGTGCGAGGACAGGATCTTGGGCCGGACGTCCCGGTAATCACCAACGGCGGTCAGCACGGCGGCGGGCTCAGCGTTGATCAGGATCGTGCTGGCTGCACTGACGTGTCCCATTAGGCGTAACTCCTCTGCGCGGGCTGGTATCGCCGACCAGCGTATAGGTGGCCGCTCGGGACCTAGGCGCTGAGGCGGCTCAACTGCGCGCCGACCGGCTGCACTCGCGACGACATCCCCCGCTTCTTCAGGCGGAGGCGAAATCCTTTGGGCTTCAGCGTGATTGACTCAGAGATCTTCAGCCGATAGCCGTTCTCGCCGGCCAGGTCGTAGCGGTGAAGAATCAGGCCGAGCGTTAAAACGGCCTCGTGCAGGGCGAACTGCCGGCCGATGCAGGCCCGCTGACCCGTCCCGAATGGCTTGTAGGCGTGCGCGCGGCTCTTCATCTGGCCAGGCGCGAAACGGTCGGGATCGAACTTCTCGGGGTCCGGCCAGACCCGGGGGTCGCGTTGCACGAGCGGCAGCACCACCAGCACCCACTGCCCCTTCTTGATGCGGTAGCGGCCGCCGAGCACGGTGTCCTTACGCGCGACCCTTAGGTAGCCGGGCGCGGTGGGCCACAGTCGCAACGCCTCGTCGAGCACCGCCCGCACGTACCGCAGCTTCGCGACGTCACCGTAGGCCGGTTCGGGGTTGTCCGACGTGCCCCACAGCCCGTCCACCTCCGCCTTGGCCCGGGCCAGGACTTCGGGGTTCTGAGTGAGGTAGTGCAGCGCGAAAGACAATGCACCCGAGGTGGTCTCGTGGCCCGCGACGATGAAGGTGATGACCTGCTGACGGATGTTGACTGGGTCCAACCGGCGTCCGGTGATGGGGTCGGTGGAATTCAGCATCAGGTCAAGCAGGTCGCGAGACTCGGACCCGGCGCCGTCGCGACGGGCCTGGATCACATCGTCGACAATGCGTCCCATCACCGCGCCGGACCGCCGGATGGCCGGCCGAAGCAATCTGGTCAGCAGCGGGAACGTCGACCAGCTGGCGTACTTCAGCATCCGGTTCATGGCCGAGATGAAGGCGTGCGGCCGGTGGCGATCGAAGGAGCCAAACGGGTAGCCGAAGCCGGCCCGCCCGATGGATTCCAGGGCCAACCGCGTCGCATCAGCGGTGACGTCGACCCGGCGCCCGGTGTCGGCGGCGCCGTCCCAGTGATCCAGCATCTCCCGGATCGCCTGCAGCATGATCGAGTGGTAGCCCTGCATGGCGTCGCGGCTGAACGCCGGCTTGAGAATGTCGTGTGCCAGTTTCCAGTTCGGGTTGTCGGTCTCGACGGTGATGAGCGCGTCACCGATGACCTCGCGCAGCGGCGTCAGGTGGTGCCCCACGTATTTGCCGAAGCGGGTTTCGTCGTGCACCTCGGCAACCAGGTCGAGTCCGCTGACCGCAACCATCTCGGTTCCGAGCAGCTTGCGCGCCGAAATCGGGCCCAACTTCTTCGTCTGGGGCAGCGACGACTGGAACGGGGTGCGGGGGTTCAAACCCAGAACATCACCCAGGAACGGCACCCGGTACGGCGGGTGGGGAAGCTCGCCGGTGTCGACGATCGTGCGGCTGGGCAGCTTGAATACATCTGCCACTTCAAGCGGGGCATCCGGAAGCCACATACTCGACATGGTCATATCCGGAGTATTACATACTTTTTGACTGATTCAATAGCTAGATCTCAGACTATGGTCTAATTCATGCTCAAAATACACGCTAGTTGGCAGAAAAACGCCCATTTAATATACGGGCGGTCCGCAGAACGGCAGATTAGGCGTTGTCGATGCGGCGCGCGCCCAACTCACTCTGCAGGAGCTCCAGCGCTGCTTCTTCGGGATCGCGGCGCGGGGCCGACGCGTCGTCCTGATTGGCCTCGGCGAGCATGCTTTCTTCCTCGGCCCGCTCCGATTCGTCATCGACAGCGGCTTCGGCCGGCGGAGGTGGGGCGGGACCACCCGGCGAGACGGCCGCTCGACGGGCCGCGACGGAGCGGGTGCTTCGGGCGCCGCCGCCATTGTCGAGGCGCCGGCTTCGCAGCGCACCCGCCAGTTCACACCCAGCGCATCTTTGAGTGCTTCGGCGATGACGTCGGCATTGCGCTGTTCGCTCAGCCGCTTGGCCAGCGGCGCCGATTCGTGGCTCAACACCAGGGTGTTGCCCTCGACCGCGCGGACGGTGGCACCGGCCAGCATCACCTCGGTGGTTCTGCTGCGCTGCCGGACCTTGTCCCGGACCGTCGGCCACAGGGTGCGGACCGCGGCGGCGTTAGGTTCGGCCGAGCCGGGCTCAACCGGGGCCGCCTCAACCGGGGCCGGCTCAGGCGGAGCCGGCTCCGGCGGGACAGTCTGCTCCGGCGGGACAGCTGGCTCCGGTTCGGCAGCGATGACCGGAGTCGGCGACGGCTCGTCGGGCACAGCGGACGGTCGCACGAATGCGGGTTGTTGCACCGGCTGGTCAACGTTCGGGATGGACATGTCCAGCCTGGTCTCGATCCGCTCGACACGTTGCAGCAGCGCCGCTTCGGTGTCGCTGGCCGACGGCAGCAGCAGCCGCGCGCAGATCACCTCGAGTAGCAGGCGCGGCGCCGTCGCGCCACGCATCTCCGTAAGGCCGGCGTGGACGACTTCGGCGTAGCGGGTGAGCGTCGCCGTGCCCATCCTGGCCGCCTGCTCCCGCATCCGATCCAGCACGTCCTCGGGTGCGTCGACCACTCCGCGGGTGGTGGCATCCGGAACAACTTGCAGGACAATGAGATCCCGGAATCGCTCGAGCAGGTCGGTGGCGAAACGACGAGGGTCGTGACCGGCGTCGATCACCGATTCCACCGCACCGAACATCGCCGCAGCATCTCCGGCGCCCAGCGCGTCGACAGCCTCGTCGATCAGGGCCACGTCGGTGGCGCCCAGCAGCCCCAGCGCTCGCTGGTAGTTGACCCGATTACCGTCGGCGCCGGCCAACAGCTGGTCGAGGACCGACAGCGTGTCGCGCGGCGAACCGCCGCCGGCCCGGATCACCAGCGGGAAGACCGCATCGTCAACGACCACGTCCTCCTGTGCGCAGATCCGCTCCACGAGGCCGCGCATGGTCCGCGGCGCCAGCAGCCGGAACGGATAGTGGTGGGTGCGCGAGCGGATGGTCGGCAGCACCTTCTCCGGCTCGGTGGTGGCGAACACGAAGATGAGATGGTCGGGCGGCTCCTCGACAATCTTGAGCAGCGCGTTGAACCCGGCAGTGGTCACCATGTGCGCCTCGTCGACGATGAACACCCGATAGCGCGACTGGGCCGGCGCGTAGAACGCGCGGTCGCGCAGCTCACGGGTGTCGTCGACACCACCGTGGCTGGCCGCGTCGAGTTCGACCACGTCGATGGTGCCGGGCCCGTTGGGAGCCAGCCCGACGCAGGAGTCGCAGACTCCGCAGGGCGTGGCCGTCGGCCCCTGCTCGCAGTTCAGCGAGCGGGCCAGGATGCGCGCCGAGGACGTCTTGCCGCACCCACGTGGGCCGGAGAACAGGTAAGCGTGGTTGATTCGGCCGGCAGTCAGCGCGGTCGACAGTGGCTCGGTGACGTGCTCCTGCCCCACCACTTCGGCGAAGGTCGCGGGGCGGTATTTGCGGTAGAGAGCCACGGACAGCAAGGCTACCCAGCCCGTCCGACGATGCGAACCCGAAGGGTTCGCTGAGGAGGCGGGCCATTCAGCCCAGCCCGTCCGACGATGCGAACCCGAAGGGTTCGCTGAGGAGGCGGGACCTAGCCGCGGTTCAGCAGCGACTCGCTGGCAGCCAGCAGAGTGCAGGTCGCCAAGCCGTCGATCGCGTCACGCAGATCGGACTCCGGCGGGAACGTCGGTGCGATGCGGATGTTCTTGTCGTCCGGGTCTTTCCGATACGGGAACGACGCGCCCGCCTCGGTGACCGCGATGCCGGCATCCTTGGCCAGCGCGACCGTCCGCCGGGCCGTGCCGGGAAGCACGTCGAGGCTGATGAAGTACCCGCCCTCGGGTTCGTTCCAGGAGGCGATCTTGGACTCGCTCAGTCGCTGGTCGAGAATCTCCAGTGCCAATGCGAATTTCGGGGCCAGCAGCTGCTGGTGACGCAGCATCTGCAGCCGCACACCATCGGCGTCGCCGAAGAAGCGCAGGTGCCGAAGCTGGTTGATCTTGTCGGGCCCGATCGACTTCTTACCGGCGTACTGCAGGTACCAGGCGATGTTGCCCAGCGATCCGCCGAAGAAGCTGACGCCGGCACCGGCGAAGGTGATCTTCGACGTCGACGCGAAGACATATGGCCGGTTGGGGTTGCCCGCGGCGGCGGCCAGGCCGAGCACATCGATCGGACGGGGGAAATCCAGCGTCAGCGTGTGCACCGCATAGGCGTTGTCCCAGAAAAGCCGGAAATCGTTTGCGGCCGTCTGCATTTGGACGAGCCGACGGACCGTCTCCCACGAGTAGCTCAGGCCGGTGGGGTTGGCGAACACCGGGACCGCCCACAGCCCTTTGATGGCCGGGTCGACAGCGACAAGCTCTTCGATCAGGTCGACGTCCGGCCCGTCCTCGTGCATCGGGATCGGGATCATCTCGATGCCGAGGGTTTCGGTGATGGCGAAGTGCCGGTCATAGCCGGGCACCGGGCACAGGAACTTGACTCCTGCCTCGTCTTTCCAGGGGCGCGGCGAATCCACGCCGCCGTAAAGCATCGAGAACACGATCACGTCGTGCATCAGCTCGAGGCTGGCGTTGTTGCCGGCGATCAGGTTCTGCACCGGGATGCCGAGCAGCTCGCCGAAGATGGCCCGCAGCTCGGGGAGACCGTGTTGTCCGCCGTAGTTGCGGGTGTCGGTGCCAGCGTCGTCGCGATAGTCCGTGCCGGGCAGGCTGAGCAGGGCGTTGGACAGATCGAGTTGCTCGCTGCAGGGCTTTCCCCGGGTGAGATCGAGAGCCAGCTTCTTGGATTGCAGCTCGGCGTAATCCTGTTGGTGGCGGGCATGCAATGCCTCGAGGTCGGTACGGCCTAGGGAGCTGAACGAGCCGTACGACACCATCCGCCTTCCGACGATTCCACGACATATAGGGGACCCCGCGCACCCGCCAGAGCCCATTGACCCTTGCTGCCTTCCGGCCCTGGGGGAGTTCACAGGTTGGACGCCGCGCGGGGTCCAACGAAAGTCTAGTACCCGAGCCGGACGCGATCGCCCGAAGACCCTGACCTGCGCTCGGCTACCATGGCCGACGGAGGATTCGCCTAGTGGCCTATGGCGCTCGCCTGGAACGCGGGTTGGGTTAACGCCCTCGCGGGTTCAAATCCCGCATCCTCCGCACTGAGTCCGGGACGTGACCAGGCCCAATTGATAGGGTCTGGTCGCTTCCGGATCACCAGCTCAAGGAGGAGCATGCGACGCAGGGCCGCCATCTTCTGGCACGCGACGCTCTCGGTCGCCGCCGGGGTCCTCTACTTCTTCTTCGTGCTGCCACGTTGGCCCGAGTTGATTGGTGACACCTCCCACGGCCTGGGCACCGTCGCCCGGATCGCCGCCGGTGTGCTCATTGCGCTCGCGGCTCTGCCCGTCGTGTTCACGCTCCTGGAGTTACGCAAGCCGGAGTTCGGCACGCCCGCCTTGGCGCTGACCCTGCGGACCTGGTCTGTGGTCGCCCATGTGGCGGCCGGTGTGCTGATCGTCGGCACGGCGATCAGCGAGATCTGGTTGAGCCTGGACAGCGTGGGCCAGTGGTTGTTCGGCGTCTACGGCGCCGCGGCCGCCATCGCGCTGCTCGGCATCGCCGGGTTCCACCTGTCGTTTGTTGCCGAGTTGCCGCCGCCACCGCCGAAGCCGCTGAAGCCCAAGAAGGAAAAGAAGCAGCGCCGACGTCGCGGCAAGCAGGACGACGATGCCCACGACACGGTGGGCGATACCGACGACACCGATGCCGAATCGGACGACTCGGAGACCGACGCCGCCACCGTGGATGACGACACCGAAGCCGCAGAGGACAAGACCGAAGCCGAGACGACAGCGGTGGAAACCGAGTCGACGGCGCAAGAGGCTCCGGCTGCCGATGGCGCTGACGACGACGACGGCGCTGACGACGATGCCGACGAGTCCGGCGGACTCCGCAATCGGCGCCCGTCCGGCAAAGGTTCAGGAACGCATCGTCGCCGGCGTTCGCGCCGCGGCGTCGCCGTCGACGAGTGAGCCGCCAGGTATCGATAGCCGGCTGACCGCCAATTTCGCTGAAACAAATGCCTCGTCCCAGATCGCCGCCGCTTCCCTATGCTGAGCGGGTGCCAAACACTTATCGAGTAGTTCAGTGGAACACCGGAAACGTCGGCAAAAGCTCCCTCAAATCGATTGCGGACAACCCGTTGCTCGAACTGGTGGGATGTTTCGCCTGGTCACCCGAGAAGGCGGGCCGTGACGCCGGCGAGCTGGTCGGCATCAAACCGCTGGGGGTCGCGGCCACCAACGACGTCGACGCGCTGCTCGCGCTCAAGCCGGATTGTGTTGTCTACAACCCGATGTGGATCAACGTCGACGAGTTGGTCCGCATCCTGTGGCCGGCGTCAACGTCGTGACAACCGCATCCTTCATCACCGGCAAGAACCTCGGCGCCGGCCGCGACCGACTCATCGAGGCGTGTGAGAAGGGCGGCTCGACAATGTTCGGATCCGGCGTCAGCCCAGGCTTCGCCGAGCTGCTGGCCATCGTCTCGGCGATGGTGTGCAACCGGGTCGACAAGGTGACCGTCAACGAAGCCGCCGACACCACGTTCTACGACTCACCGGACACCGAGAAGCCGGTCGGGTTCGGCCAGCCGATCGGCCACCCCGACCTGCAGGCGATGGCCGCCAAGGGCACCGCGATCTTCGGCGAGGCTGTTCGCGCTGGTGGGCGACGCACTCGGCATCGAACTCGACGACATCCGCTGTGAGGCCGAATTCGCCCAGACCACAGCCGATCTCGAGATGGCTTCGTGGACCATCCCCGCAGGCTGCGTGGCGGGTGTCTACATCAGCTGGCAGGGCATCCTCGACGGCAAAACCGTCATCGACCTCAACGTCCGGTGGCGCAAGGGGCAGACGCTCGAGCCTGACTGGAAGATCGACGGCGACGGCTGGGTCATTCAGGTTGACGGCCAGCCCACGGTGACCACCAAGGTCGGTTCCTGCCGCCACCGTATTTCGAGGCCACCACGCTCGAGGAATTCATGGACCTCGGGCCACATCATGACGGCGGTGCCCGCGATCAACGCGATTCCCGCTGTCGTTGCCGCAGCGCCGGGGATCGCGACCTACGCGGATCTACCGTTGACGCTGCCGCGAGGGTTCGTCAAAACCTAACGCGCAGGGATGTTCTGCAGCTTGCCTTGGAGATCGGGGCAGTACTGTGCGATGGCGCTACCCAGGAACTGGTACGTCTGTACCTGGGTGGTGCCGCGCGGAAGGTTTTTCGCAGAAAGCTTGCGGTTGCGGCGGCGTCGGGATCCACGCCGGCAGCCAGCCGGTGGCAGGAGATCTTGGCCAGGTAGGGGTTGTAGTCGTGCGGCCCGTAGATGCCGTAGTGCTGGATTTGGTTGTCGAAATCGGTGTCCGGGTCGGCGAAGGCCGGCGCGGACAGGCTGATCGCCGCGGCGACGGCGGCGATCGCAACACCCGTGACAGCTTCATGGGCTGGATCCTACCGCTGCTGAGTCTGCGTCCGCTCATTGTCACTGCGTCCCTTCGGCCCACTGAGCCATCGGTCCGGGTTCGCGCTACGGTCGTCAACAACCGCCTCGCCCGGTTTCTTTCTAGTCGCCTATTCCGATTAGAGTAGCTAAGGTTACCACAGGCTAATTAGTTGAGCAGCCTTCGCCTCTGGTTAGGAATTGAAGCGCCCATGACGACGACTGAGCCAAGGACCGAGCCGTTGAAGACCCGGGCTCCGCCGGCAGCGACAGTAAGCAGTTGCCCCGCGTAAGCCGGCAAAACGGAAAGGCCTGGAGGTCTATTCACCCGGTTTTGGCTGGTGATCACGCTCGCGGTTGTCATCACGCTGTCCGGATTCGTCGTACACCGCTTGCACGGCGTTTTCGGCATCCACAAGGGCACGTTCGGTGGCGGACGTCGGGCGAGGTCCTCGACTCGTTCAACGCCAAGACGATCACACTCCAGGTCACTGGGCCGCCGGGCAGCACGGCAACGATCAACTACCTCGACGAGAACTCCCATCCGCAGCGGCCCTCAACGTGCCGTTGCCCTGGAGCAAGGTATTGAGTTCAACGAAACCCGGTATCCCGGCCAACCTGGTGGCGCAAGGAGACGGCAGTTGGATCGCCTGCCAGTTCGTCGTGAACAAGCACGATGGGAGCGGTGACGTCGTCAAGACTCCGACTCACTCGCCTCCCAACGAGAACGTCGACGCCTTCGTTTCCTGCCTGGACAAGTCCGCATGAGCGAGACCACCGAGGGCCCCGCCGCGCTATCGACCAGCCGCTGATCCCGCCGTTCCTGCCAAATGGATCCATCGGCTTGCGGTGCCGATCGTCCTGGTGTGGTTGGCCATCGTCTTCGTCACCAACACGATCTCCCCGCAGCTAGAGGACGTCTCCAAGAACCACTCGGTGTCGCAGAGCCCGGAGGATGCGCCGTCGTTGTCTCGCAGATGCGCGTCGGAAAGACTTCGACGAGTACAAATCCGACAGCTCGGCGATGGTGCTCCTGGAGGGCGACAAGCCGCTGGGGGCGGAGGCGCACCGCTACTACGACGAGATCGTCAGGCGACTCGAGAAGGACACAAAGCACGTTCAGCACATCCAGGATTTCTGGAGCGATCCGCTGACCGCCGCGGGCTCCCAGAGCCACGACCAAAAGGCCGCGTACGTCCAGGTGTACCTCGCCGGCAACATGGGACGGTCTGTCCACCGAGTCAGCGAGGCCGTCCGAAGATCGTGGATTCGGTGCCCGCGCCGCCGGGGATCAAGGCCTACGTCACCGGGGCGGGTCCGCTGATTGCCGATCAGTCCCACGCGGGTGAGAAGGGCGTCGCGAAAGTCACCCTGGTCACCCTCCTGGTGATTCTGGTGATGCTGCTGTACGTATACCGGTCGGTGAGCACCGTTTTCATCATGCTGTTCATGGTCTTCGTCGAGTTGCTAGCGGCCCGCGGTGTCGTCGCGACGCTCGGAAACTACGGCATCATGGGGCTTTCCACATTCGCCAACACATGCTGGTGTTGTTGGCGATCGCCGCCGGAACGGACTACGCGATCTTCATCGTCGGCCGTTACCACGAGGCCCGCGGTATAGGCGAAACGCGTGAAGAAGCGTTCTACACGATGTTCCACAGCACTGCACATGTCGTGCTGGGTCGGGCCTGACCATCGCCGGCGCGATGTACTGCCTGAGCTTCTGCCGGTTGCCGTATTTCGAGTCGCTGGGTGTGCCCTGTGCGGTCGGCATGCTGGTCGCGGTCATCGCCGCATTGACCTTGGGGCCGGCGGTCCTGACGGTGGCGTCGTTCTTCAAGCTGTTGGACCCGAAGCGCAGGTTGCAGACCCGCGGCTGGCGGCGCATCGGCACCGCCATCGTCCGCTGGCCCGCACCGGTTCTCGCGGTGACGATCGCAATCGCGCTGATCGGTCTGCTCGCGCTGCCCGGCTACGAGACGGACTACGACACCCGTCACTTCCTGCCGCCCGAGACCCCGGCCAACGTCGGCTACGCGGCGGCCGACCGGCATTTCGACCAGGCCCGGCTGAACCCCGAACTGTTGATGTTCGAGACCGATCACGACCTGCGTAATCCGGCCGACTTCATCATCCTGGACAAGGTCGCGAAAGCGGTGTTCCACATCCCCGGTATCGGTCGGGTGCAGACCATCACCCGGCCGCTGGGCACGCCGCTCGACCACAGCACGCTCGGTTTCCAAATGGGCGCGCAGGCCGCGGGGCGGATCCAGACCCAGCACTACCAAGAAGAGCAGGCGAAGAACCTGCTGAAGCAAGCGGATGAGCTCCATAAGACGATGGCGACCCTGCATGAGCAGATGGAGACCACCCAAGAGCTCAGCGACACCACGCACGAAACCACCAAGCTCACCAAAGAAACCATGAAGATCACCGAGGCGTTGCGTGACGACATCGCCAACTTCGATGACTTCTTCCGCCCGATCCGTAGCTACTTCTATTTTGAGAAGCACTGCTACGACATCCCGGCGTGCTGGACGCTGCGGTCGATCTTCAACGCGCTCGACGGCATCGACGCGGTCAGCGAGAACATCGAGAATCTGAGCGCCAATCTCGACAAGCTGGACAAGATTCAGCCGAAGCTGGTGGCGCTGATACCGCCGCAGATCGCCAGCCAGCAAGCAAACCTCGACACGATCATGTCGAACTACGCGACGACGACGGGTCTCAACGACCAGGCGAAAGCGCAGTCCGACAACGCCACCGCCCAGGGCGATGCCTTTGACAAAGCGAAGAACGACGACACGTTCTATCTTCCGCCGGAGGCGATCAAGAGCCCGGATTTCGCGCGCGGCCTCAAGCAGTTCATATCGCCCGACGGTCACGCTGTCCGGTTGATCATCTCGCATGAAGGCGACCCGGCGACGCCTGAGGGCATCAGCCACATCATGCCGATCAAGCAGGCCGTGCACGAGGCGATCAAGGGCACCCCATGGGAGGGCTCCAAGGTGTACCTCGGCGGCACCGCCGCGACGTACAAGGACATGCACGACGGCTCCAACATCGACCTGTTGATCGCCGGAATCGCCGCGGCCACATTGATTTTCGTCATCATGCTGGTCATCACCCGAAGCGTTGTCGCGGCCTTCGTGATCGTCGGGACCGTCTGCTCTCGCTGGGCGCCTCATTCGGGCTCTCGGTGCTGCTCTGGCAGTACATCCTCGGGATCAATCTGCACTGGATGGTGCTGGCGATGGCGATCATCCTGCTGTTGGCGGTCGGTCGGACTACAACCTGCTGCTGATATCCCGGTTCAAGGAAGAGATTCACGCCGGACTCAAGACGGGCAACATTCGCGCCATGGCCGGCTCGGGTTCGGTGGTGACCTCTGCCGGTCTGGTGTTCGCGGCCACGATGGCGACATTCGCCTCAGCCCGCTGGAAGGTGATGGCCCAGGTGGGAACCACGATCGCGCTCGGTCTACTATTTCGTCCTTGATCGTGCAGATCATCGTAATGACACCGTCCCTGGCCGCCCTGCTCGGACGCTGGTTTCTCGTCGGCCCGCGGCGCGTGCGGCCGCGCCCGGCCGGCTGCGATGCTGCGGAGCGACTGCGGGCCGCGTCCGGCGGTGCGTGAACTGATTCACCGCGATATCGAAGAAGAGACCGAAGCCGGAGTACTGGAGAGAGGTCTAGTTGCCTTGAGCGACAGAGCTGATTCGTCAGCCGAGGCCGACGAGACGGCTTCGAGTCGTCCCACAGCGTCCAGCGCACGCTGCTCGTCGTAGGACCTCGTCGAGGACCGCACTTCCGAGAGCTTGCCTGTCCTGCGCTTTGGAAGTATTTGCCCGATCCCGGTCGCGTACTGCGGGTCGACAGGCCAGGTCCGCGAGCGCGGCGCCGGAGAACGCGAGTGTTGACGTGGTGATGCCGACGCGCCTGGATACCCAATCCATCAGTGACGTCTTCGCCACTCGCTGAACCACTTTGGGTAAATTCCGCGACAAGCCCGTCTCTGGTACCGAGCCTGGGTTCGTAGGCGATCGATGCGATCCCACTTCCCTCGCGTTCGAGTCTCCTCGCGCAGCTCGTAGGAGCAGTACATCATCAGAGTGCAGAGTTTCGACGGTCGAATATCGCTTGCCCACCGACAGTGGCTTTGTGCCATCCTTACCAGACGTTGGGCGAGTAGCGCGTCAGCGGTGTCAGGCTCGACCGCCGCCCCGACCAGCTTGCCGTCCATCGTGTCGAGGTAGTGCGTGCCGCTAGCGGTGAACACCACGCGGCCTTCGGTGGGAGCAGGGTCAGGACGCAGCAGCTCGACCAAGAGGAAGTGGCCGAGGGACAGTTCGTCGCGAAGGTCAGCATCGTAAACCCTCTACGGGCTGTACTTGACCTCGCCATCGAAGCGACCGCCGGCGTTGACAGAGCAGCGCATCCGGCACTTCGGCGTCACCGAGCGATCGATCTGTGCAGCGTAGGTGGCCGCTGCGCTACAGCACCGATTCCAGCGACGAGAGGTCGATCGCGAGGGTGGCCACGTCGACATCGTGGGCTATCCGCAACTCGTCGGCGACCGCCTGCATCGCCGCCGGACTACGGCCCGCGAGGACGAGATTGACGCCGCCGGCGGCGAGTTGCCTCGCACACTCGAGCCCGATGCCGGCATGACCGCCGGTGATGAATACCGGTTGCCATACCGCTCGCGTCGCAGCGTAACGACTTGTCAGGGCAGTCGAATTGCGGTAACGGCGCGGTGCGCTCGTCCTCGCCGGGCTCGCCGAAACTGGAACCGAGCAGCGAGCGCACCGCGGGACGGGGCCCGCTGGACCTCAGCATGATGCTGGCCGGCCGCGGCCGCACCTTGATCGGCCACCAGAACCAGCGGCCGAGTAGCGCAGCGATGGACGGCGTCATGAACGAGCGGACCACCAACGTGTCGAACAGCAGTCCCAGGCCGATGGTGGTGCCGACCTGGCCGATGATGCGCAGGTCGCTGACCACCATCGAGGCCATCGTGAACGCGAACACCAGACCGGCGGATGTCACGACCTTGCCGGTGCTACCCATCGCACGAATGATGCCCGTCTTCAACCCGGCGGGGATCTCCTCTTTCAACCGGGATACCAGCAGCAGGTTGTAGTCGGATCCCACGGTGAGCAGCACGATCACCGACATCGCCAGCACCATCCAGTGCAGTTTGATGCCAAGCAGGTACTGCCACACGAGCACAGACATGCCGAACGACGCACCCAGCGATATCGCCACCGTGCCCACGATCACCATCGCTGCGATCAAGCTTCGGGTGACGATCAGCATGATGATGAAAATCAGGCAGAGCGAACCGATTCCGGCGATCATCAGGTCGTACTTCGAACCGTCCTTCCAGTCCTTGAAGGTGGCCGCAGTGCCGGCGAGGTAGATCTTGGCGTCCTCCAGTGGCGTGCCCTTGAGCGACTCCTCGGCGGCCTCCCTGATCGAGGCGACGCGCGCGATGCCCTCCGGCGATGCCGGATCGCCCCGGTGCGAAATGATCAATCGCACCGCTTTGCCATCCGGTGAGAAGAAGTTGTTCAGCGCTCGCTTGAAGTCCTTGTTCTGGAACACTTCTGGCGGCAGATAGAACGAGTCGTCGTTTTTCGCCTGATCGAATGCATGGCCCATCGCATTCGCGTTGGTGCTCATGTCATCCATCTGATTGAAGATCCCCGACATGGTGCTGTGCATCGTCAGCATCATCGTCCGCATGTTCTCCATGCTGTCGATCATCGGCGGGAACTCCGTGATCAGTTGTGGCATCAGCGCATCGAGCTGACCGAAATCTTGGTGAGGATCTGGAACTTGTCGTCGATCTCGTCGATACCGTCGACGGCATCGAAGATGGACCGCAGCGAATAGCAAACCGGGATGTCGTAGCAGTGCTTCTCCCAGTAGAAGTAGCTGCGGATCGGCCGGTAAAAGTCTTCGAAGTTGGCGACGTCATCGCGCAATTCCTCGGTGACCGCCTGCATTTCCCGTGTCTCACCGATCATCTTGTGCGTGATGCTGGTCAGCTCGGTCATGAGGCCGTACATGTGCCTCATCCGGTTCATGGTGTCTTCGAGCTCGTCGGCCTGCTTGAGCATGTCCTCCATGCGAGCCTTCTGGAACTTCATCGTCTGCACTTGCCCGGCGTTCTGCATGCTCATCTGGAACGGAATCGAGGTGTGCTCCATCGCCGTGCCCTCTGGGCGCGTAATCGCTTGCACGCGTGAGACTCCGGGGACCCGAAAGATGCCCTTGGCCAGTTTGTCGAGCACCAGGAAGTCCGCCGGATCACGCATATCGTGGTCAGACTCGACCATCATGACTTCCGGCATCAACCGGGCCTGGGAGAAGTGTCGCTCCGCGGCGTCGTATCCCTTGTTGGCGGCGATGTTGTGCGGGATGTACAGCCGGTCGTTGTAGCTGGTCTGGTACCCCGGCAGGGTCAACAGACCGATCAGCGCGATCCCGCAGGCAGCGGCGAGAATCGGCGCCGGCCAGCGGACGATCGCGGTGCCCACACGCCGCCAGCCACGCGTGCTGATCCGCCGCTGCGGATCGAACAATCCGAAGCGACCGCCGACCACGATGACGGCCGGCACCAGGGTCAGCGCAACCGCGACGGCGACGATCATGCCGACCGCGCAAGGGACACCGATGGTTTGGAAGTACGGCATCCGGCAGAAGCTCAGGCAGAAGGTGGCGCCCGCGATCGTCAGACCGGACGCCAGCACCACATGGGCAACACCGTGATACGTCGTATAGAACGCGGCTTCACGGGTCTCGCCGTGCTGGCGCGCTTCTTGATAGCGGCCGAAGAAGAAGATCGCGTAGTCGGTACCCGCCGCAATTCCCAGCGATACCAACAAGTTGACCGCGAATGTCGAAAGCCCGATGAGCTGGTGGTAGCCGAGAAACGCGACTATTCCTCTGGCCGCGGTCAATTCGATGAAGACCGTGAGCAGCAGGAGCACCACCGTCACAACGGAGCGGTAGACCAGCAGCAGCATGGTGAAGATCACCAGCATCGTCACCATCGTGATCTTGACCAGCGTGCTGTCGCCACTGTGGTGCATGTCCGACACCAGCGCCGAGGGACCGGTCACATACGTCGTGACACCCTTGGGAGGGGGCGTCCGATCGACAATGTGGCGGACCGCGGTGATCGACTGCTCCGCCAGCGTCGTTCCCTGGTTGCCGGCAAGGTTGAGCTGAACGTAAACCGCTTTGCCGTCCGGACTTTGGGCGCCCGGCGCCGTGAGCGGATCGCCCCAGAAGTCCTGAACGTGCTGGATGTGCGCTGGGTCGGCACGCAGTTGCTTGATGATGCTGTCGTAGTAATGGTGGGCATCGTCACCGAGCTTGCTGTCACTTTCCAGAACAAGCATCGCGAAGTTGTCGGAGTCGGACTCCTTGAATTTCTTGCCCGTGGCCTCCATCGCAATCACGGACGGTGCGTCCTTGGGGCTCAACGAAACCTGGCGTTCTTCGGCGACCTTCTCCAGCGGCGGAACGGCCACCGTCATCAGGACGATGATCCCCAGCCACGCGAAGATGATGAGCACCGCAAACCGGCGGATCAGCCTCGGGCCGCGTGGCCGCGTAGTGTCCTCGTCGGCGCTGGTCGGGTGGCTGGTCATGCGCCCTTGAGAACGCAATAGGTAAAGGCGTTCACCTCATTCGACACGTGCTCCGCTTTGACGACGTCATCGATGATGATGCGGCAGCCCAGCGAGTTGCTGTTGCCTTGCGCCACAATGTTTCCCACGACTGACGCCGCCTTCGTCGTCATGTTGAGGGTCCAGGGCAGCTTGGCGCCGTCGACGTGCTGCGGATCGGCGTTGGTATCGAAATAGCTGATGTCCGCGGTGGCGCCGGGCGGCCCGTACACCTCATAGGTGATCCGCTTGGGATTGAAGGGCTTGCTGTCGTCGGTCGCGCTGTCGGAGTACTGGGGACGCCTCTCAGAGCCGAAGATGCCGTGGATCCGGGCCACGGTGAAACCACCGAGCCCGATCACTATCGCAATGACGAGCGGAATCCATACCCGCTCCAGCACCCTGAGAATCGAAAACCCCTTCACCCGTTGCCGCTTTCCTGTTCGGCGACTCGCCGATCGGCGGGGCGTTTCAGGGCGCTTGCGTGGGCCTCGCGGCACCGCCGGATCATGACGAGTAAACCATGCTCGCACCCCGGGTTGTCGACTCCTTACCCCGCCGGAACAGCGATTCAGCTATAACGCATGTTACGTGCGTAAGCGGACGCTACCGGGTTCTCCAGCCGCCCGCAATGCGTCCGTGTGCGCTATCCTCGCGCGGTGGCGCAGCTTACGTTCCAGCGTGCCCGCACCGACGACAAGAAGCGTCAGCGGGCGGCAGCGCTTGTCGAAGCCGCCCGCTCACTGGCTCTGGAATCCGGTGTCGCGTCGGTGACCCTGACGGACGTCGCCAGCCGCGCCGGCGTGCACTACTCCGCGGTGCGCCGCTACTTCACCTCACATAAAGAGGTATTGCTGAATCTGGCCGCCGAAGGTTGGGCCCGTTTCTCGGACACCGTGTGCGCGAGCCTGGCCGAGCCGGGTGACATGTCGCCGGGCCGGGTCGCCGAGGCACTGGCCCAGGGTTTGGCGGACGACCCGCTGTTCTGTGACCTGCTCGCCAATCTGCATCTGCACCTCGAGCACGAGGTCGAGCTGGAGCGGGTTCTCGAGTTCAAGCAGGTCAGCAATGCTGCCGTGCTGTCGCTCACCGACGCGATCGAAAACTCGTTGCCGGGGCTGGGACGTTCGGGTGCGTTCGACGTCTTGCTCGCCTCGTACTCGTTGGCCGCGCCGATGTGGCAGATGGCGAATCCGCCGAAACGACTTGCCGACGAGTACGCGAAGCGAACGGACGTCCCGCCCGACTGGAAGATCGATTTCACCGCCGCGCTGACGCGGCTGATCACCGCGATCTGCGTGGGTCTATTGGCCGAGGCCGCGAGATCAGACGGTTCCGGTTAGGACCAGTTCCACACCGACATGTCGCCCTTGGGGTAGTTCTGGCAGTTCTCGGTTTCGTGGGCGACGACGCCTTTGTTGTTGAAGAAGATCTTCATGTGGTTGGGCCAGGCCAGGTTCAGCGGATCGATCTGGGGAGCATAGAAGTTGGCCGAATAAGCCCTGCGGTCCGCTGGCGACAACGAGTAAAACCAGTGCACCTTGTTTTGGACGTCCTGCGGTGACGTTCTGGTGGTTGTTGAAGTCGATCATGTACCGCTGGTAGTACACCGGTGCGTAATCGCGCGCGGCGGCGAGAATTTGCTCGGCGTCGCAGGTCGTCGAGATCATCCGCCGCGGGATCGGGAAATCGTCGGTGGAGTCGTTGGACGAGCAGCCATCGCAGGGCGTGAAGCCCGGGTCTGCCGAGGCGACCCGCGGGAACGCGGTGGGAAGGGCGAAGACGGCGACAGTGAGCGCGAGCGCTGCCAGTCCGGCGCGAACGGCGAGGCTCAGACGATAAAGACGCATCCGGCTACTATAACGCTCCGATTACGGCAGCGCGCAACGCCTGGGAAGCCTGGCTAACCAACGGGCTGGGTGATCTCTAGGCCCACGTGAACCTTGTCGATTCCACCCCGCACGACCGAGTGCACGTAGAACCACGGGGCGTGGTACCAGTACCGCTTCAGCACCGCGTTGTAGACCCGACGGGTCTCCGATTTCGGCAGCACCCGGGCGATGCCCTCGACGTCGTCGCTCTTGGGTTTGCCCAACGAGCCGCTCTTGGCGAGCGTGACCCGAGGGGTGTTTTTGATCCGCTTGGTCTTCCATGACCCGTCGTCGGTGATCACCAGCAGCTTGCCGTCCTCGGGCACACCCCAGATCGCCGTCGGCTTCGGCCGACCATCCTTGGTGAAGGTGGTCAAGAGCAGGTACTTGGACTTGATTACGTCAGCAAAGGTGGTAGCCACGCCCTTCTTTATAGCCGTCACGCGCTGGTCGCGCTGAATGCGTGACGCCGATCCAGGCTCGGCTTACTGTGTCGTCATAGCCAAGGATTGGTGCAGATGAACCCACGCGACGAATCCGCCACCACGCTGGAAGACCTGCGCGGCGATCTGGCGCTGCGCTACAAATGGACGCCCAGCGGCGGCACCGCGGTCGATCCGGCACTCGTCGAGGCCGACGCGGCGGCGCTGGCCCGCGACGGCTACATCATCTGGGAGAACTTGCTCACCCCCGAGCAGTGCAGCGAGATCCGCGACGAGGTGGCGCCCTGGCTCGGGCACACCGGACGCAACACGTTCGAAGGACGGCGGACCCAGCGCATCTACAGCGTGCTGAGCCGGACGCGGGTCTGCGACCCGGTGGTCGACCACCCGCGGGTGCTGGCCGCACTGGATCGGCTGCTGATGCCCAACTACCTGCTCTCGGCGTTGCAGGCGATCAACATCCAGCCCGGCGAGGCCGCGCAGTTGGCTCACCACGACGACGGCTTCTACCCAATCCCCCGCCCCCGGGACCCGTTGGCCGCAGCGACGATCTGGGCGATCGACGACTTCACCGCCGACAACGGCGCGACGGTGCTCTATCCGGGCAGCCACCGCTGGGGCAAGCGGCGCCCGGGCCCGGACGACGAGGCCGTGCCCGTGGTGATGCCGGCTGGCTCGTGTGTGTTCTTTGTCGGCACCCTTTGGCACGGCGGCGGGGCCAACACCACCTCCGCCGACCGGCTCGCCGTCACCGCGCAGTATTGCCAGCCGTGGCTGCGGCCGATGGAGGCCTTCACACTGTCGGTGTCCCGTGACATCGCCCGCGCGGTGTCCGGCGACATCCGCCGCATGCTGGGCTACAGCATCCACCCGCCGTTCGTCGGCGCGGTCGACGGCCTGCACCCGCTGCGACTGCTGGAAGACCGGTAGCACGCACGGGCCTCACGGAGGGATGGCAACATTCCCTCCATGACTAGTCGCAGCGTCGCTCGCATCGTTGCCGGTGCGCCACTGATGGTTCTGGCCTTTCTCACCGCTCCGGGTTCGGGCCTGCTGGGCCCGACAGCCTCAGCCGATGAATGCCCGAACGTCGAAGTGGTGTTCGCCCGCGGCACCGGTGAGCCCGTCGGCCCCGGCGGACCCGGCCAGGCCTTCTACGACGCGCTGACGTCGCAGCTTCCCGGCAAGACGATCAATCTCTACCCGGTCAACTACCCGTCGACCACCGACTATGTGAACAGTGCCCATGCGGGTGCCGACGACGAGGTGGCTCACGTCCAGGCCACCGCCGCGAGCTGCCCGAACACCAAGATCGTGCTGGGCGGATACTCGCAGGGCGCCGGCGTCGCGGACATGACCAGCCACCGACTGTCCCCGCAGGTCGCCAAGCACGTTGCCGCCGTTGCCCTGTTCGGCAACCCGCAGAGCAGCTACGCAAAGAGCTTGTCGGACAGCCAGATTCCGGCGCTCGACCCGAGCTACAGCCCCAAGACGATCGACATCTGTCTTCCCAACGACAACATTTGCGCCGAGGGTGGCAGCATCATCGCGCACCTGGGCTATGTCCCGGACGCGACGAACCAGGCCGCGACGTTCGTGGCGGGCAAGCTCTAGGGCTTTGGAGCGGTCACGCGAGTACCACCGAGTCCTTGCCGGCCGCCTTGGCTTGGTAGAGCGCAGCGTCGGCCAACCGCATCAGTTCGTTGATCGTGGTGGGCGGTGCGACGGCGACTCCAATTGAGGCCGACACCCCGATGTACGACGGGTTGGACCGAAGGACCGCAGAGAGTCCTTTTCGGAGACGTTGAGCGGCGCGCAACGCGTCGGCACTGTCGCCACAACCGTTCAGGATGATCATGAACTCGTCGCCGCCGAGCCGGCCCACCGTGTCCGCGGCGCCGACGTTGGTCGAGAGGTGCTGGGCAGCCGCCTGTAGGAGCTCGTCACCGACGGTGTGCCCGTATCGATCGTTGACCGACTTGAAGCCGTCGAGGTCCACAATCAACACCGCTGGCGCCTGGGCGTTCCCGGCGCCATATAGCTCGAGGTGCGCCGTCAGGTCGTGGATCAGCAGGTTTCGATTGCCGATGCCCGTCAGCGGATCATGCGTGGCGCGCCAGCGGTCGGCCGCGTGTGCTTCGATGCGGTGGGAGATGTCGTGGATCTGCGAGACCAGCATGCTCACGCTGCCGTCGTCGTCGTAAATGGCGGCGACATGCAAGACGGCCCAGACCGTGTGCCCGTCGCGGTGAATGTAGCGCTTGTCGACCTCGTACCAGTCGCGCGAACCCTCGAGGAGTTGTTGGTGGGCAATGGCATGGATGTCACGGTCGTCGGGATGTGTGACCTCGGCGATCGACATGCCGCGCAGTTCGCGAGCGCTGTAACCGAGGATCTTGCTCATTGCGGGATTGGTCAGCAGGACTTCGCGATCGGCGCTGACGAATGACATGCCCACCGGCGTTCGCTCGAACGCCATCCGAAGGAGGTCCTCGCGCGGCTCGAACCGGCGGTGCTCATCGTCCATCATGGAGCACCCGCCCCCTTCCAGCCGGGTGAATCTCGGCCATGCTATTGGATGACTGAGACTATTTCTCGTCGTCCTTGCGCTTGCGGTCCGTATCTTTGCTCGGCTGAACGCGTTTCGGCTCGCCGGGCATCTTCGGATAGTTGGGCGGGTACGGCAGGTCGCCGAGTCCGTGCTCCTCGTCGGCGGCGACCATCTCCAGTAGCGGCGCGATCGACTGGTCGACCGAGTCGATGTCGGCCCACGGGTCGTCGCGGTTGGCCACCAGCTCGGCCGCGGTGGCGATCGTGTAGTCGTCGGGATCGGCGCGCGCCAGCTCATCCCACGTCAGCGGCATGGAGACCGTCGCGATCTGGGTGCGCCGTACCGAATAGGCCGACGCGAAGGTGCGGTCGCGGGCGTTCTGGTTGAAGTCGATGAAGATCCGCTTACCCCGCTCTTCCTTCCACCACGACGTCGTCACCGCATCCGGGGCGCGCCGCTCCACCTCCCGCGCGAGCGCAATCCCGGCGCGACGCACCTGGATGAAATCCCACTCGGTTTTGATCCGCAGAAAGATATGGATGCCACGACCGCCGGAGGTTTTGGGATAACCCACCAGCCCGAGTTCGTCGAGCAGCGGCCGCAGTACGTCGACGGCCACACTGCGCGCTTCGTCGAAACCGGTACCCGGTTGCGGATCCAGGTCGACGCGCAACTCGTCGGGGTGCTCGGCGTCCGGGCAGCGGACCTGCCACGGATGCAACGTGATCGTGCCCATCTGGGCCGCCCAGACGATCGCGGCCGGGTGGGTCACCCGCAGCGCGTCGGCGGTCCGGCCCGACGGGAAGGTAATCCGGCAGGTTTCCAGGTAGTCGGGATGGTGCTGCGGGATGCGCTTCTGATAGATCTCCTCGCCGTCGATGCCGTCGGGGAAGCGCTGCAGATGCGTCGGGCGGTCCTTCAGTGACGCCAGCATGGGACCGGCGGCGACGGCACGGTAGTACTCGACGAGCCGTCGCTTGGTGCCGTCGGAACCCAGCTTCGGGAAGTAGATCTTGTCCGGGTTCGTCAGCCGGACCGCGATCCCGTCGACGTCGATCTCTTCCGCTGGTGCTGCCATCTCCCGATTCCAGCACAGGGTTCCAGCACAATGTGCACATGGACTTGCCTGTGATGCCGCCGGTTTCGCCGATGCTGGCCAAATCGGTGAAATCGATCCCGCCTGACGCGTCGTATGAGCCCAAATGGGATGGGTTCAGGTCGATCCTTTTCCGCGACGGCGATCAGGTCGAGGTCGGCAGCCGCAACGAGAAACCGATGACCCGGTACTTTCCCGAACTGGTCGCGGCGGCCGCTGCCGAGTTGCCGAAGCGCTGCGTGATCGACGGCGAGATCGTCATCGCCAGAACCCGCGGTGCCTATCACGGCCTGGATTTCGAGGCACTGCAGCAGCGCATCCATCCGGCCGATTCGCGGGTCCGGATGCTGGCCGAGAAGACGCCGGCGTCGTTCATCGCGTTCGATCTACTCGCCCTCGGCGACGAGGACTACACAGTGCGGCCGTTCTCCGAGCGGCGCGCGGCATTGGTCGACGCGCTCGACGGGTCGGGTCCGTCGTTTCACGTCACGCCGGCGACCACTGACATGGAGACTGCGCAGCGCTGGTTCGACGAGTTCGAGGGAGCCGGCCTCGACGGCGTCATCGCCAAACCGTTGGCGATCACCTATCAGCCGGACAAACGCATCATGTTCAAGATCAAGCACGAGCGCACCGCCGACTGCGTAGTCGCTGGTTATCGGGTGCACAAATCCGGTGACGACGCGATCGGCTCGCTACTGCTCGGGCTGTACAAAGACGATGGCACGTTGGCGTCGGTCGGCGTGATCGGGGCGTTCCCGATGGCCAAGCGCCGCGAGCTGTTTACCGAATTACAGCCGCTGGTAACCGGTTTCGACGATCATCCGTGGAACTGGGCCGCGCACGAGGCCGGTGAACGCACACCCCGCAAGAACGAGTTCTCCCGCTGGAACGCGGGTAAAGATCTGTCGTTCGTCCCGCTGCGGCCCGAGCGGGTGGTCGAAGTCCGTTACGACCACATGGAAGGCGAGCGGTTCCGCCACACCGCTCAGTTCAACCGGTGGCGGCCCGACCGGGAGCCGGCGTCGTGCACCTATGCGCAGCTCGACAGCCCCGTCACCTTCAGCCTCGGCGATATCGTCCCGGGTCTCGGCGCGACCGGGGAGACTGATTGCAGATGAGACGACTTCAACGAACAAAACATCGCCGAGTTCCGGGCGAATCACGGACGGGTCGGCGGCAACTTCGAGGGCGCGCCGCTGGTCATCCTGCACACCGTCGGTGCACGCAGCGGGCAGCCGCGGACCAACATCATGATGTACTTGGCCGACGGCGAGCGGTATCTGCTCTTCGCGTCGAAAGCCGGTGCAGACGACAATCCGGCCTGGTACTGGAATCTGAAAGCCAACCCCGACGCCCGCATCGAAGTCGGCGACGAAATCGTCGACGTTCACGCCACCGAATTGGAAGGCGCCGAGCGCGACGAGAAGTACGCGCTGCAGGCCGACCGCTACCCGGGATTCGCTGACTACGAACGCAAGACGTCGCGGGTCATCCCGGTCGTCGCGCTCACCCCGACCGGTCCGAGCCCAGCCGCGCGACTGAGCCATCAGACGGTGACGTCCAGCGACGCCAGCCCGCGCAGCGTGACGTTGGGTTTGTAGACCGGTTCACCGTCCAGGCGCGCATCGGGGAAGCGCGCCGTCACCGCCGACAAGGCGATGGCGGCCTCCAGCCGGGCCAGCGGCGCACCCAGGCAGTAATGCAGTCCACGTCCGAGGGACAAGTGCCGGAAGGCTTTTCGATCGGGATCGAACGTCGCGGGCTGGTCGAACTCGTCCGCGTCGTGCTGGGCCGCGGCCAGCAGCAGCACCATCGTGTCGCCCTTGACGACGTCGGTTTCGCCAATTGTCATGTCGTCAGCCGCAATTCGGGCCACCAATTGCACCGGCGGGTCGTAGCGCAGCGTTTCCTCGACGACCGCGGGCGCCCGCTCAGCGTCGGCTCCCAGGGCCGTCCACTGCGACCGGTCGCGCAGCATTGCCAGCATTCCGTTGGAGATCAGGTTCACCGTGGTCTCGTGACCGGCGATCAGCAACAGGCTGCAGGTCGACACGATCTCGTCTTCAGCCAGCTGGTCGCCGGACTCCTCGACCGCGATCAACCGCGACATCAGATCGTCGCCGGGTTGTGCGCGGTGCTGTGCGATCAGGTCGTGCAGATATCCCCGCAGCCACTGCCCGGCTCGAATGCGCTCGTCCATGCCGCCGGCAGGTTGGCCGGTGACCATGAAGAACGGATCGAGCGCCTGCGCCAGCAACGCCGAGGCGCGGCTGAACTCCGCCTCGTCCTGCAGCGGAACCCCGAGCAGCCGGCAGATGACCGTCACCGGAAGCGGGTAGGCCAGACCACTGACCGCGTCGAAGCGGCCTTGCTCGGCGGCGCGGTCCAGTAAACCGTCGACCAGTTCGGTGATGTGTGGCGTCAACTCGTTGACCACCTTGGGCACGAATGCCTTGCTGACCAATTTGCGCAGCCGGGTGTGATCGGGCGGATCCAGAAACAGGAACATCGGCGGCCCCTGCGGTCGCGCCGTCGCGCCCTCGGTGAAGAAGCGTTTGGCCATCGTCGACTTGAGCCGGTCGACCGACGACGAAGGATGGCGCAACGCCTCGTCGCAGTCGCGGTACGACGAGAAGACGGTCAGGTTGCCGTCCGGCACCTTCATCGGCCCGAGATCCCGAAACTGCTGATACACCGCATACGGGTTGGCCCGGTTTGCCGGGTCCAGCAGTTGCAGCAGGAGTTCCTGCGGCCCGGCGACACTCGATGTGGCAGACATATTTGCATTGTGCAGGTGTGAAAGAAATTGCAGGTAGCTACGGTCGCGCGACCATCGATTGGATGACCCGCATCCACACCGGCATCGACGAGTCCGGCACGAACGCGATGGTGTCCAACGCCGGCCAGCTCACCGGCGCAGCACTGGGTTTCAACAAAGCCGAGCCCACCCGGCTGAAAGCCGAGACGTTCACCATCAAGGTCTCGTGCTAACGCCTCAGCTACCCAAGCTTCAGCCGCCGAGGAAGGCGACGATGTATCCGGCGAGCTCTTCGCCGGCGTCCTCTTGAAGGAAGTGCCCCGCATTGCCCACCACCGGATGACTGACGCCCTGCGCGCCCGTCATCTCGCGCTGCAGGATCGGCGCCATCCCACCGGTGATCGGGTCGCCGTCGCTGAAGGCAACCAGCATCGGCGTCGAACTCGCGCACAGCTTTGCCCAGGCAGATCGGTTGGCCGACGCGGCCGGATCCTCGGGTGACGTCGGTACCAGCCCCGGCATGGCGCGCGGACCCGCGCAATAGGTGTCGTCGGGAAACGGTGCGTCGTAGGCCGCGCGGACCTCGTCGCTCATCGGACGGCGACAGCCGCCCTGCACGAACCGGCCGACGTCGATCGACGGCGCGGTCTGGATCGCCTGCCGGAACTGCCACCAGATTTCCGGCATCGGAATGTCGCCGGTGGGCAAGCCCGTGTTGGCGACGACCAGGTGGGTGAACCGTTCGGGATGCTCGGCGGCCAGCCGCAGTCCGATCAAGCCGCCCCAGTCCTGTCCGACCAGAGTCACCCGCTGCAGGTCCAGCTTGTCGAACACCAGCTCGCGCACCCACTCGACGTGACGCGCATAGCTGTGATCCTCGATGCGGGTGGGCTTGTCCGAGCGACCGAAGCCGACCAGGTCCGGGCAGATGACGCGGTGTCCGGCCGCAGCCAGCACCGGGATCATCTTTCGGTACAGGAACGACCACGACGGCTCGCCATGCAACAGCAGGACCGGGTCGGCGTCGGCCGGGCCGTCTTGCACCCAGGCCATCCGCAGCGTGTTGCCTTCACTGTCGGAAACGTCGGAATAATGTGCGGGATAAGGGAATTCAGGCAGTCCGGTGAACCGGTCGTCAGGTGTGCGCAGCCGCTTCATGAATGTGAACATACGCCAAGCGGATCAGCCCTCCCGCAGACCGGCCAAGCCCGGGTCGGCCATCAGCTGATCGAGCAGGGCGAGCTGACCTTTGAGCAGCTTGGCCCTGGCGCGGGCCACCGGAAACCATTCGACCCGATCCACCTCGGGAAAGGATCGCATCTGCCCTGAGCCCCGTGGCCATTCGAGGTCGAAGGTGTTGCTGTGCGCGTTGGCCGGGTCGAGGTCGCCCGGCACCGCGAACGCGGTGACGACCTTGCCACCGGGTTGTTTGACCGGAGCCAGATCGATGCGCGGGCCGGCCGGTGGCGCCGACCCGACCTCTTCTTCGAATTCGCGCTGCGCGGCGGCCCAGGGGTCGTCGCCTTGCGCGTACTCACCCTTCGGGATCGACCAGGCGCCGTCATCCTTACGTGCCCAGAACGGCCCGCCGGGATGCGCGATCAGGACTTCGACGACGCCGTCGCGTACCCGGTACAGCAGCAGGCCCGCGCTGAGCTTGGGCACCGGAGTCAGAGCCACATCGACCGACTCCTCCTCATCGCGCTGCGCGCTCTGCATCGTCGCCGGTCAGACTCCGACCGAGCGTTCCAGATCCTTGAGGGAGGTTTCCAGGTGACCGAGCAGCCGCTGCAGGTGCGGCACACTTCGGCGGCATCCGACCAGACCGAAATCGATGTTGTCGGCGTTGTTGACCATCGTGATGTTCAGCGCCTGCCCGTCCAGCGCGATCGACAGTGGGTAGTTGCCGTCGAGCCGGGCGCCATTCCAATACATCGGTTGAGTCGGCCCCGGCACGTTGGAGATGACGATGTTGAAGGCCGGCGGTGCCGCCGAGGCCCAACCCGGCACCGCGGACAGTCCCAGCGGCGCAATGAGGGCCGCGGACAGCGCATAGGCCTGCAGCCGAGGCAATTCGGCGAACACCTTCTTGTTGCCGCGCATCGATGCGTTGATGGTTTCCAGCCGCTTCGCCGGGTCCTCCACGTCGGTGGCCAGGTTGCACAGCAGCGCGCCGACCTGATTGCCGCCGCTGTCGGCATCGCCCTCTGAACGCATGCTCACCGGCACCATCGCGATCAGCGGGGTGTCGGGCAACGCATGCTCGTCCTGCAGGTAATAGCGCAACGCCCCGGAGCACATAGCGAGGATGACATCGTTGAAGCTCACCCCGGCGGCGGCCTTGATGCTCTTGAGCCGGTCGATGCCCCACGACTGGGCGGCCACCCGTCGCGCACCGCCGATCGGGCACGTTGAACATGGTGCGCGGCGCAGCGAACGGCAAGGTCAGCTGCTGCTCCAGCAGCGCGGCACGGGCCAGTGACCACGTCGAAGGGCCATATGCCGCAACAGATCCCGCCAGCTGCGACAGCCCGGGGCGTTTCGATTTCTCGACGGCCCGGTGGCGGCGGGGAAGATCCCAGATCGCCTGCATGTCCGTGTTCTCGGGGTCGGTCGACAACGTCCGCTGCATGAGCCGCAACGCCGAGACACCGTCGATCAACGAATGGTGGAATTTGCTGTAGAGGGCGAATCGGCCATCGCTCAACCCCTCGACGAAGTGGGCTTCCCACAGCGGGCGGTGTCGGTCGAGCAGACCGCTGTGCCACCGCGAGGTCAGCTCCAACAGCTCGCGGACCCGCCCCGGCGTGGGCAGCGCCGAGCGCCGCACGTGATAGTCGATGTCGACGTCATCCGGGTCGTCATAGGTCCACGCGACGTTGGGGATTCCGCCGAACGTCCAGGCCGGGTGTTTCCGGAAGGTGGGCTGGAAGTCGCGATTGGCGACCAGCGCGTCGCGGATCTCACGGGCAAAGTCCGGCCCGGCGCCCTCTGGGGGCTGGAAAAGCTGCAATCCGCCGACGTGCATTGGGTGCTCGCGCGACTCGATCATCAAAAAGACCGAGTCGAGCGGACTCATTAACTCCATCAGTTCATCTAAGGCGCTGCCGGGAACCGTGGCGGACGAATCCGAGAATCAACTGGTGAATAATCCGCCGAGTGATCCGACGAGTCCGAGAACCGGATCGAGCAGATCCTGTTGGATGCCGGTGAGATCCAACAGGTTTTGAATGCCGGTGCCAATCGGTGCTTCCACGTCGATGAACGCAGTGAACGGGTTGAAGTCGGTGTTGAGCTCGGTGACGAACTGGTCGTAGGGCACCCCGATGGACTGCTGCGACCAGTCCTCCGCCGAGACGAAGAAGCTTTCCAGCTGGTCGAACCCGGGCAGCTGGGCGCCGAAGAGTTCGAAGGCGTTGTTGGCACCCTGGACGACGCCGTTGGCGAATTCGAGGCTGAAGGTCGCCGGATCCAGGGTGGGTATCAGCTCGGCCGGAGTCGGGTCGCCGAATGGGATGGATCGGTCGTAGCCGGCTTCGACGACGACCTGCAGCGCCGGCTGGAAGATGTTGAGCACCGGCTCTGGCACCCCCAGGCTGCGCAACGGGTCGAGCAGCGGCAGGTCGGTGGTCGGGATGAAATAAAACGTGGTATCGCCGTCGACCTGCCTGACGACATCCGTTGAGCCAAGCACGTATTCGTCGACATAGGGCCCGGACAGTGGGTCCGATGATGGCCAGATCGCCGGAACGGGATAGGGCAGCGGGCCGTCGCCGTAGCCGGCGTGCTGGTAAATGAAACCCAGCAGGGCGTTGAGGTCGGCCACCACATTGACCGGGTATTGCGGGAAGTCGGCGTTGCCGTCGTATTGGTTGGCGATGTCGATGGTGGTGATGCCGGCGCCGGTCGGCTCGGCACCGTTGAAGTCGAAGCCGGTCGCGCCCGGGATCACGAGCCCGGCGAAGCGCTCCAGGAAACCGCCGTCGGGCCGGTTGCCCGAGCCGAGCAGCAGGAAGGTGACGTCGGGCGGCGGGTTGCCCGATGCGATGAGTTCGAGCTTTTCGTCGATGGCGATCTGTGCGCTCTGCGAATAGCCCTCGATGAGGTAGGGCTGGCCGGCGGGCTGCTGGTCCATGATGGCTTGCAGATTCGCCAGACCGACCGGAATCGACGTGCTCGCAGCCGATTCCGGCGTGGGGACCAGCACCGGTGTGTAGTTCTGACCGGTCGCGGGGTCGATGTAGTCGGTGATGATGGTGTCTTGCCAGAATTCGCTCGGCGTCGGCATCGCCGTGCCGCCCATCATCAACGCGTTCAACGAGTCGTCAACGCCGCTGTCGGCCCGCGCGGTCGCGGCGGGAAACATCAACACGATCGAGACGCCCACGAACAGCGCGGCGATCTGTCGTTGAGGGCTCACCGCGACTCCCAATCTGAGTAGAGGCTCCACTGTGCCCCGGATTTACAACGAGATAACGCAATCACGATAAACCGGTACGCCACTTGGCCCTAAGCTCATGGGATGCGCGATCGGGAGACGATCGACTCCGAATTACGCCGCGTGGCATCCGAGCTCCGCTCGATCCGCGAGCGTGGTGGGCGGCCGTCCAGCCAACAGGTCGACGCGCTGCTCGACGAACGCCTCGGGCACCCCATCGACGTGCTGTCCGACACCGCGGTTCTCGATGAGATCCTGGCGCCATTCGAGGAAACCCTCGAACGTCCGCGCCGACGCCGTCGGGGCCGGCTGCTGCGTTTCGCGTTGCGCGCGGCTATCCCTCTGTCGGTACTGGCGATCGCCGCGGTGGTGGCGGTGGTGCTCACCCTGCACCGGCATCATCCGCCGGCCGAGCCGACGGCAAGCCCGGTAGCCGACGAGCAACCCAGCCCGGCCGCTCCGTCGCCGTTCGTCCCGCCGGCCGCTCCCCCGTCGCCGACCGACATTGCCGAGAAGGCGATGATCGACGTCTTGCAGCATGAGGGCGTCCCGGTACCCAGCCGCGACTACGTCAGCACGCAGGGGCACGCGGTGTGCGACTTTCTCGGGCGGGAAGCCAACTTCTCCGACGCCACCCAGTTCGTGCAGCGGTCGACGGTCTGGGATGCCCCCCAGAGCGCCGACTTCACCACCGCCGCCGTGGTCACCTACTGTCCGCAGTTCGAGTCGGCGAACAACGACCAGATGCAGCAGGTGTTCCAGAAGTCGGTGACCAACCTGCAGGCCGTCGAGGGCGATCTGCAGGGGATCAACCACGATCTACAGGGCATCAGCGACGGCCTGCACGGCGGAGCCTGACCCGGCCCAGATAACTACCTGCATAATCGATTACGCCGCGGATTAACCGCTTCTCATCACGGGTCGCTGATGGATCGAAGTAGCCACCCGCTGCCCGGCTCGTCCTCACGCCTGGGCCTCGCGCGCGGCGAACCAGGACTCGGCCGCCGTCAGAGCCTCCGGCGTGCCGATATGCAGCCAGTCGCCGTCATGGACGAGGCCGAACAGGCGCCTGGTCACCTGTGCACGGTCATAGAGGACGTTCAGCGAGAACTCTGCATCTGGCGCATCGGCGAACAGCCGCGGATGCAGGATCTGCACGCCGGTGAAAACGAAGGGCGCAGTGGACGCGTCCCCGCGGCGCTGCAAACGTCCGTCATCGGCGCGGACGAAGTCTCCCGGCCCGTCATAGCCGACGCCCGGGCCTACCGGTTCCAGCAGCAGCAGGGCGTCCATCTGCGCCGCGTCCCAGGCCTCGGCCAGGCGGATCAGCGCCGGCCGCGAACCATCCAGCCAGATGATGTCGGCATTGCAGACGAAGAAGGGCTGCGCGCCCAGCAAGGGAAGCGCACGGGCGACGCCACCACCGGTATCGAGCAGCACGTCCTCGTGCGACAGGATCACGCCGGAATGGTCGGCCAGATGCCGGGCGATCTGCTCCGCCAGCCAATGCGTATTGACCACGCGCTCAGGCACGCCCGCTTCGTCCAGCCGGTCAAAAACACGGTCCAGCATCGAGCGGCCCGCCACCGGGATCAGCGGCTTGGGCGTGCGATTGGTCAGGGGGCGCATGCGTCGCCCGAGGCCCGCCGCCAGCACCATGGCATGGGCCGGCATGGTCATGGAGCCGCGCTCATAGGTCCGGCACCACGCGGCGCGCGGCGGGCACTTCGCGCTCCAGCCAGCGCCCGAGTTCATGCAGCGCGGGATGCGTCAGCGCCTGGTCCAGCAGGCGCCAGAGCCGCGGGATATGGCGCAGATAGCCGGGCTTGCCGTCGCGCGTGGCCAGGCGCACGAACAGGCCTAGGCATTTCACATGGCGATGCGCGGCCATCACCGCCCACGAGGTATCGAAATCTGCGCCGGACAGCTCCGGGAATGCCGCTCGATAGCGCGCGCGCATACTGTCGATCAGGGGCGCGGGCAGGTCGCGGCGCGCATCCTCCAGCAGCGAGGCAAGGTCATAGGTGATCGGCCCCACCACCGCGTCCTGGAAGTCCAGTAGCCCCAACGCCGTCAGACCCGGGCGCGGCAGCAGAAGCAGATTCTCGACGAAGAAATCGCGATGGACCATCGTGTCGGGAACCGTGCGGGCCTTGGGCAACAGCGCGCGCCAGATCGCCTCGAACCGACGCCGCGCGTCCCCGTCGACGGGCGTTCCGCGCGCCGCAGGCACATACCAGAGCAGGAAACGCTCCACCTCTTCGAGCAGGCGCGCATCGTCGTAGGCGGGAAGGCCAGCCGCAATTGCCGCCACGCCGCGCCGGTGCACATCGATCACCCAGTCGATCGCCAGGCCGAAAATCCGACCCGGATCGTCGCCGGCCGCGAGCCGCTGCGCCAGGGTCGCGTCGCCCAGATCCTCCAAGAGCACCAGCCCCGTCGCCGGATCGGCGGCGAAAATCTCGGGAGCCGAAGATCCCAGGCCGCGTAGGTGGGCGTCGACGGTGAGGAACGGGCGGATGTCGAGCTTGTCGGGCGGCGCGTCCATCAACACGGCGCGCCGCGCGCCGTCCGTCAGGCGCCAGTAGCGGCGGAACGAGGCATCGCCCGCCAAGGCAGTGCGCGCGGCGCTGCCCCAGCCGGCCGTCGACAGGAATCCCGAGATCGTCCCGTCGCGCTCTGCGCGCCTATCCATGTCGCGCTCAAGGATAGGCGGTTGGGTGCTCACCGAGGGGCCGTCGGCCTCCACGTGATTCCGGAACAGAATGGTTATGGCGGTGGCGGAGGGATTTGAACCCTCGGACGGGGGTTACCCGTCACACGCTTTCGAGGCGTGCTCCTTAGGCCGCTCGGACACGCCACCGCGGGTGAGCTTACCCAACGGCAGCTCGGCTATCCCAATCGCTGGCGGGTGAAGAAGGTCTCCAGCAGCTCGGCGCACTCCTGCGCCAGCACGCCGCCCCGCACACCGGGCCGGTGATTGAGCCGACGATCGCGCACCACGTCCCACAGCGAGCCCACCGCGCCGGTCTTGGGCTCCCATGCCCCGAACACCACCCGGCCGACCCGCGCCATCACCAGCGCTCCCGCGCACATCGTGCAGGGCTCCAGCGTCACGGCCAGCGTCGCGCCCTCCAGCCGCCATCCGTCGCCCAGCACGCGGGCGGCCTCACGAATGGCCAGGATCTCGGCGTGCGCGGTCGGATCGCCGAGCGCCTCACGTGCGTTGACCGCCCGGGCCAGCTCGGTTCCGTCGGCCGCAACGACGATGGCGCCCACCGGCACGTCACGGGGATCCGCGGTCGCAGCAACCGCCAGCGCAGCGCGGATCAGGTCTTCGTCGGTGGTCACCGACCGGGCTCGTGGCGGCGACCCGCTGCGCCCGGCTCCGCCGCGCTGGCGATCACCGACCCAAACGGTCGAGCACGGCCGACAGTTCATCGGCGAAGCCCATCTCGCGGGCAATGCGGCCGAGCTGCTCGTCGGCGTAGAGATCGGTCTCGTCCAGGATCACGCTGAGCACTGCCTCGGGCAGCCCCACATCGGACAGCAACCCGAGATCGCCCTCGGCGAACGGGTCGGCGTCTTCAAGATCGTCCGCCTCGATGTCTGCGTCCAGGTTTTCCAGCACTTCTTCGGCGATGTCGTAGTCCAGCGCCGCGGTCGCGTCCGAAAGCAGCAGCCGGGTGCCCGAGGGGGCCGGTCGCACAATCACAAAAAAATCGTCATCGACGTCGAGTAGGCCGAAAACCGCTCCAGCACTGCGTAACTCGCGTAGTTCAGTCTCGGCTGCGGACAAACTGACCAAAACCTTCGGCCCCATCGCTGAGCAACGCCATTTGCCGTCTTCGCGCACGACAGCCACACCGAATCCGTCCGGAGTATCGGCCTGCGCAGACGCCCGCTGTGCTCCCATGGGCGCCTACGCTAGTCGCGCGGAAGCCGCTTGACCAGCAATTGGGCGCCGCGTCCGGTGCCATAGCACGGTGGTATTTCGCCCGGATATGCCAACCTTGTTGGGTGGCTCATCCTGTTTCGAAGACACCTGTGTGCGTGCTGGGCCTGGGACTGATCGGCGGCTCGCTGCTGCGTGCCGCCACCGAAGCCGGTCGCGAGGCCTTCGGCTACAACCGCTCGGTCGAAGGGGCCCAGGCCGCCCGCTTCGACGGCTTTGACGCCACCACCGATCTGAACACGACGCTCAGCCGGGCCGCCGAGGTCGGCGCGCTGATCGTGCTGGCAGTGCCGATGCCGGCATTGCCGATCCTGCTCAACCACATCCGCCAGTCGGCACCGGATTGCCCGCTCACCGACGTCACCAGCGTCAAGAGCGCCGTGCTCGACGCGGTCACCGCCGCGGGCCTGCAGGCGCGCTTCGTCGGCGGACACCCGATGACAGGCACCGCGCACTCCGGCTGGGAGGCCGGACATGCCCGACTGTTCGTCGGCGCCCCCTGGGTGATCAGCGTGGACGACCACGTGGACCCCGCGGTGTGGTCGACGGTGGTGCAGTTGGCGCTCGATTGCGGTTCGGTCGTGGTGCCGGCCAGATCCGATGAACACGACGCCGCCGCGGCGGCCATCTCGCATCTGCCGCACCTGCTCGCCGAGGCGTTGGCGGTCACGGCCGCCGAGGTACCGCTGGCGTTCGCGCTTGCCGCAGGCTCGTTCCGGGACGGCACCCGGGTCGCCGGAAGCGCGCCGGATCTGGTCCGGGCCATGTGCGAGGCGAACGCGAGTCAGTTGCTGCCGCGGGTGGACCGGGCCATCGAATTGCTCAGCGAGGCCCGAGAGTCACTGGCACACAACGATTCTGTGGCCAGCCTGATCGAAAGTGGGCATGCCGCCCGCGCTCGCTACGACAGCTTCTCCCGGCCGGAGATCGTCGGGGTGTTTGTCGGCGCCGAGAATTGGCGGGCCGAGCTGGCGGCCGCCGGACGTGCCGGCGGGGTGATCAGATCCGCTCTGCCAAGCCTGGGTAGTCCACGATGAACCCGTCGGCGTCGACGGTCAGCGTGGTGTCCGACGTCGGCGAGTGCACCTTCACTCCGTCGCCGACGCTGCTGTAGCTGATCGCCGCCGAGACCACGCTCATCTCCGGCAGGTTCACGTAGACCGTGGGCACGGTGACCGAGTCGGCGTGCTCGTACAGTCCGACGCGGCGAATCGGCAGCGTGTTGAAGAAGGGGCTGTACACCACGTCGACATCCAGTGCGCCTTCGTAGGCCGCTCGCGAGTCGCCCTGGTGGTCGGTGACCAGCCACATGTTCTCGTCATCGCGGGCGACGACGAGCTGCCGTTCCCGCTCAGCCAGCGTGACGGTCATGCCGAGTCGCTTGGTCGCGCCGGTTTCATCGGTCACCAGGTCGTAGTAGGCGGCGAAAGCCGGATTGGTGTCAGTCTCCGCGGCCACGATGCGCCCGTTGGCTTTGATTCGCTTGCCGGACAACTGCACCCGCACCGACTCCATCCGCCGGGAATCCTGTGATCGCCAGGTCAGCATCGTTGACCGCGCAGTGCTCGTCGGGGCTGAGGGGGCTTGGCTCACGCGTCCACGTTAGGCGACGGTTGGACATATATCGACGCCTCGCGGTGTGGCATTCGGCGCAGTCGCCCCGTACCGGGCACCGACGCCCACACCGCGAAGGCGAGTGCGCCGTCGAGGATGAGCGCCAGTGCCGCCACCATCAGCGCTCCGACCAGTGCGATGTGAAACTGGCGGACCTTGATGCCGTCGATCAGATAGCGACCCAGCCCACCGAGGCTGGCGTACGCCGCCACCGTGGCGGTGGCCACGACCTGCAGCGTCGCAGTCCGCAGCCCACCCACGATCAGCGGCAGCGCGTTGGGCACCTCGACCCGGAGGAGCACCCGCAGCTCGCTCATGCCCATGGCGCGGGCCGCGTCGACCACCGTGCGGTCCACCGCCGATATCCCGGCGTAGGTTCCTGCCAGCAGCGGCGGAATTCCGAGCAGCATCAGCGCGACGATCGGCGGTATCAGGCCCAGGCCCCACAGCAGCACGGCCAGCAGCAGCACGCCGAGCGTCGGCAGGGCGCGCAACGCATTCACCAGGCCGACCACCACCAGGGTGCCGCGCCGGGTATGCCCGACGACCAATCCGATCGGGATGGCCACCAGCGCCGAAACCGCCACCGCGGCCGCGGTGTATTCCAGATGCTCCAGCGTCCGGGCGGCCAGCCCGACCGGACCGAACCAGTTGTCGCTGGTGAGCAAGTAGGACAGCGCCTGGCTGAGGAAGTTCATCGCGAGCCGCCCACCACCGGCGCCGTCAGTAGCCGTCGACCGGGCCGCGACACCCGGTCCCAGGGCGTGGCGAGCCGGCCGGCCAGCATCAGCGCGACGTCGATCACGACGGCCAACGCGAAGATGGCGATGATCCCGGCCACGATCTGGTCGCTCTTGTCGGCTTGATAGCCCTCGGTGAACCAGGTACCCAGGCCGCCGATGCCGATCACCGCGCCCACCGACACCATCGAAATGTTGGTGACCACGACCACGCGTAAACCTGCCACCAGCACCGGAAGGGACAGCGGCAGTTCGACTTTGACCAGCCGAGTGATCGGGCGGTAGCCGAGCGCGCTGGCCGCGTCACGCACCTGCGCCGGAACCGCATCGAGCGCCTCGAACACCGCCCGCACCAACAGCGCTGAGGTGTAAAGCGTCAGCGCGACAACGACATTGGCTTCGTCCAGGATTCGGGTCGGAATGATCAGCGGCAGGACGACGAACAGCGCCAGCGACGGAATGGTGAACACCGCGCTGGCGGCCACCGTGGTCAGCCGCCGCAGCACCGGGTTGCGCCACGTCAGCACACCCCAGGGCAACGCCAGCAGCAGACCCGCCAGCACCGGAACCAGCGACAGCCGCAGGTGGATCACGGTCAGAGCCCAGGCGGTGGGGAGGTGATTGAGCAGATAGTGCACGGCTAATCCCGCCGGTGAGAATCCAAGGCGGCCAACACATCGCCGGCGCGCACTCCTCCGGAGACCCTGCCCGCACTGTCGACGGCCACGCCCATTGCTGCCGGCGACGACAACGCGGCGTCCAATGCCTGGCTGAGGTTGGCACCGGGCCGGAAGACCGCGCCGACCGACGTCACGCTGTCGCGCAGCGATGCGCCGCCCCGATGCTTACGGACGCCGGTCGCGTCGATCCAGCCCAACGGCGCGCCGTCGGGTTTGACCACCAGCGCCCAGCCGTCGCGTAGCTGCTCATCTCCGATGGCGGCCGTGTCGCTGATCGTGGGAAGGTCGTGAATCGGCAGGTTCGTCGCAGCGAGGAACTGCAGCCAGCGGTAGCCACGACCGGCGCCGATCATCCTGGCCACGAAGTCGTTGGCCGGACGCGACAGCAACGTGGCCGGCTCGTCGTACTGCTGTAGGACACCGCCCCGGGCGAACACCGCGACGCGGTCGGCGAGCCGGATCGCCTCGTCGATATCGTGCGTGACGAACACGATGGTTTTGTGCAATTCGGCTTGCAGGTGCAGGATTTCGCGCTGCAACTCGTGGCGCACGATCGGGTCCACCGCTGAGAACGGCTCGTCCATCAACAGGATCGGCGGATCCGCCGCCAACGCCCGTGCCACGCCGACGCGCTGCTGTTCGCCGCCGGACAGCTGCGCCGGGTAGCGCTCGGCCAACTTGGCGTCCAGACCCACCCGCTCCAGCACGGTGTAGGCGGCCTTGCGGGCCGCCCGGCGCGACTGGCCCTTGAGCACCGGAACGGTCGCGACGTTGTCGATCACCCGCTGATGCGGCATCAGGCCCGCACCCTGGATCACATAGCCGATACCGAGGCGCAGCCGGACCGGATCGACATCCGCGACATCGGCGCCGTCGACCACCACGGTCCCCGACGACGGCTCGGCCATCCGGTTGATCATCCGCATCGACGTCGTCTTGCCGCACCCGGACGGTCCGACGAACACCGTCAGCGTCCCCGGGGGCACTTCCAGGTTCAGCCGGTCGATAGCCACGGTGCCGTCCTCGTACACCTTGTGGACGTCGTGAAAACCGATCACACTCAGCTTCCGATCGGGTGGTCGAAGTTGTTGGCATGCAGCCATCTTCGAGCTGCCTCATCGGGATCGACACCGGAGTTCCCGGTCACCGACGCGTTGAGATTGGCGATCTCGCGGCTGGTCAGCTTGGCCGACACCGCGTCCAGCACCTTGGTGAGCCGGTCTGACTTCTTCTGCGAATTCACCAGCGGAGCAATGTTTCCGGCCAGAAAGTTATGCTGTGGATCGTCAAGCACGACCAGATTTCCACGCAAGATCGCAGGCGACGTACTGAAGATGTTGGCCGCGTTGGCCTTTCCCTCTGCCAGGGTGCGGACGGTGACGGCACCCCCATCATCGCTGATCGCGATGAAGTTGCCGGGCGCGATGTCGAGGCCGTATCGCTGCCGCAGTCCCTTCAACCCGGAAGGCCGGACTTGAAAGTCCGACGGCGCGGCGAACTTCACCTGGGCTGAATGGGGGGCGAGATCGGCGATCGTCTTGAGGTTCCATCTGGTAGCGGTGTCGGTGGTGACCGTGACGGTGTCGGTGTCACACGCGGGCGACGGTGTCAGGATCGACAGGTCCGGCGGCAGCCTTTTGCTCAGCTCGCGCTCGACATCGTCCAGGATCGTCGCGGTGGCATCCGGCTCCAAGTAGAGCAGCAGGTTGCCGACGTACTCGGGCACCAAATCGATCGAATGATCTTTCAGCGCAGGGACATACGTCTCCCGGCTGCCGATTCCCATCTGGCGGCCGACGCTGAACCCGTTGGCCTGCAACGTTTGTGCATAGATCTCGGCGACGATCTTGGACTCCGGGAACCCGGCCGATCCGACCACGATCGAGTTCGGCCCACTCGAGGCGCCGCCGAGCGGATTTGCGCTCCCGCACGCCGTCGCGACAAGGCTCACGGTGGCCAACCACGCCGCGACGCGGTAACCGCGCCATCGCAGCATGTTCATAGCAACCGACACTAGCGTTGAACGCCTTTCGCGGTGGTTCGGTTCACTTCGGGCCGTAAAAGGGTAAAGATGACACCATGAGCAGCGATCCGTCGGTGTCCCCCGAAGAGCCGCCAGTAACACCCGTGCCGACCCCGGACCCGGTCCCGCCGCCTGAATCGGCGGTGAAGTTCACCCGCACCGCCGGCCTGTGGTCATTTCTGGCGATCGGCTTCCTGATTCTGATCGTGTTGCTGATCTTCATCACGCAGAACACGGCTTCGGGAGATTTCGCCTTCCTCGGCTGGCACTGGAGCCTGCCGCTCGGGGTGGCAATCCTGCTGGCGGCGGTGAGCGGTGGCCTGATCACGTTTCTGGCCGGCACCGCCCGGATCTACCAGTTGCGACGAGCCGCAAAGAAGAACCTCGCTCGCCGGCCGGTAACTCAAGGCCCAAAAAATCAGGCCCTGCGCAGTTCAGTGAGGCCGGTTGCGATCAATGGCGCCACCGTCTCTCCGACCCGGTCGGATGCGTCCTCAGCGTCGTTTGCGCCTTCTGACATCCGCCTGCGGAAGTCGATACCGGCCGCGATGATGGCCAGCTTGAAGTAGGCCAGCCCCATGTAGAAGTTCCAGTGCGCCAACGCACTCCCGGACAGCTCCGAATAGCGGTGGGCCAGTTCGTCGGCGACCGGCAATTGCGGTGAGGTCCATGCGGCGTGCGCGTTGATGATCAGGTCGAGCGACGGATCGCGGTACACGCACATCAGCGCCGCGTCGCTGAGCGGATCGCCCAGCGTGGACAGTTCCCAGTCGACGACGGCGCGGACCTGCGACGGGTCGTCGGCGTCGAGGATGGTGTTGTCGATCCGGTAGTCGCCGTGCACGATCGACGTCCGGCTCTGCTGGGGGACCGCGTCCTGCAGCGCCGCACGCAACCGCGCGACGTCGGCGTCGCGGTCATCGTCGGGCAGATGGACGTGTTCCCACTGCGAACCCCAGCGGCGGACCTGGCGTTCCAGATATCCGCTCGGCTTACCGAAGTCGGCGAGCCCGACCGCGGCCGGGTCCACGGCGTGCAGGTCTGTCAGCACCTTGATCAGCCCGTCGACGCAGGCGTCGATGACGTGCTGGTCACCCATGGCCTCCAGCTCGGCCCGGCTGCGCACCACTTGGCCCGCAACGTATTCGACCATTTGGAACGGGGCACCGAGCACGGAGTCGTCGTTGCACAGCGTGACAGCGCGGGCCACCGGAACGTCGGTGTCAGCCAGCCCGGCGACCACGGTGTACTCCCGCGCCATGTCGTGCGCGGACGGCGTCAGCCCATGCAGCGGCGGACGGCGCAGCACCCATTTCGACGAGTCGTCGGCGACCAGAAAGGTCAGGTTCGAGCGGCCGCCGGAGATCAGCTGTCCCGTCAACTCCCCATCGCGGGCCACCCCGACCGATCGCAGGTGCTTGTCCAGCGCAGGGAGATCGAGCCCGTCAAGAGTCACGGCTTCTGTTTATCACCGGAGGCCGCACGCCGATTGCGCGGCAGCAGGTCCCACACATGCTCGGTGCCGTTCACCGTCACCACGCTGGCCTGACCGGACCGGGAGAACAGCAGCCGGGTCACCGACACGTAGTCGATCGGAAACGACAAGATCCGCCTCGTCCCGAGAATCTCGTGCAACACCACGTTGATCACCCCGCCGTGGCTGAACACCGCGACCGTGTCCTCGTGCCCGGCGGTAGCGGCGACGTTGTCGACGGCGGCCTGCACCCGCGCCCGAAACGCGTCGACGTCGACCGTGCTCGGTAGGTGCCCGTTGGCCATCCGGGCCCACTCCTGCGGGTTCTCCGCCCGGATCTGTTCGATCGGGATGTAGACCGGCAGCTCCCGGTCGTATTCGGCGAAACGGTCGTCGATCTCGATGTCCAGCCCACGCGAGACAGCGACCGGTTCCGCGGTTTGGACCGCGCGGCGCTGCGGGCTGCTGATCACCCGGGTGATCGGAAACCTGGCAAGCGCGTCCGGCAGACGCGCGACCTGCGCCCGCCCTTCGTCGGAGAGTTCCGGGTCGGCTCCCTCTCCGGGCTCGCTGCGCAGCGGCAACGCGTGCCGGATCAGAAGCAACTGCATCCGCTCAGCCTCGCATAGGCCATAAACGAGCACGAGCCGGAATACCCTCGCGACACCCAGTGGAGAATGTTATTCTCCGTGCGGAGATTGGGGTGTGCAGATGTTGGACGCAGAGATACTCGGACGCTGGCTGGACACGAACGGCGCTCCCGGCGACGGCGAGTTGCCACGGCTCGAGCAGTTGTCCGGAGGTTCGCAGAACACGTTGTATCTGATCCACCGGGGCGACGAGCGCATGGTGCTGCGCATGCCTGGGGAGCGCGCCGACGCCGCGCGCATCGACGGGTTGCTTCGCGAGATCCGGCTGGTCCGTGCGCTGGGCGGCACCGACGTGCCCCATGCCGAGTTGATCGCGGACGACGGCGGCGATCTGTTCGGCAAGCCGTTCTACGTGATGCAGGCGATCGACGGCTGGAGCCCGATGGACGGCGGCTGGGAGGCGCCGTTCGACGACGACCTGACCGCGCGACGCGACCTGGCGTTCGAGCTCGTCGAGGGCGCGGCCAAGCTGGGGCGAGTCGATTGGCGGGCCCAGGGTTTGGCTGGCTTCGGCCGCCCGGACGGATTCCACGACCGGCAGGTCGATCGCTGGCGGGCCTTCCTCGACAGCTACAAGGTGCGCGAGCTACCCGGGCTCGACGAAGCCGCCGACTGGCTGGCCCGCAACCGGCCCGCGCACTACACGCCGGGCATCATGCACGGCGACTACCAGTTCGCCAACGTCATGTTTGCGCACGGCGGACCGGCCCGGCTGGCCGCGATCGTGGACTGGGAGATGACGACGGTCGGCGATCCACTGCTGGACTTGGCCTGGTGCCTGCTGGGCTACGACGGCGAAAACCCCAAGGAAGACGGGTTTTATCTCGACATGTTGGGAATGCCGACGCGCAGCGAGTTGCTCGAGCGCTACGAGAAGGTCAGCGGGCTGTCGACCGAACACATCGACTACTACCTGGTGCTGGCCAACTGGAAGCTCGGCATCGTGCTGGAAAAGACCTACGCTGCGGGGGTGCGCAGCGGCAAGGTCGACCCGAAGATCCAGGACGCGTTCGGAGCGATGGTCCCGCAACTGATCACCACCGCGGCTGCGATGGCCGGTGTCGCTCACATGAGTTATGCCGAACAGCTTTTCGACCTCACCGGCCAGACCATACTGGTCACCGGCGGCAGCCGTGGGCTGGGCCGGGAGATGGCGTTCGGCGTCGCGCGCTGCGGTGCAGACGTGGTGATCGCCAGCCGCAAAATGGAGAACTGCGTGGCCGTCGCCGAACAGATCGAAAGCGAGACCGGTCGCACGGCGATGCCCTATCAGGTGCACGTCGGTCGCTGGGACCAGCTCGACGGACTCGTCGACGCGGTGTACGAACGGTTCGGCAAGGTCGACACGTTGATCAACAACGCCGGCATGTCGCCGCTCTACGACAAGCTGACCGACGTCACCGAGAAGCTGTTCGACGCCGTGGTGAATCTGAACCTCAAGGGCCCGTTCCGGCTGTCCGCGTTGGTCGGCGAGCGGATGGTGGCGGCCGGTCGCGGGTCGATCATCAACGTCAGCACCGCGGGCTCGCTGCGCCCGACGCCCGACATCATCCCCTACGCGTCGTCGAAGGCCGGGCTCAACGCGATGACCGAGGGCTTCGCGCGAGCCCTGGGGCCGAAGGTCCGGGTCAATACGCTGATGGCCGGCCCCTTTCTCACCGACGTCAGCAAGTCGTGGAACATCGAGCAGGCCGCGCGCAGTCCGTTCGCCGGCCTGACGCTGCAGCGGGCCGGCAACCCGGCCGAAATCGTCGGTGGAGCATTGTTTTTGGCCTCCGACGCATCCAGTTTCACCACCGGCTCGATCGTGCGGGCCGACGGTGGCTTTCCCTGACGATCGCAAGGAGTAACTGACATGGCATGGGACTTCTCCACCGAACCGGAATTCGCGAAGAAGCTCGACTGGATCCGTGAGTTCGTCCGCGACGAGGTCGAGCCGCTGGAGGTGCTGTTCCCCGGCTGCGAATTCCTGCCGCTCAACGATGAGCGGCGCAGAATCGTCGACCCGCTCAAACAGCAGGTCCGCGACCAAGGTCTGTGGGCGCCGCACCTCGGCCCGGAACTCGGCGGCCAGGGATTCGGCGCGGTCAAGCTCACGCTGATCAACGAGATCCTGGGCCGTAGCCCGTGGGCGCCGATCGTGTTCGGAACCCAGGCGCCCGACACCGGCAACGCCGAGATCATCGCCCGCTTCGGCACTCAGGGCCAGAAGGACCGCTACCTGTCCGGGCTGCTGTCCGGCGAGATCTTCTCCTGTTTCTCGATGACCGAGCCGCAGGGCGGTGCCGACCCCAGGGTCTTCACCACCCGAGCGGTGCCCGATGGCTCAGGAAATGGGGACTGGGTGATCACCGGACGAAAGTATTTCTCCAGCAATGCATCCGTTGCCTCGTTCTTCATCGTCGTCGCCATCACCAATCCTGATGTGGCGGTGCACCACGGCGCATCGACGTTCCTGATCCCGGCGGACACCCCAGGACTCAAGATCGAGGCGAACCACCATCTGGTCGGCGCCGACCCGCACGAGCCGGGCCATTCGCTGGTTCACTACGACGACGTGCGGGTGCCGTCAACCGCGTTGCTCGGCGAACCCGGACAGGGCTTCCTGATCCTGCAGACTCGGCTGGCCGGGGGCCGGCTACACCACGCGATGCGCGCGATCGGAATGGCCCAGCGCACTGTCGAGATGATGGCGCGGCGCGCGAAAAGCCGCTTCACCCAAGGTACTTTGCTGGCCGACAAGCAGTTGGTGCAGGAGTTCGTCGCCGACTCCTACACCGAGCTGACGCCGTTCCGGCTGACCGTGCTGCACGCCGCCTGGCTGATCGACAGCGGTGACGAGCACGGCGCCCGCGCCGAAATCGCGACGTGCAAGATCCTTGCCTCGCAGGTGCTGAAATCGATTGCACTACGGGCTATTCAGGTACACGGGGCGCTCGGACTGACCGATCAGCTGCCGTTGGTCAACGTCCTGATCGGCGGTATCGCGCTGGGCCTGGCCGATGGGCCCACCGAGGCACACAAAGTCAACCTGGCCCGCATGCTGCTCAAAAACGTCGAGGCCGAGAGTGCCGAGTGGCCCAGCGAGATGCTCGACGTGCGCCGCGAGGCGGTCCGCGCCAAATACGGTGCCGCACTTGTCTGACAGAGCGTTGGCCAGTAGCCGCGTCACTGCAGCCGTCGAGCGTGCGCTCGACGATCGTCAACGGGAGGCGACCGAGGAGGTCGAGCGCATCCTTGCCGCCGCCGTTCGGGTGATGGAGCGCGTGGCACCGGAACCGCCGCGGGTCAGCGACATCGTCACCGAGGCCGGCTCGTCGAACAAGGCGTTCTACCGCTACTTCGCCGGCAAAGACGACGTGATCCTCGCGGTGATGGAACGCGGCGTCGGGATCGTCGTCTCCTACCTGCAACACCAGATGACCAAGGAACGCACACCGGCGGGCCAGGTCCGACGCTGGATCGAGGGTGCGCTCGCGCAGGTTGCCGACCCGCACCTGATCAGTATGAGTCGTGCTGCTGCCGGCCAGGTTTCGGCCACCACCGACTGGCGGGCCGCCGACGATGCGATCATGCGGCCGATGCGTGAACTGCTGGTCGGCCCGATTGCGGCATTGGGCAGCAAGGACATTGAGCGCGACGCCGACGCCGTCTTCCATTGCACGGTGTCGGCCATGCGCCGCTACCTGGATTCCGCGCAGCGGCCCGCCTCGGCCGACGTCGACCATCTGGTGCAATTCTGCCTACGCGGACTGGAGGTCAGCTGATGCGTGCCGTGGTCTGCCACTCCTACGGACCGCCGGAGGATCTTGTCATCGACGAGGTCGCCGCCCCGGTGCCGGGGCCGGGCCAGCTGGTGGTGCGGGTGCACGCCGCGGCGGTCAACTTCCCCGACGTACTCATGATCGAAGGCAAGTATCAGGTCAAGGCTCCGGTGCCGTTCACCCCGGGTAGCGAGCTCGCCGGGGAGGTCATCGCGGTCGGCGAAGGCGTGTCTTACCGCCCGGGCCAACGGGTTTCGTCCGCCACGTTCGTCGGGGCGTTCGCCGAACAGACGCTCCTGCACGCGGCGGGGATCGCCGAGATACCCGACGACATCGACTATGCGTCCGCGGCGGCGTTCGGCGTCACCTACCGGACGGCGTATCACGCGCTGCGATCGATCGCCACGGTCGCGGCGGGTGATTGGGTCGTCGTCCTCGGCGCGGCAGGGGGCGTGGGTTTGGCCGCAGTGGATCTGGCGGTGGCGATGGGGGCACGGGTGCTGGCCGCCGCGTCGAGTCCGGACAAGCTCGAGCTATGCCGGCAGCGCGGCGCGGAGGCGACGGTCGATTACGACCGGGAGGACCTGAAGATCCGGATCCGCGAACTGACCGGCGACGCGGCACGCGTGGTTCTCGACCCGGTCGGAGGACGTTACGCGGAGCCGGCTCTACGGGCTCTAGCCCGGGGCGGGACCTTCGTCACGCTCGGCTACGCCGCCGGCGTGATCCCGTCGATCCCGCTGAACTTGGTCCTGCTCAAGGGAATCACCCTGCGCGGCATGGAGATTCGTACTTTCGTCAGCGACAGGCCGGAAGATTCTGCGCGCGACATGCGGGAGTTGACCGAGATGTTCGCCACGGGAGTCGTCCGGCCCTATATCGGTGCGCGGTTCCCGCTTGCCGACACCGCCGCGGCGTTACGGCTCGTCGCCGATCGCAAGGCGGTCGGCAAGGTGGTCATCGACGTGCCCTGACTTCGCCAAACAGCAACCAGGGTTGTGGATTTCATCCGGTCACAACCCTCAGTGCGGTTTCGCGACAGAGCTCGTCGCGCTCACGGCGTGACGATGTTGAACGACGGGTCGGGCCGGTCAAGCACGCCCAGGAACTGCTGCAGAGTCGCCTGGTCGCCGGAGAGCTCGAACCCAGGTGAGGTGAAATCGCCCATCCCCAGCGTCAGCAGACGAAAAGCATTGTTCAGCTTGATGGTTGCGGCTGAAGTCGCCGCATCGGCGGGCACTTGACGATGCACAAGCACACCGTTGCGCAGTGTGAGCCGGTAGTTCGCATCGCGATCGCTCAGCGTGACGTCGATGGCGATGTCCAGGTCCCACGCCCGGGGCCCATTGATGCTGATGGCCAGGCCGTCGAAGATCTGCTCCGGCGTCAGCGCCGACAACAGCGACGGCGACGAGACCTGCCCGGCGGTGCCGAAGTTGCCGTCCCGCAACTCGGTAGCTCCAGATAGGAAGAAGTTGCGCCACGTCGCGTTCTCCGCCCCGTACGCCAACTGCACCAACGTGGCCGCCAGCAGGGTGCGAGCACCGGCATGAGTCTCGTCGGCGAAGACTGCGTGATCGAGCAGCGTTGCAGCCCAACGCAAGTCACCGGAATCGAACGCATGCTGGGCAAGTTCGACGACACGGTCGAGGCCGCCGATCGCGTCGACATACCGGCTGGCCAGCGCTTCGGGCGGGTGCGGCCACAGCCGGGCCGGATTTCCGTCGAACCAGCCCATGTAGCGCTGGTAGATCGCCTTGACGTTATGACTGACCGACCCGTAGTAGCCGTGGGTGTGCCAGGCCCGCTCCAACGCCGGTGGCATCTGCATCGTCTCGGCTATCTCGGCCCCGTTGTGACCCTGATTGAGCAACCGCAGCGTCTGGTCGTGCAGATACGCGTACAGATCCCGTTGCAGCGAAAGGAATTCGACGAGGCGCTCCCGTCCCCACGTCGGCCAGTGGTGCGAGGCGAACACCACGTCTGCGCGGTCACCGAACGAGTCGATCGCCTCGGTCAGGTACCCGGACCAGGCGTGCGGATCGCGGACCAGCGCCCCGCGCAGCGTCAACAGGTTGTGCAGGTTGTGGGTGGCATTTTCGGCCATGCACAACGCGCGGAATTGCGGGAAGTAGAAGTGCATCTCGGCCGGCGCCTCGGTGCCCGGCGCCATCTGGAACTCGATCTCGACCCCGTCGACGGTGTGGGTTTCACCGGTGCTCGCAACGTCGACAGTCGGCACGATCAGCGCCACCTCGCCCTGCGACGGCACTTGGCCCAGGCCGCAACCGACATGTCCTTCCGGGCCGCGCGCCAGCAGGGTGCCGTACATATAGGTGGCGCGACGCGTCATCGCGGGCCCGGCATAGACGTTCTCCTGCACGACGTGCTCGGTGAATCCTTCGGGCGCCAGCACCGCCACCTTGCCGGCGTCGACGTCGGCCTGCGAGGTCACGCCCAGCACGCCGCCGAAATGGTCGACGTGGCTATGGGTGTAAATCACCGCCACGACGGGCCGCTCGCCCCGGTGAGTGCGGTACAGCTGTAGCGCCGCGGCGGCCACTTCAGTGGAGACCAGCGGGTCGATCACGATCACCCCGGTGTCGCCCTCGACGAAGCTGATGTTGGAAAGGTCCAGGCCGCGGACCTGGTAGATGCCCGGCACCACCTCGTAGAGGCCTTGCTTGGCGGTTAGCTGGCATTGCCGCCACAGGCTCGGGTGCACCGATGGCGGCGTATCGCCGGCGAGGAACGCGTAGGCGTCGTTGTCCCAGACCACCCGTCCGTCGGCGGCCTTGACGACGCACGGCGTCAGCGCGCCGATGAATCCCCGGTCCGCGTCGTCGAAATCGGCGGTGTCGTCCAGCGGCAGCGAGTCCATCGGCTCATCCTTTCAGCCTTGCTGAGCCCGGACTGGCCAATCGGGAAGCCGGCCGGCAAACGTCGGGTGAAGCGGCGTCATGCCCTCTCAACAGCGAGCTCGAATTTTGGCCAAAGCGCTATCCGCCATTTCAGCAAAGCCGCATACTGCCGAAACGGTCCGTCAAAGTCGACGGACCGCGAGAACAACAAAGGAGAACCGGGTGAAACGTTCAGTAACGATCGCTGCAGCGGCGACGGCGATCGTCGTCGTAGGTCTGTCTGGCTGTTCGAGTGATAAGAAATCGACGAGCAGCAGCTCCGGAGGGACCTCCGTAGCTGCGAGTGGCTCATCGTCAGCGAAGGTCACCATCGACGGCAAAGACCAAACCGTGCAGGGCACCGTCGCCTGCACATCGGCCGCCGGCACCGAGAACATCGCTATCGGTGGAGCACAAACCGGCATTGGCGTCGTGCTGACCGATGCCAGCCCGCCTGTGGTGAAGTCCGTCGGGCTGGGCAACGTCAATGGGGTAACGCTCGGCTACACCCCCGGCGTCCCAGGCGCAGGGCAAGGCCACCGCGACCAAAGACGGCAGCAAGTACACGATCAGCGGGACCGCGACCGGGGTGGACATGGCCAACCCGATGCAGCCCGTGAACAAGTCCTTCGAAATCGATGTGACCTGCCCCTAGAGCTCATCTCGAGGTAGTCAGACCGCACGACAGCGACGACCCGGCGTCGCTCTCGTGCGGCTGTACCCTCAAGCGTCGTCGGCGAGTAGCAATCGGACCGTGAAGTCGGTGTGGCCCGGCGCGCTCTCCAACGTGATCGTGCCGTGGTGTGCCTTCACCACCGCCGAGACGATCGCCAGGCCCAATCCGGTGCTGCCGCCTTTGCGGGATCGTGACGTGTCGCCGCGGGCGAACCGCTCGAACACTTCTGACTGCAGCTGCTCCGGAATGCCTGGGCCGTTGTCGCGCACGCTCAGCACGGCGTGCGTGCCGTCCGCGCCCAATCGCGTGGTCACCACGGTGCCCGCGCCGGTGTGGACACGAGCGTTGGCCAGCAGGTTGGTCATCACCTGGTGCAGCCGGGCCGCGTCGCCGGACACCATCACCGGCTCCTCTGGCAGGTCGAGCTCCCACTCATGATCCGGACCGGCGACATGCGCATCGCTGACCGCGTCTACAGCAACCCGCGAAAGATCGACCGCCCCGCGTTCCAGCGGCCGGCCGGAGTCCAGGCGCGCGAGCAGCAGCAGGTCCTCGACGAGATGCGTCATCCGTTCGGTCTCGGACTGCACGCGGCTCATCGCATGTGCCACCGCGTCGGTGTCGTCACCCACCCGCTGGGCCAACTCGGTGTAGCCACGGATGGCGGCCAGCGGGGTGCGCAGCTCGTGGCTGGCGTCGGCGACGAACTGCCGCACCCGCGTCTCGCTGGCCTGCCGCGACGATAGCGCGGCACTGACGTGGTCGAGCATCTGGTTGAGCGCAGACCCGAGCTGGCCAACTTCAGTGCGCGGGTTGGCATCTGACTCGAGTACCCGCACCGGTAATGCCACCTCGCCGCGGTCCAGTGGCAGGTCGACGACCTCGCCGGCGGTTTGGGCGACGCGGCGTAGCGGCGCCAGCGCCCGACGGATGATCACGATGCCGGCCGTGGTGGCCGCGGCGACGGCGATCGCGGTGACGACACCGAAGATCAGCAGCACGCGGATCATGGTTGCTTCCACATCGGACATCGACAGACCGGTGATGATGATTTCGCCGCTACGGCGGGCGTAGGCGGCAACGACGCGGTACCGGCCCAAACCGTCGATATCCCGAGTTATCGGAGGCCGGTCGACCGCTACCTTGCCGAGCTCACGCCGGGCCGCGTCGGTCACGGCGGCACGTCCGCCCGCCGCTGTCAGGTAGCCGGCCTCGATCTCCCCGCCGTTTTTGACCACCGCCGCGACCATGCCGCCCGGCTGAGCCGGAGCGTCCAAAAAGACCGGGCCCGGCCCAGGCCGGGGAAACGGCCGCGGGTGATGCCGCCAGGGCGCGGTGGATGGCTCGGCGAAGATTCGCACCGAGCGTTGCGAGGCATCCTGCAGCTGGGTATCGAGCTGCGCCAAGAGGTACTTGTACAGCGCGAGTTCGGTCGCCGCGCCGATGCCGACACAGACGATGACGAGAACGACCAGCTGACCGACCAACAGGCGAAACCGAAGGGACCAGCCCCCGCCCATGTCTAGCGAGCCGGCTTGAGGACGTAGCCGGCGCCGCGCAGCGTATGAATCATGGGCTCGTGCCCGTTGTCGATCTTCTTGCGTAGGTAGGAGATGTAGAGCTCGACGATGTTGGACCGGCCACCGAAGTCGTAGCTCCATACCCGGTCGAGGATCTGCGCCTTGCTCAGGACTCGCTTGGAGTTACGCATCATGAAGCGCAGCAGCTCGAATTCGGTGGACGTCAATGCGATCGGCTCACCCGCGCGGGTCACGTCGTGGCTGTCTTCGTTGAGCACCAGATCGCCGACGACGAGTTGTGCGCCGCTATCCTCGGTCGTGACGCCCGTGCGGCGCAGCAGTGCGCGCAGCCGCAGTACCACTTCTTCCAGGCTGAACGGTTTGGTGACGTAGTCATCTCCGCCGGCGGTGAGGCCCGCGATGCGGTCCTCGACAGCGTCTTTTGCCGTCAGCAACAACACCGGCAGCTGCGGGGTCTCCTCGCGAAGTTTGCGTAGAACATCAAGCCCGCTCATATCGGGGAGCATCACGTCGAGAACAACGACGTCCGGACGCTGCGAGCGGGCGGACGCCAAGGCCGCCGAACCGTCACCCGCGGTCGCGATGTTCCAGCCTTCGTAGCGCAACGCCATCGAGACCATCTCAGCGAGAACGGGTTCGTCGTCGACCACCAGAACGTTGATCGGATTTCCGTCGGCGCGGCGCATGACGACCCGCTCTGCGGGGGCTTGGGGTTGGCTCACAACTACCTAGTATGCGCAACCCGATGAGGCATTGCTATGGCACTACTGTGTGCCAGCTGTGAGCCAACCCGGCCGCAGGTCAGCGGCTAGAACCAGACTTTTCGACCGCCCACCGGACGTCCGACTGCCCCGAGGATCCACAGAATCACACCGATGACGACGAGAATGCCGCCGATCGTGTACAGGATGCTGAGACTTGGAACAAAATATCCGATGACGAGCAGAACGATTCCGAGCACAATCATGATGCCTCCTTGATTTTCAATTGTTCAGATTGGTTTCGCTTTAGTCGGCGTCAGTACCAATAACGCCTTCCGCCCACCGGGCGTCCAACAGAACCGAGAACCCACAGCACGGCACCGATGACCAGCAGGATGACGCCGATCGTTTGCAGCACAGCTACTTTCAGGACGTATCCCAATATCAGCAAGATGATGCCGAGGCCGATCATGACGCCTGCGCTCCAATCAATTGGTCGATGTCAAGAGCAGGCATCGAACTGGGTTGCGGTAAATGACATTCAGCCACCTTCGGATTGACCCCCGCATAATTCAGGGGGCCTGCCAAAACAGTGACTCCGATAGTGCTTAAAGTGGCACAATTCTGATCGGTATTTTTCAGGTAGTCCCGCTGGAATGCGGCGATGACGCCGATCACCAACCAGACCACCACGATCGAACTGATCAAACCTCCACCACGCATCCTGACCTCTTTTCTTGGGGCAAAATCGTAGAGCTTAGCTAAGGTACCCAAGCCGGAAAGTGTCCAAACATTTGGACACAATCTCTGAAATGTCGACACGCGATTTGGCCGCGCCGGATGGCGCCTACCAGAGGTTTTGCCGAAAAAGCGGAGCTAAAATGATAGCCCGATACCCCCACCACGCGGCAGATGCGCCAACCGGCGTCGCGGCGTCAGCAAATCAGGAACGTCAGGCTTCAGGGACGCCGGGCCGAGGTGAAGACGACGGGCGGCATCACGTCGTCGGCCGGCACATTCCGACCGTGCTGCGCCAGCAGATCAGCCATGCCGATCGCCGATGCTTCCCAGCCGTGGGCGCCCAACCAGTCGACGATCTCGGTGCGCTCCTCCGGGTACCAGAGTTCTTCGACGTTGGGGATCTCGGTGCCGAGCACCTCGGCGGCCGCGGCCCGCAGGCGTTTCGACTGCTCGTGCTGGCGGGCCAACAGATCCGGGTTCACCGCGTTCTTGGAAGGCCCGTTCGTCGCCAACCTGCTGCCGGGCGCGCTGAGCGAATCGATCCGTTCGAACAGGAGGTCCTGCGCCGCGGCAGGCAAATAGCGCAGCAGCCCCTCGGCCGACCACATCGTCGGCGCAGCTGGGTCAAAGCCTGCTTGCTGCAACGAGGTTGGCCAGTCCTGGCGCAGGTCCACCGCGACGCTCACCAGATTCGCGGCCGGCTGCGCACCCTGGTTGTGCAGCGTGCTCGACTTGAACTCGAGCACCTTCGCCTGGTCCAGCTCGTACACCGTGGTCCCGTCGGGCCACGACAACCGCCACGAGCGCGAGTCCAGGCCGGACGCCAGGATCACCACCTGCCGGATACCGGAGGCCACCGCGTCGAGGAACAACTCGTCGAACCACTTGGTGCGCACGGCCATGAAGTCGACCATCACCTGGGTGTGGACGCCGAGGTCGGGAACCAGCTCGGTCAGCGCGGCCGACAGCTCGGGATCCGACGTCAAGCTCCACATGCCCGGACCGGCCGCATCCAGAAATGCGCGGGCGAACGGATCCTGGATCAGCGGGTTCTCGCTCTCGGTCTCAGCGGCTCGAGCCGCGGCGACCCCGAGCGCGGTCGACCCCACGCTCTCGGTGATGTCCCAGGAATCGTTGTCGGTCCGCGCCATCGTCATCCTCCCGTTAGTAGCCAGCATCGGACATTACGTGGGCCCGCTGTGAGGACGCTGCGGTAGCTTCACTTGCGTGGAGGAGCTCAAAGCCCCGGACGGCCTTGCGGAGTGGATGTCTGACCAAGGCTTGGGAGATGGCCCGCTGGAGGACGTCTCCGCCATCACCGGCGGAACGCAGAACATCATGCTCCGCTTCCTCCGCTCGGGCCGAGAGTATGTGCTGCGCCGCGGGCCGAAGCATTTACGGCCGCGCAGCAACGTCGTGATCATGCGGGAAACCGAAGTATTGGCGGCGCTGGCCGGCACTGACGTGCCGCATCCCCACCTGATCGCCAGCTGCGCCGATACCGACGTGATCGGCGACGCGGTGTTTTATCTGATGGAGCCGATCGACGGGTTCAACGCCGGCCAGGAATTACCGGAGCTGCACGCCACCGATCCGGCAGTGCGTTTTGCGATGGGGTTGTCGATGGCCGAGTCGTTGGCCAAGCTCGGCGCGGTCGACTATGCCGCGGTGGGCTTGAGTGGCTACGGCAAGCCGGACGGTTTCCTGGAACGTCAAGTGCCACGCTGGCTTTCAGAGCTGGAGTCATACCAGGCGTTCGACAACTACCCGGGCCCGGACATCCCCGGAGTGGGCGACGTCGCCAGCTGGCTCGACGACGGCCGGCCATCGCAGTGGACGCCGGGCATCATGCACGGCGACTATCACGCCGCCAACGTGATGTTCTCCCGCACCGGGCCCAAGGTCGTCGCGATCGTCGACTGGGAGATGTCCACGATCGGCGATCCGCTGCTCGACCTCGGTTGGCTGCTGGCCACCTGGGGCGGGTCCGCGGCATTCGGCGGCGTGCTGTTCGAGAAGGGTGGTTTGGCCGCCCCCAGCGATCTGGTCGAGCAGTACGCCCGCAACACCACCCGCGACCTGTCACACATCACCTGGTACACCGTGTTGGCGTGCTTCAAGCTCGGCATCGTGCTGGAAGGCACCCATGCGCGGGCCTACGCCGGCAAGGCCCCGAAGGAGGTCGGCGACTTGCTCCACGAGGCCACCGTGCGATTGTTCGAGCAGGCCCTGACCCTGATGGACACCCGATGATCGACTTCGATATACCCGCCGACACCGCCGCGCTGCGCGACCAGATCCGCGCCTTCGTCAGCGACAAGATCGTGCCGTACGAAACCGACCCCCGGCTCACCCGGCACGGTCCCGACGACGACCTGCGCACCGAGCTGGTGGGGCTGGCCCGCGACGCCGGTCTGCTGACTTTCCAGGCGCCCAAGCGTTTTGGTGGGCGCGAGCCGTCGCACCGCGATCAGGCGGTGCTGTTCGAGGCGGCCGGCTGGTCGACGCTGGGCCCGATTGCGCTCAACTGTGCCGCCCCCGACGAGGGCAACATGTTTCTGCTCGGGCGGGTCGCCAATCAAGAGCAAGTCGAGCAGTTCCTCATCCCGGTGATCGACGGACGGCAGCGGTCGGTATTCGCCATGACCGAGCCCGGCGGCGCAGGCTCGGATCCCAACCAGCTGAACACGACCGCGGAATTCGACGGCAGCCACTACGTCATCAACGGCCACAAGTGGCTGATCACCGGCGCAAACGGCGCGCGGACCTGGATCATCATGGCCCGCGTCGCACCGAATCCCGATGGCCCGGACGGCCCGACCCTGTTCCTCTGCGAAGCCGGGCCACACGGCCCGGAAGGTCTGGTGATCGAGCGGGTAATGAACACGATGGACCGCAACTACGTCGAAGGCCATGGCGTGGTGCAGTTCAACGATCTGCGACTGCCCGCCTCCGCGGTACTGGGTGAGGTCGGCCAGGCGCTGCGCTACGCGCAGTTGCGGCTGGCGCCGGCGCGGCTGACCCACTGCATGCGCTGGCTGGGTGCGGCCTCACGCGCACAGTCGATCGCGATCCGCCATGCCCGCGAGCGCACCGCGTTCGGTAAGACCCTCGGTGAGCATCAAGGCGTCAGCTTCATGATCGCCGACAACGAGATCGCCTTGCAGCAATGCCGACTCGCCATCTGGTGGGCGTGCTGGACGCTCGACATGGGCGATCGGGGCACCGGCCGGCACGAAAGCTCGATGGTCAAGGCCTACGTGTCCGAGGAGCTGTTCAAGGTCGCCGACCGCTGTGTTCAAATCCTCGGCGGCATAGGCATTTCCGACGAGACCCCGGTCGGGATGATCTTCTCCGACATCCGGGCCTTCCGGCTCTACGACGGACCGACCGAGGTGCACAAGTACGCGATCGCCCGACAGGTGCTGCGCCCCTAGGGGTTACTCGCGCCGCCCGGCAAGTGCTTCATCGAGTGTCGGGTACAGCGCGACGATGGTGTCGAGGCCGGTCAACTGGATCGGTCTGGCGGCTGCCTGATTGTCAGCTATCACAGCGATCCGGGTCGATGCGCCGATTTTTTCATTGGTGGCCGCCAGGATCCTCAAACCCACCGACGCCATGAACGTCACGTCGGACAGCTCGATCGCGAGGACGGCCGGATTGGCTTCGAGAGCTTCCCTGATCGCCTCTTCGAACGCGGGTGCGGTGCTCAGGTCGATCTCGCCGCCAACGCTCACCACCGCTGCGCCATCCCGATGCGCGACGGACGTGGTGATCGGATCCGCAGCTGACAACGGCCATCCTTCGTCTGAAGTCGGGTAGCTGGGTTACCTGCAAATTCGCAGAAATCGTACTGCAAGCCTGCGCGCGATGCGGCTCGGTTAATGTGAGACCGAGACTTTTGTCTGCCGCGGAGAACCGGGAGGTTCAATGTCGACGTCGCCGCGCCGGCCCTGTTGATCGTCGCGCCGGTGCTTTCCGCATGACGTCCGATGATTTCCACACCCAGTACGAGGCCGCGTTGCGCGCCTACCTGCAGACGCCCAACGAGCGAGACCTCGGGGTCGGCAACGAGCTGGGACGCCAGGCGCTGAACGACGGCGTCGGCATGCTGGGGATCGTCGAGCAACACGCTGAGCTTGTCCGCCAACTGGTACAAGACATTCCGGACTTCGACGGCGCGGAGGCGCTGGCTTTCCTGCTGCACACGCTGGCCCCGCTTGACGCCGCGACACGGCGAGCCGAGGAACAGCGGGCCCGCGCCGACGATCTCGCCAATCGCGACGAGTTCCGCAACGCGGTGGTGAACTCTCTGCAGGAGGGGTTCTTCGTCTCCGACCGCAACGGCTCGATCATCGAACTCAACGACGCCTTCGCCAAGCTCACTGGCTACCCGGCAGAGGGCCTGCCGTACCGATGGCCGTATCCGTGGTTGGTCGACGAAAAGGCCGCACGGCGACAAAAATCCAGGCTGCGCGACGAGGCCCAGGTCCAGTACGAAACTCCGATCCGGCATCGCGACGGCCGACTGGTGTGGGTCGTCGCCAACGTCAGCCGGGTCAACCCGGACAACACCGACGACGACGTGTACGTGGGCACCCTTCGCGACATCACCGCCGAACGCGCGTTCGCCGCGCGGGAAAGCGCAGTACTACGCCTGGCCACGGCGGTCAGCGTGGCCAAGAGCGTGTCGGAGGTCTTGACGATCACCCTCGACGAGTGCCGCCTCGCGCTCGATGTGCATCGGGTGGTGGCCGCGGTGTGGCCGGCCAGCGGAGGAGAGCCCACGATTCAGGTGGCCGGGGAGCGGCTGTCGCCAAAGTGGACGCTTCTCGATCCGCCGCTCCGGGAGATCTTCGAACAGGCCCGACACCAGTTGCCGCTCACTGTCCAGCCGATCGAAAGTCCGGATGCCCCAGGACAATCGAGGGGTATCGTCGCCGTCCTCACCGGCGGGGGTGCTGTCGCTTTGTGGCTCGAGCTTCGGGTGCCCCGACGGATCAGCGGTGAAGACCGCCTGCTGGTCACCGTGCTGGTCGGCCACCTCGGGCTGGCGATCCAACACGTGCGCCAATTCGAGGCGGCCCGAGAAACCTCGCTCACCTTGCAGCACGCCATGCTGGCGCCCACCAAACTTCCGCCCGGCTTCGCGGTTCGCTACGAGCCCGCGGTGACACCGCTCGAAATCGGCGGCGACTGGTATGACGTGTTGCGCGTCGGCGAGCATCGGATCGGCATCATCGTCGGCGACTGCGTGGGACGCGGCCTGTCGGCCGCGGCGGTGATGGGCCAGCTTCGTGCCTCCGCGCGGGCGCTGCTGCTCACCGGCGCCGAGCCCGCAAAGTTGCTCGAAGAGCTCGACGCGGTGGCTGAGCTGATCCCAGATGCCTTCTGCACCACCGTCTTTCTGGCTCTCCTCGACACCGAATCCGGCGAATTCTCCTACAGCTGTGCCGGCCATCTGCCTGCGGTGCTGGCCGCGCCGGGGGTCGCGCACACCCTGATCTCGGACGCTCGCTCGGTGCCATTAGCCGTGCAGCGCAGGGCTTCTCGTCCTCAGGCAGCGGTGACGCTGCCGCCCGGCTCGACGCTGATGCTCTACACCGACGGGCTGGTCGAGCGGCGCGACGTGGCGCTCGACGACGGTATCGCGCAACTTGGCGCGACGGTGGCACGCGGACTGAACCTGACCGTCGACGACGTTGCGGACGCGGCACTCAGCGAACTGGCGCCGCCGGCCGGATACGACGACGACATCGCGATCGTCGTCTACCGACGGCCGTACCCGCCGCTGGCGATCCACCGGACGGTCAACGCCGACCAGCTCGGCGAACTGCGCCACCAACTCTCGGGATGGCTACACGGCGCCGGCGTGGCCGAGGAGCGGGTGGCCGACATCGTGCTGGCGGTCAACGAAGCCGTCGCCAACAGCATCGAACACGGTTACCAGGGCCGAAAGCTTGGCAAGGTTCGGGTCAACGGCGAAAATGACGGCGCGCGTGTGGATCTCAAGATCGCCGACAAGGGTAAGTGGCGGCCGGCGGCGGCCGACCCGGGCGTACGCGGACGCGGGTTGCTGTTGATTCGCGCGGTGAGCGACTGGCTGGAATTGGATTGCACGCCAAAAGGAACGACGGTCTCCATGAGCTTCAGCCTGACGGCCTGACTACGGCAGCACGGTGTGCATCAGCATCACGTCGTAGGCCGACCACAGTGACAGATTGAAGTACAGGTCTTTGCCGCTCGACCAGGGGTGAATCATCGGCGCGTAGATTCCGCCGGGCATCTGGAACGACGACACGAGAGGCTGCTCGGGACTCCACGGCCCCTCCGGCGCCGGCGCGGTTCGCGCGATGACGTCGTTGTTGCCACCGTTGGTGTAGAGCACCAGATACTGCTTCAGGTAGTCGTTGTACTGCGCCGACATCTCGCCGACCGGCCCGGGGAAGATCGGGGTCGCGGCTCCCGGATCGCCCGGCACCCAGCCGTGTCCCTCACCGTTCCAGTACTGGTACTTGCCGACATCCGGCAAGGCGTTCGGTTGGACGCGGGACAGGAATGCCGCACCGCTGCGGCCGGCGGGGGTTCCGAACGAGTACAGGTAACCGTCCTTGCCGCGCATGAACGCTGCCATCTGGAAGTTCTCGTTACCGGGAACGAACCGCCCGCCTGGCACGGTGTCCGCCCCGGCCAGCCGGACGCTGGTGGGGTAGACACCCCAGGTCTGTCCGTTGTCCAACGAGCGGGCGATGCCGGAGTAGTTCGTCGACCACTCGCCGTCACGACCCCAGTTCTTGATCGACATGAAGCTCATGTACTGGGTCCGCCCGAGCGAGAGCGCGGACGTCGGGATGATTCCGGTCTCGTGCCCCGCTTTGTGGATGCTGTTGAGCACCTGCTTGGACAGGCCCGGTGCCCACACCGGCGAGCCGGAGTACGGGCTGTTGGGCACGCCGTCGGCCACGTGAATGCCGTGCGACAGGTCGTGGTCCTGGCTGCGGAACAACACGTTGTACCGCCATTGCTGACCATGCACGGCGCAGTAGCCGAAGGTGTCGCCAAACGCCATCAACACCTGCCGGTTGGCGGGATCGCCATTGTCCCAAGGAATTCCGAGGTCGGTGCCGGAGATGCCAAACCTTTCCAGAGTCCGGTTCGGGCTGTTGGGTCCGGTCACGTACTCGACGAGTGACGTCGGCGCGCCAGCGATCCCGGCGGGAGGAGGCGACGGCTGCACCGGAACAGCCTCCGGGACAGCCTGATTGACGTTCGGTGACTGCGGGACGGCTGCGCCGGGAACCGGGGGAACAGGCGTCACCGCCGCCTGAAGCTGCGCCCCTGGCCGAGTGGGGATGGCCTTGAGCAGCCCCGAAATCAGCGGGCCCAGTTTGGGCAGCGGCGCGTTGTCGTTGGTGCCGCGCGGCCTGCGCCCCGTCGGCGGCGCTGCCGGCCCGGGCGAGGGGATGGTCGGCATTCCGGCAGGTGGAGGCACGTTGGCCTCCGGGGCTGAGCACGGCAACGCCGCCGCCGGAGGGGCATAGCCGACAGGCACGATGAGTCCGACAACGGTGGCCGCCGCCACCGATACCGAAAGGATGCGACGAATCGCCGACATGTCCCACCTCTCCAGGGAAGAGCCGTCGCCGTTAGCCCGCCTTGGATTACGTTGACGTCCGAAGTTGCTCATGTGACGATAGAGGCGGATGTGGCGAGTGAAACCGATCAGGTTTCAATAGGTATGAGTCCGTGACCGTGTCGCAACCAGGGCAGAGCTACTGCTCACCCGAGGCGCTCAGAAGTTGTTACAGGTGGCAGCCACTTGTTGGACGATTCCGAATTGCTGAGCGGCCCCTGGCGTGCTCATAGCCTGCTGGGCCATCGCCTGGCGTTGACTCGGCGGCGCGGCGAGGAACTGGCGCAAATACGACTGTGCGATCGGTGACGAGTTGAATTTCGCTGCAGCTGCTGGGTTTTGGGCATTAAGAGCCGCTATCACCTGTGAATAATTGCAGGTTGTGTTAACGATGGGACCCATGTCGGGATCTGCGGACGCGACGCCGAGGCCAGCGGTCACCGACAATGCCAGACCGGCAATCGCGGCTGCCAATCCGGTCAATGGCAATGTGATCAATTGTGGTTCCTTCCAACTGCTTGCACTGATCGGGCCGTTAACACCCGGCTAGCCCGAACTGCCGCTGGGGGCTTGGCCCACGCCGCTGGTGCCGCCGGCTCCGCCCATACCCCCGGCGCCACCATTACCGCCGGCACCGCCAGCACCGCCGGTGCCGCCGTAACCGATCAACGCCGAACCATCACCCCCGGTGCCGCCGTTGCCGCCCGCATAGCCGCCGGCACCGCTCGCATAGCCGCTCCCGCCCACACCGCCGTCGCCGCCGTTGCCGAGCGCACTGACATCGGTGGGGTTTTGGCCGATGCTTCCGCCGTCACCGCCATGACCAGCGGTCAGAGTGGCAGTGCCATCACCGCCGGCGCCGCCGATGCCACCGTTGCCCATGATTTCGCCGCCGGCGCCGCCGTTACCACCGTTGGCGCCGAGTCCGCCGCCGCCGCCGGCGCCACCATCACCGAAGAGCCCGGCACTGCCGCCGTCGCCACCGGTCATGCCGGGATCCGCGGCGGCGTCATAGCCCGCGCCGCCGTCGCCGAGCAAGAGTCCGCCACCGCCGCCGATGGGGTCGGCTTGAGTTCCAGGCACGCCGTCGCAAATCACGCCACAGACGTTGCTTGGCGTCTGGAACAGGCCATTGATGTCGCCGTCGACGAACTGGCCGAGTGGGCTGTTGATCCAGTCCTCAACGATCGTGTGCACGGGCTGGTAGAGGCCCTCCTGGAAGGAGTCGGCGAAGGCGATGCTGTCGGGTTGCCCAGTGCCGACGAATCCAAAGAAGGCCAGCAGACCGCTCAAATCGAAAGCGGGATCTGCGGCAGGCGCGGCCGAGGCGGGTTCCGCAGCAGCCGCGATTGAGGCGACGACCGAGCTTGGGTCGGGCAGGGCGAGGTCAGTGATCGCGAGAGCGGGGGTGTCGGTTACTCCCGTGCTGTTCACAAGATCAGCCAGCAGAGTGCTCAAGTCCAACGTCGCGGCGGGCTCGGCGGCAGCGGCGAGGACGCCGGGGTCGAGCACGTTCATGATCAGATCGTCGATGCCGAAGTCGGCTTTGGCCTGCGGGGCAGGGGCAATCGAGCCCACTGCGGCCGTCAGAAACGCCGCCGCGGTCGTGGGTAGACCCACCACCGCGCAAACCCGGAGCTTGGCGCTACGCGACCGAGGTTTCTGCTTTGCGTGCCGACCTGCCAACGTCCAGCCTTTTACTCGAACCCAACGCCGGTTCGGCGTTCTCCAGCCCCGCCTCCGCAAGTTACTAGACGCGTGTGGAATACACACTATGTATGCGAGATCTTTCGCTACTTCTCAGGTTCTGCCCGTCATGTGCGCCGCCGGTACGCGACGGTAAATCGATCAGGCACGAGGACTTGCCCGTGATGACCGTTTCCGGTGAGGGCAAGTGGCTGCGTGTCGGACTCGTCGGCGACGGGTCGTCGAGGCTCCGTCCCCTCCCGCCTCGGAAATCCATTGCTCGCTTTTGCTTCTGGCTGTCTCAGCAAGACCCGAACCGACGCACGGGTGCCGAATGGTTGTAGGAGGGAACTGGCGGGACGCGGGCGCACTATCTGCGGCCACCAGAACCACCGTCCTAGCAACGCGGCGATGGACGGCGTCATGAACGAACGCACGATCAGGGTGTCGAACATCAGACCAATGCCAATGGTGCTGCCGATCTGGCCGATAACCCGGAGTTCACTGACAGCCATCGAAGCCATGGTGAAAGCAAACACCAATCCTGCCGTGGTGACGACCTTCCCGGTCCCGCCCATTGCGCGGATGATGCCCGTATTAATCCCGGCAGCAAGTTCTTCTTTGAATCGGGATACCAGCAACAGATTGTAGTCAGATCCCACCGCTAAAAGGATGATCACCGACATTGGCAGTACCATCCAATATAGCTGCATGCCGAGAATGTACTGCCAAATGAGCACCGACAACCCAAAAGATGCACCTAACGACAGCGCCACAGTCCCAACGATAACTAGCGCAGCCGCCAAGCTTCGAGTGATGATCAGCATGATGGCGAAAATAAGGCAGAGTGCACCAATGCCCGCGATCAAAAGATCGATCTTTGAGCCGTCGCGCCAATCTTTATAAGTCGATGCTGCGCCGGCGAGATAGATCTTGGCGCTCGCCAGCGGGGTTCCCTTGAGCGCTTCCTCCGCCGCTGTATGTATCCGGTCAACACGTGAAATTGCCGCAGGCGCCGCGGGATCGCCCCGCTGTGAAATAATCAATCGAGCGGCCTTCCCGTCCGGGGACAGGAACGAATTCATCGCGCTCTGAAATTCGGTGTTTTTGAAGATTTCAGGAGGCAGATAGAACGAATCGTCATTTTTGGCAGCGTCGTACGCCTGCCCCATCGCCATCGCGTTCTGGCCTGCGTCATCCATCTCTTTGAAGGTCCCAGCCATGGTGCTGTGCATTGTGAGGATCATCGTTCGCATCGACCTCATCATCGCGATCATTTGCGGGAACTGGGCTATCAGTTCCGGCATGAGCTTATCCATGTGGTCAAGGTCTTTGATGAGATCCTGCATTTTATCGCTCAACTCGTCGACACCGTCGAGTACGTCGAATATGGACCTCAGGGAGAAGCAGATGGGAATGTCATAGCAATGCTTCTCCCAATAGAAGTAGCTGCGAATCGGCCGCCAGAAGTCCTCAAAATCCGCAGTGTTGCCGAGTAATTGAGCGATAGTAACGCTCAGTTCTTCCGAAATAGTAATCGTGTGATGAGTCGTCTCGGTGAGCTCCTGCGCGAGGCCATACATTCGCTCCATCAGCACCGTCGTTCTCGCCAAGTCATCGGCCTGCTTCAGAAAGTCGTTAACCCGGGCTTTCATGTATGTCATACTTTGCAGCTGGCCGGCGTTTTGCATACTGATGAGAAACGGTATCGAGGTGTGCTCGATCGGTGTGCCCTCGGGCCGAGTGATCCCTTGGACGCGAGAGATCCCGGGGATCTTAAAAACTCCCTTGGCCAACTTGTTCAGGACCAGAAAATCCGACGGATTTCGCATGTCGTGATCGGACTCGATCAACAAGATCTCTGGCATCATTCGAGCCTCGGAGAAATGTCGATCGGCGGCCGCGAACCCTAAGTTGGATGGCACGTTGTTGGCGATGTAGAGCCGGGCGTTGTAGCTCGTTTTGTAGCCCGGAAGCGTCAACAGGCCGAGTACCGCGATCGCACACGTGCACACCAGGATGGGCACGGGCCAGCGGACGATCGCCGTGCCTACCCGGCGCCATCCGAAGACCCCGATCGTGCGTCTGGGGTCGAAGAGGCCAAAGCGGCTGCCCACTGCAATAACGGCCGGTACCAGCGTGAGGGCCACGGCGACCGTGACGAGCAGGCCGACGGCACAGGGGGTCCCCATCGTCTGGAAATAGGGCATCCGAGTAACGCTCAAGCAGAAGATCGCACCCGCGATCGTCAACCCGGAGGCCAACACAACGGGAGCAACCCCTCGGTATGTGGTGTAGTAGGCCGATTCCGGATCCTCGCCGGCCTGACGGGCCTCCTGATATCGGCCAAGAAAGAATATTCCGTAGTCCGTTCCTGCTGCCATCGCAAGGGACATCAGCAGATTTGTGGCAAACGTCGACAGCACGAGCATGTTGTTGTGCCCGAGAAACGCCACGACTCCTCGCGCCATCTCGACTTCGATCCCGACCGTCAGCAACAGCAGAATGACGGTGATGATCGAACGGTAGACAACCAGCAGAATCACGAAGATCACTACGCCGGTGACAGCGGTGATCTTCAAAATCGAGTCGTTGCCGCTGCGCTGCATATCCGAAACCAGCGGCGCCGCGCCGGTGAGGTAGACGCTGAGTCCAGGAGGCGTCGGCGTCCGGTGCACGATATTCCGGACCGCCGCCACGGACTCGTCACCCAGAGCCGTACCTTGGTTGCCCGCCAGGTTCACTTGCAGATACACGGATTTTTGATCTGGGCTCTGCGCGCCCGCCGCGGTCAGCCGATCGCCCCAATAATCCTGCACATGCTGCACATGTCTCGGATCGTCTCGTAACTCACGGACCAGGCCGGCGTAGTACGTTCTCGCGTCGTCCCCGAGCGGCTGCTGTCCTTCCAGCACGATCATCGCGGAGCTGTCTGAGTCGGATTCTTTGAAGTCTTTGCCCATTTGCGTCATGGCTTGAACCGACGGGGCTTCTTTGGGACTCAGCGATACCGCATGGTCTCGCCCGACCGTCTCAAGGAGCGGAACTCCCACAGTCACAAGCACAGTCAGCGCCACCCACGCCAGGATGACGAGGATCGACAGCCTGCGGATCGCTCGCGCGATAACGGACGGCTGCGAGCGCTCGGTGCTTACGTGGCCTGGGCCAGGCATCATGCCTAGAACGATCTGCCGGTGAGAGTTGCCCCCGGCGTAGCACCGTTGCCAACTGGATGACCGTTACTCACCGCCGGATCGCGCAACAATAAGGCACGAACCAACGGTCGGGGGCCGACTGGCCGAAGCATGGTGCTGGCGGGTCGCGAACGGACCCTTTGCGGCCACCAGAACCAGCGTCCCAGTAGCGCGGCGATCGACGGCGTCATGAAGGCACGCACAACCAAAGTGTCGAATAACAGACCGAGGCCGATGGTGGTGCCCAACTGAGCGACGGTGACCAAGTCGCTGACCGCCATCGACGCCATGGTGAACGCGAAGACCAGGCCCGCATTCGTGACGACCTTGCCGGTGCCACCCATCGCACGAATAATGCCGGTTTTAATGCCGGCGTCGAGCTCCTCTTTCATTCGGGATACCAGCAGCAAATTGTAGTCAGACCCCACTGCCAACAGAACGATGACCGACATAGCCAGCACTGCAAAGTGCAGCTGTATGCCGAGGAGATACTGCCACACCAGAACTGCCAGTCCGAAAGACGAGCCCAGCGAAAGCGCGACCGTACCCACAATCACCAGGGCGGCGACAGAACTTCGCGTCATAATCAGCATGACGGTGAAAATAAGGCAGAGTGCGGCAATTCCCGCGATCAGGAGGTCCCATTTGGATCCGTCGACCATGTCCTTCAGCATCGCCGAGGTGCCGGTGAGGTAGATTTTGGCGTTTTCGAGCGGGGTGCCCTTGAGAGCTTCCTCAGCCGCCGTTTTCATTGGCTCGACCCGTGAAATGCCCTGGGGCGTCGCAGGATCGCCACTTTGGGTGATGAACATCCGGACGGCCTTCCCGTCCGGCGACAGGAATATTTTCAGCACCCGTTTGAAGTCTGAGTTTTTGAAAACCTCCGGAGGCACGTAAAACGAGTCGTCGTTTTTCGCGGTGTCGAAGGCCTTTCCCATGGCCGTCGGATCGTTACTCGAGTCGTCCATCTGACCGAAGATCCCGGACATGCTGCTGTGCATGGTCAGCAGCATGGTCCGCATGCCTTGCATGATCTGGATCATCTCCGGAAACTGGCTGAGCAGCTGCGGCATGAGCACGTCGATTTTGTCGAGGTCCTTTACCAGATCGCCCAGTTTGTCGCTGACGTCGTCGACACCGTCGATTGAATCGAAGATGGATCTCAGCGAATAGCAAATGGGAATGCCGGAACAATGTTTGTCCCAGTAGAAATAGCTGCGGATCGGCCGCCAGAAGTCTTCGAAGTCCGCGATATGGTCACGCAACTCATACGTGATGGCCGCCATGTCGTGCGTTTCGCCGACCATATGGTGGGTGGTGCTCGCGAGGTCCTGCATCAGGGCGTACATGCGCTGCATGATCGCGATCGTTTCGCCCAGTTCGTCAGCCTGCTTGAGCATGTCATTCATGCGGTCTTTCTGGAAGGCCATATTTTGCAGCATGGCGGCCTGCTGCATGCTCAGCAGGAATGGGATACTCGCATGCTGCAGCGGGGCGCCTGTGGGCCGGGTAATCGACTGCACATTCGCAACGCCTTGAACCGCGAAGACGGCTTTCGCTAGTTTTTCCAAAACCAGGAAGTCCGCCGAATTGCGTAGGTCGTGGTTGGCCTCCACGAGAAGAATCTCCGGCGCCATGATCCGTGATGCGGGAAAATGTCGCGCCACGGCCGCATATCCCAGGTTGGCGGGGATATTTTTGGGGATATATTTCTGGTCGCTGTAGCCGGGTTTGTATCCGGGCAACGTCAATAGCCCGATAAGCGCGACCGCTATTGTCACGGCCAGTATTGGGGCAGGCCAGCGGACGATCGCCGTCCCTACCCGCCGCCAACCACGGAACTTGATCACACGCTTGCGGTCGAACAGCCCAAAGCGGCCGCCAAGCGCGATCATCGCCGGAGTCAAGGTGACCGCCACAGCAACTGCCACCAATATTCCCACCGCGCACGGCACGCCCAGCGGCTGAAAATAAGGCAGCCGGGTGAAGCGGAGGCAGAAAAGCGCCCCGGCGATCGTCACGCCAGAAGCCAAGACAACGGGCGCAACCCCGCGGTATGTGGTGTAGTAAGCCGTTTCCCGATCCTCGCCGGCTTGGCGCGCCTCTTGATACCGCCCGGTGAAGAATATCGCGTAGTCGGTTCCAGCCGCTATCACGATCGCCACCAGCAGATTAACGACGAGTGGAGAGACCAACGATTTGGTGATAGCCCAGAAACGCGACAATTCCACGCGCCACCTGTAGCTCGATCCCCACCATCAGCAC
>CAVTSP010000025.1:0-302487 GCA_963737375.1 uncultured Actinomycetota bacterium
CCTACTACTACCGCGCCATGTTGGTGAAGCGCGAAAGATGTAGCTGGTGAGCAACCGTCACCGTCTTGGTGGGACCGTTACGATGCTTGGCCACAATCAAATCCGCCTCACCACCGCGCGGATCGTCGCGCTCGAAAGCATCGGGCCGGTTCAGCAGGATCACCATATCCGCATCTTGCTCCAGCGATCCCGATTCGCGAAGGTCGGACAGCATCGGCTTCTTGTCGGTGCGCTGTTCAGGACCACGGTTCAGCTGGCTGATAGCGATCACAGGGACTTCGAGCTCTTTGGCCAAAAGCTTGAGATGCCTGGAGAATTCGGATACCTCGAGCTGCCGCGACTCGACCTTCTTGCCCGATGACATCAGCTGCAGGTAGTCGACGACGACCAGTCGCAGATCGGCCTTCTGCTTCAGCCGTCGGGCCTTGGCGCGGATCTCCATCATCGTCAGGTTCGGCGAGTCGTCGATATACAGTGGCGCTTCGCTGATTTCGCTCATCCGCCGCGCAAGCCGCGTCCAGTCGTCGTCGCTCATCCGGCCCGACCGCATATCGCCCAGCTTGATTTTCGCCTCGGCGGACAGCAGCCGCATCACGATCTCAGACTTGCTCATTTCCAGCGAGAAGATGACGCTGGCGAAACGGTGCTTGATGGAGCACGACCGCATGAAATCTAATCCGAGCGTCGATTTCCCGACACCAGGCCTGGCCGCGACGATGATCATCTGCCCGGGGTGCAGGCCGTTGGTCAACTCGTCGAGTTCGGTGAACCCGGTCGGCACCCCGCGCGACAGGCCGCCGTTGGAGGCGATGGCGTCGATCTCGTCCATCGTCGGCTGCAGCAGGTCTTCCAGCGGGACGAAGTCCTCGGACATCCGCCGCTCGGTGACCTCATACATCTCGGCTTGCGCCCGGTCGACCACCTCGGCGACATCAGCGCCCTCGGCACCCGCGTAGCCGTACTGCACCACCCGGGTTCCGGCCTCCACCAGCCGGCGCAGCAGCGCCTTCTCCGCGACGATGCCCGCGTAGTAGCCGGCGTTGGCGGCGGTCGGCACGGTCGAGATCAGGGTGTGCAAATAGGGCGCCCCGCCGATTCGGCGCAGCAGCCCGCGGCGGTCCAACTCCGCGGCCACCGTCACCGCGTCGGCCGGCTCGCCCCGGCCGTAGAGATCGAGGATGGCGTCGTAAACGTTCTGGTGAGCAGGCCGGTAGAAGTCGCTGGGCCGCAGCCGCTCCAGCACGTCGGCGATCGCGTCCTTGCTCAGCAGCATGCCGCCCAACACCGACTGCTCGGCAGCGAGATCCTGGGGCGGCTGACGGCCGTAGTCCTCGCTCGGTGCCTCCGCGCTAGGGCGTCCTAAATCATCGACGACAGCCACTAAATCCCGCCTCCTACACGACGCTCGAACGCACATTCGACGCCGATGGCTAGACGTTAAGTCACGCCACCGACATCGCTCGACTCAGCCGGACCGCCCACCACCCCCGAAAATCCGGGGGCCCCCACCCTGGGCAGATCCACGGCCTTCGCCCTCGTGATCGACTCGTCTCGCAGGTGGCGGGACATCCACCGCGAGCCGTGTAGTCGATCGTCGAACGCCAGCATCGCCTTACGACGAGTCGACGTTAAAGGTTGCTGGCGACGACACCAAACGGGGTTGTGCATAGACCTGTGCATGGTGTGTGCATATCCATCTGCGCCCGTGTTGAGGGGTTGTGGAGAACTTGTGGAGCAATATGCGCCATTGCAGCATCACTGCAGATAAGCGCACCACACACCTGCGCATTTTGTGTGGATGGGAATCTCTACGGCGTGTCGGGCGCGGTTGCCACTTCGGGCGTGTTGTGTTTCGTTGAATGATGAACAGCGTTAACGGACGGTAACGTTCGCTATCGGCTGTTGCCCTCTATGAGTTCGCTATGCATAACGCAAAAACCCCGGGGCAGCCGATTAGGGCTACCACCGGGGGTTAGCGGCGTGGAGGCTCAGGCCTCCGCGACGATGTCCAGCGAGACGTTGACGTCCACGTCGGGGTGCACGTGCAAAGTGATCGGATGGCTGCCAACGGCCTTGATATGGCCCTTGGGCAAACGCACCACGCGCTTGTCGAGGTTGGGGCCGCCGGCTTTGCGGATCGCCGTAACGACCGCACCGGTCGTCACCGAGCCGAACAGCTTGCCCGAGTCGCCGGAGGTCCGCACCGGGAGCGGGACAGAGCCCAGGCCCTCGATGGCGGTCTTGATCTCGTTGGCGTGCTCGAGGTCGCGCACCTGCTTGGTGTCGCGGGCGCGACGAATGTCATCGGCCTGCTTCTGCGCGCCGCGCGATGCGACGATCGCCAGGCCTCGCGGCAGCAGGAAGTTGCGTCCGTAGCCGTCCTTGACCTCAACGGTCTCGCCGACGGCACCGAGGTGGTCGACGTCGGCGGTCAAAATGAGCTTCATTGTTTCGCTGCTTCCGTTCTGCGTTTATCCGCGCTTACCGCGACGACGAGGTGAAGGGCAACAACGCGACCTCGCGGGCGTTCTTGACCGCGATTGCGACGTCGCGCTGGTGCTGGACGCAGTTGCCGGTCACCCGACGGGCACGGATCTTGCCGCGCTCGCTGATGTAGGTGCGCAGCAGCTGGGTGTCCTTGTAGTCGATGTCCTGGCCCTTTTTGGAGCAGAACACGCACTTGCGCGCCTTGATCGGCTTTTCCGGCGCGGGACGCCGCTTGGTGGACTTCGCCATGGTCTTGTCTCTTTCGTTCTGTCGTTAAAAGTTGTTAGAAGGGGGGCTCGTCGTCGCCGCCGGCGAATGAACCCGACGCCGGGGCGCTGCCCCACGGGTCCTCGCCACCGGCTGAGCCGCCGCTGCTGCCACCGCTCTGGGCGGCCGCCGGCTGACGGGATCCGCCGCCGCCACCGAAACCACCACCGCCGCCGCCGCTGCGGCTGGCCTTGTTCACCTTCGCGGTGGCGTACTTCAAGCTCGGTCCGATCTCATCGACCTCGAGCTCGACCACAGTGCGCTTCTCGCCCTCGCGGGTCTCGAACGAACGCTGCTTGAGCCGTCCGCTCACGATCACCCGCGCGCCGCGGGTCAGGCTCTCGGCCACGTTCTCGGCGGCCTCTCGCCAGATGTTGCAGCGAAGGAACAGCGCTTCGCCGTCCTTCCACTCGTTGGTCTGACGGTCGAACGTGCGCGGCGTCGACGCAACCGTGAAGTTCGCGACGGCCGCGCCCGACGGCGTGAAACGCAATTCGGGGTCGGCGGTCAGGTTTCCGATAACCGTGATGACAGTGTCACCAGCCACAGTGACCTCCTAAGTCCGTTTGGGTCAGCTCAGAATCGGCGAAGAGCCCTGAGTCACGCTGAGCCTACGCAAAGGCTCGGACGTGCCGTGGTCGTTCGCCAACAGGTCCCCGGCGACGATGCGGGCCGGTAAGGCCCGAGGAGAAGCCGGGCAATTTCATCAGTGCTTGTCGGTGCGCATCACCTTGGTGCGGAGCACCGACTCGTTCAGGCTGAGCTGACGGTCGAGCTCGGACACCGTCGCGGGTTCGGCTTTGAGATCAATGACGGCGTAAATGCCCTCGGCGTGCTTGAGGATCTCGTAGGCCAGCCGGCGCTTGCCCCAGATGTCGACCTTGTCGACTGATCCACCGTCCTTGCGGACAACGTTCAGAAAGGTCTCCAGGGACGGAGCTACGGTGCGCTCGTCGAGAGTGGGGTCGAGGATGACCATTAATTCGTATGGACGCATGGGAACCTCATCACCTCCTATGGTCGTGTGCGGCCGTGGCTCATTTCTCCACGGCAGGAGGGTCGCCTGCGTCGGCAACCGTCACAGGCTACCGGACGGTGGCCGGACCTGCGAAATCCTGCGCCGCCGCGACCGGCCGCCGCAACATGAAGCTTTCGAGTGTGAGCTCAGGGATTCGAGCGTGAGCTGGCGGCGGAAATCTCGCCGGATTCTCGCCCAGGACTCACACTCGACGCCGTGGTTGCACGCTCGGTGACCGCGACCGGCCGCCGCAGCCCCGGTGGGCGCAACCAGGCCGGAAGTCCCTCGGGAGGTGCATCAGGGGCGCGGTCGAACACTCCGCCGGCCGGGTCGTCCACCCGTCCGCCCCAGCGGACCAGATCCTCCTCGGGCCGATAGACCTGCCGGATCACCAGCGCGCATAAGCCCAGCACTGCGACGTCGCGCAGCAGCACCGTCGTGGTGAACCACTGCTGAGGCAGCCCACGATCAGGCACGCTGTAGAGGTAGTACATCCGTGGCACCCACACCAGCGCGTCAATGGTCATCCACGCCAACAGAATCCGCCGGTGCGGCAGCGCCAGGACCGCCAGCGGCACCAGCCACAGCGAGAACTGCGGGCTCCACACCTTGTTGGTGAACAGGAACGCCGCCACCACCAGAAAAGCCAGCTGCGCCAACCGCGGCCGGCGCGGCGCCGTCAGCGCGATGTAACCGATTCCGGCGCAACACAACACGAATAACACCAGCACGACGGTGTTCAGCACCTGCGGCGGCTGCCAGAAACCGAGGTCGGGATCGAAACCCGGCCAGCCCGTGAAGGACTTGACGACGTTGTAGAGCGAATCCATGTCGTCGCCGCGACGAACGTTCAGCCGGAAGAACTCTGACCAGCCCCGCGGAAAGAGCAGCAGCACCGGCAGATTCACCAGCAGCCACGTCACCGCCGCGGCGACCGCGGTACGGGCCACCTCCCGCAGGCGCCCGGTCCGGATGCCCAGCACCAGCAACGGACCCAGCAGCAACAGTGGATACAGCTTGGCCGCACCGCCCAGACCGATCAGCAATCCGGCGAGCACCGGCCGCCGTCGCGCCCAGGCCAGCAGGCCACCGACCGCGAAAGCCGTTGCCAGCGCATCGAAATTGGTGAAGATCTGGAAGATCACCAGCGGGGACGCACCCACCAGGGCGGCGTCCCATACCCGTCGTCCGGCCAGCCCTGCCGTGGCCCACAGCGTCGCCAACCACGCCAGCGCCAGCCCGAGCGCGGCGACGTCGAAGAACACCACCACCTCGGCGACCACCGGCAGCGGGATCATCCGGGTGACGGCGGTGTAGGTCTTGGCCAACGACATCGACACGTACTGGTACACCCCGGTGAGCACCGGATACTCCATGTAGCGCACCGCCGGTTTGCCGTCGTAGCGGGTTTGGGGTTTGCCGGTGCCGTCCTTCTCGATCCAGCTCGACTTGTACGGAAAACGGCCCTGGCTCAACAGCTCTGCGCCGTACAACGGCACGGTGTCGGAGTAGCACAATTCGTAGTAGGCCCGCTGGTTCTGCCAGTTGGCGACGCGCTGATCTCCCGGCCCGGTCCCGACGGTCTGCAGGCACGGCGCCTTGGTCGACCAGCCCAGCGCCAGGAACACCAGCGCGATCAGGAACATCACCCGCAGCGGCGTCAGGATCCGGGTACGCCCGATGACCGCGTGCCGGCCTACCGGGCCGCCCACCACATTCGACAGCGCCGCGCCCAGAAAGTCGCTGCGGCTGGGGCAATCCCGGTCATCGGCGGAGCGCAGATCACTGGCCAACCGCCGCGGTGAGATGTCGGGGTGATCCGTCTCAGCGACGGTCACGGCGGGGGCGGCGGTCCCGGCTCGACCGCTCCCGGCGGCGCAGGTGGCGGCCCGACGGGGACAGTGGTCGGCGGCCCGATCGGAATCGTGATGCCCGGCGCGATTTCCATCGTCGGCTGGATGACCGTCATCTGTGGCGGCTCCGGTGGCGGCGGCGGCGCGGCCGGCACCCCGGCGGAGCCACCGATCTCGGTCGGCTTGGGGAAGGTTTCGTTGGTGGTGCCTTTGAGCGCGCCGTCCATCGTCGACTTCCAAATGTCGGACGGCAGACCGGAGCCGTAGACCGCGGCGCCGCCCTTGGTCACCAGCGGCACGTCGCCGCGCACGGTGCCGATCCAGACCGCCGTCGACAGCGACGGGGTGTATCCGACCATCCAGGCGTCCTTGTCGGCGTCGGTGTCACCGAACTGGGTGGTGCCGGTCTTGGATGCCGACGGCCGGCCGCCGGCCAGCGCGTGTCCGCGCGAGTACGACGCGATCGGCTGCATCGCCGACGTGACGTTGTCGGCGACGTCCTTGGGGATCCGCTGTTCTCCGGAGTTGTCGGAGCCGGTCGCATCGAACAACACCTTGCCGTCGGCGTTGACCACCTTTTGCACGAAGTGCGGGCGGTGATAGATACCCGAGTCGGCCAGCGTGGCGTAGGCCGAGGCCATGTCGATCGCCCGGGTTTGGTACTGGCCCAACACAATTCCGTTGTTGGGCGGACCGCCTTTGCCGTCCTCGGACAACGTGTGCGAAACGCCGGGGAAACTGCCCGCGATACCGGCCTGGTGTGCGGCGTCGGCCACATCGTTCGGACCGTTCTTCAGCTTCAGCATCAGCCGGTAGTAGGAGGTGTTCAACGAACGCTTGAGCGCCTCGGCGATGTTGCAGACTCCGCAACCCTCGCCCTCGACGTTGGTGATCTTGATGCCGTTGACCGTCAGCGGTGAGCTGTCCACCTGGTAGCCCAGGCCGATGCCCTGCTCGAGCGCGGCGATCAACGCGAACACCTTGAACGAGGACCCGGTCTGCAAACCGGCCTGAGCGAAGTCGAATCCGTTGGCGTCCGCGCCGCCGTAATACGCCTTCACCGCGCCGTTGTGCGGGTCGATCGAGACGACCGCGGTTCGCATGTCGGCGTTCTGCCCGGCCAGGTACTTCGCCACCGCGTCCTCGGCGGCCTTCTGCGCCGTCGGGTCGATCGTCGTGGTGATCTGCAACCCCTGCGTGTTCAGCGTCTGCTCGTCGATGTTGAACAGCTCGAGCAGTTCTTTGGTCACCTGTCGCTGGATCAGCCCGTTAGGTCCGGTGGTCTGATTCTGCTGACGGGACTGCTCGGGCGGCACCGTCGGCGGGAACTGCTGCGCAGCGCGGTCTTTCGGTGCCAGGGCTTTGTCGTCCACCATCCCGTCGAGCACCCAGTTCCACCGGCCCTGCGCGCCCACCAGGTTCACCGCGGGGTCCAGGGTCGACGGCCGCTGGATCAGCGCGGCCAGCAGTGCGCCGTCGGCGATGGTGAGTTGCTCGACAGGCTTGCCGAAGTAGGCCTGCGAGGCCGCCGAGATTCCGTAGGCGCCGCGGCCGAAGTAGATGATGTTCAGATAGGCCTGCAGCACATCGTCTTTGGACCACTCCCCCGTCATCTTCGTGGCGATGACGAGTTCCTTGGCCTTGCGGACCAGGCCGCCGACTCCGGCGCGCTGTGCTCCCACCAACGCGTTCTTGACGTACTGCTGGGTGATCGTCGAGCCACCCTGGGTGTCGCCACCGAAGATGTTGTTCTTGAACGCTCGGGCGAACCCGGTGAACGAGAAGCCCGGGTTGGAGTAGAAGTTGCGGTCCTCGGCGGCGATCACCGCCTGGCGGACGTGCACCGGCACCTGGTCGATGTTGACGTCGACCCGGTTGCCTTCGGGTGGAACGATTTTCGCCAGCTCCGAGCCGTCGCTGGCCAGGATCGTCGAGACCTGGTTGGTCCGGATGTCGCCGGGCTTCGGTATGTCGACGATGGCGTACGCCATCGCGAAGGTGACGATCGGCAGCAGCAGGATCACCACAGCGCTGACGTACAGCCCGCGACGGACCCACTTCCGGTTGATGTTGTTCGGCCACTCCCAGTCGAGTCGCCGGGCCCAGCCCGGTGGCGGCGGCTTGCGGGGCGGTCCCTTCTTGGGTCCGCTCGGCGGCGGGCTGCCGTTGCCGGAGGGCTGCTGCTGACGCCGCGGCGCCTTGGCGTCCAATGCGGACGAGGCCATCTCCAGCGGGTCGCGCCGGTCTGACGACCGTGACGTCGGCCGGCCGTCCAACGCCGCCTTCACCACGTCGATGGGGTCCTTGAAACGGTTCGGGGTGTCGTCCTTGACCGGTGGCAGGATCGTGGTCAGCCGGTCGTCGGGCGGGATGATCGGCCGTCCCGAACTCTGCCGCGGCTGCGTCGACCCGCCATCCGCCCCTGGCCCTTTCGGGTTGTCAGCGGCTGATCGGTCTTGCTGCCCTTCGTTATTCACTGGCCGTGCGGGCGCCGTCGCGCGCCGTCCGATTGCTGCGTGACTTCCGCGGCGGGCGAGCCGTGCGTGTCGCGCCGAGCACATACGACTTGACCAAGTGATTCCAGCTGCAGGTTCGACATACCTCCACCACATGTACTGCGAACTCTTCGAACCGCGACGCTAGCAAGACCAACTCCTCGGCGGTCCGCGCAGACCCCGACACCGCGCCGAGGTGCTCGCCGAACACCCACGAGACCAGCGTCAGCTGCTCCTTGCGGCAGATCGGGCACATCACCGAGCTGACCTTGCCGTGGTATTTGGCGGCGCGCAGCAGGTAGGGGTTGGCGTCGCAGACCTCGGTGACACCCGTGCGGCCCGAGTAGACCTCAGCCAGCAGCGAGCGACGCTTGAGCGCGTAGTCCACCACCTGCCGCTGAATTCGCACGATGACCAGAGTACGTCTGTGCGGCCGGTGCGCAGAGGTAGGTCGGTCACGTTTCGGGGCTCGGCCGGATTGCCCGGTTCCTCAACGCCCCGCTATGCAGGGCGCATCGTCACCGCCGCTGCCGTGCCCGCCGGCGATCAGGTCCCGCGAATCCCCGTAAGTCGGAAGTACCCAATGCAGATGAAGTGGCACGTTGTCTGGTTATGCCTGGCAGGACCCGGCGTGACCAGGCTTGCATGCCCGCTGATTTCAACTCGATTGGATCCTTGGCGACCAGCGGTTGAACGACGTGAGAACACCAGTTGTCCGCCCGAAGTAGCGGCGAATATATCGGGCCGATACTATGACGCGAGACAGTTTCTCGACATAGCAGCGTCGTATTCAATCGAGCAAAGGTGGTGACGTGATGCTGGAGCTCGCCATCCTGGGACTCTTGCTCGAGTCACCCATGCATGGCTACGAACTGCGCAAACGCTTGACCGGTCTACTCGGGGCATTTCGGGCCTTCTCCTATGGGTCGCTCTATCCCGCGCTGCGGCGGATGCAGACCGACGGGATGATCGCCGAGAACGCCGCCCCGGCCGGAACGCCGGTGCGTCGGGCCCGGCGGGTGTACGAAATGACCGACGCGGGCCGGTCGCGCTTCAGCGAGCTGGTGGCTGATACCGGCCCGAGCAACTACACCGACGACGGCTTCGGCGTGCATCTGGCATTTTTCAACCGCACACCGGCCGAAGCGCGGATGCGCATCCTGGAAGGCCGTCGCCGCCAGGTCGAAGAACGACGAGAAGGCTTGCGTGAAGCAATTGCGCGGGCCAGTAATTCGCTGGATCGCTACACCCGCCAGCTGCACCAACTCGGGCTGGAATCCAGCGAGCGTGAAGTCAACTGGCTCAACGAGCTGATCGCGGCCGAACGTTTAGCGCAGAGCAGCGCTGAGCAGGCCTAGAGCCAAGCAATCCCCCCACGAAGAGAGTTAAGGAGAACGCCCAATGAGTGAGCAGACCGCGCCGCAGGCGTCCACCGAGGTACGAGTCGCCATCGTTGGCGTCGGCAACTGCGCGTCCTCACTGGTCCAGGGCGTTCAGTATTACTACGACGCCGACGAGAACAGCGCCGTGCCCGGCTTGATGCACGTGAAGTTCGGCCAGTACCACGTCCGCGACGTGAAGTTCGTCGCCGCGTTCGACGTGGACGCCAAGAAGGTCGGCTTCGACCTGTCCGAGGCGATCTTCGCGTCGGAGAACAACACCATCAAGATCTCCGACGTACCGCCCACCAACGTGACGGTCCAACGCGGCCCGACCCTCGACGGCATCGGCAAGTACTACGCGGAGACGATTGAGATCTCCGACGCCGAGGCCGTCGACGTAGTCAAGACCCTCAAGGACGCGAACGTCGACGTGATGGTGTCCTACCTGCCGGTGGGTTCAGAACAGGCGGACAAGTTCTACGCACAGTGCGCGATCGACGCGGGCGTGGCGTTCGTCAACGCGCTGCCGGTGTTCATCGCGTCCGACCCGGTGTGGGCCAAGAAGTTCACCGATGCCGGTGTGCCGATCGTCGGTGACGACATCAAGAGCCAGGTCGGCGCCACGATCACGCACCGCGTGATGGCCAAGCTGTTCGAGGACCGCGGCGTGCAGCTCGACCGCACCATGCAGCTCAACGTCGGCGGCAACATGGACTTCCTCAACATGCTCGAGCGCGAGCGGCTGGAGTCCAAGAAGATCTCCAAGACTCAGGCCGTCACGTCGAACGTGCAGCGCGAGTTCAAGACCAAAGACGTGCACATCGGCCCGTCCGATCACGTCGGCTGGCTCGACGACCGCAAGTGGGCCTACGTCCGTCTGGAGGGCCGCGCCTTCGGTGACGTGCCGCTGAACCTGGAGTACAAGCTCGAAGTGTGGGACTCGCCGAACTCGGCCGGCGTCATCATCGACGCGGTGCGCGCGGCGAAGATCGCCAAGGACCGCGGCATCGGCGGACCGGTTGTCGCCGCCTCGGCCTACCTGATGAAGAGCCCGCCCAAGCAGATGGCCGACGACATTGCCCGGACCCGGCTCGAAGAGTTCATCATCGAGGGGTAGCTCGACTCGCTTTGCCGATCTCGGTCACTGCCGCGACTGGGCTCGGTAGCCTTCCAAGTCCGTAATCTCGATCGATTTGGCCAGCTCTTCGCCTTTGTCGGTGAGCTGCAGCCACGCCGAAAACATCCACCTCTCTGGATCGTCGTAGTGCTTGACGTAGACGTGGGTGATCTTGTGGATCGAATGATCGAGCGGCTGGCCCCAGGGAACGAAACGGTCAGGGGAGTGCTCTCCTTATCCGCGCATGCTGCCGAGCCTGGGCACGTCGGTGCGTACGCGCGTTCTCACCGGAACCGGTGACCGCGGTAGGTCGGTGGCGGGCGAGGTTGCTCTGCCCTGCGGCCGTGGAGCGGCCACTCGGGCGCGGATTGTCAGCGCAGCGGCCGAGCTGATGTATGTCAAAGGCGTCGCGGCGACCACCCTGGGCGAGGTTCTCATCTCCGGTGCGGCCAGCAAGTCCCAGTTCCGTCAGCACTTCGTCGACAAGGACGACCTGGTGCGCGCGGTCGCGGCCTTGACGCCCGCGTGCTTCTTGACATCGGTATCGGACGAGCGCTGGGCCCGCAGCTCGTCGATGCCTTTCGGAGTCTTGGACTGGCCATTCGTGGATGCGGCGAAAACGTGCTGGTATAGCGCGCGAAGATCCGCGGTTGAATCTCTGCGACTTCTATCTTTTCGCCGGAACACCCGGGACCACGGTGATGGCGATGACCGTCAACGCTGCCGCGACCATCGACGGTCCCGCGCCGTTCCGCGACGAAGCTCTCTACGTATTCCGCTTCGACACCGACGGGGACCATCGGGAGGACGTGTCGATCAAAGTCCGGTTCGGCGAGCTTGTCCACGTCCCAACTGATGGGGTTGATGGGCACGCGCAGACATTCGACGTCCGGTTTGCGACCGGTGATGACGCCGTCGCGGGTGGCGACGGGCGACTCATCGCAACCGGGACGACTGGCACACCGGTGCTCGGGGAGAACGGATTACGTGCCTTCGCCGGGGTTGTCCACGACGCGTTCGCCGGCGACGCCGCCGCCGTCAACGAGTTCAAGGACGCATTCGCGGCCGGCTCCTACAAACCCCAGGCATTCGACAACCACGTCAACTTCTTTGCAGACCGCACAGTCGGCGGCATAAGAGACTGTCGGTTTTAAAGTCTGCGACTAACCTTCGTATAGTATGCATATTGCTACGTGGCATACCTGCGGTATGCTGTTCTCAGGCGGGTCCCTCCCGCCGCCCAGGGGGAGCAGATGTCGCTTTGGCCGGCCACGAGGCCGTGGCAGGTGAGTACACAGTGAGCCGGACGAGTTGGGTCAGTCCCACCGAGTTGCCGCTTGATCACCCACGGCCGCTGCGTCCGACTTTTGCCGGTGGGACGATCCCGTTGGCGATTAACCGCACCACGGTCGACGGGCTACGCCGCGCGGCTCATGCGGCGGGCGGCAGCCTTTTTCACGCGCTCGTTGCCGCACATGCATGGTGGCTACACCTATATGCGGACTCCAACGACGTCGTCTTCGGCAGCGCGCATGAGCTGCGCGGCGGTGCGGAACTGCCGGCAGTGGCCGGCAACCGCGTAACCCCGGTTGTCCTCAGTTGTGGCGTGTCGGGCGACGAGCCCTTCGCCGCACTCGTAGGCCGAGCCCGTCGGGTGGTCACCGAGGCGGTACCGTGCGACACGCTGGCGGCCGGGCTTGAGCTACCGCGAGATCCCCGTAACAGCCGGCTTTTCCACACTCTGTTGCTATTTCAGTCGCCGCTGACCCCGCCTGCTGACGAGTGGTCGAAGTTCGACATCAGTATCGAGTTGGACGAACGGCCCGACGGACGGGTTGTGGGCGGGTTCGTCTTCAGTGCGGATGTGTTCGACCGTGAGACGGCACGCGCTATGGCATCGCTCTGGTGCCGTTTGCTCGATGCGATCGCGGCGGAGCCCGCAATTCCGCTGGCCGACCATGATCTGGTTACCCCCGCCGAACGCCAGCGTCAGCTGAGCTGGAATCGGACCACCGACGAGGGAAGTTCGTCGCAATGCGTGCATGAGGTCGTCAGCTCGCAGGTCCAACGCACGCCTGATGCGGTCGCGGTCCAGGTCGGCGACACCACCCTGACCTATCGGCAGCTGGACGACCGCGCGGCGGTCATCGCAGCGGGGTTGGTGCAGGCAGGCGCTGGGCCCGGCACGGTGGTGGCGTTACTGCTGGACCGCACACCCGATATCGCAGCAGCCATTCTGGGAGTTCTCAAATCCGGTGCGGCCTTTCTGCCGCTGGATCCGCGCCAGCCGGGCTCCCGGAACGCCTTCTGCATCGACGACGTCGGCGCGGATATCGTTCTGACCGATCGTGAGCTGCCGGCCGGCCTGGACGCGATCGCGGCTGCCGTCGTCAATCTCACCGACCTCCAGCGCCGCGCGCCTGGCCGGGGTGCCCCGTCAAGCACCGTGTCGCCGGCCGATCTCGCCTACGTGATCTGCACGTCCGGCTCTACCGGTCGCCCCAAGCCGGTGCTCATCGAGCATCGCGGCGTCACGAATCTGATGCGGGCCTTGTCCAGCGAGTTCGGCATTGGTGCCTACGACACAGTGCTGTCGGTGGCGTCCATCAGTTTCGATATGGCGCTTTTCGACATCTTCTCCGCGTTGGTGTGTGGAGCACGCGTCGTGCTCGCCACTGCCGAGGAGGCGGTGAACCCCGCGTCGCTGAGCCGGTTGATCGCTGCGAGCGGCGCGACCTACATGTTTGCGACGCCAACAACCTGGGGGGCTCTCATCGCCGCCGGCTGGCGTGGCGACCGTCGTCTGAAGGCGGCGGCCGGCGGCGAAACGCTCACGGACGGACTCGCAGAGGCGCTGCTGCAACGGTGCGGCGCCGTCTGGAACGGCTACGGCCCCACCGAGACCACGGGCGGCACCAACATCGCGCGCCTGGCCCCGGGAGACACCGTCACTGTCGGCCGACCCTTGCCGAACGTGCGGGTGTACATCACCGATGCTCGGGGGCGACTACAACCGATCGGGGTTCCCGGCGAGATCGTCATCGGCGGCGTCGGGGTGGGTCGCGGTTACCTCAACCGCCCCGAAGAGCACGCGCGTCGGTTCGGAGACGATCCTTTCCATGCCGGCGGGCGGATCTACCGGACCGGCGATCGTGGCAGGTTTCTGCCCGACGGCCGGATCCAACACCTGGGCCGCTACGACGACCAGCTCAAAATCCGTGGCTTTCGCATCGAGCCGGGCGAGATCGAGTCCATCCTGTGCGAGCACCCCGAGGTCGGCGGCTGCGCGGTGGTCGCCCGCGAAGCGCCCAACGGCGAACAGCAGTTGGTCGCCTACATCGTCGGCGAGCCAGGCCACCCCAGTGAGGCCGAGGCACGCGACTGGCTACGCCATCGGCTGCCCGAATACATGGTTCCCAGCGCGTTCGCGTATCTCAGCGCGCTCCCGAGGACCGCTAGCGGGAAGCTCGACAAAGCCGCGCTGCCCGCACCGTCGCCGCTGGCCACCGGCCGCGTCGGCGGCCAGCCCCCGTGGACCGACACAGAAACGCGCGTCGCCGCGCTGTGGGCTGACCTGCTGGGCACCCCCGTAACCGACGTCAGCTCCGATTTCTTTGATCTGGGCGGTCATTCGTTGTTGGCGGCTCGGCTGATCTCCGAAGTCGAGCAGACATTTGGCGTTACTTTGTCGCTCGCGTCGTTCATCGACAGCGGCAGGATTGTCGCCAAGCTTGCCGAGTTGCTCAGCGCCGAAGGTCCCCGCAGGACTGACGAAGTCACGTCCAGTCCGCCGCTGCATTTCATCTTCTCCGATGTTGCGTCGGCGATGAGCGCGAGACACTTTACGGCGCAGTGGGGCCCCGCGCAGCCGGTGCACGCCTTGGTCCCTGAACAGCCCGGCGGGCGGTTCGACCGATCGATGACCATCGAAGAGCATGCCAGGCAAGCCCTTTCGACAATCCGCGAACGGCAACCAAGTGGTCCGCTCGCGCTGGCGGGGTACTCGATCGGTGGGCTGGTGGCTTACGAAGTTGCCCGTCAGGCTCTCGCTGCCGGCCAAAGCGTCGAGTGGCTGGGCATCGTCGACGCGGTGGCTCCGCCGATGCACGAACTCATACGGGCTAATCTGACGCTGCTCGGGCGGCTTCGCGCACTACGCCGACGGCCGGCTCGTGAGCGGCGGGCCAAAATCGCCGACGTCGCGATTCGGGCGCTGCGGAGCTGTACCCCCTGGCCGCAGCGCAACTTCGACTATCGCGGCGTGACCGAGATCGCCTGTGGCTATCAGCAGCCCGGACATCCAGGTGCCGCTGCACCTGTTCGTCAGCGAGGTGTCCTTAGCAGCCGCGGAGAAAGATCTGCTGGGCTGGAGCGAATTTCACAAAGGAACCTTGGCTGGGCACCGTCTTGCCGGTGACCATAGCGGCCTGCTTCAACTGCCCGAAGCGGACCTGCTCGCGCAGATCATGCTCGAGTCGCTTGGTAAATCACGGGAATCGACACCCGGACAGCATGCCGTGCCATCGCTTTCGGGTTTCGGCGGCCGACATGAATGAACAGAGTCGGTATCCCGTCAACCTCTCGGTGACCCTGTCGACGCTCGCCGATCCGGCGCCTCCCACAGTGCCGGAATGGGAGTTCCAGACGGTCAAAAATTGGGCCGACAACTGGCTGAGCAAGTCTCACCCCAACCTCGGGCGCACGGGTGCCGTCTGCCCTTACTCCGGTGCGTCTATCAAAAAGAATCTGTTCCGGGTGGCATTCGTGCGCGGGAACAACCTTGACCACGACAAGCTGGTCGGCCTGCTCGATGAAATCGCAGCCGCTTTCCCCGTACTTCCTCCGGCGGCCGGCCCGGAATCAATCTACAAAGCCGTCGTCGTGGTCTTCCCCGAGGTGACGGACTTTGGGCAGATCGACGCGGTCCAGGCCGAATGCAAGACCACGTTCGTGGAGCGCGGGCTGATGGTCGGCCAGTTTTACCCCGGCCATCAGCAGGGTGGGTTTGCGCAACCCGTACTTCCCGGCGTTGGACGGACCGTTCCCGATGCTCGCCGTGCGGCACATGGTGGTCACCGACTACCCGTTCCTCCGCGAAAACGACAAGTGGATGGACGCGTACGTTGCGCGATTCGCGCCGGATTCGACCGCCGCTGATGCGCACCGAGTGGCGTTTGAGTCCCCGATTCAGTGCCGCCGTGAATAGCCGGCAGCGCCCGACGCCTCGATAACCTATTCAGCATCATGACGACAGTGGATCCCCGGGTTCAGCGCCACATACAATCGTTCGAGATTTCATGCACAGTCCGGTATCACCGGGACTTTGCCTCAGACATCCGTACGCCCGCGGATTTCGCTGACGCACTCGGCTATCAGTTATCCCGAGTGACGAAATCTGTCTTCTGCCGCTCGCAATCGAAAGCATCGTATGCGGTACTGGTCGGCCCGATCGATAAGCGCATCGATTTCAGGCAAGCCGCTCGAGCACTGGATGTTGGGCGCTTGGAAGTTGCAAGCCCCCAAGAGTTAGAGCGGGAAATCGGATACCCGCGACATGGTGTATCGCCGTTCGGGCTGGACTCAGCGATCTCCGTCGTGGTGGCCCGCGAACTGCTGAGCTATGAGTCTGTCCTTGTTGGCGCCGGCGCACCCGGTGTTGAAATCGAAGTAGCGCCTCTCGACTTAATTCACGCCACGAATGCTCTCGTTGAAAATATCGCGAAGGGCATATGAACGTCACCGGGGTTCAGACGCACTTTCGCTTTTCGCCAGCGCTGTGCTGTGCAAGTGCTTAGCATCATGTCTCGATGAAGGTTCAGCCCGCCGCATTCCTGCGCACCACCCTGCCATTGGATATGTCGAGGCTCGACGACCTGGACAGCGGTCGCTACCACTCGATCTGGCTGCCCGACCACATGGTCAGCTTCTGGCCGGACTCGATCTGGACGCCTGAATTCACTGATCTGGCAACTGTTTCGCCATCCCCGCACCGACATCTCGACGGGCTGGCGGTGGCAGCCGCGGCCGCGGCTCTGACCAAGAACGTCCCGCTGGTCTCCGCGGTCGTCGATACCGTCCGCCGCCATCCCGCGATGCTGGCCCAGACCGCACTGACCATCGACCACGTGGCCCGGGGGCGGTTCATCCTCGGCCTCGGCAGCGGCGAAAGCGAGAACACCCTGCCGTACGGGTTCGACTTCGCCCGACCTGTCGCGCGATTCGACGAGGCGCTCCGCGTGATCCGGCTGCTCTGGGAGAGCGACGGTCCCGTCGATTTCGACGGGCAGTTCTACACCCTGCACCATGCCCGCCTCGACACCGAGCCGTACGAGGGTCGGCTGCCGCAAATCTGGGTCGGTGCCAGCGGCCCCCGGATGCTCGACATCGCCGGCCGCCACGCCGACGGTTGGTGGCCGGCCGGCGCTTGGACCCCGGAGCATTACGCCGAAATGCTCTTCACCGTAAGGACATCCGCCGAGCGCGCCGGCCGCGATCCCATGGCGATCACACCGTGCTTCATCCAGGTCTGCTTGATCGGCGAGAACGAGGCCGCGCTCTCGGAAATCCTGGAGGCGCCACTGGTGAAGGCCTTTCTGCTGCAGGTATCCGCGGAGACATTGCGCGGATTCGGTTTTGAGCATCCGATGGGCCCGGGCTGGCGTGGGTTCCAGGACATCGACCCCGCCGTGCTGACCCGCGACCGTATCGTCGAGTTCATGGCCAAGGCGCAGCCCGAGATGTTGCTTGCCGTGGTACCGCACGGCACACCGAAGGAGGTGGCCGCGATCATCAAGAGCTTTGTGGATGCGGGTTTACGCGTACCCAAGATCCTCGACTACAGCGCGATGGCCGGCCTCGACTACGCCGCCGCCTCAGCGGCGAATGTCGTTGCAGCAGAGGATGCGCTGCTCACTCTGTGTGGAGATGTCCGGTGACTCTGGACGCCGCCGAGTTGTTAGCTTCCGCAACAGCGGAGACGGGTCTGAGTGACTACGGCGACCCGACGCTGCCGCAACGCTTCACGGTGGCCGTCGACCACCTCAATGCTCTCGGGCTGGACGTCGCCGGTGTCGCCGCGGCGGCCGAGGTCTGCCGGTGGCTGCTGACCTCACGATTGGAGTTCCTCGAAGACCGCCGCCGCTACCCTATCGCCGCCGAGGTCGTCGCGGCGCCGATGTTCGTCACCGGCGAACCACGTTCGGGCACAACGTTGATGCACGCGCTGATGTCGGTCGATCCCGACGCCCGGGCGCTGCGGTTCTGGGAGGTGATGTACCCCTCGCCGCCGCCCGGCCTGACCGACGGGGACGACGCGCGGCGCGCACGTGCCGACGACGACTGGCGGGAGATCAACGCCAAGATGCCCAGGTGGCTGCACAGCCATCCCTACAACGACATGCTCGGCGACGGGCTGCCCGAGGACGAGCGCACCTGGGCGTTCGATTTCCGGGTGATGACACCCACCGCGTGGTGGCGGGTACCGATGCAGTCGCTGGTCGGCGGCCTGGCCACCGACGCGACGGCGCAGTACCGACTACACAAGGCGATGTTGCAGCAGTTGCAATACCACCGCCCGCGAAAGTATTGGGTGCTCAAAGGCTTTCACGGCTTCCGGCTCGCCGAGATGTTCGCGGCCTATCCTGACGCGACCCTGGTCTGGCTGCACCGCGACCCGGTGCAGGTGGCCGCATCCCGGACGATGATGATGGCCGACATCGCCGAAGGGATGTTCGGTCCGGCCGACCTGCACGCTCTGGCCAAAATGCACCTCGACCTGACCCGCGCCGGCATCGCCAACACGATGAGCAACCCGATGGTCGACGATCCGCGGATCCTGCATGTCCGCTACAGCGACTTCGTCGCCGATCAGGTCGAGACGGTTCGGCGCTACTACGAGTTCAGTGGTCGTGAGTTGACGCCGGGCGCCGAATCGGCGATGCGGTCCTACCTGGCCGACAACCGCGGTGACCGGCATGGCAAATTCCGCTACTCGACCCAGTTGCTGGTCGACATCGGCGAAAACCTCGACGCCTTGCACGCGGAATTCCGGCCGTTCCGTGATCGATTCGGCGTCGAGATCGAGAACCGAGGGTGACGTGACGCACGAGCGCCTGTCCGTGCACAACGTCACGTTCTATGGCGCCACGTTGGCCGAGCTGCAGAAGCATTGGGCGGACCTCGGGGTCGCCCGGTTGAGCGTTCTGGACAGTCAACTGCTCGACCCGGAACTGCCGAAGCTGCTGCAGCCACAACGACTACCGCGTAGAAGCCGTCTACCACCTGTTCGCCGGCGGCGCTATCGGCAACGACCCGCAGGCCGCCCGCGACGCGCTGAACCGGGTGATCGATGCGGCTGCCGCAGTCCACGCGCGCACCGTCTACCTGCTCACCGGCGGCCGGGGTGCGCTGCGCTGGGCGCAAGCGGCACAACGGTTTTGCGAGATGGTCGCCCCGTGCGCGGAGCACGCCAAGGCGAGCGGTGTGGCATTGGCGATCGAGAACGCTTCGAGCCTGTACGCCGACCTTCATCTCGCGCACACGTTGCGTGACACCATCACACTGGCCGAGATGAGCGGCCTGGACATCTGCATCGACGTGTTCCACTGCTGGGCCGAGGGCAACGTCGAGGAACTGCTGCAGCGGGCACTGCCGCGCACCCGGCTGATCCAGCTCAGCGACTACGTGCTCGGCGACCGGTCGCTGCCCGGCCGCGCGGTGCCCGGCGACGGCACGATCCCGCTGGAGGCGTTCGTCACGCAGGCGCTGGCCGGCGGCTACGCCCACGGATTCGACCTGGAGCTGATCGGCCCCCGCATCGAGCAGGAGGGCCGGCTCGAATGCCGCCCGGCGCGCGTGTGTTGTCGTAGGGGCGATGCTCGACAAGTTGGGTGCGGGATAGATGGCTTTCGGTGAGGGTCCCGACGACGCCGCGCTGCAGGAGGCGTGGACCGCGTTCTGCGAGCAGTTGCGCGCCGCGGGCGAGCAGGTCTTCAAAGACGCCAACGCCGCCTCGGGTGCGCAACGCGTCGACGCATTCCGGTTTCTGACCCAAAACCTCGGCCAGGCTTTCGATTTGGCGCTGGAGACCCACGACACCCGCTATCCGGCGCTGCACACCTTTTGCAGCCCGACCCGCAAGCTCGGCGGCGACTGCGGCGACTTCACCTATCAACAGGCCTGGATCGACGGTCAGTCGACGTATCGGCTGACCGGTAGCCGCGGCACCGCCCGGTTCTTCAACGTCACCGTCCAGGGCCGTCGCACACCCGGGCCCGGCGTGCTGCACGAGCCGTTCGGCGACACACCCGAAGCCAACATCACCCAGCTCGACGTGACAGATGACGGGCAGTTCGAGTTGTACATCGGCGGCCCCGAGCGTTCCGGAAACTGGCTACCGACCACTCCCGATTCGCGAAAGCTGTTCATCCGCCAGGGATTTGATCGTTGGGATGAGCTGCCCGCCCAGATCCGTATCGAGCGGGTCGACATGTCCACGCCCAAGCCGCTGCCGACGGCAGAGGCGCTCGCCGACGCGATGGGCTGGGCGGGCGACTTCGTCACCGGTCTGATGTCGGATTGGCCGGAGTTCCCGTTCAGCTACGGCGGCGTGGACGCCGACCGGCCGAACACCTTCCCGCACGTGGACGCGACGGGCGCAGACGCCAAGCGCGGACGGGCCGCGGCCAACATGTACTGGGAGTTGGCCCGCGACGAGGCGCTGATTGTCGAGTTCGACGCCCACGATGGCCTCTGGATGCTGACCAACATGGGCGTCTTCTTCAACAGCATGGATTACCTCTACCGACCGGTGAGCTACACGCCGAGCCGGACCGCCGTCGATGCCGACGGACGAATCCGGCTGGTTATGGCGCACCGTGATCCAGGCGTGCAGAACTGGCTGGACACCCAGGGGTTCGAGCGCGGAAACCTGACCTACCGCCACATGCTCGACGGTCAACCTGCCGTGCTCAACACCCGGGTGGTCTCCTTCCAGGACCTGCCCGACAACCTTCCGGCCGACACCACGAAAATCACCGAAGCCGAGCGGGCCGCCGCGATGTGGGAGCGATTCCGCGGCATTCGGCGCCGGTACGTCCTTTAGTGTCGAGAGTCATGACCGACATTTCCGACGACGCCCTGGTGGGACTGTCCGAATTCGGGCTCCTGCCCGAGAACGCCGAGCAGGCGGGCGTCACCGGTGCGCTGCCGTCGGTACGGCGGGTCGAGGCCGACGGCATCAGCGCCATCCAGTGGGGCGACTCGCCGCCGAGGGTGGTGTTCTTCCACGGCGGCGGGCAGAACGCGCACACCTGGGACACCGTGATCGTCGGCCTGGGTGTGCCCGCGCTGGCGCTCGACCTGCCCGGCCATGGGCATTCGGCGTGGCGCGAAGACGGCGACTACTCACCGCAGCACAACGCGGCGGCCGTAGCGCCGGTGATCAGCGAGCTGGCCCCAGACGCCGAGCTGGTGGTCGGCATGTCGTTGGGCGGGCTGACCGCGATCGGGCTCGGGGCCATCGCGCCGCAGCTGGTGCGCGAACTCGTGCTGGTCGACGTCACTCCGTCGGCGATGAAGCGGGTCACCGAGATGACCAAAGAACAGCAGGGCACCGTCGCGTTGATGCAGGGCGACCGGGAATTTCCCAGCTTCGACGCGATCCTCGAGATCACCACCGCCGCGGCGCCGCATCGTGACCGGAAATCGTTACGCCGCGGCGTTTTTCACAACACCAAGCAACTCGACAACGGCGCCTGGACCTGGCGCTGGGACACCATCCGGGAATTTCCCGACTTCGACGGCCTCTGGGACGACGTCGACGGCCTGTCGGCGCCGATCAGGTTGGTGCGCGGTGGCACGTCGGGCTTCGTCACCGACGAGGACGCCGACGAACTTGCCCGGCGCGCACAACAATTCCGTGGCCTGCGGGTCGTGGAGAACTCCGGTCACTCCGTGCAGAGCGACCAACCGCTGGTGCTGACCGAGATCCTGCGCGGCGTGCTGGACGGCGGCTGAGCCTGCTAGTCAGGCCAGCTGTTGCCGAGGATGGTGTCGACGAAGTTGTCGCGGACAAACCCCGGGTCGAAGCGCTCCAGGACGTCGGCGTTGCAGGTGCCGAATGTCGTTTCGGGGCGGTGCTTCATGCCGTCGTTGAAGGCCGCCAGAATCTGCCGTTTGAAATCAGGCCGCGGGTGCGCGGCGGTGACGGCCTCGAGGGCTTCGGGCGACAGGTCGTCCCGGCCGATACCGAGCACGTCGGTCTCGACGCCGGCCGTCACCAGTGCGGTCTCCGGTGCCAAAAACTCCGGCACTCCAGGCGTGGTGTGCAGCGCGATGCCCAGCCACACCTTCTCCGCGTCGGCTGCTGCAACGTCGTGTTCGAGCAGGAACTCGCGCGCCGCGTTGGCGCCGTCCACCTCGAAGCGAAGCGTCGATCCCTGGTAGCGCTCGGTCAGCCCGATGTCGTGAAACATCGCTCCGGCGTACAGCAACTCCAGGTTCGCTTGCAGTCCGCAGCGTCGGCCCTGCAAGGCCCCGAAGATGAACACTCGGCGGGAGTGGTTGAAGAGCAAGTCGTCTTCGGCCTCCCGGATGTGCGCGGTTATGGCCCTGACCAGCGGAGTGTCGGGGATATCGATGCCAGCGATGCTTTCGGACATTTGTTGACGAGCCTAGCGCCGGGCTTACGGTAGAAGCCATGACTTCGTCCGTCCGGCCGATCCGCATCGGCGTCCAGCTGCAGCCGCAGCACACCAGTGACTACAACAACCTGCGCGACGCCGTGCGCCGATGTGAGGACATCGGTGTCGACATCGCCTTCAACTGGGACCACTTCTTCCCGCTCTACGGCGACCCGGACGGCGCGCACTACGAATGCTGGACGATGCTCGGCGCCTGGGCCGAGCAGACCTCGCGAATCGAGATCGGCGCGCTGGTGACCTGTAACTCCTACCGCAACCCCGAGCTGCTGGCCGACATGGCCCGCACCGTCGACCACATCTCGGGTGGCCGGCTGATTCTGGGCATCGGATCGGGTTGGAAGGAAAAGGATTACGACGAATACGGCTACGACTTCGGTACCGTCGGCAGCCGGCTGGACGATCTGGGCGGTGCGCTGCCCCGGATCAACGACCGGCTGGCCAAGCTGAACCCGGCGCCCACCCGCGACATCCCGCTGCTGATCGGCGGCAAAGGCCCCAAGAAGACGCTGCGACTGGTCGCCGAATACGGCGACATCTGGCACGGGTTCACCACCGTCGACAGCTACCCGCAGGCGGCCAAAGTGCTTGCCGAGCATTGCAAAGCAGTCGGCCGCGACCCCGACACCATCGAACGCTCGGCCGGCGTCAACGTCGAAAATCTGCTCGCCGACGCCGAGGGCCTGGTGGCGCAGGGCGTGACGCTGCTGACCGTCGGCGTCAACGGCCCGGACTACGACCTGGGCGACGCCGAGGCGCTGTGCCGGTGGCGTGATCGGGCATGAGCGCTAGCGCATCCAAGCTGTCCGCGCTGATCGCGACGATCCTGCTGACCTGGACGCTGGTCGCGGCGGCGCCGGCGACGGCTGACACCAACCAGTGCAAGCCGTCGGGCAAGGAGGGCGCTCTCGCGCTGCCCCGGGACCTGGCCACCGCCAACCGGGCGAAGGAGGACACGCACACGACCGCGGACGTCGAGCCGCTCAGCTCGGTGAACATCGATACGCTCGGACTGCGCACTCCCGGGACGCTGACGGTGGGCACCCAATCGGGAGGTCCACCGACCAGCTGCCTGAACAGCGCGGGCCGCTATACCGGCTACGACAACGAGCTGTTGCGGGCGATCGCCGCCAAGCTGGGTTTGCGCATTGCCTTCGTCGGCACCGAGTTCACCGGGCTGCTGGCACAGGTCGCGGGGCGACGCTTCGACGTAGCCTCCGCATCGATCGTTGCCACCGAAAAACGCCGTCGCACAGTCGGATTCACCAATGGCTACGACTTCGGGTACCTGTCGCTGATCGTGCCGTCCGGGTCGCGGATCGGCAGCTTCGACGACCTGCGCGCCGGGCAGCGGATCGGCGTGGTTCAGGGCACCGTCGAAGAGGCCTACGTCGTCGACGCCCTGCATCTCGAGCCGGTGAAGTTTCCCGATTTCACCACCCTGTACACCTGCGTGAAGAGCCACCAGGTCGATGCCTGGGTGGCGCCGGCGGTGGAAGCGATGAAGGTGCTGAAGCCCGGTGACACTGCGGGCATCGCCGACTACACGTTCGGGCTGGGCAGCTTCATCGCATACCCGGTGGCCAAAGACAACCAGCCACTGATCGATGCGCTGAACGCCGGCCTGGACGCCGTCATCGCCGACGGCACCTGGTCGCAGCTCTATACCGACTGGGTTCCGCGGGCGCTGCCACGGGACTGGAAACCCGGGTCGAGGTCGGCGCCGACACCGCATCTGCCGGACTTCGCGGCGATCGCGGAGAGCCAGCACCGGCACCTCGGCGAGGCGGCGCCGGCGAAATCCGTCTGGACCCAGCTAGCGGATTCGTTCTTCGACTGGGACCTGTACAAGCAGGCCATCCCCAAGATGGTGACGACGGGCCTGCCGAACACGCTGATCCTGACCGTCAGCTCCGCAGTCATCGGAGTGGTGGTGGGCATGGCGCTTGCGGTGGCGGGGATTTCGCGGACCCGCTGGCTGCGCTGGCCGTCGCGGGTCTACACCGACATCTTCCGGGGCTTGCCCGAGGTGGTGATCATTCTGCTGATCGGGCTCGGGATCGGGCCGATCGTCGGAGGATTGACGAACAACAACCCATTTCCGCTGGGCATCGCGGCGCTGGGGCTGACCGCGGCGGCCTACATCGGCGAGATCTTCCGCTCGGGAATCCAGAGCGTCGAGCCAGGGCAGCTGGACGCCGCCCGGGCATTGGGGCTCAAGCACCGGACCGCGATGCGCCTGGTGGTGATCCCGCAGGGCATCCGCCGAGTGCTGCCCGCCCTGGTCAATCAGTTCATCGCGCTGCTGAAGGGGTCCGCGCTGGTGTACTTCCTGGGGTTGATCGCCGGCCAGCGGGAGCTGTTCCAGGTCGGCCGCGACCTCAACGCGCAGACCGGCAGCCTCTCGCCGCTGGTGGCCGCCGGCCTGTTCTATCTGCTGCTGACCATTCCGCTGACCCACCTGGTCAACGTCATCGATCGCCGGCTTCGGGACGGCAGGCCGGTGACCGAGCCGGACGATCCGTTGACGTTGAAGGCTAGCCAGGAGATGGTATGACCGAGTCAGTAGCTTTGGCGGGCAATGGGATTCACTTATCGTTTGGTCGCAACAAGGTGCTGTGCGGCGTCGATATCACCGCGCCTGCCGGAAGCACCGTCGCGGTGATCGGGCCGTCCGGATCCGGGAAGTCCACCCTGCTGCGCACCCTGAACCGGCTGTACGAGCCCGACCGCGGCGACATCCTGCTCGACGGCCAGTCCGTCTTGAGAGATGACCCAGCCACGGTGCGGCAGCGGATCGGCATGGTGTTCCAGCATTTCAATCTGTTCCCGCATCTCAGCGTGCTCGCCAACGTGATGCTGGCGCCGCGAAAGCTGAAGGGGCTCTCCGGCGACGCGGCCCGTGAACTGGCGCTCGCCCAATTGGACCGGGTCGGCATGAAGCACAAGGCCGAGGGCCGGCCAGGCGCCCTGTCCGGCGGGCAGCAGCAGCGCGTCGCGATCGCTCGGGCATTGGCCATGCAACCTCAGGTGATGCTTTTCGACGAGGCGACCTCAGCGTTGGATCCCGAACTGGTCAAAGGCATCCTGGCGTTGATCGCCGATCTGGGTTCCGACGGCATGACGATGCTGGTGGTCACCCATGAAATGGCCTTCGCCAGGTCGACATCCGACACCGTCGTGTTCATGGACCACGGTCGGGTGGTGGAGACCGGGCCGCCGGCGCAGATCTTCGAGGCCGCAGCAACCGAGCGTCTGCAGCGCTTCTTGTCACAGGTCCTGTGACAGCAAAACCCGATTTCGGGCCACTGGACAACCGACAGGTTAGACTAGCGAACTATGGCGGAAACCGAAGCCACCGTGCCCGAGCTCACCGAGCTGGCGGAGGGGCTTCACCGGACGCTTTCCAAGCTATTCTCGATCCTGCGCCGCGGCGATCCCAGCGCCGGCGCGGCGCAAGCCAGCGACCTCACGTTGGCGCAGCTGTCGATCCTGTACACCTTGCTCGATCGCGGACCGATCCGGATGACCGATCTGGCCGCGCACGAACGCGTTCGCACGCCCACCACGACGGTGGCGATTCGCCGCCTGGAGAAGGTCGGCCTGGTGAAGCGTTCGCGCGACCCATCGGATTTGCGTGCCGTGCTCGTCGACATCACCCCGCGAGGCCTTGCCGTTCACCGGGAGTCGCTGGCCAACCGGATCACCGCCCTGGCCACGTTGCTGAGCCACCTCAGCGGAACCGACCAGGAATCGCTGACCCATGCGCTGGCGGCGCTGGAGCGCCTGGCTGCCAGCGAGCCGGTAGCCAGCCCGGCAGCCGCCACCAACGGGGATGCGTCCGCGTAAACCCTTGCTGCGCTTAGCTGCCAGGGCGACCCCCTAAGCTGGCAAGCATGCGGACAGCACTCATCACCGGTGCCAGCCGCGGGATCGGCGCCGCCATCGCCGACGCGCTGGCACCGACACACACCCTGTATCTGGCCGGCCGCTCATCGCCCGCGTTGCAGGCCACCGCGGAGCGACTCGGCGCCACACCCCTTCTGTTGGATGTCACGGATGCTGAGTCCATTCAGGCTGCTGCCGCCGCCATCGGCGACCTGAACGTGCTGGTGCACAACGCCGGGGTGTCGCTGCCCGGACGTGTCGCCGCATCCACCGTCGAGCAGTGGCGGACCACGTTTGACGTGAATGTGGTTGGCGCAGTGGCGGTTACGCTGGCGCTGCTGCCTGCGCTGCGACGCGCAGACGGGCAAGTGGTGTTCATCAACTCCGGGTCGGGCCGGACGGCGTCGGAGAACATGGCGTCGTACTCGGCGAGTAAGTTCGCGCTACGTGCCTTCGCCGACTCGCTGCGCCTCAGTGAGCCCGCATTGCGAGTGACCACCGTGTACCCCGGACGCACCGACACCGACATGCAACGCGAGCTGGTGTCGTTCGAGGGCGGTGACTACGACGCCGGCCGGTTGCTGCGCGCGGACACCGTCGCTGCCGCGGTCGCCCAGGCGATCAACACCCCGGCCGACGGCCACCTGAACGAGGTCATCCTCAGACCACGAGGTTGACCATCGCGCGCTGAGTGTGCACGTTATGACCGAGATTCAGACACATTCGCGCACACAACCTGCACAGTCGAGGTCGATGCCTCAGACCACGAGGTTGACCATCTTCCCGGCAACGACGATCACCTTCTTCGGGGTGCCGCCGGCCAGGAATGCCTGCACCTTCTCGTCGGCCAGCGCCGCGGCCTCCACGGCGTCGGCATCCGCGCTCGCCGACACCGTGATTCGGCCGCGCACCTTGCCGTTGACCTGCACGGGATACTCCACCGTGTCCTCGACCAGATACGCGGGATCAGCGACCGGGAACGGCCCGTGCGCAAGCGAATCCGGGTGGCCGAGCCGCTCCCACAGCTCTTCGGCCAGATGTGGTGCCAGCGGTGCCAGCATCAGCACCAGCGGCTCGGCCGCCGCCCGCGGCACCGAGTCCCGGTGCTGCTTGGTCAGGTGGTTCGTGTACTCGATCAGCTTCGCCACCGCGGTGTTGTTGCGCAGTGCCGCATAGTCTTCGGAGACCCCGGCGATGGTGCGATGCAGCAGCCGGAGCGTGTCGTTGTCGAGGTCGTCGTCGGTCACCCGGACGTCACCGGAGTTCTCGTCGACGACGAGCCGCCATGCTCGCTGCAGGAACCGATGCGCCCCGACGACGTCTTTGGTCGCCCAGGGCCGGGATGCCTCGATCGGGCCCATCGCCATCTCATACACCCGCAGGGTGTCGGCGCCGTAGTCGTCGCACATCTCGTCCGGTGAGATCGAGTTCTTCAGGCTCTTACCGATTTTGCCGAATTCCTGGAAGACCTCGATCTCCCCGTCGGGGCCCGGGTAGAAGAACGTGCCATCCCGCTCGATGACATCGGCGGCCGACACGTAGGCCCCGCGGGCATCGGTGTAGGCGAAGGCCTGAATGTAGCCCTGGTTGATCAGCCGCCGGTAAGGCTCGCGGGAGCTGACGTGGCCGAGGTCGTAGAGCACCTTGTGCCAGAACCGTGAATACAGCAGGTGCAGCACGGCGTGCTCGGCGCCGCCGACGTAGAGGTCGACACCACCGGGGTCGCCCGGACCGTGCTCGGCCGGCCGGGGCCCCATCCAATAGGCCTCGTTCTCCTTGCCGCAGAAGCGATCCGGGTTGTGCGGGTCGGTGTAGCGCAGCTCGTACCAGGAGCTGCCGGCCCACTGCGGCATGACGTTGGTGTCGCGGGTGTACGGCTTCAGTCCGTCGCCGAGATCCAGCTCGACGCTGACCCATTCCGTCGCCTTGCCCAGCGGCGGCGACGGCTCGCTGCTCGCGTCATCAGGCTCGAACAGCACTGGCGAATAGTCCGGGACGTCCGGCAGTTCGACCGGCAGCATCGCGTTGTCCAGCGCGTGCGCGCGCCCGTCGCTGTCGTAGACGATCGGAAATGGCTCGCCCCAGTAGCGTTGCCGCGCGAAAAGCCAGTCGCGCAACTTGTATTCGATGCGCCCCCGGCCGCGGCCCTCAGATTCCAGCCGCACGGTGATGGTTTCTTTAGCAGCCGCCACCTCGAAACCGTTGAGGTAGTCCGAGTTCACCAGAATGCCGTCGCCGGTGTAGGCCGCTAGCGAAACATCGCCTCCGGCAATGACTTCGACGATCGGCAGGCCGAATTCGCCGGCGAATTCCCAGTCGCGCTGATCGTGGCCCGGGACGGCCATGATCGCGCCGGTGCCGTATCCGGCCAGCACGTAGTCGGCAATGAAGACCGGCACCTGCTCGCCGTTGGCCGGGTTGGTCGCGTAAGTGCCCAGGAAGACACCGGTCTTGGTCTTGTTCTCCTGACGCTCCAGGTCGGACTTCGCGGCGATCGCCTGCCGGTAGGCGGCGACGGCCCGCCCGGGGGTGTCGGCGCCGTAGGTCCAGCGCGGATCTGTCCCTTCCGGCCAGCTCGACGCGACCAGGGGATCGACCAGATCGTGCTCCGGCGCCAACACCACATAGGTTGCGCCGAAGAGCGTGTCGGGGCGGGTGGTGAACACCTCGATATCGCCCGCCGCCGCCGAGAACAACACCGCCGCGCCGGTGGATCGGCCGATCCAGTTGCGCTGCATGGTCTTGACCTTCTCCGGCCAGTCCAGCGCGGCGAGGTCGTCGAGGAGCCGGTCGGAGTAGGCGGTGATCCGCATCATCCACTGCCGCAGCCGCTTCCGGAACACCGGAAAGTTGCCGCGTTCACTGCGGCCGTCGGCGGTGACCTCTTCGTTGGCCAGCACGGTGCCCAGGCCCGGACACCAGTTGACCATCGATTCGGAGTGATACACCAGGCGGAGCCCGTCGATCACGTCGGCGCGGTCGCCCGTCGATAGCGTCGACCACACTCGGCCGTCGTCCAATTGGCGTGCCCCGGAATCGAATTCGTCGACCAGCTCGGCGATCGGGCGGGCCTTGCCGGCCGCGGTGTCGAACCATGCGTTGTAGATCTGCAGGAAGATCCACTGCGTCCACTTGTAGAAGTCGACGTCGGTGGTGGAAAAGCTGCGACGGTTGTCGTGACCGAACCCCAGCCGGCCCAGCTGGCGCCGGAAGTTGACGATGTTGGCCTCGGTGCGGGTGCGGGGGTGCGTGCCGGTCTGCACCGCGTACTGCTCGGCGGGCAGGCCGAACGCGTCGAAACCCAACGCGTGCAGCACATTGCGGCCCAGCATCCGGAAATAGCGGGCGTAGACGTCGGTGGCGATGTAGCCGAGCGGGTGACCGACGTGTAGCCCCTCGCCGGATGGGTACGGGAACATGTCCTGGACGAACATCTTGTCGTCGGGCACGGGTGAGCCGTCCGTCGGCGCCAGCGAACCGACCGGGTTGGGCACGTTGAAGGTCCCCAGCCGGGTCCAGTTGTCCTGCCAGGTCTGTTCGATGCGGCCGGCCAGGTCCGCGGTGTAGCGGTACCGCGGCGCGTCGGGGTCGGAGTCGGTCACGCCCAACAGGTTATAAGGGCGACGTCGAGCGACCCGCCGACCACCGACGGTCTCGGTTGGATTGCAGAGCGGTATGGGGTTTATCCCAGGTCTGTTGCAGGTCGATCCCAGCGCTGGTTGCCGCGGCTTACCCCTGGTTACAGTCGCTTTCTGCGCTCCAGTAACGACCCGAAGGACCGAACGCACATGAAGCAGACAGCCCGTAGCTGGCGAGTGACGGTCGCAGGTCTGGCCGTCGGTGCCGCCGGCGTGCTGAGCCTCGCCAGCCCCACCGCGTCGGCCGATCCGGTATTCCCGCCTCGGCCCGTCCCCGCACCGATTCCCGCCCCCGCGCCGCAAGCGGTCGCCGCCGCCCCCGGGGCGCTCGGCAACGCCATGCCGGGCCTTGCGCCGCAGGCAGCGCCCGTCGCGGCCCCGGTCGTCGCAGCCCCCGTCGCACCCGCTCCGGCTCCTCCGCCGGAGGCCGCCGCCCCGCCGGCGCTGGTGCCCGCCGCCGCCGGAACGATGCGCGACTTCTTCAACGGCAAGGGCGTCAAGATGGAGCCGCAGAAGGCTCCGGGATTCAGCGCGCTCGACCTCGTCCTGCCGATGCCACAGGGCTGGACGCAGGTTCCCGACCCCAACGTCCCGGACGCGTTCGTCGTGACCGCCAACCGGCGCAGCACCAGCCTTTACAACCCGAACGCCCAGCTCGTGGTTTACCGACTGGTCGGGGATTTCGATCCGCATGAGGCCATCTCCCACGGTTACGTCGACAGCCAGCAGCTGCCCGCCTGGCGCACCACCAACGCCTCACTGGCCGACTACAACGGTTCCGCGTCGTCGATCATCGAGGGCACCTACCGGCAGAACGAGATGACGCTCAACACCTCGAAGCGCAACGTCATCGTTGCGTCCGGCCCGGACAAGTACCTGGTGTCGCTGGCCGTGACCACCGAAGCCGGCGCAGGAGTCGGCGAAGCGCAGGCCACCGACGGCATCATCAACGGATTCCGGGCCGGAGCGCCCGGGTCCAACCAGCCGCCGGCCCCAGCCCCGGCGGTCGCCCCGCCGCCGCCTGCCGCCGTACCCGCGCCGACCCAGGCGCTGGCGCACTAACAACCGGGCGCCGCAGCGCGGTCGGGCGCCTCGTATGGTGTCCCCATGCTCATCGCGGGATTGCTGTGCGTGTGCGCGGCGGGGGTCCTGGCCGTTCTCGGGTTGCGGTCGCTGAGCCGTCCCGCTGCCACCAGCACCGCCGGGCTGGTGATGCGGTCCGTCGCGCCACCGCAGCTGGCCGCCGCGACCATGCTGGCCGCCGCAGGTGCGGTAGCCCTGGCCGCGCCGCCGGCCACCGCGCTCACCGTCGTCTGTGTCTGCATCGTCGGCGCCATCGGGACGGTCGCCGCCGGGTCGTACCAGACCGCGCGATTCGCGCTTCACCAGCAAGAGACCGCGGCGGACAGCTGCGGCGGGGCCTGCGCGGGCTGCACGCTGGCCTGCCACTGACCGGTCCGTCCCGTGCTGAAAAAACTCTCGGCGCTGCCGATTGACTCCTTCCTGCTGGCCATGGCGGCCACCGTCGCATTGGCCGCACTGTTCCCGGCCCGCGGCGCATTCGCCGACGTCATGTCGGTGGCCGCCAAAGTCGTTATCGCCCTGCTGTTTTGGCTCTACGGTGCCCGGCTCTCCCCGCAGCAGGCGTGGCAGGGTGCCAAGCGCTGGCAGCTGCACATGCTGGTGCTGGCCACCACGTTCGTGCTCTTTCCGCTGCTCGGGCTGGCCTGCCGCGGCCTGGTGCCCTGGCTGCTGAACCTCGACCTGTACAACGGACTGCTGTTCTTGTGCCTGGTCCCCTCGACCGTGCAGTCGTCGATCGCGTTCACCTCGATCGCGCGGGGCAACGTGTCGGCCGCGCTGGTCAGCGCGTCACTGTCCAACATCGTCGGGATCGCCCTGACCCCGTTGCTGGTCGTGCTGCTGATGAACACCAGCGGCGGCGCCCGGATGGACGCCACCGCGGTCCGCGACGTCCTGCTGCAGCTGCTGCTTCCGTTCGTGGCGGGCCAACTGATGCGGCCGTGGATCGCCGACTGGGTTGTTCGGCACGCGGTGTTGACCAAAGTCGTCGACCGCGGGTCGATCCTGTTAGTCGTCTACACCGCGTTCTCGATGGGCATGGTGGAACACATCTGGGCCAACGTCGACCCGTGGCAACTGGCGATCGTCGCGGTCGTCAACGCGGTGCTGCTGGCACTGGTGCTCGCGTTCACCTGGTTCGTCGGCCGAACGATCGGCCTGGACCGCGGCGACCGGATCGTGCTGCTGTTCTGCGGCTCGAAAAAGAGTCTGGCATCCGGGCTTCCGATGGCGCTGGTGTTCTTTCCCGCAGCGACCGTCGGCGTGATCATGTTGCCGCTGATGATCTTTCATCAGACCCAGCTGATTGTGTGCTCGGTGATCGCGAGCCGGCTCTCCCGCGACTCCCTCGACGACGAACCTGCCGCCGCGACGCCCGCCTAGTTGCGGCTGACGTCGATCGGGTGGGTGGCCAGCATCGACAGCGGCTGCGGCTGGCGCCGCAGTACCCGGCCCCACAGGTCCACCCGTGGCTCGACCAGGACGTCAGAAGGCAACGCCGACAACACAATCCAGTCGTCACGCTCGATCTCGCCTTCCAGTTGGCCGATCGTCCAGCCGGAGTAGCCGGCGAAAATACGGACACCCTCCACCGCCGGGGCGATCAACTCGGGGTCGGCGTCGAGGTCGACCATCGCCATCCGGCCCGCCACATGCCGCAGTCCGGGCACGTCGTCGGCGACGGCGCCGACCCGCAACACCGCCAGGCACAACGCCGCATCCCGCTTGACCGGTCCGCCGATGAACATCGTCTTCGGCTTCTGCGACAGCTTGGCCCACTGCGGCAGCACGTTGTACACCGCGGTCTCGCTGGGCCGGTTGAGCACCACGCCCAGCGTGCCTCCGTCGTTGTGCTCGACGATGTAGATCACGCTTCGACGGAACGTCGGTTCGAGCAGATCCGTATTCGCCAGAAGCAGGGTGCCCGCTCGCACTCGGTGTGCGGCAGGAGCGATGAAATCCTCTGGGTCTTCGGACGGTGCCACCTGTCCATCATGGCATCCGGGCCTGACGGCTGTGGTCAACCAGAACCACGCTGGGTGAGAATTTGTAGTGTTGTAACAGGCGCCCCGCTGCCCGGTCCGATCACTGCCGGGTCCGATCACCGCCCACCCGATTGGGAAGCAGGTTCAGTGACTCATCCGAGTGCGCCGGTGGCTGTCTGGCGCTCGGTGCGCGCGCTGCCCGACTTTTGGCGGCTGCTGGAACTGCGGCTGGCAAGCCAGTTCGGCGACGGCCTGTTCCAGGCGGGCCTGGCCGGCGCCCTGCTGTTCAACCCCGAGCGCGCCTCGAGCGCGCTGGCTATCGCCGGCGCATTCGCGGTGCTGTTCCTGCCGTATTCGCTGCTCGGCCCGTTCGCCGGAGCTCTGATGGACCGTTGGGACCGTCGTCTGGTGTTGATCGCCGCCAACGTGGGCCGGGTGGTGGCGGTGGCCGTCGTCGGCATCAGTCTGGCGCTGGGTGCCCGCGATCTATTCGTGCTGTGCGGCGCGTTGGTGGTCAACGGACTGGCCCGATTCGTCATGTCGGGAATGTCGGCCGCGCTGCCCCACGTGGTGCCTCGCGCGGAGGTCGTCACGATGAACTCGATCGCGTCGGCGGTCGGTGCGGTCGCGGCGTTTCTCGGTGCCAACTTCATGCTGGTGCCGCGCGCGCTGTTCGGCTCCGGAGACGCCGGCGCCGCGTCGGTCATCTTCCTGGTCATCGTCCCATTGCTGATCGCGCTGTTGCTATCGCTGCGCTTCTCCGATCACGTGCTGGGTCCCGATGACACCGGGCGGGCGATCCACGGGTCCGCTGTCTATGCCGTCGTCACCGGTTGGCTGCATGGCGTACGGACCGTGCTGGACCGCCCCACCGTCGCGGCCACGCTGTCTGGGCTGGCCGCTCATCGGATGGTGTTCGGCATCAACTCCCTGCTGGTGCTGCTGCTGGTGCGCAACGGGCACACGGCCGCGGTCTCCCCGCTGGGTAGCGCGCTGCTGTTCGTCGCCGCCGCCGGCGCCGGATCCTTCCTGGCCAATCTGGTCACGCCGCCCGCCGTGCGGCGGTGGGGCCGCTACGCCACGGCCAACGGCGCGCTGGCGATCGCCGCCGTCATCGAGATCGCCGGGGCCGGTTTGCAGCTGTGGGTCCTGGTGGCGGGTGGCTTCCTGCTCGGCGGGATCGGTCAGGTGATCAAGCTGTGCGCCGACACCGCCATCCAGATCGACGTCGACGACGCGTTGCGCGGACACGTGTTCGCGGTCCAGGACTCACTGTTCTGGGTGGCGTTCCTCGCCGCGATAACCGTCGCGGCGACCGTCATACCCGCCGACGGCCACTCACCGCCGCTGGTCGTGGCCGGCAGCATCGTCTACCTGTTGGGGCTGGCCGCACACAGTGTCGTCGGGCGCGCGGCGAATCGCTGATGGGCACGGCCGACGTTGACCATTCACGCTCGACGGCGACGCATCACGAGGCCAATGGCGCGAATTTGCCGCCCGGCCCTCGGCGCGCTCGGCCTTATTGTTACCACATAGTTCCCTTATTTTCTTAATATCCGTGTAGCGTCTGTCGTCAGTCGAGTTCTGGCAGTGGCGGAAGGGCGAACCTGTGCGTGTGCCTTACGGCCGAGTGCCCCAGCTGGTGCCGATCGGTGACGCGGCGGCGGCATACCGTCTGATCTGCGAACGTGTCGACGCGCTGGTTCGCGGGCGCGACGGCATCGCCGATCTGGCAGTACCGGCATGTCCCGGTTGGACCGTCCGACAGGTGGTTGCGCACCTGGCCGGTGTTGCCCAGGACATCGTTGCGCTGAACCTGGAAAAGAAGGGCACGGGGCCCTGGGCGGACGCACAGGTCGCGCGGCTACGCGGCCACGGTATCGACGACCTACTCGACCTGTGGGGGCAGTCGCTGGACTCAGTGACTGTGAACCTCGCTTTTGCATCGGATGCAGGGGTGTGCCAGCTCGTGTTCGACACCTTGACGCATGAGCACGACATTCGCGGCGCATTGCGGGAGCCGGGTTCGCGCGCCGGTGATCTGGCGTTTAAGGCGGCCCTGGGGTTCATGGCGACGATCGGCGACCAATTCATCCGGCAAGCCGACCTGACGGCGCTCCGATTAAGCACTGCCACAATCGGATCCGTACAACTCGGTGATCCGCACACTGCGCGGGGTCACGTCGCACTCAGCGTCTCGGATTTTGAGGCGTTGCGCTGCTTCGGTGGCCGACGCAGCGTCGGGCAACTGCTGGCGCTTCCCTGGGACGGCGATCCGACGAACCTGATGCCCGCCTTCACCGAAGTGTTGCCCGCCTTCACCAACGACGGCTTACGGCCACCCGCCGACGACCTCATCGAGTAACAACCCGATGTGCGCGGAACAAATCGGCACTACCGCTCCTAGATCAGCCGCGTGCTCGACGACCCCGACGTCACAATCCCTCTCTTCGAAAACATCCAGTACGTCGCCCGGCGGAGCGTTGTGCGCGCAGCGAATCGCTAAGGTACGCAGATGGCCGACCTTTCGCAGATCGTCGACGACCTGCGCGCCGAAAGCGACGAACTGGACGATCTGGTCGCGGCGCTGCCCGACGATGGCTGGACGGCGTCGACGCCGGCCGCCGGGTGGACGATCGCCCATCAGATCGGGCACCTGCTGTGGACGGACCGCGGTGCGCTGGTGTCGGTCACCGATGAGGACGGCTTCGCCGACGTGGTCAAGTCCGCTCTCGACGACCCGATCGGCTTCGTCAACACCGCGGCCGACGAGTTGGCCGCCGTTCCGCCCGCCGAGTTGCTCGCCGACTGGCGGGCCACCCGCTCGCAGTTGCACGACGCGCTGCTGACCGTCGACGACGGCCGCAAACTGCCGTGGTTCGGCCCGCCGATGAGCGGTGCGTCGATGGCCACCGCCCGCCTGATGGAGACCTGGGCGCACGGCCTCGACGTCGCCGACGCGCTCGGCGTCACCCGCCCGGCGACCGCCCGGCTGCGCTCGATCGCCCACATCGGGGTGCGCACCCGCGATTTCGCGTTCGTCATCAACGAGCTGCAGCCGCCGGGTGAACCGTTCCGGGTCGAGCTTCGTGCACCTGATGGCGGCCTCTGGGCGTGGGGACCAGAGGCTGCCACACAACGGGTTACCGGGTCGGCCGAGGATTTCTGCTTTCTGGTCACTCAGCGACGCCCGCTGCGTGAACTGGACATCACCGCAGGCGGCGACGACGCGACGCGCTGGCTGCCGATCGCGCAGGCCTTCGCCGGTCCTCCCGGCGGAGGCCGATGAGCGCGTAGCGCGAAGAGAGGCTCCGCCGCATCGTTCAGGCGGAGGTCGATGAGCGCGTAGCGCGAAGAGAGGCTCCGCCGCATCGTTCAGGCGGAGGTCGATGAGCGCGTAGCGCGAAGAGAGGCTCCGCCGCATCGTTCAGGCGGAGGTCGATGAGCGCGTAGCGCGAAGAGAGGCTCCGCCGCATCGACCCGGCGAGGCAGGTAACCCTAACCTTATCTCCGGTAGGCTCACCGTTCGTTATGAGTCGCGCCGGCGACGATGCAGAGCGCAGCGATGGGGAGGAGCGGCGCAATGAGCGACGCATTGGTGGTCCTGCCGCGGGAGCTGACCGAGCTCAGCGATGAGGTCCGCGCCGCTCCCGCGCCGCCGACGCCGGTGCTGACCGATCCTTACGCGCTGCGGCCGGTGGACCCCGACACCGACGCCGAGCTGATCTCGCGGTGGATGAATATGCCGCACCTGGTCGAGGCGTGGGAGTCGGACTGGCCGGTAGCGCGGTGGCGGGACTACCTGCGGGCCCAGTGCGCGGGCGACTACTCGCGGCCGTTCGTCGGCGCCATGAACGGCGAGGACGGCGGATACGTCGAGGTATACCGCGCCGCAAAGGATTCCATCGCCACCCGCTATGCCGCCGACCCCTACGACGTCGGGCTGCACGCGGCCATCGCGGCGCTGTCGATCGTCAACAAAGGGCTCGGCCCGTTTCTGCTGCCACGCATTGTCGCCAGCGTCTTCGAAGTCGAACCCCGCTGCCGCCGAATCATGTTCGACCCTGATCACCGCAACACCTCGGCGCGCCGACTGTGTGAATACGCCGGCTGCACGTTCCTCGGCGAGCACGACATGAGTAACCGGCGAATGGCGCTGTATGCGCTGCCGCGCACGCCTGACGACGTCCCCGAGGCCCGCTAGTCACCAGTCAGAGATCGACGCTAGCGCGTTGATCAACTCGCACTTCTTCGCGCTGGCGTCGATCTCGAAGCGGCGCGCCAGAACTTGGCCGAAACTTGTCGTACCCGGCTGCAATGATGACCACATGTCCTTGACCGCAACACCTTCGGTGGCGGTGAGCCCTGCTGAGCGTGTTGAGGTGTTGTTCGAGGAGTTGGCGGAGTTGGCCGGGCAGCGCAATGCCATTGATGGGCGCATCGTGGAGATCGTCGCCGAGCTGGATCGCGACGAGCTCTGCGGGGCTACGGGTGCCCGGTCGGTGGCGGCGTTGGTGGCCTGGAAGCTGGGTTGGTCATCGGGAAATGCCCACACGGTCACCACCGTGGCGAGCCGGCTGGCGGAGTTTCCCCGCTGCGCGGCAGGCATGCGGGAGGGCCGACTGTCGCTGGATCAGGTCGGCGTCATCGCCGCACGGGCCGGCGAGGGTTCCGATGAGCACTACGCGCAGCTCGCCGCCTGTCGCGACGGTCAACCAGCTGCGCACCGCGGTCAAGCTCGAACCGCGACCCGAACCCGATCCGCGGCCCGAGCCCCAGCCCTCGATCACCAAGACCCGGCGAGCAGGGCAGCTGTTGGCGGATCACCCTTGCCCACGAGGACGCGGCGACGTTCGACGCCGCCCTGGCGTCTCATCGTGATGCGCTGTTCGCCGAGTGGAACCACGATCACGGCAGTGGCGCGGGCGCCCCAGATCATCGGCCTCCGTTGCCTAGCGCCGTCGAGGCGTTCATGCGCCTGATCCAGGCGGGCTGGGACGCCGAGGCGACCCGCCGGCCACACGGGCAGCACACCACCGTGGTGGTGCACGTCGATGTGGCGCAGCGCGCCGCCGCGCTGCATCTGGGCCCACTACTCCCCGACGCCGAACGCCGATACCTGACCTGTGACGCCACCTGCGAAGTCTGGTTCGAACGCGACGGCGAGGTCATCGGCGCCGGCCGCGCGACCCGGCTGATCAACCGGCGGCTGCGCCGCGCCCTCGAGCACCGCCATCGCATGTGCGCGGTTCCCGGCTGCGGGGCCACCCGAGGATTGCACGCACACCACATCCGGCACTGGGAAGACGGCGGTCTGACCGAAATGTTCAACCTGGTGCTGGTATGCCCGTACCACCACCGGCTGCACCACCGCGGCGGCATCACCATCACCGGACCCGCCGACGCGCTCACCGTCACCGACAGCACCGGCCGAGAACTCAGCGCAGGATCGCTGGCACGTCCCCCGAACCATCCCCCGCCCGCCGTCCCGCCCTACCCAGGGCCCACCGGCGAGCGCGCCGACTGGTGGTGGTACCAACCCTTCCAACCCCAACCACCACCAACAAACAACTAGGTCGACCACCGCGGGCCGGTCGCACAGCCCGGTCGAACAGCTCCAACGTTATTAGCGACTCACGGCATAGCCCGGATTTTTCGTCAAACGTTGTGAGTTTTGGGGTGTAGATACGCGAAAGTGCCTGTCCTGCAAGGGATAATTGGACTTCTCTACGGTTCAAAGATCCTGACGGGAAGGCACTTCGCAGGTGAAGAATATCGCGGTCGGGTCGCGGGTGAAAGTGTCGGCTGATGGCCATGGCGTCGTGTCGCACGCCGGGATGGCCATGGTGCGCGAGCTCGCTGACCGGACGGGGTTATCAGCGCAGGTCACCGCCGCGTTGGCCGACACCTACCGCGGCCCGTGGGTGTACGCACCCGGGGATGTCTTCGCCGATCTGGCTGTCGCGGTGGCCGACGGGGCGGACTGCATCGACGGTGTCGGACAGCTGTGCGGCGACGTGAGCATGTCCTGGGTGCGAAGGCCTCGACGACGACGATGTGGCGGCTGGTCGATGAACGGATCGATGTCGCGCACCTACCCGGGGTGCGTGCGGCCGAGCGCGGCACGAGCGGCGGCCTGGAGTGCCGGAGCCGCCCCGTGAGCGATGGGTGGCTGCACATCGACATCGACGCCACCTTGGTCGCCGACCACTCCGATAACAAGGAATTGGCGGCGCGACCTGGAAGAAGACCTACGGTCACCACCCGCTGCTGGCGTTTCTGGACCGCCCCGAGATCGGCGGCGGCGAGGCCTGGCGGGGCTGCTGCGCACCGGGCGCGCTGGCTCCAACACCGCCGCCGACCACATCACCGTCCTGGAACAGGCGCTGGCCTCCCTACCGCCTGCGTGGCGGCCCGACCATCGCGACGACCCCGATAAGCCGACAGTGCTGGTGCGCTGCGACACCGCCGGAGCCACCCACGACTTCGCCACAGCCTGCCGCACCGCCGGGGTGGGTTTCTCCTTCGGATACCCCGTCGATTGGCGGGTACAGGACGCCGTCGACACCCTCAACCTCGGGCAGTGCTGGTACCCGGCGATCGACACTGACGGCGGCATCCGCGACGGCGCCTGGGTCGCCGAGGCCACCGACCTGGTCAACCTGTCCTCGTGGCCGGCCCGAACCGGCTGATCCTGCGCAAGGAGAGGCCCCATCCGGGTGCGCAGTTGCGGTTCACCGACGCCGACGGGATGCGGGTCACCGCGTTCATCACCGACACACCGCCCGGTGTTGTCGCCGGCAGGTGGCAGGTCTGGAACTACGGCACCGCCAGCACGCCCGCATCGAGGACCGCATCCGCGAACTCAAAGCCACCGGCCTGCGCAACCTGCCGTGTCACGCGTTCGACGCCAACGCGGCCTGGCTGGAGATCGTGCTGGCGGCAACCGATCTGGTCACCTGGTGCCGACTCCTCGGATTCACCGGACACCCCGGCCTGGCCCGCGTCGAGATCACCACCTTCCGCTACCGAGTCCTGCACGTCGCCGCCCGCATCACCCGCGGCGCCCGCCAAACCAGATTACGCATCGACGCCACCTGGCGGTGGGCCGCAGTCATCGCTACCGCATGGCAACGCATCCGCACCGCCTTCGGTTGACCGACAGCCCATCTGACCGACCGAGCACGAAAGACCCACTGGCCCTGGGAAAGCCCGCCAACCCGGCGACACGGGGCAACCCCAGCACGCCCTGAACCACAAGAACCCCGATCACGAAGCATCCCATCGCCGAGTTCGACCGACATCATCGATGAAAAATGAGGCTAGTCGTCCGAGAGCTCGTGGTAGCCGTCGTAGTCGGGTTTCATTGCCGCAGCGACCAATTCCCACAGCACCTCGTCGGTGCCGCCGCCGACCCTGGCCAGCTTCATGTCTCGCCACCACCGGCCTAACGGCGTCTCGTCGACCAGATAGCCGGACCCGCCGAAGATGTGCATGCATTCCGACAGCACCTCTTCGCCGAGCCGCGCGGCGGTGACCTTCACGGCCGCGGCGGCCCGTAGGTCGAGTCGGCCCTCGGCGGCGATTCCGTTGAGCCCGTGGCGAAGTAGATCGACACGGGCCTGCAGGTCGGCCAGCCGTAACCGCAGCGCCTGATGTTCGAACAGTGTCGAGCCGAACTGCCTGCGCTCGACCATCCTGGCATGCGTGATGCCGAGCACCCGCTGGCAGCCCCCGGCGACCTGACCGGCGATCGACATCCGCTCATGCGCCAGCCCCCAGGAGATCGCCGCCAAACCCGTTCCTGGGCGGGCGATCAACGCGTCCGCGGGCACCCAGGTGTCGATGTGTACCGCGGCGGTGTCCAGCGGCGCAGCGCCGACTTTGCGGTGGGGAACCTGGATCTCGGTCTGCGCGGTCGGCACGACGATCACCAGCACGTTGCCGTGCCGGCTGGTGTTGTCGTCATCCACACCGCGGGCGACCACCATGATGTAGTCGGCCACCGGTGAGAGCGACACGTACTTCTTGATCCCTCGAACTTCGAATCCGCCTCGCGCAGAACGGACTTCGGTCTCGACGATCTGCAGGTCAGAGCCGCCCGACTCCTCGGATGCGCCGATGCACAGCACCGCCTCGCCGCGGATCGCCTGTTCGCAGATGTCCTTGAGGTAGTCCGAGCGGGCGAAGCGGCGCAGGATGGCGACGGCAGAGTCATGCAGGCTGACACCGACGCCGATACCCGCCGAGCCCAGCCTCCCCAGTGCGAACGCCAACGCGACGAGCTTGGGCACGTCGGGGTGCTGGCCGTTGCTCCACTTCTGCGCGAACACCCCACGCTCACCCAGGTGCTCGATCAGCTTGCGTGGAAATCGTTCGCTGGCTTCGGCTTCGGCGGTCCACTTGGTGACGTCGTCGTTGAAGACGTCGACGAGCAGCGCCCGGTACTCGTCGATACTCAGGTCATCGCTCATGTGGTCACCGCCGCCAGGTTGCGTTTGACTTCCAGTCGCCGCAACTTGCCCGACGAGGTGCGCGGCAGCGAACCCGGCCGGACGAACACCACGTTGGCCGGCACGATGCCGCACTCGGACGCCACCTTGGCGACCAGCTCACTGCGGGCACCGGCTTCGTCGGGGCCGCGGAACTCGGCGGTGATCACCAGACCGGGGCGGGTCGCGTCGTCGCCGGTGCCGACGGCCACCACCGCACCCTCACGGACACCGCGGATCTCGGCGGCGACCCGCTCGATCTCGGCGGGAAAGACGTTGCGGCCGGCGACGGTGATGATCTCCTTGGACCGACCGCAGACCACCAGTCCGTCGTCGGTCAGGTAGCCCAGATCGCCGGTCGGGAACCAGGAGCCAGTCTCTAACGGGGCGTCGCCGAGATAACCGGACATCATCGAGGTGCCGCGGATCTCGATCTCGCCGACATCGCGGCCCGGCACCGCGGCCGAATGCGCAGATGCCGGGTTGACCCGGATCTCCATGCCGGGAATGGCGTCGCCCAGCATCGCATGCCGCTGCGGTTCGGAATCGGCTGTGCCCGAGGGTATCTCGTCGTAAACCAGTCCCCTGCCCGGCGCGGGGATCGTCACGGCGCAGGTGGATTCGGCCAGCCCGTAAGACGGCGCCAGCGCGCCGGCGTCGAAACCGAAGGGGCGCAACGCATTGGCGAACCGCTCCATTCCGGCGCAGTCGACGGGCTCACCGCCGTTGATGGTGAACCGCACCCGCCCGAGGTCGACATCGGACACCAGCCGGGCGTACTTGCCGATCATGCTGTAGGCCATGTTCGGCGCAGCGGTCAGCGAGGCCCCGCTTTCGCTGAGCCAGCGCAGCCACCGGAACGGCGACGCGGTGAACGCCGAGGTGGGGGCCAGCCAAACCGGCGTCCCCCCCAGGGCGCCGCTCAGCAGAAACGTCAGCCCCATGTCGTGGTAGAGCGGCAGCCAGGTGCAACCGCCGTCAACGGCCGGGTCGACACCGATGCACGTCAGCAGCGCGTTGACGTTGTTCAGCACCGCCTCGGCGGACAGCTGCGCGGTGCGGGGCGTTCCGGTGGAGCCCGCGGTGCCCTGCAGGATCGCCGGCGTGCCGGCGGCCGGCTCGACCGGCGTGAAGCTGGTCGACAGCTCGTGCGCGACGGTCGTCAGATCAAGCACCGTCGGCGCCGCATCCTGGCCGCTCAGCGGGGCGAGCTCGTCGCCGTGGCTGAAGACCGTCCGCACGCCCAGCCCGGCGAACCGGGTCAGCGTCGCCTGCGCCCACTGCTGCGGGTCGGCGCCCCGGACCGGACTGGGCAGGATCGACAGGCTCCGGCCGGCCAGCCAGGTGGCGTGGACGGCCGCGACGAAGTCAGCGGTCGGCTCGCCGACCAGACCGACGGCGCCGGACTGTGGCTGGTCGAGGATCCGCGTCGCGATACCTTCGGCGCGGGCATGGACCTGCGACCAGGGCCGGCGCGTCCAGGCGTCGGCCGTCTTGTCGAAGACCACCAGGTCGTGAGCTGAGGTGCGCATCGCCCCGGACAGGGCGGTGGCCAGCACGCTCACCGACCGACCGGGACCTTTACCCGGATCACGTTCTCGAGGTCGCCGACGGTGTCGCAGCCCAGCAGTTCCTGCTCGTTCACCACGACACCGAGCTTGTCTTCGATCGCGACCATGCCCACGGCGAACGCCACCGAGTCCAGGCCGACGTCGTCGACCAGCCGCGACTCCGGGGTCACCCGGCTGACGTCAATGTTGAGGTCGTCGCGCAGGATCTCGGTCAGAGCAGCGCTTACCGAATCCGGGCGCGACAAATCGGAGGTCATGGGCCGTGACAGTACCGGGCAGCCGCGGCGGGCAGGGATCTACGTTTTGGGCGCCAAGAGGCTCGCCGCATCGGCGGCGCCGTCACCGTCGGTGTCGGTGATCTTGACGTCCCACCGGCCGTCGCCGTCGGTGTCGACGTAGCCGGTCACGCCGCCTTCGCCGGAGGTGATCGCGCGGTCGGCCAGTCCGTTGCCGTCGCTGTCACCGAGCCGGACATCGTCGGTGCCGAAGTCGGTGAGCGGCCTGCCGGTGTGCTCGACGCCGTCAAGGCCGAACCAGCGCAGGCCAGTCGGCGGCCGCGGCGGCCGTTCGGCGGCGACCGCCCAGGTCCCGGTTCCGTCGTCGGTGAAATACCGTTCGCCGGTGCCGCCGACATCGAGGACCGCGTGCTCGGCGATGCCGTCGCCGTCCAGGTCGGCCATCGCGTCGTCGGCCAGGCCGTCCCCGTCGAGATCCAGGCCGACCCCGTCGAGCCGGCCGTCCCCGTCGAGGTCGAGATCCAGGCCGCGGTCCCACATGGCCGCTGCGCCGTCACCGGCGCTCAGGCAGTACTCCATATCTATTGGGACGCAGCGTCGCGGCTAGGAGTTCCCGCGCGTTTCCCACCACGTCTTCAGCTCGGCCGTCGCCTCCTCGTGCGTCAACGGGCCGCGGTCCAACCGCAACTCCTTGAGGTGCCGCCAAGCCTCCCCCACCTGCGGGCCCGCCGGGATGCCGAGCAGCTGCATGATTTCGTTGCCGTCGAGATCCGGGCGCACCCGTTGCAGGTCTTCCTTGGCCGCCAATTCGGCGATCCGCGCCTCCAGGTCGTCGTAGTTGGCCTGCAGCCGGGCCGCGCGTCGCTTGTTGCGGGTCGTGCAGTCGGCACGCACCAGCTTGTGCAGCCGTGGCAGCAGCGGACCCGCGTCGGTGACGTAGCGGCGCACCGCCGAGTCGGTCCACCTGCCTCCGCCGTAGCCGTGGAACCGCAGATGCAGGTACACCAACTGCGAGACGTCATCGATGATCTGCTTTGAATACTTCAAGGCGCGCAACCGTTTTCGGGTCATCTTGGCGCCGACGACCTCGTGGTGGTGGAAGCTGACCCCGCCGTCGGATTCGTGCTTGCGCGTCTCGGGCTTACCGATGTCATGCAGCAGCGCCGCCCAGCGCAGAACCAGATCCGGTCCATCGTCTTCCAGCGCGATGGCCTGCCGCAGCACGGTCAGCGAATGCTCGTAGACGTCCTTGTGCTGGTGGTGTTCGTCGATGGCCATCCGCATGCCGCCGACGTCGGGCAGCACCACGTCGCCCATCCCGGTTTGCACCATCAGGTCGATGCCGGCGACCGGGTCGGCGCCGAGCAACAGCTTGTCCAGTTCGGCCGCGACCCGCTCGACGGTGATCCGCCCGAGCTGCGGGGCCATGTCGAGGATCGCTTCCAGCACCCGCGGCGCCACGCTGAATCCGAGTTGCGAGACGAACCGGGCGGCGCGCAGCATCCGCAGCGGGTCGTCGCCGAACGACACCGACGGCTGCGCCGGGGTGTCAAGTACGCCGGCCCGCAATGCGGCCAGACCATGAAGGGGATCAACGAATTCGGCCGCGCCGGCCGCGGTGACGCGCACCGCCATCGCGTTCACGGTGAAATCGCGCCGGATCAGATCGTCGTCGAGGGAGTCGCCGAAGCGGACCTCCGGGTTGCGCGACACCCCGTCGTAACGGTCGGCCCGAAACGTGGTGATTTCCAGGCGCTGACCACTCTTCTCCGCGCCGATGGTGCCGAATTCGATGCCGGTGTCCCACAGCGCGTCGGCCCACGGCCGCAGCAACTTCTGCAGCTGATCGGGGCGTGCATCGGTGGCGAAGTCCAGATCGGTGCTCAGCCGCTGCAGCACGGCGTCGCGCACCGAACCGCCGACCAGATACAGCTCGTGCCCGGCGTCGGCGAACAGCGCGCCGAGCCCGCGCAGGACGTCGGCATGGCTGTTCAGCGCGACCGCGGCAGCGGCCAACAGCTCCGCGTCGTCAGAGGCTTCGGACACGCGGAAAGCCTAATCGTGTCTCGGACGAGTCACGACCGGCGAGTGCGCCCAGAGCGTCTGAGCACGCCAGCTACTATCGCTTGGGTGTCCGACGGCGAAAATCCGCAACCGCGTCGGCGCCGGGGGAGGCGCCGCGGTCGGCGCTCGGCAGGGTCAGGCGAAGCCAAATCCAGCAACGAGCCGACGGCCGCCGCCACGCCTTCTGACACCGCAAAGTCCGGGCAGCGCCGCCCAGGGCGCCGCGGACCCGAACGACTGCGTACCGTCCACGAGACGTCGGCCGGCGGATTGGTCATCGACAACATCGATCGCCCACGTGACGAGCAGGTCGCCGCGCTGATCGGCCGGGTGGACCGGCGCGGCCGCATGCTGTGGTCGTTGCCCAAGGGCCACATCGAACTCGGCGAGACAGCTGAGGAGACCGCGATCCGGGAAGTAGCCGAGGAGACCGGGATTCAAGGCAGCGTGCTGGCGGCACTGGGCCGCATCGACTACTGGTTCGTCACCGACGGCCGGCGCGTACACAAGACCGTCCATCACTATCTGATGCGTTTCTCGGGCGGCGAGCTGTGCGACGAGGACGTCGAGGTCGCCGAGGTGGCGTGGGTGCCGATCCCCGAGCTGCCCTCCCGGCTGGCCTACGCCGACGAACGCAAGCTCGCCGAAGTGGCCGATGAGCTGATCGACAAGCTGCAGAGCGACGGCCCGGCCGCGCTTCCGCCGCTACCGCCCAGCACACCGCGGCGACGGCCGCAGACCCACTCGCGCACCCGCATCCGCCGGGCCGACGAGCCCGTCCGAGGCCGGAAGAACGGCAGCGGACCGAGGCCCTGAGGGGCTGGGTCGCCGACAACGATGCAGAGCAATTCGAGGTGGGGGCAACACCCGCTGGCGGGGATCAACCGCGGTTCGACGGCACCGCGACTCCGGCGGGGCGTCCTGTCGCGTCTGCTGGCGGTCGTCGGCATCCTGGCCGGCCTGAGCGTCGGCGTGCTTCCGACCGCGGCCGCGGGTGAGCCCGGTGCCACGCCGTTCGTCCAGGTCCGTATCGACCAGGTGACCCCGCAGGTCGTCACTACCACCAGCGAGCCGCTGGTGACCGTCACCGGAACCGTGACCAACATCGGCGACCGCCCGGTCCACGACGTGATGCTCCGCCTGGAACATGCGGCACCGGTGCCCGCCTCGATAGGACTGCGCACCAGCCTCGATGGCGACACCGACCAGTACGCGGCCGCGATGGAGTTCGCGACAGTCTCGCCGGCGCTCCAGCGTGGCCAGAAGGTGAAGTTCTCGTTGTCGGCCCCGATGCGGTCGGTGGCCACGCACTCGCTGGACATCACCGCGCCCGGCGTCTACCCGCTGCTGGTCAACGTCAACGGCACACCCGACTATGGCGCACCGGCGCGGCTGGACAACGCCCGCTTCCTGCTGCCCGTCCTCGGCGTGCCTCCCGATCCCCTGGACACCGCAGGCGGCGCGGCGGGCGGGCTGGACACCGTGATCGCGCCCGACACCTCCAAACCCGTACCGGTCACGATGCTGTGGCCGCTGGCCGACCGGCCACGGCTGGCACCCGGTGTTCCCGGGGGCACGATTCCGGTGCGGCTGATGGACGACGAGCTGGCCACGTCTCTGGCCGGCGGCGGCCGGCTGGACGTGCTGCTGTCCGCCGCCGAGTTCGCCACCAGCCATGACGTCGACCCGGACGGCGCCGTCGGCCGCTCGGTGTGCCTGGCCGTCGACCCGGACCTGCTGGTGACCGTCAACGCGATGACTGCCGGCTATGTGGTTTCGGACACCACCGCCGGACCCGCCCAGGAGCCGGGTACCCCGACGCACCCCGGGACCGGGCAGGCCGCGGCGGCCAACTGGTTGAACCGGCTGCGCGGACTGGCGCACCAGACGTGCGTCGCGCCGTTGCCCTACGCGCAAGCCGATCTGGACGCCGTCCAACGGATCGGGGAACCCGGCCTCAGCGCGACCGCGACCAGCGCCGCCGGCGACATCGTCGACCAGATCCTCGGCGTCGTCGCGGTCCGCGGCGCCACCCTGATCCCCGACGGCGCACTGACCCGCCGCGGCGTCGACCTGCTGAGCGCCATCGGCAACACGGTGGTGGTCGCGCCCGCGGACTCCGTCGGTGACTCCAATGCCCCGCTGCCGACCACCCCGGATACCGCCCCGCGGCGGCTGTCGCCGCAAGTGGTGATGGCGCCGTTCGACCCCGCTGTCGGCGCCGCATTCGCGGCGGCCGGCGCCGATCCCGTCGCACCGAGCTACCTCAACCCCGCCTTGCTGGTTCGGCTTCGGCACGACTCTGACGTCGCTCGTCGTCAAGATGCGCTGGGCTCGATGCTGTGGCGCGCGCTGCAGCCGAAGGTCAACCCGCGAACCCAGATTTTCCTGCCGCCGACCAATTGGAATCTGCGGCCCGAGGATGCGAGCGCGATCATGACCACGCTGGCGACCGCGATCCGGTCCGGCCTGGCGGTGCCGCGACCGCTGCCCGCGCTGATCGGGGAGGCGTCGGCCGTACCACCGGTCAACGGGACTGAGCAGCCGGCCGATGGAGCCACCGGTGGACGCGGCCGGTTCAGCGACGCCGTGATCGTCAAGATCACCGCGGAAATGGGCCGGCTGGCGGGCCTGACCTCGGCCTTGGCCGCCGATCCGCGCAGCGGGCTGAACGGTGTCAGCTACACCGCGCCGCTGCGCGAAGACATGCTGCGCGCGGTCAGCCAGGCCGACCGGCCCGACACCCGCAACGGGCTGGCCCAGCAACGTCTGGACGTACTCGCTCACGCGCTCGACGACCAGTTCGGTGCCGTCACCATCGTCACCCCGACCGGGGGGTACACGCTGGCCACCGAGCACAGTCCGCTGCCGCTGGTCCTGCACAACGGGCTGGCGGTGCCGATCCGGGTGCGGCTGCACCTCGACGTGCCGCCCGGGATGACCGTGACCGACCCAGGCGAGATCGAGCTACCGCCGGGATACCTGCCGATGCGGGTGCCGATCGAGGTCAACTTCACCCAGCGCGTCGCGATCGATGCCGCCTTGCACACGCCCGACGGTGTGCCGCTGGGTGAGCCGGTACGGCTCTCGGTGCACTCCAACGCCTACGGCAAGGTGCTGTTCGCGATCACGATGAGCGCGGCCGCCGTGCTGGTGGCGCTGGCGGGACGACGGCTGTGGCACCGCTTCCGCGGACAGCCCGACCCCGCCGACCTCGATCGTCCGGACCCGCCGGACGGCGAGCAGAACGCATGAGCCGCGCCATGCCGCCGCGAGGCGTCCAGCGCAGTCCTGGGCCGCCGACCGGGCCGCTGCCGCCGACCGGCCATGTGCCGGCGCAGGGCGCCTCGCCGCAGCCCCGCCCGGAGCTCTCCGACGCCGCGCTGGTGTCCCGGTCGTGGGGCATGGCGCTGGCAACCCTGGTCAGCCGCGTCACCGGCTTCGCCCGGATCGTGCTGCTCGCTGCGATCCTGGGAGCCGCGCTGTCCAGCGCGTTCACGGTGGCCAACCAGCTGCCGAACCTGGTCGCCGCGCTGGTGCTGGAAGCGACGTTCACCGCGATCTTCGTGCCGGTGCTCGCCCGCGCGGAGCGCGACGATGCCGACGGCGGCGCGGCCTTCGTGCGCCGCCTGGTGACGCTGGCCACCACCGTGCTGCTGGGCGCGACGCTGCTGTCGGTCGCGGCCGCGCCCCTGCTGGTGCAGCTGATGCTGGGCCGCACCCCGCAGGTGAACGCCCCGCTGACCGTCGCGTTCGCCTACCTACTCCTTCCCCAGGTGATCTTCTACGGCCTCTCCTCGGTGTTCATGGCAATTCTCAACACCCGCAACGTATTCGGGCCGCCGGCCTGGGCGCCGGTACTCAACAACGTCGTCGCGATCGCCACCCTGGGGGCTTACCTGGCGGCGCCGGGACAGCTGTCGGTGGATCCGGTCGAGATGGGTAACGCCAAGCTGCTGGTGCTCGGCATCGGCACCACCCTGGGCGTGTTCGCGCAGACGGCGGTGCTGGTGGTCGCCGTCCGGCGCAACAAGATCAGCCTTCGCCCACTCTGGGGAATCGACGACCGGCTCAAGCGCTTCGGCACGATGGCCGCCGCGATGGTCTGCTACGTGCTGATCAGCCAGATCGGCCTGATCGTCACCAACCAGATCGCCAGCACCTCAGCCGCTTCCGGCCCGGCCATCTACAACTACACCTGGCTGGTGCTGATGCTGCCCTACGGCATGATCGGCGTGACCGTGCTGACGGTGGTGATGCCACGGTTGAGCCGCAACGCCGCCGCCGACGACGCCGCAGGCGTGCTCGCCGACCTGTCGCTGGCTACCCGGTTGACCATGGTCACGCTGATCCCGACGGTGGCGTTTATGACCGTCGGTGGCTCTGCGATGGGTAGCGCGCTGTTCGCCTACGGCCATTTCGGCGACATCGACGCCGGCCATCTGGGCGCGGCGATCGCGATGTCGGCGTTCACGCTGCTCCCCTACTCCGTGGTGTTACTGCAGTTGCGGGTCTTCTATGCCCGGCAGCAGCCGTGGATCCCGATCGCGATCATCGTCGTCATCACGATCGTCAAGATCGCCGCCTCGCTGGCTGCGCCGTATATGACCGACAACCCCGACCTCGTCGCGGGCTACCTCGGGTTGGCCAATGGTCTGGGCTTTGTGGCCGGCGCGGTCGCCGGCTACGTCCTGCTGCGTAACGCTTTGCGGCCCAACGGGGGTCACCTGCTCGCGGTAGCCGAGGTGCGCACGATTCTGGTCACGGCCACCGCGTCGCTGCTCGCCGGTTTGGTGGCCTATCTGGTCGACGTGCTGACCGGCATGCAGCGGCTCACCGCCTACGGCGGCGGCGCCGGCTCGCTGCTGCGACTGGTCGTGCTCGCGGTGATCATGGTGCCGATCGTGGCCGTGGTGATGGTCCGCGCGCAGGTGCCCGAGGCGGTCGCGGCGCTGGCCGTGCTGCGCCGCTGGATCGGCCTGGCCCCGGCTCGCGGGAAGCCCTCCGCTCCCGCACCTCCTCCCGCTGCCGTCGCGCCCCCTTCTGGCAGGTCAGCAAACATCACCGCCCCTGCATTCGGCGGCGGAGATCAACTGTTGCGCTCCGGCATCGTCACGTACCCTGAGCACAACAATCCGTCCGCTCGGACGGACCATCCGGCACGAGAACCCATTCGGCGAGGGCGTCCGGAACAACCAACCGGGGAGGGGACAGGGAGGGAAGCGGCGATGACGGACGGCTCACCGGACAGCACCTCGACCAAAGCTGTCTCCGCACCCTCGTCGCCCGCCGGATCTGGTGGCCCGGCCGGGTCTCATGGTCCGGCAGACGACTTCCATCCCGATGTGCCCGCCGATCTCCAGGTTGACACGGTCGCCGTGCCCGAACCCTCGACGTCCACCAACGGCGGATCGTCCGACTCCGACCTCGAGGCCACCGCTTTCGCCGCCGACGGTCCCATCGAGTTCGATACGCCGAGCCCGGCGGAGTCCGGGTCGTCGGCGCAATCGGACGAACAGCATCTGGTCCCCGGCGCCAGCATCGCCCGCGGTCGCTACCGGCTGCTGGTCTTCCACGGCGGTGCACCTCATCTGCAGTTCTGGCAGGCATTGGACACGGCGCTGAATCGGCAGGTGGCGTTGACCTTCGTCGATCCCGACGGGAGTCTGCCCGACGAGCAGATCCGCGAGATCCTGGCCCGCACCATGAAGCTGAGCCGCATCGACAAGCTCGGGATCGCCCGCATTCTCGACGTGGTGCACACCGGCACCGGCGGCCTGGTCGTCACCGAATGGGTCCGCGGTGGTTCGTTGCAGGAAGTGGCTGACACCTCGCCGTCGGCCGCCGGCGCGTCGCGCGCGATGCAAACCCTGGCCGCGGCCGCCGAAGCCGCCCACCACGCCGGCGTCGCGCTGTCGATCGACCACCCGGGCCGGGTGCGGGTCAGCATCGAGGGCGACGTCGTGCTGGCATTCCCGGCGACCATGCCGGACATCAGCCCCGAAGACGACATCCGCGGCATCGGCGCGGCGCTGTATGCGCTGTTGGTCAACAAGTGGCCGCTTCCCGAGTCCGGCGAGCCGAGCGGGCTGGCGCCGGCGCCGCGCGATTCGTCCGGCCAAGCGCTCGACCCCAGTTCGATCGATGGCGACATCCCCTTCCAGATCGCCGCGGCGGCCACCCACTCGATCCAATTGGATGGCGGAATACGCAGTGCTGCAACTCTTTTGAACCTGCTCCAGCAGGCCACCGTGGTCGCGGACCGCACCGAGTTGCTCGCGCCGATCAACGAGAACACGCCCCCACCGGAGCCGGCACGGCCGAACCGTGAAAGAGCCCCTGTCAACGACGAGGCGCAGGCCCGCCTCCGCCGGCGCCGGGCCATCATCGATCGGGGTCAGCGCCGGAGCCGCGGTCATCCTGGTGGCGCTGCTGGTCTTGGCTTCGGTACTGAGCCGGATGTTCAGCGACGTCGGTGGCCTCGACAAGGACCAGCTCGGCCTCAACGGCCCGTCGTCGAGTTCGAGCTCCGGCGAGGGTGCCGCTGCGGGCAGCCTCGTCAAACCGGTGGGCGCCACGGTGTACTCCCCCGGCGGTGAAGCCGACAACCCCGCCTCGGCCGCGCTCGCGATCGACGGCAGCCCGGGCACCGCGTGGGAGACCGACGTCTACCACGACCCGGTGCCGTTCCCCGGCTTCAAGAGTGGGGTCGGCCTGATGCTGCATCTGCCGCAGTCCACCGTGGTCGGGGCCGTCAACGTCGACCTGCCCAGCAGCGGGACGAAGATCCAGATCCGCTCGTCGGCGACGGCGACTCCGGGCAAGCTCGAAGACACCGCCGTGCTGAGCCAGCCGACCGCAATGCACCCGGGGCACAACACAATTCCGGTGAACGCGTCCTCGCCCACCAGCTACGTGCTGGTGTGGATTCCGACGCTCGGAACGACGAACGGACAAAGCCGCACCAGCCTCTCCGAGGTCACCGTGCAAGCCAAGTCCTGACAGGCCCGCCCGAGTGAAGTGCCGGGTTTCGGCCGATTGGTTACTGTCCGGTGAGTGGGCTTCGCGCAACGGATTCGCCAGGAATCGCCTGAGCAACGCAGCGATGCCGAACTGCTGGCGGCACACGTCGCCGGTGACCGCTTTGCCTTCGCCGAACTCTTCCACCGTCACCACCGGCAACTGCACCGGGTCGCCCGCCTGACCAGCCGCTGCACGGAGGACGCCGAGGACGCGCTGCAGGAGGCGATGGCGTCAGCGCACCGCGCTGCCGGCGCATTCCGCCACGACGCCGCGGTCAGCAGCTGGCTGCACCGCATCGTCGTCAATGCCTGCTTGGATCGGTTGCGCCGAAACAAGACTCACCTGACTACCGTGCTCGACGATGTCTACCCGGTGCCGGACCGGACCGCGCAGGTCGAGACGGCGATCGCGGTGCAGCGGGCGCTGATGCGGTTGCCCGTCGAGCAGCGGGCCGCGGTGGTAGCCGTCGACATGCACGGCTATTCGGTCGCCGACACCGCCCGGCTGCTCGGTGTGGCGGAGGGCACCGTCAAGAGCCGCTGCGCGCGGGCCCGGGTCCGGCTGGCCGCCATCCTGGGCTACCTGCAGAGCCGACGGCCCGCATCGCCCCGCCGGCTAGCCGGCCTCACGCCCGATGCCGGACACTGGCGGAGATGAATGACGCCGGGCGTGATGATCCACCGACCGTCGACTCCCTGGCTGACCTGCAGGCAGGACTGCTCGACGACGAGACTGCGGCGCGGCTGCGGCAGCGCATCCGCACCGATCCCGACGCACAGCAGACGATGGAGGCGTTGAACCGGGTCCGTCGCGACGTCGCCGCACTGGGCTCCGATCCATCATCGGCGCCGCCGGTTGCTCCCGCGACGATCGACCGCATCGCCGCCGGTCTGCGCAGCGAACCCACCGGCGTCGCGCATTCGGTACGACGTGGGCGATTCCCGCGCCCGACGCGGTTGGCGTTCGCGGCGGCCGGTCTGGCCGCGGCAGCCGCAGCGGCGTGGCTGGGCGTCAGCGCGCTGATCACGCCGCCGGCGCCGATGCCGAGCAGGCCCACCACGATCGAACACATCACGGTCTCGCGCCCGCCGCAGACGATTCCGCTGTCGGATCAGCAGATCGTCGCGCTGTTGGACCGCGAACCGGATTTCGGGCCGCTGACCGACCCGCGCCGACGCGCCTCCTGCCTGGCTGGTCTGGGCTACCCGGCCAACACCCGGGTGCTCGGCGCCCGCCCGGTGGACATCACCGGTCACCCAGCCGTTCTATTGGTGTTGCCCGGCGATGCGCCGGAGACGCTGGCGGCGCTTGCGGTGGCGCCGACCTGCAGTTCGGCAAACACCGGCCTGTCAGCTGACAGGATCGTCCACCGTCCGTAATGTTCGCGGGAACAGCACCGCCTACCCTGGCGTTCCAGTGCATTACAGCGGCTTCAAGTATTGATGAAAGGTTGGTATGAGTTCCTCGACCAGCACCGTTCACGACGTGATCGTCATCGGCTCCGGACCCGCCGGTTACACCGCGGCACTCTACGCCGCCCGGGCACAGCTGGCGCCGGTGGTCTTCGAAGGGACCGCCTTTGGCGGCGCGCTGATGACCACGACTGAGGTGGAGAACTTCCCCGGATTCCGCGAAGGAATCCAAGGCCCCGAGCTGATGGACCAGATGCGTGAGCAGGCACTGCGCTTCGGCGCCGACCTGCGGATGGAAGACATCGAATCGGTGTCGCTGGACGGCCCGGTGAAGTCGGTCACCACATCCGAGGGCGAGACGTTGCAGGCCCGGGCGGTGGTCTTGGCCATGGGTGCCGCGGCACGTTACCTGCACATACCGGGTGAGCAGGAGTTGCTCGGCCGCGGCGTGAGCTCGTGTGCCACCTGCGACGGCTTCTTCTTCAAGGATCAGGACATCGCCGTGATCGGCGGTGGCGACTCGGCCATGGAAGAGGCGACCTTCCTGACGAAGTTCGCCCGCAGCGTCACCCTGGTCCACCGCCGCGAAGAATTTCGCGCCTCGAAGATCATGCTCGACCGGGCCCGCGCGAACGACAAGATCACCTTCCTCACCAACAGCGCCGTGGTCTCCGTCGAGGGCGAGAACACCGTGACCGGCCTCAAGCTGCGCGACACCGTATCCGGCGACGAATCCACCCTGCCGGTGACAGGGGTGTTCGTCGCAATCGGCCACGACCCCCGCTCGGGGCTGGTCCGCGGCCAAGTCGACCTCGACGAGGACGGCTACGTGCTGGTCCGCGACCACACGACCTACACCTCGCTCGACGGCGTGTTTGCCGCCGGCGACCTGGTCGATCACACCTACCGGCAGGCGATCACCGCTGCGGGTACCGGTTGTTCGGCGGCTATCGATGCCGAGCGCTGGCTGGCCGAGCACGCGGAGCCAGGCGAGCGAACCCAGACCCACCCCGCCGGAGCACCGGCGGCGGCGACCCTCTGATTGGAGTACGTGCAATGACACAGACCGAGTCCGGCGGCGCGCCCGTGGACGTCACTGACGCTTCGTTTAAAAGTGATGTTTTGGCCAGCAGTACGCCTGTGCTGGTTGACTTTTGGGCTACCTGGTGCGGTCCGTGCAAGATGGTCGCACCTGTGCTCGCGGAGATCGCCAAGGAATCCGTCGGCCAACTGACCGTGGCCAAACTCGACGTCGACGCCAATCCCGAGACCGCCCGCAACTTCGACGTGGTTTCGATCCCGACGTTGATCTTGTTCAAAGACGGCGAACCGGTGAAGCGCATCGTCGGAGCCAAGGGCAAGGCGGCGCTGCTGCGGGAGCTTTCCGACGCTGTTCCCGGCGTCGGCTAGGTCGCTACAGATCGCGGCACTTCGCCTGGCGTTTTCCCTAAATCGGCGAGCGTCTGAGAGAATACCGCCAAGCCTGTCAATAAAGCGGCAGGGCTGCTCACACGGCTCACCGGAGGCTCTGCATGTCGAGACCGCACGGCGGTGACGGCGATCAGATGCGCCGTGGCGACCGTAGTGCGGCGGTCACCGAGATCCGGATTGCGCTGGCCGCGCTCGGCCACCTCGACGGCGCGGACGCAGACCTCGGCACCGGACGTCACGTCGCCGTCGACGTCTTCGATGACGAACTCGACCATGCGGTCCGGGCGTTTCAGCAGCATCGCGGGCTGCTGGTCGACGGCATCGTCGGCGAAGCCACCAACCGCGCGCTGCGCGAAGCGTCGTACCGGTTGGGTGCCCGCACGCTGCATCACCAGTTCGGCGCACCGATGTACGGCGATGACGTCGCAACGCTGCAGAACCGCCTGCAGGATCTCGGCTTCTACACCGGCCTGGTCGACGGCTACTTCGGCCTGCAGACGCACAACGGTCTGATGTCCTACCAGCGCGAGTACGGCATGTACGCCGACGGCATCTGCGGCCCGGAAACGTTGCGCTCCTTGTACTTTCTCAGTTCACGGGTGACCGGCGGGTCGTTGCACGCGATCCGTGAAGAGGAACTGGTCCGCCGATCGGGCCCGAAGTTGTCGGGCAAGCGGATCATCATCGACCCAGGCCGCGGCGGCAACGACCACGGTCTGATCGCACACGGTTCGGCTGGGCCGATCAGCGAGTCAGACATCCTGTGGGACTTGGCAAGTCGGCTCGAAGGCCGGATGACCGCGATCGGGATGGAGACCTTCCTGTCCCGGCCGACCAATCGCAGCCCGTCGGACCACGAACGTGCAGCGACGGCCAACGCCGTCGGCGCCGACCTGATGATCAGCCTGCGCTGCGAAACCCAGGCCAGCCCGTCCGCCAACGGAGTCGCGTCGTTCCACTTCGGCAACTCGCACGGTTCGGTGTCGACGATCGGTCGTAATCTGGCCGACTTCATTCAGCGGGAAGTGGTGGCGCGCACAGGTTTACGGGACTGCCGCACGCACGGTCGGACCTGGGATCTGCTCCGGCTGACTCGGATGCCCACCGTGCAGGTCGACGTCGGCTACATCAGCAACCCGCGCGATCGCGCGATGCTGATCACCCCGCAGACCCGCGACGCGATCGCCGAGGGAATCCTGGCCGCGGTGAAGCGGCTCTATCTGCTCGGGAAGAACGACCGGCCCACCGGCACGTTCACCTTCGCCGAGCTGCTCGCGCATGAACTGGCCGTGGAGCAGGCCGGCCGGGTCAGCGGCTCCTAGCCGACGACTTCGACGACACTGCCGATACCCCCGCGGCGACCGGTTGTTGCAGCGCCGCACTTTCCAGCAGTCGCTCCAACGCCGCCTCGACTTCGGCCTTCCAGCCCAGGCCCTTGTCCAACTCGAGCCGCAGACGCGGGAAGTACGGATGCGGGGCCACCACAATGAATCCCGCGCCGAGCAAGAACTCGGCATCAATCACGCATTGCTCGGCCGAACAGTCCCCCAGCACTTCGAGCACCGGCAGCAACTCGGGGTCGGTGCTCGCAAGGCCGGCCAACTCCGCGACCGCCTCGGTGCGGCCGAATGCTTCCAGCGCCCGCACCCCGCGGCGGACCAACTCGTCGACGACCCGCTCGATGAGGCTGTACGGCAACTCGTCGGCCGCAGGCCCGGGTTCCACCCGCATCGACGTCAGCAGCACCGCGTCGGCCGACACCGGGGCGGTGGGAAATCGGTGCGCGCGCGGCACGGTGCGCGGCGGCGCATAGAACGCGTAGCCCAAGCACGTCGACTCCCCCTCGGCGCCATCGGCCTGCGCGGCCGTGGCCACCTGCCCGCACGATCCCCACTCCAGCATGACCATCGACAGCCATGCTTCTTTCTCGAATTCAGGGTCGGCGAGATGATCGCTGTCACCGAGGGTCGCCGGGTCGACTTCCCAGAAGACGCAGCGGCGCGCGTGCTTCGGAAGCTGATCGAAGTCTTCGAGGCGCAGCGGTGTGATTCGAGCAGACACTAGACTCCTGGGCCTCCAAGCGGTAGGGCCGCCGAAACACTTGTCGGCCCTGCTTCCCTGCGAGCGGGTGGTGCCCCCACCTCGCAGCCGAGCGTACCCCGATGCCAACGGCCGCGACACCCGCTCGGACCCGCGTCTGTGCCCCGCCCCGGCGGCTGATCGACGATTTCGGGACTCCGCGCGACGCTGGAGCTGCCCAGCGGGCTGCTCCAGCTCAAAACGCTTGCGGTGCAGTGGGTTTCGATTTTTCTCGGCATGTCAGTCCGGCTTTTTCGAGCAGAATGTCACAGTGACGTAACGGGTCGGTATGGTCGGTCAGCGTTTCGACGAGTTCATCAACTCCACAATGCGCTGCAAATCCTCCACCGAGCCGAACTCGACCACGATCTTGCCTTTGCGCTTGCCCAGGCTGACCGTGACGCGGGTGTCGAAGGCGCCAGAGAGCTGTTCGGCCACATCCTGAAGCCCCGGCATCTGGATCGGCTTACGCCGCGGTGCCGACGGTTGGCTCGGCCCGGCGCGGTTGGCCAGTGTCACCGCCTCTTCGGTCGCGCGGACCGACAACCCTTCCGCGACGATCCGCGTCGCGAGCGCCTCCTGCGCTTCCGCTCCGGCCTCGAGCGACAGCAGCGCCCGGGCGTGGCCGGCCGACAAGACTCCGGCCGCGACCCGACGCTGCACGGGAATCGGCAAGCGCAGCAGTCGGATCATGTTGGAGATCAACGGTCGCGACCGACCGATGCGCGTGGCCAATTCGTCGTGGGTGACGTCAAATTCCTCGAGCAGCTGCTGGTACGCCGCCGCCTCTTCCAACGGGTTCAACTGAGCCCGGTGGATGTTTTCCAAGAGGGCGTCGCGCAGCAGGTTGTCCTCAGCCGTCTCCCGCACGATCGCAGGGATCGCGGTCAGGCCGGCCGTCTGAGCCGCGCGCCAGCGCCGCTCCCCCATGACCAGTTGATACCGGGGGCCGCTCGTCCGGTCGAGTGCGCGGACCACGATCGGCTGCATGAGCCCGAACTCACGGATCGAGTGCACCAGTTCGGAGAGCGCCTCGTCATCGAAAACCTGCCGCGGCTGGCGCGGGTTCGGCTCGATTTGGGTCGGGTCGATCTCGCGGTATACCGCGCCGATGTCCGACGGCGGCGGGCCGCCCATCAGAATGTCGGCGGTGGCAGCGCCGATCCGCGGACCTCCCAGAGGGGCCGAGTCGGTCTCCCCTTCGGCCGGCCCGGTGGGAATCAGGGAGGCGAGGCCCCGCCCGAGGCCACCCTTTCTGCGCGTCGGTTGGCTCATCGTGATTCCCCTCTATCGGGTGCTGGTCGGCCGCGCTCGGCGAGTTCGCGGCTGGCGTCGAGGTAACTCATCGCGCCGCGTGAACCGGGATCGTATTCGATGATCGACATGCTGTAGCCGGGCGCCTCGGAGACCTTGACGCTGCGCGGAATGACGGTCTTCAACACCTTGGGCCCAAAGAAGCGGCGGACTTCATCGGCGACTTGGTCGGCCAACTTGGTCCGGCCGTCATACATGGTCAGGATGACGGTGCTGACGTCGAGGCCGGGGTTCAGATGCGCCTTCACCATCTCGATGTTGTTCATCAATTGCGACACCCCCTCCAGCGCGTAGTACTCGCATTGGATCGGGATCAATACCTCTGGCGCCGCGACCAACGCGTTGATGGTCAGCAGTCCCAGCGACGGCGGGCAGTCGATGAAGACGTAGTCGAACGGGGCTTCGGGATCGAGCTCATCGAGTTCGGCGAGCGCAGTGCGCAACCGGTTTTCGCGGGCCACCATGCTGACCAACTCGATCTCGGCGCCGGCCAGGTCGATCGTGGAGGGCACGCAAAAAAGTCGGTCGCTGTACGGACTCTTCCGCATCGCTTCCTTCAGCGGGATCTCACCGAGCAATACCTCATAGGACGACGGCGTTCCGGAATGCCGGTCGGTGATGCCCAAGGCGGTGCTCGCGTTGCCCTGCGGATCCAGATCGATCACGAGCGTCTTGAGTCCCTGGATCGCCAGTGCGGCCGCCAAGTTCACCGCGGTGGTGGTCTTACCGACGCCGCCCTTTTGGTTGGCGATGGTGAACAGCCGGCGGTGGCTGGGGCGGTCGAGTGGGGTGTGGGACTTGGAGAGCACCTGCATCGCGCGCTCGGCCGCAGCACCGATCGGGGTGTCGGTTTCCGTTGTTTCACGTGAAACATGCGCCCCGGTTCCGGTGCCCAACGAGTCATGCGGCGCGCTCATAGGCTCTCCCTGCTCGATCGTCGGCGCGACGAATTCCGGACGCTTTCCGGCTTGTCCCGTCGAGCCACCACCACCGTTGTCGGTGGGGATAAAAAGCTCACGCCACATTCCACCACCCTGGCATCGGCGGCGCCTAACTTGGTCATCACACGCCGGTGCTCGAGCACCTCGTCGGGGGCGCGCTCCCCCTTGATCGCCAGAAGCCGACCGCCCGGACGCAGCAGTGGCAGGCTCCAGCGGGTGAGCTTGTCCAGCGATGCCACCGCCCTCGACGTCACCGCGTCCGCTCCCCCGGCTGCCTGACGAACCTCGGCATCCTCGGCCCGGCCGCGGACAACTTCGGCGTCGAGCCCGAGCTCGCCGATGACCATCTGGAGGAATTCCGTGCGGCGCAGTAGCGACTCCACCAGGACCACGCGCAGATCCGGCTTGGCGATAAGCATCGCCAGCCCCGGCAGTCCTGCTCCGCTGCCGATGTCGACGATCCGCTCGCCGTTGTCGACGAGCTCCGCGACCACGGCGCAGTTCAACAGGTGACGGTCCCAGATGCGTTCGACTTCGCGCGGGCCTAGGAGGCCCCACTCCACGCCTGCAGTCGCGAGCAATTCCGCGTACTTCTCGGCCAACCCGATCCGGTCGCCGAAGATCAGCGCCGCCGCATCCGGCGCAGGCGGTACAAGGGGCGCCAGCGTGGTCGTGGGAATCGGCATGTTTCACGTGAAACATCCCTCCCGTCCGCTCCCGCTGGCGACGTGCGTTCGAACTACATGGCTGTAACTCGGTGGCTGTTTCAGTCGACCAGGACGACGACGCGGCGGCCCGGCTCGACGCCCTCACTCTCGCTGTGCACCCCGCTGACCGCAGCGACGGCGTCGTGCACGATCTTGCGCTCAAACGGCGTCATCGGTGCGAGTTCTTCACGTTCGCCGCTTTCCAGTACACGCTTCGCCACCTTGTCACCCAGCGCGGCCAGCTCCTCGCGGCGGCGCAGGCGCCAGCTCGCGATGTCCAGCATCAGCCGACTGCGCACACCGGTCTTCTGGTGCACCGCCAGCCGGGTCAACTCCTGCAGTGCGTCGAGCACCTCACCCTTACGGCCGACCAACTTGGAGAGGTCGTCGCTGCCGTCGATGCTGACGATCGCGCGGCTGCCTTCGACGTCCAAGTCGATGTCGCCGTCGAAGTCCAAGAGGTCGAGCAGCTCCTCCAAGTAGTCCCCGGCGATCTCTCCCTCGGCAACCAACCGCTCTTCCTGATCTCCCTCGCCGTCGGCCTCGGGCTCGCCCTCGGTTGAAGCGGTGTCGTCTACGGCACCTTCCAAATCGTCCGCCGTCGGCGCTTCTTGTCCGTTGGTTGCTTGTTCGGTGTCTGTCATGTCTAGCCTGCCTTCCCTTACCCGTGCCCGGGCTTCGCCCGGTGAAGTGTGGTGTCCGAGGCGACGCCCGGACGGTGGTGCGTCAGCGTCCGCGTTTCCTCGGCTTGGCCCCCGGCCGCGGCGCTCGGTTGCCCGCATCGGTGTCGGGCTTCGGGGCCTCGGCATCCGCAACGGCGGCCGTACCGTTGCCGGCGGCCGTCTTCTTCGCTGCCGAACGTTTTGGTTTAGTGCCCGGTGCCGGTGCGTTCGCCGCCCGGCGCTCGATTGCCTCGCGCTTCGCTTCCTCTTCTTCGCGCTCGATCATCCCGAACACGTAGTGCTGCTGGCCGAACGTCCAGATGTTGTTCGCGAACCAGTAGAAGATGATCGCCAGCGGCAGGAACGGTCCACCGACCACCACGCCGAGCGGGAAGACGTAGAGCGCCAACTTGTTCATCATCGCGGTCTGCGGGTTCGCCGCGGCCTCTACGCTCTGGCGGGCCACCGAGGCGCGGCTGTTGAAGTAGGTGGCGATGCCGGCCAGGATCATCACCGGCACACCCACCGCCGCAACGGCCGGCCGGCTGAATTCGAAACCCTGGAACGCCTGGAGGCTCGCGCCCCGCTGCGTCATGCTGGCGCCCAGCGGCGCGCCGAAGAAATTGGCGTCCAGGAAGTGGCCGACGTCCGTCGCGCTGAAGACGTAGTTGCCCAACGAGCGGTTTCGCTCGGCTGAGAGACCCAGCTGCCCGATCCCGCTCGAGGTCCGGTTGAAGCAGCGCAGCACGTGATACAGCCCCAGGAACACCGGCACCTGAACCAGCATCGGCAGGCAGCCGAGGATCGGGTTGAACCCGTGCTCCTTCTGCAGCTTCTGCATTTCCAGCGCCATCCGCTGGCGGTCCTTGCCGTACTTCTTCTGCAGCGCCTTGATCTGTGGTTGCAGTTCTTGCATCTGACGAGTGGTGCGGATCTGGCGGACGAACGGGCTGTACAGGATCGCCCGCAGGGTGAAGACCAAGAACATCACCGCCAGCGTCCAGGTGACGAAATTCTTCGGACCCAACCCCGGGACAGCCGAGAACGCCTTGTACCAGAGCCACATGATCGCCGAGACCGGGTAATAGAAATAGTCAAGGCTGAACGGATCAAACGACAACCGAATCACTCTCCCCTAGCGTTGCTGGGGTGTCCCAGTCTTGGGCCCGGGCTCCTCGGCGCTCCGGTACCGGGTCCCATCCTCCCCGATGCCACGGACCGCACTTCGCCAGCCGGACTGTTGCCAACCAACTTCCCCGCACCAAACCGTATTCAGCGAGCGCGTCCACCGCGTACTGACTACACGTCGGGGTGAACCGGCACGTCGGCAGTCGCAGCGGCGACACCATGTGGCGGTAGAGCTGGATCACGAAAATCACACCGCGCGCGACTCCGAACTCGGCGGCCCGCAGCCGTGACATAACGGCGCTCACCGCTTCGATCCCGCTGCCTTGATGCGTCGCAAGCCGGCTCGCAGTTCCTCACCCAAACGGGAGGAAGCGACACCGCGACTACTGGGTAGCGCTCGGATCACCACGTGCTCCGAGCGATTCAGGTCTGCCATCACATCGCGGGCGACATGGCGCAGCCGCCGGGAGAGTCCGTGCCGCTGCACGGCAGACCCGACCGATCGCGAGACAATCAGTCCGAGTTTGGGATCGCCGATGGCATGCCGCATATAGATGACCATGTCCGGTTGGACGGTTCGCTTTCCATGCTTGACCGTCGCGTCAAAATCGGTCGACCGCGTCATGCGGTTACGCGCGGAAAGCACCGCCGTCACACCGGGGTTGCAGGGTCAGGCAGTCAGCGAGCGACGGCCCTTGCCACGCCGATTCGACACGATCGCCCGGCCGGCCCTGGTCCGCATCCGCAGCCGGAAACCGTGCACACGGGCACGGCGCCGGTTATTCGGCTGGAACGTCCGCTTGCCCTTTGCCACGACTCTCTCCTTGCTGCGTCTGGCATCGTGCTCGACACGGTTTCCCATGCCGGTGGGTCACGCTCTCTCCCACGACGCCTCGATAGGCTCTATATCTCGCTGGTAACCGGCGCGGCCTCCGGGCTCAGTGCTCGGATCGCAGCCGTATCGCCTACTTTCGGGCGACTGTATGAGGGTACTGACCGGTCTTCCCCCGGTCAAACCACCCCCGGACGCCGGTCCGTCCGGGGACCGATCGGCAACTGCCGCCACACCCGCCACCGGTGCGCGGAGCAATCTTCTGCGAACCGTCTTCAATGTTGCGGAACGGTTGGCGTGAGCCCGGAAAACTGTTAGCTTCGGGCGGTGCTGTTTCACACCGAAACGGCGCCGGACAACGAAGCGAGGATGGCAGATCGGCCTCCTAGCCAGCTGAGTTCCACTGGCCGTCTCGAGCGCCGATCCCGCGGGCCGTCGGGGGTACGTTGCGGCACGCTGGTCGCTGTCCTGTCCACACCTGTGGATAACTGTGTGGACAGTTTGTCGTCTGGACCTATCAATTGAACGTGTATGTCACACCAGGGGGAGCCGTCGTTGACCGATGACCCCGGATCAAGTTTCGCGACGGTCTGGAGCGCGGTCGTTTCGGAACTCAACGGCGAACTCACCACAGACGGCGCCGGCCTCAACGGTGAACCTCATGGTGTGCCGCTGACACCCCAGCAACGTGCGTGGCTGAACCTCGTGCAGCCACTGACGATCGTCGAAGGGTTCGCTCTGCTCTCGGTGCCGAGCAGCTTCGTTCAAAACGAGATCGAACGTCATCTGCGCACCCAGATCACCGACGCGCTCAGTCGCCGGCTCGGCCAACAGATCGAGCTTGGCGTTCGCATCTCACCGCTGACCTCCGACGAGATCGACGATCGTTCCAACGCCGCGTTCGACGAAGCACTCGACGACCTCGACGAGATCGACGAAGACGGCGAAGCCCTCGCCAGCGCACACCAAAGTTGGCCGTCTTACTTTTCCGAGCGGCCACACAGCCAGGCCGCCGACGCAGCCGCCGGGCTCAGCCTGAACCGGCGCTACACCTTCGACACGTTCGTGATCGGTGCATCGAACCGCTTCGCACACGCCGCGGCACTGGCGATCGCCGAGGCGCCGGCCCGGGCCTACAACCCACTCTTCATCTGGGGAGAATCCGGTTTGGGTAAGACTCACCTACTGCATGCCGCCGGTAACTACGCCCAGCGGCTCTTCCCCGGAATGCGGGTGAAGTACGTCTCCACCGAAGAGTTCACCAACGACTTCATCAACTCGCTGCGTGACGATCGCAAGGTGGCGTTCAAGCGCAGCTATCGCGACGTCGATGTGCTGTTGGTCGATGACATCCAGTTCATCGAAGGCAAAGAAGGTATCCAGGAAGAGTTCTTCCACACCTTCAATACCCTGCACAACGCCAACAAGCAGATCGTCATTTCCTCCGACCGGCCGCCGAAACAGCTTGCGACACTTGAAGATCGGCTTCGTACCCGGTTCGAGTGGGGCCTGATCACCGACGTTCAGCCACCTGAGCTGGAAACCCGCATCGCCATTTTGCGCAAGAAAGCGCAGATGGAGCGGCTCAACGTGCCCGACGACGTGCTCGAGCTGATAGCCAGCAGCATCGAACGCAACATCCGTGAATTAGAGGGTGCGCTGATTCGTGTCACCGCGTTCGCATCGCTGAACAAGGCGCCTATCGACAAGTCGCTGGCCGAGATCGTGTTGCGCGACCTGATCGCCGACGCCAGCACCATGCAGATCAGTGCCGCGACGATCATGGCCGCCACCGCGGAGTACTTCGACACCACCGTGGAAGAACTTCGTGGTCCGGGAAAGACCCGGGCCCTGGCCCAATCGCGGCAGATCGCCATGTATCTGTGCCGTGAGCTGACCGATTTGTCCCTGCCCAAGATCGGGCAGGCATTCGGTCGCGACCACACCACGGTGATGTACGCGCAGAAGAAAATCCTGTCCGAGATGGCCCAGCGTCGTGAGGTCTTCGATCACGTCAAGGAGCTCACCACTCGGATTCGCCAGCGCTCCAAGCGCTGACCGTCGCCGGCTCGCTGAGCCGAATGGTGAGGCTATTGGATGAAATTCGGGACGCGTGGCTCCATAACCGGCCACTCGCCCACTTCGATGCGGCTAAATTCCAAAAAACTTCTACCCCGTCGGTACCTCGTGTCACAGCGCTGGGCTGTGCATACCGCTGTGCGCAAACTGCTGACACTCGTCGCGCCAACACCGGGCCCGTGCACAGGCCCGACCGATCCCCAACCGCTGCACACAGAACCACACAGTCCGCCCGCGTGTCATACACAACCCAGTCGGTACCGCCAGCAGCGCAGACAGCAAGCTGTCCCCAACTTGCACAGGCCTTATTACTAATATTGAAATTTCTACATAGTTTGCTCTTCAGAAAAAGCTGTTGGGGACGAGACGTTCCACACCCCGGAATCGAGGCTCGAAAGACCCGAGTGTCACTGATTCCGATTAGCTTTCAAGATGGCCTCCGACGCTCTACGGTTGTGGTTCGACAGCCGTATCGGCCGTCGGAACGGATTACGGGCGCAGGCGTCCGTCGGCGGGGACCGCGCCTCACACGGGGTGGAGCCGCTGAAGTTAGCCTTGCTGTTCGAGGGGATGAAGGGACGCAATGGACGTGGCGACGACCACCGTCGGCTTGACCGACTTGAAGTTCCGCCTGGTGCGGGATGACTTCGCCGATGCAGTGGCGTGGGTGGCTCGGACTCTGCCGTCCCGCCCGACCGTGCCGGTGCTGGCCGGCGTGTTGCTGACCGGCTCCGACGACGGCTTGACGATCTCGGGTTTCGACTACGAAGTTTCCGCCGAAGTCCGCTTGGCAGCCGAAATAGCTTCTCCGGGAACGGCTTTGGTGTCGGGCCGACTACTTTCCGACATTACCCGGGCATTGCCGAACAAGCCGGTGGACGTCCAGGTCGAGGGCACCAGAGTTTCGTTGGCCTGCGGAAGTGCGAAGTTCTCCCTGCCGACGATGGCGGTCGAGGATTATCCGACGCTGCCGACGTTGCCCGACGAGACCGGTGCGCTGTCGGTCGACGTGTTCGCCGAGGCCATCAGTCAGGTCGCCGTCGCCGCCGGCCGCGACGACACGTTGCCGATGCTGACTGGGATCAGAGTTGAAATCTCCGGTCAGTCAGTGGTTTTGGCCGCTACCGACCGCTTCCGGTTGGCGGTTCGCGAGCTGACCTGGTCGGCTGCCGCACCCGACGTGGAGGCTGCTGTCCTGGTACCGGCGAAGACGTTGTCCGAGGCGGCCAAGAGCGGAACCGACGGCGCGGAAGTGCATTTGTCGCTCGGAGCCGGGCCGTCGGTGGGCAAGGACGGACTGCTTGGCATCAGCGGGAATGGAAAGCGGAGCACCACCCGGCTGCTCGATGCGGAGTTCCCGAAGTTCCGCCAACTGCTGCCCAGTGAGCACACGGCGGTCGCCACCGTCGGGGTCGCGGAGTTGACCGAGGCCATCAAGCGCGTTGCGCTGGTCGCCGACCGTGGCGCCCAGGTCCGGATGGAATTCTCCGCAGACACGTTGCGGCTCTCGGCCGGCGCCGACGACGTCGGCCGGGCCGAAGAAGACGTGCCCGTGGAATTCGCCGGTGAACCACTGACCATCGCGTTCAACCCGACGTATCTCACGGACGGCCTGGGCTCTTTGCATTCCGACCGGGTGTCGTTCGGGTTCACCACCCCGAGCCGTCCGGCAGTGCTGCGCCCAGCCGGCGCTGACGACGCGCAACCCACCGACAGCGGACCTTTCCCGGCGATCCAGACGGATTACGTGTACTTGCTGATGCCGGTTCGTCTGCCCGGTTAGCGATTAGGTGTACGTCCGTCATCTTGGCTTACGTGACTTTCGGTCCTGGGCAAACGTCGAACTCGAACTGACGCAGGGGCGGACGGTGTTCGTCGGTCCGAACGGCTTCGGTAAAACGAATCTTGTTGAGGCTCTTTGGTATTCGTCAACCCTGGGGTCTCACCGAGTTGCCACCGACGCGCCGTTGATCCGGGTCGGCGCGCAGCGCGCCGTGGTGTCGACGATCGTGGTCAACGAGGGCCGGGAATGCGCTGTCGACCTGGAAATCACCGCCGGCCGGGCTAACAAGGCGCGACTCAACCGCTCACCGGTGCGTAGTCCGCGCGAAATAGTCGGCGTGTTGCGGGCCGTGCTGTTCGCACCCGAAGACTTGGCGCTGGTCCGGGGAGATCCCGGTGACCGCCGGCGATACCTCGACGATCTGGCCACGGTGCGTCGCCCGCGGGTGGCCGGAATCCGGGCCGATTACGACAAAGTGCTGCGCCAGCGCACCGCCTTGCTGAAATCTGCGTCCGGCGCGCGATTCCGCGGCGACCGCGGCGCGCTGGACACCCTCGATGTGTGGGACGGGCACTTGGCGACGCACGGCGCGGAGTTGATGGCGGCCCGGATGACGTTGGTGAATGACTTGGCGCCCGAGGTGCAGAAGAGTTACCAGCTGCTGGCGCCGGCGTCGCGGCCGGCGGCGATCGCGTATCACGCCAGTATCGAGATCGAACCCGACCGGCCCGACGTCGACATTCTGCGGACGGCCCTGCTGGAAAAAATGGCCGCGCGCCGCGACGCGGAACTCGAGCGCGGAGTGTGTCTCGTCGGTCCGCACCGCGACGACCTGGAGCTCCGTCTCGGCGAACAACCCGCGAAAGGCTTTGCCAGCCATGGAGAATCGTGGTCGATGGCCTTGGCGCTGCGACTGTCGGCGTATGAGTTGCTGCGCGCCGACGGCAGCGACCCGGTGCTATTGCTCGACGACGTCTTCGCCGAACTGGACACCGCGCGCCGCGAGGCGTTAGCCGCCGCAGCCGCCTCCGCGGAGCAGGTGCTGGTGACTGCCGCGGTCGTCGACGACATTCCGCGCGACTGGGACGCCGACCGCATCTACATCACCCTGAACGACGACGACACCGGCCCGGCCTCAGCGGTGCTGACGCCCGAGCCTGAACAGGAGTGACGCAGTGAACGATGACGACGAAGAACCCCAAACCGACACCGGAGCGCCCGAGCAGCTGAGCGAAGCGAAGGGCATGGATCTGGTCCGGCGGGTGCTGGAAGAAGCCCGCGGAGCCGCCCGGACCCAGGGCAAAGACGTCGGGCGCGGGCGCAGGTTGCCGCCGAGTCGCCGGGTGGCCGGCGCCGCGAGCCGGCGCCGCTGGTCCGGCCCGGGTCCCGATGCGCGCGACCCGCAGCCGCTGTCGCGAGCCACCAGCGACCTGACGAAAAAGCAAGGATGGACGCCGCGCGTCGCCGAGGGTGCGGTATTCGGCCGGTGGGCGACCGTAGTCGGGTCGGAAATTTCGGAGCACGCGTCGCCGACCGGATTGCGTGACGGGGTGCTCAGCGTGACGGCCGAGTCGACGGCCTGGGCCACCCAACTCCGGCTGATCCAGAAGCAGGTGCTGGCCAAGATCGCAGCGGAGGTCGGCGCCGGCGTGGTGACCAGCTTGCGGATTACCGGCCCGACTGCGCCGTCTTGGCGTAAAGGCCCGCGGCACATCTCCGGGCGGGGGCCACGCGACACCTATGGCTGACCCTGCGGGCAATCCGCTCAGGGCCGTCAGAAGCGTGAAAACGGCCTCGTCAAGCGTCAGGACGCAGCCTAGAGCGAGAAATTCCGTACACGGCGCGGATAGCTGTGTAGAAACGCCCGTGCAGGAGCGGTGCGGAGCAGTCCGGACGGTAGACTGACAGAGAACCAGCGCACAGTCATCAGACTGGCCGCGCGTGCACCCCAAGGAGAGCCTTCCGATCGTGGCTGCCCCGAAGAATAATCCGAAAGAGTACGGCGCTGACTCCATCACCATTTTGGAGGGTTTGGAAGCGGTCCGTAAACGCCCCGGCATGTATATCGGCTCCACCGGGGAGCGCGGATTGCACCACTTGATCTGGGAGGTCGTCGACAACGCGGTCGACGAGGCGATGGCGGGCTACGCCGACACCGTCGACGTGAAGATCCTGGAGAACGGCGGCGTCGAGGTCACCGACAACGGCCGTGGCATCCCGGTGGCCATGCACGCCACCGGCGTTCCCACCGTGGACGTCGTGATGACCCAACTGCACGCCGGCGGAAAGTTCGGCGGCGACGACGGCGCCTACGCGGTATCGGGTGGTCTGCACGGGGTGGGCGTCTCCGTGGTCAACGCCTTGTCCACCCGGCTCGAGGCGGAAATCTCCCGGGACGGCTATGAGTGGTATCAGTCCTACGACCGTTCGGTGCCGGGCACCTTGAAACAGGGTGACAAGACCAAGAAAACCGGGACGACGATCCGATTCTGGGCCGACTCAGGCATTTTCGAGACGACGAACTACGACTTCGAGACCGTGGCCCGCCGTCTTCAGGAGATGGCCTTCCTCAACAAGGGGTTGACCATCGATTTGATCGACGAGCGGGTCGCCGCTGAAGAAGTCGTCGACGAAGTCGTCAGCGACACCGCCGAGGCGCCGAAATCCGCGGAGGAGAAAGTCGCGGAAGCCGTTGCGCCGCACAAGGTCAAGCACCGCAGCTTCCACTACCCGGGAGGTCTGGTCGACTACGTCAAGCACATCAACCGGACCAAGAACCCGATTCACTCCAGCATCGTGGACTTCTCCGACAAGGGTCCCGGCCACGAGGTCGAGATCGCGATGCAGTGGAACGCGGGCTACTCGGAATCGGTGCACACCTTCGCCAACACCATCAACACGCACGAGGGCGGTACCCACGAGGAGGGCTTCCGCGCGGCGCTGACGACGGTGGTGAACAAATATGCCAAAGACAAGAAGTTGCTGAAAGAAAAGGACGCCAACCTCACCGGCGATGACATTCGCGAGGGCCTGGCCGCGGTGATCTCGGTCAAGGTCAGTGAGCCGCAGTTCGAGGGCCAGACCAAGACGAAGTTGGGCAACACCGAGGTCAAATCGTTTGTGCAGAAGGCGTGCAACGACAAGCTGTCGCACTGGTTCGAGGCCAACCCCGCCGACGCCAAGACGGTGGTGAACAAGGCGGTATCGTCCGCCCAGGCCCGAATGGCCGCCCGTAAGGCCCGAGAGTTGGTGCGCCGCAAGAGCGCCACCGACATCGGCGGGCTGCCCGGCAAGCTGGCCGACTGCCGCTCCACTGACCCGCGCAAGTCGGAAGTATATGTGGTGGAGGGTGATTCGGCCGGTGGCTCGGCGAAGAGCGGTCGCGACTCGATGTTCCAGGCGATCCTCCCGTTGCGCGGCAAGATCATCAACGTCGAGAAAGCGCGCATCGATCGCGTGCTGAAAAACACTGAAGTGCAAGCGATCATCACCGCGCTGGGCACCGGAATCCACGACGAATTCGACATCACCAAGCTGCGGTATCACAAGATCGTGCTGATGGCCGACGCGGACGTCGACGGCCAGCACATTTCGACACTGCTGCTGACCTTGCTGTTCCGGTTCATGCGGCCGCTGATCGAAAACGGCCACGTATTTCTGGCCCAGCCGCCGCTGTACAAACTGAAGTGGCAGCGCAGCGAGCCAGAATTCGCCTACTCCGACCGGGAACGTGACGGGCTGCTGGAGGCCGGCCGGGCAGCGGGCCGAAAGATCAACACCGAGGACGGCATTCAGCGATACAAGGGTCTGGGTGAGATGGATGCCAAGGAGCTGTGGGAGACCACCATGGACCCGTCCGTGCGGGTGCTGCGGCGGATCACGCTCGACGACGCCGCCGCAGCCGACGAGCTGTTCTCCATCCTGATGGGCGAGGACGTCGAAGCCCGGCGCAGCTTCATCACCCGTAACGCCAAAGACGTCCGCTTCCTGGATGTTTAAGAAATCGAGACGGCTAGTTCTAGCGACCGAAGGAACACATGACTGACACCACTTTGCCGCCGAGCGACGAAGCCGGCGACCGCATCGAACCGGTGGACATTCAGCACGAGATGCAGCGCAGCTACATCGACTACGCCATGAGCGTGATCGTCGGCCGCGCACTGCCCGAAGTGCGTGACGGCCTCAAGCCGGTACACCGCCGGGTGCTGTACGCGATGTTCGACTCCGGGTTCCGCCCGGACCGCGGACACGCGAAATCCGCCCGGTCTGTTGCCGAGACGATGGGCAACTACCACCCGCACGGCGACTCGTCGATCTACGACACCCTGGTGCGGATGGCGCAGCCGTGGTCGCTGCGCTACCCGCTGGTCGACGGGCAGGGCAACTTCGGCTCGCCGGGTAACGATCCCCCAGCGGCCATGAGATACACCGAGGCGCGGCTTACTCCGCTCGCGATGGAGATGCTGCGTGAAATCGACGAGGAGACAGTCGATTTCATCCCTAACTACGACGGGCGCGTGCAGGAGCCGACGGTTCTGCCGAGCCGGTTCCCGAACCTGTTGGCCAACGGATCCGGCGGCATCGCCGTCGGCATGGCCACCAACATTCCGCCGCACAACCTCAGGGAACTCGCCGAGGCCGTCTACTGGTGCCTGGAAAACCACGAGGCCGACGAGGAAGCCACGTTGGCCGCGGTCTGCGAGCGGGTCAAGGGGCCAGACTTCCCGACCCACGGTCTGATCGTCGGATCCCAAGGGATCCACGATGCCTACACAACGGGCCGCGGTTCCATCCGGATGCGCGGAGTTGTTGAGGTAGAGGAAGATTCGCGCGGGCGCACCTCGATCGTGATCACCGAATTGCCGTACCAGGTCAACCACGACAACTTCATCACCTCGATCGCCGATCAGGTCCGCGACGGCAAGCTGGCGGGTATCTCCAACATCGAGGACCAGAGCAGCGACCGCGTCGGCCTGCGCATCGTCGTGGAAATCAAGCGCGACGCCGTGGCCAAGGTGGTGCTGAACAACCTCTACAAGCACACCCAGCTGCAGACCAGCTTCGGCGCCAACATGCTGTCGATCGTCGACGGTGTCCCGCGCACGTTGCGCATCGACCAGATGATCCGCTATTACGTCGAACACCAACTCGACGTGATCATCCGTCGCACCACCTACCGGCTGCGTAAGGCCAACGAGCGCGCGCACATCTTGCGCGGTTTGGTGAAAGCCCTTGACGCACTTGACGAAGTGATCGCGTTGATCCGTGCGTCGCAGACGGTCGACATCGCCCGGGCCGGCCTGATCGAGCTGCTCGACATCGACGAAATCCAGTCGCAGGCGATCTTGGACATGCAGTTGCGCCGGCTGGCTGCCCTGGAACGCCAGCGCATCATCGACGACCTGGCCAAGATCGAAGCCGAGATCGCCGACCTGGAAGACATCCTCGCCAAGCCGGAACGGCAGCGCGCGATCGTGCACGACGAGCTCGTCGACCTCGTCGAGAAGTACGGCGACGACCGCCGCACCCGGATCATTGCCGCCGACGGCGACGTCAGCGACGAGGATCTGATCACCCGCGAGGACGTCGTCGTCACCATCACCGAAACCGGGTACGCCAAGCGCACCAAAACGGACCTTTACCGCAGCCAGAAACGCGGCGGCAAGGGAGTCCAGGGCGCCGGGCTGAAGCAGGACGACATCGTGCGGCACTTCTTCGTGTGCTCCACGCACGACTGGATCCTCTTCTTCACCACCCAGGGCCGGGTGTATCGGGCCAAGGCCTACGACTTGCCGGAGGCCTCCCGCATCGCGCGCGGACAGCACGTCGCGAACCTGTTGGCCTTCCAGCCCGAGGAGCGCATCGCCCAGGTCATCCAGATCAAGAGCTACGAAGACGCGCCCTATCTGGTGCTGGCCACCCGCAACGGGCTGGTCAAGAAGACCAAGCTCACCGACTTCGACTCGAACCGGTCCGGTGGGATCGTCGCGGTCAATCTGCGCGACGGCGACGAGCTGGTCGGGGCGGTGCTGTGCTCGTCGGAGGAAGACCTGCTGCTGGTGTCGGCCAACGGACAGTCGATCCGGTTCTCGGCGACCGACGACGCCCTGCGGCCGATGGGCCGGGCGACCTCGGGTGTGCAAGGCATGCGGTTCAACGCCGACGACTACCTGCTGTCGCTGAATGTGGTGAGCGAAGGCACGTATCTGCTGGTCGCCACCGCCGGCGGCTATGCCAAGCGCACCGCGATCGAGGAGTACACGGCCCAGGGCCGCGGCGGTAAGGGCATCTTGACGATTCAGTACGACACCCGTCGTGGCAAGCTCGTAGGAGCGCTGATCGTCGACGACGACAGCGAGGTGTTCGCGATCACCTCCGGTGGTGGGGTGATCCGGACGAAAGCCAAGCAGGTCCGTAGGGCCGGCCGGCAGACCAAGGGTGTTCGGTTGATGAACTTGGGCGAGGGCGACACACTGTTAGCCATTGCGCGCAACGCCGAAGAGGCTGACGCCGACGAGGAGTCGGGCGCCGAGCCTGAGGTCGAGGCGTAAGCGATCGCCGGCCGCCCCGGCGGTCGGCTGCACAGTTAGGAGCTGTGGGTGACGTCACCGAACGAGCCGGGCCATTCCGGACCGGGCGACAGCCCGAACGGGACTGGCGCGAACACGGGTGCGACGCCACGGCAGCGACCCGCTGCCCGCCCGTCGCCGGCGCAACAGCGCCAGCCGGGCCGCGGTACCGCACCCAACGCCGAGGCACGGCTGAACCGGTTCATCTCCGGTTCCGCGGCGCCAGGCGCAGCCAAGACCCCACCGCTCGAGGCCGAGCCGGTGCCGAACGAGAACCGAGAGAACGATGCTTACGCCAGCGAGCTACCCGACCTGTCTGGCCCGATTCCCCGTGGGGCACAACGGAAGTCGGTCGGGGATCGGACGGATGACACGATGACCGCGCCGGTTCGTTCGGAAGGCCGCATCCAGGTGTCGTCACGAACCCCGGGTCCGTTGCGCGCCAGTATGCAGATCCGGCGCGTCGATCCGTGGAGCACGTTGAAGGTGTCGCTGGTGCTGTCGGTGGCGCTGTTCTTCGTCTGGATGATCGCGGTGGCGTTCCTGTATCTGGTGCTCGGCGGCATGGGCGTGTGGAGCAAGCTCAACAGCAACGTCGGCGATCTGCTGAACAACTCCGGCGGCGGCGCCGAGTTGGTGTCCAGCGGGACGATCTTCGGCGGCGCTGTCCTGGTCGGCCTGGTGAACATCGTTCTGCTCACGGCTGCGGCCACCATCGGCGCCTTCATCTACAACTTGACGACCGACTTGATCGGCGGCGTCGAGGTGACGCTGGCCGACCGGGACTAGCGTTTTGGGCGCAGACGCTCGGGTGCGGTAATCTCGGCGATCGTCCGTGTGCGCGTGCGGGCCTATAGCTCAGGTGGTTAGAGCGCTTCGCTGATAACGAAGAGGTCGGAGGTTCGAGTCCTCCTAGGCCCACAACCATGTGTTCGCCAAGACGTTTCGTGAGACTGGTGTTGCCGCTGGCAGCGATTGCGGTGCTGGCGCTCTTCGTCCGGTCTCGACAAAGCGTCGAGGTGTGGCATGTGGCCGCCGACCAGATCGATGGTCGGCACCCCGCTGATCAACATCAGGGGCCTTAGCTCAGTTGGTAGAGCGCTGCCTTTGCAAGGCAGATGTCAGGAGTTCGAATCTCCTAGGCTCCACAGTTCGCCGCCTTCGCCGCCCGATCCGTCATCGGCCAGGTAGGTCACCTCGTACCACCGCCGGGACAGGGCATAGCTCTCGGTTTCGGTGGCACTTTCCAGTCGCACGTCGCACAGGTGCGAGTTGTCCAGCCGGATGAAGCCTTCAAGCTCGGTGTCGCGTGCCTCGCCGGTCAGCGTGCCGTCCGCGAGTGCCCTGCCTGTGTACCGTCGCCAGCCCACGGGCTCGTCAGGGCCGGTGCTCGACGTCCACGCTGGGCGGCAGCGGCGAGGGCTCCGGCTGCGACGAGCGTCGGATGATCGAGAACGCGGCCGCACCGGCGGCCAGCACCACGACGGCGGCTCCGGCCAGCACCCAGGGCCGCGGCTTGCGCCGCTGCGATCGACGGGCCTGGGCGAGCGCCTCAGGCAGACCGGCCACCACTTCCTGCGCGGCGGCCAGTTCGTGGACCAACGCCTCCTGGGCGTGCTGGATTTCGCGGGCCAGCCGGCCCTCCTGATAACGCCGACGCAAACTCGAGGCGCCGGCCTGGGCGGAGTGGACGCTGAGACCGACCACGCCGCGGGTCACGTCGACCGGTCCGACCGCTGTGTAGGTCAGACCGCGGCTCAGCCGCTCCCGCGGGGTCAACCGGATGTGGTTCTTAGCGCCCATTTCTCGCCCTTTCGCAACACCGCCCCGGGAACACGTTCAGACTGCCACACGGGCTACCGGCACCGGATGTCTGGCGCCGCGGACGGTGATGGCAGACTGTGATCCCGTGACTACCAGCCCGATTCAGACCGCCACTGCCACACTGCACACCAACCGCGGCGACATCAAGATCGCGTTGTTCGGCAACCACGCCCCCAAGACCGTCGCCAACTTCGTGGGCCTGGCCCAAGGCACCAAGGAGTACTCGACCGAGAACGCCTCCGGTGGAAGCTCCGGCCCGTTCTACGACGGCGTGATTTTCCACCGGGTGATCAGCGGCTTCATGATCCAGGGCGGCGACCCGACCGGGACCGGCCGCGGCGACGCGGGCTACAAGTTCGCCGACGAGTTCCACCCCGAGTTGCAGTTCGACAAGCCCTACCTGCTGGCGATGGCGAACGCGGGACCGGGCACCAATGGCTCGCAGTTCTTCATCACCGTGGGCAAGACGCCGCACCTGAACCGCAAGCACACCATCTTCGGCGAGGTCGTCGACGCGGACTCACAGGGTGTGGTGGAAGCGATCGCCAACACCGCCACCGGCCCGGGCGACCGCCCCTCCGAGCCGGTCGTCGTCGAGTCGATCACCATCTCCTGACCCCTGTCGCGGCTAGTGGGCCGCGAACGGCAATTCAGGTACCCGCGTAACCGCTCGCGGTCAGGGCGTCGAGCACGTCCAACGGGTCCGTACCGAGATCCCATCGGGAGAAGACGAACAGCCGGCCGTCGTCGGCGTCGATCTCGAGCAGCCGCGTCTTGCGCCCGATCCGGCGAAACTCGCTGATCCGGATGATCTTGATGTCGGGCCGCCGCAGGTGTTGAGGCCGAAGCCAGCCACCGATCTGCAGGCCGTCCCCGGTGATTGCCAGCTTCGGTCGCGCACGCCATGTCCCGCCCGCAAACAAGATCAGTCCGGCCGCGGAAACCCCGAACAGAAGCCGCCCGGGGGCATCTGTGACAACGGTCACACATGTGGTAGCCATCACAATCCCGGCGACCCCGCACGCTGCGATTCCGACAGCCGACGGCGCCCATTGTGTTTGCTGCACGAGGCTCCTAAGGGGTCTACCACTGACGATGCGGTTATCCACAGGCGCTATGCACAATGGGGATGAATCACACGCGTGTGATCTGGTCTCTCACCGGTTGCTAGCTCAGTACCCCCGCAGATCGGAAATGGGCGCGTCCGATCGGCGGCCCGATCTACCGCCACCGCATCGTGAGCAACAAGCCACTGATCATGAAGGCAAACGCGACGGCGTAGTTCCACGGCCCCAGCTCCGCCATCCAGTTCAGCACCGAGGGCGCGTCAGGGCCGGTGGCCGCCAACTGGAACACCATCAGCCAGACCAGACCGATCAGCATCAAACCGCAGAACAGCACCACGAACCACACGCTCGATGGGCCGGCCTTCACCTTGACCGGGGTGCGGCTCACCGACTTCGCGGTGAACTCGGTCTTCTTGCGAACTTTGGACTTGGGCATTTCTACCTCGGGTATAACTCGGAGCTACGGTAGGCAGAGCAGGGCAACGACGAGCGTAACGCACTCACCAGCAGCGGACGGAGAGGCCGATGGCCAGATGGGTCCCGCGGCTGCCCCCCGTCCGAGACAGCACAAGAGAAAAACTGTCGTTGTGGCGAGTGGGCGTCCCAGTGGTGTGTCTGTCGGCCGGTCTGATGATCGGCGCGACGCACGGGGTGTCCCGCGGCGGGGAGATCCGGCGCAGCGACGCACCCCGGCTCGTCGACCTGGTGCGCAGCGAACAGTCCGCCGTCGACCAGTTGTCCGGCGAGCGGGACCGGCTGGCCGACACCATCGACTCCACCCACGGCCGGTCCGCCGACGCGGCGCTGGCGGCGATGCTGCGACGGTCGGCGGAGCTGGCCGCTGAAGCCGGGCTGGACCCCGTTCACGGACCGGGTCTGACCGTCACACTCAACGACGCACAGCGCGACGCCAACGGCCGCTTCCCCCGGGATGCCTCCCCCGACGACCTGGTCGTGCACCAGCAGGACATCCAGGCCGTCCTCAACGCATTGTGGAGCGCCGGTGCGGAGGCCATCCAGATGCAGGACCAACGGATCATCGGCACGTCGGTGGCCCGCTGCGTGGGCAACACGTTGCTGCTCAACGGCCGAACCTACAGCCCGCCTTACACGATCACCGCGATCGGCGACGCGACGGCCATGCAGTCCGCACTGGCCGGGGCTCCCCTGGTGATCCTCTACAAGCAGTACGTGGTGCGGTTCGGCCTCGGCTATGCCGAGCACGCCGTCGGAGACGCCCACGTGGTGGGGCACAGCGAGCCGCTGCGGATGCACTACGCGCAGGCCGCCGGCCCGGTCAGTTACTGAGCGCACCTGACTTCAGGGCCCCGGCTCAGTCCGACGGCCCGGCTCGCCCCCTAGCCGCTGCGCGGCTGGAGGTACCCCCACCTCATCGCGCTACGCGCTCTGCATCGTCGCAGCGCTAACCTGACACGATGCAGATCTTGGTCGTCGACAACTACGACAGCTTCGTCTTCAACCTGGTGCAATACCTCGGCCAGTTGGGTGTCGAGGCAACCGTGTGGCGCAACGACGACCCGCGGTTGTCCGACCCCGCCGCAACCGCCGTCGAGGTGGACGGGATCCTGCTGAGCCCTGGCCCGGGAACCCCGGAGCGCGCGGGCGCATCGATCGACCTGGTGCGGGCGTGCGCCGCAGCGCGCACCCCGTTGCTGGGGGTCTGCCTCGGCCACCAAGCCATCGGCGTGGCGTTCGGCGCCACCGTCGACCGGGCACCCGAACTCCTGCACGGTAAAACCAGCAGCGTGTACCACACGAATAGCGGTGTGTTGCAAGGACTTCCGGATCCGTTTACCGCGACCCGGTATCACTCGCTGACGATCATGCCCGAGACGTTGCCGGCCGAGTTGGAGGTGACGGCCCACACCGAAAGCGGCGTGATCATGGGCGTGCGGCACGCGGAGTTGCCGATCCACGGTGTCCAGTTCCACCCGGAGTCGATCCTCACCGAGGGCGGGCACCGGATGCTGGCCAACTGGCTGGTCGACTGCGGACAGGTCCGCGACGACGGTCTGGTGCGCAAGCTGGAAAGCGAACTGGTGGACAGCCTGGCCAGCGTGCGCTGCTACGATCCGGCTATTGACCGAACTTCAGCGTGATGCTGCCGTCCCGGTTGGCACCCTGACCCGCGCTCGGGCTCTGGAACACCACCCGATTTTTCTGCGATCCACCCGCGTCGACGTCGGAGCCTTTCACCAGGATCCCGGTCCAGCCCAGGGCGCGTAGTTGCGGCTCGGCCTCGGTCCACACCAGGCCTGACAGGTCCGGCATGATGAACTGGTTGCCCTTGGAGATCTGCAACTCGACGATCGTATCGACCGGAACATCGGCTCCCGCAGGCGGATTGGTGCCGATCACGTCACCGGCCGGCCGCGGGCTGTCGACGGGCACCTGGCTGAACTTGCTGAAGCCATAGACCGTGAGGTTCTTCTGCGCCGAGTCGGCGTTCTGCCCGGCGACATCGGGAACCTGCTTACTCGACGGACCGGAACCGACGATCACCGCGATCTCGTTGGTGACCGCCGATGTCTGATTGGCCGGCGGGTTGGTGCCGACGACTTTGTCTTTGGTCTCCGGCGTCGACGGCGAGTTCACCTGCTTGAACCGGTTGAATCCGGCGGCCTTGAGTTTCTTGATCGCCGCCGAATAGCTCAACGAGGAGACGTCGGGCACCTCGCGCTGCTCGGGGCCGGTGGACACGTTGACCGTAATCAGCTCGCCCGCACCGACTTTGGTGTCAGCGCCCGGGTCGGTGCCGATGACGTGATCCGGCGGAACCGTCGAGTCGGGCTTCTGTTGGGTGCGGGTTTTGAAGCCGTGGTTCTGCAGCGCGGCGATCGCATCGGCCGACGCCTGATTGCGCACATCGGGCACCTGCACGTTGCGCATGCCGCCGCCGAGGGTGTTGATCAGCACCGTGACGGCCACGGTCAGCACGGCCAGCACCGCGACGGCGATCACCCAGCGGCTCACCGAGCCGGGATTGCGCGGACGGGGGAAGTCGAGTTGCTGACGGGGCAGCGGCGTGGTCTGTGATCCGGTCGAATCCGACGAATGCGGGGCCGTCATCAGCGACGAGCGCTCGGCCTCGGTGAAGACCTTGGGTGCCTCCGGCGGCTCCCCGTTGTGCACCCGCACCAGGTCGGTGCGCATGTCGGCGGCGGTCTGGTAGCGGTTCTCGGGGTTCTTGGACAACGCCTTGAGCACGACGGCGTCCAGGTCGGCGGAGATGCCCTCGTAGCGCCGCGACGGCGGAACCGGGTCTTCGCGGACGTGCTGGTAAGCCACCGCCACCGGCGAATCACCAACGAAAGGCGGTTCGCCAGTGAGCATTTCGTAGAGCACACAACCCAGCGAATACACGTCAGAGCGGGCATCGACGCTGTCGCCGCGGGCCTGCTCTGGCGAAAGGTATTGCGCGGTACCGATCACCGCGGCGGTCTGCGTCACGCTGTTACCACTGTCGGACAGCGCCCGCGCGATACCGAAGTCCATCACCTTGACCGCGTTGGTGCTGCTGATCATGATGTTGGCCGGCTTGACGTCGCGGTGGATGATGCCGTGCTGGTGGGAGAAGTTCAGCGCCTGGCAGGCATCGGCGATGACCTCGATGGCCCGAGTCGGTGTCATCGGTCCCTCGGTATGGACGATGTCACGCAGGGTCACACCGTTGACGTACTCCATCACGATGTACGGCAGCGGGCCGCTGGCCGTCTCGGCCTCGCCGGTGTCGTACACCGCGACGATCGCCGGATGGTTGAGCGCGGCGGCGTTCTGCGCCTCCCGGCGGAAACGCAGGTAGAAGCTGGGGTCACGGGCCAGATCGGCGCGCAGCACCTTGACCGCCACGTCCCGGTGTAACCGGACATCCCGAGCCAGGTGGACCTCGGACATGCCACCGAAGCCGAGGATCTCACCAAGTTCGTAGCGGTCGGACAGTTGCTGCGGGGTCGTCATCGCGGTTTCTCGTATTGGGACGCCGTCGCGCAAGAGAAGGTCAGCGCGGACGCCCGCCGGGGTGTGGGCAGGATGCATTGCCCTCCAGAATGACCCGCGGGCCCCCGATACGTCCAATTAGTTGGATGCGCCGGAGCCGATTCTGACTTGCTGGGTGGTGCTCCGGTGTCGGTCACGGTGGGTGCGGACGGTTGCTGCTGTGAATTGTTGCCGTGCGAGTTCATCACGATGAGGATCGCGATGATGATCGCCAGCGTGCCCAGTACCCCCGCGGCCCACAGCAGTGCGCGCTGACCGGATGAGAAGGTGCGCCGCGGCGGCGGGGTGCGGTGACCGCCGGTCGTCGGCCGCGCGCGACGGGCGGCGGGCGCTCGGGTGGTGGCCGCGGCCGCGGCCCGGGTCTGCGACCCCGACGGGATCGCGGCCGGGGTGGCGCGGGCTCCTCCGGCGGCCTGGTTGGGCCGTGGCGGCCGGCGGCCGGCGCGAACGGCGGCGACCGCGTCGGCAAACGGTCCCCCGCTGCGGTAGCGCATGCCCGGGTTCTTGACCAGGGTGATCTCGATCAGCTCGCGCACATTGGGCGGCAAGTCGGCCGGCAGCGGCGGCGGGGCCTCCTTGATGTGCTTCATCGCCACGGTTAGGGCACCTTCGCCGGTGAATGGCCGCTTGCCCGAAACCGCTTCGTAGCCAACCACTCCCAGCGCGTAGACATCGCTCGATGGGGTCGCGTCGTGGCCCAGCGCCTGCTCGGGGGCGATGTATTGGGCGGTGCCCATCACCATGCCGGTCTGGGTGACCGGCGCGGCGTCGACGGCCTTGGCGATACCGAAGTCGGTGATCTTCACCTGACCGGTCGGGGTGATCAGGATGTTTCCCGGCTTCACGTCACGGTGCACCAAGCCGGCGGCATGCGCGACCTGCAGTGCCCGGCCGGTCTGCTCGAGCAGGTCCAATGTGTGTCGCAACGACAGCCGTCCGGTTCGCTTGAGCACCGAGTTCAGCGGCTCACCGTTGACCAATTCCATCACCAGATAGGCGGTGCGGCCCTCACCGTCCATCTGCGTCTCGCCGTAGTCGTGCACGCTGGCGATGCCGGGGTGATTGAGCATTGCGGTGGTGCGCGCCTCGACCCGGAATCGCTCGATGAACTCGGAGTCCTCGGAGAATTCCGCCTTGAGCACTTTGACCGCGACCCGTCGGCCCAGCCGACTGTCGACGGCCTCCCACACCTGCCCCATGCCGCCGGTGGCAATCAGCCGCTGCAGGCGGTAGCGGCCAGACAGCGTCACACCTACTCGCGGGCTCATGGTCCTCCCTGCAGCGCGGCCTCGATAACGGCGCGCCCGATCGGTGCGGCAAGCGCACCTCCGGTTGCCGATGGACTGCCGCCGTCTGCGGTTCCCTCTACGAGCACGGCAACGGCGACCTTCGGAGCCTTCGCGGGCGCAAACGCGATGTACCACGCGTGAGGTGGCGTGTGGCGCGGGTCGGGGCCGTGCTCTGCCGTACCAGTTTTGGATGCGATCTGCACGCCGGGGATCGCCCCTTTCTGCTGTGTCACATTCTCGGCGCCGACCATCAACTCAGTCAGTTTAGCCGCGACCTGCGGGGACACCGCACGGCGCTGTTGGTGCGGTGCGGTCGTGCTGATGTTGGCCAGGTCGGGTCCCTGCAGACCGTCGACCAGGTAAGGCTGCATGGTGATGCCGGCATTGGCGATGGTAGCCGCAACGACCGCGTTCTCCAGAGGCGTCAAGGCGACATCTTTCTGACCGATGCTCGACATGCCCAGCGCCGCAGCGTCCGGAATCGGGCCGACAGTAGACTCGGCGACCTGCAGCGGCGTCGGGTCAGGCACGGTGTCCAGGCCGAACGACTGGGCCATGCCGCGCAGTGCGTCGGTTCCGTTCAGCAGGCCCAGCTGGACGAACGCGGTGTTGCACGACCGGGCGAATGCCTCACGCAGCGTGACGGTTTCGGCGTCGACGCACGGCACGCCGCCGTAATTCTCCAGGGTGGCTGTGCTGTCCGGCAGCGGAATCGACGCCGCCGCGGTGAGCTCGTCATCCTCGGTCATGCCGTTCTGCAGCGCGGCCGCGGTGGTGATCACTTTGAACGTCGAGCCCGGTGGATAGGTTTGTGAGATCGCGCGATTGATCAACGGCGAGTGCGGGTCGTCGCGAAGTTGCTGCCACGTCTTGGCCTGCTGCTCCGGGTCGTGCGAGGCGAGCAGGTTCGCATCGAACGACGGCGAGGACACCATCGCCAGGATCTTCCCGGTCGATGGCTCCAGTGCCACAACCGCGCCGCGGCAGGGTCCGTTGCAGCCTTGCTGCATCGCGTCCCAGCCGGCTTGCTGGATGCGTGGGCTGACGGTGGTGTCCACGGTGCCGCCGCGCGGATCGCGGCCGGTGAAGAAGTCGGCCAACCGCCGGCCGAACAGGCGTTGGTCGGACCCGTTGAGCAACGGGTCCTCGGCCCGCTCCAGACCAGAGCTGGAGTAGCGCAAGGAATAGAAGCCGGTCACCGGCGCGTACACCGCGGCGTTGGGATACACCCGCAGAAAACGGAAGCGGCTGTCGGTGGCCACCGAATACGCCAGCAGCTGGCCGCCGGCGGTGATCTGACCCCGCTGCCGGGAGTACTCGTCGAACAGCACGCGCTGGTTGCGCGGGTCTGACCGCAGCCCGTCGGCGGTGAACACCTGGGTGAGGGTGGCGTTGAACAGCAACAGCACGATCAGCGCCATCACGGTCACCGAGATCCGGCGTAGGGAGGTGTTCATACCCGCTCGATCACCTCGGTGTTGGCGCCGGCGATCGGCGACGTGTTACGCGCCGTCGAGCGGAACGGACGCCGGGCGGCATGCGAGATGCGCACCAGAATGGCCAGCAGCACGTAGTTAGCCAGCAACGACGAGCCGCCGTAGGACATCCACGGTGTGGTCAGCCCGGTCAGCGGAATGAGGTTGGTGACGCCGCCGACGACGATGAACAGCTGGATCGCCAGCGCGGAGGCCAGCCCGGCGGCGAGCAGTTTGCCGAAGCTGTCCCGGACGGCGATCGCGGTGCGCATCCCTCGCACGATCACGATCGTGTAGAGCATGAGAATGCCCGCCAGACCAACTAATCCAAGCTCTTCCCCGAACGCCGCGGTGATGAAATCAGTTGCGGCAGCAGGCACCGTATCCGGCTGTCCGTTGCCCAGCCCGGTGCCGAAGACTCCCCCGGTGGCGAAGCTGAACAATGACTGCACGATCTGGTAGCCGGCGCCGTCGGGATCGGCGAACGGATCAAGCCAGGTCTGTACCCGGACCCGCACGTGGCCGAACGCGAAGTACGCCGCCACGCTCCCCAGCGCAAACAACGCCAGCCCGAGTACCACCCAGCTGAACTGTTGAGTGGCCAGGTAGACCACCACGAGGAATGACGCATACAGCAAAAGTGAAGTGCCCAAGTCCTTTTCGAAGACCATCACGGCTATCGACGTCACCCACGCGCCCAGCAGCGGGGCGAGGTCGCGGGGACGCGGCAGATCTATGCCCAGCACGTGCTTGCCCGCGCTGGTGAACAGTCCGCGCTTGGCGACCAGGACGGCCGAGAAGAAGATCAACAACAGGATTTTCGAGAATTCTGCGGGCTGAATCGAGAAGCCCGGCAACCGAATCCAAATCTTCGCGCCATTCTGCTCGGACAAGGATTTCGGCAGCAGCCCCGGTATGGCCAGGATGATCAGACCGGTCAGACCGCACACGTAGCCGTAGCGCGCGAGTTGGCGGTGGTCCTTGAGCAAGATCACCACTGCGGCGAAAGCGCCGACGCCGACCAGCGTCCAGAGGATCTGCGGGTTGGTGACGGCGCGGCCACTCCCCTCGGCCAGCCGCTCGTCGAGATCGAGCCGGTGAATCATCACCAAACCCAGCCCGTTGAGCAGGGCCACAACGGGCAACAGCAGCGGATCCGCGTACGGCGCATAGCGTCTGATCGCCAAATGCGCGACCGCGAACACCGCCAGGAATCCCGCGGTGTAATTGAACAGCTGCCAGCTGACCCCGCGTTCCTGGTTGGCCTGCACGATGGCGAACGCCGCGGAGGTGATCACTGTCGCGAAACACAGCAGCGCCAGCTCGGCATTGCGCCGGTTCGGCAGCGAAGGTGTGACAGTGACGGGCGCCTGCGGCTGCGTCGTCATTCCGGAGTCCGGCAGTCGGTGCCCGGCTGGGGTGGCGGCGGGGAAAGCGCCGTGACGGTGGGCGTAGTTGGTGTCGTCGGCACCGCCGGTGAGGGACTCGCCGAAGGCTCTTGCGGGACGGCGTTTTCCGCGGTCGGCGTGGGTGCGCCGGACGGAACGGGCGCCGGGGTCGGGGTCGGCGACTGGGCGCGCGCCAGCGGACACAGCGGCAGCAGCGATTCGGTGGCCAGCCGCCGCAGTTGGGCGGTGGCTTGCTCCAGCGTTCCGACCGGAAGCCCGGCGGCGACTTGCGCGCGCGCCGATTCGGCCAGATCGGAGGGCTTCATCAGCCGGCAATCGTGACTGGCGGCGGCGGCGCCGTAGGGGATCACCGACAACTGGTTGAGGGTGTTCAAGCAACCCTGCGAATACGGATGGTGCAGCGGCACACCCAGGATGGACACCTGGATGCCCTGCATGATCGACACCGCGCCGCTGTAGGCGGTGACGTAGTAGTAGCTGCGGACCACCGTGCGGCCGATGGCCAGGGCCGCGAGCACCAGCAAGATGCTCAGCGCGACGCCGATCAGCAACCGACGCCGTGACCTCGGCGCGGGCGGGGCCGTATCTATCTGCGCAGGAACACGTTTGGCGACTTCTTTTCGCGGAGTGAACGCCGACGCGCGGCCCGCGGAGGTGTTCGGCCGGGTCAGATGATCGTGAACGCCGGAGTCGCCGGACACCGCGCCCGCGATGATCGGCTGGGTGGGGCCGTAGTCGTTGTCGACGACGTCGGCCACCACCACGGTCACGTTGTCGGGCCCACCGCCGCGCAACGCCAGCTCGATCAGCCGGTCGGCGCTGTCGGTGACATCGGGAATCTTCAGCGCATCCTGAATGGTCTCGTCGCTCACCGGGTCGGAAAGTCCGTCGGAGCAGAGCAGATAACGGTCGCCGAGGCGGACCTCACGCATGGTCAGGGTGGGCTCGACCTCATGGCCGGTCAGCGCGCGCATGATCAACGACCGCTGTGGGTGGCTGTGCGCCTCTTCTTTGGTGATGCGGCCGTCGTCGACCAACGTCTGGACGAACGTGTCGTCTTTGGTGATCTGGGTCAGCTCGCCGTCGCGCATCAGGTAGCCGCGCGAGTCACCGATATGCGCCATCCCAATCCGGTTGCCGGCAAACAGGATTGCGGTGAGTGTGGTGCCCATCCCCTCGAGGTCGGGCTCCATTTCGACCTGCGCGGCGATCGCCGAATTACCAGAGTGGATCGCGGAATCGAGTTTGGCCAGCAGATCGCCGCCGGGCTCATCGTCGTCGAGATGGGCCAGTGCGGCAATCACCAACTGCGACGCGACTTCACCGGCGGCGTGGCCGCCCATGCCGTCGGCGAGGGCCAGCAAGCGCGCACCGGCGTACACCGAGTCTTCGTTGTTGGATCGGACCAAGCCGACATCGCTGCGCGCTGAGTAGCGCAAGACCAAAGTCACGGACGCAACTCAATCACCGTTTTGCCGACACTCACCGGCGTGCCAATGGGAACCCGTACCGCCGTCGTCACTTTCGCCCTGTCAAGGTATGTACCGTTGGTCGATCCTAGATCTTCGACGTACCATTCCGAGCCTCGCTGGGAAAGTCGCGCGTGCCGGGTTGAGGCGTAGTCGTCGTTGAGTACCAACGTAGAGTCGTCGGCCCGGCCGATCAGCACCGGTTGGCCGCTTAAGGTGATCCGCGCGCCGGACAGCGCGCCTTCGGTGACAACGAGATACCGCGCCGCGCCGCCCCGCTGCCGCGCCGGCAACAGCGTTCCGCGCAACGTCAAGCCGCGGCGCACCATGACGGCGCCGGTCGGCGCATAGATATCGGTGCGAAGGATCCGCAAGACCGACCAGATGAACAACCACAGCAACATCAGGAAACCGGCACGCGTCAGTTGCAGTACAAGTCCCTGCATCCGGCGTCCTCTCCGTCCTGGTGCCGCGTGCCTCTTATGCCCGGCGATAGCAACGTCACGATACTTGGACGGTGGTCGGCGCGGGCTGAAGCTGGCTGGCTGCGCGACCTGCGGGCTCAGTGGATGTGGACGACGATCTCCGAGTGTCCCAGCCGGATCACGTCGCCGTCGGCCAGCTGCCATTCCTGCACAGGCGCGTTGTTGACCGTGGTGCCGTTCGTGGAATTGAGGTCGGACAGCAGCGCAACGTGGCCGTCCCACCGAATCTCCAGGTGGCGGCGCGACACACCGGTGTCCGGCAGCCGGAACTGCGCGTCTTGACCGCGACCGATGACGTTGGGGCCCTCACGCAGCTGGTAGGTGCGCCCGCTGCCGTCGTCGAGCTGCAACGTGACCGCCGAACCCGAAGCGGGATATCCACCGCCCTGGCCGTAGCCGGCTTGGCCGTAACCGCTGGGTTCGGCGGGCTGCCCGTAGTCGTAGTCGCGTTGGGGTTCGCCGTACCCGCCGGCGCTCGGCGCGGCATGTGACTGTCCGTAGTCGGGCTGGCCGTAGTCGGGCTGGCCGTAGTCCTGCCGACCGTATCCGGGCGCGCCGCCGTAGCCCTGGTCGTAGCCGCCACCCTGTTCGGGGTAGCCGCCGCGCTGCTCGGGGTACCCGCCATCATCCTGGCGAGCCGGCCCGCGGCCGTAGTCGGCTGCGTACTCGTCGTAGCCCGGACTGCCACCGGCGGGCTGCTGGCCGTAGCCGCCTTGCTCGGGGTAGCCGCCGCGCTGTTCGGGGTAGCCGGCGCGCGGGTCGGGCGCGCCGTAGCCAGCCTGGTCGGGGTAGCCGCCCCGTTGCGGGGGGTAGCCGCCCTGGTCGGGGTAGCCGCCGCGCTGCTCGGGGTAGCCGCCGCGCGGGTCGGGTGCGCCGTAGCCGCGCTGTTCGGGGTAGCCGCCGCGCTGGTCGTAGCCGCCTTGTTCGGGGTAGCCGCCGCGCTGGCCGGGTGCGCCGTAACCGCTTTGGTCCGGGTAGCCGCCCCGCTGTTCGGGGTAGCCGGCGCGCGGGTCAGGCGCGGCATGCGCGTCGTCATGCGGCTGCGCGTAGGGGTCCTCGTAATACTCATCGCCGGGCCGACCCTGCCCCTGGCCACCGCCGTAGCTCGAATTCTCGGTCATCGCTGGTACTCCTGGTTCTGCGTTGAACGCGTGGTCTGATTGTGGCGGGGCGAGCTCGCCGGCGCTTGGCCGGGGCTCGACATCGGGGTTGACAGCACCGCGGGTGCGGAACTGGCCGGTGTGCAGGTTCGACGATTGTTCGAACCGGACAACCACGTCACCATATGTTTGCCACCCCTGTTCGCCGATGTATCCCGCCAAATGCTGAGCGAAAGCGTCCGAAGTGAGGTCCGGGTCGGCGCCCACTTTCTGGTAGTCGTTCATACCGAGGGTAATGATGTATTCGTTGGGCGCCAAAAAGCGATTGCCGGCAACCGGGCGAATTCCTTCGGCCGCCTCCCGTCGCAGCATTGCCTCGACCTCTTGCGGAACGATGGAGCCGCCGAATACGCGGGCAACAGCATCACCGACGGAGACCTCTAGTTTGCGCTCGATGCGTTGAACTAGCCCCCGCTGGCTGCTCATGTCCTAACGCCCGATCCTTCAGTTTGCTCGCTGCCCACCGGACGAGTCTCCGGCGTGTCGCAGTACGCGTGTCGTATCCGAGAATGCTAACGGTCCAGAACGGCCCAGCGGCACCTCCAGAACTCTGAGAATCCCATTGCGCCAGGTCAAACCGCGGCGCTGGGCGGTCCATCCGATTTGGGAGTGCCGACCCCTACAGTGATAGGCTCCCCCGGTTGTTTAGGGCGAGTGGCGGAATGGCAGACGCGCTGGCTTCAGGTGCCAGTGTCCTTCGGGACGTGGGGGTTCAAGTCCCCCTTCGCCCACATACGTGATGAGTCGGGTCATTGCTTACAGATTCCCCAGCCGTTGGCTGGGGTTTTTGTTCGGCTGCGCCGGTAGTTGGTCTGGTTGTGGGCCAGCGTCGCCACAATGAGGCGCCCTGAACGGCCTATGACTCCACAGCCATGGTGGTATCACTCAGGTATCATCGCTTGATGGGGATGACGCTGCGACCTAGCGACCAGCAGGCAGAAGCGCTGCGCCGGCAGGCCGCCGACGAGGGCCGGTCGATGCAGGCCGTCGCGTTGTCAGCCATCGACGAGTACATCGCCCGCCGCGCGCACACCGCCAAGGTTGCGGACGCGTTGCAGCGCGTGGTGCGCGAAGAGGCTCGGGTCCTGGAGCGCCTCAAGGACGCATGATCGAGTACCTGGACCTCGACGATCTGCTCGAGATCGCCCGCGCGGCCATCGGCGACGACGTCGCGGTCAGGGACTACGGCCTGCTTGCATCGGCGTTGGCCAGGCCGCGAGCGTCCGTTTTCGGCGAGGACGCCTACCGCGACCTGCATCTCAAAGCCGCGGCTCTGCTGCACTCGCTGGCCCGCAATCACGCCCTGGTCGACGGAAACAAACGGCTCGCGTGGACGGCTTGCCGGACATTCCTGGCCATCAACGATGACTGGACTACCGCTTCAGAAGACGACCGCTTCAATTTCGCGATCGAGGTCGCAACGGGCGCTATGCCTGAACTCGACCAGATCGCCGAGCAACTTCGCACGTGGAGCTGTCAACAAGACTGAGGCGCCGGGGCACAAGCGGCGACCCCGTTGTGTTGACATGGGGCATGAAGGTTCGCTTTGGAATCAGCCTCGGTGCCAACACCCCGCCCGATCAGCTGGGGCCCATCGTCGACCACCTGGAGACCAGCGGGGTGGACTCGCTGTGGTTCTCCGAGCTGGTCTATTCACCGGCGGTCGATCCGATGATCGGCATGGCCTATGCCGTGGCGCGGACCAACCGGCTGAAGGTGGGCACGTCGGTGGCGGTGCTGCCGGGGCGTCACCCGGTGCTGGTAGCCAAGCAACTGGCGTCGCTCGCCGCGCTCGCCCCGAAGCGGGTGCTGCCGGTGTTCGGCCTGCAATCGGCCATTCCCGCCGAGCGTGAGGTGTTCACCGTGCCCGGCGGTAAGCGCGGCGCGGTATTCGACGAATCGCTGCGGATCCTGCGCGCGGCGCTGGTCGAGGAGTCGGCCAGCTACGACGGCCGGTACTTCTCGGTGACCGCGGCGGCCGTCGCGCCCCGCCCCGATCCCCCGCTGGACATCTGGCTGGGCGGCTCGGCGCCCGCGGCCTTCCGGCGGATCGGCACGCTGGCCGACGGGTGGCTGGGCAGCTTCCTCACCCCGGACGAGGCGCGAGCCGGACGCGAAGCGATCGAACGGTCCGCCGCGGAGGCGGGTCGGCAGATCGAGCCCGACCACTACGGCATCTCGCTGGCCGTCGCCGGCGGCGAGCTGCCGCCCGAGTTGATCGCAGCCGTGCGCCATCGTCGCCCGGACGTCGATCCCGCCGACCTGGTCGCCGCGGACTGGGGTCAGCTACACCGCCAACTCGACCGTTACGTGGATGCCGGTTTGACGAAATTCGTTATCCGGCAGGCAGATAACGGCCCGGTCGAGGCGTTCATCGACCGGTTCGCCGCTGAACTCGCCGGCCGGGAGAACTAGAGAGTCCCGACCCACTGCAGAATGCTCGGCGTCACCGGATCGGTGATGTCGCCGAACTCGGGATGCTTTTTGATGAAGGCAGCGACCATCGGGCAGGTCGCGACGACACGCTTTCCGTCGGCCCGGGTGGCCTGCAACGCTTCGTCGATCAGAATCGTGGCCAGGCCGCGTCCGCCGAACCTCTCGTCGACCTCGGTGTGGAAGAAAACCCGCTGATTACCGCGGTCGGCGACGGCCGCCAGGCCGACGGTCTCGCCGTCGACCGCGATGGTGTACTTCCCGTCCGCGGCGCTGACGGTGGTTTCGGCGCCGGTTTTGTCGAGTGTCATGGCCCTATTTTCGCGGTGGCTTGATGACCTGCATGGCCAGGCGCATGAGCGGCCCGGGAACCTGGTCCTTGGCGGCGAGCGCCGCGTCGGCGACGCGGCCCCGCAATGGAGTGCCGCGACCGAACACCCGATTCAGCGGGCCGCCGGACGGCTCCAGCTCGACGTGCAGCGGCGGCGCACCCTCGTTGTGGCCCAGTGCGGTGGAGATGACGATGCGCTGGATTTCGCTGGTGCCCTCGAAGATGGTGTACAACTTGGCATCCCGATACCACTTCTCGACCGGATGGTCGTTGATATAGCCCCAGCCGCCGAGCGTCTGAACGGCGCGCTCGGTGGCCCGCACCGCGACCTCACTGGCCGCCATCTTCGACATCGAGCCCTCGCCGCGCTCGAACGCGATCCCCTGGGCGGCCATCCACGACGCCCGCCAGGTCAGCAGCCGCGCCGCATCGATCTGGGTCGCGATCTCGGCGAGCGGAAAAGCGATGCCCTGGTTGTCCATGATCGGGCCGCCGAACGCCTCACGCTGGGTGGCATAGGTGGTCGCGTATTCCAGCGCTGCCCGTGCGATGCCGATCGCCTGCGCGGCCACCATCGGGCGAGTCTGCTCGAATGTTCCTAATGTGGCCGAGCCAGAACGCTTTCCACCGGCCACCACTTCGCGCGCCTTGGCCAGCTTGTGCTCGAGCTTGTCTTCCCCACCCAACAGGTTCTCGGCCGGGATCCGGACGCCGTGGAATTTCAGCTCGGCGGTGTGCGAGGCCCGGCAGCCGAGCTTGTCGAGCTTGCGCACCAGCTCCAGGCCGGGGGTGCCACCCGGGACGATGAACAACGCTTGGCCGCGGTGGCCGAGTTCTTCGTCGACGACCGCATTGACGACATGGACGTCGGCGATCCCACCGTTGCCGATCCACATCTTGTGGCCATCGAGGATCCAGTCGCTGCCGTCGCGGCGGGCCGTGGTCCGCAGATTGCGGACGTCGCTGCCACCTTCGGGTTCGGAGATCGCCAGCGCCGCAAGCTTGAGGTCGCCGGGCGTGCCGAAACATTGCGGCGCCCATTCCAGCATCTGCTCGGGAGAGGCGGCCTGGCCGATCGCCGACAGCGCCAACGCTGGCATGACGATAGCCAAACCGATTCCGGCACAACCCCAGAACAGCTCCTCCATGAACATCGGCAGCGACAGCCCGCTGGGATCGCCGATCAGATCGCGGTAAAACAGCGGACTGTAGAAGCCGCGTTGGGCGGCCTCTTCGAGAACCGGCCATGGGAACTCTTGCTTCTGGTCGTAATCCAGCGCGACGGGACGGATGACGTTCTCGGCGAACTCGTGGGCGCGCCGGGCCAGGTCGTGCTGCGCGCCGGTCGGCGTCAGGTCGAAGCTCATCGGAACGAGGTCCTCCGGGTCGGTTGACCGTTTATTACCCCGTGCCCGCCGATTCAACCCTGCTCATGAGTCAGGCCGCCGACCGCGGTTGGCAGACGGGGAGGTGAAACACCGTGGCCGTGACCGGCGCGGCGTCGCTCTCGCGGCGCGTCAGCAGGGCGGCGTTCTCGGCGAGCTGCCGTGAGCTGATCTCCCCCGCGGCGATCCGGCGCAACGTGGCGTGCGCGTCGGCCAGTTGTTCGCGCTTGCGATATTGGCCGCCCGGCAGTTTCACGCCGGCCCACACTCCGTACTCTTCGCGATTCTCGACCGCATACCGCGCGCACAGTCGTTGCTGCGCGAGTGGGCACCGCCGCAGGCATTGCAGCCGCGCCTCGGTGGCGGACTGTTCGTAGGCGCGCGCCTTGGCAGCGCCGTCGCCGCCGTCGTCATCGGCGTAGCCGAACCACATCTCCGGGTTGATCGAGCACGGATGTCCCATCTGGCTGCCTCCTTGGACGTCAAAACGTATACAGAAACATATACACACCGACTGGCAGTTCGCAAGAGAAACGAGACGAAAACGTATACACCCAGGAGAACCGATACGCCTATGTAGTATCCGGATATGGCCGGAGCGCTGCGATGAGCCGCGAATCCGCGGGAGCAGTGATCCGGGAGCTACGGGAATCGCGCAATTGGTCGCTGGCCGACTTCGCCTCGGTGTCGGGGGTCAGCATCATGGGACTGAGCTACCTGGAACGCGGTGCCCGCAAACCGCACAAAGGTACTGTTCAGAAGATCGAAAATGGTCTCGGGCTGCCGCCCGGCACGTATTCGAGGCTCGTGGTTGCGGCCGATTCCGCCGCCGAACTCGTGCGCTTGACCTCCGCTCCGCCTGCCGCGCCGACCCCCGTACGAACCGCAGGGCCGGTCGTCGTGGACCGCCACACCGACACCGACGTCCTCGAGGGATACGCCGAGGCGCAGCTCGATGCGATCAAATCGGTGATCGGTCGACTGCCTGCGGAGACATCAAACGAATATGAGTCGTATATTCTCTCTGTGATCGAACAGTGCGTGAAGGCTGAGATGCTGGCCGCTAACTCCTGGCGGGTGGCGATCAACGCCGACGGGGAGTCAGCGGGCCGGCTCATGCAGCATCTCGAGGCATTGGAAGCCACCCGCGGGGCGCTCCTCGAGCGGATGCCGATGAGCCTGAGCGCCCGACTGGACCGGGCCTGTGCGCGGTCCTCGTTGCCCGAAGCTGTGATCGCGGCACTGCTCGGAGTCACCGTGGCCGAGCTGTGGGATATCCGGAACAGGGGAGTCATCCCGCCCGGCGCGCAGCCCCGGGTGCGGGCCTTCGCGGACCTCGCCGACGATGCCGAGGGAGACCAGCAGTGACCGGAAACGAGTTGGCGGCATTGCGCCACGCGCACGAACTGTTCGCCGGCACCACCCGGGAAGCGTCGCTGGACGCCAAGCTGACGCACTACGACGGGCTGTTGGCGCGTGCAGCTGCGCTGAATACCGTTGGGGGACATGCTCTCTATCGCGCAGCGGTAGACCGGAGCCGCGACGATCTGCGTTCGGCTGCGGCCGTCGACGCCGCAATGGCGGCGACGGCGCGCGAAGCCCACCAGGATCATGCCGACGCGCGGGCCTTGACGAAGGGTGTGCTGGAGGAGGCTCGCGCCGACACCGCGGTGCCGGGCAGTCCCATCGCCCAACGTGAGGCTGTCCGCCGTCGGGTCGCGCGCTTGCGTGCCCAGCAGGCACACGTGCTGGCAGCTCGGCGCAAATCCCGCAAGCACCGGTCGAGATGGCGCGCGGTGCGCTATCGGATGCTGCACCACGGCGGCTACCCGGCCGGGCTGAGGTTGCCTCCGCCGAACACTCGCGCGGGTCTCGCGGTACGGGCGGCGCTGTCGCGGTTGGGCCGGCCGTATGTCTGGGGCGCGACCGGACCGGACCAGTTCGATTGCTCCGGGCTGACTCAGTGGTCCTATGCGCGTGCCGGAATTCACCTGGACCGCACCACCTATCAGCAGATTTACGACGGCGTCCCGGTCCCACGCTCGCAGGTCCGTCCGGGCGATCTGGTTTTCCCGACGGCGGGTCACGTGCAGTTGGCGATCGGCAACAACCTGGTTGTCGAGGCGCCGCACTCCGGCGCGACTGTGCGGATCAGTCCGCTGGGCACCGGCGTGCAGATCCGGCGTCCGACGGGATAACGGCGATGGCTGACGAGCAGGGACAGGGGATGGCCGAGCAGGCCGGTGGCGTGGTCGAGGCCATCGCGGCACGGCAGGCGGCATTGTCGGCACGGCACACTGCCTCCGCCGAAGCCGACCGGGCACTGGTCGAAGCGCTCGCCGGCGCGCACGCCGCTACCGTCGAGGGCATCCGGCGCCTCGACGCGATCGAGGCCGAGATCGACGGCGCGGTAACGAATCAGGCCGCGCTCGCACTCGATACCGCGATGGGTGCGCGTGAGTTCCAGAAGTTCCTGATCGCCAAGCAGCAGGAGATCTCGGCGGTCGTGTCGCAGGCCCGCGGGGTCGACGGGTCGACCAAGGCGGCCTTGGACAAGTTGCGTGAGAACTACACAGCGCCCGCGGGCTAGTCATTCAGCACAGTCGCGGCTGTGCACACGAGTGAATTGTCGGCACCGACGCCCCTGGTTACTGTCCCCACCATGTTCGGGCAGCAGGGCCATGACGATGCCTGAGGACGTACCTGCGCCCGATCATCAGGAAGGCGACGCGGCCGATGCCATCAGGAGCGCGGAAGTCGCTCTGGCACACCAGAACTCGACGACCGCTCAGGTCGACCTGCAAGTCGTCACCGCGGTCCTGAACGCACACCGGAAGGCCGCCGCCAGTAGGGACGCCTTGAACGCCCTGCAACGCGACATCGAAGGCGCGGTCGCAACGCGGTCGGATCTGGATACTCCCGCCGGCGCGCGTGACTTCCAGCGATATCTGATCGGCAAGCTGCGCGACATCCAGGCGGTGGTCGCCGGCGCGAGCCTCGACGACACGTCGAACTCGGCGTTGATGGCCGCGTGGACGTCGCTGTACAACTCATCGCAGACCGGCACCGATGCGCCCGACAGCTCTGATGACCGGCACCCGCCCACGGCCGCGTCGATAGCGCCCACCGTCCAAACGCAGTCTCCGGCAACGGAATCCGACCTCGATCCATACGCCGATGCCTTCCCGGAGGACGAGCTCGGGCCAGCACCCGAGGCGGCGCCGGGCCAAGTCGCCCCCACACCCGCGGCGGCGGGGATGCCGAGCATTCCCTCCCTCGGCGGCGGAGGCTTGCCGAGCGGCGGCGGGTTCGGCATGCCTGGGGGATTCCCGCTCGCGGGTCCTTCGCCGGAGGAGCTGTCGCCGGCCGACCTCGACGGCGCGAGTCGGGAGCCCGACGATCCTGAGAACCAGCTGGTTTCCGACGACGAGGATCACGATCGGGCCGGCCACGAGTCGGGCGAACCCGCGTCCGGTCCGACGACAGTGACGTTGCCCAACGGCGAGACACTGACCGCCGCGAGCCCGCAGCTCGCCGCCGCGATCGAAGCCGCGGCGGGTGGCACTCCGATCGCGGAAGCCTTCCGGCAGGAGGGCATGACGATCCCGCCGCCGGGCACGGCGGTCAGCGATCCGGTGGACCCGGCGCAGCTCACGCCCGGAGATATCGGGATGTTCACCGACCGGCACGCTCTTGCGCTCGGGGAGAGCCGGGCGCTGGTGAACGGACAGATCCAGCACATCTCCACCGTGAACGGGCGCGGCTTCCTAGGCTGGGAGCACCCTCCGGCGCCGGTCAACGCACCCGCACCGAACGCAAGTGAACCGCCGGCGCCGACCAGGCCGGCGAACGCCGAGCGAACCGAGACAGCGTAGAAGTAGTCCGGCTCGCGCCGGAACGTCAGAAGGAGAGATCGGATGGCAGACCGAATCCACGTGGTGCCGGCCAGCTTGCGGGAAGCCGCCGGCCATCACCAAGAGACGTCGGAGTATCTGCGTGCCCTTCCTTCGTCGCATGAGGCGATTCAGCGGAGCCTGGATTCGCTGGGCCCGATCTTCGGCGACCTGAGGGAGGCCGGCCGGGAGCTGCTCGAGCAACGACGGCTGTGCTACGAGCAACAAGCCGACAATCACGCGGAGATCGCGGACAACCTGACAAAATCGGCGGGCATGTGGGAGCAGCACGACGCCGAAGCCGCCGGGAAACTTGAGCGCATCTCCGACGACGGTCGATGACGGCGGCCGATCCCGCGTTCGACACAGTCCATCCGAGCGGGCACATCCTGGTCCGCTCCTGCCGCGGCGGCTACCTGCACAGCGTGACGCTGGCTGAGGCGGCGATGAACACCGACGCGGAAAGCCTGACCGAGGGCATCCAGCTGACCGCCGATGTCTCGTATCTCAAAGCGGTGATGGAAGTTCGGGGCGAGATCGTCGCGGCCGGCTACACCCCGTCGGCCGAGGTTCCGACCGCCGAGGACCTTGATGAGGCGATCGAAAGACTGGTCGCACACGAACTACCGCGACGCGACGACGCAGACCGATAACTAGCGAATCCAGGTCTGGACCGCGTCGCGCTCCGGAGCAATGTCGGTGGGCGGCTCGACCGGGTTGGCGCCGAACAACTCTCGTGCCCGTCCCAGTAACGCGCGCACTTCATTCAACTGCTGCTGAAGCCCTGAATCAGCCACGCGCTCACGCTACCTAGACAGCCCTATTCGCACAATTCACTCCCCTTTCTGGACCGTCAAACAGCGCCGATGTGGTGCCGACGATGACGGTAGGCTTGGCCGGTGGCAATCTTCGGACGGAATACGGCGCGTCAGCGCCTCCGGAGAGCTGCCCAGGAATCGCTGAAGATCCCGGCTTTCAAGGCACCCGTGGACTCCACACCTTGGGTGACAGGCGGCCTCTGGCCTGCGGAGCTGTCAATGGTCACCGCCGAGACCGCTCCACTCGTCAAATATCTGAAAGCCGACTTGCAGCGGATCGTCAATTCGGCAAACGAAGAACTCAAGAACATTCGGTGCGCGGGTTTGGTCGATTCGACGAGACAGGCAGAAGAAGCTCGAGTCATCAACGAAGCACGTGCCTTCGCGGCACGCCGGGTCGAGTCGACAGTTCGTCATCTTCACAACTTGACATCGAAATCGCCGACCGAACACCGGCCCGCGAATGGTGTCGACGAGGCCGAAAAAACAACGCGATTCAAAATCGCCCCACCGCGACCGGAGCCGGAGCCGACGACCGAGGTACCCGTTGTGGAGGTGCCGGTGCCGGCAAGCCCGGCCGTTTCCGAGGCGTGGCACGAACAATCCGGAGAGCCTTTCGAGCCATGGGAGCCTTTCGAGCTACCGGAGGCAGCCGAGGAGAAGACGGATCGGTGGGAACCGGTCGCGGACACTGCGGCGCATGCGCTGCCAGAGCCAGAGCCTGAGCCGACCGAGTTACCCGTTGTGGAGGTGCCGGTGCCGGTGCCGGCGAGTCCGGCCGTTTCCGAGGCGTGGCACGAACAATCCGGAGAGCCTTTCGAGCCATGGGAGCCTTTCGAGCTACCGGAGGCAGCCGAGGAGAAGACGGATCGGTGGGAACCGGTCGCGGACACTGCGGCGCATGCGCTGCCAGAGCCAGAAGCGGCAGAGCCCGAGATCGTGGAGCAGGCGCCGTCGGCGCCGAAGCACGCATTCGACTCCGACGACACCGAAGTGCTCGAGGAGCTTGCGACACTGCTGCAGGAGATTGCGCCGTTGGCGCAGCCGCCAGTCGAGCCGCCGCCGCCACCGCCGCCGCCTGCGGTTCAGCAGCCACAGATCGACGACACCGAGGTCACGCAGCTGCTGCCGGTGGCAGCGCTCCCAGAGCCCCTAGAGCCCCCGCAGCCACCGAGCGCCCGCGGCGCCCGCAGAGCCCGCCGAGTCGGAACGCGAACGGCTGGAACGGGTGCTCAAATTCGTTGCACGCCAAGAACCGGGTCTGCGCTGGGCCGTCGGCATCCGCGAAGATGGCAGCACGCTGCTGGTGACCGACCTTGCCCACGGCTGGATACCGCCCGGGCTCAAGTTGCCCGCCGACATCCAGCTTCTGGAACCCGGGCGGCGCAGCGGCACCGCGGCGACCCTGCTCGGCCGAACCACGCTGTTGGGGACCTACGCGCCGGGCGACCCGCTGGGCTGGGCAACCGATTACGAGGTCGCCGACACCTCGTCCCGACCCCGTGAACTGCCGGCGGTCGACGACCTCGGATGGTTGCTCGGCGAGGCGACGCACTGGCGCGACGGCCTGCCGCGGATGGTCAACACGCTGGCCAAAGCAGGCGCCGCCGGCACGGGCATCGTCGATGCCGAGATCGACATATTGCGCGTCTACCTGGACACCTCGCGGTACCAAATCCTCGCGCAGTACCCGGACGTCGACGCAGGGCTACTGCTGAACTGTCTGCTGCTGGCTGCCACCGAAGCCATCGCCACCAAGGACCTGGTCAGCGCGAACTACCACTTTGCCTGGTTCCAAATGCTCAGCTCGCCACCGGCCAGCGGCTGGAAGGCCGGCCCGTGACGGACCGCCGTGCATAGGCCGGCAGACAATGAATTGACGCTGGTCGCCAGCGGTCGAGATACTGCAATGATGCCGGGGCCGAGCAGTCGCGCGCAGCTGAGCGACAAGGATCTCGTCGAGTCGGTTCTCCGTGAATTGAACGAGGCCGCCGACAAGTGGGAAGCCCTCGTGGGCCAGGCCGAGACCGTCACGTACAGCGTGGATCTCGGCGATATTCATGCCGTCGCGAATGCCGACGGCCGGCTCGTCGAATTGGCATTGCACCCGAGCGTGATGTCCGGCTACACCCACGGAGAGCTGGCCGATCGGTTGAACCTCGCGATCGCCGCGCTGCGGGAAGAGGCCGAAGCAGAGAACCAGGCGCGCTACGGCGGAGCCCTGCAGTGATCGAAAAACGGTTGTCGCGCGACATCTTTGAGCAGCAGGCGGGTGCGTATCAGCCGCCGAAAGGACGTTGACCGTGCCACTCAATCTCTCCAACCGCGACCAGAACTCGGGGCACCTGTTCTACAACCGCCGGCTGAAAGCCGCGATCACCCGGTTCTCGGTGCGGATGAAGCACGACGACCGCAAACAGCAAGCAGCGGTCGCGCTGTCGATGGTGTTCGTCTTGATCGGCATCGGCTGGATGGCGTTGCTGCACGTAATGAAGCCGGCCGGCCTGGTCGGCCAGTCGGCGATCATCGGAAACCGCGACACCGGCGCGGTTTACGCGAAGATCAACGGCCGGCTGTACCCAGCGCTGAACCTGACCTCGGCCCGATTGGTCGTCGGCAACGCCGCCACCCCAACCTGGGTGAAGGCGTCCGAGATCGCCAAGTACCCGACCGGCCCGATCGTGGGGATTCCCGGTGTGCCCGACAGTCTTACCGTCACGCAGAGCACGGTGTCGGCATGGTCGGTGTGTGACACCGTGCCCGCCCGGGGTACCGGGACGATGCCGCTGGTGACATCGATCGCGGGCGAGCTCGACAAAGACGGCCGGGGCGCGCCGATGCAGCCGAGTCAGGCCGTGCTGGTCAACCACAAGGGCGCGACCTACGTGGTCTGGGATGGGCAGCGCTCGCAGATCGACCCGACTGACCGCTCGGTGACCTTCAACCTGGGTCTGGACCCGGGTGTCACCTATCCGATCGAGATCTCCAACGCACTGTTCGACGCGATGCCGGCCACCGAACCCCTTGTGATACCGGCGATTCCGGAGCTGGGCGCGCCGTCGACGTTTCTACCGGGATCGACCGTAGGCAGTGTGCTGGAGACGCGTGACTCCAACGGCACCGTCACCGGCTTCTACACGCTGCTGTCCAACGGGGTGCAGAAGATCACCAGCTTCGTCGCTGACCTGCTGCGCACCGCGCTGACGCAGGCCTCCGCCACGCCGACGCTGATCTCGCCGGACAAGCTGATCCACATCCCGTCGGTCGACGTCCTCAACGTCGGGTTCTATCCCTCAGGAAAGCTGAACTTCGTTGACACCGCGGCTAATCCGGTGACCTGCGTGGCATGGCAGAAGCAGTCCACCGACCCGCAGGCTTCGATCACCATCATCAGTGGGCGCGGCCTACCGGTCCCGATCGGTATGGATCAGCGCCTGGTTCGGTTGGTCCGCGACGACCGCGCACCCGAATCCGTCGAGGCCGACCAGGCGTTGGTGTTGCCAGGGGCGGCGAACTTCGTCGCGACGACCAGCGGTGTCGCCAGCTCGGGCAGCCGGGAAAGCTTGTATTGGGTTTCGCCGCAAGGTGTTCGGTTCGGCGTGCAGTGGGACCGCAAGACGTTGGAACCTCTTGGACTGGATGTCGGTAGTGCGGTTCAGGCGCCATGGCCGATCGTCCGCACGTTCGCGGCCGGCCCAGCCATCAGTCATGACGGCGCCCTGCTGGCGCGCGACACCATCACTGGCGGCGGCGCAGTCGCACCCGTCCCGGAAGCCAACCAACAGGCCGGAGGTTAGGCATGTCCAAACGCGGATTCGTCAGGGGCGCACGCAAACCCGCACCGATGGTCCCTCCCGTACGGGTGGCGGTCGCCCCGCCATTGGCGCTGCCGGAACGCGAGCCGCGCAACATCCTGCTGATGATCGCGCTGCCCGCCCTGCTGGTCGGCATCATCGGCACCTTGGTGGTGATGTACACCTCCGGGGTCCGTTCACTGCAGTCCGGCTTCTTTCCGATGATGGGGCTTGCCGGCTTCGGCGCCTTGATGTTCAGCGGGCGCTTCGGCCGCGGCCGGCGAATCTCGTGGGGCGAGCAGGAAAAGCAGCGGCGCATCTATCTGCGCCAGCTCGACGAGGACCGCGAAGAGGTTCAGCGCGCGGCACAAGACCAGCGCCGCAGCCAGCTGTTCGTCCACGGCGACCCGCAACAGCTGGACACCGTGATCGGCGGGCCGCGGATGTGGGAACGCCGCGCAGACGACCCTGACTTCCTCGACGTCCGTCTCGGTGTCGGCATCCAGCAAGCCAGCGACTCCGCGGTCTCGCTGCAGTGGCCGGAGGTGCCGATCGGCGAGGAGCTGGAGCCGGTCACCGGTGGTGCCCTGCGCGATTTCATCCTGGAGCAGAGCAAGATTCGCGGCATCGGCAAGGTGCTCAGCCTGCGGTCCAAGCCCGGCTTCAGTTTCATCGGGCCCGAGCCCGCCGAGTTGCACAACCTGGCGCGGTCAATCCTGTGCGCGCTGGCGGTTTATCACAGCCCGAACGACCTCAAGCTGATGGTGGTGACCCGCCATCCGGAGCTGTGGTCGTGGTTGGTCTGGCTGCCGCACAACCAGCATGACGAGATGTTCGACGCGTGTGGCCTGCGTCGCCTGCTGTTCGCGTCGCCGACCGAGCTGGAGGAGGCGCTCGACGCCGAGCTGCACCGCAAGGGCCGGGGGCCGTGGACGCCGCCGGTCGGCACCAGCCCGACGTCGATGCCGTCCGCGATGGAGTCGTCGGCCAGCCGGCTCGGCCCGCACTGGGTGATCGTCGACGACAACATCGGTACACCCGAGCAGTGGGAGGGCGTGACCGGCCAAAAAGGCATGGCCGGAATCACGGTGCTGCGGTTGGCAACTCGGCCCGGTCTCGGTGTGGGCTTCACGGACGAGGACCAGCGGTTCGATCTGCGGGACAGGCACCTGTATCACCGCGACTCGTTCTACGCGGTTGCCGACATGCTCGCCGAGAGTACCGCCTACCGTTACTCCCGAGCCCTGGCGCGCTGGTCGCCGATGAGCGCGGGGGAGTTGTCCGAAACCGACAGCCAGGCCGGAGAGTTGCTGCGGGCGTTGGGGATCAACGATCCACGCCAACTCGACGTCGACCGGCTGTGGGCTGAGAGCCGCGGCCGGGGCGACGCGAAATGGGCGATGGTGCCGGTCGGGGTGAAACCCGGCGGCGAATTGCAATACGTCATCTTCCGCGCAAAAGACTTCGGCGGCTTCGGTTTCCACTCGGTCGTGGTCGGAACATCGGGATCGGGTAAATCGGAGTACTTCCTGTCGCTGGCCAACGGAATCGCGCTGACCCACTCGCCGGAGACTTTCGCTCTGATCTTCGTCGACATGAAGTTCGAGTCCGCTGCCCAAGACCTCGCGGGCCTGCCGCACGTCGCGGGTTCGCTGTCCAACCTCGGCAAGGACGACCGACACCTGGCCGAACGAATGCGCAAAGCGATCGACGGCGAAATCCACCGGCGTTACCGGCTTTTCAAAGAGGCCGGGGCGCGTGATGCCAACGAGTACGAGGAGATGCGGCTGGCCGGCCGCGATCTCGAGCCGGTGCCCATCCTGCTGGTGATCATCGACGAGTACCTCGAGCTGTTCCACCACCACCAGGAGTGGATCCAGCTGGTCATCCACATCGGCCAGGAAGGCCGAGGCTGTAACGTCTTCTTCACCCTGGGCGGCCAGCGACTCGATTTGTCGTCGCTGAGCAAAGCCAAGAGCAACATCGCATTCCGGGTCGCGCTGCGTGCGGAGACGGCCGAGGACTCGCGCGACGTCATCGGCAGCGACGCTGCGTTGCACCTGCCGTCGAAGGAGAACGGCTACGCGCTGATGAAAGTCGGGCCGCGTGATCTGGAGCCGTTCCGGTGCTTCTATCTCTCGGCGCCGTTCGTGTTGCCGAAGAAGGTTGCCAACGTCAACCGGACCATCGACGTGAGTTTCTCCCAACCCCGGCCGCTCACCTGGGAATACCAGCCGCTCAGTGTCGAAGACACCGCAGCGCTCGCCGTCGCCGAGGAGCCTGAGGAACCCGATGAGTTCCTGTTCCACTCCGACGGCTTCCGCAAGAAGAAACTGCTCGACGTCATCCGCGATTCGCTGATCTCGACCCAGGCCCGGCTCCCGCACCAAATCTGGCTTCCCCCACTGGAAATCAGCGAACCCGTCGACGCACTCGTGGGCTACTGGCGGGGCAAGCCGTGGCATGTCGACTACGGCCAGAACCCAGGTCTCACCTTCCCGATCGGGATCGTCGACATCCCCGAGGATCACACCCAGCAGGTGCACGTCATCGACGCCGAGATGGACAACATCATGGTGGTCGGCACCGCACAGCGCGGCAAGAGCACCACGTTGATGACGTTGATGACGTCGGCGGCATTGATGTATCGCCCGGAACGGGTGACGTTCTTCTGCATTGGGGCGGCGTTGTATCCGATGGAAGAGGTGCCGCATGTGGCCGGCGTCGTCAGCATGAACGACACCGAAGGGGTATCGCGGACGATCGCCACCATCGAGGGGCTGATCCGCTCGCGTGAGGCGGCGTTCAAGCATTATCAGATCGACATCTCCGAGTTTCGGGAGCGACGGTTCGGTGCGGCCGGTGGGGGCGGGACCGACCCGGAGGACAAGTTCGGCGACGTGTTCCTCATCGTCGACAACTACGGGGACCTCTACGACAAAGACTTCACCATGGGTGATCGCGCGATGGCGATTGCCCGCCAAGGGTTGTCGTACGGCGTGCACGTGATGACGAGTGCCAACGGATGGTTCGTCGGCCAGAAGCAGGGCCTGCTGAACGTGTCGAACGCGCGGATCCAGCTGAAGCTGAGCAACCCCGATGAGACGCAGATGGGTACGTCGACCGAACGCCGTAGAGCCGCGCGCAACACCTTGGACCGGCCCGGTTTCGGGCTCACGCGCGACGGCCACGAGATGCTGGTCGGGGTCCCGGAAGTCACCGGAACCGAGAGCGAGCGGGTGAGCGCCCGAGGCATCGGGGCGGTTATCGCCCAGGTCACCGGCGCGGACAAGGTGGACCGACTGTCCCGGCTGCCCGAGCGGGTGGCGATGGGCCAGATCATCGAGGCGTACGACCGCACCGCGGAGTCGTCCGACCCACTCAACATTCCGTTCGCCATCGGCGAGAGTGGACTGCAACCGGTCGCCCTGCCGGCCCGAGCGGTTCCCAACATGCTCGTGATGGGACGCCAACTCTGCGGCAAGACCACGACACTGGCGGCCATCGGCCAGGCGATCACCCAGCGGTTTACCCCCGAGCAGGCGCAGATCACCGTAATCGACCCCAAGACCTCGCTGATCGGAAAAATCCGGGGGCCGCACGTGCGCGCCTACGCCTATACCGCCGACGACATCGATGCCGTGATCGCCGAATTGGTCAATGAACTGCGCACTCGCCTCCCACCGTCGGGTCTGACGCAGGAGGAGCTGATGAACCTGAAGACGTGGGAGGGCCCGCGCCAGTTCGTCTTGATCGACGACGAACACGAGCTCAGGCCGCACAACCAGGTGATGAAGCCGGCGGCGACGGCGCCGTTGCTGGCGCTGATCGAGCGCAGCCGCCAGATCGGTCTGCACGTCATCGCCGCGCGGCTGCCCGGCAACTGGGCCGGGCAGGTCGTGATGAACCCGTTCCTGCAAAAAATGACCGGGTCACGGTCGCCCACTTTGTTCATGGACAACGACCCGGCAACCGTGAAGGTCTTCGCGCGAGTCAGCTCCCAGCAGCTGCCGCCGGGTCGGGGGCTACTGGTCACAACCGAGGGTGAGATCGAAGGAGTGCTGGTAGGAACCCCGGAGAGTGGCGAATAGCCATTTCAGGGGTGCTGCACAATTCGCGTATACGCGCGAAGTAAAAAGACCATAGACTCAGTGAATTCCGCAGGGGAGGTTCTGCGGACCGGAAATTGGGAGACAACATGTCGATGTTTGATGTCAGCCCCGCAGCCGTCAACCTGTCGTCTTTGACGGAATCTGCGATCACCGGCGAGATGGCGGCAACCACCGCAGCGGGATCTGCGGCTCTGACCGGTGTTGTGCCGATGGCGGGCTCCGCCGACGACGTGGCCTTTGCTTCGGCAATGGCCGGCGCCGGCGGCACCTACCTGGGCGTCGCGGGGGCCCACTTCGGGCAGCGGGGCATGTATTCCGCCGGGCAGAGCCTGTCGTCGGTCAGCTATGTGCTTCAAGAGCTGATCAGCGCCGCTCAGTTCTCTTTCTAGCCACCAGATATGCCAATCGACCCGAGGTGGGTCGCGGCGCCGCCCGAAGTTGTCGCGCTGATTTTCGAGGCTGGCCCCGGCCCAGAATCGATCGTCGCCTACGCGGCCGTGATGGCCACCGAGGCGGCCAGCCACCAGATGGGAATGGCGGCATCTGCCGCCAACATCACCGGCACCAGCGCGTCTTGGGAGGGCTTGGCCGGAACGGCCAACGTCGCGCGCGGCACGGCGCTCAACATGGGCGGTCTAGAACCGCTCGCGGGCCACTGCGCCAAGCACGTGCTGTTGGCCCAGAGCGCGGTCGAGGCCTACACGATGGCCGCGCCGTCGGTCATTCCGGCGGTAGCGTGCAACGCGAACCGGGACCTGTGGGGCACGTTGTGCGCCACCAACTGGTTCGGCCAGAATTTCCCCGGCATCACCTCGCAGGACCTGGAGTACTTCGGCGACTTCTGGCCGCACAACTCCAGCGTCGGCCTGCTGTACGCCACGACGTTGGGCGCGATAGCGGCCGCAGCGGTGGTTCCGCCGCCCGCTGTTGCCGGCGAGGTGGCACCGGCGGGTTTGGGCTCCGCTGCCAGCCTCGCGGCGCAGGTCGGGCAGACGGCCGGGTCGGACGCCGCGCAAGCGCCGGTAGCCGGTTCGCAGCTCGCCAGTTCTACCGGGTCGGGGACGGGCGGGGCCGCCAGCCAGATGACGTCGATGATGTCGGAGGCGCCGCAGCTTTTCTCCGGCGCGCTGCAGCCCATCAGTCAGATGACGCAGGCGCCGATGCAGGCGATGCAAGGCGCGATGAGCCCCATGCAAAGCCTGATGGGCATGTTCACCGGGGCCAACGCCGGGGCCGGGAGCGGGGCCGGCCTGGAGGCGATGGCAGCGCCGATCGGCGGCGCCGGGGGCGCTGCCGCCGGTGGTATGGGGGCTGGCGGCGCGGGCATGGGCGGTCTGAGTTCCAGCGCGGCCAGCCTGACCAGCTTCACGCAGCCTGCCAGCACCTTCGAACCCGAGACCGGGGGTCGACCGACCGGTCGGGCCGGTGTGCTCAACGCCGCCGATCTGCGTAGCCCGACCGCACGCGGCGCCGGTGGTTCGGCGATGCCGATGTCGCCGGCCGGAATGCTGGGACGCGGTGAAGGTTCCTCCGGGGACAAAAAGGACGATGTCACGCACGCGCGGATCGTGGTGAATTCCGATCATCCAGATCCGCAGCGCACAGATCTTTAACCATTGGTGCGATTGAGGCTGATGGGGAAATTGCCAAACATAAACAGTGTGGAATTTGCTGAAGTGACAGACAGCGAAATGCGCTTAGACTTTCCCCATGCCCCGCCCCTGGGGCTCGGGCAGGCGATATCAAAGGAGAAGTAGATGGCCGAAGCAACCGGATCGTTCCCGCAAATCCCGACGGCCTTGGCCATGCAGGTCAAGGGCAAAATCGAATCGCTCATGGAGCACGCCACCCAGGCCGCGACCCAGGGCCTCCAGGCAATCGAGGAAATGGTGGGTATGGGCGCGCACAGCGGTCAGGCCGCCATGATGTCGCAGCAGAAGGCAGTTGAGATCAACACCGACCTCACCCGGGTGATCACCGCCTGCAACGAACTCGCGAACAAGCTAGGGGTCTCGGTGGCGCAGTTCGCTCAGCACGACCTCGACTCCTACCACCAGGTCGCCGCGATTCAGGCGACGTAAACGGGCCGCAGGTCCGCCGAACTCACCGACACCTCGAAGGGATTGGAAACAAAGCCATGAACGAAGAAATGATTACTTACAACATGCCGGTCATCGGCGAGGGCACAGCCACCCTCGCGTCCGCGTCGGCCTCCCTGCAGGAGGCCCAGAGCGACCTGGTGAACATCAACAACTTGCTGGCCGGCTACATGAAGGGCCAGTTCCACCACTCGTACCAGGAAAACATGCTGCAGATCGAGCAGCCCTTGCTGCACTTGGCCGAGACCGTCGGTATGCACGGGTCGGTGCTGAATTCCATCACGCACGACGCGGCGATGTTGGACGCCTCGCTCGCTGCGGGCTGACTCCGAACGCCAAGCTGGGGCGCACGCGAAAGCTTGCGCCCCAGTGGCATTCATGGGGGACATTCGTGTTGACCACCACCGTTGATGGCTTGTGGGTTTTGCAGATACTCACTGGAATCGAGACTCTCGCCCCGGAATTGGGGCTGCGCGCCATTCGGCCGAGCGCCGAGACGCGGGACGCAGCGCTGGCGGACCCGGTTGCCGCGGATTTGCGCGCCGCAGGCGTGATCGATGAGGCCGGCACCGTCGATCACAATGTCGTCGAATGGCTGACCGTGTTGTCGCGGCGCGACGTCGCCTTGATGATCAACGTCCGTACTCCGGACAACGGGCGGGCGCTCACCGGCGCGTTGCTGGCACGGTTCGCCGAGTGGTGGGTGGTCATCGAGCGATCGGAAGAGCTGATCCGCCTCTCCGGGGCCGGGACGTCGACTGCCGAAGGCGCGGCCAACGCCGTGGTCCGCGCCCAAATCGAGCGTCTGTGCGGGACCAACAAACCCGCACCGCTGCGGCCGGTGACCTTGGACGTCGACGCGCTACAGGAAAAAGCAACCAGCCGTGAGGCATTGGAATCCTTCCTAGCCGCTCAGCGTCTGGACACCGATCAACTCCAGATCCTGAGAATGGCGTCGGATCCGGAGCGGTCGGCACAGGCGGGGATCGTCGCGTTGCAATGCGGGGTCGCGCTCGCCGGACCGACACGCACTCAGGTCGAACCGAACGCGGTCACCATTATCGACACCCCCGAGGGGCGGATCGTCGCAGAGCACGAGTTGTCCGCCGGCAAGAGGTGGATGATCCTCGCGCCGGGAACAAGCAGCAACATCACGGCCGCAGTTAACCGGATGATGCGTCGGCTCCCCGCGAATGATGAATGGTTTTCCTACCGAAAGGTTGTGTAAGTGAGGGGTTCCACACGCGTGTTAGCATCGGCATCGTGACAAATCCGTGGAACCCGGCACCGAATTCACCGGAGCAAGGTCGGCAAACGCCTAGATCATCCGCGGGTTCGCGTCCACAGCACCCTGACTCAGTTTCGGAAACACTACGGATATCGGATATGGTCAGGGCGCGCAAAATTCCGCCCGGTTCGGGTTGGCGCAAGTTCATATATTCCGCGACTTTTCAGACCATTAATCTCGGCGAGTCACCGGCCGAACGGCACTACCGTGAATTGCAGGGGCGCATCCGCCGTCACATCCGCAAGCAGTACGTGGTCGGAGTGGTGTCGGGCAAGGGCGGCGTCGGAAAAACCACGCTGACCGCCTGCATCGGCGCGGTGTTCCGCGAGTGCCGACCGGAGAATGTGGTGGCCATCGATGCGGCACCCGGATTCGGGACACTGGCCGGACGGATCGACGAATCCCCGCCGGGCGACTATTCGGCCGTTTTGAACGACACCGATGTCCAGGGCTATGCCGATATTCGGGAACACCTGGGGCAGAACAGCTTAGGGCTGGACGTGCTGGCCGGTAACCGCGCATCGGATCAACCCCGGCCGTTGGTTCCGTCCATGTTCGCCGGCGTGCTGTCGCGACTGCGCCGCACGCACAACGTGATCGTCGTCGACACCTCAGACGATCTCGAGCACCCGGTGATGAAAGCGGTGTTCGACGCGTGCGACACGCTGGTGTTCGTCTCGGGTCTGACTGCCGACACCTCGCTGCCGGTGACCCGCGCCATCGACCTGTTGCGGTCGATGGGCTACCACGAATTGGTATCGCGCAGCATGGTCATTCTGAATGACAGCCGCGACAAATACGACGGCGACGCGCGGGCCTATCTGACCGAGCGATTCGGTCAATCCGGCGCCACGGTGGAATTCATGCCATTCGATCCGCACCTGGCTAAAGGCGGAATTATCGATACCCGCCATGAATTGCAAAAGAAAACGCGGCTTCGCCTTTTTGAGATCACGGCGGCATTAGCGGACAAATACGTTCCGGACGCCGACAGGCCGCGCTAATGGCGAAGGTCGCATTCCCAGCGCGTTGCGCAGTTGCAGTGGTATGTGGCGAACACCTTGTCTCGCAGGTGTACCCGGCGTCGGTGCCGGTCGAGGTATTCATCGACAACATCGTCGAACTGCTCAACGATGAGCTCAAAAGACGCGGTCTGACCGGGCTCGAATCCGGTGTCGGCTACGAATTGCACAAAGCCAACGGCGTGCGACTCGACGTCACGAAAACTCTCGACGAGCTCGGCGTCGAGGACGGCGCGACGCTCGTGCTGATGCCCGCCGCAGAGGGCGATTCCTTCGAGCCGCAATACGAATCGCTGTCCACCGGGCTGGCCCGCGTCGGTCGACGACTGTTCGAGCCGGTCACCGCCACCACCGCGGCCCACACCGCACTGGCCATCCTGGCCATGATCTCGGCCGCGGTGCTGGCGCTGGCGCTTCGTGACCGCACCGCAAGCGACTCGATGCTGCCCAGCATCGTGACCGGCGTGCTCGGTCTGCTGGTCATCGGCGGCGCCGCGGCCGTGGGGCGGTGGTGGCCGCACCGGGCAGATCTGATCGGCGGATTCGCCTGGCTGGCGGTGCCGCTGCTGGCAGTCAGCCTGGGCGCTGGCGCGCCCGGCCCCGTCGGGGCGGCCCACGTGTTCATCGCGGCGCTCGCGGCGGCGATGCTGACCAGCGCGGTCGCGGTGTTCACCGGACGATTCGTCAATGTGGCCGCGACGGCGGTGACGCTGTGCGGGCTTGGGGGAGTGATCGCCGCGGCCCGGATGTGGCGACCGGTACCCGCTCAATGGTTGGGCATGAGTACGTTGGTCGTGCTGCTGTTCCTGCTGACCCTGGCGCCGACGATTGCGCTCTGGTCGGCCCGGATCCGGCCGCCGTACTTCGGCTCGGTGACCGGACGAGACCTCTTCCGGCGCAGCGCCGGACTGCCGGTCGATGCCGTGACGCCGGTGGATGAGGCTGCCGAGGAAGACTTGAGCCCGGACACCACCCCGCGCGGCGCGCAGATCGCCGCAGCGGCTGTCCGCGCCAACAACGTGCTCACCGGGATCTGCGTCGGCGCGAGCATCGCGTTGCCGGTCGCGGTATGGGCCACGCTGATGCCGGGCCAGCACCGCAGTGGCTACGCGGTGGCGCTGGCCGGGTTGTTCGTCCTGATCTTCATCAGCCGTGGCCGCGCGTTCGCCGACAAGCGACAGGCCATCGCATTGGTGTCCGGTGCCGCCGCCGCGACCTGCGTCGGCGTCATCAAATACGCCTGGCACGCACCGGCGGCATCGTCGGATTCGGTGCTGTGGGGCGCGTTGATCCTGGCCGGCTTCGGCGCGGCCGGTTTGGTGGCTGCGCTGCTGGTGCCGATCACCCGGTTCACACCGCTGGTGCGAATGATCGCCGAATGGCTGGAGATCGCGGCGATCATCGCGGCGCTGCCCCTGGCCGCATGGATCGGTGGTTTGTTCAACTGGGTGCGCATGCGATGAGGCCAGCGTCGATGCCACGGCGGATCTCCGCCCTGACGATGGTGGGCCTGCTGGTCGCGCTGCCGACTACGCTTCCTGCGGCACAAGCGATCCCGCCGCCGATCGTCGACCCGGGCCGGGTTCCGCCGGATGGCAAGCCCGGGCCGGAGGCGCCGATGCGGCAGAGCAACATCTGCGCGCGCACCATCACCGTCGCCGAACCGAACGTCGCGGTGACCGCGCCCGGTTTCACGTTGCTCAATGTCGCCAAGGCGTGGCAGTACTCGACCGGTAACGGTGTGCCCGTCGCAGTCATCGACACCGGAGTCAACCCCACTCCGCGGCTGCCGGTGGTTCCCGGTGGGGACTACATCATGAGCGGCGACGGACTGATGGACTGCGACTCACACGGCACTGTCGTCGCGTCGTTGATTGCGGCTGCGCCGCAAGGTATTCCGATGCCGGCCGCGATGCCGCCCGCCCCGGCGTTTCCGCCACCGGCAGGTCCACCGCCCGCCATTGCGGCACCGCCGCCGCCGGGCGGACCTCCGCCACCGATCGCCCCGCCTGCACCCCCGCCGGCAGTGACGATCACCGAGACCAAACCACCGCCACCACCGCCACCGCCGCCACCGGCGGATGAGCCGTCGAACGGACCGGGCGATCCGACGCCCAGCGCGCCGGATGATCCTGAGATCCCGCCGCCTCCGCCCGGTGCACCGGACGGCGTCGCCGGGGTGGCCCCGCACGCACGGATCATCTCCATCCGCCAGTCCTCACGGGCTTACGAACTGGAACATATGGTCGGCGGCGACAACGAAGCCCGCAAGAAAGCGGGCTCGATCGCCACTCTGGCCAGCGCGATCGTGCATGCGGCGAACATGGGCGCCAAGGTGATCAACATCAGCGTCACCGCCTGTGTGTCGGCAGCAGATCCGTTGGACCAGAGCTCCATTGGAGCCGCAGTCTGGTATGCCGCGACAGTGAAGGACGCAGTGATCGTCGCGGCTGCCGGTAACGAGGGCGAAGACGAGTGCGCGCAGAACCCCGGCTTCGACCCGTTGGACACGGCCGATCCGCGGGATTGGCACCAGGTCAAGACGGTGTCGTCGCCGTCCTGGTTCTCCGACTACGTGCTGTCCGTCGGCGCTGTCGACAACACCGGGGCTCCGGTCAGCAAGAGCCTCTCCGGGCCGTGGGTGGCGGCCGCGGCGCCCGGCGTCGGGATCATGGGGCTGTCACCGCAGACCGGCGGACCGGTGAACGCCTACCCGCCGCTGCGAGCGGGCGAAAAGAACAATCCGTTCTGGGGCACCAGCTTTTCGGCGGCCTACGTCAGCGGGGTTGCCGCCCTGGTGCGGGCCAAGTATCCGGCGTTGACCGCGCACCAGATCGTCAACCGGATTCTGCAGACGGCGCACAACCCGCCGCGCGGCGTGGATAACCAAGTCGGTTACGGCGTGGTGGATGCGGTGGCGGCGTTGACGTTCAATGTGCCGCCCGGTGACCGCCTCGCGCCCGGTGCGCAGAGCCGGGTGATCGTGCCGGCCGCGCCGCCGCCACCGCCGGATCACCGTGCCCGCACCGTGGCGCTGGTGTTCGCCGGCCTGGTGGTCGCGGCCTTGCTGATCGCATCGCTTGTCGCACGGGCTCGGCGAGAGCGATGACGGCCACCATCCGGCTGGCGATCATCGTCGGTATCTTCGCCGCCGGCCTCTTCGGTTGGGCAGTGGCCGGATACCCCGGCGCCGCAGTCGGTCTGGTACTGGGCGTGGCAGCCGGCGTAGTGCGCTGGTGGCGCCAGCCGGCGTGGTCGTGGCTGATGCTGTGGCGCCAGCGCAAACGGGCGATCACGTTGAGCGAGCCCATCACCGTGGCCAACGACCGGTCCGGCGGTGGCGTCCGCTACCAGGACGGCGTCGCGGTGGTGGCGGTGCAGTTGCTGGGCAAGGCGCACCGACCGACTTTGTTCACCGGTTCGACAGCGACCTACACGGAGAACACTGTCGATATCGCCGAGCTGCTGCCACTGCTGCACCAGAGCCTGGGCCTGTCGATCGACTCGCTCAGCGTGGTCAGCGTCGGCGCGCGGCGCCGCAGCAGCGGTGATTACCCGCGGGTCTACGACACCTTGATCGGCACGCCACCGTACGCCGGTCAGCGCGAGACCTGGCTGATCGTGCGGATCCTGGCGATGCCGAATGCCAGCGCGCTGAAATGGCGTACCTCGGCAGGCACCGCCACGTTGGCCGCGGCTCAGCGCATCGCAGCGGCGTTGCGGCAGCACGGGATTCGCGCGAAGGTCGCCACCGCGATCGACATCGTCGAACTGGAGCGCCGGTTGGGCTCCTCGGCGCTGAATGCGCATCACCAGCGCTGGCGTACCGTGCGCGGCGAAGGCGGCTGGCTGACGTCGTACTGGTATCGGCCCCGCGACATCACCGCGGAAAACCTCGAGCATGCGTGGGCCCTGCGGGCTGACGGAGTCATCCAGAACATCACCGTTTTCGGCGACGGCAGCATGACTGCCACGGTCACCGTGCGCACCGCCCAGCCGCCGACCGCCCCGCCGAGTGTGATGCTCAGGACGCTACCGGGGGAGCAGGCCCGGGCGATCGCGGCCAACCTCTGCGGGCCGATGCCGGCCCTGCACGGCCTGCGCCGGGGTGTGCTGGCGGCACCGCTGGTGATTCCGATCGGGCCGTCCGGGGTGCTACTGGGCAAGGTCGACGCCGGTAACCGGTTGACGATGCCGCTGGACGACCCGGGGGAGTTCAGTCGCGTGCACATCGCCGCTCAGGACGCGCTGGCGAAACGAATCGTGGTGCGGCTGGCCGGCGCCGGCGAACGGATTACCGTGCACACCCGCGACCAGCAGCGTTGGGCGAGCGTGCGGATGCCCGACATCGCGGTCGGCCCTCAGGTCCGGCCGATGGCCGGGACCACGGTCAGCGTGGTCGACGGCACGATCACTCCGGCGCCGCGGCCGAACACTCTGATCTCCATTGGCGAGCCCGGAACGCCCTATCGGGGATCGGCCGATGTGCTCATCACCCAGATCGGCCCGGCGACCGTCGATGTGACGGCAGCCGGACAACTGCATACGGTTGAGGTCGAGTTGTTCCGCGCGGAGAATCGATACATCTCGTCGGAGCCGACGAACCTGAGGACATCCGAGCTCGAACCGGTGGACTGACATGACGGGCAGCACGACCAATACGGCCGCGGCACGCAAGCGGTTTGATCAAGCGATGGATCTGTTCGACAGCGACCAGCGTGCTGCCCAGGGGCGGTTTCGCGAGGCCACCGAGATCGATCCATCGATGGCCGACGCCTGGCTGGGCCGGATCGCGGCCGGAGACGACGAGCTGGCGTCGCTGCAGCAGCTGTACGCCTACGGTGCCCGGTTACACCGCGAGACCAACCGGCTCGGTGCCCGGTTGTCGGCATCGATCAAAGCCGGGCCCTATCTGGCCATCTCGGTGACAGAGTCCTCGCACGCAGGTCTGGCGCTGGCGAGCGCGCTGGTCGACGATGGCCAGTTCGAGAAAGCCGAAGCGCTGCTGAAGGATTCGGCGCTGCTGGACACCTGGGAGAATCACCAGTGGCAGCAGTACGTGCGGGCATACCTGATGTTCGCCACCCAACGCTGGCCGGATGTGATCTCTGTGGCGGCGACCATCCTGCCGCCACAGGCGATCATCATGTCGGCGGTGACCGCGGCCACCAATGCGCTGGCGGCCCACGCGGCGGCCCATCTCGGCCAGGCCCGGGTCGCGCTGGACTGGGCGGACCGGGTCGACATGCGGGCCGGCGGTTCGTCCGAGGCGCGTCGCCACCAATTGACCGACACCGCGGTGACGGCGATCGACCCTAACGAATTCCCTTTGATTGCAGCCGATCTCGCCTACGTGCGGGGGATGGCACATCGCCAGCTCGACGAGGAGGACAAGGCCCAGATCTGGCTGTCCAAGGCGACGCTCAACGGCGCCCTCATCGAGCCGGCAAGGGATGCGCTGGCCGACCCGCAGCTGCAATTGGTGGTCACCGACGAGGACACCATCAACACCCGCAGCAACAGGTGGGACGTCAGCACCGAGCGCTCCGAACAGGATCGTCGCGATGAGCAGAACGAAGGCCGACGTGAGGAGCTGCTGACCGAGGGTCGCGCGATACTGAACAACCAGGTCGGCTTGAGCGAAGTCAAACGTGCGGTGTCCGAGATCGAGGACCAGATCGAGGTCCGGGCCCTGCGGTTGGCGGCCGGGCTGCCGGTGACCAATCAGACCAACCACATGGTCCTGGTCGGACCACCCGGTACCGGTAAGACGACGACCGCCGAGGCGCTGGGCAAGATTTACGCCGGGCTGGGAATCGTCCGGCATCCCGAGATCATCGAGGTCAAGCGCGCTGATTTCTGCGGCGAGCATATCGGCGCCTCCGGCCCGAAAACCAATGAGCTGATTGCTCGTTCGCTCGGCCGCATCCTGTTCATGGACGAGTTCTACAGCCTGGTCGAGCGTCACCACGACGGGCGGCCAGACATGATCGGCATGGAGGCGGTCAACCAGCTGCTGGTGGCGCTGGAGGTGCACCGGTTCGACTTCTGTTTCATCGGTGCGGGTTACGAGAAGGAAGTCGACGAGTTCCTCACCGTCAACCCGGGTTTGGCGGGCCGGTTCAACCGCAAGCTGCGGTTCGCGTCCTACGCGCCCGACGAGTTGGTGGAGATTGCGGTGCGCTACGGCGCACCGAGGGCGACGATCATCGAGCCCGCGGCCCGCGAGGCGCTGAACATGGCCTGCAAGACGCTGCGGGCCTACCTGGCGCCGGATGGCCTGCACGGCATCGACGTGATGCAGAACGGCCGTTTCGCCCGCAACGTCGTCGAACGCGCCGAGCGGCTGCGCGACTCCCGGGTGGCCGCGCAGCACCGCACCGACAAGGGCTCGGTGACCGTCGAAGACCTCGAGACGCTGCGTACCCAGGACATCGTCGCGGCCGTCACCGACGCCTGCGCGGAAAAGCATGTGCCGCTGCAGCTTTGATCACTGTGGGCTTATCGGGTCGAACCGGAAGACCGCGATGCGGCCCGCCAGCGCCTCGAACTCGTCGGGCGTTCCGTCGACCACCATGCCGGAACTCTTCGCGAAACTGACCCCGACCGGCACCTCGGCCGGATAAATCCGAAGTATCGGACGGGCTTGCGCCGCAGTCAGTTCCACGATCTTGACCGGCCGCGACCGTCGGCCCTTACTGAGGGTGCCGGTGCCGGCCGCTCGGGCGTTGGCGGCCCAGTCCGCGCCGGGATACCCGGCGACCACATAGAGGGCCTCGTCGCACCGGAAGGGTGTCATCGGCGTGCTGCGCGGTTTACCCGACTTGCGGCCGGGCACGGTCAGCACCATGGCTGGTCCGGTCGGTATGCCGAGCTTCTGCACCGCCATCATCAGCTTGTTCATCGGTTTGAGGTATCGCGGCGGACGCGGATCGGACATGAGTTGTCTCCGGTGACTAGTTGGTGAAGAGCTGACGGTGATCCGCAACCCAGTGCGCGAAAGGCGTCGCCGGTTGCGCGGTGATCTTCTCGACGTCGTGGGTGACCAGAGCCGGCTTGTCGACCGCGTCGGCGAGCATCAGCAGGTACGCGTCAGCGAATTCGGCGCCCAGGCCGATGCCGATGAAGCGCTGTCGCACAGCGTCAAGCGGGGCTTCGGCGTAACGCAGCTGCCGACCCAGCACGGTGCCGATCACAGCGACCAGCTCGGCGTTGGTGAATGCCTGCGGCCCGGTGAGTGCAATCCGCTGTCCGACGAATTCATCGGTCAGCAGAGCGCAGGCCGCGACGGCGGCGATATCGGCCTCGACGATCGGCGCGCTGGAGGCGTCGGGATACGGCCCACCGACGACGTCGCCCGCCCGGATCTGCGCCGACCACATGCCGGCGAAGTTCGTCGCGAACACCGAAGGCCGCAGACTCACCCACGCCAGGCCGGAGTCGACGCAGAGTTGTTCGACCTCCTTGTTGCGGTCGCCGCGAACGCGCGACGGCTGCCGCGCGAAATCGTCGTCGGCGTTGATCGCGGACAACGCCACCAGTGTGGTGACCCCGGTGTGTCGTGCCACTGCCACGACGTCGGCGAGATCGTCGCCGAGCGCGCGGGAGTTCAGGAACACCGCCGATGCCCCGGGCAGCGCGTCGACAGCCGAACTCAGCACCTGCACGCCGTCGGGAAACCCCGCGGTCTCCGGTGTACGGGTGATGGCGCGTACCTGTGCGCCCGCGGCGACGAGCAGCGATACCAGCGGGCGTCCGACATTGCCGGTCGCGCCGGTCACAACAATGGTCATAGTGGCCTCCTTGTCAGAGTTCTTTTCATCAAGGACGGGCCGCGAGGTGGGAAAGTTACGCCAGCACCGTGTAACTTTTCGCCCACCCAGAACGTCGTGAACACATGACCAACTCCGCTTCAGCACAGATCGCCGAAGTTTGGCGACACCATCGCCCCTACCTGGTGAACCTGGCCTACCAGATGCTCGGCGATGTCGGCGACGCCGAAGATGTTGCGCAGGAGGCGTTTCTGCGACTCTCGAGGACCGACGTCAGCACGATCGAGGATGTTCGCGCCTGGTTGACCGTCGTGGCGGGCCGGCTGTGTCTGGATCACGTTCGCTCTGCGCGCGCCCGCTACGAGCGGCCCGACGACATCGGCGCAGAGGCGGTCACGCTCAACCAGCCCGGCCGGCTGAGTCCCGCCGACCGGGTGACCCTCGACGACGAGGTGCGCACCGCTCTGCTGGAGGTGCTGCGCCGGCTGAGCCCCGGCGAGCGGGTCTCGTTCGTCTTGCACGACGTGTTCGGGGTGCCCTTCGACGCGATCGCGGAGACCGTCGGCCGCCCGGTCGGCACCTGCCGGCAGCTCGCCCGGCGGGCGCGGTCGAAAATCGCTCTTGCGCAACCGAAGCCGGGTGAGGTGTCGGCCGCAGGAGTATCGATGGCCGAGCACCAGCTTGTCACCGAGAAGTTCATCACCGCGTGCGCGAACGGTGATCTGCAGGCGCTGGTCGAGGTGTTGGATCCGACAGTGTGGGGTGTCGGCACGGTCCTCGCCGATCCCGCGCCGGCCCCGCAGATCAATCACGGTCCACACGATGTCGCGGCCAACCTGCTGCGGTACCTGGGCCCGGGTGCGACGGTGGTGAGCGGTCCGGCCGGTCAGCCCGTGCTGTTGGCCTTCGCCGAGCGACGGCTCTTCGCGGTCATCGTGCTGACCATCGGCGACCACCTGGTGACCAAGATCGAAGCCACCGCCGACCCGTCGGCACGTGTTTAGCGGGTCTCCCGCGCCGCGTCCCGGGTGGCGAAGAACCCGGCGACCGCGGCGGAGATCTCCAGGAACGTGCGGCGGGTCCGGCGAGCCAATTCGCTGCGGACGTCGATGACGCCGCCGGGTCGCAGATGCGGGTCGAAGGGCACCTGGACCACCGTCTGACCGCGCTCGATGAACTGGTGCGCCAGCGCAGATCGGTGGCGCTTGTCCGAGTGACCGTCGGAGTCGTTGAGCACCACCACGGTGCGCTGCAGCAGACCGGTGCGGCCGTGCGCCGCCAGCCACTCCATCGTCTGCGCGGCGGCGCCGGCGCCATCCGCCCAGGGCGAGGACACCACGATCAACGCGTCGAGGTCGCTCAGCGCCTCCTGGGTCACCGGCGCATCCATCGTCGAGCCGCAGTCGATGATCGCGATCGTGAAATGGCGGTCGAGCCGCGAGGTGGCCTCGCGATACAGCGCCGGGTCGAGCACCCGCCGCGGGCCGGCGGTCGGTTCCCCGGCCAGCACGTAGAGGCCCGCCGAGTTGCTGCCGACGCGGCTACTCACATCGGCGAAGGATCGAAGGTTCTTGTCGGAGGCGATCTCCCAGTAGGAGCCGTTGGTGCGCGGGTCGATCCTGCTGCCGAGCCGGCCGAAGGCGGTGTCGGCGTCGATCGCGACCACGCGGTCCTGACGGCGAAGCTCGGCGAAGATCGACCCGACGCTGGCGGCGACGGTCGTCTTGCCGACGCCGCCTTTGCCCAGCACGCCGACCTTGTAGTTGCCCCGAAGCGTCGACCCGATGGCGGCCTCGTAGGCGGCATCCTGCTTTTCGCCGGCCGACGGACCGAGGTTGAGCAGCCCGAACGTGGCCTTGAAGACGGTGCGCCGCCAGCCGTAAGCCGGTCCGGGTGGGCGGGGCTGCTCACCGCCCGGCGTGAAGTCGATGTTGCTCCACGGAGTGCGCTCCGGCGGACGGGGAGGAGGCGCGGTGTGTTCCGACGCCGGGGGAGGTGAAGGGGGCGCGGGCCACTGGGGCGGAGCCGGACGGGGATCGCCGGTCTGCGGGCGGGGCGGCGGAGGTGGCCCTGCCGGACCGCTTTGTGGAACAGAACGTTGCCGGTCCCGCAGGAAGTCGTCTGGCTCGGTCATGAGTTCATGGAGACGCGCTCGGAGGTCCAGTACTCCCGCAGGCTGGCCACCCGGTTGCCGTCCAGCTCCAGAATGGCGACTTCGCGCATCCTTTTGCGGTGGCCCTGGACGACGTCGTCGAATCGGGCTTCCCACTCCGCGATGGCTGTCGTGCCGTCGAGGTAAAGGTTGAGCAACTCGGTCTGAATGTTGGCCTGCGCTTCGACGACCTTGCTCTGCCAGTACTCGCGGATCCCGGCATGGTCACAGATGGGCTCCCCCAACACCCGCTCGTGATACGTCGCGGTAGGGGTGAAGACCGTGAGGATCAGGTCGGGATCCTGGGTGGTCCAGGCGCGGAGGTAGATGTCGATGAGATTGCGCACGTCTTGCTTGCCCAAGCTCATAGAAGCATCGTAGAGCTGCCAGCGGCACGATCGGTGATTGCGCTGGTCACGAGCTTCCGCGGCCGCCGGGGCCGAAAAAAATTCGGCAACTTTTGCCCACTGCACTCCGACCGGCCGCGGCACCGGTGATCCGGTCTTACCCAGGCCTCCGCAATGGGCCGTCTCACCCGTGCTGCCACGCCTTTTGGTGAGCTGGGTCACCGGCCCGGCACCAGCACTGTGAGCCAGGCGGCGGTTTCGGCTTTCCGCAGCCGATAATCACAGCAAACTGCCCGTCCGGAACGGGCCAAAAGCGGCCGTCGGTCTTGCGCTGCGCAGTGGACTTCGCCGCACCCAATTGCCCTGCGGCACAGCAGGACCTGCTCCACCCGGAGGTAGATGACGTCACAACCGCGCGGCGCCGGGCGCCGTCGGGTTATCATGGGCCAAGTTGGCATGTCAGACGGGTTTTGTCATATCGTTTTACGACTTGTCGAGAACCGGTAACCGGGCCCCCGTTCAGCGCCGTACGGATACTCCCCAGCCGGGATCGTCGTTATCCGGCGAGCAGCACATCGACAGGACCGAGGGGGCTCAGCCCGCAGCCTTCAGGGTGTGGCTTCCAACGGACAGCTTTGTGAATGCTGCGACAGAATTTTGGTGAAGGAGCAGGTGCGAATGGCGCCCAACCGCTCGCGTTCTAGGGGGCTGTACAACCCCGCATACGAGCACGACTCGTGCGGGGTGGCCATGGTCGTCGACATGCACGGCCGCCGCAGCCGCGACATCGTGGACAAGGCGATCACGGCGCTGGTCAACCTCGAGCATCGTGGTGCCCAGGGCGCCGAGCCGCACAGCGGTGACGGCGCCGGCATCCTGATCCAGATCCCCGACGACTTCTTCCGTCAGGTGGTCGACTTCGAGTTGCCCGAGGCGGGTAGCTACGCCACCGGCATCGCGTTCCTGCCGCAGTCGTCCAAAGACGCTTTAGCGGCCGTCGCCTCGGTCGAGAAGATCGTCGAGGCCGAGGGCCTGCAGGTACTGGGCTGGCGCAACGTTCCGACCGACGAATCTTCGCTGGGCGCGCTGGCCCGCGACGCGATGCCCACGTTCCGGCAGATCTTCATCACCGGCGCCGAGGGCATGCAGCTGGAGCGGCGCGCCTACGTCATCCGCAAGCGCGCCGAGCACGAGCTGGGCACCAAGGGTCCGGGCCAGGACGGCCCCGGACGTGAAACCGTCTACTTCCCAAGCCTTTCCGGCCAGACCTTCGTGTACAAGGGCATGCTGACCACGCCTCAGCTGAAGGCGTTCTACCTCGACCTGCAGGACCAGCGGCTGACCAGCGCACTGGGCATCGTGCACTCGCGGTTCTCCACCAACACTTTCCCGTCGTGGCCGCTGGCGCACCCGTTCCGGCGCATCGCGCACAACGGTGAGATCAACACCGTCAACGGCAACGAGAACTGGATGCGCGCCCGCGAGGCGTTGTTCGACACCGACGTTTTCGGTTCCCGCGAGGACGTCGACAAACTGTTCCCGATCTGCACGCCGGGCGCTTCTGACACCGCACGCTTCGACGAAGCGCTCGAGCTGCTGCATCTGGGCGGTCGCAGCCTCCCGCATGCGGTGCTGATGATGATCCCGGAAGCCTGGGAGCGGCATCCGTCGATGGACCCCGCGCGCCGGGCGTTCTACGAGTATCACGCGTCGCTGATGGAGCCGTGGGACGGCCCGGCGTCGATGACGTTCACCGACGGGACGGTCGTCGGCGCCGTGCTGGACCGTAACGGCCTGCGCCCGTCCCGCATCTGGGTGACCGAGGACGGCCTCGTCGTGATGGCGTCGGAGGCCGGCGTGCTCGACCTGGACCCGTCGAAGGTGGTGCGCCGGATGCGGCTGCAGCCCGGCCGGATGTTCCTGGTCAACATGACCGAGGGCCGCATCGTCTCCGACGAGGAGATCAAGGCCGAGTTGGCCGCCGAGCAGCCCTATCAGGAGTGGCTCGACAAGGGCTTGATCCCGCTGGCCGAGCTGCCGCAGGGCGACTACGAGCGGATGTTGGAGCACCGGGTTGTGTTGCGGCAGTTGGTGTTCGGCTACACCTACGAAGAGCTCAACATGCTGGTCGCGCCGATGGCGCGCACCGGCGCCGAGCCGATCGGCTCGATGGGAACCGATACGCCGGTCGCCGTGCTGTCGCAACGCCCGCGGATGCTCTACGACTACTTCCAGCAGTTGTTCGCCCAGGTGACCAACCCGCCGCTGGACGCCATCCGCGAAGAGGTGGTGACCAGCGTGCAAGGCACGGTCGGGCCAGAGGGCGATCTGCTCAACCCGAACGCGGATTCCTGCCGCCAGATCATCCTTCCGCAGCCGATACTGCGTAACCACGAACTGGCCAAGCTGATCAATCTCGACCCCGACGTGGAAGTCAACGGTCGTCGGCATGGCTTGCGGTCCAAGGTGATTCGCTGTCTGTACCCGGTCGCCGAGAATGGCGCCGGGCTCAAGGCTGCGCTCGACGACGTTCGGGAGCAGACGTCGGCGGCAATCGCCGACGGGGCGCGGATCATCATTCTGTCCGACCGGGAGTCCGACGAGAAGCTGGCGCCGATCCCGTCGCTGCTGGCTGTCTCGGCCGTGCACCACCACCTGGTCCGGGAACGCAGCCGCACCAAGGTCGGCCTGGTCGTCGAGACCGGCGATGCCCGCGAAGTGCATCACATGGCGGTGTTGATCGGCTTTGGCGCGGCGGCGATCAACCCGTACATGGCGTTCGAGTCGATCGAGGTCATGCTCGACCGGGGTGACTTCAAGGACCTCGACCGCGAGACAGCGCTGAACAACTACATCAAGGCCGCCAGCAAGGGCGTGCTCAAAGTGATGTCCAAGATGGGCATCTCGACCCTGGCCTCCTACACCGGCGCGCAGCTGTTCCAGGCCGTCGGCGTCGACGAGGGCGTGCTCAGCGAATACTTCACCGGGCTGGCCTGTCCCACCGGCGGAGTCAACCTGGCCGACATCGCCGCCGACGTCGCGACCCGCCACTCGCTGGCCTTCTTGGATCGGCCCGACGAGCGTGCGCACCGCGAACTCGAGGTGGGCGGGGAGTACCAGTGGCGCCGCGAAGGCGAGTACCACCTGTTCAACCCTGACACCGTGTTCAAGCTGCAGCACTCCACCCGCACCGGCCAGTACAAGGTCTTCAAGGAGTACAGCCAGCTGGTCGACGACCAGAGCGAGCGGATGGCGTCACTGCGCGGCCTGCTGAAGTTCCGCGACGGGCTGCGCCCGCCGGTACCGCTCGACGAGGTGGAGCCGGCCAGCGAGATCGTCAAGCGCTTCTCGACCGGCGCGATGAGCTACGGCTCGATCTCCGCCGAGGCACACGAGACGCTGGCCATCGCGATGAACCGGCTCGGCGGCCGATCGAACTCGGGCGAAGGCGGCGAGAGCGTCACCCGCTTCGACCGTGAAGCCAACGGCGACTGGCGGCGCAGTGCGGTCAAGCAGGTCGCATCGGCGCGCTTCGGTGTCACCTCGCACTACTTGAGCAACTGCTCCGACATCCAGATCAAGATGGCCCAGGGCGCCAAACCCGGTGAGGGAGGCCAGCTTCCGGCCAGCAAGGTCTACCCGTGGATCGCCGAGGTGCGGCACTCGACCCCCGGTGTGGGCCTGATCTCCCCGCCGCCGCACCACGACATCTACTCGATCGAGGATCTGGCCCAGCTGATCCACGACCTCAAGAACGCCAACCCGTCCGCCCGGATCCACGTGAAGCTGGTCTCGGAGAACGGTGTCGGCACCGTTGCGGCCGGTGTGTCCAAGGCGCACGCCGACGTGGTGTTGATCTCCGGCCACGACGGCGGCACCGGGGCCACCCCGCTGACGTCGATGAAGCACGCCGGCGCGCCGTGGGAACTCGGCCTGGCCGAGACCCAGCAGACGTTGCTGCTCAACGGTTTACGCGACCGGATCGTCGTCCAGGTCGACGGTCAGCTCAAGACCGGGCGTGATGTGATGGTCGCGGCGCTGCTCGGCGCCGAGGAATTCGGTTTCGCCACAGCACCTTTGGTGGTATCGGGCTGCGTAATGATGCGGGTGTGCCACCTGGACACCTGCCCGGTCGGCGTGGCCACGCAGAACCCGGTGCTGCGCGAGCGGTTCGCCGGCAAGCCCGAATTCGTGGAGAACTTCTTCCTGTTCATCGCCGAAGAGGTCCGCGAATACATGGCGCAGTTGGGCTTCCGCACGGTCAACGAAGCGGTCGGTCAGGTCGGCTCGCTGGACACCACGCTGGCCCGGGCGCACTGGAAGGCGCACAAGCTCGACCTGTCGCCGGTGCTGCATGAGCCGGAATCGGCCTTCATGAACCAGGACCTGTACAACAGCTCCAAGCAGGACCACGGCCTGGACAAGGCGCTGGACCAGCAGCTGATCGTGATGAGCCGCGAGGCGCTGGACTCCAAGAAGCCGGTGAGGTTCTCCACCACCATCGCCAACGTCAACCGCACTGTCGGCACCATGCTCGGCCACGAGGTGACCAAAGCCTATGGCGGCCAAGGCCTGCCGGACGGCACCATCGACATCACCTTCGAAGGCTCGGCCGGCAACAGCTTCGGCGCGTTCCTGCCGAACGGGATCACGCTGCGGGTTTACGGCGACGCCAACGACTACGTCGGCAAGGGCCTGTCCGGTGGACGCGTCGTGGTTCGGCCGCCGGAGAACGCGCCGCCGGACTACGTGGCCGAAGACAACATCATCGGCGGCAACGTCATCCTGTTCGGCGCCACCAGCGGGCAGGCATTCCTGCGCGGGGCGGTCGGCGAGCGGTTCGCCGTGCGCAACTCCGGCGCACATGCGGTGGTCGAGGGCGTCGGCGACCACGGCTGCGAATACATGACCGGCGGCAAGGTGGCGATCCTGGGCAGCACCGGCCGCAACTTCGCGGCGGGCATGTCTGGCGGCATCGCCTACGTCTACGACCCCGAGGATCAGTTGGAAGCCAACCTCAACTCCGAGATGGTCGGCCTCGAGGCTCTCGACGAGGACGATCTCGAGTGGCTGCAGGGAATGCTGCAGGCACACGTCGACGCCACCGACTCCGCTGTCGGCCAGCGCATCCTGGCCGACTGGAACACCGAGCAGCAACGCTTCGCCAAGGTGATGCCGCGCGACTACAAGCGGGTGCTGGAGGCGATCGCCGAGGCTGAGCGCGACGGCACCGATCCCGAGGAAGCGATTATGGCGGCAGCCAATGCCTGATCCCAGGGGTTTCCTCAAGTACACCCACCGCGAGACGCCCAAGCGCCGGCCGGTGGACCTGCGCCTCAAAGACTGGAACGAGGTCTACGAAGACTTCCCGCACCCGGCCCTGCAGCATCAGGCGAGCCGCTGCATGGACTGTGGGATTCCGTTCTGCCACAACGGTTGTCCACTGGGCAACTTGATCCCGGAATGGAACGACCTGGTCCGCACCGACCGGTGGCGGGAGGCCATCGAGCGGCTGCACGCGACCAACAACTTCCCCGAGTTCACCGGGCGGCTCTGCCCGGCGCCGTGCGAGTCGTCCTGCGTCCTGGGCATCAACCAGGATGCGGTGACGATCAAGCAGATCGAAGTCGAGATCATCGACAACGCCTTCGACGAAGGCTGGGTGGTCCCGCTGCCGCCCGAGCCGGACCAGCACACCGGCAAGAAGGTGGCCGTGGTGGGCTCCGGGCCGGCTGGTCTGGCCGCCGCGCAGCAGCTGACCCGGGCCGGTCATGCGGTGACGGTGTTCGAGCGCGCCGACCGCATCGGCGGCCTGCTGCGCTACGGCATCCCCGAGTTCAAGATGGAAAAGCGTCACCTGGAACGTCGGCTCGACCAGATGCGGGCCGAGGGAACCGAATTCCGCGTCGGCGTCGATGTCGGCGTCGACATCACCCCCGAGGAGTTGAAGTCCGACTTCGACGCGGTGGTGCTGGCCGGCGGGGCAACCGCCTGGCGTGACCTGCCGATCCCCGGCCGCGAGCTGGAGGGTATCTACCAGGCGATGGAGTACCTGCCCTGGGGCAACCGGTGTGCAGCGGAAGGCGATGACGTGCTCGGCGCCGACGGGCAGCCGCCGATCACCGCCAAGGGCAAGAAGGTCGTCATCATCGGCGGTGGTGACACCGGCGCCGACTGCTTGGGCACCGCACACCGTCAGGGCGCGGCGAGCATCCACCAGTTCGAGATCATGCCGCGGCCACCGGAGACCCGCGCGTCGTCCACGCCGTGGCCGACCTACGCGATGATGTTCCGGGTGTCCTCGGCGCACGAAGAAGGCGGCGAGCGGGTCTTCTCGGTCAACACCGAGGAATTCGTCGGCCGCGACGGTCACGTCGCTGCGCTGAAGGTGCACGAGGTGACGATGCAGGACGGCAAGTTCGTCAAGACCGAGGACAGCGACTTCGAGCTCGAGGCCGACTTGGTGTTGCTGGCGATGGGCTTTGTCGGTCCGGAGCAAAAGGGACTGCTGACCGACCTCGGTGTCGAGCTCACCGATCGTGGCAACGTATCGCGCGCCACCAACTTCGAGACGTCGGTCCCAGGTGTGTTCGTCGCCGGAGATGCAGGTCGGGGCCAGTCGCTGATCGTCTGGGCGATCGCTGAGGGCCGCGCCGCGGCCGCGGGGGTGGACCGTTTCCTGATGGGCGAAACCGCCCTTCCGGCGCCGATCGTCCCGACTGCCGCGCCGCAACGCTAGTCACATTCGTCACAGCAGAAACATTTGATAAATGCTGCGGCGAGTCTTACACTGTTTGCCAGCTAATGGCTGTCTAATAGTTCGATACGGGCGGCGCGGGGTGTGACGTCCGGTTGAGCTGATCGACCGCAGGAGTAAGCGCTGTGTCTATGAACCCGATGACCCGCTCCCGGGTCGGACGAATGGCCTGGTCATGGTTCCGCCACCCAGTCAAGAGACGCGAATTCCCGGCCAGGCTCGAGCGCCTGGTAACTGCCGACGATCTGGTTCGCTTCGGCGTATAACGGCCCTTCTGGCAGCCCGGCGATAGCCGCGGTCGTTTGCTCGTCGTCGCCGGTTCGTGACTTTTGCGAGATGCAATAGCCGCTCGCGCTATCCCCGACTGCCGCAGCGGCCGGCCCCGGCACGGAGCCGCAGAGTTGCCCCTCAACACGGCTCGTTGTCCCGCGCGGCGCTGCGACCTGCGTCGACGGCGGATGGGGCGCGGAATCCGTCCAATCGGACTCAGGTGAGCAGCCCGGAATCCCGGATCGCCTCGGCCAGCGGTTCCAGGACGGCCGGGTCGTGCGGCGGCGGGATGTACACGATGCCCAGATCGAGGCCTTCGGCGGCCAGTCCGGCGGCGTCCTCGATGACCTTCGCGTAGTCGAGGTCAGCCTCCAGCCGCAGGTGCGCCGACGTCATGATCTCCTTCGGGTCGCGGCCGATGTCGGCGCAGTGCGACGCCAGCACCTCGCGCTTGTGCCTGAAGACATCCGGCGGTCCGCCGACGAAGTTCCAATGCTGGGCGTACTTGGCAGTGATCCGCAGGGTGCGCTTTTCGCCACTGCCGCCGATGCAGATCGGCGGATGCGGACGTTGCGGGCCTTTCGGCTCGTTGCGGGCGTCCTTGAACTGATAGAACTTCCCGTCGAAGTTGGTGGTCTCCTTGCTGAGCAGGCTGGTCAGTACTTCGCAGGCTTCTTCGAACCGGTCGAAGCGCTCCTTGATGCTGCCCAGCTCGATGCCGTACGCGCCGGACTCTTCCTCGTTCCAGCCGGCGCCGATGCCCAGCTCGAGCCGGCCGTTGGAGATGACGTCAAGGGCCGCAGCCATATTGGCCAGCACCGCGGGATGGCGGTAATGAATGCCGGTGACCAGGGTGCCCAGCCGCAGGCGGGTAGTCGCCTGGGCCAGCGCGGTCAGCGTGGTCCAGCCCTCTAGACATGGCCCGGTACTGTCGCTGAAGATCGGATAGAAGTGGTCGAAGGTCCATCCGGACTCGAAGACGTCGATATCGTCGGCGGCCTGCCAGACGGCCAACATCTGTGCCCAGGTGGTGTTTTGGGGTGAGGTTTTGAATGCAAATCGCATGAGCCCGACGGTAGTCCAGGCGCTGCAATCATGGCGCGACGCCCGCGAGTACGCGGACCCGACGGTGGGAAACGCGCTGCCCGTCGACGTCAAGATCACCCTGCTGTCCGCCGGCCTGATCTTTCTGCTTGCCCTCGTGCTTGGCGTCTGGAAGTACCGACAAGTGCTGATCTCGCCGGAACACCGCGCGCATCCCTATGTCGACATCGCCCACCGCGCGGCGCTGCTGTACTCCTTCGCCACCCTGCTGGTAGCGGTGTTCGTCCAGCTGAGCGCCTGGCCGGCGTGGGTGAACCTGACGGCCGCGATGGTTCTGGTGTTCTTCTTTGTCTTCGCGATCCTCAGCTACATCGCCCACGGTCTGAAGCAGGACACCGACAATCAGTTCGCCAACCCCGACAGGGCCCTGCGGGTGGGCATGATCGCGCTCGTCGTGGGCGAGGTCGGTGGCTTCGGGGTGCTGCTGGCCGGATTCATCGCCGGGCAGTTCTAGCCGGAGGGGCACACTGGAGCGATGGACCCGGTAGCCGCTCTGCGACAGATCGCCTACTTCAAGGACCGCGCGCGGGAGGATTCCCGGCGGGTGATGGCGTACCGCAACGCCGCCGACATCGTCGAGCATCTCGACGACGCCGAGCGCGAACGGCACGGCCAGGCCAACAGCTGGCAGTCGCTGCCGGGCATCGGCCCGAAAACCGCCAAGGTGATCGCCCAGGCCTGGTCCGGCCGCGAACCGGACGCGCTGGCTGAATTACGTTCGACGGCAACCGATCTCGGTGGCGGCGAGATCCGCGCCGCCTTGCGCGGCGATCTGCATCTGCATTCGAACTGGTCGGACGGCTCGGCCCCGATCGAGGAGATGATGGCGACGGCGGCGGCGCTGGGCCACGAGTACTGCGCGCTGACCGACCATTCGCCGCGCCTGACGATCGCCAACGGACTCTCCCCGGAGCGCCTGCGCAAGCAACTCGACGTCATCGACGGGCTACGAGATCGGTTCTCGCCCATGCGGATTCTGACCGGCATCGAAGTCGACATCCTCGACGACGGCAGCCTCGACCAGGAAACGGAGTTGTTGGAACGGCTCGACATCGTGGTGGCCAGCGTGCACTCCAAGTTGTCGATGGACTCCGCGGCGATGACCCGCCGGATGGTTCGCGCCGTCAGCAACCCGCACGCCGATGTGCTCGGCCACTGCACCGGACGGCTGGTCGCCGGGAATCGCGGAATCCGCAAGGAGTCGACGTTCGACGCCGAAGCGGTGTTCACCGCGTGCCTCGAGCACGGCACCGCCGTCGAGATCAATTCGCGGCCCGAGCGCCGCGATCCGCCGACCCGGCTGCTGAGCCTGGCATTGGAGATCGGTTGCGATTTCAGCATCGACACCGACGCGCATGCGCCGGGCCAATTGGATTTCCTCGGCTACGGCGCGCAGCGCGCACTGGACGCCGGTGTCCCCGTCGGGCGCATCGTCAACACCTGGCCGGTGGACAAGTTGCTGGCCCGGACCCACCACTGAGGCGCCGTCAGTCGGGTAGGTGCGGCATCTCCAGACCGGCGTCACGGCCCACCAACACTCCGCGGGTCAGAGCCGATCGGCCGTAGCGACGACGCACGCTGTCGACCGCCGCATCGACGGCGCCGACGTCCGTGGGCTGCCGCCCCGATGTCGTGAAAGGCAGCACCAGCTGCTCGGCGCCGTCGCGGTCGATCCCGGAAACCGCGAATCCCACCAGCGTCAGTCCCCGTTCGGCGATCAGCGGCGCAGCGGCTGCGACCAACTGCCGGGCCGTGCCGAGTAGGGCCTGCGTCGAGCACGTCGCCCACGGCAGGGTGTGCGAGCGGGTGGCCCGGCCAAAGTCGTTGAACCGCAACCGCAATGTGACGGTCCGGCCGGTTCGCTCGGCCGCCCGCATCCGGCCGGAGATCCGATCGATCAAGCCGATCACCACCGCGTCGACCTCGGCCGCCGACATGCTGTTGCCCGCGCGGCCCAGCGCCCGCTGCGCCCCCACCGAGCGCCGGCGAATCCCCGTCGTCACCCGACGGCGATCGATGTTGTGCGACAACGCGTACAGCTGACGGCCCATCGCGCCGCCGACCATCGACGCCAACGTGGACTCGCTGAGCTCGGCGACGTCGGCGACGGTCTCGATGCCATGCACCCGCAGCTTGTCGGCCGTCACCGCACCGACACCCCACAACCGTCGCACCGGCAGCGGATGCAGGAAGGCGAGCTCGCGCCCGGGCGGAACCAGCAACAGGCCATCCGGCTTGGCCTCTTGGCTCGCCACCTTCGCGAGGAACTTGGTACGCGCGATGCCGACGGTGATCGGCAGCCCGACCCGGTCGCGGACCTCGGCGCGCAGCCGGGCCGCGATCTGCACCGGCGTCCCCGCAACCCGCCGCAACCCGCCGACATCCAGGAACGCCTCGTCCACCGAGATGGCCTCGACCAGCGGGGAGGTGTCGTGGAACACCTCGAACACCGCGTCGCTGGCCTGGCTGTAGGCCGACATCCGCGGCGGAACCACCACGGCCTGTGGGCACAGCCGCCGGGCTTGGGTGCCGCCCATCGCGGTACGCACGCCGTAAGCCTTGGCCTCATAGCTGGCCGCCAGCACCACCCCGCCGCCGACGATCACCGGCCGGCCGCGCAGCCCAGGATCGTCGCGTTGCTCGACGGACGCATAGAACGAGTCGAGGTCAGCGTGCAAGATGTGGGCGTCACCGCCAGAAACACGCACGAACATATGTTCGCATCAACGGGTGACACCCGGGCCGGGTTAGGCCTGTTCGCCGTAGATGCTGCTCACCCAGATGTGGACCAGCGTCTCGAGCAGTCGCTCTTTGGGGACCGACGGGCTGTCGCCGGCGAACGAGCTCAGCATCATCTTCTCGTTGAGCAGGTTCAGCGCTGCCGAGAGTTCGTCGGCCGGCAGCGTCACCGGCGCCGCCCCGCGGGACCGCTCGGTCTCGATCACCACGGCGATGTGACCGACCCACTTCTCCATGAACCGGGACCAGAGCTTGCGAATGTCGGCGTTGGTGCGCGCGGAATCGGCGGCCAGGGAGACCGAGCGGTGCGATCCGAACGTCTCGACGAAGACGTTGATGCCGATGCGCCACAACGCTTTCAAGTCGGCTGGGGGGTTGGCGACCAGACTTTCCAGCGCGGAGTCCGCCTCGACGATCACCCGCTCGAACAGCGTCAGCAGCACCGCGTCCTTCGACGGGTAGTAGAAGTAGAACGTCGGGCGAGAGATCCCGGCCCCCTTGGCCAGGTCATCGACCGAGATGTCGGCAAGCGGGCGGCGCTCGAGCAGCTGTTCGGCGGTGGTCAGAATGGCGAGTTCGCGGTCGTCGCCCGATGGGCGCGCCGAACGCCGACCCCGGGAGGTGCGGTTGGAGCTGACGGTCGCCACCTGCGCTACTTTACATGGTGTTGATAGATTCGACAGGGTGTTGACTCACTCAACACCGCGTTGATAGCGTGTCCGCCATGACTGAACATCTCGACGTAGTGATTGTCGGCGCCGGCATCTCCGGCATCAGCGCGGCCTGGCATCTCCAGGACCGTTGCCCGTCCAAGCGCTACGCGGTGCTCGAGCGCCGCGGTGACCTCGGCGGTACCTGGGACCTGTTCAAATATCCGGGGATTCGGTCCGACTCGGACATGTTCACCCTGGGATTCCGGTTCAAGCCGTGGGAATCGTCGACGTCCATCGCCGACGGTGCCTCGATCAAGGCTTACATCAAGGAAGCCGCGACGGAGAACGGCATCGACAAGAACATCCGGTACCGCCAGAAGGTGCTCGCCGCCGATTGGTCGGACGCCGACAACCGCTGGACGCTGACCATCGACAATGACGGCCAGCAGCAGGAGCTCACCTGTTCGTTCCTGTTCGCCTGCAGTGGTTACTACAACTACGACGAGGGCTACCTGCCGAAGTTCGAGGGCTACGACGACTTCGAGGGCGTCACCATTCATCCGCAGCACTGGCCGGAGGATCTCGACTACGCCGGCAAGAAGATCGTGGTGATCGGCTCGGGAGCCACCGCGATCACACTGATTCCTTCGCTGGTGAAGTCGGGCGCCGGTCACGTGACGATGCTGCAACGCACGCCGTCCTACATCGGCTCGCTGCCGCTGAGCGACCCGTTCGCCGAGCAGGCCAACAAGTGGCTGCCGACCAAAGCCGCGCACGCCGCGAACCGGTGGAAGTGGATCGCGTTCAGCACCTTTCAGTACCAGTTCTCCCGGAAATTCCCGCGGCAGATGCGCAAGACCCTGTTGACCATGGCCAAGCGACGGCTGCCGAAGGGCTACGACGTCGAGAAGCACTTCGGCCCGAGCTACAACCCGTGGGACCAGCGACTGTGCCTGGCGCCCAACGGGGATCTGTTCAAGACCATCCGCAAGGGCCAGGCTGACGTCGTCACCGACACCATCGACCGCTTCACCAAGACCGGCCTCAAGCTCGGCTCCGGGGCGGAGCTGGACGCCGACATCATCATCACCGCAACGGGTTTGAACCTGCAGCTGTTCGGTGGCGCCGAGATCCGGCGCAACGGTTCACCGGTCGAACTCAACGACACGATGGCCTTCAAGGGCATGATGCTGACCGGGATGCCGAACATGGCGTTCACCATCGGCTACACCAACGCGTCGTGGACGCTGAAGGCCGACCTGGTGTCCGAGTTCGTCTGCCGCGTCATCAATCACATGGACGAGAATCACTACGACACCGTGGTGCCGCAGCATCCGGGCAACTCGGTGGACGAGCGTCCGCTGATGGACTTCACGCCCGGCTACGTGCTGCGTGCCCTGGATTACCTGCCGAAGGCCGGGTCGGTCTCGCCGTGGAAGCTCAAGCAGAACTACTTTGTGGACCTGCAGCTGATCCGGCGCGGCAAGGTCGACGACGAAGCTCTGCACTTCGCCAAGAAGCCTGCTGCCCTGGCGGTTTAACTCGAGACGCTCGATCCAGCCGCAGCGACGATGACGATCCCGTCATCGTCGCTGTAGGCGATGTCACCGGGAATGAATTCCACTCCGCCGAGATCGACCGTGACGTCGCGCGCGCCGGAGCCGGTCTTGCTGCTCTTGCGCGGGTTGGTGCCCAGCGCCTTGATGCCGAGCTCGATGTCTCGCAGGGCAGCCGAGTCGCGTACTGCGCCGTTGACGATCACCCCGGCCCAGCCGTTGGTGCGGGCCAGGTCGGCGATCAGGTCACCGACGAGCGCGGTGTGCAGCGAGCCGCCGCCATCGATCACCAGCACACCGCCGTCGCCGGGCTCCGACAGCACCGACTTCAGCAGCGCGTTGTCCTGGTGGCAGCGCACGGTGCTGATCGGGCCGGCGAATTCGGTGTGCGCGCCGAACTGGCGGAACTGGACGTCGCAGCTGCGGACCTCGGGCCCGATGTCGTCGACGAGGTCGGCCGTCGGCCGGAATATCAGAGTCACCCGGCCAGACTAGCCATCGTCACTCGTCCTGCTGGCGGAGGCGGCGCACCAATAGCACCGCCAGCACGCTGATCGCAATGGCCACCACGAACGGCACCGGGGACCGGCCGGCTGACGCCGGGGCGGCCTGAGCGGGCAGTGGGTTGCTGGCCGCCTCTACGGTCGACTTCGCATGTGCCGCGGCATCTTTGGCGGCCGCAGCGAGATGTCCGTTGGACTCTGGAGCGGCGGGGACGATCTTCTTGGCAGCAGCCTTCTTCGCCGGTGCCTTCTTCGCGGCGGGGGCCTTCTTGGCGGGCGTCTTTTTGGCCACCGCCTTCTTGGCAGCAGCCTTTTTCGCCACCTTCGCCGGCGCGGCCTTCTTGGCGGGAGCTTTCTTCGCCGGAGTGTGATCCTTCGGCTGATCCGCCGCTTCGTGGGCAGCGGGTACCGGGGGCGCGGTGTCCGCGGCAGGCTGCGGCGGCTCGAGCGGTGGCGGCCCGGTCAAGGGTGGTTCAGTCAGGGGTGATTCAGGCGCGGGGTCGGGCGTTTCATGCGGTTGATCCTGCGGGTGTGCCATCCGGCTGCTCCTTTGCCGTATCTCGTCGCGTACCCCGGCGCGGTCGAGTCGAATCCATCATGCCAGGGCCGGAGTGGTGGGTTGGCGGTCGTCGATTTCGGCCGGTCAGTGTTTGTTTCGCATGGACCACAGTGCCCCGCCGCCGACAAGAATGATTGTGCCCAGAACGAAAGGCCAGATCGGCAGGTCGTCGGGTGAATCATTGGGAGCCTGTGCCGCCGGGCCGGGTGTTCCCGTGCCCTGCGCCGTCAGCCGAAACGACCACGACCCGGCAACCACGTGCCCGTCCGCCGATGTCACCCGGTAGTTGACCGTGTAGTCACCGACCGGGCCCAACGGACGCACGCCGACGCTGACGACCGTGCCGTGCACGCGCGGTTCGTTGGCCGACCACAGATTGCCGTCCGGGCCGACCACCGTCATCGCCGCGAACGTGGTCTGCAGGTCCTCGTTGAAGGTCGCGCTGACGTGAACCGGACCGGTGCTGACTGCGGCGTGTTCGGCCGGATCGGTGGCCACCCGGGCCGCGTGCGCGCTGGCGGCGCCGGCCGTCAGCGTCGTCGCGAACGCGACCACTGCCAGCAGCAGCGCCACGACGCAGAGGTGTGCCCGACGGGTCATGGTCGCCGCACGATCAGCGCGAGGGCAACACCGAGCGCGCCGACCAACAGGGCGGCGCCGGCCAGGATCCGGCTGGTGTTGTCCACCACCTTGTGCGGCTGCAGTGCAGCCGGGGTGGCGGTGGGCGCGGCCGTGGCGGTCGGCGCTGGGTGATGGGCGGGCTTCGGCGTCGAGCCTGCGGCCAGGACAAGCGTCGGCGCGGGATGCTCCGGCTCGGGGCTTCCGGGGACTAGAGGCTGATCCCACTTCACCACCACGCCGTCGGCGTAGGTCTGGGTCGCCGGGAAGCTGACCGAGTCGGCGTCGGGAAGCTTCACCGCGATCCGGAACACATCGAACTCGTCGACCGCGATCCCGCCGTTGGGTGCAGCGGTCCACGTCACCGACCGGACCTTGTCGCCATCACGGTCGATTTTGGCGGCCCACCCGGGTTTGGTTTCGGTCCGCACCGCTGACGCATTGGCCAGGTCGATGGTCAGCGCCGTGGTGGCCGCCCCCGTCGTGGACTCGTTGGGCACCTGGAAGCTGACTGTCGCGTAGCCGCCGCGGGTGGCGTCGTCACTGCTGGCCTGAACGTGCGCCGACGCCGTGGTGATTGCCGCGGCCGGACCGAGGTAGAGCATCGCCGCAGCTGCGGCTCCGATCAGGCTGCGTCGAATGATCCTGCGCGAAGAAGGCATCGGGGTAGCAGTTCCTGTCTGGAAAGGGCCGGGTGTCAGGTCAATCCGAGCCGAGCCATCAGGTCGGCGTCGATCTCGTCGAGCTGGCTGGAGATCGCGGCGTGCGCGCCGCGACGTCGCGTAGAGGGCATGTTCTCCGCGGCGGTGACGCCGGCCGCCAGGTCTGCAAGCCGTTCGGAGATGGCTGCGACGAACTGCTTGGTCTCGGCGTCCTTGGGCTTGTTGTCCTGAACAGTCCGCAGCGACCGCTCTGCGCCGGCGATGCGGGACGACAACCGGCCGCCGCTGCCGGAGAACTGACCGATCTGGGCCAAGGGCACCCCGAGCTGGTCGGCGCGCCGCTGGTCGATCAGCCCGCGCGCCGCGATCGCGACGCGGTACACCACCGGCACGAGGATCGGAGCGAGCAGCCGAGACACCGTCAGCAGCCGGCGAATCCGGGTCGGCGAGAGCAGCGCGCCCTCGCGCACGGCCTTCAGATTGGCTTCGGCGACCTTCAGCGCGGTCTGGTCGGTGTTGCGCTGCGCCTTCAGCTTCTCGCGGAGCGCCTTCGTCTCGGCCCGATGTTCGGCCTTGAAGCGGCGAACCTCATTCTTGGCCGATAACTTGGCCTCGAGCTTGGCCCTGGCCTTGATCGCGCGAGCTTCGGCGCGACGGGTGGCGCGGGGTTTTCGCTTGCCGAACAGGCCCATTCGCGCACTACCTCCCCGGAATCTCATCGACTATCGCGGTGCCTGTGCGGCATCGATGGGCCAACCCTAACCGTGCCGGTTAGGCCGACCGCCGTCAGGCGTCCAGGTGTTCCTTGCGGCGAAGCTCGTCGACGCGGTGAACGACGTCCTCCCTCGCCTCCTGGGACAGCTCGCTGGCGCCCATCGCTATCCGTCGAACTCCTTCGTCGCGCATGACCAGCAGCCACGACAGCTCCTTCTCGAGCTTCTCGTAGTACTCGTCGTCGGTGAAGTAGGCGGGTTTGATCCGGAAGAAGTTGGCCAGCGCCGCCATGGTGGTGGACGACGGGTTGGTGCGGTTGCCAGAACGTAGCTGCGATAAATACGGAGCCGACATCGTCACTCCCTCCGACTTGAGCGCCGCGATGACTTCGGCCGAGGTATGCGGACCCCGTCCCGGCGGGTATACCGAGTCGAACAGGCGGTTCAGGCGGGCGGAAAACGTCGTGCTCATCGATATGACCTCCACCAGGTTGGTAGATCTTAAGACTTCTTCAAAGTATTTGCTGACCATCGTAGCCAGAGTTAACGCCGCAACCAAGTGCAAAACCGGACGATAATTGACATCGTCGTCATTTGTGATCCTGAGCCCTGCAACCGCTACGGGTTCAAGGCTTTGTCCAGCGTATACACATGATATTTTAAGTAAATTGTGTGAAGTTTCATCGCTTCGGGGACTATTGGCCGGTGGTCAGCTGCGAACCGTCGCGCCCATGGCTATTTGCCTGATGGCTGGCGGCGGTACAAACCGAATTTGCTGTAGAGCGCCACGGAGTCGGCAATCAGCCCGCTTCCGCGCGTTATCACGAACTGCTATTAGGCGCCTGCTGGACAACGCGTCCGGAACGCCGGTCGATGCGGTCGGTGCTTCAGAAGACTCGGCCTTAGCAACGGTCTCGAGGCTTCCGGCCGTCGGAATGCCTACGCGGCAAGCAGCATCGCCAAGATTGCTGTGTCGGGATGGCTGATCGGGTCCACGCCAACTCGGCTGACCATCGACGTGATCGTGCCGTCGGCTTCTGCCTCGACCCAGGCCGCGCGGTGTTCGAGCCCCAGATATGGCAGGCCAGGCAGCAATACGCATCCAGATGCCGCGCCATTGCACTCCGGCAGCGACGGTGTCGTCTCCGACGGCGGATGCAGCATCAACAGCGCGGGTGGCTGGGGGTTGGCGAAATAGCCTGGCGGAACGGCGGATTCACCGACCACCGGACCTTCGGCCAGCACCAGGCCGACCGTGCCGGGCGCCGGGGTGTCGGGCAACTCCTCGCGAACACCGAATACCGTTGTGGTACTCAGCAATCCGGGTAACGATGCCACCCGGACCGCGACCATCAGCAATTGCGCCCACTCTTTGGTCGAGTCGGGCCATCGCCCGGAAATCACGAAGCCTTTCAGGGCACCACGAGAATGAAACGGGGCCACCTCGATGGCCCGGCCTGAACCAGTTTCCATTTCGCCCTCCGCCACACTCGATTCGGGGTATCCGCGATACGCCGGTGGGTCGATCCGCTCAGCATGCGGCAGGCCGGCAGAGCCCGCAAGCGGACACGGCTTATGAGGAGCGATGAAGTCGAAAAGAAACACGGCCGAAATAGCGTTCGGGGCGCCACGCACGATGCGCGACGCCCCGAACGGCAGATGAAGTCAGCGGGCAATCAGGCCGAGATCAAACCCTTGGCCTGCGAGGTCGCCGCCGTGTAACGGGACTGCACCTCTGCCCAGTTGATCACGTTCCAGAACGCCTTGGTGTAGTCGGCTTTGACGTTCTTGTAGTCCAGGTAGAAGGCGTGTTCCCACATGTCGAGCAACAAAATCGGGACGACGCCGAGCGGGAAATTCGTCTGGTGGTCGTAGACCTGGAACGTCAGCAGTCGGTCGCCGAGGCTGTCATAGGCCAGCACCGCCCAGCCGGAACCCTGAATACCGTTGGCCACGGCGCTGAACTGCGCGCGGAACTTGTCGAAGGATCCGAACGCGTCGTCGATGGCGGCGGCGAGGTCGCCGGTCGGCTTGTCGCCGCCGTTGGGGGACAAGATCTTCCACCACACGACATGATTGACGTGACCGGCCAGGTTGAACGCCAGGTTCTTCTCGTTCAGCAGGATCGACGAGTGGTCGTCCTTGCTGCGTGCCTCTTCCAATTTCGCGACCGCGTCGTTGGCGCCCTTGACGTAGGCGGCGTGGTGCTTGTCGTGGTGAAGCTCGTTGATCGCACCCGAGATATGGGGTTCCAGCGCTCCGTAGTCCCAGTCCAAATCGGGCAAGGTGTAATCAGACACGAAGTTCCTTCCTGATGATGATCGTTTCCGATCTACTCTTACGCTCCACTCGCAGGCTGTTAGCGACGCGGGTCTGTCGGAAGTAACCCTGCTCCATCACTAAGCACGCCGCAAGGACGAGTGCGTGGTGCGGGTACCCGCCAGCTTGACTTCAGAACCAAACGATGGCGGCGAGGATCGCGAGCAAAACCAGGGCGATCAGTCCGGCGCGCAGGCCGGCAAGCAAGTAGGAGCGATTGCACGTCGCCGAGGTCTTGTACCAGTGCGTCGACGATCTCGCCGACTGCGGTCCTAACGGCTGCATCGTCATCGGGTGGCTCCGCCTTGCTTGTCCAATTACTCCCCCAGTGAGATGAGTCACAAATCAACTCGGTGATCGCGATCATAACCGCTTATGTACCGCCTGAAAAATTGAGCCGAGGTCGGCGCGCTGACCAGCGCTTTGTTGCTGGAGATATTGTTTTCCGCGTGCCAAATAAGAGCGGGCGGTCGGCGGCGGTGTGGCAGCGACACGCGTGCGTTCACTGTGACATCTCCCATACGAGGGACGCGGACTCACGCCGTGAGCCAGGCTAAGAATTCGCTGAGTGCCCGGATAGCCTGTCGATCACGAACCGATTACGGTCGCCGGTTATCCACAGCCGAACGGACGACTCGGGCGCGAGCACGTGCGGCGATGCGTCACCAGCGTCCGCCGCGCCCTGTGGATAAACCTGTGGAAACTGTGGATACCCGGTTTTAGCTGGACCCAGAGCGTCGCGCGGTTTCCGTGTGCGTGCCAAGATCGTCACCGTGAGTTCAGAACCGTTGATCGCGCAAACGACCGTCGCCGATCTGCCCGCGGAGTTCGGACCGTCGGCAGTGTTGCTGGATGTGCGTGAGAACGACGAATGGCAGCGCGGCCACGCCGCGGCCGCGCAGCACATCCCGATGGGTGAGGTGCCGGGCCGCCTGCGCGAGATCGACCGGTCGGCGACTCTGTACGTCATCTGTAAGGTGGGCGGCCGTTCGGCGAAGGTGGCCGAGTTCCTGGCACGCGACGGCTTCGAACCCATCAACGTCGACGGTGGCATGTTGGCCTGGGCGGCGGCCGGACGTCCGGTAGTCGCCGGCAACGGCAACCCCGGAAGCATTTGACCAAGCCGCGCTGACGCCGCTGCCCACGTCCCCAGTCCCGCTAGGCTTATCCAATGATTCGCGCCGGCGACGACGGCAGACCGCAGCGATGAGGAGGAGCGGCGCCAATGATCCAAGTGTGCTCCCAATGCGGCACACGCTGGAATGTCCGCGACAAGCAGCGTTCTTGGTGCCCGCGTTGCAACGGCACGTTGTTGGCTCCGACGGCGACCGCGCCGTCGGAGCCGACAAGTCCCAGCGCAGGCTGGAGCGCCGGCCCGCGCAACGCGCCGCGGCTGCCTCCGGGCTACCGATGGATCGCCGTACGGCCCGGCCCGCCCCCGCCACCCCGCCGCCGCCGCCGCCCGCTCGGGCCGACCCCGCGGTATCTGTCGATTCCGCGTTGGGGCCTGCAGGACCGGGTGGACCAGGACAGCGGGTCCGGACGTGACCCACGTCAGGCACCACCTGCCGATCGGGTGCGGACCTCCTTCTTCGTGTCGGCGGTGGCACTGGGTGCGGCCGCGCTGGTGCATCTGCTGCGCTACCTCCTGCTGGTGATCAACCGCAACACCTTGCTGAACTGGCTGGTGGCCGACGCGGCGGCGCTGCTCAGCGTGTTGGCGAGCCTGGCCGCGATCGCGGCGGTGATGACCACCGCGTATCTGTTGACCCGTTGGTTGATCGCCCGTCGGGCCGCGGCATTCGAACATGTCGGGCGGTCGGATTCCCGATCGCGGCGGGTGTTGTGGACCGGCACGCTGCTGCCGCCGTCGGCCGCGCTGGTGCTGGCTGTCGCCTTTGCCGTGGTCGCGGCGACGACTGAGCACTCAGCCAGCTGGGCCTTGATGGCGGCGTGCGTGACGTTCAGCTGTCTGCCACTGCTGGGGTCCGTCTGGGCGCTGGTCTATGTGATCGAGCTGGCCAAGATCGAAGACCACTACGGCCACATGCGGCTGGCCATCTGGGGCTGGTGGCTGATGTGGCTGCTCAGCAGCGTGACCTCGGTGTTTGCGTCGATCACCAGCGGGGCGCCGGACGTCCAAGGCATCGCCAACAACACCGTGGCGATGATCGTCGCCTACCTGGTCGCGCTGGCCTCGGTGCTGGCGACCGCAAAGCTTTTCGAGGGTTTCGAGCGCAAACCCGTCGAGCGGCCCGCCCACCGCTGGGTGGTGGTCGCCGATGACGAAGTCCTTACGACGGAATCTGCTGCAGCGGTTGAGTTGCCGGGTGAAGTACCGGCAGCATAGGGACATGACGTACGCCGAGGAAGTGGTCTCTCGGCATCCGTTCGTAGTGGCCCACCGCGGGGCTTCGGCGTCGCGCCCGGAACACACCCTGGCCGCCTACGATCTGGCGCTGCGCGAAGGCGCCGACGGCGTGGAATGCGACGTCCGGCTCACCCGTGACGGGCACCTGGTCTGCGTGCACGACCGCAAGCTCGACCGGACGTCCACCGGTGCCGGCCTGGTCAGCATGATGACGCTGGCTCAGCTTCGTGAATTGGAATTCGGATCCTGGCATGGCAGTTGGCGCCCCGACGGCACTCACGGTGACACTGGTTTGCTGACCCTGGACGCTTTGATCTCGCTGGTGCTGGACTGGAAGCGACCGGTGAAGATCTTCATCGAGACCAAGCACCCGGTCCGCTACGGTGCGCTCGTCGAGAGCAAGGTGCTTGCGCTGCTGCACCGCTTCGGCATCGCCTCGCCGGCATCCGCCGATCGATCCCGTGCGGTGGTGATGTCGTTCTCCGCCGCGGCGCTGTGGCGAGTTCGGCGGGCCGCCCCGCTGCTGCCGACGGTGTTGCTCGGCCGCAGCCATCGGTACCTGGCCAGCAGAGCGGCCAGCACGATCGGGGCCACCGCCGTCGGGCCGTCGATTGCCACTCTGCGGGAACACCCCGAGCTGGTCGACCTGGCGGCCGCGCAGGGCCGGGCGCTGTATTGCTGGACACCCGACGACTACGACGACGTCCGTTTCTGCCGAGACGTGGGAGTGGCGTGGCTGGCCACCAACTACCCCGGCCGCGTCAAGGCCTGGCTGGAGGACGGTCTGACCGGCGCCGACCCGCACTAGCGCTCGGCCATCAGCCTCAGAGCCGGCCCCCGGCGGCAGCCGGCGCCTCGCCCGAACTGCGCTGCGAGCCGATTTCGCGGGCGACGAAGTCCTCCAGGTCGAACAAGTTCGCCCCGGCCCGATCGGCGACCCGCACCAGCGAGGTCATCAGTGCCATCTCCTCGACCTGTTCCTTGAGGAACCACTGCATGAACTGCTCGCCGAGGTAATCGCCCTCGTCGCGGGCAACGGCGGTGAGCTGGCTGACCTGTTCGGTGACTACCCGCTCCTGATCCAACGCCAAGGCCAACGCGTCGCGCGGAGTCTCGAACGCATTGCGGACTCCGTCGAGACCCGGGATCTCCACTCGCACATCGCGATCGAGCAAATACTGCACCAGCATCATGGCGTGACTACGCTCCTCGACGGCCTGGGCGTAGAAGTGCTGGGCGAGCTGCCGAAGGTCTGCGCCGTCGAAATAAACAGCCATGGCGATGTATTGCTGGGAATTGGTGAATTCGTGGCGGACCTGTTCTTGCAGTAACGCGTGAAATTTCGTTTTGTGGGTGTCGTGATCGTTCATAAAAACCAACGTAGCGTGGCCGAAAAGCCTTGTCACCCAAGGTGATACTTACTGAGGCCAGCTTCCGCTAAGTTAACAAAGGCTATGCTCACGACCCGCCGACGGCCATTCTCGGCAACGGTAAATGCGCGCGGTGATCGGCTCAGGGTTGTTCGCCGACCAGGGTCGCCGGCACCGGCTGGTCGGCGGATAGCGCGTCGAACAACGCAGCGGCTTTCTCGTGATCCCACACCACCACCGAACCGGAGCCGTTACTGCTGAATTCGCCGATCGGCACGGTCAACTCTATGGTCGAGCCTCGCAGCGACCAGGCCAGCCGGGCCAGGTCCCAGACGTGATCGCCGTGATCGACGGTCAGGGCGCCGACCGCCGCGTGGGGCACCGAATACCAGCGCCAGGGGTTGAGCCAGACGGCCGGGCTCGCTGCCCGATGCAGCAGCGACGACATGAACTGCCGCTGGTCGATCATCCGATCCAAGTCGGCCCGCGGGGTGGCCCGGCTGCGGACGTAGCCGAGAGCGTTGCGGCCATCCAATTGCTGGCATCCAGCGGGCAGATTGATGCCTGCCAGCGGGTCGTCGATCGGGAACTTCGGGCAGACCGTCACCCCGCCCAGTCCGTCGACCAGACCGGCGAACCCGCTGAAGCCGATCTCGGCGTAGTGGTCGACCCGAAGGCCGGTCGCCTGCTCCACCGTCTCCGCCAACAGCCGCGCGCCACCCATCGCGAACGCCGCGTTGATCTTGTCGCGGCCGTAGCCGGGGATCGGCACGTAGGAGTCGCGGGGAATGGACACCATCGTCGTCGGGGCGCTCGATGCGAACGCGGGCACGTGTACCACCAGGATGGTGTCGGTCCGGCCGTTGCCGGTGTCGCCGCCGGTGGCCAGCGCTTCCTGCTGTTCGGTGGTCAGGCCCTGGCGGCTGTCGGAGCCAACCAGCAACCAGGTGCTGCCGGGTCCGGCCGCCGGCCGGTCCGGGTAATCCGTCAGGACTGTTTGGCGGTGCAGCGCCGTCTCCAGCCACAGCGCGCCGCCCAGTGTCGCGGCGGCGCCCAGCAGCACCGCGATCACCAGGCTCAGCGAAATGATCTGCAGCCGAGCCCTTTTGCGTCGCGGCGACGTGAGCTGACGGGCGCCGCGACGGTTCGGTGCCACCGGCCGCGGCGGGGGTGTACCCGGCGGCGGGGGCCGACGGCGGCGGATGTCGTCCATGTCAGTGCAGCCACCGCAGGTGGCCGGCCAGTAGGGCGTAGCCGACGAAGGCCACGGTGTCGATCAGCCCGTGTGCGATCACCAACGGCCACAGCCGGCCGGTGCGCTGCCAGGCGTAGCCGAACACCAGCCCCATCACCAGGTTGCCCAGCCCGGCGCCGAAGCCCTGGTAGAGGTGATACCCGCCGCGCAGCAGGCTCGACCACACCAGCGCCGCGCGCGGACCGACCCCCAACTGGCCCAACCGGGTGAGCAGATAGCCGACCACGATCACTTCCTCGGCCCATCCGTCGGCAAAGGCGGTGAGGATCAGCATCGGAACCCGCCACCAGGTGTCGCCCAAGCCGGACGGAATGACCGAGGCGTTGAGGTGCAGGGCCCGTGCCGCGAGGTACAGCGCCAGCCCGGGCAGGCCGATCAGGGCGGCCAGCCCGACGCCACCGAGCAGGTCGGGACGCAGGAGAAAACGGGCCAGCCCCACACCGGCGGGCGGTAACCCGGTGCGCCACAACAGGTATAAACCAAGCGCGCCCCAGGCCAACAGCTGCACGACCACGGACGCGTTGAGCCCGAGGTCGATCACGTCGAAGTAGGACCGTTTCGGGTTGAGCGGGATCCGTTGGGCGCTCAGGCCCCGCAGCACCGAATCCGCGAGCTGCAGCGCCGCGGTGACGGCGCTGAGGCCGAACGTCACGCTGAGTACGATCACCAGCTCGACGCGCAGCGGCCGGCGTTCGGTCGTCCCATCGTCGGAGTCACTGCGGGGCGCAACCACCCCGACACGGTAACCGGCAGCGGCCGGGGCTCAGTCCTGCCGCGCTCGCAAACCGTTGACGAACGGGCAGCCCAGCAGGATCCGGATCGCCTTGCCCAGCCCGATGACGTCGTCGACCGGCGTACGGAACGGCAGTCGGACGTCGCTGTCGCCCTCGGCGCTTTCCACCCGCAACCTCATGCCGTAGCGGTCGATGCCGAGCGGGCGAACATCCCCGCGCCGCAACCGCGCCGGCAGCCGGGAGGCCAGCCGCGCGACCACGTCGCGGTGGGCGGTGTCGAGGTGACGAATCCAGCATGATTCGAACGCGCAGAATGGATCCGGCCGCGCGGCCAGCAGCGCCGCCGAGTCGACGGCTTCGGCGCCCGTGGCGTCGGTGACCACCACCGATTCGATCTCCAACCGGGCCAGCAGGTACTGGGTATCTCCTTCGCCCAACGGCTTGGAGGCCGGAGTCTGCACCTGCAGCAGCGCGGGGTGGGGGTGCTCGGCGGCGATCAGGTCGAGCATCTCGCGCACTTCCGACGGCGGCACCCGATGCAGCCGGCCGCGGATCCACACCAGGGAGCGGACCGGTTCGCGCAGCGGCAACGGCGCGTAATCGGCCAGCTCCAGCACGGTCTCAGCGCCCGAAACGCCGCAGGCGTTCAGCTGCTCAGCGACGGCGCCGCCGGCTGGGACGCCGACGGCAAAGGAACCGTCGGCAAGCAGGTGATGCAGCGGAGTGGTGAGCGGCTCGGAGCTGTCGACTGCGAGCAGCGCACCGCCGGCACGGACGCAGGTGCTGCGGATCCGCTCGGCCGTCGTCGGTGCCGGGCAGTGAGCGAGTGTCATCGTTGACCATCCTGGCTTGCGGTGGAGGGAACTAAGTGAGGTAAGCCTTACTTAACTAAAGACGATCGAACGGCGCAAGGCCTACGACCCGATAGGGTTTTATTCGTGGCCAGCATCGCGTATCTCGGTCCGGCGGGGACCTTCACCGAAGCGGCGCTCTTGCAGATGACCGGAGCCGGCCTGGTTCCGCAGGCTGCGGCGGGTGCCTGGCAGCCGCTGCCGGTCGACAGCACGATCGCCGCGCTCGACGCGGTGCGCGACGGAAAAGCCGAATTCGCCTGCGTGCCGATCGAGAATTCGATCGACGGTTCGATCATGCCGACGCTGGACAGCCTGGCGATCGGGACGCCGTTACAGATCTTCGCGGAGCTGACGCTGGACGTGGCCTTCAGCATCGCCGTCCAGCCCGGTCGCACGGCCGCCGACATCCGCACGCTGGCCGCCTTTCCGGTGGCCGCCGCACAAGTGCGGCAGTGGCTGGCCGCCAATCTGCCCGCCGCGGAGCTACGGCCGGCCATATCCAACGCCGACGCGGCGCAACAGGTCGCCGAGGGACTGGTCGATGCCGCGGTCAGCTCCCCGCTGGCCGTCGCGTACCGGAGCCTGTCGACGCTGGCCGATGGCGTGGTCGACGAGGCCAATGCACGCACCCGCTTCGTGCTGGTCGGTCGGCCGGGCCCGCCGCCGGCCCGAACCGGCGCCGACCGCACGTCGGTGGTGTTGCGGATCGTCAACGCACCGAGCGCGCTGGTCTCGACTCTCACCGAGTTCGGGATCCGCGATATCGATCTCACTCGCATCGAATCCCGGCCTACCCGAACCGAATTGGGCACCTACGTATTCTTCCTGGACTGCGTCGGCCATATCGACGACGAGGCCGTCGCCGAGGCACTCAAAGCGCTGCACCGGCGTTGTACCGATGTGCGTTATCTGGGTTCCTGGCCGACGGGAGACATCGCCGGTGCGCCGCCGCCACAATCGGACGAGGCGGCGCGCTGGCTGTCCGGCCTGCGTGGAGGGTCCGCCCAATGAGCGGTCGGCTGGTGTTGGTGCGGCACGGGCAGTCGGTTGCCAACGTCGACAAACGACTCGACACCCGCCCGCCGGGCGCGGATCTGACGGAGTTGGGCCGCGAGCAGGCGCGCGCTTTCGCCCGCGCCGCCACGTCGGTGCCGGGCCTGCTGCTGCATTCGGTGGCCACCCGCGCGGCGCAGACGGCGGCGGAGACCGGCGCGGCACTCGACGTGCCCGCCAGAGAAGTGATCGGTATCCACGAGGTGCAGGTCGGCGACCTGGAGAACCGCAACGACCAGGAGGCGGTCGACGAGTTCGACGCCACTTACCGGCGCTGGCTCCACGGCGAGCACGATGTGTCGATGCCCGGCGGGGAAAGCGCCAACGATGTGCTCGAGCGCTACCTGCCGGTGCTGGACGAACTGAGGGTTCGCTACCTCGACGACGAGAACTGGACCAGCGACATCGTCGTCGTCAGTCACGGGGCAGCGATCCGACTGACCGGCGCCCTGCTGGGCGACGTCGACAGTGGCTTCGCGCTCGAACACCACCTCGCCAACACCGAGGCGGTGGTGTTGTTGCCCGCGGCCGGCGGGGGCTGGAGTTGTGCGCAGTGGGGCATTCACACGCCGCCGTTCGAGTTGGCGCCGGATGACGTTGCGGCCGAATCGATCTCCGACCCGATGGGCTGAGCTAGAGCGCGATCGATGCCGGCGCGTCGCTGCTCGCGCATTCGCACCCGACCGCGTCGCAGTCCAGCACAAACGCGTGAAGTGTCAGCTCCGGGCCGGTGCAGCTCTCGTCGGTGCACTCCGACCGATGCAGCCGATGGCGAATGAGCGCGCCATGACAGTGCTCCAACCCTGCCCGGCATTCGCGGCAGCGCGTGTTCATCTCGCAGTCATAGCACCAACGGCGCCCGGATCGGCGATGCCGCGCCGGGCCCGCTCCGCGCGATTAGGCCCAACCCAGTTCGTGCAGCCGCTCGTCGTCAATGCCGAAATGGTGGGCGATCTCATGCATCACGGTGATCTTGACCTCCTCGACTACCTGCTCGTCGTCCGCGCACATCTCCAGCAGCGCGTCGCGGTAGATCGTGATGGTGTCCGGCAGCGACCCGGCGTAGTGCGAGTCGCGTTCGGTCAACGCCACACCCTCGTACAACCCGAGCAGCTCGTCGTCGTCGGGGTGACGGTCGGCGACCAGCACCACCACGTTGTCCATCACCGCCGCAAGTTTCGGCGGGATCAGATCGAGCGCGTCGGAGACCAGTTCGTCGAACCGTTGCGGATCCATCCGAACGGCCACCCGACTATTGGCCCGGCGGCGGAGGAGGAGGTTCCGCGGCGGGCGGCGGTGGCGCGAACGGGTTCGGCGGCTCGGGTGCCGGAGCCGGAGCCGGAGCCGGAGCGGGTGCGGGTGCGGGCGCGGGAGCGGGTTGGCCCGGCAGATGCTGGTTGCCCTGCCGCTGGCTGCTGGATCCGCCCGACGACCCCGACGAACCCGACGAACCGCTCGAACCCGACGATCCGCTGGAGCTGGACGAGCCGTTCGATCCGGTCGACGAGGCGCCGCCGCCGGTGTCCGGAGTGGTCGGAATCGGCGGCAAGTGGAGTCGCTCCTGCGGGATGTCCGGCGGCGGGACAGGAGCTTGACCGTTGATCTTCAACGGCCCTTTGGCGCTGTTGATCAATGTGGCCCAGCCGCCGTTGCCCAGGGTCGCGCCGATGCTGCAGGCCACTTGGCGGCTGCCGGCCGACCAGCTCGGCAACGACAGCGTGCTGTAGATCAGCGTCAGCGTGGTGCTGCGCAACTGCACCGGCGCCAGATAGGCATCGGTCAGCTTGGTGCAGGAGTCCTTGATGAAGCCGTCCTGTTCGGGCTCGGGGGGCAATCCCTCCGGGAACCGGGCGAGCAGGTTGACCGTGCCGGTGACCTCCATCGCGTGCGGCGCGGCGCAGTCGACCGGGATGTCGGTGGGCTGGTTGGTGGCCGGGTCGATGCCCAAGCAGGTGGCGTCCGGCCAGACCTTGGACTGATCCACGTCGGCGACCTTGCCCTTATAGGCGACCTGCTGGTTGTTTGCGCCAGGCAGCTGCAACCCGCACAGCATCCGTCGCTCGCCGAACTGCCGCCACGCTTTGTCGCCCGACCACAACATGCTGATGACGAACTTGCTGTTCGGGTCGAACTTGGCGCCGAGATAGCGGCGCACCGCCGATTCGCACTGTTCCTGGCTGATCTGCTCGATGCGGGTGGCCGTCGGCGGCGGTGCCGACGGGCCGTACTCCGAGCCGGGGAAGGTGCGCATGTCGATGGACTCGGAGACCTCGAAGCGGTGCTCGTCTTTGCAGTCGACGATGCCGGCGGCTTCCGGCATCCGGTCCGGCCACATCAGGCAGTTGCCGCTGGCCGCACGGTTGAACGCGTCATTTCCCTTGGAGCCGGTGGGAGGCACCGGGTCGATGTAGCCGGCCAGCCGTCCGGGACCGCCGCCGATCGGCAGCGCGGTGACCAGACCGGCGATCAGCAGACCACCCAGCGCAGTTAGCAGCAGAGCCCGCCGGGTCGCCGAGGCTTGCAGCGTCCCGTTCAGCGCGCTTATCCGCACGACGCGCGGCAGTCGACGCCCGGGGCCAGGCGTCGACGACGACGCAGAGTCGCCGGCGGCGTCGTGCTCGGATTCATGCCACATTGCACCCATTCTGACAGGCGAACTCAGGAACGTGACGGCTGTTACAGAAGTGAAATGGTTTGCCGGTGATGGATGCCTATCGCGGTAGGGTTCTTGCCCGTGATCGACCTGAAGTTGCTCCGGGACAATCCCGATGCCGTGCGCGAGTCGCAGCAGAAGCGGGGCGAGGACCCAAAGCTGGTCGACACGCTGTTGGCGGCCGACACGGCGCGCCGGACCGCGATCGCGAGCGCCGACTCGCTGCGCGCCGATCAGAAGGCCGCCAGCAAGAAGGTCGGCGGGGCGTCGCCCGACGAGCGACCCGCGCTGCTGCAGCAGGCCAAGGAACTGGCCGAGCAGGTGAAGTCGGCCGAGGTGCAACAGGCCGAAGCCGAAACAACGTTCGTCGCCGCGCATATGGCGATCTCCAACGTAATCATCCACGGTGTCCCGGCCGGCGGGGAAGACGACTACGCCGTCCTCGACGTCGTCGGCGAACTGCCCGTGATCGCCGACCCCAAGGACCACCTCGAAATCGGCGAGAAGCTTGGCCTGATCGACATGGAACGCGGCGCCAAGGTGTCCGGCTCGCGGTTCTACTTCCTGACCGGCCAGGGCGCGCTGCTCCAACTGGGCCTGCTGCAGATGGCGATCCGGCTGGCCGCCGACAACGGGTTCACGCCGATCATCCCGCCGGTGCTGGTACGTCCGGAGGTGATGTCCGGGACGGGTTTCCTCGGCGCCCACGCCGACGAGATCTATCGGGTCGAGGCCGACGACCTCTACCTCGTCGGTACCTCGGAGGTGCCACTGGCCGGGTACCACTCGGGCGAGATCCTCGATCTGTCCGACGGGCCGCTGCGCTACGCCGGCTGGTCGTCGTGCTTTCGCCGCGAAGCCGGCAGCTACGGCAAAGACACCCGAGGCATCATCCGGGTGCATCAGTTCGACAAGGTCGAGGCGTTCGTCTACTGCAACCCCGCCGACGCCGAGGCTGAGCACGAGCAGCTGCTGAGCTGGCAGCGCGAGATGCTGGCTCGCATCGAGGTGCCCTATCGGGTCATCGATGTCGCGGCGGGCGATCTCGGCTCGTCAGCGGCCCGCAAGTTCGACTGCGAGGCGTGGGTGCCCACCCAGCAGGCGTACCGCGAGCTCACCTCGACGTCGAACTGCACCACGTTCCAGGCCCGCCGGCTTGCCACCCGTTACCGCGATCCGGGCGGCAAACCGCAGACCGCGGCCACACTCAACGGCACGCTGGCCACCACCCGCTGGCTGGTCGCCATCCTGGAGAACCACCAGCAACCCGACGGCAGTGTGCGGATTCCCGCGGCGCTGGTGCCTTTCGTCGGCACCGAGGTGCTGGAACCCCGTAACTGATGACCACCATCGGGACCCCACTGTCGCCAAACGCGACCACGGTCATGCTGCTCGGTTCTGGCGAACTCGGCCGCGAGTTAGTGATCGCGCTGCAGCGCCTGGGCGTGGAGACCATCGCCGTCGACCGCTACGACAACGCGCCGGGGCAGCAGGTCGCGCACCACGCGCGGACCATCACGATGTCGGATCCAGACCAGCTCAAGGCGCTGATTGAGGCCGAACGACCGGACATCGTCATTCCCGAGATCGAGGCCATCGCCACCGAGGCGCTCCAGGAGTTGGAAGCGGCCGGCGTCGTACGGGTGATTCCCACCGCACTGGCGGCCCGGCTGACGATGGACCGCGAGGGTATTCGACGGCTGGCCGCCGAAACCCTCGGCCTGCCCACCAGCCCGTACCGATTCTGCGACTCGCCGGCCGAAGTGCAGGCGGCCGCCGACGCGATCGGCTACCCGTGCGTCGTCAAACCGGTGATGAGCAGCTCGGGCAAGGGTCAGAGCAAGCTCGACGGGCCCGACGATGTCGAGGCGGCTTGGGCCAACGCGATGGCCGGTGGCCGGGTCAGCCATGGTCGCGTCATTATCGAAGGTTTTATCGACTTCGATTACGAGATAACGCTATTGACTGTCCGGGCGCGCGGCGAGGACGGTGAGGTGGCCACTCAGTTCTGTGCACCGATCGGCCACAAGCAGGTCAGCGGCGACTACGTCGAGAGCTGGCAGCCACACCCGATGTCGGCCGCCGCGCTCGACAACGCGCAGCGAATCGCCCGCACCGTCACCGAGAAGCTTGGTGGACAGGGAATTTTCGGGGTCGAGCTCTTCGTCAAGGGTGATCAGGTGTGGTTCAGCGAGGTCAGCCCGCGGCCGCACGACACCGGTATGGTCACGATGATCACCCAGTGGCAGAACGAGTTCGAGCTGCATGCCCGGGGCATTCTCGGGCTTCCGGTTGACACCACGTGTAAGACCCCAGGCGCAAGCGCGGTGATCTACGGTGGCGTGGACGCCCAGGGCGTGGTCTTCGACGGTGTGGATGAAGCACTGCGGGTGCCGCGCACCGACCTGCGTCTGTTCGGAAAGCCGGAAAGCTTCGTCAAACGGCGCATGGGTGTCGCACTGGCCTACGACGAAGACCTGGACACCGCGCGGCAGAACGCGGTCGAAGCTGCGAGGCGCGTCAGGCCGCGCGAAATCTGAGCCGAAGTAGCGCCTCAGCGGTCGTTGCGGGCGGCAAAGTGCAGCTGGCATTTTCTTCGCTGCACTATCATTTGCTGACTGTCGTCCAGAAGGTGGCGGTATCAAGTCGCGTCGGAGGATGTGAACGCGATGGGTTGGGTTGCGCAATGGTGGGGCCAGTCCGATCACTATGACCGGCTGAGCGCACACTTGGCTGCCCGCGGCATGGACACCTTGACCCGGATCACTGTCTCGGTCGTCGCGGGCGGCTTGGCGCTGGTCGCGCTCTGCACGATCTGGACCCCTACCGGACCGAAAGGCCCGGTGGCCGTGACCTGCGCGGTGGTGTCGGCCGCCGGCGCGGCGGCTGGCGCCCTGCTGTGGGCGTTGCGCTGGCCCTCCCGCATCACCGCAATCCGGTTTGCGCTGCTGTCGACCGCATGCATCGCGCTGATCGCAGTGGCGCAAAGCGACGCGATGGTCGCCATGCTCACCTGCGCCACCTTCGCGACCATGGCCAGCTACATCGCTTTGTTCCACCGGGCCTGGCTGATGGCCTACAACTTCACCGTCGCCGCCACGATCAGCGGCTTCGAAGGTGTTCGGATTGCCGAGCGGTACAACGGCTTGACCGCGCTCGGCTGCTGCCTGCTGTTGTTGCTGCTCAATCTGGCCGTGCCGTTCGGCATCCAAGTCGTTGTGCACGTCCTCGGCGCCGACGCCGTGCGGTCTGAGCGCGACCAGCTGACCGGACTGTTCACCCGGCGGGCCTTCCACCGGCGGGCCAAGGCTTGCCTGGAGCAAGCCGGCCAGCAGCAGGCCTACGTCGTTGTTTCGGTGATCGACCTGGACCGCTTCAAACAGCTCAACGACAGCTACGGGCACAGCACCGGCGACGACGCACTGGTCTCGGTCTCACGTGCGCTGCGCGACACCACCGACGACATTGCGGTGATCGGCCGCTCGGGCGGCGAAGAATTCGTGATCGCCGACATCTGGCACCCGGAAGAGGTCAACCGTCGAGCGCAGCAACTCTGCGATGAGATCGCCGCACTGCCGTTCGGCATCACCGCCAGCATCGGCACGGCCGGCATCCACCCCGCTTACCGGACCGGTAACCGCAGCGACCTGCTTGTCGAACTGATCGCGGCCGCCGACGCCGCGATGTACGCCGCCAAACGGCGCGGCGGCAACCAGGCCGGCCACCACGAGTGGCCCCTGCCGCCGCCGCTGGCCGGCTTCGCCGACGACGAAACCGGCTACCGCGACGGAATCAGCGCCTAGGCGTTTACCGGCGCTGGCTCGTGCGCGTGGCGGTGCTGGCGCTCGATGGTGGCGAAGTAGAACGCGAACGCGAACGCGAAGCTGGTGAACAGGCTGGAGACGAAGTACAGCCACGGCCGCCGCAGCCCCCGCCGGTATCCGTCGACGATCGTAAACAGCGGTAGCAGAACCACATTGGCGATCGTGTAGTCCTGGCTCGCCGAGCTGGCAGCCGGGTTGGTGAACATCAGCCGGATGTATTCGGCCCAACTGCCGTGCTGTCCCCAGAGCGGGTTGGTCGACCCCTGCGAATACTCCTGCACGAAGCGGATATTGAAGTACCAGCCCAGGCCGATGGAGGCGATACCGATCACGTAGTACAGCCCCTCCAGCGGTGAGAACAGCGCGCCGCCGGCGGGACGGGAGAAGACCTGGCGGTTGGAGGTGACGATCCAGGTGATCACCGCGATGCCGAGAATTGCGTGGGTGAGAAGCGAGACCATCGCCGCAGTCTCACCCGCGCGCTGAAGTTTTGTCAATATTGACGAAACGTGGATTGGGGTAATTTACCACCATGGTCCGGCCGGCTCAGACCGTGCGCAGCGAGCGCACCCGGGAGGCACTGCGTCAGGCGGCGTTGGTGCGGTTCCTGGCCCAGGGCGTCGAGGACACCTCGGCCGAACAGATCGCGGCGGACGCCGGGGTCTCGCTGCGGACGTTCTATCGGCACTTCTCCTCCAAGCACGATTTGTTGTTCGCCGACTACACCGGACTGCACTGGTTCCGTACGGCGCTCAGCGACCGGCCGGTCACCGAACCGATTATCGACTCGGTGCAGGCCGCGATCTTCGCTTTCCCGTATGACGTTGACGCCGTTGCGAAGATCGCCGCGCTGCGCGACGACGAGATCGACCCTGGCCGCATCGTCCGGCACATCCGAGACGTCCAGGCCGATTTCGCCGACGCCATTCAGGCCCTGCTGCAACGCCGTAGCTGCGTGGCCGATCCCACCCCGGATGAGCGGGTGAGCTACGCGGTCACCGCCCGCTGTATCGCGGCCGCGGTATTCGGCTCGATGGAGGTCTGGATGCTCGGCGCGGACCGATCCCTCGGCGAGCTGGCGCGGGTCTGCCATGTGGCGTTGGAGTCGCTGCGGGCCGGCTTCACCGAGACCTGGGCGGACCATGTTTCGTCATAATTGACAAAACTTTGGCTGCGTGCCAGCCTCCATGGGTGGAGGGCAGGAGCATGAGCTGATTACGACGCGATAGTGATTGGTGCCGGACACAACGGGCTGGCCGCTGCGGTGCTGCTGCAGAAGGCTGGACTGCGCACGCTGTGCCTGGAATCAAAGCTGTATGCGGGCGGAATGGCCTCGACCGTCGAGCTTTTCGACGGCTACCACTTCGAGATCGCCGGTTCGGTGCAGTTCCCCACCGCGCCGGTGGTCCGCGAGCAACTCGGCCTGGACACGATTCCGACCATCGACCTGGACGTGATGTCGGTGGCGCTGCGCGGTGTCGGCGACGACCCGATGATCCAGTACAGCGATCCGATCAAGCTGTTCACCCACCTCAACGAAGTCCATGGGGCCGACGCCGTCAACGGCATGGCCGGCCTGATGGCCTGGGCACAGGCGCCGACGCGCGCGCTCGGCAGGTTCGATGCCGGCGCGCCACCCAAAACCCTCGACGAGATGTATGCCTGTGCCACAAACGAATTCGAGCGATCAGCGATCGACGAGATGCTGTTCGGCTCGGTGACCGACGTGCTGGACCGCTACCTGCCCGACCGCGAGAAGCACGGCGCGCTGCGTGGTTCGATGACCGTGTTGGCGGTCAACACGCTCTACCGTGGGCCGGCCACTCCGGGTAGCGCGGCGGCGCTGGCGTTCGGGCTGGGCATACCCGACGGCGCCACCATGCAGATGAAGAAGCTACGCGGCGGAATCGGTGCGCTCACTTCGCACCTGGTCGACGTGTTCGAGCGCGACGGCGGTGAGGTCAGGTTGCGCACCAAGGTGACCGAGATCCTGGTCAACGATGCCCATGTGGGCGGGGTGCGCACCGAGGGGGGCGAGACCGTCACCGCGCCGATCGTGATCTCCGCGGTCGCACCCGACCTGACCATCAACGACCTGATCGACCCTGCGGCGCTGCCCGCCGATATCCGCGAACGCTACGCGCGAATCGACCACCGCGGCAGCTACATTCAGATGCACTTCGCGCTGGATGAGGCTCCCGAGTTCGTCGAGCCCTACACCGCGCTGAACGACCCGAGCATGCAGGCATCGATCGGCATCTTCAGCACGCCCGAAGAAGTGCAGCAGCAGTGGGAGGACTGCCGCCGCGGGATCGTGCCCGCCGACCCGACCGTCGTCTTCCAGGTTCCCTCGCAGAACGATCCCGACCTCGCGCCCGCCGGCAAGCACGCCGCGTCGGCTTTTGCCCTGTGGTTCCCGATCGAAGGCGACGTCGACTATGGCGCGGCAAAACTCGAGATGGGCCAGCGGGTGATCGACAAGATCACCCGGTTGGCGCCGAATTTCGAACGCAGCATCAGCCGCCACACCACCTTCACGCCCAAGCACATGGGGGTGATGTTCGGCGCCCCGGGCGGCGACTACTGCCACGGGTTGTTCCACGCGAACCAAGTCGGACCCAATCGGCCTGGCCCGAGAGGCTTTCTCGGACAGCCGATTCCAGTGGACGGGCTGTACCTGGCCAGCACGGGCTGCCATGGCGGACCGGGCATCACGTTCATTCCGGGCTACAACGCAGCCCATCAGGCACTGGCCGACGCCGGGCGCTAATCCCCGCTCGCTCCGACGCCGAGTGTGTAGCTAAAGAGTGCCAACGGTGCGAATTTCCGCGCATAAGCTGCACATTCGACGCGAGCGCCGACGTCGGGCGCTAATCCCGCTCGTCGAGCAATCGGTCCAGCAGCTCGGTGAACTCCTCGGCGTTGGCCGGAGTGAACGCAGGGCGGGGCCGGGTGCCCGGCACGTCCAGCGTGATCAAGGTCGACCGGAACGGCCGTCCGACATCCAGCGGCAGCCAGCGACGCAGGTCGGAGCTGCCCCAGATGCGGAAGCGGTGCAGCAACCATCCCAGCGATTCAGCCCGGTAGCCGCGGACCTGTTGCAGCGCGATGATCTTCGAGGTGCCGGAGGGAAAGTGGTAGCGGCGCAACGTGATCGCCTCCCGATCCAACTGGATCAGGCCGTCGTCGTAGGAGTCTGCGCTCATTGCCGTGAGCTCCTCAGTTGGTGACCGCGCGCGGTCAGGCAGCGGCCGTTTTCCAGGTTCCACTGCCAGCCGTGCAGGTTGCAGGTCAGCGTGTTGCCTTCGATGATGCCGAACTTGGACAGGTCGGCTTTCAGGTGTGGGCAGCGCCGCTGAAGCTCCCAGCCGTCCATGGTGATCGATGCGGAGTCGTCATGGGTTTCGGCGAACCAGCCGTCGGCATAGGCGATCCGCTCGCCGGTGAGACATTTGAAGAACGTGTAGAGGTATTCGTTGTAGCCGCCGACCCGCCAGGCCCGGAACCGGGTGGACAAGAAAATGGTGTTGACCCAGTCCGGCTCGTTGTCGCGCAACACGGTCCGCACCAGCTCGGCCGGAATGGCGAACCCGTAACGGAATTTTTCGTCGGGAATCGCTTCTCGCACTGTGCGTTTCGGAAAGTCGAGCACCACTTTTTCTGAACCCAGGACCAGCTCGACGGGGTAGCCGATCCCGTCGCAGATCTCGTCGCCGGCCAGCATGATCGGCTCGAACACCGCGCGCAGCGGTTCGAGCAGCGAGTCGCCGGCGGCGGGTGCCCAGCGGGCTTTCTCCGCCGCCAGCACCGGTTCCATCCGGGCGGCGTAGTCGGCGATGTAGTCGGCCTTGCCGGTGGTGAAGATGGCTTCGACCTGCTCGACGGGCAGTGGGTGTTGATGCGAGTTCAGTTGCGTACCAACGAATTCAGCCGTCGAACCGGGCATCATCAGCAGGCCGTGGTCGTGACCGTTGTTGCGCAGCTGGTCGAGGAACACCATCTGGTCGGGAAAGATGTTGGCCGGATCGCCGTGGTCGTCGTTGAGGTCGCGCAGCTCAGGATCCAGGAAACACGGTGGGCCGGCGGACGGGATCACCCAGGTCGCCCCGACCTGAGCGATGTACTGACGGGACCGGTCCATCTGGCGCTGACGCTTCTGGATCCCGAATGTCTCCTTGGCGCGCGCGGGCATGTCGTAGACCATCGGGTACCAGATGGCGCCGGAGTACTGCAGCATGTGCACGTCGATGTGACCGAACGCGTCCGTCAGCACATCGAGATCGACCGGCCGCGCGTCGTTCATGTTGAACGCCGTCGTGACGCCGTCGCTGACCACCAGCCCCGAATCCCCGATCGGACCGTCGGCGGGCGCGCGCAGCGCGATGATCATGATGTCCAGCTCGCCCTTCGGGCCGCTGAGCCTGTGCTTCACCGAGGCGGTGGTCTCGAAGAACTGGTGGAACCCGAGCATCTGCAGCGCATTTTTCAGATCCGGCACCGGATAGTCCGGCAGCAGCACCACGGCGTCCTTGTTGACGTGCTCGGTCAGCAGCTTGGCGTCGAAATGGTCCTTGTGCAGGTGCGAGACGTACAGGTAGTCGCAGTCGCCCAGCGCGTCCCAGTCCAGGCCGCTGTTGTCGGGGAACGGAAACCACGACGCGAAGTAGGCAGGGTTGACCCACGGGTCGCACAGAATGCTGCCGGCCGGAGTATCGATCCGAAAGCCGGCGTGGCCGATGCTTGTGACCTGCACTGACACCCTTCGAGGACTGGTTTGGCGAGGCTCGTCTGCCGCTCCGAGCTTAGCGGGAGAGCCGGCAAAGCCCGACCCGCTAGAGCTGCTCAGCCGCGAACACTAGGCTTGAACACCGTGGAACCGGTATACGGAACGGTCATAGCTCTTGTGCGCACGGTGTGGCGGGTGCAGGGGTTGCGTTTCACGGTCATCGGGCAGGAGAACATCCCCGCCACCGGCGGCGCCGTCATCGCCATCAACCACACCGGCTACATGGATTTCACCCTGGCCGGGCTACCGACATTCCGGGAGCACCGCACGCGCAAGGTTCGGTTCATGGCCAAGCAGGAAGTCTTCGACAGCAAGCTCACCGGGCCGATCATGCGGGGCTGCCGGCATATTCCGGTGGACCGATCCCGCGGCGCCGCGTCGTATGAGGCTGCCGTCGACCGGCTCAAGGCCGGCGAGCTCATCGGCGTCTATCCGGAGGCGACCATCAGCCGCAGTTTCGAGATCAAGGAATTCAAATCCGGCGCTGCCCGGATGGCGATCGAGGCCGGTGTGCCGATCATTCCGCACATCGTCTGGGGCGCCCAGCGGATCTGGACCAAGGGTCATCCCAAGAAGATGTTCCGCCCCAAGGTGCCGATCGTGGTGCTGGTCGGCGAGCCGATTCAGCCGACTCTGCCCGCGCCCGAGCTGACCGCCTTGCTGCACTCCCGGATGCAGCATCTGCTGGAGCGGGCCCAAGATGCGTACGGGTCGCATCCGCCCGGCGAGTTCTGGGTACCCCACCGGTTGGGTGGCGGTGCTCCCACGCTCGCGGAGGCCGCCCAACTGGATGCCGAAGAAGCCAACCAGCGTGCAGCCGCCAGGGCGGCCCGCGACCGCGCGAATCCGGCGGGCGCCTCGGAGTAAACCTGGGAGAAACGATATGGAGCCGGTTTTTCGCACGCTCGAGATCACGGCCAAGGCCCTGGTCCATGCGACCGGCACCACGATCACCTACCAGGGTCTCGAAAACATCCCGCGCTCCGGCGGCGCGGTGCTCGCGATCAACCACACCAGCTACGTGGACTGGCTACCTGCCGCGCTCGCAGCGCATGCCCGAGGCCGCCGCATCCGCTACATGATCAAGGCGGAGATGCAGCAGGTAAAGGTGGTCAATTACCTGATCAAGCACACCAAGACCATCCCAGTCGATCGCGGATCCGGGGCCGACGCTTACGCCGAGGCGGTCCGGCTGCTGAGGGCCGGTGAGATGGTCGGCCTGATGCCGGAGGCCACCATCAGCCGCAGTTTCGAGCTCAAGGAGTTCAAGACCGGGGCGGTCCGGATGGCGTCGGAAGCCGGCGTCCCGACGGTGCCGCTGATCGTGTGGGGCGCCCAGCGGATCTGGACCAAGGATCACCCGCGCAATGTCGGCCGCCGCAAGATCCCGGTGATGGTCACGGCGGGCGCACCGCTGCCGCCGTCGGATGACGTCGAGCATTTCGACGCTGCACTGCGCGAGGGAATGACCTCGCTGCTGCATCGTGTTCAACAGGAGTATCCGCACCCCGAAGGTGCTTTTTGGGTGCCGCGGAGACTCGGCGGCAGCGCACCTACGGTAGCGGAGGCAAAAAATATTGAGGACACTGAGAAAGCCGAGCGCGCACGCAAGCGGGCAGAGCACAGCCCCTGACGCGGCTGGCAACACATGGACGGAAGGAGCGACCGCCATGCCAGAGCCGTTTTACCGGTTCGGAGAGTGGGTCGTGCCGCCGGTTGTCGCGATGAATGGAACGAAATTCACCTTCCGCGGGCTGGAGAACATCCCCGAGCGCGGCGGCGCATTGCTCGCCCAAAACCACACCAGTTACCTGGACTGGCTCCCGCCGATCTTGGCCGCCCGCGAACGCGGCCGCCGGATGTACTTCATGATCAAGGCCGAGATGGCCGACGTGAAGGCGGTCAACTTCGTCATCAAGCACGCCCGGCTGATCCCAGTGGACCGCCGCGACGGGCACGACGCGTTCGACACCGCGGTCCAGCGATTGCGCGAGGGTGAACTGATCGGGATGCACCCCGAGGCGACCATCAGCCGCAGCTACGAGTTGCGCGAGTTCAAGACCGGCGCGGCCAGGATGGCCGTGCAGGCGCAGGTGCCGATCGTCCCGGTGATCGTCTGGGGCGCGCACCGGATCTGGCCCAAAGACCACGAAAAGAAGTTGTTCCGCAACAGGATTCCGATCACCGTCGCCGCCGGCCGCCCGTTGCCTCCGCACGGGACACCCGAAGATCTCAACGTCACCCTGCGCCGGGCGATGAACGAGTTGCTATATCAGGTGCAAGAGGAGTATCCGCATCCTGAAGGCGAGTACTGGGTACCGCGCCGGCTCGGTGGTACCGCGCCGACGCGCGACGATTCGCAGAAGATCCGTTTGCACGAGCTGCAAGAGCGCGCGCAGAAGTACGGCACCGACGGCGTGACGCGCCCGGGGCAGAATCAAAGCGGAACGCATTGATCATCGGCCGCGAAGGCAGACTGTCGTTGTGACTCTGCCCGCGCTGATTGCCAGCGATGTCGACGGCACCCTGCTCGGCGAAGACGAGAAGGTCACGCCGCGCACCCGTGATGCGGTTCGGGCGGTCATCGATGCCGGTGTGCTGTTCGTGCTCGCTACCGGTCGCCCACCGCGCTGGATTCCGCCGGTGGTCGACGGGCTCGGGTTTGCGCCGATGGCGGTGTGCGCCAACGGCGCCGTGATCTACGACCCGGAGACCGACCGGGTGGTGTCCGCCGAAACGCTAACCGTCGACGCGCTGGGTGAGCTCGCGGAGATCGCCACCCGGGTGATCCCCGGCGCCGGCCTGGCCGTCGAGCGAGTCGGGGCCAGCGCGCACGACACCGCGACACCGCAATTCGTCAGCTCGCCGGGCTACGAGCACGCGTGGCTCAACCCCGACAACACCGAGGTCTCGGTCGACGACCTGCTCAGTGCGCCAGCCGTCAAGCTCCTGGTCCGCAAGGCCGGCGCGCGCAGCGCCGATATGGCCGCCGAACTGATCAAGCACGTCGGTCTGGCGGGAGACATCACCTACTCCACCAACAACGGATTGGTCGAGATCGTGCCGATCGGTGTCGACAAGGCCGCCGGTATCGCCAAAATCGCTGAGCCACTGGGCATTACCGAGGCCGACTGGGTCACGTTCGGGGACATGCCCAACGACGTACCGATGTTGCTGCGAGCCGGTCTCGGGGTGGCGATGGGCAATGCCCACCCCGATGCGCTCGCAGCCGCCGACGAGGTCACCACGCCCAACACCGAGGACGGGGTGGCGCGAGTGCTCGAACGCTGGGGATTCTGAGCGGTCGTCAGGCGGCCGGCGCTACCGGGGAGAACCGCTCGAGCTGAACCGGCGGTCCGCCCGCAGACGGCGGCGGCAGTTCCTCGACGACGCCGTCGATCACCCGGCTGACCCGTCCGCTGAGCCGGTCGAAGTTCAGCGTGCCGTGCTGGAAGTTCTGCTTGACCCATTGCGGCTCTTGGATTTCCGAGCTGGTCGGCAGGCCCAGCGCCCCACGCTCGTAGCCGAGCGAGGCCCACGCGTCGTAGATGGCACCGGTCACCGTCTCCGGGCCGGTCTCCGGCGACCAGTACATCGCACCCTTCTCGAAGTTCACATAGCGCGAGTCTCCCTCGCCGGTCGCTTCGGGTGAGGTGGGTGCGCCCAGGACGCTGCTGAGGCCGCCGATGGTCTGCCAGCGGTCGTAGATGGCGCCACCCTGCAATGCCAGGATCAGGTCCTCCGGACGGGGCGGGCCACTGAAATGCGCTGCCGTTTCTCGGATCTCGTCGAGGAGTCCGTACGCCACGTTGCCGGGGCAGTCGGTGGCGCCGACATCGCGGTGGGCAAAGACGGTCGGCAGCGTCGCGACCGCGTTGAACGGGAAGTTGGTGTTCTCCCCGCCGGCCGACGGCAGTGCGACGGTGCCCATCGGGTTGATGTTGTCCAGCCCGAGCCGCCAGCCGATCAGCCTGCCGAGCGTGTGCAGCTGGATCGGCGTCGGCGCGATGTCATCGAAATTGCCGATCATCGCCACACCCCAGCTGTCGTTGTTGAAGCCGCCGGTGTGGTCGCCCTGCACCGGACCGAGCAGCGCGCCGGCCCGGCCCTCGAACACCTGGCCGTACTTGTCGACGACGGCGTTGTAGGCGATGTCGCACCAGCCCAGGATCTGGGTGTGATACGCGTAGATCGACCGCATGATCGCCACGGAATCCTGTGGCTGGTAGTCGTTGCTCTCGGCGGTGTGGTGGACCACCGCGGCGCGGATGGGCTGATCGAACGGCCGGTTACCGCAGCGCACCGCTTCGTCGGCGCCCCATTGCGCGCGAGCGATGATGTTGGGCGCCTGCCCGGCGCCGATGGCGGCGGTAGGCGGGTTCCACTGGGTGTCAGCCGGTGCCTGCGGCGGCGTAATGAGAATGGCTGAGATGTTCTGCGCCAGTGGCTGTTCCGCGGTAGCCGGGATGTAACCCAGGTCGGCCGCCGGCTTGGTCTTCGGCGCCGACGTGCGGGGTGCGCCGGCTGGGCGGCTGATCGAGATCTGGACCGTGGTGGTCTTGCCGACGAAGACGGGGTCGGTGCCGCGCGGTCCCGTCGTCGTGCCGTGGCCCGTCAGCGCCTCGGTCTCGTACCACTGGCTCCACGAGCCGTCGGTGTGGCGGGCGCGGATCCGGGCGGAGGTGCCGGTCAGGTCGCCGCCGGTGAGCGCGACCATGGAAAAGGGTGTGGCTTGGCTGATTTCGCGGACGGTGACACCGCCGCCGAGACCGATCAGCGGCTGCTGCGCGAGGTGGGTGTCGCCGGCGCCGGGTGAATGCTCACGATGCCCGGCGGGGGAGCCGACCGCCCACGGCAGGATGACGACGGTCGCCGCGATCGCGGTGAGCAACATCGTCGGCGCTGGGCGGCGGGACGGCACGAACCGATGTTACGTATGTGTCTAGTGGTGCAAATGATTCGACACGCTACTTAAGTGAACAAAGTGATTTCACGCATGGCACGGCACCGCAGAGTTTTGGTGGCCCCGGTCAGGCTGGGGTTCCACTTCTGCGGTGCCGTTTCGGGGGAAATCCGAAGCCAAGCGTCCGATCAGGGAATCGGCGCCGGTGGCGGGGGAATCGGAGCGGCCGCACCATGCGCCGCCTGGGTGAGACCCGGCAGGATCATGCCCTTGAGCAGGTCGATGGCCTGACCGGCGCCCAGCTGGTTGGCCGCGCTCATCATGTCGCTGACCAGCCCGCCGCTCGGTGCCGGCGCCGCGCCGAGCGACGGATCGCCCAGGATCGGGTAGGTGCCGCTGGAGGGATCCAGTCCGACCGGGTCGCTGATCGGAAGTTCGCTCGGGCTGGACAGGCCGCCGGCGCCGGTTGTCGGGTCGAAGGCTCCCGGGGTGCTCAGCCCTGGGCTGGTCAGGCCGGGCGTGCTCAGCCCCGGAGTGGTCGACGTCAGGCCCGGCGTCAGGCCCGGAGTAGCCAGACCCGGGGTAGCGCCAGGGGTGAGACCGGGGGAGGTCAGACCAGGCGTCGTCAGGCCCGGTGAGGTCAGGCCCGGTGAGGTCAGACCCGGTGAGGTCAGACCCGGTGATGCCAGGCCAGGGCTGGTCAGGCCGGGCGAGGTCAATCCGCCCAGGCCGGGCAGACCCGCGCTGTCGGGGCTGGTCGCACCAGTCAGGCTCGGAATCGGCGGGAGGCTGACGCCGAACTGGGACAGCCCCTGCGTCAAGGCGCCCATCAATTCACCGGGCAGGTCGGTCATGGACGCGGCCCGGACGAACTCCTGATGCTGGGGTGCGGGCTTGGCGGTCAAATCGCAAACAGCGATGTAAGCAAAAGGACTCGCGACCGCCAGAGCGGCGAACGCGCTCGTGGCTGTCGAGAGCCTGCGTCGACGTCGGTTCGGCACGGAAGTCTCCTCAATCTGGACTGCGGTCGTTCATGCGCGCCGGGAGCGTGCACGGTGTCTGAGTAGTGCTTATTCGGACACCTGGCCGATGTTACTTACGTGAATGTTGTTACTGGAGTGGCGAGACCTAATCGTGAACCAATCGCGACTTTCGTCACCAAAAATCGCCCAATCGTTATCCGCCACGCCGGTATATGGGCTTGCCAGCGGCCTCGCGCCAACAAGACCCCGGCGCAACGCCGCCGCCAAACGGGCTGCAGTCCTCGCAGTCCGATACCCTAGGCAACCGATGGCTTCTCCTTCCGGTCGCTTTGACCTCTACGTCGTCGGTTCCGGATTCTTCGGTCTGACGATTGCCGAGCGCGTGGCTACTCAACTCGGCAAGCGGGTGCTCGTCGTCGACCGGCGCCCGCACATCGGCGGGAACGCGTACTCCGAGGCTGAGCCGCAGACCGGCATCGAGGTGCACAAATACGGCGCCCACCTCTTCCACACCTCCAACAAGCGGGTGTGGGACTACGTGCGGCAGTTCACCGACTTCACGGGTTACCAGCACCGCGTCTTCGCCATGCACGACGGCCAGGCCTACCAATTCCCGATGGGGCTGGGACTGGTGTCCCAGTTCTTCGGTCGGTACTTCACCCCCGACCAAGCCCGGGCGCTGATCGCCGAGCAGGCCACCGAGATCAACACCGAGGATGCGCAGAACCTCGAAGAGAAGGCGATCTCGCTGATCGGCCGACCGCTGTACGAGGCGTTCGTGAAGCACTACACCGCCAAGCAGTGGCAGACCGATCCCAAAGAGTTGCCGGCGGCCAACATCGCCCGGCTGCCGGTGCGCTACACCTTCGACAATCGCTACTTCAACGACACCTACGAGGGTCTGCCGGTCGACGGTTACACAGCCTGGTTGCAGAAGATGGCCGCCGACGCGCGCATCGAGGTCAGGCTGGACACCGACTGGTTCGACGTCCGCGACGAGCTGCGCCGGGAGTCGCCGTCCGCCCCTGTTGTCTATACCGGCCCGCTGGACCGCTACTTCGACTACGCGGAAGGCCGTTTAGGTTGGCGCACACTCGATTTTGAGATGGAAGTATTGGGCGACTGCGGGGATTTTCAAGGCACCCCGGTGATGAACTACAACGACGCGGACGTGCCCTACACCCGTATCCACGAGTTCCGCCATTTCCACCCGGAGCGCGATTATCCGGCCGACAAGACGGTGATCATGCGGGAGTACTCCCGCTTCGCCGAGCACGACGACGAGCCCTACTACCCGATCAACACCGAAGCCGATCGCGCGGTGCTGACGGCCTATCGGGCTCGGGCCGCGACCGAAACCGCTTCGGCGAAGGTGCTTTTCGGCGGGCGCCTGGGCACCTATCAGTATCTCGACATGCACATGGCCATTGCCAGCGCACTGAACATGTACGACAACGTCCTTGCGCCGCACCTACGTGACGGCACCGGATTGGACGAAAACAGCGGAGGAAGTACCCGGGGATGAGTGAGACCACGGTCGACGACGCAGCCGACGCTGCGACCCAACAGTCCAGTAAGGCGGTGAGCTTGCTGGCGCGCGTCATCCTGCCGCGGCCAGGCGAGCCGCTCGACGTCCGCAAGCTCTACCTGGAAGAGTCGACGACGAATTCCCGTCGCGCCCATGCCAGCGACCGCACCTCGCTACAGATTCCCGCCGAATCCGAGGTGTCCTTCGCGACATACTTCAACGCGTTCCCGGCCAGCTACTGGCGGCGGTGGACGACGTGCACGTCGGTGGTGCTGCGCACCGAGCTCACCGGTAAGGGCCGCGTCGACGTCTACCGCACCAAGGCCACCGGCGCCCGGATCTTCGTGGAAGGCTTGAACTTCGCCACGACGGGCAGCGACCCACAGATCCTCGAATTCCAGGTCAGCCTGGCGCCTTTCGAGGACGGCGGGTGGATCTGGTTCGACATCACCACCGACTCTGACGTGACATTGCGCAGCGCCGGCTGGTACTCCGACCAGCCCGCCCCGGGCGTCGCGAACGTTGCGATCGGCATCCCGACCTTCAACCGGCCGAACGACTGCGTCAACGCTCTGCGCGAACTCACCGCGGACCCGTTGGTGGACCAGGTGATCGGAGCGGTGATCGTGCCCGATCAAGGCACGTCGAAAGTCCGCGACCACCCCGACTTCGCCGCCGTGGCAGCGCCGCTGGGTGACCGGCTCGCCATCCACGACCAGCCCAACCTCGGCGGCTCCGGCGGATACAGCCGGGTGATGTACGAGGCGCTGAAAAACACCGACTGCCAACAGATCCTGTTCATGGACGACGACATCGAACTGCAGTCGGACACCATTCTGCGCATCTTGGCGATGCACCGCTTCGCCAAGTCGCCGATGCTGGTGGGCGGCCAGATGCTCAACCTGCAGGAGCCCTCGCACCTGCACATCATGGGCGAGATGGTCGACCGGGCGAACTTCATGTGGACCGCGGCTCCCTACACCGAGTACGACCACGACTTCGCCGAGTTCCCGTTGAGCGACAACAACCCTCGCAGCCAGCTGCTGCACCGGCGGATCGACGTCGACTACAACGGTTGGTGGACGTGCATGATCCCGCGCCACGTCGCCGAAGAGCTGGGCCAGCCGTTGCCGCTGTTCATCAAATGGGACGACGCCGACTACGGGCTGCGCGCCGCCGAACACGGCTACCCGACCGCCACGCTGCCCGGCGCGGCGATCTGGCACATGGCCTGGAGCGACAAGGACGACGCCATCGACTGGCAGGCCTACTTCCACCTGCGCAACCGGCTGGTGGTGGCGGCCATACACTGGGACGGCGACGTCAAGGGTCTGGTCCGCAGCCACCTCAAAGCAACACTCAAACACCTCTCCTGCCTTGAGTATTCGACCGTCGCCATCCAGAACAAGGCGATCGACGACTTTCTCGCCGGCCCGGAGCACATCTTCTCGATCCTGGAATCCGGTCTGCCCGAGGTGCATCGGATGCGCAAGGAATACCCGGACGCAGTGGTGCTGCCATCGTCGGACCAGCTGCCGGAGCCGTCGCAGCGCAACTACGAGATCAAGCCGCCGGTGAACCCACTGTCGATCGGCTACCGGCTGATCCGCGGAACGTTGCACCAGCTGAAAAAGACTGAGCCACAGCATCATCAGCGCCCGCAGCTCAACGTACCGACCCAGGACGCCCGCTGGTTCCGGCTGTCCACACTGGACGGCGCGACCGTCACGACGGCGGACGGCCGCGGCGCGGTCTACCGCCAGCGCGATCGGGACAAGATGCTCGCGCTGTTGTGGCAGTCGCTGCGACGCCAGCGACAACTGCTGAGCCGCTTCGACGAGATGCGCCGCGCTTACCGCGACGCGCTGCCGGTGCTGTCCAGCAAGGAGAAGTGGGAGACGGTCCTGCTGCCGACCCAGAACAACACGGCTGGCAATGGCCGACATCGAGGCTGAGTCGGCTTCGCCGAGCGGCGAAGTCGCCGTACTGGTCGCCGTGCAGTCGGCGCTGGCAGATCGCCCGGGCGCGTTGGCAGTCGCTCGGGCCCTGTCCTACTTCGGTGAGCACAGCCTGGGCTGGCTGGCGGTGTCGGCCATCGGCGCGATCGCGCAGCCGGCCAAGCGCCGCAGCTGGCTGCTGGCCGGCGCCGGGGCGTTCGCCGCGCACGCCGCCGCCGTGGTGATCAAGCGGATCGTGCGGCGCCCGCGTCCGCATCATCCCGCGGTGGCCGTCAACGTCGGTACCCCCAGCAGCCTGAGCTTCCCGTCGGCGCACGCCACCTCGACCACTGCAGCGGCCGTGCTGCTGGGCCGGGCCACCGGTTTACCGCTGCCTGTCATGCTGGTGCCGCCGATGGCGCTCTCTCGGGTGCTGCTCGGCGTGCACTATCCCAGTGACGTGGCCACCGGTGTGGCGGTGGGCGCAGCGGTCGCGGCTGTCGCTACTTGGGCAGACGCCCGGACAGGTGGAGCCTGAACATGAGTGAGCACGTTGACGACATCGACGGGACGGTGACCGGGACTGAGGCGACCGCCCGGCCGAACCTGTTCCTCGGCGTGGTCAAGGCGATGCGTCCGCGGCAGTGGGTGAAGAACGTCCTGGTGCTGGCCGCGCCGCTGGCCGCCTGGGGCGCCGACGCTCACTACAACTACCGCGACGTGTTCATCCAGATCGCGGTCGCCTTCGTGGTGTTCAGCCTGGGCGCTTCATCGATCTACCTGATCAACGACGTCCGTGACGTGGAGGCCGACCGCCAGCATCCGACCAAGCGATTCCGTCCGATCGCCGCCGGCATCGTGCCCGAGTGGCTGGCCTACACGATGTCGGCAGTGCTGGGCGCCGCGTCGCTGGGCATCGCATGGTTGCTCACCCCCAACCTGGCGCTGGTGATGGCCGTTTACATCGTGATGCAGCTGGGCTACTGCTTCGGCCTCAAACACCAAGCGGTGATCGATATCAGCATCGTCTCGTCGGCGTATCTGATCCGCGCGATCGCCGGCGGTGCCGCCACCAATACCCATCTGTCGCAATGGTTTTTGCTGACGATGGCGTTCGGCTCGCTGTTCATGGCGGCCGGTAAGCGCTACGCGGAGCTGCAACTGGCCGAGCGCACCGGGGCGAACATCCGGAAGTCGCTGGAGAGCTACACCAGCACCTACCTGCGGTTCGTGTGGACGATGTCGGCCACCGCGGTGGTGGTCTGTTACGGGCTCTGGGCGTTCGAGCGCGACCACGGCAAGGCCGGCTGGTTCGCGGTGTCGATGGTCCCGTTCACGATCGCGATCTTGCGCTACGCGGTCGACGTCGACGGCGGCCTGGCCGGTGAGCCCGAGGACATCGCGCTGCGCGACCGGGTGCTGCAGGTGCTGTTCCTGGCCTTGATCGGAACCGTTGGTGTCGCCGTCTTCCTCGGCTGACGCGGCCAGCGAGGCCCCAGCCGCCCCAGCCCCGACCCCGGCCCTGCGCTGGCCGGCGATCAAGGCGGTAGGCAATGCCTCGTTCCCGTACGACATCACGGTCCGGGCCAGCCTCTGGGTGAGCGTCGCCGTGGTGACGGTGCTGTTCGGCTGGGGCGCCTGGCAGCGGCGCTGGATCGCCGACGACGGACTGATCGTGTTGCGCACTGTTCGAAACCTGTTGGCGGGCAACGGGCCGGTGTTCAACCAGGGCGAGCGCGTCGAGGCCAACACCTCAGTGGTGTGGACGTATCTGGTGTATCTCGCCAGCGCTGTGACCCGGCCGCTGCAATTGGAATACGTCGCCCTGGCATTGGCCCTGGGACTGAGCCTGCTCGGCCTCGCGATGCTGATGCTGGGCACCGGCCGGTTGTTCGCACCCAGCTTGGTGGGCCGGCGCGCGATCATGCTGCCGGCCGGTGCGCTGGTGTACATCGCGGTTCCGCCGGCCCGCGACTTTGCCACCTCCGGCCTCGAAAGTGGTTTGGTGATGGCCTATCTCGGGCTGCTCTGGTGGATGATGGTCTGCTGGTCGCAGGTCAAACGGGGCCGCCCGCCCGGGCGGGCTAAGAATCGTTGCGCTGGCCTTCGTGGCCGGACTCAGCGTCCTGGTTCGCCCGGAGTTGGCTCTGATCGGCGGCGGAGCGCTGATCATGATGCTGATCGCCGCGCAGGATGGCCGGCGCCGGCTGGAGATCGTGGTGGCCGGTGGCTTGCTGCCGGTGGGTTACCAGATATTCCGAATGGGCTACTACGGCTTGCTGTTTCCCGGCACCGCGCTGGCCAAGGACGCCGGCGGCGACAAGTGGTCGCAGGGCTTGATCTATCTGTCGAACTTCAACGGGCCCTATGTGCTGTGGGTACCCCTGCTGCTGTTGGCCGCGCTGGGCCTGGTGTTGTGGCCCTCCGCGCGGCGGTACAAGGGAACCGTCGCGCCATCGACGAGCGGGCGGCCGCTGGCCCGAAGCGTGCAAAGCCCGGCCGCGGTCGTGATGTTCATTCTGATCAGCGGGCTCCTGCAGGCGCTGTACTGGATCCGCCAAGGCGGCGACTTCATGCACGGCCGGGTGCTGCTGGCGCCGTTGCTGTGTCTACTCGCGCCGGTCGCGGTGGTTCCGGTGGTGGTCCCCGAGGGGACCAGGCTGTCCCGCGAGGCCGGGTACTGGTTGGCCGGCGGGGTCAGCGCGCTGTGGATGTCGGTGGCGGGATGGGCGCTGTGGGCGGCCAATTCGTCCGGCCTGGGCGATGACGCCACCCGCGTCACCTACACCGGCATCGTCGACGAGCGCCGGTTCTATGCGCAGGCGACGGGTCATGCGCATCCGCTGACGGCCGCCGACTACCTCGACTACCCCCGGATGCGCGCTGTCCTAGTGGCGCTCAACAACACCCCGGAAGGGGCACTGCTGCTGCCGTCCGGCAACTACGACCAGTGGGATCTCGTCCCGCCGGTCCTGCCGCCGGACGGGCATGCGCCACCAAAAGGGCCGCACACCGTCTTTTTCACCAACCTCGGCATGGTGGGCATGAACGTCGCACTGGATGTCCGGGTGATCGACCAGATCGGGTTGGCCAATCCGTTGGCGGCACACACCGCTCGCTTGCAGCACGGCCGCATCGGTCACGACAAGAACCTCTTCCCGGACTGGGTGATCGCCGACGGGCCGTGGGTGAAGTCGTACCCGGGTGTACCGGGCTACCTCGACCAGAAGTTCGTTCAGCAAGCCGAGGCGGCATTGAAATGCGACGGCACCCAACAGGTGCTGAATGCCGTGCGGGCCCCAATGGGACTGCACCGGTTCCTGTCGAATCTCTTGCATTCCGTGCAGTTCACCCGCTACCGCATCGACCGCGTCCCGCGCTACGAGCTGATCAGGTGCGGTCTGGCCATACCGGAGTCGGGCGGCCCTCCATATACGGGTCTGCCGGCCACCGGCCCGTAACACCCGCGGGATTGTCGGCCGGCCGGTAGTTATCGCCAGAAGAATTTTTGTCAGCCATTCGGTTGGCGTTCGCCCGGCGCGGCGCCGGCCGCCCCGACTGGCGTTCAGCAACGACGAATATGTATTCTTACCGGCGAACAGTCGCTCATCGGCACACTCACAGCGTGGTGATCCGCAGCCGAGTTGAGCGGGTTCGACCGCAGCGCGAGGCCCGGTTTCGGGCTTACGCCGATGAGTGTCCACACCGCAAGATGTGGTTGACTACGGAAGCACAGCTGCGCCGTCCGGCATCGATGCGGGTCCGAATGACTTGCTTAGAGCCGGGCACCGAAGGCCGGCGCGCTCAGCAACGATGCGGGCCAAAAAGCGGCTCCCTGGGAAGCTGAGCACTGGAACCCTGAGCAATGGGGCAATGCAGTCCGACCCACAATGTTGGGCCCGACAAAGAATGAGGAAGCAAGAATGAGGCTTGTTGACAGGTTTCGCGGTGTGGCAGGTAAGTTGCCACGTCGGCTCGCGATCGGGGCCGCCGCGGCGGCTCTGTTGCCGGGGCTGATCGGTGTCGTGGGCCAGACCGCCGACGCTGGTGCGTTCTCCCACCCGGGTCTGCCCGTTGAGTACCTGCAGGTGCCGTCGGCAGCCATGGGTCGCGACATCAAGGTCCAGTTCCAGAGCGGTGGCGCCAACTCGCCCGCCGTGTACTTGCTCGACGGTCTTCGCGCGCAGGACGACTTCAACGGCTGGGACATCAACACCCCCGCCTTCGAGTGGTACCTCCAGTCCGGTCTGTCGCTGGTCATGCCGGTGGGTGGCCAGTCCAGCTGGTACACCGATTGGTACAAGCCGGCTTGTGGCAAGGCAGGCTGCCAGACCTACAAGTGGGAGACTTTCCTCACCAGCGAGCTGCCGGCGTTCCTGGCCACCAAAGGTGTGAAGCAGACCGGCGGCGCGGCCGTGGGTCTGTCGATGGCCGGCGCTTCGTCGCTGAACCTGGCGAACTACCACCCCGCGCAGTTCATCGAGGTCGGTTCGTTCTCCGGTCTGATGGACCCCTCGCAGGGCATGGGACCGACACTGATCGGCTTCGCCATGGGCGACGCCGGCGGCTACAAGCCCGCCGACATGTGGGGCCCGAAGGAAGACCCGGCCTGGTCACGCAACGACCCGCTGCTCAACGTCGGCAAGACCGTCGCCAACAACACCCGCGTGTGGATGTACTGCGGCAACGGGAAGCCGTCGGACCTCGGTGGCGACAACCTGCCGGCCAAGTTCCTCGAGGGCTTCGTGCGGACCAGCAACATCAAGTGGCAGGACGCCTACAAAGCGGCCGGTGGAAACAACGCGGTGTTCAACTTCGACGCCAACGGCACGCACGACTGGCCGTACTGGGGCGCGCAGCTGCACGCCATGCTGCCCGACCTGCAGCAGCACCTCGGTGCCACTCCGGGCGCAGGCCCCGGCCCGGGTGCTCCGGCACCGGCAGCCACGGCGACCGGACAGCACACCTGAGCTGACAACAGCACGGCTGACGGCGACGACCTTGCGAGGTCGTCGCCGTTCGCCGTTTCCGGCGTGGGCGTCCGACCGGGTGTGATTAGCTACCTTGCGGAACCGGGGGGCCATTTGCGGTCCCCTAATTGGCGGTCGAGCGACAAGCGAGGTCAGTGATGAAAAGTCTGTCGATGCTGCTACGGCTCGTGTGTGCCGCCGTATTGACCGTCGGAAGCCTCATCGGGACGCACATGAGCCCGGCCCGCGCCGCCGGCTACGAGACGCTGATGGTCCCCTCCGCTGCGATGGGCCGCGACATCCCGGTGGCCTTCCTGGCCGGTGGCCCGCACGCGGTGTACCTGCTGGACGCCTTCAACGCCGCACCGGACGTCAGCAACTGGGTGACCGCAGGCAACGCGATGAATACGCTGGCCGGCAAGGGAATCTCGGTGGCCGCACCGGCCGGCGGCGCCTTCAGCATGTACACCAACTGGGAGCGCGACGGCAGCAAGCAGTGGGACACGTTCTTGTCGCAGGAGCTGCCGGACTGGCTGGCCGCCAACAAGGGCCTGGCCCCGGGCGGCCATGGTGTCGTCGGCGCCTCGCAGGGCGGGTACGCCGCGATGGCGCTGGCCTGCTTTCACCCGGACCGGTTTGGCTTCGCGGGTTCGCTGTCCGGATTCCTGTACCCGTCCAACACCACCACCAACGGCGCAATCACCGCAGGCATGGCCCAGTTCGGTGGCGTCGACACAAGCGGCATGTGGGGCGCCGCGCAGCTGGGCCGGTGGAAGTGGCACGACCCGGATGTGCACGCGATGTTGCTGGCGCAGAACAACTCCCGTATCTGGGTCTGGAGCCCGCTGGGGACCGGCGGCGATGCCGCGGCGATGATCGGTCAGGCCGGCGAAGCGATGGGTAACGCCCGCTTCTTCTACCAGGAATACCGCAACGTCGGCGGGCACAACGGCCACTTCGACTTCTCCGGCGGCAACAATGACTGGGGTTCGTGGAGCGGGCAGCTGGGCGCGATGTCCGGCGACATCGTCGGCGCGATCCGCTAACTCGTCGGCCGGTCACGGTCCCGAGAACCGGTACCGTGAAACAAAGCACGGCGGCCCTGGGTCTGTCGGCTGCGCAATCGACCGATTCTGCTAGCAGGAGACCATGGCTGTGAACTCACGGCGGAAACGCCGCCGTCGAATCCTGGCGTTGATCGCCGCCGCCGCAGTGGCATTGGTGGTGGGGCTGATCATTGTGGCTGTGGTCGGCGTGCTGCGGCAACGCCCGACCGCGCCGAGTGCCGTGCCGCCCAGCATCGTGCCGCCGACCAGCAGCGGTTCGGCTCGCCCGCACGGCCCGCGGCCGGCCTCGCAGGATTCCAGCTGCCCCGACGTGCAACTGATCTCGATTCCCGGCACCTGGGAGTCGTCGTTGCAGGACGACCCGCTCAACCCGGTCCAGTTCCCGAAGGCGTTGTTGCTCAACGTCACCCGGCCGATCCGTGAGCAGTTCAACTCCAGCCGGGTCGAGACCTTTACCGTCCCTTACACCGCTCAGTTCCATAACCCGCTGAGCGGCGACACGCAGATCTCCTACGACCAGAGCCGGGCCGAGGGCACCCGTGCGGCGGTCAAGGCGATGACGGACATGAACGTCAAGTGCCCGCTGACCGGCTACGTGCTGGTGGGGTTCTCCCAGGGCGCGATCATCGCCGGCGACATCGCCAGCGACGTCGGGAACGGGCGCGGTCCGGTGGATGACGACCTGGTGCTCGGTGTGACGTTGATCGCCGACGGTCGCCGCCAGCAGGGCGTGGGCCAGGAGATCGGCCCCAATCCGCCGGGCGAGGGCGCCGAGATCATCCTGCACGAGGTGCCGGTGCTGTCCAATCTCGGCTTGACGATGACGGGCCCGCGACCAGGCGGTTTCGGTTCGCTCAGCGCCAGGACCAACGAGATCTGCGGGCCCGGTGACCTGATCTGCGCGGCCCCTCCGGAGGCGTTCAGTCTGGCGAATCTGCCCAGGACACTGGACATCCTGGCGGGCGGCGCGGGTGCACCGGTGCACGCGTTGTACGCCACCACCCAGTTCTGGAGCCTGGACGGCCAGCCGGCGACGGAGTGGTCGTTGAATTGGGCGCACGGCACGATCGAGAACGCGCCCCACCCCAAACACGGATAAGCCAAGACACGTTCGAGGTCGGGCTATTCAACACCGCCCGGCGACGATGCGGGCCTCCAGGGCCCGTTGAGGAGTCGGGCTATTCAACACAGCGGTGCGGCATCACAGGTCACAGTTGTGATACGCGGTACGTTCAGATTTGGTCGGCGGCGCACCGCCCACTAACATTAAGAGAAATTTAAGAGCAGCTATGGTCGGCCCAGCGCATGCATGCGTGGCGGAACGCTCAGCGTACTTCGGTAGCCTCTGGGAGGTTTGCCGTTCGCGACAGCCCTACGCAGGCGAAATTGTGGTGTATCCGCAGGCCGAACCGAGCCCGACGACCACGTCGCTAAGGCTCATGCAGACCTAGCCCGCGGCAGGGCGATGAAGGAGAGTTACCGGAATGGCGTACCACAACCCGTTCATTGACAAGACCGGCCAGATCAAGTTTCCGGAAAACACCGACATCGTTCGTCACGTCGAAAAATGGGCCAGGGTGCGCGGTGACCAACTGGCCTACCGGTTCCTGGACTTCTCCACCGAACGTGATGGTGTCGCGAAGGACATCTCATGGTCCGAGTTCGGTGCCCGCAACCGCGCGGTCGGTGCCCGGCTCCAGCAGGTGACCCAGCCGGGTGACCGCGTCGCCATCCTGTGCCCGCAGACCCTGGATTACTTGACCGCGTTCTTCGGCACCCTGTACGCCGGCCGGATCGCGGTGCCGCTGTTCGACCCCGCCGAGCCGGGGCATGTCGGCAGGCTGCACGCGGTGCTCGACGATTGCAGCCCGTCGGCGATCCTGACCACCAGCGACTCCGCCGAGGGGGTCCGCAAGTTCTTCCGCAGCCGCCCGGCCAAGGAACGTCCGCGTGTGATCGCCGTCGACGCCGTGCCCGATGACGTCGCCAGCACATGGGAGCCCATCCCGGCAGGCCCTGAGACCGTCGCCTATCTGCAGTACACCTCCGGCTCCACCCGCACCCCGACCGGCGTCGAGATCACGCATCTGAACTTGCCGACGAACTGTGTCCAGGTGATCCACGCGCTCGAGGGTCAGGACGGCGACCGCGGTGTGAGCTGGCTGCCCTTCTTCCACGATATGGGCCTGATCACCACCTTGCTGTCGACGCTGGTCGGTTACCGGTTCACCTTCATGACGCCCGCCGCCTTCGTGCGCCGGCCCAGCAGGTGGATCCGCGAGCTCGCGCGCAAGGAGGGCGAAACCGGCGGGGTCTTCTCCGCCGCTCCGAACTTCGCCTTCGAACATGCGGCGCTGCGCGGCCTGCCCAAAGACGGTGAGCCGCCGCTGGATCTGAGCAACGTCAAGGCGATCCTCAACGGCAGCGAGCCGGTATCGGCGGCATCGATCCGCAAGTTCAACGATGCGTTCGGGCCATACGGCTTCCAGGAGAAGGCGATCAAGCCGTCTTACGGTCTGGCCGAGGCCACCCTGTTCGTTTCGACGACCCCGATGGAGGAGCCGCCGACGATCATCAACGTCGACCGGGAGGCGCTGAACACCGGACGGTTCGTCGAAGTGGCCGCCGATGCGCAGAACGGCGTCGCGCAGGCCTCCGCCGGCAAGATCGGTGTCAGCGAATGGGCGATCATCGTGGACCCCGAGACCGCGACCGAACTGTCCGACGGGCAGATCGGCGAGGTCTGGTTGCACGGCAACAACATGGGTGCCGGGTACTGGAACCGGAAAGACGAGAGTCACGAGACGTTCGAGAACATCCTCAAGTCGCGCACCAACCCGTCACGCGCCGAAGGGGCCGCCGACGATGCGACGTGGGTGCGCACCGGTGACTACGGCACCTACCACCACGATCACCTCTACATCACCGGCCGGGTCAAGGATCTGGTCATTGTCGACGGACGTAACCACTACCCGCAGGATCTCGAGTACTCGGCGCAAGAAGCCAGCCGGGCCCTGCGCACGGGCTACGTGGCCGCCTTCTCGGTGCCCGCCAACCAACTGCCCGCCGCCGTTTTCGACGACCCGCACGCCGGGCTGAAATACGACGCGGACGACAGCTCCGAGCAGTTGGTGATCGTCGCTGAGCGTGCCGCCGGTGCGCACAAGCTCGACTACCAGCCGATCGCCGACGACATCCGGGCGGCCATCGCCGTCCGGCACGGCGTCACCGTGCGCGACGTGCTGTTGGTCACGGCCGGATCGGTGCCGCGCACGTCCAGCGGCAAGATCGGCCGCCGTGCCACCCGCGCCGCCTACATCGACGGCACCCTGCGCAGCGGTACCGCTGCGCCCAACTCCTTCCCCGACCAAATTGACTGAACGCGAACATGACTGACTCAGACATCGACACCCAGCCCGCGACCTACCGGGCCGCGCCGGCTCGCACCGACATGACCATCGCCGAGGTGCGACTGTGGCTGCGTCAATGGGTGGGCAGTGCCACCGGGCGTTCGCCCGACGCCATCGACGAGGCGACGCCCATGGTCGAACTGGGGCTGTCCTCGCGCGATGCGGTGGCGATGGCCGCCGACATCGAAGACCACACCGGGATCACCGTGTCGATCGCGGCGGCGTTCGAGCATCCGACGATCGAATCGCTGGCCACCTGGATCGTCGAGGGCGACCCTGAATTCGACTCCGCCGCCGATGACGACACCGACTGGACCCGCAGCGGACCGGTCGAGCGCGTCGACATCGCCGTGGTTGGCCTGGCCACCCGGTTGCCCGGCGATATGAACACTCCCGACGAGACCTGGCAGGCGCTACTGGAGGGTCGCGACGCGATCACCGACCTGCCCGAGGGCCGCTGGTCGGAGTTCATGGACGAACCACGGCTGGCCGAGGCCATCAAGAAGGCCCGCACCCGCGGCGGCTACGTCAGTGACATCAAGGGCTTCGACTCGGAGTTCTTCGCGTTGTCCAAGACCGAAGCCGACAACATCGACCCGCAGCAGCGGATGACGCTGGAGCTGACCTGGGAGGCGCTCGAGCACGCCCGTATCCCGGCGTCCAGCCTGCGCGGCGAATCCGTCGGTGTGTTCGTCGGCACCTCGGTGATGGACTACAGCTACCTGGCGATGTCGGACCCGACCGTCGCCCACCCGTATGCCATCACCGGTACCGCGAGTTCGATTGTGGCCAATCGTGTTTCGTACTTCTTCGACTTCCACGGCCCGTCGGTCGCGGTGGACACCGCCTGCTCGAGCTCGCTGGTCGCCACCCACCAGGCGGTGCAGGCGCTGCGCAGCGGTGAATGCGACGTGGCAATGGCCGGCGGGGTCAACGCCTTGATCACCCCCGCGGTGACGCTGGGCTTCGACGAGATCGGGCAGGTGCTGTCGCCCGACGGCCGGATCAAGTCGTTCTCGTCGGACGCCGATGGCTACACCCGCTCCGAGGGTGGCGCGATGCTGGTGCTCAAGCGGGTCGACGACGCGCGCCGCGACGGTGACCAGATCCTCGCCGTGATCGCCGGTAGCGCGGTCAACCACGACGGACGGTCCAACGGCCTGATCGCGCCCAACCCCGATGCGCAGGCCGACGTACTGCGCCGGGCCTACAAGGACGCCGGCATCAACCCGCGCACCATCGACTTCGTCGAGGCACACGGCACCGGCACCGTGCTGGGCGACCCGATCGAGGCTCAGGCGCTGGGCCGGGTGGCCGGCCGCGGCCGTCCCGCCGACAAGCCGCTTCTGCTCGGCGCCATCAAAACCAATGTCGGACACATGGAGTCGGCGGCCGGTGCGGCCAGCCTGAGCAAGATGGTGCTGTCGCTGCAGCACGGCAAGCTGCCGCCGTCGATCAACTACGCCGGACCCAACCCCTACATCGACTTCGACGCGTCGCATCTCAAAGTCCTGACCACCGTGTCCGACTGGCCGCGCTACAGCGGTTACGCCATCGCGGGCGTATCCAGCTTCGGGTTCGGTGGGGCCAACGCACACGTGGTGCTGCGCGAGGTGCTGCCCCGCGATGTCGTCGAGCGTGAAGCTGAGCCGCAGATCAAGAGGGCATGCCGCCGCCGCTGCGCCCGCCGCCGAAGAGCACGTCGAGCTGGTGGGCGGCCTGCAATTCGACGAGTACGGCGAGTTCGTGGATTCTGCCCAAGGCGTCGCCGCGTCGTCCGACGACGAATACGAACTGCCCGGCATCACCGACGAAGCCCTGCGTCTCAAAGAGATCGCACTGGAAGAGCTTGCGGCGGAAGAGCTTCCGACCCCGGTGGTGCCGCTGCCGGTCTCGGCGTTCCTGACCTCGCGCAAGCGGGCCGCTGCGGCCGAGCTGGCCGACTGGCTGGAATCGCCTGAAGGCCAAGCGTCGTCGCTGGAATCGATCGGCCGGGCGCTGTCGCGCCGCAACCACGGCCGATCGCGTGCGGTGGTGCTGGCCCACGATCACGACGAGGCCATCAAGGGTCTGCGCGCGATCGCCGACGGCAAGCAGAAGCCCTATGTGTTCAGCACCGACGGGCCGGCTACCAACGGCGCGGTGTGGGCGATGGCCGGTTTCGGCGCGCAGCACCGCAAGATGGGCAAGAACCTCTACCTGCGCAACGAGATCTTCGCCGAGTGGATCGAGAAGGTCGACGCGCTGATCCAGGACGAGCGGGGCTACTCGATTCTCGAGCTGATCCTCGACGACTCGGTGGACTACGGCATCGAAACCAGCAACGTCGTCATCTTCGCGATCCAGATCGCGTTGGGTGAGGTGCTCAAGCACCACGGTGCGAAACCCGCTGCGGTGATTGGCCAGTCGCTGGGCGAGCCTGCTTCGGCCTACTTCGCGGGTGGACTCTCGCTGGCTCACGCCACCCAGGTGATCTGCTCGCGCTCGCACCTGATGGGTGAGGGCGAGGCGATGCTGTTCGGCGAGTACATCCGGTTCATGGCCCTGGTCGAGTACTCCGCCGACGAGCTCAAGACTCTGTTGTCTGCGGTCCCGACCTTCTCCCGGCCTGGAGGTGTGCGTCTACGCCGCGCCCAGCCAGACCGTCATCGGTGGGCCGCCAGACCAGATCGATGCGATCGTTGCCCGAGCCGAGTCCGAGGGTCGCTTCGCACGCAAACTGCAGACCAAGGGCGCTGGTCACACGTCGCAGATGGATCCGCTGCTGGGCGAGTTCTCCGCTGAGCTGCAAGGTATTTCGCCGACGAGCCCGAAGATCGGGATCTTCTCGACCGTGCACGAAGGAACCTACGTCCGGCCCGGTGGCGAGCCGATTCACGACGTCGCGTACTGGATCAAGGGCATGCGGCACTCGGTGTACTTCACCCACGGCGTCCGTAACGCCGTCGACAGTGGGTACACCACCTTCCTGGAACTCGCGCCCAACCCGGTCGCGCTGATGCAGATCGGCCTGACCACCGCGGCCGCGGGATTGCCTGACGCCCAACTGATCCCGACGCTGGCCCGCAAGCAGGACGACGTCGAGTCGATGATCTCGGCGATGGCGCAGTTGTTCGTGTTCGGCCACGACATCGACATCCGCACGTTGTTCAGCCGCGCAACCGGTCCCGAAGATTATGCCAACGTCCCGCCGACCCGGTTCAAGCGCAAGGAGCACTGGCTGGATGCCCGCTTCTCCGGCGATGGCTCGGTGATGATGCCCGGCACGCACGTCGCGATGCCGGACGGGCGGCACGTGTGGGAGTACGCGCCGCGTGGCGAGACCGATCTCGCGGGGCTGGTGAAAGCCGCTGCGACACATGTACTTCCGGATGCCGTGCTGACCGCCTCCGAGCAGCGTGCGGTCCCGGCCGACAACGCTCGGCTGGTCACGACGCTGACCCGCCATCCCGGCGGCGCCGCCGTGCAGATCCACGCGCGGATCGAGGAGTCCTTCACTCTGGTCTACGACGCCCTGGTGTCGCGTGCCGGCCAGGCCTCGGTGTTGCCGACGGCCGTCGGTGCGGGCGCGGCGATCGCTCCGGCCGTCACCGGAGTGCAGACTGCGGTGGCCGCAACGGTCGCCGAGCCTGCCGCCGACGAGGCCGACATCGTGACCGACAGTCTCGCCGCACGTCAGCTCGGCGGCTTGGGCCGGTGGTCACCGGATTCCGGTGAGACGGTGCGTGATCGGCTGGCCTCCATCGTGTCGATGGCGATGGGCTACGAGCCCGAGGACCTGCCGTGGGAGGTCCCGCTGGTCGAGCTCGGTCTCGACTCGATGATGGCCGTGCGGATCAAGAACCGCGTCGAGTACGACTTCGACCTGCCGCCGATTCAGCTGCAGGCCGTCCGCGACGCCAACCTCTACAACGTCGAGAAGATCATCGAGTACGCGATCGAGAACCGCGACGAGGTCCAGAATCTGCACGAGCACCAGAAGACGCAGACCGCCGACGAAATCGCCGCCGAGCAGGCCGCGATGCTGGCCGGAAAGGCGCCGTTGCCTGGCGCCGCCCCGGAGGCCGAGCAGCCGAGACGCAGGCCCAGCCCGAACCGCAGCCGGAATCGTCGATCCCGCCGCCGCCTACTAATCCCGCGGGCCCGTCGGCCGCGTCGCCCAACCTGGCAGGCGCCGCCCAGGCGCTCAACCAGGAAGCCCTTGCCGCGGCGCTCAATTCGGATATTCCGCCGCGGGACGCGGCCGAGCGGGTCGCGTTCGCGACCTGGGCGATCGTCACCGGCAAGTCCCCGGGCGGCATCTTCAACCCGTTGCCGAAGCTGGACGACGCCGCCGCTACCAAGATGGCCGAGCGGCTGTCCGAGCGCGCGGAAGCCACCATCACCGTCGAGGCGGTGAAGTCCGCCGCCACTATCGAGGATCTGGCGACCACGGTTCGCGAATTCCTGGAGGCCGGCGAGATCGACGGCTTCGTGCGCACTATCCGGGCCAGGCCCGAAGGCTCCACCAAGCCAGCGGTTTTCGTCTTCCACGCCGCGGGCGGATCGACGGTGGTCTACGAGCCGTTACTCAAGCGGTTGCCGGCGGACACGCCGATGTACGGCTTCGAGCGGGTCGAGGGGACCGTCGAAGAGCGTGCTGCGCAATACCTTCCGAAACTGCGCGAGCTCGGCGGCGACGGCCCGTTCATCCTGGCCGGTTGGTCGCTGGGTGGTGTGCTGGCCTACGCCTGCGCGATCGGTCTCAAGCAGCAGGGCTGTGATGTGCCGTTCGTCGGTTTGATCGACGCGGTGCGGGCCGGCGAAGAGGTCCCGCAGACCAAGGAGGAGACCCGCAAGCGCTGGGATCGCTACGCGCGCTTCGCCGAGCGGACCTTCAACGTCGAGGTCCCGGAAATCCCTTACGAGCATCTCGAAACGCTCGACGACGAGGGTCAGGTCAAGTTCGTGCTGGAAGTGGTGCAGCAGGCCGGTGTGCAGATTCCGGGCGGGATCATCGAGCACCAGCGCACCTCGTACCTGGACAACCGGGCGATCGACACGGTCCAGATTCAGCCCTACGACGGCCACGTCACGTTGTACATGGCCGACCGCTACCACGACGACGCCATCACGTTCGAGCCGCGATATGCGACCCGTAAGCCCGACGGCGGCTGGGGCGAGTACGTCGCCGACCTCGAGGTCGTGCCGATCGGTGGCGAGCACATCCAGGCCATCGACGAACCGATCATCGCCAAGGTCGGTGCTCATATGACGCAGGCGCTCAACAAGATTCACGCCGAGCAGAAAGAAGCCTAAGTGACCACCAAAACCACCGCCGAGCTGCTGACCGAACTGCGTGAAAAGCTGGAGCTGGCAAAGGAACCTGGTGATCCGAAGGCCATCGCACGGCGCGACAAAAAGGGAATCCCGAGCGCCCGCGCCCGCATCCACGCTCTGCTCGACCCGGGGAGCTTCCTGGAGATCGGCGCGTTAGCGCGCACGCCGGGTGACCCGAACGCGCTCTTCGGCGACGGTGTGGTCACCGGGCACGGCCGGATCAACGGCCGGCCGGTGGCGGTGTTCAGCCACGACCAGACGGTCTTTCAGGGCTCGGTCGGTGAGATGTTCGGCCGCAAAGTGGCCAAGCTGATGGAGTGGGTGGCGATGGTCGGATGCCCGATCATCGGCATCAACGACTCCGCCGGCGCCCGGATCCAGGACGCGGTCACCTCGCTGGCCTGGTACGCCGAGTTGGGCCGCCGGCACGAGATGCTGCGCGGCTTTGTGCCAGAGGTCTCGATCATCTTGGGCAAATGTGCTGGGGGAGCTGTCTATTCACCTATCCAGACCGACCTGCTGGTGGCGGTGCGCGATCAGGGCTACATGTTCATCACCGGTCCGGACGTCATCAAGGACGTCACCGGCGAGGACGTGACGTTCGACGAGTTGGGCGGCGCCGACGTTCAGGCGCAGCGCGGCAACATACACAAGGTCGTCGAGGACGAGGCCGCGGCGTTCCAGTACGTGCGCGACTACCTGTCGTTCCTGCCCGCCAACACGTTCGACGACGGACCGATCGTCAACCCGGGCCTGGAACCAGAGATCACCCCGACCGACCTCGAGTTGGACACCATCGTCCCGGATGCGGACAACACCGCATACGACATGCACGAGATCCTGCTGCGTATCTTCGACGACGGTGACGTCTTCGAGATTGCCGACCAGCGCGGCCCGGCGATCATCACCGCGTTCGCGCGGGTCGATGGGCGAGCGGTCGGCGTGATCGCCAACCAGCCGATGTTCATGTCCGGAGCGGTCGACAACGAGGCATCGGACAAGGCGTCCAGCTTCATCCGATTCTGCGACTCCTACAATCTGCCACTGGTTTTCGTGGTGGACACCCCTGGCGCTATGCCGGGCGTCGAACAGGAGAAGGGCGGCATCATCAAGCGTGGCGGCCGGTTCTTCAACGCGATCGTGGAAGCCGAGGTGCCGAAGGTGACCATCATCGTCCGTAAGGCATACGGCGGTGGTTACGCGGTGATGGGCTCCAAGCAGTTGTCCGCCGACCTGAACTTCGCTTGGCCCACCGCGCGCATCGCGGTAATCGGGGCCGACGGTGCCGCGCAGCTGCTGATGAAGCGGTTCCCCGATCCGACCACGCCCGAGGCGCAGCAGATCAAGAAGGACTTCGTCGACGGCTACAACCTCAACATTGCGATCCCGTGGACTGCGGCAGAGCGTGGCTACATCGACGGTGTCATCGAACCGCACGAGACCAGGCTGCTGCTTCGTAAGTCGCTACACCTGTTGCGGGAGAAGCAGATTCACTGGCGCACCCAGCGCAAGCACGGCTTGACGCCGATCTAGACCCGCCCGGCGACGATGCGGCCGGGAACCGGCAGAGGAGGAGCCGGGCTATCAGACCTTCGCCGGGAAGTCGGACGTGTAAAACTCGGCTGGGCTCTGCGAACGCGGGCTGGCCTGCCGGATGAACACCCAGACACCGGTCGTGCCGGAGCGGAGACTGTCCCGCACGGTGGTGCTTGCCGCCCCCACACCGTCGGTGTTCAGCGCGCCCACCGCTACGCCCGGTCCCGGTCCATCGCAGGGCGCATTGGCGGGCCGCGGTACCTGGATGAGGTCGACATCGAAATGGGCGCCAGGCTCACCGGGCTCCGAGAACTGGATGTCCGCTGTCACCGCGCCGCCGCTCTTGTGAATGATCGCGGACGCCGTGCCGCGAGCTACGGACGAGAAGTCGGGGATGGGGCTGAAATCGCAGGCGCGCAGAATGCTGCGCATCGGCACCACCGTTCCACCCTCCGCCCAAGCCCCAGGATTGGAGCCGGGAACAGCGGATCCGACCAGCGCGATGGTGACGGGCACGACGCAGCGGGCCAAGGTGGAAATCGTTATTGACATTTTGTCAATTCTACCGTTTAGCGAGGTAAATACGGCACGCCGAACGTGGAGAGATCCCTTACATGGGACGCGCTTATGTGACGGGGGACACCGTCAAGACCTACTTGTCGGCGGCTTTTCTTGTTTTTGCACCTTTTCGCCAGCCTCGGTGGACTCCCGAAGTTTCTTCTTCGCCCTCGCAGCCTCGTCGGCCAACTCGCCGATGGTTTCGTCGCCTTCTTCAGCGCGCATAGTTTCGCCTCCTTTGGCTCCTACTACCCGGCATCGTCGGGTCTGAATCAGAAGCCCGTTGCTGTAGTTCGTAAAACCGTCTATATTTAGTTCGTAATACGAACTAGTTGCTCGCCCGCCGCGGAGACCGCCATGCAGGGCGCCGACGAAGTGCTGGTCGACGTCGTCGCGTCCGGGCTGCACCGCCGGGTGCGCTCGCAGGCGGACGGTTCGCACTACACCAGCACCGGTGAACTGTCCTTGATTCCTGGAGTCGACGGGGTGGCACGCCTACCAGACGGATCGCTGCGCTACTTCGCGCTGGGTGACACGACGTTCGGCGCGATGGCCGAACAAACGGTGATCGACCTGCGCCAGAGCTTCGAACTGCCCGAGGGTGTCGACCCGGTGCAGGTGGCGGCGGCGATGAACCCGGCGCTGTCGTCGTGGGTGGCGCTCAAGCGGCGGGCTGACTTCGTCGGCGGGCAGCGCGTTCTGGTGTTGGGCGCGACCGGCAGCTCCGGTCAGATGGCCGTCCAAGTCGCCAAACTCCTTGGTGCAGAGCAGGTTATCGCCGTAGGGCGTGATCGGCAGCGATTGGCCGCGTGCAAGGATCTCGGCGCCGACACGGCCGTGCGGCTCGGCGAGAGTCCGGGTCTAGGCGATTGATGACCGCGATCGCCACCCATCGCGCGGACGAGGCACGCCCATTGACCTGGATCGAGGTTGGCGCGGTCGCCGGCGCGACCGCCGACATACCGGCGCCGGCATTGCGGGCGTTACCACTGCAGATCGTCGGCAGCGGGCAAGGTTCGGTGTCGACCCGCGACATCCTGTCCGAGCTGCCCGCGATCGCCGAGGCGGTCAGCAGTGGCGCTCTGCGCATTGACGCCCGCGCGGTTCCGCTCACCGAAGTCGCGACGGTACGGCAGGACGCCGACGACGCGGCGCGGATCGTGCTGACTCCATAAAAAACTGGGCGGCAATGACGAAAGTCATTGCCGCCCAGTGGAGTTCAGTGGTTACTTAGCTGCCTTCTGGCGAGCCTCGGCGGCCTTCTCGGCGGCACGTGAGGCCTCGGCCTCAGTTTCTTTCTTGGCCACGTCGCGCGCGGCTTTTGCCTTGTCCTGCTGAGCGCGGCCTTCTTCGCGCAGACCGTCGCGGTTGGCGACGATGCCAATGATCTCCTTGGCTTTGCCTAGGACGTCTTCGATGATGCCTCTGATTAGTTCTTCGGGTCCACTGTTGCCCATTGTTGTTTTCCTTTCGATCGGGGGATGCATTGTCCGTACCCAGTGGCACCGGAGGCCGAACGCAAAGTGGCTGTGACAGCGCTCACGAAAGGCGCTTACCAGCGAAGACTTCTCGCTTGAGCTAGGGCTTGATCCGAATCTTGCCCGGCGACCACCAACCGAAGTGGGTGGCAGTGCCGAGATTTAGCTCAGCGGGCGGAGCGTCGACGAGCGTGTCGAACTTACGCAGCGAACCCCAGTCCCGCGCCCAGTCGTGAGACAGGTAGGTCGCCATCACGTGAGCGCGCAGCAGCAGGTCGGTGATGCCGAGCAGCCCGCCGTTGATGCCGTCTTCCCAGGTGTCGGTGTCCATCTTCTTGGCCGTGTAGTCCGGCGTGATGCGGAACTTCGGGATATCGGTGACGCCGTTGGAGTGCAGCATCGGCTGCTGGCACGGGAACGCCAGGCCGACCGCCCAGTCCAGCAGCACCGGCTGCGTCGACCCGACGTATTCCTGCACCGAGCGCAGTTCGGGCACCCGCGGTGGGGTCAGCGCGATCCAGTCTTCCGGTGTCAACGACAGGTCTTCGGCCACCACCCGGACAGCGACAGCGTCCGCGGGAATCTCCGATCGGGGGTACCGCAGGTTGCGCCAAGCCTTCGGCTGCTCGCCGTAGAGATCGTCGGGCACCAACCGCCCCGCCGGCACCACGTCACCGTTCGGTCCGGGCCTGCCGTATTCCAGCACCACAGTCTGGCCGTCGGTGTGGTGGTGCAACACGCTGTTACCGGCGATCTTGCCGGCGGCCGTCACCACAACCAACGGATGACCGTGGTCGGCGGGCGGGAGCTGGTACCACGCCGAGGCCAGCTTGCTCTGCTGCTGCGCATCGGTGGTGTAGCTGCCGAGAACCGGAACCCGTTGCGGGTCAAGGCCGTAGGGCAGCGGTACGGTCGAGCCGTTGACGCCGGCGGCCTTCAACTTGGCCGGTGCGTCCCAGTCGTAGTCGGTTCCGGGCTGATTCGGGTGCATCACCACCGCCTCGGCGACGGTGTGGTCCGGTATTCCGTTGGGGCTGAAGCCAACCGGGTGCGTGCCACCCAATGGGCCCAGTGATCCGTAGTCGCCGGGCTTCGCCTGCATGAAGCCGGCATTGGTGTCGGGCTCGACCAGAACGTCGTCGGCCAACCCGCAGCCACCGGCGAAGGCCTGGATGTTCGACGAGCCATTGGAGAAGGTGGGGTACTGCCGGACGATGCCGATCGTCATCGATGCGACGAACACCAACGCCATGAAGCCGGCGGCCAGCGGTATGGGCGCCGCGGTCAGCGCGCGCGCCAGTCGACCCTCACCCCGGTCTCGGGGGGCGAAGTGCAGCCAGGCGGCGTACAGCGCCACCACGACGAACAGCGCGAAAAACATTGTGCTGATGCTGATTCCGGCGATCTTAGGCATCGTGGCATTGAACGGAACGCCGTAGCTGGACACGTACCACCAGCCGTTCGTGGTGGCGAAGCACAGCGCCAGCAGGAACAGCAGCGCGGCCAGGAACGCCATCCGGTTGCGCGACCAGCGCAACACCGTCGGCGAGACCAGGGCTGTGGTCAAGGCGGCCATCGCCGCGCCCACCGCGGCGAACAAGCCGAAGTGGTGCACCCACTTGGTCGGGGTGAACATCAGGAAGAACATGGTGCCGAAGATGACACCCATCAGCCGCCACGCCGGGCCGCGGGCCACCCCGCGAACTCGCTTGCGCCGCAACATGATGAACACGGTGGTGAACAGGCAGAGCGCGGTGATCAGGAAGCCGAACCGGCGCGACAGTGAACCGTCGACGGTGGGCAGGATCAGGTAGTAATAGCGCAGGTTCTCGGTGTACCAGGCCTGGCTGGGGCCGATTGCTGTCCGAATCCTGGTGGCCTCCAACACCGTTGACAACGTCTGGTCGGCAAACACCACGGTCAGGATCACGGTGCCGGCCGCCAGCATCGGCGCCACCAACGGCCAGGTGCCGACCACGCGATGCCGCCGCACCAGAATTCGCAGGATCGGACGACCACCGGCCACCAACGCGGCCACCGCGATCAGCCCGGTCGGCTGCACGCCCAAGGTGAACGCCGCGGTCACCACCGCCAGCGCCGCGGGCGTCAACCGGCTGTAGCGCATCGACCGCTCGATCAGCACATAGGTGATCAGCGAGCCAACCGCGATGATGGGTTCTGGCCGAAGGCCGTTGTCGAACGGCATCCACGCGGTCAGCAGCACCATGCCGGCCGCCCAGTTGGCGGGCTTGCTCTTGGTCACCGCCGGCCCGAGTCGGGGCAGCACTTCTTTTGACAGCAGCAACCAGCACGCGATCCCGGCGACCAAGTCGGGCAACCGAATCCACAGGCTCGAGTCGCTGACGTGGGTCATCAACGCCAGCAGGTTGTAATACCAGCCGAACGGGTCTTCCGGGCTGCCGAACCAACGGAAGTAGTTGGACATGTAGCCGGCCCGGTCGGCGACGCGGGCCATGCCCAGGATGTAGCCGTCGTCGGACGAGTTCGCCCCGATCACCCACCAGAGCACGAACCCGAACGTCACCGTCACGTCGGCGAGGGTGAAAGTCCGCCAGTTCGCCGGTATCCAGCGGCGCATCCGGTGACCGTCCAACTGGTCCAGGCGCCACAGCGCCACTAGCGCGACGATCGTCGCCAGGATCGCGCCGACCATCGCGAGCAGCTTCAATGTGGTTGGGGTGGTGGAGAACCGGGTGTCGATGGTCGCCGACATCTTCAGGCCTGGTGGGGCGGGCCCGATCAGATCGGTGAACACCCCGACGATCTGCGGGCGCAGGTTGGGATCGGGGTAGCCGCTGCGCAGCTCGGCGCCGCCCGCGTCCTTGAGCCCGACGAAGGTGGCGTACGTCCCGGCCAGCGTCGAGGTGATGTCGATGCTGGAGCACCCTGCGGCTCCAGCGGTTCCAGCCACTTGCTCGCGCGGCACCGACAGGATCACCACGTTGCGGTCGGTGACGTCCACCCGCTGCTTGGTGACGACGACGAACAACGCGTCGAGGTTGGCGTCCTTGCCTTTTCGAGGTGCGGTACCCAGCACCACCCCGCCGGTCGGCGGCATGTCCCGCACCACCTCGCACGGCACTTCTGCGTGGAAGTCGACCGGCGTCAACGAAATCAGCGGCGCCGTAACGCTTTTCAGCTGACCATTCTGCGGCCAGTTCAGGTCGGCCGTCGTCTGCACGACGGGCAGCAGCGGGGTCGCCACCGACAGCAGGAAGCCGATCAACCCGGCGATGGTGGCAACCCAGCGGGTCGTCTTCATGTTGTCGTCCGCGGCGGTGGTCTTCGGGTGCTCGATCTGTGTGCTCACGGGAGTGCTCGAATCGGTCCTTGTCGGCTCCAGCCGGACACGGTGGTGACGCCCTGCTGGATGGCGGCGATCGGTGCCACGTCATCGGGGAGCCAGCGGTGATACTTCTCCACCTGACCCCAGTCGCGGTACCAGTCGCCGTTGAGATAGGTGGGGACGGTCGACGTCCACATCAGCGACTGGGTGAACAGGAACGGCCCGCCGGACTTGGACGCCTGCCACAGGTTCGACGACGCCGAGGTCTGCTTGTGATCGGGCTGGATGCGGTAGTCGGGAAGCTCGGCGACACCGAGGTGCTCGGAAAACGGCCGCTGGCACGGGAAATTCGCGGCGGTGGCGATGTCCATCAGCACCGGTTGCTGCGGCCCGATCAGCTGCTGCAGGGTCTTGGTCACCGGCACCCGCGGCGGGGTGAACGCGAACCACTGGTCTTCGCTGAGGTTGGGGTCGTAGGCGACGATGCGGGCGACGTTGGCCTCCGGGGGCGCCCAGCTCATCGGGAAACGCAGGTTGCGCCAGGCGGGCTGCGGCCCGATGTCGATCGGGAACATCAGCCCGAGCGGCGCGACGCTGCCGTCGGGCTTGGCCGCGCCCCACTGCAGCCGCAGCGACTGGCCGTACATGAAGTCGCCGTCCTCTTTGTAGGACCAGATGGCGCCCGAGGCGGCGACGACGAGCAGCGGCCGGTCCGGTGTGCGCGGCGGCATTTGGTACCACGCCGAGGTGGCGGTGGCGGCGCGGGCGTTCTCGCCGTAGCTGCCCATCACCGGCGTGCGCGCGGGGTCGAGGCCGAACGGGAGCGCGGCCTGCGAGCCGTTGACGCCGGTCGGGCCCTTGCCGCCGGCGGTGCCGGCCGAGTCGGTGATCGAGGCGTTCGGCTTGTTCGGCGATGCGTCGGAGTTGACCACGCCCGGTTTGGTCACCACCGGGTCGGACTGCAGGTTGTCGCCGACTCCCTGCGGCGTGAAGCCGACCGGATTGACCCCGCCCAGCGGGCCGTCGGGGCCGAACTGCTGTCCCGGAACCGGTTGCAGCACACCCTCATTGGGGTCGGGCTCGGCCAGCACGTCATCGGCCATCGCGCAACTGGACGACGAAAGTCCGGAGGTGATCGCGCCGAAGTTGGCCTTACCGGTGGTGTACATCGGGTAGCGCAGCACGGCGCCCTTGCCCAACGATGCGACCTCGCCCAAGACCATGATCACGGCGACCACCAGCAATGGCGTGGACGCCAGCACGCGGTTGCGCCGGCTGTCGGTGACCTCGGTGTGCCCGGCGTAGTCCATCCGGAAGTGTTGCCACGCGCCCAGCAGTCCTGTCGCGATCGACAGCGCCAGGAACATCGACGTGACCGGGTGGCTCGCGATCACCGGCTGGATGTCGAACCACGGGACGCCGTAGTTGTTGACGTAGAACCAGCCGTTGATACCCGAGGTCGCCCACGCCAGCATGAACAGCAGCGCGGTGACATACAGCGTCAGGTTCCGGCGGTTGTGCAGCCCGATCCGGGCCAACGCGAACGCGGTAACCGCACCGAGTGCGCCGGCCAGCCCGGCGAATGCGCCGAACTGAATCGCCCACTTGGTCGGCGTGAAGTGCAGCAGCAGCAGGCCGATCGCGGTCGTGCCGATCAATCGCCACGCCGGTCCGCTGGCCACGCCGGGCACCCGGCCGCGCCGCAACAGCACGACCAGCACCCCGAACAGGCACAGCATCATGATCAGCACCGCGAAGCGCCGCGTCATCGAACCCTCGGCGTTGCTTTCCACCGTGAGGAAGTAGTAGCGCAGGAACTCCTGGTACCAGGCGATCGTCGGGCCGACCTTGTACTTGATCCGCGCCGCCTCGGCGACGGTCGCCAGCGTCTGCGACCTGAACACTACGATCGTGATCAACGACAGCGACGCGGCCAGCACCGCCAGCGGCGCCAAAAGCCCATCAGTTGCCTTGCGCCGCGCAATGATCCGCGCGATCGGCCGCGCGGCGGCCAGCAGAGCGGCGACGGCGATCAAGCCCTGCGGCGCCAAGGTCGCCGTCAGCGTCGCGACGATGATCGCCACCGCCGCGGGTACCAGACGGCGGGTGGCGATCGCGGTCTCGGCCAGCACCCAGGTGACCACCACGCCCAGTGCGATCAACGGCTCGGGGCGCAGGCCGTTGTTGAACGGCAGCCAGGCCGCCAGGAACACCGCGCCCGCCGTCCACACCGCCACGCGGTTGCCGGCCAAGCCGCCACGACCGGGGCCCAGCCGTCGCAGCATGTAGCGGCTGATGATCAACCAGGTACCGATCGCGGCCAGCGTGGCGGGCAGTCGCATCCACACACCGGCGGTGCTCACCGTCGCGAGCTGAGCCAGCACTGATTGGTACCAGTCGAAGGGCGCCTCGCTGGTCCCGAAGTACCGGTAGTAGTTGGTCACGTAGCCGGCGTGCCCGGCGACCCGGGCCATGGTCAGGTTGTAGCCGTCATCCGACGTGGTTGCGCCGATCACGTGCCAGAGCAGCAACGTGCCGATCACCCCGGCGTCGGCCAACCAGTTTGCGAAACCTCCCTGTAACTTCGCGAGCCGCGCCAATGAAAGGTGCCGCCAGTTGCGCGGTGTCCGTCGCCCCGATTGCCGGTCCAGGACGGCCAGCGCGACGATCGAGGCCAGCACGGCCAACCCGCCCAGGGCCATCACCGCCGACTTCAGCAGGGTGGGAGCGACGATGAACCGGGTGTCGACGTCGACCCGCGCCGACAGCCCAGGCTGGGCGGGCACCGTCAAGTCGGTGAAGATCCCGCCGACAGCGGGCTTCTTCTCGGGGGCCAGCGTGCCGGTCGCGCCGGGGATGCCGACGAAGTCCGCGCCGGCACCGCCCGCGTCGGCCCAGATGTGCAGCGCGCTGCAGGCGCCGGCGGCTACCGCGGAGCGAGGCGCGGCCGCGGCAACCGAGTCCCGGAATGCGACGACGACGGTGTCCTTGTTGGCCCGGACGAACAGCCCGTTCTTGCCTGTCTCGAACCCGTTGACCGGCAGCGTCGACACCACCAGGCCGCCGTCAGCGGGCAGCGTGGCGATCGCGGCGCACGGGATGGAGATGTCCAGCGCGCGCGGCGCCCCGGACACCAGGGGTGCGGTGACGTCGGTGACATGGCCGTCGCCGTTGAGGCCCTGCGGCCAAAGGATGGTCGACGTTGTCTGTTTGACCGGAAGCAACGGGACGATCATGCACAGCAGCGCTCCGGCGATCCCCGCGACGATCGCGACCAAGCGGGCGAGCCGATACGGCGATCGCTCGCTGTCGTCGAGGGGCACGAGGCACGATCGTATGCGACGTTCGCCAGGGTGCTGACGATGCTCGCCCGAAAAATAACTCTGTCCACGATCCAAACTGAACTCATACAAATCATGCCGACGACGGCGCAGGTCAGTGCGTCATCCCCGCCGGCTGCACCCGTCCGACGAGGCCCGATACACCCCCGGGGGCGGTTCGACTCCCCGTACGAAACATGGTTTAGTGGCTCAGCGGTGGTGAATTTAACGGAACAGAAACAATCCACCACCGGCCATTGGCGTGAATTATGGAGTTCGCCCTATTCGCGAACGACCGCCCTGGTCGCCGGGGGCGTGGTGCTCTATTCCACCAACGAGTTCCTGACGATCAGCATGCTGCCGAGCACGATCAACGAAATCGGCGGCGAGCGGATCTATGCGTGGGTGACGACGCTCTACCTCGTCGGGTCGGTGGTCGCGGCGGCGACGGTAAATGCCGTGCTGCACCGCATCGGCGCAGCTATCTCGTTCGTGGCGGGTTTCTCCGTGCTGGCCGCCGGCAGCCTGGTCTGCGCGGTCGCCCCGAACATGGGGATCCTGCTGGTGGGGCGCCTCTTCCAGGGACTCTCAGGCGGACTGCTGTGCGGCCTGAGCTTCGCGGTGATCAACACGGTGCTGCCGCGCAGACTCTGGAGCCGAGGTTCTGCGCTGACCGCCTCGACCTGGGGTATCGGCGCTTTGGTCGGTCCCGCGCTGGGTGGCTTCTTCGCGCAGTTCGGCGCGTGGCGTTGGGCGTTCGGCCTCCTGGCGATGCTGAGCATGGGGATGGCCTTGCTCGCACCAAGCTTGTTGACAACCGACGGCACTGAGCAGCCCGCCGACCGCGATTCGGCCCGGATTCCGATTCCGTCGGTCATTCTGCTGGGCGCGGCCGCGCTCACGGTCAGTTCGGCGTCGCTGCCGCATAACATCCTCGCGACGACGGGGCTGCTGCTGCTCAGCGCTCTGCTGATCGGCGTGTTTCTGGTGGTCGACCGGCGGATGGACACTGCGGTGTTGCCCGCCAGCGTCTACGGCTTCGGGCCGCTGAAGTGGGTTTACCTGACCTTGGGACTGTTGGTCGCCGCGACCAAAGTCGACCTGTACGTGCCGTTGTTCGGCCAGCGACTGGCGCACCTCGGGCCGATCGTCGCCGGGCTACTCGGCGCCGCGTTGTCGCTGGGCTGGACGATCAGTGGCTTCGGCAGCGGCTCATTGAACAAAGCCCGCACGATCGTGGCTGTGGTGATCGCGGCGCCGCTGGTCATGGCGGGCGGTCTGGCACTGGCCGGCATCACCCACGTGCAAAACGCGACTGCAGGCATCGTCGTCGTCTGCGCGTTCGGGCTGCTGGCCGTCGGGGTCGGTATCGGCGCCGCCTGGCCGCACCTGTCGGCGTGGGCGATGAGTGACGTCGACGATCCCGCCGAAGGCGGCGCTGCCGCCACCGCGATCAACTCGGTGCAGTTGATCTTCGGCGCGTTCGGAGCCGGGCTGGCCGGCGTCGTGGTGAACCTTGTCGAAGGCGGCGGAGCTTCAGCCGCGCGGTGGGCATTCGCCGTGTTCGCGATTCTTGCGGCCTCCGCCTGCGTCACCGCCTTCCGCGCCGGCCGTCGCCAGATCGCGTAATAACAGTCTGGGCGCGGGTCGCCAGCCGAAACTTGTCGGACCCGGCTGCAAGGATGACGTTATGTCCTTGACCGCAACATCTTCGGTGGTGGTGAGCCCTGCTGAGCGTGTTGAGGTGTTGTTCGAGGAGTTGGCGGAGTTGGCCGGGCAGCGCAACGCCATTGATGGGCGCATCGTGGAGATCGTCGCCGAGCTGGATCGCGACGAGCTCTGCGGGGCTACCGGTGCCCGGTCGGTGGCGGCGTTGGTGGCCTGGAAGCTGGGCTGGTCATCGGGAAACGCCCACACGGTCACCACCGTGGCGGGCCGGCTGGCGGAGTTTCCCCGCTGCGCGGCAGGCATGCGGGAGGGCCGGCTGTCGCTGGATCAGGTCGGCGTCATCGCCGCCCGGGCCGGCGAGGGTTCCGATGAGCACTACGCGCAGCTCGCCGCTGTCGCGACGGTCAACCAGCTGCGCACCGCGGTCAAGCTCGAACCGCGACCCGAACCCGAACCTCGGCGAGAGCCCCAGCCCTCGATCACCACGACCAGGACCGAGCAGGGCAGCTGCTATCGAATCACCCTTGCCCACCAGGACGCCGCGACGTTCGACGCCGCCCTGGCGTCTCATCGTGATGCCCTGATCGCCGAATGGAAACACGATCACGGCAGTGGCGCGGGCGCCCCAGATCAGCGGCCTCCGTTTCCTGGCGCCGTCGAGGCGTTCATGCGCCTGGTCCAGGCGGGCTGGGACGCCGAGGCCACCCGCCGCCCACACGGGCAGCACACCACCGTGGTGGTGCACGTCGACGTGGCCCAGCGCGCCGCCGCGCTGCATCTGGGCCCACTACTGCCCGACGCCCAACGCCGATACCTGACCTGTGACGCCACCTGCGAAGTCTGGTTCGAACGCGCACGGCGAGGTCATCGGCGCCGGCCGCGCGACCCGGCTGATCAACCGGCGGCTGCGCCGCGCCCTTGAGCACCGCCACCGCATGTGCGCGGTCCCCGGCTGCGGGGCCACCCGAGGATTGCACGCACACCACCTCCAGCACTGGGAAGACGGCGGTCTGACCGAAATGTTCAACCTGGTGCTGGTATGCCCGTACCACCACCGGCTGCACCACCGCGGCGGCATCACCATCACCGGACCCGCCGACGCGCTCATCGTCACCGACAACACCGGCCAAGAACTGCGCGCAGGATCGCTGGCACGTCCCCCGAACCATCCCCCGCCCGCCGTCCCGCCCTACCCAGGGCCCACCGGCGAGCGCGCCGACTGGTGGTGGTACCAACCCTTCCAACCCCAACCACCACCAACCAACAACTAAGTTGACCAGCTCCCGCACGCGCATCGGTCGCGGGAAGCAGCTGTAATCGTTTGTCCCCCAGGGTCAATCAGGGTGGTTTGACCGGTCGCCGCCGATCAGCCCCGCCGAAGCGGTGCCGGGCTCCACAAACCGCTGCGGGTCGCCGAACCAAGGTCGAGTTCAGCGGGTCCGGCGCTCGGGTAGTACGGCGTCAATTGCTGCAACGCACCCCAGTCACGAGACCAGTCGTCCTTCAGATACGTCGGGACTGTGCTCGGGCGCGCCAGCAATTCCGTCACGCCCAGTGGGCCGCCGCCGTTCTTGTCCATCACCGGCGAATTGGCTTCGGCACCGAACCGGTCCGGCAGGATGCGCCACCGCGGCACCTCCTCCACGCCGTTCTGGTGGCCGAACGGCCGCTGGCACGGGAAGGCCAGGCCGACCAGCCAGTCCAACAGCACCGGTTCCGACGAGCCGACCACGTCCTGCAGCGTGCGCAACCGCGGGATCCGCGGCGGGGTGACGGCGATCCAATGCTGCGGTGCCAGGTCCTCGTCGATGACCACCACCCGAACCTGGGTGGCGTCGTGCGGCAGCGCGGACAGCGGCGCCCGCAGGTTGCGCCAGGCCGGTGCCGCGCCGACGTCGTCGAGTCCGGTCGATCCGCCGGGCTTGTTGTCCGCGGCCTGCTGGTCGGTGGCCCACTGGATCTCGACTTCGCCGTAGTTGAACCGGCCCGCGGCGGAAACCACCAACAGCGGCCCGGACTCGTTGCGCTGACTCTGGTCGGGCAGCCGGTACCAGGCCGACCGCAGCCGGGCCGGCACCTGGACGCCGGAGCGCCAGCTGCCCATCACGGGGGTGTGGGCCGGATCGAGACCGTAGGGCAGCCGCGCGCGTGAGCCGTTGATGCCGGGCGCGGCGGTGGTGCCGCCTTCGGTCCCGGCTTCGCCGTTGGTGACGTTGCCGTCGTCGCTGACAAAACTGCGGTCGCCGGGGCGTTCCATCACCGGGTCGGCGGACACCGTGGAGGGGATGCCGTTGGGGTCGAAGCCCTCGGCGAAACCATCGGCCAGCGGGTCCTTCTCGTCCGCGGAGACCGGTTTGAGCATGCCGCCGTTGGGATCCTGCTCGACCAGGACGTCGGTAGCCAGTCCACACGTCTTACCGGTCAGCGCCTGCAGGTTGGAGCGGCCCACCGACCACGCCGGGTATTGGTCGGTCATCCCCAGCGTCAGCGACAGCACCTGGAAGAAGACCAGGGCCCACGCGGCAATCCCCAACGGGGACCGAATGATTCGACCGAACCGCGAGTCGCTGGGCGGATCGGCGTCGCTACCACTTTTGACGAAGTGGAACCAGGCCGCCAGCAGCGCGACCAACAAGGTCAGCGCCAGGAATCCGGTGGTGAATCCGAAGTGCCACTGCGGGAACGCGTTTGACCACGGCACGCCGAAATTGGAGACGTACCACCAGCCGTTGACGCTGGCAAAGGACAGCGCCACGGTGAACAACACCACCACGGCGAACAGCGTCCGGTTGCGTCGCGAGCGCATCGCCGCCGCGGTCACCGCGACCGCGGCCAACGCCCCCAGCGAGCCGGCCAGCCCGGCGAACACCCCGAAGTGGTGCGTCCACTTGGTGGGCGTGAACATCATCGCGATGAACGAGATCACCGTGATACCGATGATGCGGCGGCTGGGTCCGGCCGCTGTCCCCGGAATTCGGCCCTTGCGCAACGACATTGCCACCGATATGGCGAGTGCGACCAGCAACACCAGCAGCGCGAAACGTCGGGCGACCGACCCGTCGGGACTGGCCATGAACAGCCGCTCGTAGCGGATGTGCTCGTCGAACCAGCTCAGGCTCGGCCCGAGCGCACGCTTGAGCGAGGTCGCCTGAAGTTCCCCGGCCAGCGTCTGGTCGCGGAAGATCAGGATCGCGTTGACGCTCACCGCGGCGACGATCGGTGCGAGCAGGGGCAGCACGCCGAATTGCCGCGAGCGGCGCGCAATGATGGTGCGCAGCGGGCCGATTGCCACCAGCAGCGCGCCGATCGAGGCGATACCCGTCGGGCCGGAGAACAGGGTCAGCGCCCCGATGACGCATGCCGCCGCCACCGGCAGCAGCCGACTGGTGGCCACCGCGCGCTCGACCGAACACCAGGTCAGCAGGATGCCCACGGCGATGATCGGTTCCGGCCGCAGACCGTTGTCCAGCGGCAGCCACACCGCCAGGAACGTGCCCGCCGCCGTCCACGCCGCAGCGCGGGAGATCTTGACGGCGTGACCCAGCCGCGGGATGACCTCCCGGCTGATCACCCACCAGCAGGCCAGCGCCATCAGCAGGGTGGGCAACCGCATCCAGATGCTCGCGGTGGTGACGTGCGCCCACAGCGCCAACAGGTCGTAGTACCAGCCGAACGGCGCTTCCGGCGTGCCGAGCCATCGGTAGTAGTTCGCCATGTATCCGGCGTGCTCGGACACCCGGGCCATGGTCAGGATGTAGCCGTCGTCGGCCGTGTTGGCACCGACGAAATGCCACCACACCAGGACCAGCGTGACCAGGCCGTCCAGCCCGCTCAGCGACCACCAGCGGGGCGGCAGGAAGCGGCGGTGCCGGGTGCCGTCGGAGGTGTCCAGGATGTGCAGCGCGATCAGCGCGGCGAGGGTGAGCGCCACCCCGAGCACCATCGCGGCCATCTTCAACGGCGTCGGCGAGCTGCTATAGCGGGTGTCGACGGTGGCAGAGAACGTCAGGCCCGGCGGGGCAGGTCCGCTCAGGTCGGTGAATACGCCGACGATCTGCGGCCGGAAGTCGTACCCGCTGCGCTCGCCACGCAATGCCGCGCCGGGATGCTCGGCGTTGGGTCCCTGGGTGAGCCCGACGAATTCGCCGACCACCCGATCGGCGTGCGCGGTGAAGACCAGCTTCTGGCAGGAGTTGCTGAGCACCTGGCTCAGCGGCGCGACCACCAGCGGAACGTTGCGGATCACCAGCACCAGGTCGTCGTTGGCGCGTTCGATGAGCATGCCGCGGTCGACGGCCTTCGGCGCCTGCTTGGGCACCGTCGACAGCAGCACGGTCTTGCCGGTGCCGGACAGTCCGGCGGCGGCCTGGCAGGGAATCTCGATGTTGAGATCGGTGGCGACGTAGCCGATCAGCGGGGCTTCGACGCTGCCGAGCACGCCGTTCTGCGGCCAGTTGATGTGGGCGGTGGTCTGTTTGACCGGCAGTAGCGGTGTCGCGATGGCCAGCAGGGTGCCCAGCAGGCCGGCGACGACGGCAACTAAACGGGCGGCGCGATAACTTCGCTCCGCCTGGCTGCCCACGGAGCTAGATGCTAATTGCTCCCCCTCGGTCGCCTCGGTAGCCATCAGGGTTTGCGGACGGCCAGGACGAAGGGGCCGATCTTGGTGACGGTGAATCGGGGGTCGGCGAATATCGCGGCGTTGAGCTCCACTGTGTAGCGGCGCACGTTCGGCTGGTTGGGGTAGACGTCTTCGGCCAGCCGCAGGGTGTAGCTGCTGCCCAAACCAGAAGCAGAAGCGCCCGCCGAGCCGCCGTGCCGCATCAGGAACACAGTCGGCGGCGCCCACGGCAGCGTGTCCAGCGCGTGGATGAACGGGTCTGCGGTTTTGAGCTTGGCCCAGTCCTTGATCGCCGCCGCGCGCTTGTCGAACTGGGCCAGCGGGTTGGCGTAGTGCGACGTCAGGCCCTGGAACCCGTAGTAGGGGTAATAGGACAGGAAGCTGTAGTCGGCGGTGAGCACGACCGTATGGTCGCGCGGTTTGCCGGTCGCTTGGGTGATCGCGGCGTCGATCTCGGTGTAGAACTTCTCCGAGCTGGGTGGACGCCGGTCGCCGCGCTGGCCGTGCCCGTCGGTGTCGGTGTAGGCGATGGTCAGGTCGGGCCGCAGCACGTCGGGGATGTCCTGGCTGAACGCGATCGCGGCGGCCAGCCCGATCGACGCCGCCACCGGGAGCACGGCCCGGCCCCAGGCTTGCTCGCGGCCGCGGGCAGCTAAAGCCCGTGTGCCCTCGATGAAGCCGAAGACGCCCGCGGCAGCCAGCAGCACCGTCAGGGTGGGCTGCAGCCGGAAGGACAGCAGGGTGGTGCGGGCCAGGGTGGTGAGCATCGACAGCAGCGACCACAGGTAAACGGCGAGCACACCGATCGCCAGACCCCCGCCCGCACCGAGCCTCGCGCTCGTACGACCAACCACAGTGTCCCGAGCAGGCACAGCGCGCCGAGCAGGGTGAACTTCAGCATCGGGAAGGTCAGCTCGGCGCCGTCGGCCGGCAGGTAGTGAAAGGCGCTGCCGGTGTTGCTGACCGGGTCGCGGGCCGCACGCAGCAGGAAGGGCAGCCAGGTGGTCGCCGCGATGGCCGCCGCGATCCCGCCGATGACCGCCAATCGCAGCAGCGGATCCAGCGCGGCTTTGAGCCCGTCGCGCCGGCGAGAGGCGATCAGCACCAGCGCCATCAGCAGCACCGTGAACGCGCTGTAGGCCGGCAGCAGGGTGTAACAAGTCGCGGCGACGCCGAGGAAGATCCCGGCGCCGATCACCGCGGCCCAACCGCCGCCGCGGGTTGCGCCACGCAGACCCGACCAGGCCAGGATCAGCACCGGTGGCAGCAGCACGGTGATCATCGCCGAGTACGGCTCCGGCGAGCTGTAGGCCAGCGTGACCGCGGCGGTCGCGGTCGTGACGAGTAGCGCGTACTCGAAGCGGACCATCCGCGACCACAACACCAAGGTCAGGGCGATCGCGATCGTGATCGAGGTGATCGCCCACGGCTTGAACGTCTCCCAGCCCGGCGTGCCGCTCACCGCGGCAACTCGCCCGCCGACCCAGAACCAGCCCGGCGGGTAGAACGCCGGCAGGCCGGTGTAGGTCATGTCGTGCAGCGCCGAGCTGTCGGTCAGCCGGGTCAGGTATTCGGTGCGGAACTGCTGGTCGACGGAGATGCCGAACAGGTAGAGCTTGGTGGCGCCCAGCGGCATGCCGAGCGTCACCACCGAGAACGCGGAGACGAACACCAGTGCCAGCAACTGCGCCACCGTCCGTCGGCCACGCCGTGAAACCCAACCGGCGCAGAGCAATCCGAGGATGCAGCCGACCTGGCCGACCGTGGTCAGCGCGTGCAATTGATTCGACGACGGGTAGGCCGGCCACTGCACCCGGGCGATGGCGGTCAGCGAGATCACCGAGACCGCTGCTGCGATCATGACCGCGATCGCCATGTGGCCGACGGTGGCCAGCGCATTGCGCATCTAGATGGGCAGCTTGCGGAAGATCGGCCGCGGGATGTGCCGCAGCACCATCATCAGGTAGCGGAAAGTGCCTGGCGCCCAGACCAGTTCCTTGCCCTTAGCGGCCGCGGTGACGGCCAATTCCGCGACGGCTTCCTTATCGACAGTAAGCGGCGCCTCCTTGGCGCCGGTCGCCTTCCAGTGCTCGATTGTCGTCGTGGTGCGTACCTGTCCGGGCCTGATAACCAACACGCGAACTCCGCTGGGCCGCAATGCTTCTCCGAGCCCAAGGTAAAAGCCGTCCAGGCCGGCTTTGGTAGATCCGTAGACGAAGTTGGACCGCCGGACCCGCTCGCCGGCCGCCGAACTCATCGCGATGATCTGCCCGAAGCCCTGCGCGCGCAGCTTCTCGCCCAGCAGCACACCGACGGAAACCGCTGCCGTGTAGTTGATCTGGGCGATCTGCACCGCCTTGCGCTGGTCCTGCCACAGCTCCTCGGCGTTACCGAGCAGGCCGAACGCGACGATCGCGACGTCGATATCGCTGGGGCCGCCGCCGGCATTGAAAGCGGCATCGATCACCGCTGGGTGGCCGGCGGTATCGATGCCGTCGAAGTCGACCCATTCGACCGACTTGGCACCCGCCGCCTTCAACTGCGCGATGGCCTTGTCCTTGCCCGGATGGTCGGGCAGGTCGGCCAGCACAATGCGTGCGTGGGCGTTCCGTAAATAGCGCTCGCAGATCGCCAGCCCGATCTCGGATGTGCCGCCCAGCAGCAGAATGGCCTGCGGGTTTCCTACGGCGTCAAGCACCATTTACAACAGCTCCAAACGTCGGGCCATGTCAGAGACGAAGACCCCGGTCGGATCCACCTTGCGGCGCACGGCAATCCATTCGTCGATGCGGGGATACATGGCATGGAAGTTGTCGGCACTGACCCGCGAGTCTTTGGCCGTATAGACCCGGCCGCCGAATTCCATCACGCGGCTGTCGAGTTCGTTGAGGAACGCGTTGACGCCGGGCTTGTTGGGGAAGTCCATCGCCACGTTCCAGCCGGCCATCGGGAAGCTCAACGGAGCCCGGTTGCCCGGACCGAAAAGCTTGAAGACGTTCAGCGCCGAGTAATGGCCCTGGGTCTGGATCCACCGGATGATGGCCTTGAACTCGGCAAGAGCGTCCGGCGGCACCAGGAACTGATGCTGCGCGAAACCCGTTGGGCCGTAGGCGTTGTTCCAGCCGCTGACCAGGTCGAGCATGTGGTAGAACTGCGACAAATTCTGGATCTTGCCGCTGTAGGTTCCGCCCAGCCGGTAGTACACCTCGCCGATCGCCATGAACGACAGCTTGTTCATCGCGCTGACCGGGAAGATGTTCGGCACCGAAAGTAGTCGCGGCGCATCGAATTTCAGCGGATTCTTGGCCAGCTTCGCCGGTAGCTGATCCAGCTTGGCCAGGCTGCCCCGGCTGATCGAAGCCCGGCCGAGTTTGGGGGGCGGGCTGATCAGATCGAACCAGGCGCTGGAGTAGGTGTACTTGTCCTCGCTGCCGTCGAGGTGGACGGCCACGGTCTCGTCGAGGTCCTTGGTGGCCACGCCGTCGGCGATGAAGTACGCCGTCTCGGTCTCGGTCATCGCGATGACGGCCCGCAGCACGATGCCGGTCAGCCCGTTGCCGCCGATGGTGGCCCAGAACAGCTCGGCCTCCTCGCCGTCCGGGGTTAAGCGACGGATCTGACCGTCGGCCGTCAGCAGATCCATCGAGGTGACGTGGTTGCCGAAGCTGCCGGCGCTGTGGTGGTTCTTGCCGTGGATGTCGCAGGCGATCGCGCCGCCGACGGTGACCTGCCGGGTGCCCGGGAGCACCGGGACCCACAGTCCGAACGGCAGCGCCGCCTTCATCAATTGGTCGAGGCTGACGCCCGCGTCCACTTCGGCCAGGCGGGTGTCGGAGTCGATCGAGTGGATCTTGTTCAGCGGCGTCATGTCGATCACCAGGCCGCCGCCGTTCTGGGCGTTGTCGCCGTAGGAACGGCCCAGCCCGCGGGCGATCACGCCTCTGCTGTTCGGCTGCCCGCCCGCGCTAGCGACCTGGCCGACCGCCTTGGCGATCAACTCGGCGTCCGGGGTCGACAACACCTCCGCTACCGACGGCGCGGTGCGGCCAAAGCCCATCAGCGGGGTTCTGGTGGTCGGAATGTCGCTGCTCAACATCGTCAGAAAGGGTACCCGCCCGCACGCACTGGTTAGCGCAGCCGGAAGATCACCGAACGCTGCACGACGAAATTGATCACCGTCGCGGTGCCCTGCGCGATCACGAATGCGGCCGGCACCCGCCATGGCTCGTGGGCGAACTGCAGGTAGAAGACGTAGTTGATGCCGACCTGCACGCAGAAGGTGAGCGCGTAGAGCACGCAGACGGCGATGAACCGGGCCCGGCTGGGCGGCGCCTGGAACGTCCAGCGCCGGTTGATCAGGTATGCCGTGGTGGTGCCGGCGATGAAGCTGAGCGATTTGGCGACATTGACCTGCAGACCCGCGTGCAGCAGCAACTCGTAGAGCCCGAAGTCGACGATCGCCGAGAGTCCGCCGGTGACGATGAACCGCCAGACCTGCGTCTTCAGCGGCAGTGGCGCATTCGCCGCGATCTCAGCCATCGGCGGAGAGTCTACGGGGACATTCGGCCCGCGAGACAGACGTCATGGTCGCGATTCGGGCGGATCCACAGCCGTAGCCGCTGGCTCGCGCAACCGGCCCGGCGCTAGACCCAGTAGGCCACTCGCGCGCGGTATTGACGCATCGCGAACGCCGCCACCGACCAGCCCACGATCGTCAGCCCGATCACCACCGCCCAGTGCCGCAGCTCCTGGTGAGCACCCAGCAGCGGGGCGCGCACGATATCCAGGTAATGGAGCAGCGGGTTGAGCTCCACGATCTTCGACCACTGCCCGGCGCCCTGCTGCCGCAACGTGTCGTCGTTCCAGATGATCGGCGTCATGAAGAACAGCAACTGCACGATGGAGAACAGCAGCGGGCCGATGTCGCGGAAGCGCGTCGACAGGATGCCGAAACAGAGTGACACCCACACACAGTTGAGCACGATCAGTCCCAGCGCCGGGATCACTGAGAGGTCGGCCCACGACCACTGCTTGGGAAAGATGATCGCGATGACGAGGTAGATGACGATGTTGTGCGCGAACAGGATCATCTGCCGCCACACCAGCCGGTACACATGCACGCTGAGCGGCGTCGGCAACTGTTTGATCAATCCCTCGTTGGCGACGAACACGTCCGCGCCTTCCAGGATGGACGCGTTGATCAGGTTCCAGATGATCAGGCCGAGGGTGACGTAGGGCAGGTGCACGGAGAGCTGCAGGTGGAACAGCTTGGAGTACAGGCCACCCATCGCAACAGCGGTGGTCCCGGTGGCGATGGTGATCCAGAACGGGCCCAGCACCGAGCGGCGGTACCGCTGCTTGATGTCCTGCCAGCCGAGGTGCAGCCACAGCTCGCGGCGGCGGTACCCGTCGACCAGGTCGCCCCAGGCCCGGGCCATCGTCTTCGACTGTGCCGCTATGTCAACGATGGTCATAGGCGCCATTCCTCCTCATCGGCGCCGCTCATGCGGCGCAGGGTCAGGTCACCGGCGCGGGTCATCTGCGGGCCTTTCAAACTTTTCCCGGCGGCCCAGCCGGCGCAACCGCAGCCACTCCGCCAGACCTTTCGGGTCGCGACGGGAAATCAGGAAGAACCAGCCGAACCGCAACCACTCCTGCAGGAGCAGTTTGCGCAGACCCGGCTGTGCCATCAGGTAGCCGCGGTTGCGGTAGGTGAAGTAGCGCTTGGTGGCGTCATCGGGGTACTGCGTGTGCATCCGCCCGCCAAGGATCGGCTTGAATTCGGCCGAGCCGCAGGGATGGAGGTAGGCCGCGTCCAGACAGGTCCCGAACGCCAGCCCGGACCGGACCAGCCGACGATGCATCTCCACCTCGTCGCCGCGGACGAACAACCTCAGGTCGGGCACCCCGATCGCCTCGAACGCCGCCGCGCGAAACAGTGCGCCGTTGAACAACGACGCGATTCCGGGCAGCAGGTCCTGGCCGGGCTCGGTGCGCAGCTCGCTGACAAGTCGGCGCCAGACCAGGCCGCGGCGCAACGGGAAGGCGAGCTTCTCCGGGTCGTCGGCGTTGCACACCATCGGCGAAACCTCGGCCAGCTGGTGCTTGTCGGCGCAGGCCAGCAGCGTGGCCAGTACCTGACTGTCCTGCGGGTGGCCGTCGTCGTCGGCCAGCCACACCCACTGCGCCCCGAGTGCCAGTGCATGCAGGATACCGAGCGCGAAACCGCCTGCGCCGCCGAGGTTTCGGTGTGACGGCAGATACGTCGTCGGGACGGGTTGACCGGCTACCAAGTCGCGAACCCGCTCATCGGAGTCGTTATCGACGACGATCAACTGGTCAGGCAGCCGACTCTGGGTGCTCAGCACACCGAGCGACTTGGCGAGTTGGTCCGGTCGCCGGTGGGTCACCACGACGGCGCACACCAGCTGCGTCCGCCGGCTCGGTGGGTCATCGCTGCGGTTCGTTTCGCGGTTGGTTTCGGCGAGCACCTCGCGCACATGCCGGGCGGCGTCTTCGCCTTCGTATGCCCGCACGACGTCCTCGATGCCGCCGGTCTGTTTGATCACGCCGTGTTCGATCCACATCGCGGTCTTGCACAGCCGGGCCAGGAATTCGTTGGAATGGCTTGCGAACACCAGGATTCCGGAGCGTTCGACCAGCTTTTGCAGCCGCGTCTGCGCCTTCTTCAGGAAGTCGGCGTCGACGGCGCCGATACCCTCGTCGAGCAGCAGGATCTCCGGGTCGATGCTGGTGACCACGCCCATCGCCAATCGCACCCGCATACCGGTGGAGTAGGTCCGCAGTGGCATCGACAGATAGTCGCCCAGTTCGGTGAAGTCGGCGATCTCGTCGACCTTGGCCAGCATCTGCTTGCGGGTCTGCCCGAGGAAGAGTCCGCGGATGAGGATGTTCTCGTAGCCGGAGATCTCAGGGTCCATCCCGACGCCGAGGTCGAACACCGGGGCCACCCGGCCGCGGATGATGGCAGAGCCGCGGGTTGGCTCGTAAATACCCGAAAGTAGGCGCAGCAGAGTCGATTTCCCGGCACCGTTGTGGCCGACGAGCCCGACCCGGTCGCCCAGCTCCAGCGACAGGGTGATGTCGCGCAGTGCCTCGATGACCACCACGTTCGATGCGTTGCGACCGATCGATCCACCTAAGAAGGTCTTCTTCAGTGAACGTGACTTGGCGTCGAAGATCGGAAACTCCACCCACGCGTCGTGGGTTTCGATGTGTGGACCAGTTGGTGTCACTGGTTGCCTACAGGTATTGCCCAGTGCCGGAACCCGAGTGGCCAGAAGTCGAGCCACCGATTCCGCCCGACCGGCCGGTACCCGGCGGCAGGCCACGCTGCTCGCGCATCTGCTCGATCTGTGCGCGTGCGGCCATCTGCTGCGCGAACAACGCGGTCTGAATCCCGTGGAACAGTCCCTCCAGCCATCCGACGAGCTGGGCCTGGGCGATGCGAAGTTCGCCGTCCGACGGCACCGTACCTTCGGTGAACGGCAGCGTGAGGCGGTCGAGTTCGTCGCGCAGTTCCGGTGCCAGCCCCTCTTCGAGTTCCCGAACGCTGGTGGCGTGGATCTCGCGCAACCGGCTGCGGCTGGCCTCATCCAGCGGAGCCGCGCGCACCTCCTCGAGGAGCTGCTTGATCATGGTGCCGATCCGCATCACCTTGGCCGGCTGCTCGACCAGGTCGGTGATCGACCGGTCATCATCGCGGGAGTCATGCGCAGCAGCCAGCAGTTGGGGATCAAGGCCGCCGATGACCTCGATGTCGTCGTCGTTACTCAATGCTTGTCACCTTTGGGGGTTGTCGGGGCGCCGGACCGCCATTCGTAGATCCAGGCTTCGCCGTTGTCGTAGATCTTCGTCCACCACTTCGATCGGTCTATCGAGACTAGTCCGTCGGGCACCTTGAACCCCCGGACCGTGGGCGCGCTGGTCAGGATGTACCGAATGTTGAGCGCCCGGATGGCTTCCGGCACCAACGCCCGCTTGTCTTCGGGAACGCCCGGCAGCGCGTCGGCATCGGCGTACGCCCAGAAAATGAAGCGGTTGTAGCCCGGACCGATCTGCTGCGGGAAGTCGTAGTGGGTCCACAGCGGGTGCAGGTCGGCGACCGCGTACATCCACGCGGTGCCGTCCACGTTCGAATCGCCGATCAGGGTGGTGCGCGCGCCGGGCAACGTGGCCAGGTGGGCGAACGCGTCCAGGTCTTTCTGGTTGATGATCACCGAGTCGTACTTGTCGCCGAACAACACCAGATGCCGGTACAGGTAATGCCGGGCGCTGAGCGTAGTGGTCAGCGCCAGAATAGCCACGATCGCCGAAACCCACACGGCGTCAGGCACTTTGAGGCGATGAAGCACGATCCGCCTGGCAATGGTTACGGCGCCGACCACCAAGGCGAACACCGCAACCGCTGCCATTGGCGTCACCAGCATCGTCACCACCGCCGACAGCCGGCGCGGATCGTTGTAGAAGAACTGGCTGTACTGCTGAATGGCGCTGCCCAGCAGATTGTGAAACGGCGCCCCCGAGTAGATCGTCGCCACGGTGAGCAGCAGCCAGATCGCCGGTGGCCACCAGATTTTCTTGTACAGCAGGATCGCCATGCCGATTGCACTCAACGCCACCAGTCCGTACTGGATGGGGAAGTCGTTGAGGTGGCGGGTGTGCAGCAGCAGCGCGTCGATCACGCCCTGCTTGACGGTCTTGAAGCTGGGAAACGCGTGCCCGGCGATGATGTCGGCCTGCTGGGCCACCCCGATGAATTGCGGCGTCAGGATCAACAACGCCGGCACCGCCGCCGCGGACAGGGTCAGCAGGTCGGCGAGCCGCCCGCGCACCGGATGCCACCACGCATCCATCAGCCACCAGGCCGCCGCGAACAGGATTACCACGAATCCACCGGTGAGATGCACTGAGAAGACGCCGACCAGGGCGAGCACCGCGGCCGGGATGCGGTCGCGATGCGCCAGCGTCGAAGTAACCAGAACGTACGTCGGGATCGCCACCCCGTAGGCCGCCAGGTTCGGCATCGCCGCAGTCCCGAACTCGACGTAGGGCACCGACGTGAACGACGCCGACAGCGCTGCGGCGGTGGCGGCCACACCCGCGGCATGCTCGGTGCGAGGCCGAAGCAGATGCCAGGTCAGCATCGCCGCGCTGGACGGGAACAACCAGACCGAGGCCGCCAGCGAGCTGACCGTGTAGCCGGTCGTCGGTGCCGCCCCGGTCAGCTGGCAGTAGACCGCGGTCAGCGCGTGAAACACCGACGGGTAGTACAGCGGCTGATGGGTCTCGACATTGCGGAGCTCGCCCATGTGGGTCGAGGACGCCTGTCCGGTGTCGAGGATGAAGCGGACCGTGTTGGCATGCCAGACCGCGTCCCAGGTGCTGGGGATGGACTGCCAATGCACGACGCCGCGGTAGGCCGCCCACATGATCAGCAGCCCGCCGAGTACCACCCCGGCCGCGACGGTCAGCGCCTGTCGCCGGCCGATCCCGCGAGCTTGCGCCTCGGCGTTGCGGTAGCCGGCGAGCAACGGTTGCAGACAGATCATCATGACGCTCACCGAGGCGAGCGTGGCGAGCGCGGTCCAACCGTTCCAAGGGATTCCGAGGGCGCCGAACGGGATGATCGCCAGCGCGACAACGCCATAGGTCAGTGCAGGGCCAATTGCGATCGCGATCGGCCACGTCAGCTGGGTGATCCGGCCGATAATTGCCCCCGGCACGATCAGTAAAAACAATGCGATCAGCATTCCGAAGCACAGCCCCACGCGACTAGTATGGCTGGCCGGGTGGCCCGGCCCGGGACGATGGGGATGTATCCGGGCGCCCGCTACTGTCGCGGTTCGTCTTATTGTGCGTGGCTCTAAGGTGGCTGGTATGGCCTACGACGTCGCCCGAGTGCGCGGGTTGCACCCGTCATTAGGGGACGGTTGGGTGCATTTTGATGCCCCGTCCGGGATGCTCATCCCCGACTCGGTGGCGACCACCGTTTCGACAGCCTTCCGGGGATCGTTCCCCAGCACCGCCGGTCCGCATCCCTCGGCCAAGCGCAGCGCAGCCGTGCTGGAGGCGGCGCGACAGGCGGCGGCCGATCTGCTGAACGCCGACCCCCGCGGCGTGGTGCTGGGCGCCGACCGCGCGGTGCTGCTGGCCTCGCTGGCCGATGCATCGTCGACGCGCGCCGGTCTGGGCTACGAGATGGTCGTCACCCGACTCGACGACGAGGCAAACATCGCACCCTGGCTGCGCGCTGCAAATCGGTTCGGCGCCAAGGTGAAATGGGCCGAGGTCGACATCGAAACCGGTGACCTGCCGTCCTGGCAATGGGAAGGGCTGGTCGGGCAGGCGACCCGACTGGTCGCGGTGACCTCGGCGTCGGGCACTCTCGGCACGGTCACCGACTTGCGGCCGGTGACGAAGCTGGTGCACGACGTCGGCGGGTTCGTGATCGTCGATCACTCCGCCGCCGCTCCCTACCGACTGATCGACATCCACGACATCGACGCCGACGTGGTGGCGATCAACGCCGTCGGGTGGGGTGGTCCGCCGGTGGGCGCTCTGGTGTTCCGCGACCCGGCGATGATCAACACCTTCACCTCGGTGTCGGCCAACCCGTACGCCACCGGCCCGGCCCGCCTCGAGGTCGGCGTGCATCAGTACGGCCTGCTCGGCGGCTTTGTCGCCAGCATCGAATACCTGGCTTCGCTCGACGAGTCGGCGCGCGGCACGCGGCGCGAAAGGCTCGCCACCTCAATACAATCCGCGACGACCTACCTGGACGGCATCTTCGACTACCTGATGAGCTCGCTGCGCTCGCTACCGCTGGTGGTCGTGATCGCCCGGCCCGAGTCCCGGATACCGGTGGTCAGCTTCGCCGTGAATGAGGTGCCGGCCGAGCGGGTGGTCCAGCGGCTGGCGGACAACGGCATCCTGGCGATCTCCAACGCCAGCTCGCGCGTGCTCGACGTGATCGGCGTCAACGATGTCGGCGGCGCGGTCACCGTCGGTCTCGCGCACTATTCGACGACGGCCGAGGTCGATCAGTTGGTGCGTGCCCTCGCGTCGCTGGGCTAGTTAGACCGTCAGGATGACCTTCCCGGTCACCTCTCCCGCCTGCAGCAACCGGTGCGCCTCGGCCGCATCTTGAATCGGCAGGCGCGCCCCGATGATTTCTCGCACCCGGCCGTCGGCAATCATCGGCCAGACCGATTCCGTCACGGCGGCGACGACCTCGCTCTTGCTGTGCGGACCGTTTGTCGGCCTGCCGCGCAGCGTGGTGCCGATGACGTGTGCCCGTTTGCTGAGCAGCTTGGCGATGTTGAGTTCGCCTTTGATGCCGCCCTGCATGCCGATGATGATCAGCCGGCCTTCGGTCGCCAGCGCGTCGATATTCCGGTCGAGGTAAGACGCACCCATGATGTCGAAGATGACGTCGGCGCCCGCGCCGTCGCTCGCCTCTTTTACCCGCTCGACGAAATCCTCGTCGCGGTAGTTGATCAAAATCTCGGCGCCGAGTTCGCGACAGGAATCGAGCTTTGCCGTTGAGCCCGCGGTGACGGCGACCCGGGCACCCAGGGCACGGGCGACTTGAATGGCGTGGGTGCCGATGCCGCTGGCGCCGCCGTGCATCAGCAGCAGCTGGCCCTCGCTCAGGTGCGCCGTCATCGCCAGGTTCGACCAGACCGTGCACGCCACCTCCGGCACGCCGGCGGAATCCGTGAGGTCGAGGCCGACGGGATGGGGCAGCACCTGGCCGGCCGGAACCGCGACGTATTCGGCGTAGCCGCCGCCGGCCAGCAAAGCGCAGACTTCCTGCCCCGGCGCCCAGTCCCCTGAAATGTCGTCGCCGACCGTTTCGATGACCCCGGATACCTCCATGCCCAGCAATTCGCTGGCGCCCGGCGGCGGGGGATACAGCCCGGCGGCCTGCAACAGGTCGGCCCGATTGACCCCGGCGGCGCTGACCTTGATCAGCACTTCACCCTTGCCGGCGGCGACATCGGGGACTTGCTGCCACACGAGTCGATCGGCGGATTCGGCGACGATGGCGTACATGCTCGTCACGCTACTAGGCGCGAATTACCGTCTGTTCCAAAGGCGATGTGAGGCATAGCATGACGTGATGGCGGCCCTGATTGCCGGCCGGACAGCCAGTGAGATGCCCGGGCTGGATATTGCTGAGCAGAAGTCGTGGCAGAACTTCCTGGATTCCACCCTGCGGTTGTATGCCACGCTCAACCGTCGACTCACCGAAACGCACCAACTGTCGTTGTTCGACGTGAGAGTTCTCGACATCTTGGACCACGCGCCGACCGGACGCGTCCGGATGGGGGACCTCGCCGAGGCCCTGGCGTCGCTGCCGAGTCGGCTCACCCGCCAGGTTCGTCGCCTCGAGGTACAGGGGTTTGTGCGCCGCGAGGCCAGCCAGGACGACCGTCGCGGGGTGGTCGCCGCGATCACCGACGACGGCCGGGCGATCTCGCGACAGGCCGTGGCGACCTACGCCGACGGGATCCGCGCCCACTTCCTCGGTCCGCTGTCGCGCTCCCAGGTGGTCGCGGTCGGGGAGAACTGCCGTCGGATCACGGCCGCGCTGAAAGGCTCAGGCTGACCCGACCCCGGCGGTCCCGCTACCCTTGTCCGCGGTGGCGTGGCAGAGCGGCCTAATGCACTCGCCTTGAAAGCGAGAGACGGCTAAAACCGTCCGGGGGTTCAAATCCCTCCGCCACCGCCATCAAGCGTGGTGTAGCACCGAGTTGGCCAGCGACAAGCCGGCTCCGGTCGAGGCGATGATGATCAGCAACGACCCCGCCGGCCAGTACCACATCGTCAGTGTGCGTATTGCGGCGACGATGATCCCCACGATGCCGACCAGAATTGCCAGCCCGATCCCGCCCCAGGTCACCAGATAAGCGGCTCCGAGCGCGTCATAGTTGCACTGCCGCGCGCCGCACGAATCGGTGGCCATCACGAAGAAGAACGAGAACGACACCGCGCCCAGCGCGAACACCCCGGCCAGTGCCGACAGGATCACCGTGAGGGCGATGTCGACGCCAGAATGCCTCGGCGGCGGCACAGGCGGCGGATAGCCCTGCTGGTATCCCGAGTAGTACGGATACGGGGATTGCGGCTCCACCGCTTAACTATGGCGCAGGATCACGAAACCCGGGGTATCTCGGCGGCGATGCGGTCCATCAGAGCGGTGTAGCGCTTGACTTCCGGGTCTCTGCCGGGCTTGCCGCTGCTGACCACGCCGGCGGCCAGTTGGCGCTCCGGGTCGTTCCAGATCGCGCAGTTGACCAGGCCCAGGTGGCCGAATGCTGCCGGTGCGTCGCGACCGAACGGGCCGAATCTCTTTGTGCCGAGCTGGAAACCGGTGCCCCAACGAGCGGGCAGCAGGCCGGTCGCTACATCGGGTCGCAGCCGACGGGCCTGTTTGGCCGCGCCGTTCAACGTCTCCGGGCTCATCACCCTGACACCGTCGAGTTCGCCTCCGCGACGCCATATTTCGGCGAAGCGCGACATCTCGTTGGCGTTCGAGATCGTGTTCGACGACGGGATGACGGTCTTGAGGAACAGCGGCGTGTTGGTGATCGGGATCGTTTGGTAGAGCGTTCCGCCGATCGCCTTGCGGAAGGCCGCCGCGATCGGAGCCGGTAGTTGCGCACCGGTGGGCTCGCTGGGTGCGACCAGGGGGATATCTTCTTCTGCCACACCGAAATTCGTCCAGCGGAAGTTCAGCGGTTCGAGGATCTCGGTGGCCAGGATCTCCCGGATGTCCATTCCGGTGGCGCCGTAGACGATCTCGCGCATCAGCGGCCCCCAGGTCAGCGCGTGGTAGATGTGCACCAGGCCCGGCCGGTAGATCGGTCGCAGGTTGCCGAGTTGCTCCTGCGCATATTCGTGGTCGTCCGCGCGCTTGAGGTCGGGCCGTGGTCCGGTCGGGAACGGGACACCGGCACTGTGCGTGATCACGTGCCGGATGGTGGTGCGGTCTTTGCCGTGGCTGGCGTAGGTCGGGATGTACTCACAGACCCGGTCGTCGAGCGAGAAGTGGCCGCGTTCGACGAGCATATGGACGACGGTCGCGGTGATCGCCTTGGCGGATGAATAGACACAAAACGGTGTATCGGTCTTGACGGGGACCTTCTCGGCGTCCGGTTCGTCGGCGGGGCCATTGCCCCAGCCATGCCCGATCGCCCGGTTCAACACAACCCTGCCGTTGTGCCGCACACACACCTGGATCGCCGGATGCATGCCGGCCTGATACCAGTGGCGGGCGGCTTCCCAGATCCGCTCGACGGCCTTCGGGTCGATTCCGGAATGGTCCTCGTCGCCGATCGCGGTGACCGAGTCGAGGTCTGATGGCACCCGGATTCTGCCCTGCAAGTCGTCCACACCGTGAGGGTACGTGGGTGGCCCACGGCCAAGTTATCCACAGTTGGACGGTTATCCACAGGTCTGGGTTTGACGACGGATTCCGTCCGCTTGGTTCGCTATTATTCGAACATGCGTTCTAGTGGTCGTGAGGAGATCGTCGAGGTTCTCGACGCGCTGACGGCTGCGCACAAGCGGGCGCGGGACCTGACGTTCGACGTGCTGACCACGCCCGAGCGGCTGCGGGTACTGGAAAGGTTCGAGGGCTTTCGCCGGCAACAGCCGGCCATCGAGCACGCCCTGATCAACCAGCTCGCCGCCCAGGCCGAGGCCACCGAGTTGGGTGGCAAGTTGGCGCCGGCGTTGGCCAACCGGTTGCGGATCAGCCGCGCTGAGGCCTCACGGCGTATTCATGAGGCCGCCGATCTGGGTGAGCGGCGGGCGTTGAACGGTGAACCGCTGCCGCCGGTGTTGGAGGCCACCGCTGCCGCGCAGCGCAATGGTGACCTCGGTGCCGGTCATGTCGCGGTGATCCGCAGCTTCTTCCACCGGATCCCCGACTTCGTCGACCTCGAGGCCCGGGCCAAGGCCGAGGCGCACCTGGCCGCCCTGAGCCGTGAGTATCGTCCCGATGAGTTGGCCAAGCTGGCCGACAAGCTCACCGACTGCCTCAACCCCGATGGCGACTTCACCGACGTCGACCGCGCCAAACGACGTGGGATCACCATCGGTAAGCAGGACATCGACGGGATGTCACCGGTCAGCGGCTACCTGACTCCGGAGGCCCGCGCCACCATCGACGCCGTCTTCGCCAAACTCGCCGCACCCGGCATGTGTAACTCCGCCGATGACGAACCCTGCATCAGCGGCACCCCGTCACAAGCCGCTATCCAGGGCGACACCCGCAGCCTCGCCCAGCGCAACCACGACGCGCTGTTGGCCGCCGCCCGCGCGCTGCTGGCCTCGGGAGAGCTGGGTCAACACAACGGATTGCCGACATCCATCATCGTCACCACCACACTGCAAGACCTGGAAGCTGGCGCTGGGAAAGCATTGACCGGCGGCGGCACGCTGTTGCCGATGTCGGATGTGATCCGGCTCGCCAATCATGCGCATCATTACTTGGCGATCTTCGACAACGGCAAAGCCCTGGCGCTGTATCACACCAAACGCCTGGCCTCACGGGCCCAGCGAATTGTGTTGTACGCCAAAGATCGTGGTTGTTCGTTCCCGGGATGCGACGTGCCGGGCTATCTGTGCGAGGTCCACCACTGCGACCCCTACGCCACCAACCCCGTCACCGACGTCAACGGCCTGACTTTCGCCTGCTGCCCCAACCACAAACTCGCCGAGCAAGGCTGGACCACCCGCAAAAACCGCCACGGCCAAACCGAATGGATCCCACCCCCACACCTCGACCGAGGACAACCCCGCGTCAACACGTTTCACCACCCGGAGAAGCTGCTACAGGACAGCGACGACGAGGTTCCGTGACGCCGTGCGGTTAGGACCGATCGCCCTCTGTGTCGTCGAAGAATTTCCAGTCGCCGTCGGTTTCGACTTCCATCCGCCAGCCGAGTTCGGAGTTGTCGGCCTTGGAGTCGACGAACCAGGCGTGCGCGTCTCCCGCACTGGAGATGTCCTTGGTGTCGACGACGTCGCCATGCGGGTCGAGTACTCGGTAGGTAGCCATCCTCAGGGGTTACCCGCTGTGGTCGTGCCGAATCGCGTTATTCGCCAGTGAACTTCGGCGGTCGCTTGGCGAAGGTCGCCGTGATGCCCTCGGACAGATCCTTCGACGGCAGGAACGCGGCATTCCACGCCGCCACATAGCGCAGGCTCGCGGATACCTGTGAAATCCGTTGCTGATCAAGGACATCCTTGACGCCGCGCACTGTCAGCGGTGGGTTGTCCGCGATCTCGGCGGCGGTCGCGTGCGCAGCCTGCAGGGTGGCGTCGGGATCGGCGAACACATCGTTGACCAGCCCGATCTTCTCCGCGCGCGCCGCGTCGATGTCCTTGCCGGTCAGCGCGAGTTCACGCAGGTGCCCGTCGGACAGGATCAACGGCAGCCGAGCCAGGCTGCCGACGTCGGCGACGATCGCGAGCTTGACCTCGCGCACGGAGAACTTCGCGTCGGCGCTGGCATACCTGATGTCGACCGCAGAGATCAGGTCGACGCCACCGCCGATGCACCAGCCGTGGATCGCCGCCACAGTCGGGGTGCGGCAGTCGGCGACCGCGCTGATGCTGGCCTGCATGCGCATCACTTCGCGATGAAAGTCGCTGCGCGGCGCGGCCATTGCGCCGTCGGCGAGCACCGGAGCCAGCGTCCCGCCCATCGCGGGCAGGTCGAGGCCGTAGCTGAAGTTGCGGCCGGAGCCGGTGAGAACGATTGCCCGCACATCGCGATCGGCATCGAGTTCGGCGAAGAGTTCCGGCAGCTCCGACCAGAACGCCGGTCCCATGGCGTTGCCCTTGCCGGGCCCGATCAACGTCACCTGCGCGACGTGGTCCTTGTGCTCAACGGTGACTGACTCGTATGGCTCACCCATGGCGGAACCGTACCGTGGTCTGCATGCCTTCCGACCTACGCCCCGGACCTGACTCACCTCCCGCTGACGAGCTTCGCGCCGCCGAAGCCTCGCTGGGGGTGCTGCAGCACATCGTGCATCCGATCTCGCGCGATGACTTGTCCAAGCCGACCACAAGCGGCGACTTCGACGTGGCCCAATTGACCGATCACGTGGTTGAAACGATCACCTCGGTCGGCGAGGCGCTGGGCGCCGACCTACCAACGCACGACGCCGGCGACTCCGTCGAGCGTCAGATCATCGCCGTCGGCCGGCCCACTCTGGACGCCTTTCATCGCCGTCACGGCTTAGACGGTGCCGTCACCTGGCACGGCAATGAGACGCCGGTGAGGCTCCTGGCGAGCGTCCTGGCGTTCGGTTTGCTGGTGCACGGGTGGGACTACGCCGCAGGCACCGGACACCCGGCGGATGTCCCCGATTCGCTGGCGAACTACGTCCTGGAAATCGCCAAGAAGATCATCACGCCCGAACGCCGCGCGAACGGGGACTTCGGCGATCCTGTCGAGGTCGACGACAACGCGCCGGCGATCGACCGGCTGGTTGCCTTCACCGGCCGCGATCCGGCGGCGAAGATCTAGACGCGCTCGAGGTAGAAGTAGAAGTAGCGACCGTTATCGATCACGTTCTTGCCGTTCATGATTCCCATCACCGTGCGCTCGTCGACCTGCTTGAAATGGTCGTGCACCGGCTGGCCGTCGTAGACCATCGTGGCGGTGACTTCGCCGCGGAATTCCTCGAGCCACAGGCTCGCTTCGCCCTTGCCCATCTTGACGTTGGAGAAGCGGTTGCCGTCGTCGTCGAGACAGACCAACGGCTGGACGTCGGCGGGGGAGTTGAACGTCTTGCCGAACCAGCGGGACTTCTCCAGTTGACCGTTCATCCGGTGGCCGGTGACGAACTCGCCGCCCTTCCACTCGCCGAGCATGCCGTCGACGGTGGCCGGTGGCAGGCTCGCCCAGTAGTCGTCCAACTCGGCGTCATCGATCGCCGCGGTGCGTTCCTTGAACTCGGTGAACTTCTTGCGCGCCAACGTCTCACTCAATCTTCTTCTCCTCTAGATCCACTTCGTCGCGAATGTCAGTAAGGCGTCGTTCTCTTCCGGCGCACCGATGGTCACCCGGACACCGTCGCTGCCGTACGGCCTGACCACGAGGTGGACGACGGCGGCCTGCTCCACGAAGTCCAGTGTGCGCGGGCCGAGCGGCAGCCACACGAAATTCGTCTGGGACGACGGAAGGGTGAATCCGGCGCCGCGCAGCGCGGCGCTGACCCGTGCCCGCTCGGCGACCACCGCATCGGTCCGGGCCAGCAACTCGTCGGCGGCGTCCAGTGACGCGATCGCCGCTGCCTGCGAGATGCTGCTCGCGGTGAACGGCACGTAGGCCTTGTCCAGTGCGGTGATCAGATCCGGATGCCCGGCCGCATACCCCACCCGCAGGCCGGCCAGGCCGTACGCCTTTGAAAACGTGCGCAGCACAACGACATTGCTGTGGTCACGGACGAGGGCCAGGCTGTCCGGCAGCAGGCCGTCACGGATGTATTCGACGTAGGCCTCGTCGATCGCGATCAGGATGTGCGACGGCACCACTTCGACGAACCGGGCCAGCGCACTGGGATCCACCACCGTCGAGGTCGGGTTGTTGGGATTGCAGACGAAGATCAGTCGGGTCCGCTCGGTGACCGCGGCCAGCATCGCGTCCAGGTCGAAAGTGTGGTCGGTCAGCGGCACCTGCACGGCGGTGGCGCCGGCCAGGCGGACCTGCAGCGGGTAGATCTCGAAGCTGCGCCAGCCGAACAGCACCTCGTCGCCGGCCGTCGCGGTGATCTGGATGAGCTGCTGGCACAGGCTCACCGATCCGCAACCGACGGCGATGTGCTCGGGTCCCCAGCCGCCGGCGTCGGAGACCCCGCCGGAGTTCAGGTGCTTGGCCAACGCCGATTTGAGGTCGACGCAGCCGTTGTCCGGGTAGCGGTTGATGGCATCGGCTGCGCGCTCGATAGCGGCGCGGACGGCGGGCAGCGGCCCGAAGACGGTCTCGTTGCTGGCCAGTTTGATCGCGCCCGGGACCGTCTTACCAGGAACGTACGCAGGCAGCTCGGCCATTTCAGGGCGGAGGCGAGCGGTCATTTCGACAGCATATGTCTGGCCTGTGTACGCTATCCTCCGCGGCGGTCCCGGGAGGGTTCGTCGCCCGGGACCGCGTCATCACCTGAGCGGGGTCCGGTACCCTCAGACCGTCCAAGGAGGCGTGCCAGAGCGGCCGAATGGGACTCACTGCTAATGAGTTGTCCCCCTCAAAGGGGACCGGAGGTTCAAATCCTCTCGCCTCCGCCACCCCCTGTGGTGATCGCAAGCGCGGCGTAAGCCGGGCGCGGCGGGTCACCACCCAACACGTGGTGATCGCAAGCGCGGCGTAAGCCGGGCGCGGCGGGTCACCACAGCAGTACGAGACACAAGTAAAGACACGCGCCCGTAGCTCAACGGATAGAGCATCTGACTACGGATCAGAAGGTTAGGGGTTCGAATCCCTTCGGGCGCACCAAGAATTAACGGGCGTCGAATACCCGCGCTACTGCTCGCCGGACGACGCAACCTCGCCCAGCGTGGTGCTGGCGGCGCGCAAAGCATCGGGCTGGCCGTGCGCGTGGATCGTCGCGGTGATCGATGCGTCGGCATGACCCAACCATTTGGCGATCACGGCCAGCGGCACACCCCGTAGATGCAACGCGGTCCCGCAATTGTGGCGGGCATCGTGCAGGAACGGATCGACCTTCTTGCTTTTGCGGTATTGAACCATCGCCTGCCGCCCCTGCTCGAACGAACGTGTGGCCCATCTAAGCATCGGCGGCGGCTCATTGAAGCCGGAATCGGCGGGGTACTTACCTTGAGTAGAAGCCCATTGTTCTCGGACGGATCAGCAAACGACACGCCCGAACTAGGCGCCGACCCCGACACGCCGTAGAGAGTTTAATTCACACGGGGTGTATGCCCTGCTTGCGGGCGAATAATGCCTCTGATCTGCCGTCTTTCCGCCACTTGGTTGTGCATGGCAAGCGGTTGGGGATGAGTTTGTCTGTCTATCCACAAGCGAATCCTGGCTAACCCTTCCCACTATCCCCCGCGTGATGCACAGGTCTATAAACAACCCCGTTTGGTGTCCTCGCCAGCAACCTTTAACGTCCGAACTGTGACCACCGCCGCCGGGCAGCAACCCTCGGAGCGCAGACCCATGCGTGAACCGTGTCAGTCTTGCGGCTGCCTCGAAGGCACCATCATCACGAAGAATGGCCAGGACGTTGTGCGGTGTGCCGATTGCCGGGCTTACTGCTACTGCGCACCGCGTACCGAAACGGGCCGTGAGCCTCGGTCGCTACGCACTCGCCCGACAGTCAGGCCGGGGCAGCGCGCCCGCATTTTGATGCTCGACAACAGCACTTGCGTGTTGTGCCACCGCAACGATCTGCCGTTGGACGTCGGGCACTTCGTTTCAGTGCATGACGGTCGGGAGATGGGCCTGACTGATGCGGCACTCAACAGCGATGAAAACCTGGCCGCGATGTGCTCGCCGTGCAACTCGGGCGTGGGATCCGAAACGTTGCCGCTTCGCATCGTGGTTGCTGTCCTGCGGGCGCGGACAACTAGAGCAAAGCGCCGTCTCGCATGACGCCAGGCGAATCGGGGCGGTCGTGTCGACGGTACTTAGCCTTGCGAAGCTATACCGCTGACCGCAACGAGTATAGTTTTACGTGCGTTACTATAACGGCGCTCTTTCTCTAACGCTCTGTCTTTAATAGGTTCGGCACCGACTTTACGAAACCCGAGAAAGGTATATTAGTGCAGGTAGAGGAGTTCGGTAACTCGCCGGTCGGCGGCCTTATCCCCATCTCTGGCCATGACGCTTACCTCGGCCGGGACTACAGCCACTATGCGTTTGTCCCTGCGCCCCTGCCGCAGTCAATCAACTTAAGCCTTGGGGCGCACAAGTTGGCGGGCCAGGCGAGTCTCGACGTTGGTCGCCTCGATTTCGCTGTGAAGCGCTTGCCGGATCCCGGACTGCTGGTGCGTCCAGCGCTCCGGCGTGAGGCTCGTAGCACCTCCGCTCTAGAGGGCACCTACGCGACCCTAGAAGAGGTGCTTGAAGCCGACTACGTGGAGGACGCGAATCGCACTGCGGAAGTTCGCGAGGTTCTTAACTACGTGCGTGCCGCTGAACAGGCTTTCACCTTAATCCAGTCAAAGCCGATATGCCTGAACGTGATTGCCCCGCTCCAGGCGATCCTCGTGGATAGAACGCGAGGAGATAGTTGGGACAAGGGAAGGCTCAGGGAGTCGAACGTTTACATCGGCGAGCGGTCGAAAGGTATTGAGGCATCGCGGTTCGTGCCGCCGCCGTTCGGCGGCTATCTCAGTGAAGGCGTCTCAGAGTGGGAAAAATGGATTCATGCAGAGGACGACTACCCCCTGTTGATCAAGATCGCTATGGCCCACTACCAGTTCGAGACCCTGCATCCATTCTCCGATGGGAACGGTCGGCTCGGCAGGCTCATCGTGACTTTGCAACTTGTGACCGCAGAGGCGTTGACGTATCCGGTCCTGAATCTGTCGCCATGGTTGGAGCCGCGAAAAGATGAATACAAAGACCTGCTCCTGGAGGTCAGCAAGACTGGCGATTTCGACCCGTGGATCAGGTTCTTCTGCGAGGCGGTACATCACCAAGCAGAAGATGGAGTGAGGCGCATTGAGGAGCTCCTCGCGTTCCAGTCAGAGCTTCGCCAGCGGTTGACGACACGGCAGGCGCGGGGTGTTGTTAACGCTGTGGCGGAAAGCCTCCTTGGCTATCCCATCATCACCATCCCGGAAGCTGCGCAACTCCATGGAGTCACCTACCCGCCAGCCAAAAAGGCAATAGAAACCCTGGTAGACCTTGGGGCGCTTCGAGAGATGCCCAACCGGCATTTTGCCTACGGCGCGAAAGGCTATATATGCGATCCCGTAATGGAAGTGCTTAACCGTCCGTAACTCCTGTGCTTACCGCTGCCAGCCCAATACAACCTACCCGTCCGGTGACGCATCGATGACACAACCCGCCGAAAACCCGCCGGTCAGGTCACCCCAGACAGCCACGGACTCTCACAGACGTCTATGGCATGAAAACGTAAGTGGGGCAGCGTATCCAGTGCCTGAGCGCCAGCATTCGACGGACGGCTACAGACTCGGGTAACGGGTTTAATCCGCCTACGGATCAGAAGGTTAGGGGTTCGAATCCCCTCGGGCGCACCAGCCGCTCGTTCGATTACCTCGCGTCGAACTGCCGGCACTTGCCCCGCGACAGTCGCTCGATGGAATCAACCTCCCGCACAATGACGTCCGACTCCGGCCCGCCGTGTCGGCGCAGCACGTCGATGAGTTCGGTCTGCAGCTTCTCGCGGTTACTCGACCCGTCGGTCACCACGGACACGTCAACGCCGCCCGGGATCTTGCCCACCAGGAAGTTGGCGACGCCGGGGGTGGCGAGAACGGTCTGCTCGAGGTCTGCGCGCGGCACGGCAGCACCGCTGTCGTACTGGAAGGCGCCGTTGATCCGACCGTGAACCGAGGTGATGCGGCGATGCGCGCAACCGCACTCACACGGCTCGTCGGACATCGTCACCGCGTCCGCCATGTCGTAGCGGATCAGCGGCTGCTCGAGGTTGAACAGGTTGGTCAACAGCATCCGATCCGCAGGTTGCCCATACGGCACGACGTTGCCATCGGCGTCCACCGGCTCGAGAATCACCAGATCGTCGGCGACGTGCATGCCTTCGCCAACGCCGCACGGGAAGGCGTACGTGCCCTCCGAACAACCCCAGAACTCCGATAGCTCGATCCCCCACGCGGTCCGAACCGCTTCTCGCACAGGCGGAGTGGACACCTCTCCCGCGATGCTGACCCACGTCGGTGTGATGGTGAGTCGTCCTTGCATCGCCTCTCTCGCGAGCTCCCAGATGAGGCTCGGCCACCCCTGAAGAGCCGTCACCGCGGGACGAGCGTTGTTCAGACCGTCGACAATCTCGTCCAGGGGAAGCGTGGCATCGAAGCAGTGCGATGTCGGCCCGCCGCTCTCGAAGGTGCTGAAGGCGTAGAAGATCCCCGACTCATGCTTGGGACTGCCGCTGAAGCACTGCGCCAGTACCGCATCCGGGTCTTCGCCGCGTCGCCCGGTCCAGCGTGAGCCCTGCATGACGAAGGTGACGAAGGAGTCCCAGCCGTAAACGTGGTACGACGGGTTTTCGGTATATCCGGACGTGACGATCGCCCGATATTCGTCGTCCAGGTAGCCGTCTCCGGTCAACTCGTCGAGGTGTTGTTTGACGCGGTCAAGGGTCAGCCCGGGAACCGTGACGAGTCGGTCGAACTCCGACGTCATCTCGGCCTTGCTCAGAATCGGCAAGGACGGAAGGTCGGCCTCGGTGAAGTTCGCCAGATCGTGGCCGGCCAGTCGTTCCTTCCAGAACGGCGAGCGATCGGCGGCGTGCAGCAACAGTTCTCGAAGGCGCCGTTCACGTTCCGCGGCGAGACGCCCTGCGTCCCATCGCAATCGGCGCACCCCCTTGAGGTACGCGTCCTGCAATTCGGCGCGCTGGCGCCGGACCAGCTCCTTGTAATGGCTGTCCGGGGTCACGTCAGTGATCGTCACCGTCTGGCTCCTTTCGTGAGCGGTATCTGTGAATTGGGCGGCGACAGGCCGGCATCGTGGAGCAGCCGTCGCTCGTCGACCTTGCTGGACGACGTCAACGGCAACTCGGTCACCACGACGAAGTGATCGGGCAGCATCGTCTCGGGCAGGCGTTCGCCGGCGGCCTGCCGGACCGCGAGTGGGGTCACCACACCGTCGGGCACGACGAATGCGACGACCCCCAGACTGCCCGCCAGATCGAAGGTTGTGCATGCCGCAGAGGCGACTTCGTCGATACCCCCGAGCGCCTCGGTCACCTCGACCAGCGACATCCGCACGCCGTGCCGCTTGATGACGCGGTCCGAACGCCCGACGTAGACGTAGTAGCCGCGGTCGTCGCGGTAGACGAGGTCACCGGTGCGGTAGACGGTGGTTCCCTCGACGACGTCGGTCCGCAACACAGCCGCGCTGTGACCCGGGTCGTTCAGATATCCGGCCATCAGCTGCCGTCCGCCGATGTACAGCTCGCCGACCACTCCGGGTTCGTCCACCAGACGTCCGTGCTCGTCGATCAGATGGAACGAGCTGCCGGGATGCGGCCGGCCGATCGGTACCAACCCGCCGTCGAGCAACTCCGGCGTCAGGTCCAGATGAGCGACCGCGATCGTCGTCTCGGTCGGCCCGTATCGGTTCACCATCTGTAGTCCCGGACTGCCGGCCCACACCGCTTTGATGTCCGCGGTGGACGGAGCTTCGCCGCCCAGGGCCATCACTCGCAGTGGCGTGTCAGCCAACCGGTCCAGGCGGCCGCTGGACCGAAGCAACCGAAGGTAGCTCGGCGAGAAGCTGGTAACCGTAATCCCCTCGCTGGCGACGATCGAGAAAAACCTGCGCGGGAACAGCAAGGCTTCCCGGTCGGGGATGACGAGGGGCACGCCGCGCACGAGCGGAGGAAAGATCGCGGAGAAAGACCCGTCGAAGTGCACGGGCGACACGCACAGTGCGCGGTCGTCCGCAGTGAGTCCCACGGCGTCCGCACAGGCTTCGGCCGCGGCGAAAAAGGACTCCGCGGGGATCTGCACGCCCTTGGGGACACCGGTCGTCCCGGACGTGTAGATCATGTACGAGATGGGGGCCGCGACCGGCGGTGGCGTGGGCCCGGCCGTCGCGCTCAACTCCGAGAGCGAGCTCCACTTGGTTCCGGCAGGGAGCCCCGAGTGGTCGGAGCCCGTGGTGATCACCAGTGCAGGCCGACAGTCAGCCACGATCTGCATGCGGCGGACGTCGGGATCGGTGATCGCCAACGGAACGAAGGTGACTCCGGCCCACAGGCAGCCCAGCGCCGCCGCCACAAAATCCACGGAATTGCCGATCAGCAGAGCAACCCGCGCTCCCGGCTGGACGCCTTTCGCATGTAAGCCGGCAGCCACTCGGCCCGCTTCGGCACGCAACTCGCCCCGGGTCAACGAGCGATCAAGGTCCTTGACGGCAGGCTGATCCGGGGCGTGATCGGCGTGGTCCAGCACCGCACCGACCACGCAGCGATTCGTCACATTCTCCAGCAGCTGTTGCACGCTCGGCTCCGTGGATCTAGCCGGTCGTGGCTTTGGCGAGGGCCTGGTCGATGTCGTCGATGATGTCGTCGATGTGCTCGATCCCAATGGACAGCCGGATCGTCTCCGGCCGGATGCCGGCCTTCACCAGCTCCTCATCGGAGAGTTGCCGGTGGGTGGTCGAGGCCGGATGGATGGCCAGGGTCTTGGCGTCTCCCAGGTTGAGCAGCCGCTTGATGAGCTGGAGCGCGTCGAAGAAGGCAAGGCCCGCCTCGTAGCCCCCCCGGACGCCCCCCTCGACCCCGAACGTCACGATCGACGGCACGCGCCCGTTGAGGTAGCGACCGACCAGGTGGTGGTAGGGATGGTCGGCGTGGCCGGCGAAGCTCACCCAGGCCACCCGGGAGTCGGCGGCGAGGTAAGCGGCCACGGCCCGGGCGTTGGCTTCGTGGCGTTCGAGCCGAATGGCCATCGTCTCGAGGCCTTGGAGTAGCAGGAAGGCGTTGAAGGGTGAGAGGGTCGCGCCGCTGTTGCGCAACTGAGTAGAACGCGCCCGCACGGTGAAGGGCCGCTCGGGGAAGTCGCGGGCGAAGACGACGCCGTGGAACGCGGGCTCGGGCTGATTGAACATGGGAAAGCGGTCGGGATGGTCGGCCCAGGGGAATCGGCCGCCGTCCACGATGGCCCCACCGAGGGTGGTGCCGTGGCCGCCCACGAATTTGGTCAGCGAGTGGACGACCACATCGGCCCCGTGTTCAAAGGGCTTGAGCATGAGCGGCGTCGCCACCGTGTTGTCCACGATGAGGGGCACCCCGGCCGCGTGGGCCACCTCGGCCACGGCCTCGAGGTCGACGATGTTGCCGGCCGGGTTGCCGATGGTCTCGCAGAAGACGGCGCGGGTGTTCTCGTCGATGAGGGGGCCGATCGACTCGGCTCGGTCGTCGTCGGCGAAGCGGGCCTCGATGCCCAGGGTGGGCAGCACGTGGGCGAAGTAGGTGAAGGTGGCCCCGTAGAGCTGCGGGGCCACCACGATGTTCGAGCCGGCAGTGGCCACCGTCAGGATGGCGTAGCTGACCGCAGCCATACCCGAGGCCACCACCAGCGCCGCCGTCCCCCCTTCGAGGGCGCAGATGCGCTGCTCGAGGACGTCCAGGGTCGGGTTGTTGAGCCGGTTGTAGTGAAAGCCCGGCGTCTCCATGTCGAGCACGGCACCGGCGTGTTCGGCGCTGACGAAGTCGTGGGCCACGGTCTGGTATATCGGCACCGCTACAGCACGTGTCCCGTCGGATGTGTAGCCGCCGTGGATGGCGATGGTCTCGTCGTGCATGGGCTCAGGCGCTCCTCTTCTTAAATGGTGGCCAACACGTTGGCGAACAGACGCATCGCCGCGCCTCGCCACGGCCAGGGCGCGCGGCCGCTGATCTCGTCGAAGGGGAAATCGGCTATAAGGTCTGCGTTCCGCTCGCCGCCGACCACCCGCGCCTGCAGCCGGCTGAGTCCGTCCCAGTCCGGGCCGGTTACGCAATCTGTTGGGAGGCAAGGTAATTCGTCACGCTCATGGTCGGTGTAGCGTCGGACGTCCCGGACGTATTCGCGCACCAGGCTCGAGGCGTCGTATTCGGGATGGGCTTGCACCAGCACGACCTCGGACCGGCCCACCGTCTTGGTGGCCACACTCCAGCCCACCTCTTCCGACTGCAACACCACCGCGTAGCCGGCGTCGACCACCGCGTTCACCGGCACGGCATTGAACCGCGAGTGGGGCAGGAACACCGGGCTGCGGAACCCGGCGGCCAGCGGGTGGGCCGGATCGGCCTCCTGGGCGAAGACGCCTGTGCACTTGGCCGGCAGGGTGGTCCGTTCGATGCCGTCGAAGACGGCCAGGGCGGCGTGGGCGGACAGGCAGGACAGCACCATCACCGGCACGTTCTGGCTCCCCCACCGCAGCAGGTCGCGGAGGTCGGACCAGTACGGCTCGTCTTCGAGGCGGGACTCGGTGGGGTTGGCGCCGGTTACCACCAGGAGGTCGGGTGGGTCCGATCGGAGGTCTTCGATCCGACGGTATTCGGCGGCGACACGGGCCCGGACCGACTCGCCGCGGGGCACCCCGGCCACGGTGTGGCGGGTCAGCGTGACCGCCTCACATCCGGACCCGGCGTCCAGTAAGCCCGCGAACTGTCGCTCGGTGGCGCAAAAAGCGGTATCGGGCATGTTGTTGACCAGCGCGCACCGCCACCGCGCGGATCCCTCGGCCGGGTCCGGCGCCGTCCCCACGTCGAGGACTCCGGACAGTTGAACGGTCACCGCTCAATACCTCACGTCGGAGTAGGAGACCGTGACCTCTTGGTGCAGCAGCCGGTAGGCCGCTTGCAACTGCTCCTCGGTGTCGGTCGAGCCGACCACGGCCACGATGTGGTTGCCGGAGCCGTCGCGCCAGTCGAGGGCGGCACCCGGTGCCTGGTGCAGGCTCACGGTGTCCACCTCGGCGCGGTCGCTGAAGTCGTTGATGCCCTCGACAGCAGTCACGGTGGCCGAGACGGTCGGCGGCTGGAGGAAGAAGCGGTAGCCGATCCGGCTGGTGGCCACCGGACTGCCGACAGAGATCGACTCGCCCAGGGCCACTCGCAGGGTGAGGTCGAGCAGGCTGACGCCGGCGGCGCGCTCCAGCATCTCGGGCACACCACCGCCCAACCGCCCGTTGACCTCGATGATGCGGGGCCCGTCAGGGGTGAACTTGACTTCGGTGTGCAGGCATCCGGTGCGTACCCCAAGGGCGGCGATGGCCCGGGTGGCCAGATCCAGTACGGCCGAACGGCTTTCGTCGTCGAGGGAGGCGGGGATGAAGAACCCGGTCTCGCGGAAGTCTTTGGCCGGCGGGAAGCGGCCGGTGAGGGCCAGGTGGCTGACCGCGGCGTCGGCCACCACGCTCTCGACCGACACGTAGCCGCCGTAGGGTTCACCAGCCCGGGCCGGATCGTCGGGAAGGTAACCCTCGAGCACCATCTCGGGGCGGTCCGATCCGAGGGCCTGCAGCAGTCGCTTGAATTCGGCGCCATCGCGGACCAGGAAGGTGTAGCGGCTGCCCTGAGCCGAGCGCGGCTTGAGGACGGCTGGCCACCCTACTTCGGCCTCGACCACCGACAGCCCGGCCTCGGAGTGATCGGGACGGACGAGTCGGCAGCGCGGCATGTCGAGGCCGGCATCGGCCAGGGCCTGGCGCTGGCGCGCCTTGTCGGTGAGGGCGGCGGCGGTCATCGGGCTGTGGAAGGGCAGGCCCAATCGTTCGGCGACACAGGCTAATTCGACCATCCCGGCGTCGAGGAAGGTGGTCAGGCCGTCGGGCTCCCAGTCGCCGAGGACCTTGGCTGCCTGCTCGACGCTCTGGCCGTCCAAGTCGACCACGGCGCCGAACCGGTTGAGGAGATCGGTCATCTCGTCCATCCCCGGCACGGACGTATCGATCAGCCAGATCAGATCGCAGACGCCGGCGGCGGCCTCGGCCAGCTGCATCACCGGAACGCAGCGCGGCCCGTAGCCCACCGCCACCAATGGCCGGGCCCGTCCGGTCGCTGAATCCGTATCCATCATGTGCTCAGCCGATCACGGACTCGACGCAGTCCTGGGCGTCATAGACGGCCCGGAGGCGGCTTCGGGGCGAGGGTAGGTAGTGGGTGAAGTAGCGCACTCCCTCGGTGAGGACGCCCAGCACGGAGAGGTTGGGCTGGAGCCGGCCCTCGGTGTCGTAGGGGTGGAACTGTTCATTGATGGCCACGCTGCCCACCGGCGTGTCACCGTAGCTGAGCTGGGTCAGCCTTCCCTTGGCGTAAAGACGGCTGAGTAGTGGCGAGCCCGACCGGGCCAGGGAGGGCATGTCGAGATAGCCCCGCACCACCCCGTCGACCGTCACTGCCGTCGGCTCGTCGAGGGCCGTCGAGCTCAGGCGGACGCCGTCGGAGCAGGAGGTCAACTCCGGGTCAGGTCCCAGCGGGATGCGTACCACTCCGGCGTCGAGCAGCCCCAGCAGTTGCTGGGAGCGCATCGGTGGCACGCCGGCTTCCAGCCGGTTGATGCGGCCGCGGACGTTGGACTGGAACTCGACGTAGGAGTCCAGCGAGAGACCACCGAACTCGATGACCGAACGCAGCTGGTCCCGGAGGATGCGCAGCACCTCCTGGGCCGCCTTGACCGGGCTGCCCCCGGGCCGCAGGGCCTCGCTGAGGTCGTCGTCGATCATGTCGTAGGCCTGGCTCTGGTAGTCGGCGGCCGACGTCGTAGTGGCGGTCTGCCCCGGCGAAGAGGTGGGCGGCCGGGTCAAAGCGCCCGTAGCGCGGCTCGAGACCGTCGACGACCTTCTCGTAGTGCCCGTTGAGCCAGCCCTGGCGCAGAACGGTGCGGACCTCGGTCGACTCGACGTCGCCTCCGGCCAGCGAGGCGGCCTGGATGTAGTAGCGCGCCTGCATCTCGGCGAAGATGAGCGGGAGAAGCTCGGCGCGGAAGTCCACGTGGCGCCGCACCGGCGACCCGCCCGGATTGGTCAGCGCCGCAAACTCTTCGGTGGTGCACACCACGGGCTGGTACTGGCCGTAGGGGTCGACGCCGGTGGCCGACTTGGCGCAGTACGGCGCACCCGAGCGCGAGTAGAGGGTGATGGCCGGCTCCCGGCCCGAGGGCACGTAGCGCATGCGATCGGCCCGGTCGGACCGGTCCGTGAAGGTCCCGCCTCGTCCGACGCTGAGGGCGGTGAGGACGTCGAAGCCGACCAGGCCCATGCCGGCCACGGCGACCGAGGATCCGGCCGGAGCGCTCTGATCGAGGCACTCGATGGGGTAGGGCTGCAGGTAGCGCACGCCCCCGTCGGCCCCGCGCTCCTGGTTCCAGGTGTGCCCCGAGGTCAGCACCACGTGGTCGACAGTGAGCGTGGTGCCGTTGTCGAGCAGCACCGCCTCGCGCCCCGCCAGCGCCGGCGAAATGTCGACGGCTGCCGCGTAGTGGCGCACGATCTCGAGGTTGGGCGGGGCGTAGGCCACCAGCGTGTCGTAGAACCAGGCCAGGTACTCGCCCATCAACCGCCGGGGCAGGTAATCGGTGGGCAGGATGGGGTCACCCCCGGCGCCGATGCGGCACTCGTGACCCACCCAGCGGTAGCCGCGGACCACCGCCCACGGGTGCAGGCCCACGGCGTAGGGCGGAAGGGCGTTGCCGTCGGGTGCGACATAGAGGGAGAGCTGACCACAGGCGTTGTTGAGCACCAGGAAGTCGGGCTGCTCGGCGGAGTAAACCCCGCCTCCGAGCTGAGCGGGCTCGACCAGGTGCAGCCGCACCGGCGTCCCTACCTGCCGGGCCCGGCTCACCGTCCGCTCCAAGACGCACAGACCCCACGAGCCGAGCCCCACGATGGCCATCTCGATCATTGGGCGGGTCCGATGGCCGCCGATGTCCGACGTCGGCGCCGGGTCAGCCGCATGTTGCCAGGCCTCTGACGGGCAGCTCAGCCTCGATGGCGACCACTGACATGTGCTCCTCCTGGTAGAAGCAACCCGGGGTTTGTTGCGCCGACGTTTGGACTTAAATACCGATGATCTGCTTAAAGCAGAGAATACATACGTTTGGAAGGTAAAACAACCCAATAGGAAACTTTCAGTTTCCGAACGAGATCCGCGACTGCAGCGCTGAACCCGAACGCCGATCGTGAAGTCGCCCTGCGGAGATAGCGGCCTGACCTGTGTCTGGCCCGGTGTGGAATCGTCGCCGCGGTGGCCTGCGGTAGGCGCCGAAGCTAGGTACCCGCAAGTTGGGCGACGACGGGCGCGAAGGACTCCATCGCCTCGCCCGGCACGACGACGTTGGTGAAGCCCCACCTTTCGCGGCGCTTCAGGAGCTGCTCACACAATTCGTCCACGGTGCCGAGCAGGACGATCGGAAGTTCGAGCGCGTCCTCGCCTGGAAGGCCAAGCATGGTCGCAGTGCGCGCGGCGGCGCGGCGGCTGGCGACGATTCTGGTGGCGAAGGCCACAATCTGGAGCTCGATCGAACCGAACCGATCCGGCGCCGCTTCTCGTACCCAGGTCAGGCAGCGATCGTAGCGATCGAGCGTGGCCTGGACCGTCGCGCCGGCGCTATCGTCCCCGACGCTGAGGCTCGTATTGATGCCGACGGTGTCGGCCTCCCGGGCTGCGAGGGTAAGCAACCGCTTGCTCCCACCCCCAAGCATGACGCGAGGTGGCGAGGCCGGGCGAGGATCACAGTGGGCATCACGCACCGTGTAATACGTCCCTGAGAAGGAGGCCTCCCCCTCGGTCCACAGCGCCTTCATGACGGCGAGGCTCTCGGCCAGCCGGTCTACCCGGAGGGCCAATTCGTCGAACTCGATCCCCGCTTGCTGGTAATCGAGCTGGAGCGAGCCCGCTCCAAGGCCCACCTCGAGCCGGCCCTCCGACGCCAAGCCGAGCGTGGCGATCTCCTTGGCCAGGACCACCGGGTGGCGCAGGTCGTTGTTCAACACGAAAGGACCCACGTGCAGGGTGGAGGTCGCTTCGGCGGCCACAGTCGTCGCTACCAGAGGCCCGAACTGGGAATTGAGGTGGTCAGAGATGTAGAGGGCCGAGTAGCCGAGACCCTCGGCGGCACGGGCCTGATCCCGCCAGGCCGACATGGTTGGCGCGACCGCGGCGTATACGCCGAATCGAAACGGCAGCATCTTTCTGGTACCTCCGCTACTCAGTCATGAAAGCCAGCATTTAACCGACTGACAGTCATTGAATTGTCCATATATCATCCCGTATAGTACTCCTTATGCCAATAGCTGTACGGACGGTCGGTTCGGATTCTTCGCCGGCAGACGTCGCGAAGTTGCTGAACGAAGACGGCTGCGTCGTCATCGCCGACCTCGCATCGGCCGAGACGATGGACCAGATACGGGCCGAGGTCGAGCCGCACCTCGCGGTCACCGGCGGCGGTAACACTGAATTCCTGGGCGCAACCACCCGCCGCACGGGCGCCCTGATCGCCCGATCACCGACCGCTCGCTCGCTGATCACCAACCCGACGATCATCGACACGCTCGACCTGGTGTTGGGCGACCACGCCAGCACCTTCCAGATCGACCTGACCCAATTGGTGACCATCGGACCCGGTGAACCGGCGCAGATGATTCACCGCGATCAGTGGTCGTTCGATCGCTTCCAGTTCCCGCGGGGCTTTGAAGCCGAAGTAGCCACCATGTGGGCCGTCACTGACTTCACTGAGGAGTCGGGAGCGACCCGGATGGTGGTAGGCAGCCACCAGTGGGAGGACGATCCCGACGACGTGGACTTCGCGCTGTCGTCCCCAGCGGTCATGACCAAGGGTTCGGTTCTGCTGTACACCGGATCGATATTCCACGGCGGAGGCGCCAACACCACCGAGGCCAGCCGGATAGGGATGAACGTGGGCTACTCGCTGGGGTGGCTGCGCCAAGAGGAAAACCAGTACCTCGCGTGCCCTCCCGAGATCGCTCGCACCCTTCCAGAGGGCCTGCTCAGGCTCATGGGCTATCAGCGAGGGTCCTATTCGATCGGCTATGTCGACAACATGCGAGAACCCCTCGACTGGCTATACGACAGCCCGGCCCACATATCGGACTTCTACGGCTACCGTCGCGCCGCTCGTAAGCGGCTCAGGGAGACCGGAAGCTACGTCCCGGCGGCAGAGTTGTTGCCCGGCTGAACCCACCAAGTTAGTGGAACCCACACTGGCTCATCCGATTGAGCCACGGCAGAAATACGAGGAAAGCGTGATAGAGAACCAGGTTCGCGACGTCTTAGCTGCGCATGGCCGGATGGCGGTCGATCCACACGAGGTGGACGATCACGCAGACCTCTACAAGCTCGGCCTCACATCGCACGCGTCGGTCGATGTGATGCTTGCGCTGGAGGATGAGTTCGACATCGAGTTCCCCGAAGAAGTGCTCAAGAAGTCCACCTTTGAATCCGTCCACAACATCTCGCAGGTAATCGCAGGACTGGTCAAGACAGCTGCCTAGCGTGATCACCTTGCCGGACGACGTCGACGGGCACCGTGTCCGCGCCGGATGCGATGTCCAAGACGTCCAAGAAGTTCAGGACTCGCTGGCGTCGTTCGGTGACCGATACTTGCGCAAGGTTTTCACGACGGGCGAGATCGACGACTGCCAGGGTCTCAACCGGGTGCATGGACTTGCGGCCCGGTTCGCGGCCAAGGAAGCAGTGATCAAGGCATTCGCCGAACCCGACACGCCATTTCCATTGCGCGAGATCGAGGTAACGCGGGAGGGTCCGCTGCCTCGGCTTCGGTTGAGCGGATCGGTCGCCGAGCGGGCGCGACGTCAAGGCTGGCTCAGCTCGTCGTTGTCGCTTTCGCACGCCGATTGCCACGCGATGGCCGTCGTTGTCGTGGTCTGCGGCGACGCCGGAGCGGCTGGAACATGATCCGCGGACGTGATCCGGCTTGGGTGTGGGTGGTTGGCGCGTTCGCCGGCGCGCTCGCACTGGCCGTAGCCATCCTGGCCGCTGACGGCACCGGTCCCGAAGGCCTCAGGCTCGCGGTGCGCATCACGGCGCGCTGGTCGTTCCTATATTTCTGGCTCTCCTACGCGGGCGGTGCGACGGCCATCCTGTTCGGTCCGGCCTTTGCCGGCCTGGCCGGTGTGGCACGACCCGCGGGCTTGGCATTCGCCACCGCGCTCCAGGTCCACATCGGATTAGTGGTCTGGCTGGGCATCGTCACCGGCCGGGTACCGCTGCAAGGCGGCGTGCTGTGGTTCTTCCTGGTGGGGCTGTCCTTCGCCGATCTGCTCGTGCTGCTGTCCTTCGGCGTCGGAATACACCGCCTCGGCCGTCTGTGGCGACCGTTGCTGGTGCTGGGTACGACGTACATTCTGATCGCTTTCGGCCGGGACTTTGTGCTGGGCGCACTCGACATGAAAGAACAGTCCTGGGTCTACGCCGTCGAATATCTGCCGTTCGCGCTGTTGAGCCTCATCGCAATCCCCCTGCGCCTCGCCGCGCTGGGTCGACAGCGCGTCAATCTGCGTTCTGCCCCGCCGACGGCCGAACTCGACCGGGAGCCAGTGCCCCATGCTCGAACGACGCTGCCGTTGACGACAACCGAAGTGCCGACATTTTTCGGACCGACTGATTCGCCATTGTTCGGCGTCGTTCATCTGCCGGCCGACAACCAGATCAGGGGCGGGGTGCTGATCTGTGGTTCGCTCGGCAAAGAGGGGATGGACAGTGTCCGGCTGCACCGGACCCTTGCCGACAGCCTGGCGCGCCGCGGTTTTGGCGTGCTGCGCTTCGACTACCTGGGCACGGGCGATTCTGCGCACGCTCAGGGCCGCGATGACGCGGTGGCCGGCTGGGCGGCCAGCGTGGGCCATGCGCTGGATTACCTCACGCTGATCGGTGCGGAGCCGACGACGGCTATCGGCATACGTGCCGGCTGCCTGATCCTGCAGGACTACCTGACCGGGTCTCACCCGATCAGGCGGGTGGCCTACCTCGATCCTGCCGGCACGGGTAGGCGTTACCTCCGCGAGCACAATGCGCTGTTCCGGCTGGCGGTGGGCGAGGACGCCACGTCGTCCGGCGATGTGTCAGTCATCGGTGGGCGGTTCAGCGACCACGCCGCAGCAGAATTCGGCGCGTTGCGCATGGCCGCCGATCCACTCAGCGCTCACGGCGTCGAGAACGTACTCCTGGTGGGACGGCCAGCCGAGACCGACAAGCACCTGACCGCTCTGGCGTCGGCCGGCGGAGTTGATGCGATCACATCGAGCGGTCTGCCGGAATGCGCTCGGCCGCAGGAGATCTTCGTGCCGGTTCCAGTCGACGCGGTCGATTCCATCGTCGAATGGATCGACGGAAAAGCACCGACCCGCATCCGCAGGGCCGCTCCGCACTACCTGACGACGGTGACGATGCCGGCCGAGGGGCCCGACGGCGTTGCCGTTATCGAGCGCATCGAACGAATCGAGCCGAGCGGCCTGTTCGCCATCCGTACGCTGCCCCGGGCCCCCAGCCCGGCGCCGCCAAAGACCGTGTTGTTCTTCGTCACGGCCAAGGATTTGCACGTCGGACCTGCCCGGGAGTGGGTCGAGCTGTCACGTCGCATCGCGGCGACCGGGTCACAGGCCGTCCGCTGGGATCCGGCAGGATTGGGCCAGTCGGGCCAGATCAGCCGAGACCCTTGGCGCAGCGTGTATTTCAAGGCCGACATCACCGACTCGATAGCGGCCGCCAGACATGCGTGCCGTGATGCCGGCGAACTCGAGGTTGTCGGAATCTGTTCCGGCTCCTGGTATGCCGCGCACACTGCCCGCATTCTCGGTGCGCGGGCCGCGATCCTGGTCAACGTCCTGGTGTGGAATTGGCGCACCACCTCAACCGTGCCGTCGCAGTGGTACAACCGGAAGAGGGCGCTGGAGGCCGGCGCACCTGATGATCCGATCGTCGGTTCTGGCGAGTCCACGGCGAAGCGCCTCAAAACACTGCTCAACCCGGGTCGGGAACCGGCGAAGACGTACCTGCACAAACATTTCCCGCGATCCTTCTTGCGGGTGTTGAGCTGGGTCGGACTCGTGTGGCGGCCGGAGATTGTTCTCACGGCGCTTGCCCGCAGTGGAGTCGACGTGACGCTGATTGCCTCGCCCGGGGATGCGGAGCACTTCACGGCGAAAGGCGGTCGGGCGGCCTTGGACCGACTTCGGGGCTCGGCGTACCCGCCCCGCCTGATCGCCGCTCCTACCGGCGACCATTCCGCGCACCACCCCGCGATCTTGGCGGAGATCCGCAACGCAGTGTTGCCGGTATCTGCTGTCTACGCCTCGGCGCGCATGGGTTAAGACGCTACGCGCCAAGCGGTTCCGTCGCTTGCGCGATCAGGGCGGCGGCGAGGTCTTTTTCGTCAGCGCGGATACTGCCCGGGGAATCCGACCGCGGCTGCCAGCGCGCTACGCCGCCGTCCGGAACGGTCAACTCCCCGGCGGCCAGCGCCTCGCCGATGAGCGAACGCACCCGCTGCTCGTCAGCCGGTTCGGTCGCGAAAAGCACACGCAGCGTGACGCTTTCACCCGTTTGGATATTGGTCACGTAATGCGGCGCGAGCGGACACGGCGGTGGATGGTCCCAGCCGCCGCACAACGCCTTGGTGATCGCGCCGCCAAGGGCGTTGGGACTGTTGTCGTGATGCATCGAGACCACAGCGTCGTGGGCAAAGGCTTTGCGCGCCATGGCGATAAACCTAGCCCGGCGGCGGCCCAGTCGGCACTACAGCGACGGCAGGATGTCTAGCAGGAAGTTGCCGCCGGTGGCGCTGGCGTGGAGCATGTCACCGAAGACCGCGGCGAGATTCCAATCGCCGCCGTTCCCGGCCATGGCGGTGCTGTCGGTGCCGATGATCAGGGCGAGGTCGTTGTCGCTGAACGGAACAGCAGCAGAACCGCCGGAAATGGCCTGGTCGAACCCACTGCCGGTGTTGATGATGGACGCGATGTCACCGATGCCGGCAGTTTGTGCGTCGCTGTTGGCGCCATCGGCGAATGCGATTGATTGGATGCCGCCGGCGGTGGCGTCGCCACCGTTGACCGCAGCAGCCAAGTCGTTGTTGCCCACGCCGGCGACCGCGTTGCTATCCGTGCCGAGGGCGATGGCGCCGTTGCCTTGGCCAACACCGGCATCGGCTTCGGCATTGGCGCCGTTGGCGAACGCGGTGTCAAGCCCGCCGCCGAGTCCGACGGTGGCCTGGCTGCCGGGGCCGACGGCGGACGCGATGTCAAAGTTGCTGCCTACCCCGGCGCCGGCGCTACTGCCGACGCCGTTGGCGCTGGCGATCACGAAATTTCCGCCCAACCCGGCTCCGGCGGTGCTGTGGTCCCCGAACGCGCTGGCGAGCACGAAATTGCCAGCCACCCCGCCCGAGGCGTTGCTGCCGGCACCGTCGGCGAGTGCGACGTCAAAGAGACCGCCCAGCCCGGTGCTCGCGCTGCTACCGATGCCGTCGGCGAACGAGAGGTCGCCCAAGCCGGTAGCGGTGGCGTTGGCGCCATTGCCCACGGCGATCGCGATGTCGCCGAAACCCGAGGTGGCGGTGGCGGTGTTGCCGACGGTGGAGAACAAGTCGATCCCGCTGATGGAGATCTGCATGTCCAACGGAGCGGCCGCGTCGGCGGCGGGAACTGGAAGACCACTCAGCACTTGATCTGCCCACGACAGCGGATCGGCAGACGGGTCGGCCGAAGCGATCTGCGGGGTCGCGGCCAGGGCCGCACCGATGCTCATTCCGACCGACAGCAGGCCCAATCGACTGATACGAATTGGGTGTCTCATCGGTCGTCCTTTCCCGTGGGCGCACCCAGCGGGTGGCCACAGTCGCCGCTCGTACACGGGCCCCCGAATGATGCGAAATTTACTCGCCGCATCACCTGCGCGCGCGTGTTTGACACAAGTTGAACTAGAAGGTTTTGTGCACTGTTAGCCTGCGATACCGGACAGACGTGAAGGAGGAGCGATGAAGACCATTCCTAAGTTGTTGGTCTTCGGTCTTGCTGAGTTCGCCGCATTCGGGCTGATGCTGTTTGCCCCGGCCGGCACCCTCAATTACTGGCAGGCATGGGTTTTTCTCGTGGTGGTTGCCATTTCGGTGTGGATTCCCCCTGTCTATCTGCTACGCACGGATCCCGTTGCGCTTCAGGGCAGGATGCGCGGGGGTCCGACAGCCGAGACCCGGGCGGCGCAGCAGTTCGTTATTGCTGGCTTGTACTTGTCGTTGGCAGCGATGGTCGTGATCAGCGTCCTCGACCATCGCTTCGGCTGGTCGTCGGTGCCAACGGCAATGTGCTTGGTCGGTGATGTTCTGGTCGCCGTCGGACTCGGTGTGGTGGCGTTGGTGATCGTTCAGAACAGCTATGCGGCCGCAACCGTTCAGGTGCAGGCAGGCCAAAACGTCGTCTCGACCGGTCTGTATGGGCTGGTGCGGCATCCCATGTACACCGGCAATGTGATCATGATGGTCGGCATCCCTCTTGCGCTCGGTTCTTACTGGGGACTCGTCTTCGTCGTACCTGGCCTGATCGTGCTCGCCTTGCGCATCCGCGACGAGGAGGAGCTGCTCCAGGAAGAGTTGCCGGGATACCGCGAGTACAGCCAGAAGGTTCGCTATCGCCTGCTGCCAGGTACGTGGTAGGCGGCGCAGACCTTCGCCGGCTAGAGGTCCGTACCTTGGACCGGGCTTGTGGTGGGAACTTCTCTCACCGGGCTGGCATGTCTGCCCAACTGTTGGCCCGAGCTTCCACTGGATGGCGCGTTGATCAGGGTTGGTACGTCAGCCCCCGCTGCGTCGGTTGTCCGGCTTGCGGTCTGATTTTTTGGGCCAGTCTGGCCACGGTGGGCTCGTCGAAGACGGTTTCGACGGGGATCTCGACGCCCAGTTCGGCATGGACCCGCGCTACCAGCCGCATCGCTGTCAGCGAATGCCCGCCCAGGTCGAAAAACGAGTCATCAATCCCGACCCGTTCCACGCCGAGGATCTGGGCGTAAAGACCGGCCAGGGTCTGCTCGATCGGATCGGATGGCGCGCGGTAGCGATCGACATCCTGGTATTCCGGTGCCGGCAGGGCCCGCTTGTCGAGCTTGCCGTTGACCGTCAACGGCAGCGCGCCCAGCACCACCACCGCGGCCGGAACCATGTACGCCGGGAGCCGTTCGGCGAGCGCAGCGCGAGTTGCGGCTGGATCCGCTGTCCCGGTGATGTAGCCGACCAGCCGCTTGTCACCGGGGTGGTCCTCGCGGGCGATCACCACCGCCTGGGCTACCCCGTCCAGCGCTCCCAGTGCTGTCTGGACTTCGCCGAGTTCGATGCGATACCCGCGGATCTTGACCTGCTCATCGGCGCGCCCGAGGTAGTGCAGTTGGCCGTCGGCACCCCAGGACACTAGGTCCCCGGTGCGATACATCCGTGATCCCGGCGCCCCGAACGGGCATGCCACAAACCGCGACCCGGTCAACCCCGCCCGCCGCCAATACCCAAGCCCCACAGTATGACCCGCTATGTACAGGTCCCCGACAACGCCGACGGGCACCGGTCGCAACCACGAATCGAGCACGAAAAATCCGAGATGGGCCAATGGCGCCCCGATCGGGCTGACAGCGCTGTCGATGTCGTCTCCGATGATTTCTCGGAACGAGGCATGCACCGTCGTCTCGGTGGTGCCATACAGATTGAGCACGCGCGGCAAACCCGGGTGATTATCCCGCCACGTCTCAAGGCGCTTTGGCTCCAGCGCTTCACCGGCGAGCACCACAGCCTCAAGCTTGAGCTGACGGCCCAGCTCGGGCTGCAGCACATCAGCCCTTTGCAACTCATAAAACGCGGACGGGGTTTGACTCAAGACGGTGACGTGTTCTGCGACAAGCAGGGCGTGAAAGTCGGTTGGCGAGCGCGCCATCGATTCGGGCACCACCACTAGTCGCCCACCACGCAAGAGGGCTCCCCAGATCTCGCAGACCGAGACGTCGAAAGCCAAGGAGTGCCAGTGCGACCACACCTGCCCCGGCGCTAGTTCGACATCCAGCGCTTCGAGCAGTTGGGTGACGTTGTAGTGGGTGATGGCGACTCCCTTGGGCACACCGGTGGTGCCCGAGGTGTAGATCATGTAGGCGATGTCGTGCGGGTCTGGGGGTGGCGGTGCCGTATCGGGTTCGGTGTCGGTAGCAGGCTCGTCAACGTCGATGAGTGTGAGGGCGCACCCGTCTAGGCGTGGGCGTAATTCGGCGGTGGTGATCGCGATGATCGGCGCGGCATCATCGAGCGTGAATCTCACCCGCTTGTCGGGTTGCGCGGGGTCGATGGGCAAGTAGGCGGCCCCGGTTTTCAATACTGCCAGGATCGCCACAACCGCCTGGGCTGAGCGGGACAACAGCATGGCTACCCGCTCACCCGGGCCTGCCCCGTGGGCGGTTAGTAGGTGTGCCAGCTGATTGGCGGCTTGGTCGAGTTGGCGGTATGTCAGAGACAGCTCCCCGAAGCTGATTGCCACCGCCTCAGGCGCGCGGACAACCTGCGCGGCGAACAACTCCGGAATAGATACGGGCGCCGGACCGGGCCGGGTCAACGCCGGCCGGTTACCGATCTCATCCAGCTGGGCGTGTTCGGCGGGGTCGAGCACATCGATCGACGACAGTGGTCGATTGGGGTCGGTGGTCATGGCGGCCAGCAGCCGGATGAAGCGCTTGAAAAGTGTGTCGATGTCGGCTTCGTCGAACACGGCGGTGTCGTATTCGACGCGCAGGCATAGTTCGGTGCCGGGTAGGGCTTGGATCGCCAGCGGGTAGTGGTTGTATTCGCGGTGGGTGAACTCCGTGACCGCTAACCCGTTGACTCCGGAGCCCAGGGCGGTGTCGATCGGGTAGTTCTCGTAGACGAACAAGGTGTCGAACAGCTGCTCGTGGCCGGTGATGCGGTGAATGTCGCTGAGCGCCAAGTGCTGATGATCGAGCGTGTGGTTGTGGGCGTGGTGCAACTGCTCGAGCAGTTCGGTGGTGGTGGTGGCCGCGGCGATGGCTGCCCGCACCGGCACCGTGTTGATCAACAGCCCCACCATCGCCTCGGCGCCGGACAGCTCGGCCGGGCGGCCCGAGACTGTGGTCCCGAACGCGACATCAGGGCGACCGGTCATCGCGCACAGCAGTTGGGCGTAGGCGCCCTGTAAGACGATGTTGACGGTGGTGTGGTGTGCGCGGGCCAGCTCGCTGATCGCGGCGGTGATCTGCTCGGGCACCTGAAACGACGCCCTAGCGCGCGCTGCTAGCTTTAACCGGTTGGGCGGGCCCACCAAGGTGGGGGTGTCAAACCCGGTCAACACCTGCCCCCAGGCCATGCGGGCGCCGTCTTGATCTCGATCGGCCAGCCAGGACACAAACCGGCGATAGGACCCCGCGGGGGGCAGGAGCTGCCCGTCGTAACTGGCGAATAATTCCCGCAGCACAATCGGCAGCGACCAGCCGTCCATCACGATGTGGTGATTGGTCACGACAAACCGGTACGCATCATCAGCGATACGCATCAGCACCACCCGAAACACCGGCTGATCGCCCAGATCACACACCGCGGCACGCTCGGCGGCGCACACCCGCTCAACCTGCTCGTCGACATCGCCACCCTGGGCGTCGATGTCGACATATCGCCACGGCACCCACGGATCGGCCGGCACGATCTGCACCGGCTCGTCGAACTGCCCGGAAAACCGGGCCACCAAATGCGGATGCCGATTAGCCACCGCGTACACCGCGTCACGCAACTGATGCGGATCGAGGGCGCCGCTCAACCCAACAACCAACTGCACCGCATACAGATCGTCATCGCTGCTCAGCGACGTCCTGGCATGAAACAACAACCCCTGCTGCAAGGGGGTCAACGGCAAAACGTCAGCGATCCGCATACGACCGCTTCCGCCCATCGATCTGCCGCCTCAACCCGCCCACCGCAAGATTTACAGCCGAGCTCGCCCACCTCGAGGTGGCGCGCAGACAGCGGCAGGTATCCGGGCCCACGGTGCTAGAGCTCGCTGGGGCTTACGGTGGGAAGTTCTTTTGCCGGACTGGCATGTCTGCTCAACTGCTCGGTCAAACTTCGCACCGACGGTGCGTCGAAGATGGTGGTCACCGCGAGGTTGGTATCCAAGGCGGTGTTGATCGCGGCGACCGCCCGCATCGCAGACAGTGAATCCCCGCCCAGATCGAAGAACGACTCATCGATCCCGACGCGGTCTACTCCCAGCACCCCGGCGCAGATGCCGGCCAGGATCTGCTCAACCAGCGTTGTCGGGGCGTGATAGTCACCACCGTTGCCGTGGTGTTCGGGTACCGATGACGGCTGGGTTACCAGGGCCCGATGCTTACCGGTGTCGGGCAGGTGCATCGATGACAACGCCTGCGTCGGGATGACGGTCATCGCCACCAACACCCGCTGCAAGCGCGCGATCATTGCGTCGATGGCGGTTGCGTCGAAAATATCTGCGCGATATTGGACGTGAAATTCCAGTTCGCGGCCCGGCACGGCTTGGATCGCCAGCGGGTAGTGGTAGTAGTCGCGGTTGGTGAGCCCGGTCACGGTCAACCCGTCAGCGCCGGACAGTGCGGCAACGTCCGTCGGGTAGTTCTCGTAGACAAAGACGGTGTCGAACAGGCTTTCCTGACCGGTGACGCGGTGGATCTCGCTGAGCGCCAGGTGCTGGTGTTCGATGGTGTGGTTGTGGGCGCTTTGTAGTTGATCGAGCAATTCGGTGGTGTTGGTCGTCGCCGTGGTGGTGGCCCGGACCGGCACGGTGTTGATCAACAGGCCGATCATCGATTCCGCGCCGACCACCTCGGCCGGCCGGCCCGAAACCACGGTGCCGAACGCGACGTCGTGACGGCCGGTCAGCCACATCAGCAGCTGCGCGAAGGCGCCCTGCAGCACAGTGTTGACGGTGGTGTGGGATGAGCGCGCCAGCTCGCGAAGGGCCCGGGTGGTTTCCTCGGGGACCCGGAACGAGACAACGCTTCGCTGCCCCAGTCCTAACCGGTCCGGCGGGCCTACCAGGGTGGGAGTGTCGAAGCCGGCGAACACCTCACGCCAGGCCGCGCGCGCGGCATCGCGATCCCGATCGGCCAGCCACCCGATAAACCTGCGGTACGGCGCTGCCGCGGGCAGCCGCTGGCCGTAGTAGCTGGCGAATACTTCTCGCAGCAGGTTCGGCAGCGACCAGCCGTCGAGCACGATGTGGTGATTGGTCAGCACAAAACGGTGCTGATCGTCGCCCGTACGGATCAACGTCGCCCGGAAGGCCGGCTGGTTGGCGAGATCGAAAACCGCGGCGCGTTCGGCGGCACACACCCGCTGGATCTGCTCATCGAGGTCCAGGTCGCCTACGGTCAGGTCGACATGCCGCCAGGGTGTCACGGGATCAGCGGGGATGATCTGCACCGGCTCGTCAAAATGCGGGCAGAAGCGGGCCGCCAAATGGGGATGCCGGGTCACTACCGTGCGGACGGCGTCGCGCAGGCGGCGCGCATCGAGCCGACCGTTCAACGTGATATCCAGCTGCACCGCATACACATCGTCGTCACTGGCCTGCGCGGTGCTTGCATGAAAGAGGAGTCCCTGTTGCAAAGGAGTCAACGGCAGAATGTCGGCAACCGCGTACTGCCGGCACAGTTCTTCGATCTGCTGCTGCCCCAGCCGGGCCGGCGCGATATCCGACGGCGTCAACCCGCCCCCACCCCGCCTGACATACGCGCAGATACCGGCCAGGGCGTCAAACCACAGCCGGCTCAGCCGGCTGACCCGTGCGTGATCCAGGGCGCAGGGTGCCCACATCCAGCCGGCTTGCAGTTGCGGACCGGTGTCGGTGTCCACGGTGCCGGCGTTGAGCTCGAGGGTGTGCATCAGCGGCATGGGTATGGCCGCGGCGACGCCGGCGACCGGCCCGCCTTCTTGGCTGAGCCGCCATCCATCGCCGGATGCCTCGGCCGCTCCACCCAGCCGGCCCAGATAGTTGAACCCGATCGTCGGGTCGGGCCCGGTCAGGTCGACGTCGGGGTTCAGATATCGCAGCAGCCCGTAGCTCAACGGATCCGGTAGAGCCCGAAGCTGCTCTTTGGCGGCTTTGATCACCGTCGCCAACCCTGCATCGCCGGCAACGACCTGCACCCAGGACAGCCCACCTACTCCCAGGGCCACTGGATATTTGGTGGTGAACCAGCCCACGGTGCGCGACAGGTCGATATCGGCGCGCAGCTCTTCGTGACGCCCGTGGCCCTCCACATCGATGCCGATCGGCCCGGCGCCGGTGCCGAGAAACTCCTTGCACGCCAACGCAAACGCAATCAACAAAATGTCGTGGATCCCGGTATGAAACGCCGTGGGCACTTGACCGAGCAGCATCTGAGTGGTCTCGGCATCCAGCGAAACCGACAACTGCCCGGCGCTCGAATAGGTATCCACCTCGGCACGCACCGCTGGCAGCGCGCCCGGGATCGCCGCGATCTGCCGCCAAACCTGCGCCTGCTCAACGACTTCCGGCCGGCGCGCGTGCTGCGCCAGCAGCGACGCCCACCGCTGGAACGATGTGCCGTTGGTCGGCAACGCCGCCTGTTGGCCGGCGCCGTGCTGGGCCCAGGCGATGTTGATGTCTTCCAATAGAATTCGCCAGGACACCCCGTCGACGGCCAGATGGTGCGCGATCACCAGCAGCTGGCTCTTCGAGGCCACCCACAGTGCGCTGAGCATCACCCCGGCGGTCGGGTTCAACCGCGACCGGGCCGCCATGACTGCCTCATCGGACAACACGTCGACGGCGACCAGGCACCCGCGGGCGTCCACGGACCCGGCCTCGGGCACCCGTAGTGACCAACTCCCGGCGCTGTCGTTGAGGCGCAGCCGCAGCGTGGCATGCCGATCCAGCAGGGCCTGCAACAGCACCACCACATCGGCCTCGGTCACGGCCGCGGGCGCCTGCATCAGGACGGTCTGGTTGAACTGATCCACCGGGCCGTGAACATTGGCCAGCCAGCCCATGATCGGGGTGGCCACCACGGGTCCGATGCCTTCATCGACTGAGCCGTCTTCCCGGCCGGCCACCCCAGCCACCCGGGCCAGCCGGGCCACGGTTTGCTCGACAAAGACGTCACGCGGCCGACACACCACCCCGGCGGCACGCGACCGCGCCACCACCTGCATCGACAAAATACTGTCCCCGCCCAGCTCGAAGAACGACTCGTCGACGCCGACCTGTTCCAGGCCGAGCACCTGGGCGAAGATGCCGGCCAGGATCTCCTCGACCGCGTCGCCCGGGGCGCGGTAACGCTCGACATGTTGGTATTCGGGGGCAGGCAGGGCGCGGGCGTCGAGTTTGCCGTTGACCGTCAACGGCAGCGCATCGATCGCCACCACCGCGGCCGGCACCATATACGCGGGCAGCCGCTCCGCCAGCGCGGCGCGTATCTCGGCGAGATCCGCTGTCCCCGTGACATACCCGACCAGACGCTTGTCGCCGGGATGGTCCTCGCGGGCGATCACCACCGCCTGCTCGACCCCCTCCAGGTCACCTAACGCAGCCTGGACCTCGCCGAGCTCGATGCGATACCCGCGGATCTTGACCTGCTCATCGGCGCGGCCCAGATACTGCAGCTGCCCGTCAGCGCCCCAGCACACCAGATCCCCGGTGCGGTACATGCGGGCGCCGGGTCCGCCGAACGGGCATGCCACAAACCGGGATCCGGTCAACCCAGCCCTGCCCACATACCCGTAGGCCGATCCCGCACCGGCCACATACAACTCGCCGGCCACCCCCGCCGGCACTGGCTGCAACGAGTTATCCAGCACGAAAAAGCCAAGATGGGCCAACGGCGCCCCGATAGGGCTGCCGGCGATGTCGACGTCACCCGCGAGGATCTCCCGGAAGGAGGCATGCACCGTCGTCTCGGTAATGCCATACATATTGACCAGCCGCGGTGAATCCGGATGGCTATCCAGCCACGCCCCAAGACGTTGCGGCTCCAGCGCTTCACCACCGAATACCACCGCCTCGAGCTTGAGTTGACGGCCCAGCTCGGGCGACAACCCGTCGGCGGTTTGCAGCGCGTAGAACGCCGACGGGGTCTGGCTCAGAACGGTGACCTGTTCAGCGACCAGCAACGCGTGCAGATCTTCCGGCGAGCGGACCACCGCGTCGGGCACTACTACCACCCGCCCGCCACACAACAGCGCGCCGAAGATCTCCCACACCGAAAAGTCGAACGCCAACGAGTGGCACTGCGTCCACACCTGGGCCGCCGACAGCCCCAGCCCGGCGTCCAAGACCTCCAGCAGCCGAGTCACGTTGCGGTGCGGGATCGCAACCCCCTTCGGGGTGCCGGTAGTGCCCGAGGTGTAGATGAGGTAAGCGATGTCGTCAGGATCCGGCGCCGGCACTGCGGTCGTCGGTTGGCTGTCGACGGCGGGATCTACAACGTCAACGACCAACAGGTCGCGCCGATGGATCCGATCAGTCAACTCGGCCGTGGTGATCACCGCGATCGGTGCGGCATCGTCGAGCACGAACTCAACCCGCGCCGCCGGCACCGCCGGATCGATCGGTACATAGGCTGCCCCGGTTTTCAGCACGGCAAAGATCGCGACGATCGCCTCAACCGACCGAGGTAACAACAGTGCGACGCGCTGCCCGGGACCCACGCCTCGGTCAATCAATAAGTGCGCCAAGCGATTAGCTGCTTCATCAAGCTCGCGATACGTCCATGAATCATCGCCCGAGCTGACCGCGACTGCCTCTGGAGTACGCGCCGCCTGCGCGGCGAACAGCGTCGGAATCGTCGTCGGCGCGCTCACTGCCGCGGTCAGGGTCGCCCGATTACCCCACTTCGCCAACCGTGCCTGCTCGACCTCGTCCAGCACGTTCACCGACGACAACCGCCTCGCCGGGTCAGCGGTCAGGGCCGCCAGCACCCGCTGCAACCGCGCGATCAGCGCCTCGATGCTGGCCGCGTCGAAAACGTCGGTGCGAAACTCCACCGCTCCGCCGATCCCGGCGGGCTCCCCGGACTCGCTCCACCTTTCGGCCAGCGAGAACGACAGGTCCACCCGCGCGGCGCGGACGTCCACCGGCATCGGGGTGACCTGCAGGTCGCCGAGCGTCAACCCGGCGGAGGGGCCGCTGTCGTCCCCGGGAAGGTTCTGCCAGGCCAACATCACCTGGACCAGTGGGTGATGGGTCAGCGATCGGGTCGGGTTGAGCCGCTCGACGATCACTTCGAAGGGCACGTCCTGGTGCTCGTAGGCGGCCAGGCTGCGCCCTCGCACCTGCTCCAACAACTCGGTGACGGTGGGGTCACCGGCCATGTCGAGTCGCAGCACCAAAGTGTTGACGAAAAATCCCACCAGGCCGTCCAGCGCGGGATCACGCCGTCCCGCGATCGGAAACCCAACTGCCACATCAGAACTCGTGCTGAGTCTGGACAGCAGCACCGCCAACGCGGCTTGGATCACCATGAAGCTGGTGGCGTTGTGCTCGCGAGCCACCTTGGCAACCTGCTGCTGCAGCTCGACGGGCCAGTCCACTGCCAGTGCGGCACCGCGCTGGTCGGCGACCAGCGGATAGGGCCGATCGGTGGGTAGCGCCAACCGCTCGGGCATGCCGGCCAGCGCGTGCTTCCAATAGTCGAGCTGTGCGGCGATGCGGCTCTGGCTGTCGTCGAGGTCGCCGAACTGCTCGCGCTGCCACAGCGTGTAATCGACGTACTGCACCGGCAATTCGGCCCAGTCCGGCGCGTGGCCCGCACATCGGCTGGCGTACGCCGCCCCCAAGTCATTCACCAGCGGAGCGACCGACCAGCCGTCCGCGGCGATATGGTGCGCGACGGCCACCAGCACGTGCTCATCGTCGTTGACGCGGAAAAGCTTTGCACGTAAAGGAATCTCGGCAGCGAGATCGAAATTGTGCCGGGTCGCCTCCCCGACAGCCTCGTCCAGCCGGCTGGACGGCCATGCGGTCGCGTCGACAACCTGCCAGCCGAAGTCCGCGCGCTGCTGCTCGATCACCCGCTGCTCGGGTATCCCGTCGGGAGCGACGAACAGTGTGCGCAGGCTCTCGTGCCGGCCCACGACATCGGACAGCGCGGTGGCCAACACGTCGGCATCGAGGCGCCCGCGTAGGCGCAGCGCCACCGCCAAGTTGTAAACCGGTGACGGACCTTGCAATTGGTCGATGAACCACAATCGACTCTGGGCAAACGACAACGGCACCACCGCGGGCCGCTCGACGGGCACCAGCGGCTCGAGCCGATCCTCATCCGCACCGACACGGAGCGCCAATTGGGCCACCGTGGGCGCCTCGAACAGGGCGCGTACGCCGAGCGAGCCGTCCATGCCGCTATTGACCGCGGCGATCAGGCGCATCGCCAACAGGGAATCCCCACCCAGATCGAAGAACGAGTCGTCAACGCCGACCTGCTCCAGGCCGAGCACCTGGGCGAAGTGACCGGCCAGGATCTCCTCGGTCGGCGTGCCCGGAGCCCGGTAACGGTCGGCGTCTTGGTATTGCGGTGTCGGCAGGGCCTGTTTGTCGAGTTTGCCGTTGACCGTCAACGGCAGCGCCGCCAACGCCACCACGGCGGTCGGAACCATGTACGCCGGTAGCCGCTCGGCCAATGCGGCGCGAACCGCGGCCGGCTCGACGGTCCCGGTGACATACCCCACCAGCTGCGGGTCGCCGGGGCGGTCCTGTCGGGCGATCACCACGGCCTGCTCGACGCCGTCCAGCGCCGCCAGCGCGGCCTCGACTTCGCCCGGCTCGATGCGGTACCCGCGGATTTTGACCTGCTCGTCGGCGCGCCCGAGGTAGTGCAACTGCCCGTCAGCTGCGCCACCGCACCAGATCGCCGGTGCGGTACATGCGCATGCCCGGCGCCCCGAACGGACACGCCAGGAACCGCGATCCGGTCAAGCCCGCCTGGCCCACGTAGCCGACGCCCACGCCGCGGCCGGCCACATACAACTCCCCGACCACGCCCGGTGGCACCGGCCGTAACCACTCGTCGAGGACGAACAGCGCCGCCGTCGATACCGGCGCGCCGATCGGCACCCCGTCGACCCCGACTGTCAGCGGCGCGCTCATCGAGGCATACACCGTGGCCTCGGTGGGCCCGTAAGCGTTGATCACCACCCGGCCGGGCGCCCATCGATCCACCAGCTCTGCCGGGCAGGCTTCACCGCCGAGCAGCAACGCTACCGACTCCAACCCATGCGGGCTGAGTGCGGCTGCAGCAGAGGGGGTTTGGGTAAGCACATTGACCCGTTCGCTGACCAGCAACGCGTGGAACTCGTCCGGTGAGCGGACCACCGAATCGGGGACCACCACCAGCCGCCCACCACCTAACAGCGCGGCCCAGATCTCCCACACCGAGAAATCGAAAGCATACGAGTGACATTGCGTCCACACCTGCTCCGCCGGCAGGCCTGGATGCGCCGACGCCGCCAAATGGTTCAGGTTGTGGTGGGTGACGGCCACCCCTTTGGGCGTTCCGGTGGTGCCGGAGGTGTAGATCAGATACGCGACGTCATCAGGGTCCGGCAGCGGCAATGCGGTGCTGGGCCGGCTGTCGACAGCGGGGTCATCGATATCGATGGCCAGCAGGTCGTACCCCGCCAGCCGCGAGCGCAGCGCGGTCGTTGTGATCGCGGCGATCGGAGCGGCGTCGTCGAGCATGAACCGGATCCGCGCTTCCGGAAGGGCCGGATCGATCGCCAGGTAAGCCGCCCCGGTCTTCAGCACCGCCAGCATGGTTACGACGGCCTGGGCTGAACGCTCCAACAGCAACGCCGCACACCTGCCGGGGCCGACGCCATACCCAGACAGCAAGTGCGCCAACCGGTTAGCTGCCTCATCGAGTTCCCGGTAGGTCATCGACAGGTCCCCGAAGGTCACCGCCACCGCCTCCGGGGCGCGGGCCACCTGCGCGGCCAACAACCCTGGAACCGACACCGCAACCGGTGCGGGCTGAGTCAACACCGCGCGGTTGCCCACCTCGTCCAGCCGGGCCTGCTCGACCTCGTCGAGCATGTCGATCGACGACAGGCGCCGGGTCGGGTCGGCGGTCATTGCCGCCACCACCCGCCGTAACCGGTCGATCATCGTCTGGATGCTGGCAGCGTCGAAGACATCGGTACGAAATTCCACCGCGCCATCGATCCCGACGGGCTCGCCGGTCTTACTCCAGCGTTCGGCCAACGAAAACGACAGATCCACCCGGGCGGTACTGGTGTGCACCGGCAGCGGGGTGACCTGCAGGTCACCGAGCACGAACCCGGGCATGGGGTCGCCGGTGTCCCCAGGCAGATGTTGCCAGTCCAACATCACCTGCACGAGTGGGTGATGGCTCAATGATCGGGTGGGGTTGAGCCGCTCGACGATTACTTCGAAGGGCACGTCTTGGTGTTCATAGGCGGCCAGGCTGCGGGCCCGTACCTGATCGAGCACGTCGACGACGGTGGGGTCACCGGTCAGATCGACTCGCAGCACCAAGGTGTTGACGAAGAAGCCCACCAACGCATCAAGAGCCGGTTCGCGCCGTCCGGCGATCGGAAAACCCACTGCCACATCGGAACTCGCGCTGAGCTTGGTCATCAGCAACGCCAGCGCGGTCTGCATCACCATGAAGCTGGTCGCGTTGTTCTCCCGAGCCACCCGGGCGACTTGCTGCTGCAAATCGGCGGGCCAGTCCACCGCCACGCTCGCGCCGTCTTGATCAGCCACCGGCGGATACGGCCGGTCAGTGGGCAGCGCCAGCCGTTCGGGCATGCCCGCCAGGGCGCTCTCCCAGTACGCCAGCTGTGCGGAGATGGGACTGCCGCTGTCGTCGACATCGCCGAGTTGCTCGCGCTGCCACAGCGTGTAATCCGCATATTGCACCGCCAACGGCGCCCAGCCCGGCGCCTGTCCAGCGGACCGGCTGACGTAGGCCGCCCCCAGGTCCGTTATCAGCGGGCCGACCGACAAGCCGTCGGCAGCGATATGGTGCACCACGCCCACCAAGACGTGTTCATCATCGTTGACACGAAAAAGCCGCGCCTGCAAAGGAATCTCGGCCGCCAGGTCGAACGTGTGCCGCGCCGTTTCCTCGATGGCTTCATTCAGACGGCTTTCCGACCACGTGGTGGCGTCAATGATCTGCCAGCCGAATTCGGCTTGCTCAGGAGGCACCACCAGCTGCCGGGCTACCCCCTCGACCGCGGGGAACAGTGTCCGCAGGCTTTCGTGGCGGCCGACCACATCGGCCAGCGCCGCACCCAGCGCCTCCGTACCAAGACGCCCGCGCAGCCGCAACGCGACCGCCATGTTGTAAACCGGTGAGGGACCTTGCAATTGGTCGATGAACCACAGCCGGTTCTGCGCGAACGACAACGGAACAACTTCCGGGCGCGGACGGGTGGTCAGGGCGGCTTGTGTTGGTGCGCCGGCGTCTGGTCTCAGCCATGTGGCCAGCCTGGCCACGGTGGGCTCGTCGAAGACGGTTTGGACGGGGACCTCGACGCCCAGTTCGGCATGGACCCGCGCTACCAGCCGCATCGCTGTCAGCGAATGCCCGCCCAGGTCGAAAAACGAGTCATCAACCCCGACCCGTTCCACGCCCAGGATCTGGGCGTAAAGACCGGCCAGGGTCTGCTCGATCGGGTCGGATGGTGCGCGGTAGCGATCGACATCCTGGTATTCCGGTGCCGGCAGGGCCCGTTTGTCGAGCTTGCCGTTGACCGTCAACGGCAGCGCGCCCAGCACCACCACCGCGGCCGGAACCATGTACGCCGGGAGCCGTTCGGCGAGCGCAGCGCGAGTTGCGGCCGGATCCGCTGTCCCGGTGATGTAGCCGACCAGCCGCTTGTCACCGGGGTGGTCCTCGCGGGCGATCACCACCGCCTGGGCTACCCCGTCCAGCGCTCCCAGTGCTGTCTGGACTTCGCCGAGTTCGATGCGATACCCGCGGATCTTGACCTGCTCATCGGCGCGACCCAAACACTGCAGCTGCCCGTCGGCGCCCCATCGCACCAGATCCCCGGTGCGATACATCCGTGATCCCGGCGCCCCGAACGGGCATGCCACAAACCGCGACCCGGTCAGCCCCGCCCGGCCCAGATACCCGAGCCCCACGCCATGACCGGCCACATACAACTCACCGACCACCCCCGCCGGCACCGGCCGCAACCACCCATCCAGCACAAAAAACGCCGCCCCCGACACCGGCGCACCGATGGGCACCGCGCCCGAACCTGCCCTCAACGGTGCAGTGATCGCCACGTCCACCGTGGTCTCGGTCGGGCCGTAGACGTTGACGATCACGTGCTCGGGCGCCCACCGATCCACCACCTCGGCCGGACAGGGCTCAGCGCCCACCACCAACGCCACCGAATCCAATCCCTCCGGCGACAGTGCCGCCGCAGCAGAAGCGGTGTGGCTGAGGACGGTGACCTGTTCTTCGATGAGCAGGGTGTGGAGGTCTTGTGGTGAGCGGGTCACCGACTCGGGCACCACCACAAGGCGCCCACCATCCAACAACGCGCCGAAGATCTCCTGGACCGAGGCATCGAAGGCTAGCGAATGCCATTGGGACCACACTGCTTTCGCGGGCAGGGGTGCGTGCAGTGATTTCATGAGCTGGGTGACGTTGTGGTGGGTGATGGCGACGCCTTTGGGGGTGCCGGTGGTGCCGGAGGTGTAGATCAAGTAGGCGATGTCGTGCGGGTGTGGTGAGGGTGGTGCGGTGTGGGGTTGGTCGGCCAGGGTGGGGTCGTTGATGTCGATGACGGTCAGGGTGTGGTCGTGTAGGCGGGGGTGGAGTTCGGTGGTGGTCGTGATCGCGGCGATGGGGGTGGCGTCATCGAGGATGAACGCGATCCGCTGCTCGGGAAGTGCGGGGTCGATCGGCACATAGGCGGCCCCGGTTTTCAGCACGGCCAGGATGGCCACGATCGCGTCCGCTGAGCGTGGCATCAGCAGCGCAACCTGGGTGCCGGGTCGTGCGCCGTGGCCGGTCAGTCGGTGGGCCAACTGGTTGGCGGCGATGTCGAGTTCGTGGTAGGTCAGGTTCAGCGGGCCACACGTCAGCGCGACCGCGTCCGGGGTGGCGGCGACCTGGGTGGCGAACACCGCCGGAATCGACATCAGGGTGGGCGCGGGCGCGGTCAGCACCGCTCGGTTACCCCACGCATCGAGGCGGGCGTGTTCGGCGGCGTCGAGGGTATCGATGCCGCACAGCGCGGCGGTGGGGTCGGCGGTCATGGCGGTCAGCACGGCGGTCAAACGCGCCAACAGGGCTTCGATGTCGGCGGTGTCGAACACCGCGGTGTCGTATTCGGCGCGCAGGCCCAACTCGGTGCCGGGCAGGGCCTGGATGGCCAGCGGGTAGTGGTTGTATTCGCGGGTGCTGAACTCGGTGATGGCCAGCCCGTCCACTCCTAATGGCGCGGTGGTGTCCAGCGGATAGTTCTCGTAGACGAACAACGTGTCAAACAGCTGCTCGTGGCCGATGATGCGGTGGATCTCGCTCAGCGCCAGGTGCTGATGGTCCAGGGTCTGGTTGTGGGCGCGGTGCAACTGGCCGAGCAGATCGGCGGTGCTGGTGGCCGAGGTGAGGGTGGCCCGCACCGGCACGGTGTTGATCAACAACCCCACCATCGTCTCGGCGCCGGGCACTTCGGCCGGGCGCCCAGAGACCGTGGTCCCAAACGTGACATCACTGTGACCGGCCAACCCGCACAGCAGCTGGGCGTAGGCGGCCTGCAACACGATGTTGACGGTGGTGTGCTGGGCGCGGGCCAGCTCGCTGACCGCGGCGGTGAGCTGGGCGGGCACCCGGCCCGAGGTCACTGCGCGCCGCCCGACCCCCACTCGGCCAGGCGGGCCGACCAAGGTGGCGGTGTCCACACCGGCCAGCACTCCAGCCCAGGCCGCGCGGGCGCTGTCTTGATCTCGACCGGCCAGCCAGGTCACAAACCGGCGATAGGGCGCGGCCGCGGGCAGACGCTGCCCGGCGTAACTGGCGAACAACTCCTGCACCACAATCGGCAACGACCAGCCATCCATCACGATGTGATGATTGGTCAACACAAATCGGTACCGGTCCTCAGCGAGCCGGATCAATAGCGCCCGAAACACCGGCTGGTCACCGAGCTCACACACGGCGGCGCGCTCGGCGGCACACACCCGCTGCACCAGCTCATCCACGCCGGCATCGACACCCTCATCGTCGATGTCGACATATCGCCACGGCACCCAGGGATCGGCCGGAATGATCTGCACCGGCTCGTCGAACTTCTCCGAGAACCTGGCGACCAAATGCGGATGCCGGTGCACCACCGCATACAACGCATCACGTAACCGATGCTGATCAACCCGACCAGCCAACCCAATATCGAGCTGCACCGCATACACATCATCACCACCGCCTTGCACAGCACTGGCATGAAACAACAACCCCTGCTGCAACGGCGTCAGCGGCAAAACGTCAGCGATCCGCATACAACCGCTCGAGCTCGTCGATCTGCTGCTGACTCAACCCGCCAACCGCAAGATCCGACGGCGTCAACCCGCCGCCTCCGCGTCGTACATTCGCGCAGATCCCGGAAAGGGCCTCAAACCACAACTGGCTCAGTTGTCTGACCTGCGCCTCGTCCAGCGCCGAAGGCGCCCACTTCCACGCGGCGTGCAAGAACGGGCCGGATTCGGTGTCCACGGTGCCGGCGTCGAGTTCAACGGTGTGCGCCAACGGCATGGGCAGCCGCGAGGTGACGCTGAGGCGCGCCAATCCATCGTGGCAGATCGCCCACCCATCGCCGGACACGTCGGTTGCCGCGCCTGCCCGCCCCAGATAGTTGAATCCGATCGACGGGTCGGCGACGTCCAGGTCGACATCGGGGTTCAGGTAGCGGAGCAGACCGTAGGTGACCGGATCCGGCACGGCCCGGAGCTGCTCTTTGGCGTCCTTGATCACGGCGCCCAATGCCGCGCCGCCGGTCACCACTTGCTCCCAGGTCAGTCCGCCGACGGCCAACGTCACCGGGAATTTGGTGGTGAACCAGCCCACGGTGCGCGACAGGTCGACGTCGGGGCCGAGTTCGTCGTGGCGCCCGTGACCTTCCACATCGATGCCGATCAGCGGGCCGCTGTTGTCCAGGAACTCCGCCCACGCCAAGCCAAATGCAATCAACAGGACGTCGTGGATCCCGGCGTGAAACGCCGTCGGCACTTCACCGAGCAGCATCTGCGTGGTCTCGGTATCCAGCGTCACCGACAAGTTCCCGGCGCTGACGTAGGTATCCACCTCGGGCTGCACCGCCGGCAGTGCGGGTGGGGCAGCCGCGATCCGCCGCCAGACGTACGCGTGCTCGGTGACTTCCGGGCGGCGGGCATGCTCGACCAGTAGCTCCGCCCACCGGGCAAACGAGGTCCCAGTTGTCGGCAACTCCACCTGCTGGCCGCTGCGGCGCTGCGTCCAGGCAATGTTCAAGTCTTCCAACAGAATTCGCCACGAGACGCCGTCGACCGCCAAATGGTGCACCATCGCGACCAGTTGTCCCATGGGGGCCACCCACAGCACGCTGAGCATCACCCCGGCCTCTGGGTTCAATCGCGAGCGGGCCGCGACGACCGCCTCATCGGACAACACGTCGATGGTGTGCAGGCAGTCCCGCGCATCGACCGAACCGGCCTCGGGCACCTGTAAAGCCCAACCTCCGGCGCCGTCGTCTTCGACACGCAGCCGCAGCATGGCGTGCCGATCCAGCAAGGCCTGCAACAGCACCAGGACGTCGGCCTCGGTCACCCCGGCGGGTGCTTGCACCACGGCCGTCTGGTTGAAGTGCTCGATCGGTCCCCTCGTGCTGTGCAGCCACCGCATGATCGGGGTGGCCACTACGGTTCCGAGGCCTTCATCCGCCGAACCAGCCACCCCTTGGGCCACGCCGGCCAGCCGGGCGACTGTCTGCTCGACGAAAATGTCACGCGGTCGGCACACCAGGCCGGCGGCACGTGCCCGCGCCACCACTTGCATGGCCAAAATGCTGTCGCCGCCGAGTTCGAAGAAGGAGTCATCGACTCCGACCCGCTCCAGCCCGAGTACTTGGGCATAGATGCCGGACAGGACCTCCTCCACCGCGTGAGCCGGGGCGCGATAGTGATCCGCATCCTGGTATTCGGGGGCGGGCAGGGCTCGGGTGTCGAGCTTGCCGTTGACCGTCAGCGGCAGAGCATCCAGCGCCACCAGCGCGGCGGGAACCATGTACGACGGGAGCCGCTCGGCCAGCACCGCACGCGCGGTGGCCAGGTCGGCGGTGCCGGTGACGTACCCGACCAGCCGCTTGTCGCCCGGGCGGTCCTCGCGGGCGATCACCACCGCCTGCTCAACTCCGTCCAGTGCACTGAGTGCGGCCTGGACATCGCCGAGTTCGATGCGGTACCCGCGGATCTTGACCTGCTCATCGGCGCGACCGACATAGCGCAGTTGCCCGTCAGCGCCCCACCACATCAGGTCTCCGGTGCGATACATACGCGTTGGGGGCGATCCCGCACCGACGAACGGGCACGCCACAAACCGCGTTCCGGTCAGACCGGTTCGGCCCACGTACCCGTACGCGGCGCCGGCGCCGGCCACATACAGCTCCCCGACCACACCTGCCGGCACCGGCTGCAGCCACGCGTCGAGAACGAAGAAGCCAAGATGGGCCAACGGCACCCCGATGGGGCTGGTGGTGCTGCCGACATCGCTGCCGAGGATCTCCCGGAACGACGCGTGCACCGTCGTCTCGGTGATGCCGTACATGTTGATCAGCCGCGGGAAACCCGGATGAGCCTCTAACCAGGAGGCAAGGCGTCGGGGTTCCAGCGCCTCACCGCCAAACACCACCGTCTGAAGCTTCAGCTGGCGTCCCAGCTCGGGCTTCAGAGCATCGGCGGCTTGCAAGGCGTAGAACGCCGACGGAGTCTGGCTCAGAACGGTGACCTGTTCAGCGACCAGCAAGGCGTGGAAATCTTCCGCCGAGCGCGCCACGGAGTCGGGCACCACCGCCACGCGCCCGCCGTAAAGCAGCGCGCCCCAGATCTCCCACACCGAAAAGTCGAACGCCAGGGAATGGCATTGCGACCACACCTGCCCGTCCAGCTCTAGATCGGCATCCAGAGTCTCCAGCAGCCGCGTCACGTTGCGGTGCGGGATCGCCACCCCCTTGGGCGTTCCCGTGGTGCCCGAGGTGTAGATCAGGTAAGCGATGTCGTCGGGAGCTGGCGCCGGTAGCGCCGCGCTCGGTTGGGTGTCGATAGCGGGGTCTGCGATATCGATGACCAGCAGGTCATGCCCGTCCAGCCGCGGGCGCAACTCGGCGGTGGTGATCGCGGCGATCGGCGCGGCATCGGTGAGCACAAACTCACTCCGGGCCGCCGGCACCACCGGATCGATCGGCACATACGCAGCCCCGGTTTTCAGCACCGCCAGCATTGCCACGATGGCCTCAGCCGTGCGGGGCAGCAGCAGCGCCACCCGCTCACCCGGGCCCACACCGTGACCGGTCAGCATGTGCCCCAGCCGGTTTGCCGCGTCATCGACTTCGCGGTAGGTCCACGAACGCTCCCCGGCGCTGATCGCCACCGCCTCCGGAACGCGGGCGACCTGCGCGGCGAACAACGCCGGCATCGACACCGATGCGGGCTGCGGCTGGGCCAGTACCGCCCGGTTACCCCAGCCATCCAGCCCGGCATACTCAGCGTCGTCGAGCAGAGCCATCGACGAGAGCCGTCGGCCCGGGTCAGCGGTCATCGCCACCAACAGCCGCTCCAACCGTCTCGCTAAATCAGCGACGTCGAAATTCGCAAAGGGGCCTTCATCGCCCGCCGTGCTGAGAAAAAGCTGGTCACCGGCTCCAGAGAAAATCAATCCAAATTCGCCGACCTGACCGGGGTTGGTGAATGACGCGGATGCCTCTACACCGGCGAAGTCCATCGTCATTTTGGACGGCATGAAGTTGATGCTCACCCTGTCGGAGGGCTGCTCTGAGCCGCGGGAGTTGGCTTTACGTTCTAGCGCGTGCACGGGATACCGCTGATGCTGCAGCGCTTCTCGTATTCGTGCGTCGGCATGCTGGCAGAAATCGGCAACCGTCGATGCGGGTGAAACCGTCAGCACCAGCGGCACCGCCCCGGAAATCATCCCGGGAAGCGTTTTTGATTCCGGACGCACTCGCCGGCTGACGGGGAAGTCGAGCACCACCTCTGAGCCCTCCGCGCACCACCCGCGCACCAAAAGGGCGGATGCCGCGGTGAGGATCGACGATCGAGGCATGCTCCACGCGTCGGATAATTCTTGAACCTGGCGAAGAACTGCGGGGTCCAATCGAACCGGCGCAGACGGCGGATGCGCGCCGCCTTCGTTCGCGGCTTTGGTCAACCGATAACGCTGTCCGCTTTCCGGCGGAAGGTTCTCAGTCCAATAGGCCTCATCGTCTAGATAATCGCTGGACGCTTCGTATTCCGACTCGCAGCGAACCAACTCCCGCAATGAGCCAAAGAAGGTCGGCGGAATGGGTGCGTCAGAAACAATTGCGGCGTAGACGGTGGCAATCCGATGGGCGAGCAGCGTGATTCCGGATCCGTCGATGACGATGTGGTGGAAACATCCGAACAAGTAGAATTCGTCGGCCCACGTTTGAAAGAGCGCAAATGTGAACAGCGGGCCGCCCGACGGCATTGGCGTGTTTTGAATCGATGCGGCTATCTCACGGGCTTCCTGAACCGGATGGCGCGAGTCGCTCAGGTCGTAGAAGGCCAGCTCGACCTCCGGATCGCCGGCCGTTTGGAAAACCTGGCCATCCACCTCGCAGACGACGGCCCTGGCCGGTTCGGCCTCCTGCATCACGTGACGGATCGCCCGCTCGAGCAGATGTCGCTTGATCGCGCCGTCGAATCGCACCAGCACGCCCAGTTGCCACTCAGTACCGGACTGACCGGTTTCCTGCGCGAGCCAAATATCTAGTTGTCCCCGCGTCAGCGGAAGTGCACGGTCATCAAGTTCCATCCGGTTTCCCTATCGAAACCCCCTGTCTCGTTGCCAACCTCTCGCGCAGGCTCTTCGGCCGTATATCAGTCCAGTTCTGCTCGATGTAGTCCAGACACGCTGCGCGATCCCCTTCGCCATACGCCACCCGCCAGCCGGCTGGAACATCCGCGAACGCCGGCCACAGGCTGTGTTGCTCCTCGTCGTTGACCAAGACGAAAAAGCTGCCGTCGCTGTCGTCGAACGGGTTGATGCTCACCGCTTCTCCAGACCGTCTAATCAACATGGGTATAACAAGTTCTAGACGATACGTCAGCCCATACGGGTTGTCTAAGGGTTCGGGCGAAAGCATCCTGAGAAGCGGATTAAATGTCCTGGTAGATCGCGGTCGGCGCGCGCACGGCCGACGCCTCCAGGCAACGCACGACACCCCGGCCACCCTCGATGCCTAACGGGAAGCACCCGACGTCACTTCGGGGCGTAATTGAGATCGAAGGATTCGGTACTCCAACAAGCCGGCCCGCATCTGTTCGTAGATCGCGGAACCAGGTAGTGCGAGAAAGTTAGCCACACGCGCATTTCCGTCGCCATAAACCTGCGCCCAGTTACTGCTCGCTTGATCGCGCGAGGCCAACACGTTGGCAGTGATATCGCGGTCGGCTTCGGTGACAAAGCCGAGCGCTTGCAGACGACTCCGCACGTAATCCCAGTCCTCAGGGCTCAGGAAGTCGGTATGCAAAAACCACGCCCCGGGCCGGCAAATCCGGCGAACCTGGCCCAGGAACTTTGGCAGATTCCCGTATGAGTGTGACGACTCCACATTGAGGACGGCATCACAGGAGCCATCTTCCAGGGGAATATTCAGGGCATCGCCCACCCTGAAATCCGTTGAATTATCGACATGTGTTTTGCGGCAGAAGTCGATCGCTTCGGAGGACATGTCTATGCCGATGACGTGACCGCTGAATTTCTCCGCGACAAGTCTGGAGTTGCCACCGCGCCCACAGCCAATTTCGACAACCGTGCAGTCATCGAGGTCGATCGATCCGATAACTTCCAACACCAGCCGGACCGAGTGTGCATTGAACGTGCCTTCGCGAATGGCGAACGCCGACTCATTGTCAGAAGTCGTCGGGACGTATCCGTAATTGAGAAAAAACGACGAGTCGGCCACTCCGATGGCTTCCAAGCGGCGGCTCAGTAGATCGTAAAAACTGCGCCATCCACCAGCCGTCGTGGACAGTAGGTCGTCAGCCAGGTGCTCTGACATTGCAACTTCGCTCTGCTGATTCATGTCGCCTCTACCAAATCTGCTGTGTCGTGTGTCGGTGCGGGATCTACCCGGCAGATTCGGTTCCGCCGCCGGATTCAACCTGTAACTCCGGCACCTGACCGGCCAGGTACTCCGCGAGCGACCCGATCGTGGGGTAGTCGAATACCGCGGTGGCGCTGATCGTGAACGCACCGCCGAACTGTGGGAGTAACCGGTTGCTGAATTCGACCGCCATCAGCGAATCCGTGCCCAGCTCCAGGAACCTGCTGGTTGCGGCCGGCGGTTGCGCGAGCCTCAGGAAATTCTGTACTTCGTGGCGGAGGTATTCGGTGAGGAAACTGCCGCGCTCCACGTCGGGCACCTCGTGCAGTTGCCGGAGGAACTCGCTGTCGCCCCGTGACGCGGCGACGGCGCTCGGCAGCACGTGGTCGAGGATCCATGGGCGGGAGCCGCCCAGCCCCTTCGCGGCACGCTGCCAGTTGGCTTTGATGACGGTTGCCTGCCCGGTTCCGTGGGCGAGCATCTCGTCGAGCGCGTTCAAGGCTGCCGAGGGATCCAGCGGAATCAGGCCTTGCGCACTGAGATTGGCCCGTGCGGCGTGCGACGTGGCCATGCCGCCCTGCGCCCACGGACCCCAGTTGATGCCGGTCGCGGGAAGGCCTTGCGCTCTGCGATCCGCAACCAATCCGTCGAGCAGCGCATTGGCAGTCGCGTAGTTCGCCTGGCCGGGTGAACCGATCACGCTGGATGCCGACGAGTACACGATGAAGAACTCGAGATCGTCGTTCCTGGTCAACCGATCGAGGTAGTAGGCGCCAAAAGCTTTGGGCGCCAGCGTCGTCCGAAAGCGCTCCGGGCTCTGTTGTGAAATCAGCGCGTCGTCGAGCACGCCTGCCAGGTGTGCCACGCCGGCGAGCGGCGGCAATTCCGCCCGGATCCGCTCCACCAGGTTCCTGACCTGAGCCTCGTCGCCGACGTCGGCTGCGAAGGTGTGGATGCGGCACTTGTGGCGCTCGGTGATCTCGGCGATCGTCCGTTGTGCCTCCGCGTCCGGCTCGCGCCGACCGGTCAACACGATGTCACCGGCACCGAGTTGGGCCAGGTGGGCCGCCGTGTGCAGGCCCAGTGCACCCAGGCCGCCGGTGATCAGATAGCTCCGATCGCCGCGCGGCTGAAGCGGTTTCGGCATCTGCACCACGATCTTGCCGATGTGTCGTGCCTGCTGCATGCGACGGAACGCAGTCTTCGCCTCTGTCAGCGGGTAGACCTCGACAGCCAGCGGGGCCAGCTCGCCGCTGGCCATGCTGTCCGCCAACTCGGCCAGCAGGCCACCGATCCGTTCGGGTTCCCGATCGATGCACGCGTCCAGCGCGATGATCTCGTAGGCGATGTCGGGACGGGTCGCCGCCATCTGTTCCGGAGTCCAGATGTCCCGCTTGGCGATTTCGGCGAACCGGCCGCCCTGCGCGGTCGCCCGCACGGTCGCGGCGATGAACCCTTCATTGGTCAGGCTGTTGAGCACGACGTCGACGCCCGCACCGCCGGTGTCAGCGAGGATCTGGTCCGCGAAATCCGTACTGCGCGAGTCGTAGACGTGTTTCACGCCCATCTTGACCAGCGTCGCACGCTTGTACGTGCTGGCGGTGGCGAAGACGGTCGCACCGCGCTGCTGCGCGATCTGGATGGCGGCCAGACCGACGCCGCCGCTGGCGGCGTGGATGAGCACCCGATCACCGGGCCGCACGTCCGCCCAGTCGAAGGCAAGCCGGGTCGTCAGCGCGCCCGCGGGTATGGTCGTCGCGCCCACCGCGCTCACCCCGTTCGGCACCGGCGACAGGAACAGGGCCGGCACGTTGACTCGGGTCGCAAACCCGCCCGGCATGAAGCCGAAGACGCGCTGACCAACCTCGAATCCGGTAACGCCGTCACCCAATTCTGTGACGATGCCGGCGAGGTCGCCGCCGATCATTCCCGCATCGCCGGGATACAGGCCAAGCACATTGAGCACATCCCGGAAGTTGAGACCCGCGGCCTCTACCCGGATCTGCACCTGGCCGGCCGCCGGCGGCGGCACGTGCGTCTCGGTCAGCCGAAGGTTGTCGATCGCGCCGCGTTCGGTCGGCGCCAGAATGTAGTCGGCTGCGTGCGGTATCGGGAGTTGGCCGCTGCGCGCCCAGGGCAGGAGCCGTGGCACCAGGTACTTTCCTTGGCGCAGTGCGAGTTCGGACTCCTCGACGGGCGCACCCAGCAGGCCCGCCAGCGAGCGCACGGCGTCATCGACGCTGTCGCAGTCGACCAGCCGGCAACCCAGGGCCGGCTGCTCGGTGATGATGGTGCGTCCGAACCCCCACAGCGCCGACTGCGCCGAGTCGACCGGCTCGCCGGGTTCGGTAGCCACGGCCCGTTCGGTGATGATCCACAGCCCGCCGGGAAGTTTCACCTCGCCGCCTTGGGCAGTGTGTACGGCGGTGAGCAACTCGGCGATCTCGGTCTCCACCCGCCCGGCGAACTCGGCGGCCGACTCCGCTGCGCTCGGGCCGCCCGGCGCTGCGCCAGACGATGCCGGAGACCGGCGCACCGCGATCCTCAGCCTGCGCGAACGCCTGCTGCCAAGCCGCCGAATCCGCCCTACGGTCCAACGGGATACCACCGGGCAGGCCGGCGGCCAGCTCGTCAAATCCGGCAGTCAGCCAGGTGCCTTCCGCGGCGTTGCCCGACTCCGGCGCCGGCATCTCCTGCCAACCAAGGGTGTACAGGTTGCGGGTGGCATCGCCGCCGAGCCCGCGCAACAGCGCCTCTCGGGGCGCGCGTTTCACCGCGAAGTCGCGAATTTCGCCCAGCTGTCGACCGTCGCGATCCACGAAATCGAGGTCGAAGACCTGGGTTTCGCTGTCGACACCGCCGGACTGCCACCGCGCGCGGCAATAGAACCGCTTAGGCAGCCGCTCGCGCAGCACCACCCGCCCATACCGCAGCGGCAAGAAGAGATCGGCCACGGGTCCGCCGCCCTCGGTCGCCGCAAGCACCGCCGGGAAGGCCGGGAAGGCGACTCCGGTGCACAGGTCAAGCAGCACCGGGTGAATCGGTTCGGTGCCGAGTTGTTCGGCGAGCTCGTCACCGATGGCGACATCGCCGACCGCCTCACCGTCACCGGCCCACAGCGATTTGAGCGACGTGGACCAGGTGGGTCCCCAGGTGAGTTCCATGTCGGCGAAGGTGTCGAACAGCTGCTGCGGACGTGTGCGGCCCAACCGCTCGCATGCGGCGTCGATGGAGTCTGTCGGCGCCGTTGTCGGCTCGGCCTCCAGATCGGCGACACCGGAGACGATCCGTCCATCGGCGTTCAACGACCACTCGGCCTCACGCTCACCGTACGGGCGGCTGTGTACCTGGAAGGTCCATCCACCGTCCTCGACCGGATGCACGCTCAGCTGTACCTCACGGGAACTCTTGTTGGGCAAGATGATCGGCTCGTAGAAGAAGACCTCGCGCACCTGTGCCGGCGCCCCGACAGCGGCAAGGGCCATCGCCGCGTATGTCGCGCCCGGGACAACGACGGTGCCATAGATGACGTGGTGCTCCAGCCACGGCTGAGTTTTGGTGGACCACCGGCTGGTGTAGACGGCATCGCCGGAAGCGAGATCCTTGGCGCTACCGAGGATTCCGGATGCGGGGGCGCCGTCGGTGCGCATGTCGGAAGTCTTGGGCCAGTAGCGACGACGCTGGAAAGGATAGGTGGGCAGTTCGAACCTGCGCCGTGGCTGATGGTGCAGCGCGGTGAACTCGGGCCGATGCCCCGAGACATACGTCGCGGCCAGCGCTTCGGCAATCTGATGCTGGGCATCGGTACCTTTGCGCAGGGACACGATCGCCTTCGGAGCGGCCGAGGAGTCCGGCCAGGCCTGCAGCGCAGCGCCGGTCAGGACCGGTTGCGGACCGATCTCCATCAACACCGAGCAGCCCAGCTGCGCCACGGTCTGAACGCTTTCGGCGAACTGCACCGGTTGCCGGGAGTGTCGTCGCCAATATTGGGCGTCCAGCGGGGTTTCCGCGGTGAGGACTGCACCGGTGCGGTTGCACACCAGGGGCAGGCTCGGAACGGCGAATTCGAAACCTCTTGCGTACGACTCGAATTCGTCGAGCGCGGGCTCCAACAGCTCGGAATGGAAGGCGTGACTGGTGTCCAGCCACGTGCAGCGGATTTCGTCATCGGTCAGCTTGGCGACAATCTGTTCCAGATCCGCGGCCGGACCCGACAGCACCGTGTTGGGGCCGTTGTAGGCGGCGACCGAGATCTGCGGGAAATCGTCGGCGACACGCTCCACTCGCTGGGCGTCGGCGAACACCGCCACCATCCGGCCGCCCTCGGGCAGATTGCCGAACAGCCGTCCGCGTTCGGCCATCAATCGTGCACCGTCCTCGAGGCTGAACACTCCGGCCACGCACGCCGCGGCGTACTGACCCACGCTGTGCCCGAGCACCACGTCGGGCTCGATGCCCCACGACTGCCACAACCGCGCCAGACCCATCTCGACGGCGAACAGCGCGGGCTGAGCAAACGACGTGTGCCGCAGCGCTTTTCCAGCATCGTCGCTGTCGGTGTCGAACATGACCTCCAGTAGCGGACGCGGCAACAGGCCATCGACAGCTTCTGCGCATTGCTTCACGGTGTCGGCGAATACCGGCTCGGTATCGAACAACTCGCGCGCCATGCCCGGGTACTGACTGCCTTGCCCGGTGAACAACCACGCCGTCTTCGGCGGATCACCGCACACGCCACGCACCGCACCCGGTCCCAACCGATTCTCGGCCAATCCGGCCAGGAGCTCGCGGGCACCCTGAACCGAATCCACCACGAGCGCGGCCCGGTGTTCGAAGTGCGAACGTCCCACTCCGGCGGTGAAGCACACATCAGCGATATCGGCCTCTGGGTGCGCTTCCAGCCAGGCTTCGTATCGCTGGGCCAACGCCGTCAGCGCCTCCGCTGATCGGCCCGACAACGGCAGCACGCTGACCGACTTTTCCTCGTAAGCCTGCTCCGGCGCGCCATCGGCTGGCGAGACATCTTCTGCGACCGCAGATTTCGGTGGTGCTTCCTCGATGAGGACGTGCGCGTTGGTGCCGGAGAAACCGAAGGAACTTGTTCCGGCGCGGCGCGGCTTGCCGTTGGCGTGCCATGGAATCGCCTTGTCCACGACGCGGACCGCCAAGGAGTCCCACGGAATGTGCGGCGACGGGTTCACGAAGTGCAGGTTCTGCGGCAGAACTTCGTGCTGCAACGACAACACGACCTTGATCAGACCGGCGATTCCCGCTGCCGATTCGAGGTGCCCGATGTTGGTCTTCGCCGATCCGATCAGCAGCGGACGGTTCGGGTCACGGCCGATACCATAGGCGGCCGCGGCGGCCTGGACCTCGATCGGGTCGCCCAGCGAGGTGCCGGTGCCGTGCGCCTCGAGGTAATCGACATCCCGACCCTCAACTCCGGCACGAGCCAGCGTTGCGGCGATAAGCCGTTGCTGTGCACCGCCGTTGGGAACCGTCAGACCGCTGGAAGCGCCGTCCTGATTGACCGAGCTGCCCGTGATGACCGCGCAAATCGGATCGCCGTCGCGCTCCGCATCGCTGAGCCTCTTGAGCACCAGAATCCCGCATCCTTCACTGCGCGCATAGCCGTTTGCGGCGGCGTCGAAGGTTTTGCATCGGCCATCGGCGGAAAGCATTCTGGCCCGCGAGGTGGCAACGATGGATGCCGGGCTCACCAAGACGTTCACCCCACCGGCCAGCGCCATATCGCAGTCACCGGAGTGCAATGCCTGGCAGGCCTGATGGACGGCCACCAGCGAAGCGCTGCAGGCGGTGTCCACCGCCATCGCCGGCCCTTCCAGCCCGAGGGCGAACGCCACCCGGCCCGCGATGACATTGAGCGCATTGCCGGTGATGAAGTGGGCTTCGATGGTCTCGACCGAGTTGGCGTTCAGCAGCTGCGAATACTCGTTGGCGGCCACGCCGACGAATACGCCACTTCGGCTGCCGCGCAACGACGCCGGAGAATACCCGGCACGTTCCAGGCCCTCCCACGCGATTTCCAGCATCAACCGCTGCTGGGGATCCATCCACACGGCCTCGCGCGGGGAAATACCGAAGAACTCCGGATCGAATCCGTCGATGCTTTCGAGGTATCCGCCGTAGCGGGTGTAGATCTTGCCCGGCGCCTCGGGATCCGGGTCGTAATACTCGTCGACGTCGAAGCGGTCGTCCGGGATCTCCCGGATCGCATCGACACCACCGGACAACAACTCCCAGTACGCCTCGGGATCGGGCGCGCCTGGAAAACGGCAGGCTACCGCAACGATCGCGATCGGCTCATCCGAGCGCGCCGATCGCTACCGAAGCCGACCGGGGGCGCGGAAGTGGCAGATGCCTGTGCGCTGGGCGCCGGTGCGCCGATGCTGAGGACGTCGTCGAGTAAGTAATCTGCCACGTCGACCAGGCGTGGATAGTCCATCGCGAGGGTCGCCGGCAACTCCTTGCCCACGGCCTGCTCGAGCCGCTGCCGCAGTTCGACGGCCATCAGCGAATCCATGCCGAGGGCGAAGAATCCGGCCTCATCGCGGATCTCGGCCGGATCGAGCCGGGTCACGTCTGCGACGTTGTCGCGCAGATAATCGACGATGAGTTTCTTCCGCTGCTGCACCGGAGCGACCGTGAGCCGCTCGACCAATTGGGTGGTCCCCGACGCTGTCGGTGCCGGCGCCGATTCGGGCACCTCACGCTGCAACTGCGCCAGGAATGCCCGCTTGCCCGCCAACTGGTAGAGCGGTAGGAAGCTGGCCCAGTCGATCCGGGCCACAATTCCTTGTGCGGTAGAAGCCGCCATCAGGTCGGCCAGGCCGGCCAGCGCGTCGGCGGGTGACAACGGCCGGACCCCGCGCTTGTTCAATTGGGCTCGGGCGTCTTCGTCGGCCATGCCCGGGGCCGACCACGGACCGAAGTTGACGCTGATCCCGGGAACACCCTGCTTACGTTGCTGCCAGGCCAGCCCGTCGAGGAAGGCGTTGGCCGCGCTGTACGCGGTCTGGCCGAAGCTGCCCCATACCCCGGAAATCGAGGAGGTGCTGACGAAGAAGTCCAACCCCATGTCCGCAGTGGCTTCGCTTAAATGCCAAGCACCCCAGACCTTTCCGGCGAACACCCGATCCACCTCGGCGTCGTCCAAGGTCTGCAGCGGGGTGGTGCCGATCTCGCCTGCGGCGTGCACGATGCCGGCCAGCGGCGGCAGTTCGGCCTGCATCGTGGCCAACAGGCGCGCGACGTGGTGCGGGTTGGCGACGTCGGCCGCGGTGACGCGGACATCGCAGTCGTACTCTTCGCGCAGCGCGTCGATGCGCTGTTGAGCGGCATCGTTCGGTGAGCGTCGGCTGGTCAGCACCAGATGCCGGGCGCCGTGCGCGGCCAGGTATCCGGCGATTTCCATCCCGATCGCGCCCAAACCGCCGGTCACCAGATATGTTGCGTCAGAGCGCAATTCCAGCGGCGTCGCGATCGGCTGCCCAGTGCGTCGAGTCAGCCGGGGAACATAGACGGCTTGGTCGCGCAGCGCGATTTGATCTTCGCCTGTCGGTGCTGCCAGCAGTTGGTCGATCAACCGGGAGAATTCGTCGGCACCGCCTTCGGACAAGTCCGCCAAGCCGCCCCACAGTCGTGGATGTTCCAGCGCGGCGGCGCGACCGAAGCCCCACAGGCAACTTTGATCCGGTGCCACGCTGTCGGCACTGGTGACTCGTTGTGCACCGTTGGTCAACAGCCAGATCGGCGTGCGGAGTTCAGCGGCTGCCGCGGCGCGGAAGAGTCGCCGTGTCCCGCTCAGCACTCGGATCTGCATCCGCTCCAGCGACTTTGTCGATGGTGCACTGTCGGGTTTGAAAGCCGCGAGATGCAGGATCCGTAACGCCGGTTCGTCTGCTACCGCAGCGCGCAACGCGACTTCGAGTTTTTCCTCGTCCGCGTCGGTCGCCGGCAAACCGAGAAGCTGATGCCGGTGGCCACGCGCGGTGAGCACGTCGAGCAATGGCTGAATGGCCTCGGCGTCATCGCCGATGAGAAGCCAGGCATGTCCCTCGCCGGCCTGCGCATCCGCGGCCGGTGAAACCACAGCGGATTTCTCCCAGCGAATCTCGTAGCGGGAGTCGGTGATGGACTGCGCCTTACGCTGCTGGTTATGTTGTGCGGCAAGCTGTTCCAGCGCATCGACGGCCTGTTGATTGCCGCCGGCACCGCCGAGTAGCGCGGCGAGTTCCTCGATCCGGCCGTCCTCGAGAAGCCGGACGGTGTCGGTACGCATGGCTTGCGTCTCGTCAAAGGTCTGGGTGGGCCGGACTCGCTGTTCACGGAACCAGAACTGCCGATGCTGGAACGGATAGGTGGGCAGGTCGAGCTTGCGTGCCGGTCCCTGCTGCAGAGCATCGAAGTGGGGCAGGTGGCCGACGATGTAAGCGTTGGCAAGGGCCTCGGTGATCTGGCGGTGGTCGGCGATGTTTCGGCGCAACGACGGGATCGCCCGCGGTGCGGTGGCCGGGTCGGGCCATGCCCGCAGGGCCGCGGCGGTGAGCACCGGTTGCGGCCCGACCTCCAGCAGCATCGTGCACTTGAGATCGGCCAGTGTGCGCACGCTCTTGGCGAACTCGACCGGCTGCCGCGCGTGGCGACGCCAGTAGGCGCCGTCAAGTTTCGCACTCTTGCCCAGCGCCGCACCCGTCCGGTTGCACACCAATGTCCTTCGCGGCGCAGCGAACTCGAACCGGTTCGCATACGACTCGAATTCGTCGAGGACTGGGTCCAGCAGCGCCGAGTGGAAGGCGTGACTGGTGTCCAGCACGTCACAACGCACGCCGTCGGCGGTCAGCACCTCGACCGCCCGGTCCAGGTCTTGCGCGGGTCCCGACAGCACGGTGTTGGCGCCGTTGTAGGCGGCCACCGACAGACTCGGATACTCGTCGGTCAGGCTTTCCACTCGCTCGGCGGGGGCGAAGACCGCGGCCATCCGGCCGCCGGCGGGCAAGCTGCCGAACAGCCGGCCGCGTTCAGCCAGCAGCAAGGCGCCGTCCTCGAGACCGAACACCCCGGCGACGCAGGCCGCCGTGTATTGGCCGACGCTGTGGCCGATCACCACGTCGGGTTCGAAGCCCCATGACTGCCAGAGCCGGGCCAGGCCCATCTCCACCGCGAACAGGGCGGGCTGGGCGTAGCCGGTTTGCCGCAAGGTCGCTTGGCTTTCCGGGCTGTCCGAATCGAAAATGACGTCCAGTAGCGGTCTTTCGAGCACGCCCGCGATCGCCGCCGCGCACCGGGCCATTGTCCCGGCGAACACCGGCTCGGTCTCGAACAATTCCCGGGCCATGCCGGCGAACTGGCTGCCTTGACCCGGGAACAACCACGCTGTCCTGGGCTTGTCGGCGCACTCTCCCCGCACCAAGCCCGGTGCCGGACGATCGTCGGCCAGCGCGCCGAGTAGCTCGCGCGCGGATTCTGTCGAATTCACCACCAACGCGGCGCGGTGCTCGAAGTGCGATCGCGCGACCCCGGCGGTCAAGCACAGATCGGCCAACGAGGCCTCTGGGTGGGCGGCAAGCCAGCCGCCATAGCCGGCGGCGAGCTCCGCCAGGGCGGCGGGGCTGCGTGCCGATAGCGGCAACAGGCTGAAGCATCTCTCGTCGGACGGCGCCACTGGCGTCGACGCAGCCGGGCTTACCTCAGCAGGTGCTTCCTCGACGATGACGTGTGCGTTGGTCCCGGAGAATCCGAACGAGCTGACCCCGGCGATCCGGGGCCGTCCGTTGCGCTCCCACGGCATGGCCTCGTCCACCACCCGAACCGCGAGCCGGTCCCAGGGGATGTGCGGCGATGGGTTCTGGAAATGCAGGTGCTGCGGCAGTACTTCGTGCTCGAGGGACAGGATGACCTTGATCAGGCCCGCGATCCCGGCGGCTGCCTCCAGATGCCCGATATTCGTTTTTACCGACCCGATCAGCAGCGGCTGGCTGGCGTCGCGGCCGTTGCCGAGTGCCGCGCCGGCGGCTTGGACTTCGATTGGATCGCCCAGCGATGTCCCGGTCCCGTGCGCCTCCAGGTAATCGACGTCGGCGGCCGCGACACCGGCGCGCTCCAGCGCCTCGTTGATGACGCGCTGCTGGGCCACGCCGTTCGGCACCGTCAAACCACCCGACGCGCCGTCCTGGTTGATCGAGCTGCCCCGGATGACGGCCCGAATCCGGTCGCCGTCGCGGATCGCGTCCTCGAGGCGCTTCACGACAACGACGCCGCAGCCCTCGCCACGCACGTAGCCATCGGCGGCCGCGTCGAAGGTCTTGCACCGGCCGTCCGGGGCGAGCATGTGCGCGTGCGAGAAGGTCATTGCGGTCTTCGCGCTGAGCATGACATTCACGCCGCCGGCCAGCGCGAGGTCGCATTCTCCGAAGCGGAGCGCCTGGCACGCCTGATGGACTGCCACCAGCGACGAGCTGCACGCCGTATCGACGGAGACCGCCGGGCCTTGCAGCCCGAGTCCATAGCTGATCCGGCCGGCTCCTGCCGCGGACGATGTCCCGATCGCCACGTAGGCCTCAATCTCGGCGGGACTCAGCTCCTCCGATATCAATCCCAGGTAGTCATGGGTGCCCAGGCCCATGAATACACCGGTCTGGGTTTTAGCCAAAGCCGATGGCGCGGTGCCGGAATGCTCCACCGCTCGCCACGCCGTTTCCAGCAACAGCCGGTGCTGCGGATCGATCATCATCGTCTCGCGCTTCGACAGCCCGAAGAACGACGCGTCGAAACCCGTTACGTCGTCGATGAAGCCTGCCCGGCGGCTAACGATCTTCCCGGGCGCATCGGGATCCGGGTCGTAGTACTCGTCGACGTCCCACCGATCCTGAGGCACCTCCGATATCGCATCGCGGCCTTCTCGCAGCACCTCCCAGAACTCGTCCGCATCGGCAGCACCCGGAACGCGCAGTGCATAGCCGACAATCGCAAAACTCTCCCCGGCCCCCTGTGATTCACGTCCCCGCATGGGTGTCTCGATAGTCAAGGGGTAGTCCTCTCTGCGTTGTGGATTTTCGATCGGCCATTGAGGGCGCGGGCTCGGTAGCCGGGGACCGCTAGGCGTGGTGTTGGAATGGGTAACCGGGCGGGTCGAGCGGCCGGTGCGGCCTAGGCGCGCGTCGGCTTCGCTGTACCACCTCAGCGAAGCCCGACCGCAGGGTGTGCTGCTACTAGTCATTGCCTGAAACGACGGAGACGCTGTCGTCGTCGAACGGATTGATGCTCGCCCCGTCTCCAAGCCGCTTATCCGACATGAGTAGAACAAGTTCCAAACCATACTGGAGGCTCGGAGGGCCGATCCAGATTTTGGTAAAAACTATCCGAGATCTCGGATGTGACCCAGCTCACAAAATTACGCGACCCGATCGGTGTTCACGCCGGTCAGCCAACGCGCCTGAGGCGGGCGAAATCCTCCAGCAGGTCGGCGGCGGCGGCAGCGCTCTTGGCAGGTTCGGTGATCTGGGTGGCGAACTCGCGGGCCCGGGCGACAGTACTCCGGGGCGAGGATGGTGCGCAGGTCCGCGACCAGCGATTCCTCGGTAGCGGTCGAAAAGCGCCGTGGCAGTGCCGACCTTCAGCCGCTTGACCGCAGCGCCGTAGACCGCGTGGACCATGTCCCAATAGAGGATCAGCTGGGGGACTCCGGCGCGCATGGCGATGGGCGTGGTGCTCGAGCCGCCGTGGTGGACGAGCGCGCGGCAGGCGGGGAAGACGGTGGCGAAATTCACCGCGCCCACCACCTTGACGTGCTCGAAATGGGGGACGTTGCGGTAGTCGCTCCCGGCGGCGCCAACCAACGCCCGCTCGCCTAACCGCGCGCAGGCCGCCGCGATCATCGCGATCGTGTCGGCCGGAGATTCGACCGGGATGCTGCCGAACCCGAAGTAAATCGGCGGTGTTCCGTCGGCAATCCACGACGAGACCTCGTCATCGGTCTCCGTCGCCAGACCGAGTGTCAGCGTGCCGACAAACGGTCGTTGGCCGTTCTGCTTCGACCATTCGGTTGCCAGTCCGGGAAAGCACGCCTCGTCGTAGGCCTGGATCTCCAGCGATCCGCGTTCGGTAATCCGTCGCGGCGCGGAGCCGGTGGCCTTCGGTAGGCCGAGTTCACGTCGCTGGGCGTCCTCGGCCTTCTTCATCCCACGCCACGTCACCCACCAGAACGCCGTCACTGCCGCGCGGGCCAACGGCGCCGGCAGGAATCGCAGGGTCTGGCCGTTGGGCCGCAGCGGGAAGTAATGCAACGTGGCCAACGGAATGTCGTAATGCTCCGCGACGTTGGCGGCGGCGTCCTCGAAATTGATGCCGGTGAAAAGCAGGTCGGCGCCGTCCGCCAGCGACATCAGCGTCGTGCTCATCTCCTGCCAGCCCCGCAGCAGCGGACCCGCGATGTCGATCCGGGACCTGATCAGCTCGCGGATCCGCCAGGGGTGGCTGAAGAAGCACGTCCAGAAGACGCGATGCGAGTCCAGAATCGACTGCGCCTCCGGTCCGAAACCGACCGCCGCGACCCCCGCCGATTCGGTGAAGCCGACCAGGTCGGGCGGGACGGCCATCCACACGTCGTGCCCGCGGCGCACCAACTCGCGGCCGACAGCGAGGTTGGGCTCGACATCGCCGCGACTGCCCCAGCTGGCCAGTACGAATTTCATCGCGGATCGTGGCCTTTCACTTGCCGTGCGGTGTCTGCGGAGCGAAAAGGGCGGCACACGCGTCCCCGGCTCAGCCGCGTGGCGGCACAACTCGACACCCGCACTATTACACACCCACCTAATAACTGCTGTTACCATGCTGCGGTGCTGTGGCGGAGAGAACGTGCAGAACGGGTGATTGGGCGCACGCAACTGGTTGTGAACGGTAGAGCGGCGCCGCACCACCGAGCGAACGGGGAAAGCAAGAACACTGTCCGTCGAACTGCCGCGGCCACCTTTGAGTCGGTGCGGAGCCTCGCGAAATCTGCCTTGGCCGTGTATTCCTACCAACCGACAGGCTCGGAGTCCGAGGAATACCACAAGTGGTACTACAACACCTTCGTGTGGAAGAAGACCACGTGGATGGGTATAACCTGTTGGAAGTCAGTCAGCGACATGTGGAATTACCAGGAGATCTTGTTCGATCTGCAGCCCTCTCTGGTGATCGAGTTCGGCACGAATCGCGGTGGCTCAGCGTTATTCTTCGCCAACATCCTCAGGCAGCTCGGCACACCGTTCAAAGTGCTTTCCGTCGACGTCAACCACAAGCCGCTTGCATCGAAAGCTCGTGACGACTCGGATATTTTTTTTGTCGAATCGTCGTCCACCGCCCCAGCGATCGCCGAGCATATCCAACGCCTCAAAAATGAGTTCCCCGGCAAGATCTTCGCCATCCTGGACAGCGACCACTCGATGAATCACGTCCTGGCCGAGATGAAACTGCTGCGGCCGCTGCTCTCTACGGGTGACTACATGATCGTGGAAGACTCCACCGTCAACGGGCACCCTGTCCTTCCGGGATGGGGACCAGGCCCGTATGAAGCCATCGAGGCATACGAGCACGAATTCCCGAATGACTACACGCATGACGCGGCTCGGGAAAACAAATTTGGTTTCACATTTGCGCCGAACGGATTCCTGATCCGCAACTAGCACGTCGCTCGGATACTTTACGTCGAGGGAGATGCGGTGCTCTCGGCGAGGAATTCGGCTAGATACCGGGGCGGCCTGAGGTTGAGCAAACGCTTGCGGTCGGCGGCGAGGTCCGAATAACTGAGCGCCTCGATCTGCTCTGGCGAGTAGGCCAAGTGCGAGTCCGGAGTTCCTTTTCGCACGACCCCGACGCCCGTGTCGCACTTCAGAACTGCGACTCGCAGGTCGCGCCGGGTACTACGCAGATAGACGATCGACTTCCAGACATCGCCGCTCCAAATGCCGATCACCAACGGCCCTTTCTGTTGCGCGACAAACTCGTCCCACGTCTCCGCCCGGCGGCCGATCAGCTCGAGCGCGGGGTTGCAGTCGTGCAGAAAAATGACGCCGTCGTCCTTGAGATAGCGCACGGTGCTCTCGACGTCGCGCACCACCTGCTCGTAGGTATGTAGCCCGTCGATCAAGGCGACGTCGATCGGGCGCTCCTCGAGGAAGGCCGCCTGGCTGGTGAAGAAGGCGTCGCTGGTCGTCTCGAAGTAGTGGGTGACGCGCGCCTTCGAGTCGGCGAGGCGGCGGGAACGCTCCGACAGTTTGAACGCCGGGTCGACGGCGATCTTCTCGTCGGCGCTGATGCGCCGAAACGCCTGTCCTTTCGAAACACCGATCTCCAAATACACGGGGTTTATTCGCCCGTCGAGTGCCCGCTGCACAGCCTTGATCCGATTCGCACCCGGCAGGGCGTCAGCCAACACGACCAGCCCGTCGTTGAAGTTCACGCGACGATCCTCCCTGCCGATGGGGTCTTCTTACAAGAGATTTGTTAAACGCGTGTGTGATAATTCCTCGACTCAAATATCCGCGCCCTGCCATTAGGTGGGTCACCGTGCGCCAGGCCGTCAGCGGCGGAATCGCCAAGGAGGGTCAGGGTTCCGCGCAGGCGCGATTGGTCCGGACCCATTCCGCACTGCGAACCACTGCCCGGTCACCGTCGGCGCTGCTCCGGTGCATGTCGACCCGAGTCACTTGATGTCCGAATACTCCCGGCTGTTGGCGCCCGTGATGGGGCGTAGGCCGATCGTGCTCGCCCACGGTTGATAGGCCGCGCGTCGTTTGGCGTGTCATCGGGCGTCAATTCCCGAAAAGTCTGTTGAACGCGTGTGTGATAATGCCTCGACTCGAAGATCCTGTCCTGTTACTGAGTAGGTGACCGTGCACCAGACTGTCCGCGGCAGCGCGACCGAGGGCCTGCAGGGTCGGGACTCGGCGCAGGCGCGATTTCGCCCGGACATCGAGGGTTTGCGGGCTGTCGCGGTGCTGGCCGTTGTGCTGTTTCACGCCGACGTGCCCGGGCTGGGCGGCGGATTCGTGGGCGTGGACGTGTTCTTCGTGATCTCGGGCTTTTTGATCACCGGGCTGCTGTGGCGCGAAGCGAACGCCACCGGCAATGTCAGGCTGCGTCGCTTCTACGGCGCGCGGGCCCGCCGGCTGCTGCCGGCCTCCGCCGCCGTCGGCGTCATCACCATGGTCGGCTCGGTGTTCCTCTTGCCACTGTTGCAGGTCAAGAGTGTCATCGTTGACGGCCTCACCAGCGCGCTGTATGTCGGCAACTACTGGTTCATCATGCGAGGCGTCGACTACTTCGCCAGCCACAAGCCGTCTTCGCCATTTCAGCACTACTGGTCGTTGGGTGTCGAGGAGCAGTTCTATCTGGTGTGGCCGGCGTTGATCATCGCGACGGCGTGGTTGATCCGTCGAGTGCGCCGGCGTACCGGGGCCGAGGCCACCGTGTCGCAACGTCCGTATCTGGTGGTCCTTGCCCTCGTCGCAGCCCTGTCGTTCGCGCTGTCGCTGGCGGCCACGCCATTGGCGCCTGCTGTGGCGTTCTTTTCGTTGCCGACCCGGGCCTGGCAGTTGGCCCTGGGCGGGCTGGTGGCCCTCACAGTCGTCCACTGGCGACGGCTTTCGTCACGAGCCGGTGCGATCGTCGGATGGGCCGGCCTGGCTCTAATCCTGTTGGCCTGCACCGAATTGAGTAGTACCACGCCCTATCCGGGTGTGGCGGCGCTGTTGCCCACACTGGGTGCGGCGTTAGTGATCGGCGCCGGATGTGGCACACCGACTGAGGGATGTGGCCGCCTGCTGGGCTTTTCATCGATGCGCGCGATCGGCCGGATCTCCTACTCGTGGTACCTGTGGCACTGGCCGGTGCTACTGCTGGCACCGGGATTGCTGGGCCACCCGCTGGGCCTGGCCGGCAGGTTGGCTGCGGCGCTGATCTCAGGCGGGTTGGCGGCGCTCACTCTGCGTTTCGTCGAGAACCCGTTGCGGTTCGCGCCTGCGGTGCGCCGTTCTCCCGGACGCAGCCTTGCGTTGGGCGGGGCCGCCACTGCGATAGCGGTCATTGTGGGCCTGGTCCTCCTGGCCGTGGTGCCCACCCCGGTCGGGCGCGGCGCGCCAGCCGCGGCGCCGGCTTTCACTGTGGCGCCGGTGCCCCCGGGCTCTGACACGGCGGCCTACGACGCGGCGGTGCAGCGCGCATTCGCTCAAGTGCAGGCCGCGGCCGCCGCGTCGGCGAATATCAAAGCTGTCCCGTCGAACCTGAACCCGCCGTTTGCCAACGTGGAAGCCGAGCAAAACGCCTACATGGGCAGCGGCTGTCTACGGGCACCAATGCAGGGCGGGCAGCCGGAGTGCGCGACGGGTGACACCGCCTCGCCGACGACCGTGGCCCTGGTCGGCGACTCGCATGCCGCGATCTGGAACCCGGCATTCCAGCAAGCCGCCACCGAACGACACTGGCGGCTGGAGACCCTGGCCAAGGCGGCCTGCCCGCTGATGGACTTACCCGTCGACAACGCCTTCCGCCGCGTGGTTGAACTCTTTGAACACTGCGAGCAGTGGCGTGGCGAGATCATGGCCCGGCTGCGCGCCGAGCACCCGAAGCTGGTCGTGGTCAGCGTTTGGCGCGGGTACGGCACCGACGAATCGCTCACCGGCTTCAACGGCTACGACCCGGCGTGGATCGACAGCATGACCCGTCTCGTGCAGCAGTTGCGTGGCACCGGCGCCAAGGTGCTAGTCCTCGGGCCGGTGCCGGACCCGCACACCACGGTGCCGATCTGCCTCTCCGCCCACCTTGATGACGCGACGGCCTGCTCGCCGCGAAGGTCGACCGCGGTGAACCAATCCGGCATCGCGGCTGAGTCGGCCGCCACCACGACTGGCGGTGGCCGCTATGCCGATCTCACCGACTTGTTCTGTACGTCCGACCGGTGCCCGGTCATCGTCGGAAACACCCTGGTCTACGTCGATTCGAGTCACCTGACGTTCGAGTACTCCCGACTGTTGGCACCCGCAGTCGGGGCGCTGGCCGACCGCGCGCTCGCCCGCGAATGACATGCCGCGGGCAGACAGCTGTTGAACAGGCGTGTGATAATGCCACGACTCGCGCCACGCATCGTCTTACAAAGTGAGTGACCTTGCACCAGACCGACAGCTTTAGCCCCATCGAAGGGGCGCCAAGGTCGGCGCCCGGCTCCCTCGGGGTTTCGGCCGGACATCGAGGGTTTGCGGGCTGTCGCGGTGCTGGCCGTTGTGCTGTTTCACGCCGACGTGCCCGGGCGTGGGCGGCGGATTCGTCGGCGTGGACGTGTTCTTCGTCATCTCGGGCTTCCTGATCACCGGGCTGCTGTGGCGCGAGGTCAACTCCACTGGAACCGTTCGGCTGCGCCACTTCTACGGGGCGCGGGCCCGCCGACTGCTGCCTGCCTCGGCCACCGTCGGGGTCATCACCTTGATCGGGTCGGCTGTCCTGTTGCCCCCGTTGCGGGCCCGAACCGCCTTCGGTGACGGCATCACCAGCGCGTTGTATGTCAGCAACTATCGGTTCCTGCTACAGGGTGTCGACTACTCGGCCCCCGCCATGCCGCTGTCGCCGTTCCAGCACTACTGGTCGTTGGGTGTCGAGGAGCAGTTCTACCTGGTGTGGCCTGCCTTGATCATCGGGACGGCGTGGTTGATCCGGCGTGCGCGTCGGCGCACCAGGGCCGATGCCACCTACTCCTCGCAACGCCCCTATCTGGTGGTCCTTGCACTGGTCGCCGCCGTGTCGTTTGCGCTGTCGCTGGCCGCCTGTTACTGGGCGCCTTCTGTCGCGTTCTTTTCGCTGCCCACGCGGGCCTGGCAGTTGGCGGTCGGCGGACTGGTGGTCCTCACGGCCGGCCAGTGGCGCCGATTGCCGCCGCATAGCTTGCACGATCGCGGGATGGATTGGGCTGGCCCTGATCCTGCTGGCCTGCACCCGCTTCAGCACGGACGACGCTATATCCAGGTATCGGCCGCGTTGTTGCCCACCGCTGGGTGCGGCGCTGGTGATCGGCGCTGGCTGTGGCGCACCTGTCCAGGGATGCGGCCGCGTGCTGGGGTTGTCGCCGATGCGCGCGATCGGCCGGATCTCCTACTCGTGGTATCTGTGGCACTGGCCGGTGCTGGTACTCGCACCACTATTGATTGGCCACCCGCTGGGGCTGGCCGCCAGGTTGGCGGCGGCGCTGGTGTCCGGCGGGCTGGCGGTGCTCACCTTGCGTTTCATCGAGAACCCGCTGCGCTTCGCCGCTCCGGTTCGCCGGTCTCGCCGGGCGCAGTCTGGCGCTGGGTGGTGTCGCCACCGCGGTCGCGGCCGTGGGTGGGCCTGGCGCTGCTGGTCGTGGTGCCTACCCCGGTCGGCCGCGGCGCGCCTGCGGCAGCTCTGACCGTTACGGCGGCGCCTGTCCCTGCCGGTTCGACGATGGAGGCCTACGACGCGGCGGTGCAGCATGCGTTCGCTCAGGTGCAGGCCGCGGTCGCGGCCTCGGCCGACCTCAAAGCCGTCCCGTCGAACCTGAACCCGCCGCTTGCCGACGCGGCAGCCGAACTTAACGACCTGTTCCGCTACGGCTGCATGCGCAGTGCCTGGCAAGTCAGACAGCCTGAGTGCGCGACGGGCGATACCGCCTCGTCGACGACGGTGGCCGTGGTCGGCGACTCGGATGCCGCGATGTGGAATCCGGCGTTCCGACACGGTCGCCGAGCAGCGGCATTGGCGGCTGGAGATGCTGACCAAAGCGGCCTGCCCATTGATGGACCTGCCGACCACCAGCCTCCTACTTCATCGGGAGTACACCGAGTGCGAGCAGTGGCGTGGCGAGATCATGGCCCGGCTGCGCGCCGAGCACCCGCGGCTGGTCGTGGTGAGCATGTGGCGGCGATACGGTGCCGGCTACGGTTACTCCGGCAGGTTTCACGTCCTACGACCCGGCGTGGATCGACAGCCTGGCTCGCCTCGTGCAGCAGCTGCGCGGCATCGGCGCCAAGGTGCTGGTGCTCGGGCCGATCCCGGATCCCGCACGGTCGTGCCGATCTGCCTATCCGGACATCTCGATGACGCGACGGCCTGCTCGCCGCCGCGGTCAACTGCGGTGAACGAGCGCGGCATCGCGGCTGAGTCCGCCGCCACTACAACCAGCGGCGGACAATACGCCGACCTCACCGAGCTGTTCTGCACCTCGATCGCTGCCCGGTCATCGTCGGCAACACCCTGGTCTACCTCGACAGGAGCCACCTGACGGTCGAATACTCCCGGCTGTTGGCACCGGCAATCGGGGCGCTCGCCGACCGCGCGCTCGCACACGATTGACATGCGGATTCTTGACACGCCCAGCGGCACTGAAGACATGGAGGATCAGCTTTTGCCAACATCCGTGCTCATCACTGGCGGAGCAGGATTCATTGGGTCCGCACTCGCGCGCCGTCTCGTCGATGCGGGCTACGACGTCGCTGCGATGGACGTCCTGCACCCGCAAGTGCACGGCGACCATGCAGCAATCGATCTGCCGCGATCCGTGCGGTTGTTCACCGGCGATGTCACGCATGCGCCCGACTTGGACGCCGTGCTTCGGTTGGTCCAACCTTCCCAGATCGTCCATTTGGCGGCCGAAACGGGGACGGCGCAGTCGCTCTCGGAGGCGACGCGCCATGGTTCGGTGAACGTGGTGGGAACGACTCAACTTCTTGATGCTCTGAGCCGCTCAGCACACGTACCCGATCAACTGGTCCTGGCTTCGTCGAGAGCTGTCTACGGCGAGGGCGCTTGGCAGTACGGCTCTGAGATCTTCTACCCGCAGCCTCGCAGCCACACTCAGCTCCTGGCTGGTATCTGGGATCCGCAAGGTCCCACGAACGATTCGGCAGTCCCGCTTCCGAGCTGCTGCTGGCCGAACGGAGCCTCGGCCGACGAATATCTACGCCGCGACCAAACTCGCCCAGGAGCACATCTTGGCCGCTTGGACGGCCGCGCATGACACCCATCTCAGTGTGCTGCGGCTCCAAAATGTCTACGGGCCGGGTCAGTCACTGACAAATTCGTACACCGGAATAGTCGCTCTCTTCGCACGATTGGCACGCGAGCAGCGCGCGTTGGAAGTCTACGAAGACGGACGGATCGTGCGCGATTTCGTCTACATCGAAGATGTGGTCGAGGCGCTGTTCGCCGCGATAGAGAGACCTGCGGCGCAGTCACGCTGCGTCGACATCGGGTCGGGTATCCCGACAACCATCCATGAACTGGCTCAACAGATCGCCGCCATCTGCGATGCCCCAGAACCGATCGTCGTGGCGAAATTCCGCGACGGTGATGTGCGTGCCGCAAGATGTGACATCCGGCCGGCAACAAGGGAACTCGGCTGGCGCCCGAAGTGGACGCTTGAGGAAGGGCTACGTGCGCTCCTCGATTGGATCGGGGGGCGCCCAGAATTTGCGACGAGCATTGCCGACAAGATTCAGTTCGCCCGGTGACGGCGTCGGGATCACCCGGTATGAGCGCGGACCCAAAAATCGCTGGCGGTAATGGAATTGTCGATTATCGGCCGGGTCGGCGACAGACGAGAGGCACGACACTCGGCCAGGAATTCGATCCGCGAGGAAACGCGCTCAACGCCTGGCGGTTAGTGCTGGCGACGGGGGTTATCCTTTGGCACTCCTGGCTACTCACGGGCCGCCAAGTGTCGTTCTCGCCAGCTCACCAGCTTCTTCGAGACGTATGGGTTGACGGATTCTTCGCAGTCTCAGGGTTTCTCATCACGCGTAGTTGGTTTAGACACCCCCGGATCCGCGACTACTTCACCGCCCGAGGGCTGCGCATTCTTCCCGGGTTATGGATCTGCCTGATCATCACCGCTGTTGTCATCGCTCCGATTAGTGTTGCTATACAGGGCGACTCGGCCGCGAAGCTGCTGCTGTCTCGCGCCCCAACCGAGTACGTCTTCGAAAACAGCGCAGTACTGCTGGTCAAGCAAGACATCGGCGGAACACCGAGCGGGATCCCAGTACCGGGCATTTGGGACGGGCCTCTCTGGACGTTGGCATGGGAGGTGTTGTGCTACATCGCTATTGCTGGTCTTGGTGTAGCCGGGCTGCTGCGCTGCCGGTGGTGTATCCCTGCGGCATTGGCACTGGCGGTGTTATGGTCGGCGTTGCTGCCGCCGTGGGGCGTCTTTGCAGACGTGATCGAGGCACAACAACACATCGAAGACCCTGCGACTGCGGCGTTGCTTGTGCAGGCGATCGCAGCGCGTTTCGTTGTCACGTTTCTGGCTGGTGCGTGCCTTTATCAGTTCCGGAACGCGATTCCCGCTCGATGGTCGCTCGTCGCGCTGAGCGTGGTCATCGTTCTGGCGGCTAGCTTTCTGCCAAATTACCGGCTGACGGCCGCTGTTCCGCTGGCGTACGCCATCATCGTTTCTGGCGCTCTCATCCATAACAAACGCTTGAGATTACGGACGGATCTGTCCTACGGCGTCTATATCTATGCCTGGCCGGTGCAGCAGTTGCTCGTCATCTGCGGGATCGGCATTTTGAATCCCTTTGTGTTCGCCATCGTTTCAGCCGCCGTCACCCTCCCATTGGCCGCGATGAGCTGGTTTATGGTCGAGAAGCCCGCGATGGCTCTCAAATCTCGACTCATGCGAAGGAGCATGGCCCGGGCGGCGGAACGTGCGCCTGGATGAGCGGTTTCGGATCCCGGCGGCCCATCGTCGCCGATTAACCGACACGCTGCAGGCGGGCGTGTTCTTCCACGAGATCAGCGGTCGCCGTGACGCTTTCGGCGGATTTGGTCATGTGGGCGGCGACTTCGCGGGCTCGGGCGACATATGGTGGCGCCAAGATCTGGCGCAGTTCGGTGACCAGTGATTCCCGAGTGGTGCTCGAAAAACGCCGCATGGTTCCCACTTTCATTCTTTTGATGAAAGCTCCCCGCATCTGCCGATCGGGGGTAGCCCAGAGCACCAATGTAGGGACCCCTGCCCGCAGGCCCGCAGCCGTGGTGCCCGCGCCACCGTGATGCACAACCGCGCGGCAGGCTGGAAAGATCGCCGCATAATTCATCGTGCCCACCACTTTGATGTGATCGCCGTGGGGGATATGGCCGAAATCGCTCAAGCCGGCGCAGATCAACGCCCGCTCACCCAACTGCGCACAAGCCGCGCTGATCATCGCGATCGTGTCGGCCGCCGAATCGATCGCCATGCTGCCAAACCCGAAGCAAATAGGCGGTGTCCCTGCGGCAATCCACGACGCGACCTCCTCATCGGCCTCCGTCGGCATCTCCATAGTCAGCGTGCCGACAAATGGGCGCTGGCCGCCCCATTCCGCCCATTCCGCTGCCAGCCCGGGAAAGCACACCTCGTCGTAAGCCTGGATTTCGAGAGCTCCACGTGTGGTGACCCGCCGCGACGCGGGGCCGGTGGCTCGCGGAAGGCCGAGGGCGCGGCGCTGTGCTCTCTCGAAGCTGCCGAGTAGGCCCGAGGCCAGCCACCAGTACGCGCGCATCACGGTGCGGCTCAGCGGTGCCGGAATGTATGGCAGGAGTTGGCCGTTGGGTCGCACCGGGAAGTAATGCAGTGTGGCTAAAGGGATCCCGTAATACTCCGCGACATTTGCCGCGCCGTCCTCGAAAACCAGGCCGGTGAATAGCAGGTCGGCCCCATCCGCCTCCGACATCAGCGTCGTGCTCATTTGCGACCAGCATTGGGTAGACAGCTCCCAGTTTTCGCGCCACAATCTGGGCAGATCATTGACGTGGCGTGGGAAATCCTTGAAAAGATTCGTCCCGAGCTCCTTGTCCAGCACTGCCTGAGAATCTGGTCCGTACGGCACGGCCGCAAGCCCCGCGGCCTCGGCGAAGCCAATGTGGTCCGGCGGAACGGCAATGCGCACGTCGTGCCCTCGACGCAGCAGTTCGCGACCGACAACAACGGAGGGCTCGACATCGCCACGAGTTCCATAGGCTGCCAGCACGAATCTCATCCTGGTGTTACTCCTTCGGCTCGTCCAGGTACCACGGGTTGGCCCGCGCCCACTCGATGGTGCGGCGGATCCCTTCCTCGACGTCGACCCGGAGGCGCCAACCCAGCTCACGCTGCGCCTTGGTCGAGTCGGGGATACGACGAGGAATGTCCTCATAGCGACCACCGTAAAGCGCTGCCGTGCTGATTATTTCGGCGCCAGTCACTGACTCGACATCGGCGATCTTGATCGCCAGCTCGACAGCATCACGCATGGTCGTCTCGGTCATGCTCCCGATATTGAAGGCCTCACCGATCGCCATGCTGCTCTCGGATGCGAGCAAGGTGCCGGCGATGGCGTCGTCGACGTAGGTGAAGCACCGCGACTGGTCACCGGAGTCATAGAGCAACGGCTGGTGGCCGTTGAGAATCCGGTGAATGCTCTGCGAGATCACGAATATCGGATTCTGCCGCGGACCATATACATTGAAATAGCGAACTACCGTGACCGGCAATCCATGCGCGTCGTGCATCGCGAAGACCAGATGTTCGGCCATCGCCTTGCTGGTGCTGTAACTCCACCGCGCGGTCTTCGTGGAACCGAGGACGCGATCATCGTCTTCCGCGAACGGCGGGTTGGGGTTTTTGCCGAAAACTTCCGAGGTGCTGGCGAACACGACGCGCGTCCCGTGCCGATGGCTCAGCTCGAGCACGTTGCGAGTCCCGGTCACGTTGACATCGAGAACGCGCAGCGGATCGTTGAGATAGTTTTTGACACCGACGACCGCGGCCAGATGGAAAACCGTGTCGATACGAGGAGTCAACGCTTCTTCGAGTGCGGTCAGATCAGTAACGTCGCCTTGCACAAACCGGAAGTTGGGACGTCGGTCAAAATTGATGGTGGTGTCGCGGGTGTTCTTTGCGAAGTCGAAGACCGTAACGGAGTCTCCGCGATCCAGCAGCGCGGAGACCAAATGTGATCCGATGAAGCCATAGCCACCGGTCACGACGACATTGGTCATGAAAGCTCTTTCATGTCTTGGGTTTACGTTCGGCAAATCGGCCTGTTATCGGCCGATGCCCTTGTATACAAAGCCGGCCGCGCGCACGGCCGCTGGGTCGAAGCTGTTCCGGCCATCGAGGAACACGCAGCCGGCTGATACCAGTTCCGCGAGCCGGGACAGCGGGGTTTGGTGGAACTGTCGATGGCCCGCAAGGATCACCAAGGCATCGGCACCCTCGACCGCCGTCTCGATGTCCGCGGTCAGCGGGATATTCGTCACCGTGACGGCGTCTTCGACACCCACCCATGGATCATGGACCGAAAGTTCGCAGCCGGACTCCTCGAGTAGCGCGACGACGTACTTTGTCGGCGTGAGTCGGCAGTCACCGGTGTTGTTTTTGAATGCGATGCCCAGCACCGCAATTCGGCTGGTCTCGATTGACTTGCCCTGACCGGCGAGGAGCTGTGTGAGCAGCCCGTAGGTGTAGGCGGGCATCGTGTCGTTGACGGTCCTCGACGTCCGCGGGATCGCCAGGTCCAACCCGAGAGACTCGCCCAGGTGGTTGATGAACCACGGATCCTTCGTCAGGCAGTAGCCGCCGACGCCCATACTGGGCCGCAAGATGTTGACGGGGTGGCCGCCTTTCGGCATCGTGTTGGCGGCCTCGATCACTTGAAGGGCGTCCATCCCGAGCCGGTCGCATACCTTGGCCAGCTCATTGGCGAGCGCGACGTTGAGGTCCACCCACATGTTGTCCGCAAGCTTGACCATCTCGGCGGTCCGCGGATCCTCGACGACGACGGAGTCCACCCCGAGGGCGTGCCGCCACAGCGTGGCGCAGGCGCGAGCGCTTCGCTCGTCGACGGCACCGACCACGACGGGGATGGACGTCAGCTCGTGGATGGCTTGGCCTTCGGCAAGTCGTTCGGGGCAAAACGCCAACCCGAAGTCGACCCCGGCCCGTAGCCCTGAGGTCTCCTCGAGGATCGGCCGAACGAGGGTTTCCGTGGTGTCCGGCGGCACCGTGCTCTTGAGGATGACGATGTGGCCCGGCCGCAGGTGCTCCCCGAGGGCCCGCGCCGCCGCGGTGATGTCGTCGACGATCGGCTCGTAGTCCGGACCAAGCGGCGTACCGACGTTGACAATCACGAAGTCGTTGTCGGCGATGGCGGCGAAATCGGTTGTGGCGCGAAGCCGGCCGACCCGCACGTTGTTGGCCACGAGTTCGCTGAGCCCAGGCTCGGCCACGGTCGTCTTGCCGAGGTTGATCTCGTCGACGACGCTCTGCCGCACATCGATGCCGGTGACGGGCCAGCCGCGGTCTGCCAGCACCGCGCCGATCACCGTGCCGATGTAGCCGAAGCCGACCACCGCGATCCCCGATTGCATGCCGCGCACCATCAGGTCGATCTCGGCGTCGCTCCGCCCGAAAGCGCCTTTAAGCATCGTGGAACCTCACCCTTCAGTCCCCCGTGCGTATTTAGTGACATCGGAGCGGGGCCCACCACCCCGGCCTAACCTGCGGGCAGTCTAATCCAACACCTGACTAATAAGGTCTGAAAACCGGATGTTTTGGCCGATTCCTCGGATGCTAGCCTCTGCGCAGGTCAGCCAACACACTTGAGGCGGGCGAAGTCCTCAACCAGGTCGGCGGCAGCCATGGCGCTCTTAGCGGGTTCGGTTACCCGGGTGGCGATCTGGCGGGCGCTCGCGAAGAACTGCGGAGTGAGGATGCGGCGGAGGTCCGCAACCAGCGATTTCTGGGTTGTGGTCGAAAAGCGCCTCCCTCGGCCGACTTTCAGTCGTTTGAGCTGAGCTGCGAAGAATGGCTGATCGGGCAGCGTCCACAGGATCACCTGGGGGACTCCGGCCCGCAGGCAGGCGGCCAGGGTGCCCGCGCCACCGTGGTGCACGACCGCGCGGCAGGCGGGAAAGATGGTCGCGTAGTTCACCACGCCCACGACCTTGACGTGCTCGAAGTGAGGAACGTCGCTGAAGTCAGTCCCGCCTGAGCAGACCAGCGCCCGCTCGCCCAATTGGGCGCAGGCCGCGGCGATCATGGCGATGGTGTTGGCCGGTGATTCGATCGGTACGCTGCCGAACCCGAAGCAGATCGGCGGTTTGCCAGCGGCAATCCACGACGCGACCTCCTCATCGGCATCCGTCGGCAACTCCATCGCCAACGCCCCGACAAACGGTCGCCGGCCCGCCCATTTCGCCCATTCGGAAGCAAGTTTCGGGAAGTACACCTCGTCGTAGGCCTGGATTTCCAGCGACCCCCGTTGCGCTATCCGCCGCGGCGCGGGGCCGGCTGCCCTCGTCAACCCCAATTCACCGCGCTGCGCGTCCTCGTCTTTCCTCGTCCCGCGCCAAACTAGCCACTCGTTCACCGTCATGACCGTGCGGCTCAACGGCGACGGCAGGAACGGCAGCAGCTGACCATGAGCGCGCACCGGGAAGAAGTGCAGAGTTGCCAGTGGAATGTCGTGATATTCCGCGACGTTGGCGGCGGGTTGCTCGAAAATCAGGCCGGTGAGTAGCAGGTCGGCCCCCTCCGCTACCGATGTCAGGCTTGTGGTCATCTCACCCCAACACTGCGTAGCGAACTGTTCGGTTTCTCGCCCCATCCTGTTGAGCTCTTTCAGCCTCCAGGGAGTGCGGAAGTAACACGTCCAATACTTGCGCTGCAGGTCCAGGATGGGTTGCGAGTCCAGCCCGTAAGGCACCGCCGCGAGCCCGGCCGCCTCAGTGAAGCTAACAAGGTTGGGAGGGACTGCCATGCACACTTCATGGCCTCGCTGCAGCAGTTCACGTCCCACAACGACGGCGGGCTCGACGTCTCCGCGACCTCCGTAGCTTGCGAGAACAAATCTCATCGCGGTTCCCTAGCCTCTCAATTAGACGCACGCATAATATCTGTGCCGTCAGACTTTGTGGCTGGTTCGTGGACTATGGGTGGGCCTCGACCGACCATTCGCCGTTGTTTGGGGGTTTGGGAGGCGAGCGGTCAGCTGGGTTCGCGGAGTGCGAGGCCCGCGGCGCGATAGATCCCGTCAATGACGGTCATGTTCTCGACCGCGTCTTCTGGCGTCGTCTTCACCGGTTCCCCGCGCAGCACCGCCGCGGCGAAGGCATCAAGCTGATACGCGTAGCTGACGCGTCGCGGGAAACGCTCCACGCGCTTTCCATCGGCTGCTCGGATCGAGAGTCGAGGGAACAGATGCGGTGCCGCTGGACTGAGCACACGTAGCTCGCCGCGGTCACCCACCACCTTGGCCTTCGCCCGAAACAGATCCGACGACCAAAGCGCGCACCGAACCCGCCCTGTGTGCCCGCTCGCGAAGCGCAACTCGGCCGTCATCGCCCGATCCACTTGGGCGCCGCGCAGTTTCGCCTGCGCCGCGACAACTTTCGGCGTCGATCCGCCGAAAGTGCGGACCATGTTTACTGCGTAGCTTCCGGCATCCATCGTCGCGCCGCCCGCAAAGGCGTAGTTGTAGCAGTTGCCGGAGAACTTCGGCAGCAACACGCATAATGCGACGTCTACTCGCTCAAGTTTGCCCAATTCCCCCGAGGCAATGATCTGCTCGACGCGCGAAGTCAATGGGTGGTAGCGGTATTGGATTGCCTCCATCACAACCCGGTCTGATTTGGCGGCCAGTTCGGCGATCTCGCGAGCCTCGGCCCCGTTGGCGGTGAACGGCTTTTCGCACAGGACGTGCTTGCCAGCAGCTAGCGCTGCCCGAGTCCACCTGCCATGGAAGCTTGTCGGCAGCAGGACGTAGACCGCATCGAGGTCGGGATCGTCGATCAGTGCCTCGTAGCTGCCGTGCGCCCGGGCGATGCCGTGTTTGGCGGCAAAGGCTTCAGCAGTGGACATATCGCGCGCTCCCACCGCGGCGACCACGACCTCCTCATTTCCTCGGGCCGGATTGATCAGCGTCGTCGGCGCGAAGCTTGAAGCGCCCAGAATCCCGATCCGTACCGGACCGCGGCTTGCTGCCATGCGCGGGATGCTAGCACCTGACCCGACCTTCTTGTTCGCGTGTGTAACAATGCCTGTCTGTGCGCGGCCACGGGTGATACGATCCCCATTCGCCCAGGCCAGGCCACGCTTTGGGCCATCATCCGCTTAGGAGCTCGACTTTGGCAGCTGGCGAAGTGGGCGCGCGCGAGGCGGAACGCGTGGTGTGGGACGTGATTGTCGTAGGCACCGGCATGGGCGGCGGGATGCTGGGCTATCAGTTGGCCCGCTCAGGCCACAGAGTGCTGTTCGTCGAGAAAGGCCGCTCGACACTGCCCGGGACGCCGGGAACGATCCGCGCTGCGGTGCCCGAACTGGCGGAGCCGCGGGCGTACCGTTCGGAAAGTACCTACTACGACGCATTGGCGCGGGCCGGACGCACAACCGACGAAATCGAAGACATCAGCGGGCGCGCCTCAAAGCGGTTTGTGCCGTTTATCGGCAGCGGAACCGGCGGATCGTCGGCGCTGTATGGGATGGTCTGCGAGCGGTTCTTCGCCGGTGATTTCACCCCGCGGCAAAATTTCCGAGACCCCGGGGATTCCACCGTGCCTGACGCCTGGCCGCTCAGCTACGAAGAGATGGCGCCTTGGTACGCCGAGGCCGAAAAACTGCTCGGCGTTCGAGGCGCGCCCGATCCGCTTCGGCCGGAGGCGGCCGATGTCGGACTGCCTGCGGCACCGCCGTTTTCGCCTGACAACCAAGCGGTTGTCAATTATTTGACGGGTCGCGGATTGCATCCCTATCACCTGCCGATGGCCTGTGATTACACCGACGACTGTGCCACCTGCCAGACCTACCTGTGCCCGAAATCCTGCAAAAACGATGCCGCCCGCAATGGCGTGCTGCCCGCCGTTACCGAACACGGTGCCTACCTGCTGGCCGAATGTCGGGTAGTGCGCCTCGAGGCCGACCGCACCGAGGTCCGGCAGGTGATCTGCCAGCGACGCTCCGACATGCTGGCTCTCAGGGCCAAGGTGGTGGTGCTAGCCGCCGGCGCGCTGGTCACACCGGTACTACTGCTCAACTCGCGTTCAGGCGATTGGCCGCGCGGATTAGCCAACGGCTCAGACTGGGTGGGGCGCAACTTGATGCGCCATCTGCTGGATCCGATCGAGATCTGGCCGCATCCCGGCCATAAGACCCTGGCGGCAAACAAAGAGATCGGACTTAACGACTTCTACTTCCGGGACGGGCAAAAATTTGGCACGGTGCAGTCATTCGGCGCGATACCGCCGATGGAGTGGCTGACCAACCGCCCCGGTTGGCGGGGTAAAGCGCTTTACGTGGCGAGTCCGGCGGTACGTCGGATTTACCAGCGCTTCGTGACCGGCGGACTGGTGCTGGCTGCAATGACCGAAGACCTTCCGTATCTAGACAATCGCGTCCTACCGTCCAACCGGCCCAGCCTTGATGGCCGCCAGCGACTACGAATTCAATACCGCTTACACGCAAGCGAAATCGAACGCCGCACGGCGTTCTTGTCGCAGTTGAATGAAGTGCTAGCGCCGTTTCGCAGACTAAATTTGGGCAGCGGAAAAGACAACGCGAACCTCGGCCACGTCTGCGGGACATGCCGCTTCGGTACCGATCCGAAAACCAGCGTGCTGGACCCGCAGAACCGTTCGCACGAAGTAGACAATCTCTACGTAGTGGACACCTCGTTCTTCCCGTCCAGCGCCGGCCTGAACCCAAGTTTGACGGTCGCGGCCAATGCGTTGCGGGTGGCGGCACACGTGAGCCAGGCGCATTTCGCCACCTGACCCAATCGATCGCCTCCGCCTAAGCGTCGACGCGGTACCTAGTGATTTATCCGAAACAACAACGGAGCGAACGTTTTTGGGGTCAGCTAGGCGCGCGGAGGGCGAGGCCCGCGGCGCGATAGATCTCATCGATAACGCTCATGTTTGCGACCGCGTCTTCAGGCGTCGTCTTTACCGGTTCCCCGCGCAGAACCGCCGCGGCAAACGCATCAAGCTGATACGCAAACGAGCTGCGGCCCGAGAAGCGCTCAACCCGCTTGCTGTCCGCTGATCGCACGGAGAGCCGACGGAAAAGTTGCGGTGCCGCTGGACTGAGCACACGCAGCTCGCCACGGTCGCCAATCAGCTTGGCGCGGGCCCGAAACAGATCCGACGACCACAGCGCGCAGCGGATTCGGCCCGTGAGCCAACTTGTAAACCGCAACTCGGCCGTCATGGCTCGGTCCACCTGAGCGCCGCTGATTTTCGCCTGTGCTGAAACGACTTCCGGAGTCGAACCACCGAACGTGCGCACCATGTCAACCGCGTAGCTTCCAGCATCCATGAGTGCGCCGCCGCCGAGGGAGTAGTCGTAGACGTTGGCGTTCGAGCGCTTCGGCAGTAAGACGCACAAGGCGACGTCTACTCGCTCCAGTTTGCCCAATTCTCCTGAGGCGATGATCTGCTCGACGCGCGAAGTCAATGGGTGGTAGCGGTATTGGATCCCCTCCATCACCACCCGGTCTGATTTGGCGGCCAGTTCGGCGATCTCGTGGGCCTCGGCGGCGTTGGCGGTGAACGGCTTTTCGCACAGGACGTGCTTGTCCGCAGCCAACGCTGCACGAGTCCACTTGCCGTGCAAGCTGTTCGGCAGCACGATGTAGACAGCATCCAGGTCTGGATCGGCGATCAGTGCCTCGTAAGTCTCGTGTACCCGAGCAATGCCGTGTTTGGCGGCAAACGCACGCGCGCATGACACGTCGCGGTCTGCCACCCCGGCCACATGGACGTCGGCGTTTCCCTGGGCCGGTTTGATGAGCGTCATCGGCGCGAAGCGTGAAGCACCCAGGATGCCGATCCGCACCGGGACCCCACTTTCAGGCATGGAACCGACGCTAGCAGTTGGCCCAGGTCGGGTCTCGGTATTTCGCGGCCAAATCCATTACCGCGCAACGGGACGTATCAGCAAATCACTGTGTGCCCGGCGCTTTGCTGACTTCTTCGCGGTGAGTAGATAGGATCGCTTTCATGGATCTGTTCGTGCGCGAATCAGGTCTGGCCGGGGCACCCGCCATCGTCTTCCTTCACGGCGGAAAGATGAGCGGGTGGTGTTGGGAGCCCGTGGTCCAACGATTGCAGCGATACCACTGTCTGGTCCCCGATCTACCGCAGTACGGCAAGAGCTTTCCGCAGGGACCATTCGAGATGCGCCGAGCCGCCGATGCGGTGGCCGAGCTCATTCGGTCCCGGGTGGGCACCGGACGGGCGCACATCGTGGGCTTCTCACTCGGGGCCCAAGTAGGGATTCAGCTGCTGGCGACCGAGCCAAAAGTCGTCGATCGTGCGGTGCTGTGCGGGACCGTCATCAACAGGATGCCGTGTCTGGGGTTGACGCGGTTCCTGCTGCGACTGCTCGCCCGGAGCGCATGGTTCCGGTGGGTAATCAACCGCCGATGGAATGCGTCCGGTGTAGCGATTCCATCGGCCAGGCTCCATGAGTACCGCGAGGATGTGCGTCTCATCACGAGCGCACAATTCCCGCACATTGTCGGTGAGTCCAGTGGGTTCACTATTCCCGAAGGACTCGACAAATCAGATTCGCCGACATTATTTCTTACCGGCAGCAAGGAGATGGCTTTTGTACGCCGCTGGGCTGAAGGTCTCGCTCAGCACATGCCCAACGGCGTCGACCGAGTCGCAATCGGTATGCGCCACGATTGGCCGCTGCGCTACTCGGACCTCTTCTCTCGCACCGTCGATGGCTGGCTCTGCAGCACGGCCCTGCCTGTCGAGATCGGGCAGCCGAGCCTGGGTCGTAGCTGATCGCCGTGACACTTCGTCAACGGCGGTGCCGTCAGAGCGCCGACGGGACGTCCTCGACTACTTGCGCCACAGAACCCCAGTTCCATCGATGTCGACGATGCCCGCGGACACGCCATGCTCCGCCCGATAGTCGGTCACAGCCTGTTCGCAAGCCTTCACCGCCTGGTAGTCATCCACGATGCAGAATCCGCCGGGGGAGAGCCGCGGATACAGTGCGTCGAGCGCTTGGATCGTCGATTCGTAGAGATCGCCATCGAGTCGCAATACCGCGATGCGGTCGATCGGTGCATCGTGAAGCGTGTCTTTGAACCAGCCAGGGAGAAAGCGGACCTGGTCATCAAGTAACCCGTAGCGCTCGAAATTCGCCCTGACTTCCGACTCCGAAACTCCCAGTATGCCCGCAGCGAAGTCCGCCCTAATCCCTTTGTCCGCCTTGTAATTTGCGGGATCCGACCGTGGCACGCCTTCGAATGAATCGGCTAGCCACACGCTTCGCGTCCGATCCCCGTAAGCTGCCAAAACCGCGCGCATCAGGATGCAAGCCCCTCCGCGCCAGACGCCACATTCGACGAGATCGCCGGGGATATCGTCGGCCAGCACCGTCTCAACGCAGTGCTGCAAGCTGGTCAGCCTCTGCATCCCGATCATCGTCTCGGCCTCCGCGGGCCAGTCGAGGCCAAGCTCTCGCTTGCGCTGATCGAACGGGCCCGCGCCGTTGCGGACGGAGCTCATGGTGTTGACGGCTTTGAAGAGAAGTCGTCGGCGCATAGGCCACTGCGCCGGAATTCGCTCGTGCATCCCGTACCTGGTGAGGTTGCGCCGGATGAGATCCAGGTACAGAGATCGGACGTCGTAGTCGGTCAATGTCATTACTGCCCCTGTCTGTGATGGCCAGCGTTTCCGGCGCTGAGTCTAAACCGCCATTCAACGTGTGTATAAAAGTATTCGAAGATCGGGCCGCCGGAACGTTTCGGTTCGTCTCAGTGTCCAGATTCGGCCGCGGCACGATAACCGCGGACGGCCAGTGGGCCAACAACTGCTGCCAGACCGAGGGCCCACCCCACGCTCAGCAGAAGGGGCCACAGCGCGTGACCACCTTGGGCAAGTGCCCGCATGGACTCGATGGCGGGGGCCATCGGCTGAAGCGGAATCAGCGTCCGCATCCACGACGGCAACATTCCAACGGGAGGAATGCCAGAGCTGGAGAACACCAAGGCAATGGACGGCATCGCGAGCCAGAAGAGCGCGGCACTGCTCTTCGCCCGCACCGCGATCGCTAATACCGCGGTCGAGAAGACGACAGCTACCAGCGCTGGAACAAGTAGGAACGGGACCACGGCGAGCCAGCTACCTTCGAATCGAAGTCCGAGCCCAACGCCTACCGCAGTGATCAGTGCGGTGCCGACGACCGTGCGCGCAGCCTCGGCCAGCAGCCTGCCGACCAGAGCGCTGGCCCGGTTCACCGGCAGCACCCACAGTTGGCTGAGCAGACCGCTGTCGCGCTCGCCAATGATCGTGAGACCGGCTCCGAGCGCCCCGAACATCGCACCGGCCACCGCACACATCGGCACCAGGCCGTAGAGACTGTCCGTGCCGGTGATTCTCAGCATCGATTTGCCAACCAGAAGTTTGTAAGTGATCAGCAGAAAGGTCGGGAAGAGCAGAGCCTGGGTCGGTATCGTCGGCGCGCGCCGCCAATGGGTGAGCAGCCGGCCGGCGAACAGCAGACTCTCGCCGGCCAGTGAGCTCCGGGGCGGTGCGTTCGCGGTCATTGCGTCCGCTTCTGCATCCGCACCGCGAGTGCGCCGAACACCGCCAGCAGCCCAACGCACCACGCCAAACTGGTCGCCAGATTGCCGACCGTCACATGCCCGGAGGCGAACCCACGAAGGGTATCCGTCACCTGGGAGACAGGCTGGTAGCGAACGAACGAATGTAGCCAGTCGGGGAACGCATCGGCTGGCGCCATCCCGGTGGATAGCGTGACCAGAAGCAGCTGGGGAACGAGTAGCAACTGACTGGCCCCTCCGCTGCTGCCGAGCTCAGCTCCGGCAGCCCCAGATCCTGCGATCCGCGTCCCGGTCGCGTCGGCGCCGAGGGAGACTGCCAGCGTCAACGTCAGGACAAGAACGGCGAAAGCCGCCGAGTAGACAAACCCGCCGGCCATTCGAAAGCCGAACACGTACCCCACGGCGATCGCGGCGAGCAGGGCCAGGGCGCCGCGGAAGAGGCAGTACAACATTCGGGCCGTAAGAGGCGCCACCTCGGATATAGGAAGTGTTCGGAGTCGAACCCCGAAGTCCGACCCATGATCTCGGGCAGCCCGGTCGAGGGTCGTCAGCGCGCCGAGCAACATCACCTGGACGATGATGACCGGGAGGAGGTACTGCGGGTAGCTCATCTGACCGGTGTCGATCACATTGCGCAGTCCGAAGTTGAAGACGACGAAGTTGCCGGCGGGCGCCAGGATCGCGAACGGAAGATCGTCGCGCAGCGCCCCCAGCACCATGCGCTCTGTCAGCGCGGCTACTGCGGTCACGCCGTGACACTTCCGGTGAGGTGCAGGAAGGCCTCGTCCAGAGATGGCTTGCGCAGCGATATGTCGAGCAGTTCGACCCCAAGCTGATCGACCCGGCGAAATACCTCTGCGAGCGTCGCAACGCCATCAGACGCCAGGACGGAGACAGTGTTCGCCTCGCGATCGGCTTGGGCGCTCTCGAGGTCGGCGACCACGTCGAAAATTCTGGACAGGTCGGAAGGATTGGCCGGACTCACCGTGCAGTAGCTGAATCTGACGCGGCTCTTGAGTTCTTCCGCGGTTCCACTGGCGATAACGCGACCTTCGTTGATGACCACGATCGAATCGCTGAGCACATCGGCTTCTTCGAGATACTGCGTCGTAAGGAGGACTGTGACGCCCTGGGCCGACAAAGATGACACCAGATCCCACACGTCGCGGCGACTGCGCGGATCCAACCCGGTTGTCGGCTCATCGAGGAACAGCACTTTCGGCGGCACCACCAGCGCGGCGGCGATGTCGATGCGGCGTCGCATGCCGACCGAGTAGGTGCCCACCCGCCGGTCAGCGGCGTGCGCCATGTCGAACTGCTCGATCAGAGCATCGGCTCGTAGTTGCGCATGCTTGCGCCGCATCCCCCGCAGTCGTCCGAACAGCACCAGGTTCTCTCGCCCGGTCAGTTGCCAATCGAGCGCAGCGAGCTGTCCAGTGGTTCCGATGTTTGCGCGAACCTCTGCGGGGTGTCGGACGACGTCGTACCCGGCCACAATTGCCTGGCCAGAGCTGGGCCGCAACAACGTAGACAGGATCTTGATCGTGGTCGTCTTGCCGGCGCCGTTATGGCCGAGCAGGGCACAGATCGATCCAGTGGGGACTGTGTACGTGACGCCCTGCAACGCATGGATCGTCCCGTCGAACGTCTTGGCAACGTCATTGAGCTCGATCACGGGTACAGATGATACGGGTAGTTAGACGGGTGTTGAACAGGAATCCGGCAGCCCGCCATCGTCGATCAGCCAACCCGCCGCAAGCGGGCGAAATCTTCCACGCGATCGGCGGCGGTCGCAACACTTTCGGCGGATTTGGTCATCCGGGCTGCGACCTCGCGGGCCCGGGCGAAGTATTGCGGGGTGAGGATGGTGCGAAGGTCTGCGACGAGCGACTTCTCGGTAGTGGTCGAAAAGCGCCGGGCGGTGCCCACTTTCAGGCGTTTGACCGCGGCTCCCCATACCAGCTGTACGTCGGCCATCCAGAGGATCAACGTAGGCACCCCAGCGCGCAGGCCTGCCGCGGTGGTTCCCGCGCCACCGTGGTGCACGACCGCGCGGCAGGCGGGAAAGACCGTCGCGTAATTCATCGTGCCGACCACCTTGACGTGATCGAAGTGGGGGACGTTGCTGAAGTCGGTTGCCGCGGCGCACACCAGCGCCCGCTCGCCCAATTGGGCGCAGGCCGCGGCGATCATGGCGATCATGGCGGTGGGCGATGCGACCGGGATGCTGCCAAACCCGAAGCAAATCGGCGGTCTCCCAGCTGCAATCCACGACGCGACCTCGTCGTCGGCGTCGGTCGGCGACTCCATCGTCAGCGTGCCGACGAAGGGCCGATGTCCGTCCCACTTCGCCCATTCGGCTGTCAGCCCGGGAAAGCACACCTCGTCGTAGGCCTGGACTTCCAGCGATCCCCGTTCTGCGATCCGTCGCGGCGCGGGCCCGGTCGCCTTAGGTAGGCCGAGCTCACGGCGCTGTGCGTCCTCGACCTTTTTCACGCCGCGCCACACCAGCCACTCGTACATCGTCATCGCCGAGCGAAGCATCGGCGCCGGCAGCGTCGGGATGAGATGGCCATTGACCCGAATCGGAAACCAGAGCAGCGTGGCCAACGGAACGTGGCGAAACTCTGCGACGTTTGCGGCGAGTTCCTGGTAGCTCATGCCGGTGACCAGCAGGTCGGCGCCGTCCGCCAACGCGGTCAGCATCGTGCTCATGTCCGCCCAATGGCGCGTGCCGGGCTCCCGAGATTCGCGAAAGTACTGCTTCACATCCCGGATCCGCCAGAAGTTGCGGAAGAAATACGCCCAGAAGTTGCGCGTCGCCTCCAGCCACTCCTGGATGGCCGGCCCGTAGGCGACCGCGGCGAGCCCGGCCGCTTCGGCGAAACCGATCAGGTCAGGCGGGACAGCCATCCGCACTTCGTGCCCTCGGCGCAGCAGCTCGCGACCGACGGCGACGCCGGGCTCGACATCGCCGCGGGTTCCGTAGAACGCCAGCACGAACTTCATCGCGTGATCGTGGCTTCTCAGGCCCAAGTCCCACGGCGCCGGTGAGCCACTGCGAGTACCTCGAGGGCCAGCTTCACGAGGGGCGGCGGCATGAGCCGGTTAAGCCTCAGGTAGCGGCGGGAATCCTCGAACGCTGTCCGGAAACCGTGTTCGCTCGCCCGATACGCTTCGAAAACGCGATCCATCGCAGACTCATCGCAGGGCTCGTCCCGCGCGGCCGCACCCAGCGCTTCGTAGACCACGGACATCCAGTCCGTGCCGAATGGCTCAGGCACCGGTCCGCCGTTTCGGTGGTGCCGCAGATCTGGGGTGAGAAACTCGTCGATTGTGCCCTCATCGCGGGTGCTGAGATCGATCTCGAGGGCAGTAGAAATCCGCTTTACCTCCCGGCGCCAGTCTTCAATGAGGTTGGCGTATTCGACGAACACCCGCGGCACACGGCGGGTGTCCTTCTCGGCGAGCAGAGTGTATTTCAGCCACCACGCACTTGTGAGCGCCGGCGACGCTTGGACGTAATTCTGCCTGGAGGCGCGCTTTTCAAGCGATCCGATGACCTCGTGCGGGTGGCGCACCGCAACCACGGCCGCGACGTCGAATCCGGCCTGACGTGCGGCCTCGAACCAGATGCCGGACACCGTCGTTATTTTCGGTTCCTTGATGACCACCAGCGGCGCGTCCGGCAACGTGGTCAGAAACGCTGTGATCTTTTCGACGTAGCCGGCGTTCTCCTTGGCGTCGAACGCACCCGTCTCCATGCCCAACGTCAGGTCGTACGCGGAGCGGCCGTGGCGGCGCAGGATCGTTTCGTTGAGGTGGATGGCGGCGCGCGGCTCCCAGCAGCCGCGCGGATTCTCCGAAGTGGCACCTAGCAATCCGGCAGGGAGCGCAGCACCACACAGCGAGATCACGCGGGTGAGTGCCGACGTGCCGGACCGGCCGAAACCCAGCACAAACAGAGCGACGGGCTTCGCTGCAATGCGTCCGCTGGTGGTCATGGCGTCGGCTACTCTACATGTGATTAATTGGCCTGACGCTGTCAATGGCCGAGCCGTCTCGGGCGGTACAGGCGAATCGATCGACGTCCTTGGAGGGTGTCCAGTGCCAGTCCGGATACGCCGCGAGCGTGCATCCTTGAATAGCTCCGCATCGAAGAATGTTGTCCGGCAGGATGATCGGCTCGCGCTGGTGGATCAAGCCTTCTTTGCAGGGCATCGCGCCGTCGGCCAGAAGGATGTCATGCAGATCGTCTGGCTGTATGAGCACGCCATCGACTGGGATAGCCTGAGGCGTTTTCACCACAACCTCGGTCGCGGATTGTTGGGGCGGCGCATCGAGCGTTCGCCGCTGCCGTTCGCCCGGCATCGGTGGGTCTTAGATCCAGGGCCGCCAGACATCGATATCGCTAAGTGCGCCCGTCCACGCGCTGAACTCAGCGACTGGGCTGACGAACGCTCACAACTGGCCGCCGATCCGCAATGGGGTCCCGGCTGGCATCTCGCCACTCTTCCGCTGACTGACGGCTCGACCGCGGTCAGCCTGGTGGCGTCCCACTATCTCCTGGACGGCATCGGCCTCGCCATCGCGCTGGTTGATGCGCTTCAGGGCAGCATCCGCGATCTTGGCTACCTGCCGGCGCGTTCACGCACTCCACTGCGTGCGGTGATCGAGGATCTTTGCCGGACGGCCCGGGACGCGCCCGGGGTTGCCCGGGCCCTTGCCGCCGCGCCAAAACAGGTCCGCGCCGTCCGGCCCGAGGGCGCTCGATCGCCGGCATCGCGACCAGCCGTCACCGCAGGCGGTGGCGATGAGCCTGTCGTCGTGCCGGGAATCACGATCTACGTCGATGTCGACGTCTTCGATGCCCGAGCGGAGTCTCTTGGCGGAACCGCTAACACGCTGATCGCTGGGTTGGCCGCCAAACTTGGCGAGCGAATGGGCCATCAGCATGATGATGACGGCGCCGTCACGGTGCAACTCGTCATGAGCGATCGGACCGAAGGCGATACGCGTGCGGTCGCGGTGTCGCTTGCTCGCATCCAGGTCGATCCGACCGAGGTGACCAAGGATCTGCGTGATACGCGTGCGGCCGTCAAGCAGGCGCTGAAGGTGTGGCGGGAAACGCCACACGTTTCATCGCATCTCGAATCGCTGACCCCGTTCATGCCGAAATGGACGTGGAAATGGGCGGTCAATCAATCGTTCGCCGACCCGGATCGTCCGGTGGTTTGTTCTAATCTCGGCGACGTCGGCGCGGTGGTAAACCGTCTCGATGGCACTGACGCCGAGTACTCCTACGCGCGAGGGACACGGCAGTGCGTAACGAGAGGGTGGCTCGAGCGAATCGGCGGGCAAATGCAGCTGCTGTCTTTTCGGATTCCCGGCCGGGTGGTCATCCACGTCCTCGCCTATCAACCGGGCGCCGAGAACACAAAGCCCGCTTTGCGCCAGGTGGCTGCACAGGCGCTAGCCGAGTTCGACTTGATTGGGAAGGTCGAATGACGAATTGTGTCCATGCAGCTTGAGCTAAATATCCACGGCGCCAGTTGATTGCTTGACCGTCTGCGCATGCGCTACTTGCTCCGCGGTGTAGTGGATGAGTACTGCCACTCCGCAGAGCGCAACGACAACCCCGGCCAGGCATAGCAGGCCGAAAGTGTAGCCGTGGTCCAACGCCTGCAGCTGGGCGGCGTTCATGGCTTTCACCGGCCCTGTGGTGCCGCCCAGTTGCAGTGTGTGTGACGTGACGACGACTTGGACGGCGACCAGCACCACTGGGCCGCCGAGGTTCTGCAGCATCACCGAGACCGCCGAGGCGGGCCCGATGCGGTCGACGTCGACGCTTGCGAACAGCGACAACGCAAGCGGGACGCCGATAACGCCGAGGCCGACAGCGCCAACGACGATCGGCAGCACCAGGTTCGGAAAGTAGGGGATGCCGCCGTTGAGCCTCGAGCAGTACAGCGTGGCGCCCAGCACCACGATGCCGCCGGCGATCACCATCGCCCGCGGCGAGAATCGCGTCACCAGCCGCGACGACGCGGCGGTGCCGATCGCCATCGCGATCGCGAAGGGGATGAAGCCGACAGCCGCTCGCAGCGGGCTGTAGCCCATGATGGTCTGCACGTATATGGCGAGCAGCACGGTCATGGTGAAGCCGATCCCACGAACCAAGAACATGGCCGCGAACGTGGCCAACCGGTTGCGATCGACGAACAGGCTGAGCGGCACGATGGGGTTCTCGGCTGTCCGCTCCACCACGAGAAATGCCACGAAGGCGGTGACGACCACAAGACCTGTCGCGATCATGGTGGGGGACAGCCAACCCCGCTCCGGGCCCGTCGCCATGCCGAAAACCGTTGCCGTACAGATCAATGTCGCCAGCACCGCTCCTGTGGCGTCGAGTTTCGTCCGCTCCTTCTGGGTTTCGGACAGCATGGTGCGGGCAAGGTAGATCACCAGCAGACCGATCGGTACGTTCACCAAGAACGCGAGCCGCCACGACACCCCGGTGAGCGCCCCACCCACCACCAGGCCCAGCACTGCGCCGACAGCGCCCATCGCGCCGAACACCGCCGCCGCGGTATTGCGTGCCGGCCCCTTCGGGAACGTGGTCGCCACCAGCGCCATACAGGTCGGCACCACGATCGCGGCGGCCGCGCCGTGCAACAGTCGGGCCACGACGAGCGCGCCGCCATCCCAGGCGACGCCGCAGATGGCCGAGGCGAGGGTGAACAGCGCGACCCCGGCGATCAAGGTGCGCTTGCGGCCGAAGGTGTCACCGAGGCGGCCGCCCAACAAGATCAGGCCCCCAAAGGTCAGCCCGTAGGCGGTGATCACCCAGGTGCGACCGGCATCGGACAAGCCCAGCTCGTTCTGGATCTTCGGAAGCGCGAACACTGCGACGGGGCCATCCATCGCCGCCATCAGCTGCATGCCGCCGATCGCGACCGCGACGGCGACGAGCTGGCGATTCAGCACATGCTTGCTGCCGCCGTCTTGCGTGGTCGGCTCGATGGCCGGCGACACCGTCCACTCTGGTAGCACCCGCTCTGCGTCGTCAAGAGCAGCCATAGCGGATCACCCTATAGCACGCGTGCATAGTAAGGGTGCGCCGGAACGCCCCGCCGCTGGCGGCGAGCTGTGCCGAGAGTCCGGACAAACCGACCGTGGAGGCAATCGATTTTTCCGAAACCCTGGATCGACCCCGGCGGCCTTGAGTATGGTTTGGAGCTGTTCGACTCGTGTCGAACTACGCGGTCTGCAGAACCGAAGAGCAAAAACCCGTTGGCCGACGATGTTCGTCTTCGTCAGCGGGTGGAAGGTTAGGTGTGGTGGTCGAACCCGGTGTACGCGACGTGCACGTTGCGGAGGCCTGGTCCAACTTTCCCATAGCGGACCTCCCCGACGTTGACCAACAGCCGGGTCACGGACTTACTGATCCGCGAGGCCCTCGGCAACCTTCACGCGCTCCTCAAACGAATCGGAAGCGTCATCGGAATCGGCGATTCACGATTTCGAAAATTCTGCGGCAGCTGTGGATTCCGTTGTTGATTTTCGTGGTGATTGGTGGCGGAGGATTGACCGTGGCGCGGTTGCACGGCATCTTCGGTTCCGAAAAGGGCCCCACCTATGCCGATAGCCAGATCGGCGACGCGAAGCCTTTCGATCCCAAACACTTGACGTACGAAATTTTTGGGCCCCCGGGAACTGTCGCGAAAATTAGCTATTTCGATGTCAATGCCGACCCGAAGCGGGTCGAGGGTGCGCGCTTGCCGTGGTCGTTGACGTTCGCAATGACCGAGGCATCGGCCGTGGGGAGCGTGGTGGCACAGGGCGACAGTGATGAGATCGGGTGTCGCATCGTGGTCGACGGCGTGGTGAAGGCGGAGAAGATCACGCACGAAACGAGCGCGTTCACGTCCTGCGCACTGAAGGCCTCATGAGCGACCATCAGCTGCACAACAGCCGACCAATTATCGCGCGGACGATCCGCCGGCTGTCGGTGCCGATCGTGTTGGCATGGTTGGCGATCACGGTCTTGGTGAGCATCGGCATTCCCTCGCTGGAGCAGGTCGAGAGAGAGCGTGCCGTATCGCTGATTCCCAGTGACGCGCCGTCGTTCGCGGCGGCGGAGCACATGGTCAAGGACTTCAAAGAAGCCAATTCCGAGACTGCGCTGATGGTCGTCCTGGAGGGCCAGCAACCCCTGGCCGACGCCGCTCACCGGTATTACAACCGGTTGGTTACTCAGTTTGAAGGTGACGCGAAACACGTTCAGCACGTTCAGAACTTCTGGGGCGATCCGCTGACAGCGGGTGCCGCGCAAAGCGCCGATGGGAAGGCCGCCTACGTTCAGTTGGATCTCGTCGGTCACCTGGGTTCGGCGCAGGCGAATGAATCGGCCGAGGCTGTGCGGGACATCGTGGCACGAACGCCAACGCCCCCCGGGATCGAGGCTTTTGTCACTGGCTCGGCGGCGATCGCTTCGGATATGGGTCGCAGTGGCGAAAAAACGGTCCTGTTGGTAACCGTGGTAAGCCTCGCCGTGATCTTCATTATGTTGCTCTTCATCTACCGTTCGATCGTTACCGTCATTCTTTTATTGCTGATGGTGTGGATCGAGCTACAGGTGGCGCGTGGAATTGTCGCGTTTCTGGGCTATCACCAAATCGTTGGTCTCTCCACTTACGTCGTTAATCTGCTGGTGGCGATCGTGATAGCGGCTGGAACCGACTACGCGATATTCTTCACCGGGCGGTATCAAGAGGCGCGCCAAGCCGGCGAGGATCGGGAAACGGCTTACTACACCACATACCGCGGGGTTGCGCCCGTTGTCTTGGCTTCTGGCGTGACGATCGCCGGGGCGCTTTTCTGCCTCCGCTTCACCCGGCTGCCTTATTTTCAGCCGCTGGGCGTGCCGTGCGCGGTGGGAATATTGGTGGCAGTTGCTGTGGCGGTCACCTTGACTCCGGCGATGATCGCGCTTGGCGGCCGCTTTGGGCTGTTCGACCGCAAGCGTGCGATCAAGTTCCGTGGTTGGCGGCGGGTAGGGACGGCGATCGTCCGCTGGCCTGCCCCAATACTGGCCGTGACAATAGCGGTCGCGCTTATCGGGCTATTGACGTTGCCCGGATACAAACCCGGCTACAGCGACCAGAAATATATCCCCCAAAACATCCCCGCCAACCTGGGATATGCGGCCGTGGCGCGACATTTTCCCGCATCACGGATCATGGCGCCGGAGATTCTTCTCGTGGAGGCCAACCACGACCTACGCAATTCGGCGGACTTCCTGGTTTTGGAAAAACTAGCGAAAGCCGTCTTCGCGGTTCAAGGCGTTGCGAATGTGCAGTCGATTACCCGGCCCACAGGCGCCCCGCTGCAGCATGCGAGTATCCCATTCCTGCTGAGCATGCAGCAGGCCGCCATGCTGCAAAATATGGCCTTCCAGAAAGACCGCATGAATGACATGCTCAAGCAGGCTGACGAACTGGGCGAAACGATCGCGATCATGCAGCGCATGTACGCCCTGATGCAGGACCTCGCGAGCACCACCCACCATATGGTCGGCGAAACGCACGACATGGCGGCCATCACGTATGAGTTGCGTGACCATATCGCGGACTTCGAAGACTTCTGGCGGCCGATCCGCAGCTATTTCTACTGGGACAAACATTGTTCCGGCATTCCCATTTGCTATTCGCTGAGATCCATCTTCGATTCAATCGACGGTGTCGACGACGTCAGCGACAAACTGGGCGATCTGGTAAAGGACCTCGACAAAATCGACGTGCTCATGCCGCAGCTGCTCAGCCAGTTTCCGGAGATGATCCAGATCATGCAAGGCATGCGGACCATGCTGCTGACCATGCACAGCAGCATGTCCGGGATCTTCGGTCAGATGGACGACTCGAGTAACGATCCGACGGCCATGGGAAAGGCCTTCGACACCGCGAAAAACGACGACTCGTTTTACGTGCCTCCGGAGGTTTTCAAAAACTCAGACTTCAAACGGGTGCTGAAAATATTCCTGTCGCCGGACGGGAAGGCCGTCCGGATGTTCATCACCCAAAGTGGCGATCCTGCGACGCCCCAGGGCATTTCACGGGTCGAGCCAATGAAAACGGCGGCTGAGGAAGCTCTCAAGGGCACCCCGCTCGAAAACGCCAAAATCTACCTCACCGGCACCTCGGCGATGCTGAAGGACATGGTCGACGGATCCAAATGGGACCTCCTGATCGCGGGAATTGCCGCACTCTGCCTTATTTTCACCGTCATGCTGATTATGACGCGAAGTTCTGTCGCCGCCCTGGTGATTGTGGGTACGGTCGCGCTTTCGCTGGGCTCGTCTTTCGGACTGGCAGTTCTGGTGTGGCAGTATCTCCTCGGCATACAGCTGCACTTTGCAGTGCTGGCTATGTCGGTCATCGTTCTGTTGGCAGTGGGGTCTGACTACAATTTGCTGCTGGTATCCCGAATGAAAGAGGAGCTCGACGCCGGCATTAAAACCGGCATTATTCGTGCGATGGGTGGCACCGGCAAGGTCGTCACGAATGCGGGCCTGGTCTTCGCGTTCACCATGGCGTCGATGGCGGTCAGCGACTTGGTCACCGTCGCTCAGTTGGGCACCACCATCGGCCTCGGTCTGTTATTCGACACTTTGGTTGTGCGTGCCTTCATGACGCCGTCGATCGCCGCGCTACTGGGACGCTGGTTCTGGTGGCCGCAAAGGGTCCGTTCGCGACCCGCCAGCACCATGCTTCGGCCAGTCGGCCCCCGACCGTTGGTTCGTGCCTTATTGTTGCGCGATCCGGCGGTGAGTAACGGTCATCCAGTTGGCAACGGTGCTACGCCGGGGGCAACTCTCACCGGCAGATCGTTCTAGGCATGATGCCTGGCCCAGGCCACGTAAGCACCGAGCGCTCGCAGCCGTCCGTTATCGCGCGAGCGATCCGCAGGCTGTCGATCCTCGTCATCCTGGCGTGGGTGGCGCTGACTGTGCTTGTGACTGTGGGAGTTCCGCTCCTTGAGACGGTCGGGCGAGACCATGCGGTATCGCTGAGTCCCAAAGAAGCCCCGTCGGTTCAAGCCATGACGCAAATGGGCAAAGACTTCAAAGAATCCGACTCAGACAGCTCCGCGATGATCGTGCTGGAAGGACAGCAGCCGCTCGGGGACGACGCGAGAACGTACTACGCCGGCCTGGTCCGTGAGTTACGAGACGATCCGAGACATGTGCAGCATGTGCAGGATTATTGGGGCGATCGGCTGACCGCGGCGGGCGCGCAGAGCCCAGATCAAAAATCCGTGTATCTGCAAGTGAACCTGGCGGGCAACCAAGGTACGGCTCTGGGTGACGAGTCCGTGGCGGCGGTCCGGAATATCGTGCACCGGACGCCGACGCCTCCTGGACTCAGCGTCTACCTCACCGGCGCGGCGCCGCTGGTTTCGGATATGCAGCGCAGCGGCAACGACTCGATTTTGAAGATCACCGCTGTCACCGGCGTAGTGATCTTCGTGATTCTGCTGGTTGTCTACCGTTCGATCATCACCGTCATTCTGCTGTTGCTGACGGTCGGGATCGAAGTCGAGATGGCGCGAGGAGTCGTGGCGTTTCTCGGGCACAACAACATGCTCGTGCTGTCGACGTTTGCCACAAATCTGCTGATGTCCCTTGCGATGGCAGCAGGAACGGACTACGGAATATTCTTTCTTGGCCGATATCAGGAGGCCCGTCAGGCCGGCGAGGATCCGGAATCGGCCTACTACACCACATACCGAGGGGTTGCTCCCGTTGTGTTGGCCTCCGGGTTGACGATCGCGGGTGCGATCTTCTGCTTGAGCGTTACTCGGATGCCCTATTTCCAGACGATGGGGACCCCCTGTGCCGTCGGCCTGCTCGTCACGGTCGCCGTGGCCCTCACGCTGGTACCGGCCGTT